>CAVTYV010000001.1:0-9730 GCA_963739065.1 uncultured Actinomycetes bacterium
TCGCTGCATCGGCTGTGATACGAAACATCACACCCGCGGAGAGCCGTTCGACATGTCGATGGAGCTGTGGTCGGTCGATTACTTCGACCCGCAGGACTTCATGTTCTTGCTCGACGGCCGCACGCTCCGGCCGAAGGACAACACGAACCTCTCGTACTTCGACTCGAGCGAGTACAACAAACGGTTTGCTCAGGCGTCGACGCTGATCGGCCAGGCACGCTATCGCGCTTTCGGCACAGCTCGACGTCGATGTCGCGAGGAACGTCGCGCCGATCGCCGCGTTCATGAACGACAACGACAGGCGCTTCTTCTCGGCGCGTGTCCGCAACTTTTTCCCGCACCCTGTCTACGGCCTGGACCTACCCGCGATCGCGGTCCAGTAGTACTCTCGGGTTCGCCGTGTCCACCATCCTTCTCGTAGGGGTGGATCTCTACGTCCGGGGGAAGCTCGAGACCGGACTTCCCGGCCACCGCTTTGTGACGACGGACAGCGTTGACCCGCCCGACTGCGTGATCGCCGACGTGTCCCGCGTCGACCCGAACGACGTGGTCGAGTCCTTTCCAGACGCACCGATTCTCGGCTACACGAACCACAAGGACACGGCCGGCCTGCGCCGAGCGCACGAAGCCGGTTTCGACCAGGTCGTGGCGAAATCAGCCCTGTCTGAGCGGGCTTCGGAGCTCGTCGAGGAGCTACTGGCCGCTAGCTAGACTGACCTGTTCGTGACCTACATCATCGCCGAGCCCTGCATCGACATCAAAGACCGCTCGTGCATCGACGTCTGCCCGGTCGACTGCATCCATGAGTTCGAGCGGATCCTGATCATCGACCCCGAGGAGTGCATCGACTGCGGCGCGTGCGAACCGGAGTGCCCGGTCGAGGCGATCTTTCCGGAGGACGCCCTGCCGGACAAATGGGAGCCCTTCGTCAAGATCAACTACGCCTACGGTGACCCCGAGGCCGTGAACAAGCTGACGGACGAGTACGCGACCGAGCACAACGTCCAGAACCCTCCGCTCGAATAGAAAATCCCGGTTCCGGGCAACCCTCTTGTTGGAAAGCGACGAAGGGGGTCACCAATGCCACAGCAAGCATGGAGCTCGAAGCGTGAACGGCAGTACGAGCACATCAAGGAGAGCGCCAAGGACCAGGGCGCCTCGACGAAGCGCGCCAAGGAGCTCGCCGCGAGAACGGTGAACAAGGAGCGCGCGCGCACGGGCGAGGCGCGGACGTCCTCTCGCTCCTCGACGCGCGACATCTCGTCCAGCCGGCGCGGCGGTCTCCGCTCGGGGACGCGACGGTCGAAGGGTCAGACGAAGGAGCAGCTCTACAACCAGGCCAAGCGCCTCAACGTCAAAGGCCGCTCGCGGATGAACAAGCAGCAGTTGCTCGCTGCCGTCAACCGCAAGAAGTAGTAGGGACGTTTTGGGCCTCGTCCCGCTAGGTAGGGTGAAAAGTGGGATGAAGCCCAAGACTCTGGATCACGTCGCCCTCTGGGTCGCGGACCGCGAGCGCATCGCCGACTTCGCGACCGAGCGGCTCTCGATGCACGTCATCGAGCGCACCGACAAGTTCACGCTCGTCGGCACGGATGCGCGACGCGGCAAGCTGACGCTCTTCGAGGCCGAGGGGCCGCGGGAGCGCGGCGCGCTGAAGCACATAGCGCTTCGTGTGAACGACCTCGAGGCATCGCTGCAGGGACTTGACGGCGTCGACGTCGAGCGGACGGACGGCGCTGGGTACTTCGACGTCTTCGAAGGGCTGCGGCTCGGGCTCATCGAGGCGCAGACCGAGGTCGAGTACGACCTCGACCACGTTGCGCTGTTCTCCGCCAACCCGGAGGAGACAGCCGAGCTCTACCGCCCGCTCGGTTTCTCGTCCGACGGAGACCGTCGCGTGGAGGTCGGTGGGGCGTGGGTCGAGTTCCACGATGGCGAGCCTGGCGATCCGGAACGACCGCTCCTGAACCACCTGGCCGTGCTCGTCGACTCGGCGGAGGAGCACCAGGAGGAAGCCCGCGAGCTCGGCATCGAGGTGGCGGACGTCGTCGATGCCGCGAACACATGCGCTGTCTTTCTCTGGGGGCCGGAGCGCGTGAAGATCGAGTACGTCGAGCACAAGCCGACGTTCGCGCTGAAATAGCCGATCTCGTCGTAGCCGGTGCGGGGATGGCCGGACTTTGCGCAGCCGCACGGGCTCGTGAGCTCGGTGCCGAGCCGCTCGTACTGGAGAAGGGTGACCGGCCCGGAGGGTCGATGCTCCTTTCGAGCTGCGTCATCTGGCGGCACCGGGACTTCGCTGACTTTCGCGCCGAGTGTCCCGGCGGCGACGAGGAGTTGCAGCACGCGATCTTCGATCACCTCGAAGAGTGCCTCGACTGGCTCGAGTCCCTCGGCGCGTCCGTCACCGAGCCGGACACCGGCAACCCCCGCACCGTAGGCCGCCGCTTCGACCCGCGCAGCCTCACGGACACCCTCCTGCGCAGCATCGGCGACGATCGCGTGCGCCTCTCGTTCCAGGGAAGGTCCCCGCTGATAGAGAGTGACATTTTGTGCACAGGGGGGTTTCCGGCCCGGCTGGCGCGCGAACGCGGTCTGCTCTTACGGGCCAATCCTTGGAGCGTGGGCGATGGGCTCGATCATGGCCGCGCGCGGGGGGCCGAGACCGCAGGCGACCTGGAGGAGTTCTACGGCCGCGCGATGCCCGCTCTCGACCAGATCGCCGAGGCGGACTTCGTCCGGCTCACACAGCTCTACGGCCGGTACGCGACTGTCACCTCCGAAGACGGCTCCGAGCACTTCGAGGGCGAGCCCACCTGGTCGGAGACCGACCTCGTTCAGCAGATCGCGCGCTGGCCCGGCGGACGTGCCTGGTACACGGTCGAGCCCGCGGCGCTGCAGGAGCGCGTCCGTGAGCGCACCGTCGCCGAGATGATCGAGGCCGCTCGCGCAGCAGGCGCGCCGGTCCGAGAGGAGGACGGACGAGTGTCCGTGCTCGTGCGCGCCGCAGTGACCCAGACCCTCGGCGGCCTGCGCATCGACCCTCAGGCCCGCGTCAAAGGCGCGGATGATCTCTACGCGGCCGGCGCGGATGTCGGTGGGATCGCCACCGGCGGCTATTCGAGCGGGCTGGCAGCGGCTCTCGTCTTCGGCCGCATCGCCGCCGAGACGGCGCTGGCCTAGGGCGTCTGCAACAGGTACGCGCAGGGCCGCTTGTCGGCGGGAAGCGGCGACAGACCGATCCGTGTCACGAACCAGGTGCCTTCCTGACCGTCGAGCTGGACCTCGGCGCCGATCGGCGGCGGGTCGCCCTCCCCGGGCACCAACTCGTACCCGGTGGGCTTGGAGACGAAGAGGACGTGTCCGTCGGCCATCGCGGGCGCGATCCTAGCGACGGACGGCGTACCCGGGGAAGACGACTCGAACCGCGGTGCCACCGTCATCGCCCTCGTCGACCGTAAGCCGCCCACTCAGCGAGCGAGCTCGTTCCTCGAGCGCCTCGAAGGTTCGCCGCCGCCGCTCGCCCGGTGCATCGTCCGCCACGACCGTCTCCACGCCGTCCTCCGCCTCGCCAACGCGAATCGAGATCCTGGTCGGCGGACCGCGCCGGATCGCCTGGTGAATCGCAGCCCGGATGATCTGGTAGATCGCGACCTGAGCCCGCTCGGCGAGCGCGTCCGCCCCGGCCACGTCGAGCTCGAACTCGATCGCCTCAGCGAGCCCCAGTTGCTGGGTGAGCGCTTGCACGGCAGGGGTGAACCCCTGATCGCGAAGCACCACCGGCTCGAGCTCGAACGAGAGGTCGCGGAGCGAGCGGATCGTGTCGCGCTGCCTGTCCATTGCCGAGCGAAGCACGTTCAGCGAATCCTCGCCGCGGCCGGCCTCGACCGAGCCGGCGACTGCATCGAGCATCAGCGCAATCCCCGCGAGCGACTGCACCGGCCCGTCGTGCAGGAAGAGTGCGAGCCGCCGGCGCTCCTCCTGTTCGGCGGTCATCAGCTGGTCGGAGATGCGCGCGTGCTCAGCGGAGAGCCGCTCCATCTCCTCGTTCGCCTCGACCTCGAGCTGGTTCTCGCGGAAGAGCAGCAAGGCAGCGAGCGCCCCCGCGGCAGCCACCGCGGCCAAAAGTCCCGCCAGCGCAACCGGCGCCGCGTCCAGCGCCAGCCCGAGCACGCCCAGGACGGCGCCTGCGACGACCCCAGAGACCAGCAGGACTGGTCTAGTCGATGATCGCCTCGCGAAGCGCAATCGCCACCGCGTGCGTCCGCGTGTCCGCCTCGAGCTTCGTGAGGATGTGTCGAACGTGGCTCTTGACCGTCTCCTGGCTGATGAAGAGCTGTTTCGCCACGTCTGCATTCGACATGCCGTCGGCCAGGAGCTGGAGGATCTCCCGCTCGCGGCCGGTGAGCATGTCCTCGCCCTTGCCCGTCAGGAAGGCCGGCATCAGGGCGGGGTCGACGTACCCCTCGCCGGTCGCGACCTTCTCGATCGCGCGCAACAGGGTCTGGTGCGGCGCCTCCTTGAGGATGTAGCCCTTCGCCCCGGACTCCAGGCCCCGGCCGAGCAGGCTGCGCTCGCTGTAGGCCGTGAAGATGAGGACCGCGACGTCCGGCGCCTTCTCGTTGAGCAGTTTCGTCGCCTCGAGCCCGTCCATGCCCGGCATCCGCACGTCCATGATCACGACGTCGGGTTTCCGCCGCTCGGCGAGGGCAACCGCGCTCGCGCCGTCGGCTGCCTCGCCGATGACGCGAATGTGCGGCGCGCGCGACAGCGACAGGCGCAGCCCCTCGCGGACGACCTCGTGGTCGTCAACGATTAGACAGGTGATCTCTGGTTTTCCGTCGACGGCGGTGTCGTCTTCAGCCACGGCCCGTGGATTCTATTGGTGGATTCAGACTGCTAGCTCTAGCTGCTCCGGCTCAGGCGCCGGGCGGAGGCGATTGGTGCGGCGGTCACGGACGCTGCCGGTCGCCTAAGACGGCGGCCTAGATGGGGTCCTGGACGAGTTCGGCGAGCAGATCGCGGCGGCGGCTGCGGTCGCGGGTATCCCCTTCGAGGTCGTGCACGAAGACGGGCGCTACCTCTACCAGCTGCCAAACGGCGAACGACTCACGCCCGGCGAGCTCGCCGACATGCTCGGCGTGAAGACCGCTCGCTGCCTAGCGCCTCGGCGCCTCCGCTGCTCTCGGCGCCGCGGTGGATGCAGCTGAGCCTTGACTACCCTGACTCGGTCGTGAGCGACATCTACAACAACTTCTTCAACAACGACGAGATTCGTCGGATGATCCGCGAGATTCAGCGCGCGAACCTGCAGGCGGTCGCATCCCAGGTCGCGCCCCTCGCGCGGCAGGTCGAGGAGCTGCAGAAGTCGCTCATCGGGGATGACCTGATGCAAAGCATCACGAAGCTCCAGAAGGCGCTCGTCCCGCAGATTTCGGACCTCGCCGGCATCGTCAGCTCGATCAACGCGGAGCGAACGCGGGAGATCGCCGCGAGCGTCGCCAAGTTCGCGAAGGCCGCGAGAGAACTCCGTGAGCGCGCCTTCCCGCCGAACTGGTCGGAGTTCGACGGGGACGAGATCGCGTCCATCGTCGCCTTGATGGAGGAGACCGGCTGGAGTCTGGTATGGGTGCCCCGCGCAGACGTCGTGCGGAAGCTCCTCGACGCGGTCAAAGACGTCCGCGAAGAGGTGCTCCTCAGCTCAAAGTCCGAGATTCTCGATGACCTCGACGCCGCGCTCGGGGAGGTAGAGCACTCGCAGCTGGTCGAGCTGCGTGACCACGTCGTCCAGGCAATCGGGTCGTTCCGGGCTGGATTCGAGGCTCCGGCGCAGTCGCTCGCGTCTGCGGTGTTCACGACCGTGATGCACGTGCACCTCGGGTTGAAGAAGTTTCCAGCAGCGCGCAACGAGTTCGAGAAGCACGGCGACCCGATGGACGTCGAGCTGATGGTCTTCAAGCTCGCCGCGATCTACAAGGCAGCATCCCGCGCCATCGATGCATATTGGGGCGAAGATGCCGAGCCGATCCCCACGAACTTCAACCGGCACGCCTCCACTCATCGTGTCTCCCAACTGCAGTACACAACCGTGAACGCTCTCGCCGCGCTCCTGCTCGTCACCTCGTTCCTCCGTGAACTCGAGCCTTTGTTCCACCTCCAGTTCCCGGAGCGCACCTAGGCCGCGCCGGGGCGGGACTCACCTGCCCGAGAAGATGTTGGGCAGCGTGCGGTCCTGACCCGCGGCGCGGTCGCGGCGAAGACCTTGACAGGCGTGCCTCTCGGGGGGAGGCTGGTATCTCGGTAGGGCGGACGACGTGTGAGGAGGGCCCGTGCCGGATTGGAGCTTGGTAAAGCGGCGATCGCGAGGGTTCTGCGGAGGTGCTGTCTGGAACCGGTGACGCCATCGCAGGTCGCTGCTAGGTCGGACGCAGACGGCGCAACGCGGATCCGCCTGACCGAGGCTTGGGGAATCGCGCCCGTTCCGTGGCTCTGCACGATGCGCGTCCGGATCCTTGTCGTGACCGACGGCCGGATCAACGGAAGTCACGACGATAACGAGTTCGGGCTGGGTCAAATGCTCGACACACTCCACGACCCGTCGTTCGCGTGGTGGGTGAGCTTCGAGGCCGTGCTCGTGAAGCGCGACCCGTCCGAGTCGTTCCGGTTCACACAGGACGGGTTCGACATCGACCACTACGACGAGATCTGGTTCTTCGGCGACTGGCCCGGCGAGGATGCGAACGACCCCGCGTTTCCGGACGGTCAGATCGACCTCCCCGAGTACGTGCCGCTGGACGCCGAGGAGCTCAGGATCGTTGCCGAGTGGATGGACCGCGGCGGCGGGGTGTTCGCGGCAGGCGACCACACGCTCCTCGGCGCGTCGATGTGCCGTCGGATTCCACGGGTACGCACGATGCGCCGCTGGACCCACGCGCAGGGCGTGCCGTCGTTCAAAGACGCCCGCCGGCACGAGACGCTCCAGCACGTCGAGCTCGGGCCGACGGGCTGGGAGGGGGACGAGTGGGCGCAGCGCATCTACCCGGTGCTCCGGCGTGACGCGCGGCGCCCGTTCGATCTCCTCGGGGCCTACCCCCATCCGCTCCTGTGCGGGCCCTACGGAGCCATCGATCGCTTTCCCGACCACATGCACGAAGGGAGCCTCTTCGAGAACGAGGAGGTGCGGCTCGACGAGCCGCTCGGGATACCGGGTTACGACGGCGACGAGTACCCGATCCTCGAGCCCGAGATCCTCGCCGCCGCCGTGGGCGAGCAGCCCGAGACGTTTCGGCTCCGCCCACGGCCGGAGGTCGTCGCCCACGCCGTGACGACCAATCCCGAACCCCTCACGGCGCCGGAGCCGGGTGGCGTGCTCATGGCGCGGAGGCTCGACATCTTCCCCGGCAAGCGGTTCGCGATCGTCGGCGCGTACGACGGCGACGCGGTCGGAATCGGTCGAGTCGTCGTGGACTCGACCTGGCACCACTGGTTCAGCATGAATCTCGTCGGCTTCCAGGCGAAGGCGCCGGCGCTCTACCGGGGCATGCAGAGCTATTACAGGAACGTCGCCCTGTGGCTCGCACGGCCCGAGCAGCGGGCGGGGATGCTCTTCGCCGCGACGTGGGGCCTCGCGGTCGGCAAGTACCCGGGCGCATTCGACAGGGAGATGGGGATCTGGGAAAACGGCGCCCGTGCTCTCGATGCGATTGGTCGCACCGCATCGCGGTGCATCGTGTCCGAGCTCGTCGCCACCGTGCTGGGGCCGACCGTCGCCGCGATGGGCGACGACGGCGCTCCGGAGCACCTCGCCACGTCCACGGCGCTCGGCACGCTCGTCGACCAGGCGGTCGTCGGCGGGATCATGTACGGCCAGCTTGACGACGCGCGCCGCCACGTCATCGAGCGCGCACACGGTCGCACGACGGCGGTCGATCTCGACGTCGTGCGGAAGAGTGGGCTAGCGGGCGTGGACCACGCACTCCGAGAGGTCGCCTCGACGCTGGCGCACGAGGCACGAGAGCTCGCGACACTCAACGAACGTTTCCGCCGCTACGGGGCGCGCGCGACGCGCCTACCCGACGCCCCGCTCGAGTCGCTCGACGTCGCGGATCGGACAGCGTCCTGACGCTCAGTCGTACTCATGCTCATACCTCTGATCTGGAGGCGTGTCCTTTGGAAGGGAACCGATCCACGAAGGGCATGCGCCGTACAGGCCATCCTGCCAAGGTCATCGTGTCCAACCGTCTATATGCCGCGAGGACCATTCCGTAGACGGGCAAGCAGCCCCGCTCTTCGGGCTACACCGCCACTGACAGCTGCTCCTCGATGATGGTCGGCTCAGGTTTCAGCCGGAGGCGGCGGCGGTCACGCACCCCTCGCGCGGAGAAGAGGCCCGTTTTGTCGGCTGGAATCAAGGTGTCAGACTGTGCGCTCTATGCCTCCATGGGACATGCTCCTGCACTCGGCAAAATTCGGGATCGTCGCGGTGGTCGGAGTAATTGTTGGCCTCTACCTCGGGTGGCCTAACGAGCTCATCCAAGGTGCTGGTGGCCGGTATGACATCGACTACCAGAACCGCCTGGGTATGACTTCGGCAGAGCGCGACTCGTCCTACATGCTTGCGTTCTTCTGCGCGGTATTTGGGGGGCTCGTGGGTGCCGCAGTCGGAGCTCTTCTCGTAAAACTGGCGATGGTCAGCGAAGAGAACCTCAAGATCGAGTAGTTGGGCCCCATTGGTCTGTTGGCTCCCTTCGTGTCGGGCGAGCTCAGCTAGAGGGCCAGCACCAATTGCTCCGCGATGACGGGCGGCTCTGGATCCATGTTTACGCTTCGACGGTCACGAACCCCGTATTCCCTCGCCAGGGCGCTGACCCGGTCCTTGAGCGGCTTCGTATGCTCCTTGCCCAAGTACGCGCGCCTCCCGTAAAGCTGTTCGTAGCGCTCCAGCTCTTCCGGCCAGTCGCGCGCAAGATTCTCGAGAAAGTGCTCGCGGGTTCCGGGCTTCAGAAAGAGGAGGTTCGTCCAGATGCCGCATGCACCCGCGTCGCGCGCCGCTCGCACAACTTCGGCGATCTGGTCTGGGCTATTAGAGATGCCGGGCAGGATCGGCGCCATGCCGACCCCGGCCCTGATCCCGGCGTCGGTGAGCGCCTTGACCGCCTTCAGCCGCTGGCGCGGATGCGCGGTCGACGGCTCCGTCTTTCGCCAGACGTCCTCGTCGAGCGTCGGGATCGAGAACGTCACTGAGACATCGGCCCGCGTGGCCGCCTCCGCGAGCACGTCGATGTCGCGGACGATCATGGGGCCGCGCGTGATGATCGAGAACGGGCTCGAGGCCCGGGCAAGCTCCTGGATGCAGGCGCGGGTCAGCCGGTAGCGCCCTTCGGCGGGCTGATAGGGATCGGTGGCTGCGCCGATGGCGACCGCCTCTCGCTTCCAGCTCGCCCGGGCGAGCTCCCGGCGCAGGACTTCGGCGATGTTGACCTTGACCCGGATCGACACCCCGTAGCGGTCGTCGAACGGCCGGTCCGCGCGCTGCTCAAACGCGCGGACGTAACAGAACGTGCAGCGATGGACGCAGCCCATGTAGGGGTTCAGCGACCAGTCGAATCGCATGCCCTTGACTCGGTTCAGGGCGCTCCGGCAGGGCTCTTCGCGGTATTCAGGACCCACTGAGCCATCATAGAACATACGTTCGCACCGGCGAAGACCGAACCTGTCCCTATACTCAGAT
>CAVTYV010000002.1:0-357229 GCA_963739065.1 uncultured Actinomycetes bacterium
CCGTGAGCGCATACATGACCATCTTTCCGGCTCGGCGCGAGCGCACGAGGCCCTCGAGACGGAGTGCGCGGAGGTGGTGGGAGACGAGGTTCTGCGAGCGTTCCGCAATCCAGGCGAGGTCGCAGACGCATAGCTCCTCGGCCTTGCCGAGCGCGACGGCGAGCATGAGCCGCGTCGGGTCGGCCAGCGCGCGCGCCCGGCCGGCCGCGCGCTCGGCATCGCGAATTGTCACTCGACGAAGCCGCAGCTGCACGGCGACCTCGAGGTCGAGGTTGAGCAATTCGCGGCGATCGGACCCATAGCGACATCCTAACGGCCATTGAGACGTTGAGCTCGGTCTCGTCTAGAATCGCGCCCGCAATCAAGGCGGCTGGTGCAGGCCAGGGACGTCATCCGTGCACCGGCCCCTCACTCCAAGGGGAGGAGAGATGTTGCTCAAGCCGATTCGACTCTTAGTAGCGGCCGCCATTTTGGCGTGCGTAGCGATCGCCCCGGCCGCGACCACGGCCGCGAGCGACCCGGCGGCGCAGATGCGCAAGATCATCACCGTCAAAGGGATGCTCAAGCACGAGAACGCGTTCCAGAAAATCGCCAACGCGAACGGCGGCACCCGGGTGGCCGGAACAGCGGGCTTCGACCAGTCGGTGACCTACGTCGTCAACAAGCTCAAGGGGGCGGGGTACAAGCCGGTCGTCCAGACGTTCGACTTCGCGTTCTTCTCCGAGAACTCACCACCGACGTTCGCGCGCACTGCGCCGACGCCACGCACGTATGTAGAGAACGACGAGTTCGGGACGATGCAGTACTCGGGCAGCGGCGACGTGACGGCCAACGTGCAGGAGGTGAACGACAACCAGTTCCCGCCTGGACCGGACCGAGTTCTTCGAACGCAGGCTGTGAGGCAGCTGACTTCTCCAGCGCCAGCTTCACGGGCAAGGTGGCGCTCATCCAGCGCGGCACCTGCACCTTCCACGACAAGGCCCTCAACGCCCAGAACGCGGGCGCGACCGCAGTCGTGATCTTCAACGAGGGCCAGCCCGGACGGACGGACCCGATCATCGGCACGCTGGGAGCCCCCGACTTCACAATCCCGGTCATCGGCACCTCGTTCGCGATCGGGGAGGAGCTGCACACCCTGCTCGGGTCGGGTGCTGTGACGGTGCACATCAAGACGGACACGACCTCGGAGACCCGTCAGGCCGCCAACGTCCTCGCCGACAGCAAGGGTGGCGATCCCAACCGGGTCATCGTCCAGGGCTCCCACCTTGACTCGGTTCTCCCGGGTCCGGGGATCAACGACAACGGATCAGGATCGTCCTATAACCTCGAGTCCGCCATCAAGCTGGCGGGCTCGGGCATCAAGCTCGCGAACAAGGTCCGCTTCGCCTTCTGGGGAGCGGAGGAGGAGGGCCTGATCGGCTCGCAGTTCTACGTCGACAGCCTCTCAGATGCTGAGTTCGCCAAGATCCTGCTGAACCTCAACTTCGACATGATCGCCTCGCCGAACTACGTCCGCTTCGTCTACGACGGCGACGGCTCCGACACCCCAGACCCCGGTCCGCCCGGCTCGGCGCAGATCGAGGACGTCTTCAACGATTACTTCGACTCGATCGGGCTGGCACACGCCCCGACCGCCTTCGACGGGCGTTCCGACTACGGTCCGTTCATCGATCGCGGTGCTCCGGCCGGTGGCCTCTTCACCGGTGCGGAAGGGATCAAGACCGCAGCGCAGGCGGTCACCTACGGTGGTACGGCTGGAGTGGCCTATGACCACTGCTACCACCAGGCGTGCGACACGATCGACAACGTGAACACCACCGCGTTCGACCAGATGAGCGACGCGGCAGTCACGGCGCTCACGCAGTTGGCGCTACTTCAGGGTCCGCTGGCCTCGGCGGCACGGACGCAGGCACTCGCACGCGCGGGCGCGCAGAGCGACTACCGAGGAGCGTTGCTTCAGCGTTAGGCAAGCAGCAAGAGAAAGCCAAAGCGGGTTCGACGGCTTTCGAACGACCTAGGGCTCTCCCCTAGGGTCTCGAGAGAAGGGGCGGCAATTGCCGCCCCTTCTCGTTCCCGTCGCTCGGATCAGTCGCCGCCTTCGGTGATCTCCGGCGCAGCGCCGTACTCCTCGTCGGTCACTTGCTCGCCCCAGGTCGCGGGGTTCCCCTCTTCGTCGACCTGGACGATGGCCAGATGGGCCATGAACCTGTTCCGCACCGCGCCGTGCCAGTGATTCTCGCCCGGCTCGAAGAAGACGCGGTCACCCGGACGGATGACCTCGATCGGCCCGCCGTGACGCTGGGCCAGGCCGATGCCCTCCGTGACCCAGATCGTCTGGCCGTTGGGATGCGTGTGCCAGGCTGTGCGCGCTCCGGGCGTGAAGTGGACGTTGCTGACGCTCACGCGCGAATCGTCCGAGGGCGCGGCTACCGGGTCGATATAGACGGTCCCCGTGAACCAATCGCTCGGCCCGCGCGCGGTTTCGATGCTGTTCCTCGTGATCTGCATGGTCGTCTCCTTCAGCGGTAGCCCCGCGTCGAGGCGTATTCCTCGGCCACGCTCTTCGGGACGGTGAAGGCCCAGGCATCCTCGACGAGCTCGAGCATCTCCTCCTCGTCGATGGCCGAGAGGTTCACGTGCACCCAGTGGTAGCGAAGGTCCGACTGGCTCGGCAGGGAGAACTTCTCCGGCTCGGACTCGACGAGCGCATCTCGCCACTCCTTCGGGAAGGCGAAGCCCATCGTGGACCCGTCGCGCGAGAAGGAGAGATAGACGATTCGGCCGATTCGGAACTTCACGCGGCCGCGGACGAGCGCTTCGCTGCTGCGAGGAAGCGTCTCGGCAAATGCTCGAACGTCGTCGATCGTCACCACGGTGCTTCAGCCTAGGCTAGGCCTCGTGGCGGGAGTGTGCGCCGCCGATAACGAACGCGATGGGCAAGCGCCTCCAACTGCTCGCCTGGGGTCTGCCACTCGCAGCCGCCGCGCTTGCGGCGGCGCTCGGTACGCGGGACCCGGCTGACCTCCCGTACTTCGCTCACGCGGCACGCACGCTTCTCTCGGCTGACTGGGCTGATGCGTTCGCCGATCCGTCGCTGCAGGTCGGGCCGCTCCAGCTGCTCGTCGTGGGGCTGGGCGACCGAATCGGCGGGATGGGCTTCCTCGACTACCTGGTCGGGCTCGGCCTCACGGCGCTCGCGGTCTTCACGGTGGGTCGTCTGCTCCAGGGACGGGCGCACCGCGCCCTCTTCCAGTGTGCGGCAGGCCTGGCACTCGTGGCCCTCGGCATCACGGCGGAGGCGTACAGCTACGGGCATCCGGCCCAGGTGGCCATCCCGCTCCTTTGGATCCTGGCGGCGATCGACGCGCGCGAGGGAAAGACTGTGCGGGCGGGCGCGCTCCTCGGGCTGGCGGCGGGATTCGAGGTCTGGGGCGTGCTCGGCGCTCCGGTGCTGTTGCTCGCCGGGTCGGCGCGTCTCCTGGTGCGCGGCCTGGCCGCCCAGGTCGCCCTGACGGCTCTCCTGTTCGGCCCGTTCGTCCTTTTCGGGGACTTCCGCATGTTCGAGTACAGCTGGCGAGTAGAGGGCTGGACGCTCGTGCATGTGCTGGTACCCACCGGCAGCGAGTTTCCGTGGAGCCTGCGGGTCCTCCAGGGCGCCTGCGCGCTCGGTGTCGGAGTCGCGCTCGCGCTGACCCTTCGTCGGACGGACCGTGCCCTCTGGGCGGTCCCGCTCGGAATCGTCGCGGTGCGCGTCCTCCTCGATCCGACGCTGTATTCGTGGTACTGGCTCGCGCTCGAAACGCTCGCCCTGGTGGGAGCCGCCGAGCTCGCGACGTCGCTGCGAACTCGCTGGTCGCTGCCGCAGACCCCCGAGCCGGCGACCTCCGCGTCTACCCTGCGGAGGGGATGACGGGCTCACCGTTCGCGGGGTTCGACTTCGGTGGGATCGCCGACGGCCTCGGGCCGGGTGGCTACGAGGTGGTGTACGAGACCGATCGGCTTCAGGCCGGCGTCTACGTGCTCGAGGCGCCCGAGCCCGATACGCAGCAGCCGCACGAGTGGGACGAGCTCTACTTCGTGCTCGAGGGCAACGGGACGCTCGACGTCGAGGGCGAGAAGCACCCGCTGGGCGAGGGCGCAGCCGCCTTCGTGGCGGCCAAAGCGGCGCACCGCTTCGAGGACTACGAGCGCATCGTGCTGCTCGTCGTCTTCGACAAGTGAGCGACTGCTAGTCTCTTACATATGTATTTGACTGATAGGCCTTCGTGAGAGGCCATCACCGCCGTAGGCATCGCGGGCGTACGCGCGCCTTCGTGCGCCCCGGTCACTGGGCGGTCCGCGCGCGGGTGGAGCGTTTCGTCGAGCCTGCGCTTCTCCTGCTGCTGCGGGAGCGCCCCATGCACGGCTACGAGCTGATCGAGCATCTGCCCGATGTCGGCGGCCCCGAGACCCGCGTCGACGTTGGCAACCTCTACCGCGTCCTGCGCGCTCTCGAGGACGAGGGCATCGTCGCCTCCGAGTGGAGCGCCGACCTTCCTGGGCCCGCCAAAAGGACGTATGAGCTGACCGACGACGGTCGCCGTCTTCTCGATCGCTGGGCGGAGGCCCTGGAAGACGCGCAGGGCGTCATCTCTGGATTTTTGGAGCGTTACGAGCAGGGCAAAGGGAGGTGAACATGCATCGTCGCCATGGACACAAGCACGGCTGCGGCCCGGGCTTCGGCCGCCGCCGCGTTCCGAACCGTGAGGAGTGGCTCAGCCATCTCGAGGAGTACCAGAAGGATCTCGAGCAGGAGGTCGCCGACGTCGCCGACCTCATCCGCCGCCTCAAGGAGGAGAAGAAGGAGACCGCTGAGGTCTGAAGGGCTTTAGGCGAGCGGGACGAGGCGTGTCCCGCTCGCCTTGAAGCTCGCAAACACGACGTCACCCGGCCGCAGAGCGAGCCGCTCGGCCGATGCGGCCGTGATCTCGGCGGTCAGCGGGCCGACGCGTACCCGCACCCGATTGGCAACGGGCACCAGTGTGGCGATCGTCCCTCTGATGTGGTTCTGCGCGGAATCGACCGGCGCCGAGCGCGCGACGGTGATCTCCCACGGATAGACGACGACGCCAACCCGCCCCTCACCGGAATCGGTGGAGAGCAGGCGCGTCCCGTCCTCGAGGACGACCTCCGTGAGGCCGTCGCCTGTCGCTCTCGCGTCTCCGGGGACGAGGTTGCCTCCAGTGAAGTCGGCCACGAACGGCGTCGCCGGCTCGGCGACGAGCTCCTCGGGAGTTCCCGTCTGGACGAGCTTGCCGTCGACGATCACGCCGACCCGGTCGGCGAGGGCTGCGGCGTCGTGAAAGTCGTGCGTGACGAGCAGCGTCGGCAGGGCCAGCCGCTCGAGCAGCTCCCTGAGGTCCCCGCGCACGCGCCCGCGCGTGTGCGTGTCGAGTGCGGCGAGGGGCTCGTCCAGGAGCAGGACGTCTGGGTCGCGGGCGAGCGCCCGCGCAAGCGCGACCCGCTGGCGCTCGCCGCCCGAGAGCGCCGCCGGCCGCTCCCCGGCGAGGTGCGCGATCCCGAATGTGGCCAGTAGCGAGTGCGCCTCCTTGCGGGCGCCGTACGCGACGTTCTGCGCCACCGTCATGTGCGGGAAGAGCGCGTAGTCCTGGAAGACGAGGCCGACCGAGCGCCGGTCCGGCGGCAGGTCGAGCGAACGGTCGGAGTCGAACCACGCCTCTCCGTTCAGCGCGATCGTTCCGCGGTCCGGCCGCACGAGGCCCGCGATCGCCCGGAGCACGGTCGTCTTCCCCGCACCGGAGGGGCCCACCAGCGCGAACGCCCCCTGCCCGAGCTCGAGCGCTAGCTCGACCGGGAAGGAGCGGCGGCGAACGGAGAAGTCGAACCGAAGCGCGTCCATGTGGGCAAGAGCTTGAGGGTGACGATCACCGCGACGCTGACGAGAACGAGCAGCGCGCCGATCGCGAGGGCGACGTCGAAGTCGATGTCGAGCTGGGCGTAGATGGCGAGCGGCAGCGTCTGCGTCCGTCCTTGCAGGCTGCCGGCGAACATGATCGTCGCTCCGAACTCGCCCAGCCCGCGGGCGAAAGCGAGTGCCGAGGCCGCCGACAGCCCGCTGGCCGCGAGCGGCAACGCGACCCGGAAGAACGTTCGGCGGGGGCTTGCTCCGAGCGTACGCGACGCGTCGAGGTAGGCGGGGTCGACGGACTCGAATGCGGCGATGGCGAACCGGACGTAGAACGGGCTGGAGACGAAGATGACCGCGAGCACAACTGCAGACTGCGTGAAGGGGATCGACACGCCAAAGGCATCTAGCGTCCCGCCGAGAAGGCCGGCGCGCCCGAAGGCGGCGAGCAGCCCGATTCCGGCCACCGCGGGTGGGAGGACGAGAGGGAGCTCGGTGAGCGTGACGACCAGCTCGCGGCCTCGGAAGCGCCTCGCCGCGAGGAGATAGGCGGCCGGCGTCCCGATTGCGAGGACGAAGACGTGGGCGATGATGCTCGTCTTCAGGCTGACGACCAGGGCGTCGCGGGCGGCCTCGCTGCCCAGCTGCGCGAAGAGCTCGCCCGGGGAGACCCGGAGGAAGAGCGCGATGAGCGGGAGGGCGAGGAACGCGACGACGAGGGCCACCGCCAGTGCGAGGAAGACGTCGAATGCGCGCCTCACGGGAGACCGAACCCCGCCTGGTCGAGTGCCTGCCTCCCTTCCGGGCCGAGCACGAGCTCCACGAAGGCGCGGGCAGCCTCCTCGTCGTCGGCCCCCTTGACCACCGCGATCGGGTACTCGACCTTCGCCTGCGCCTCCTCGGGCAGCTCGATCGTCGTGAGCTTGTCCGCGACCGGCTTCACGTCGGTCGCGTACACGAACCCTGCGTCCGCCTCCCCGAGAGAGACCTTGCTGACCACGCCTTTCACGTCGTCCTCCTCACTGACGACATTCGCAAGGACGTCCGAGGCGCCCACGTTCTCGAGCACCTTGCGCGTGTAGTCGCCGATCGGCACGCCCTCGGCGCCGACCACGAGCTTCACGCCGTCTTGCGCGAGGTCAGCGACCGAGTGGATCCCCGCGGGATTCGCCTTCGGGACGATGAGGACGAGCTTGTTCGTGGCGAAGATCTGGGGCTGCTCGATCAGCCGGGCGGCGAAGAGCTCGTCCGGGTACTTCGGGCTCGCCGCCGCGTAGACGTCGGGGTTCGCCCCCTCCTTGATCTGCGTGGCCAGGTCGTCCGAGCCGGCGAAGTTGTACTCGGCGCTCGGGTCGACCGCCTGGAAGACCTCGGTCAGGGACGAAGCGGCGAACACCGTGAGCGGCCCGGAGCCCGCGCCGCCGCCGCCGCAGGCACCGAGCACTGCCGCGAGCGCGATCGCCGCGCCGACTCGCCTCAACGCTCGACCATCACGGAGGTGGCCTTGACGAGCGCCGTGGCCGGCTGGCCGGGCTCCAGGCCGAGCTCCTCCGCTGCCTCCCGCGTGATCACCGCGACGACGCGCGTCGGAGCCGTCGTCTCGAGCTCGACCTGGGCGAGCAGCCCGTCGAGGCGCACCTCCCGGACGACCCCGGCGAAGCGGTTGCGCGCCGACAGGTCGTGCGCCTCCCGCCCGCCGCGCAGCCGTTCGACCTCGGCGACGGAAACGAGCCGGCGATTCGCCGAATCCCGTTCCGTTCGGATCCGGCCGTCGCGGTCCCAGCGCCGCAGCGTGTCGAGGCTGATGCCGAGCCGCCGGGCTGCCTCGCCGGCCGGGAGGAGTTGCCTAGGCATTACTTAGGCACACTACCGCATATCATCGCGCCGAGATGTTCTTCCGTCAGGTGCTGCACGAGGATCTCGGCTGTGCCTCCTACGTCGTCGCCGACGGTGGTGAAGCCGCCGTGATCGACCCGAAGTGGGAGGTCGAGGACTACCTCGCCCTCGCGGCGGAGCACGGCTTCGAGATTCGCCACGTCCTCGAGACCCACAACCACGCCGACCACGTTTCCGGGAAGGGCCGCCTTCACGCGGCGACGGGGGCAACTATTTACGTCCCCGCGGCGGCCGAGGTCGCGTTCGAGCACGAGCCGATGGCCGACGGCGACACCGTTCGCGTCGGGGAGGCGACCATTACCGCTCTCACCACCCCGGGGCACCGTCCGGAGCACACCGCCTACCTGATCTCCGACTCGAGCCGCGGCGAGGAGCCCTGGCTCGTCGTCACCGGCGACTCACTGTTCGTCGGGGACGTCGCCCGGCCCGACCTTGCCGTCCAGCCCGACGAAGGGGCCCGCGACCTGCGGAAGTCCGTGCACCGCCTGCTGGAGCTCGACGACTTCGCCGAGGTCTGGCCCGGTCACATCGGGGGCTCTCTCTGCGGCGGGGCAGGCATGAGCGAGAAGCCGGGGACGACGATCGGCTTCGAGCGCCGCTTCAACAGGCTGCTCAACCTCGGCGATGAGGAGACATTCGTCGCCGAGCTGACCGGGCACCTCGCTCCGCAGCCGCCGAACTTCAAGCGCATCGTCGAGCTGAACCGCGGCCCGCTCCTCACGGAGGCCGCTGTGCTCGACGTACTCACTCCCGCGCGCGTTAAAGAGATGCTGGAGGGCGGCGCGACGGCCGTCGACGGACGCGCGCCGCGGGAGTTCGACGGAGTCCACGTCCCGGGGTCGATCAACGTGACGATGATGCGAGCGGCCGTCGGGACGCGCGCGGCGTGGATCGTCGATCCCGAGAGCGACGTCGTCGTCACGGCGGGGTCCGACGAGGAGGCGCAGAAGATGGCGCGACTGCTCGAAGCGGTCGGCTTCCGCAGCCTGCTCGGGGTCCTCGGGGGCGGAGTCGAGGCCTGGCAGCAGGCGGGCCTCATGACCGAGTCGACTCCTGCCATCGACATTCCCGAGCTGGCCGAGCGCCTCCGGCGCGGTGAGGTCGAGCTGCTCGACGTTCGCGACGACGACGAGTGGGAGGAAGGGCACGTCGAAGGCTCGGTCCACATCCCGTACCACGGTCTCCGCAACGGCCTGCCCGACGACATCCAGAACGGCAAGCCTCTGGCCGTAGCCTGCTCGATCGGGAACCGGAGCTCCATCGCCGTCTCGCTCCTCAGGCGCGCGGGGGTAGAAGGCGTGATCCACGTCGCCGACGGCGGCGTGGCCGACCTCGAGGAGCAGGGGATCCCGCTGGTCGAGGGAAAGTAGCGGGAAACGGAAGGAGCACTGTTGCTACACTCCGACCGCGCAGGGCGGCGTAGCTCAGCTGGTTAGAGCAGCGGAATCATAATCCGCGTGTCGGAGGTTCGAGTCCTCCCGCCGCTACCTTGCAGGGGTCCCTTAGAGAAAGCACTTAAAGGAAAAGAAACATGGCTACCGGAGTACGAGTCGCGATCACGCTCGCTTGCACGGACTGCAAGCGCCGCAATTACCAGACGCAGAAGTCGAAGCGGAACACGCCCGACCGCTTCGAGGCGAAGAAGTACTGCCGCTGGTGCGGATCGCACACCCTGCACAGGGAGACGCGCTAGGTATGGCTCGCCCTCAACGCACCCGCCGGAAGCGCTCCGGATTCCAGCAGCCGGCAGCGGCCGAGCGCGCCCGCCAGCGCCGGCGCGAGATCAAGCCTGTCGGCCAGCCGAAGAGCCAGACCGGCGCCCGCCGGGAGCGGCGCGGCGGCTTCCGCGGCTTTGTCGGCGAGTCGATCGGCGAGCTCAAGAAGGTCGAGTGGCCGAACCGCCGTCAGCTCTTCTCCGCAACCGTGGCCGTCATTCTCGCTGTCGCCGTCGTGGGCGCCTACCTCTGGGTCGCGGACCTCGCGTTCGCCCGTTTTGTCAAAGACGTCCTCCTCAACCTCTAGTCCGGGCCGCTCAATGTTCCGCTGGTACGTCATCAACACCTACTCCGGGCACGAGAACAAGGTGAAGGCCAACCTCGAGCACCGGATCGTGTCCATGAACCAGACGCCTCGCTTCCGGCGCGTCATCGTCCCGACCGAGCAGGTCGTGGAGACGAAGGACGGGCAGAAGGTGCAGACCGAGAAGCGCGTCCTTCCGGGCTACGTGCTCGTGAACATGGACATGTCGGACGAGGCCTGGACGGTCGTGAAGAACACGCCGGGAGTAACCGGCTTCGTCGGCTCCGGCACGAAGCCAGTACCGCTCTCGCAGACCGAGGTCGACCGCATCCTCCACACGGTTACGGCCGGCGCGGAGCGCCCGCGCGCGCTCGCAGACTTCGAGCTCGGCGAGTCGGTGAAGGTAACCTCAGGGCCGCTCTCCGACTTCGACGGCGAGATCGTCGACGTCAACGGCGACCAGCAAAAGCTCAAGGTGCTCGTGAACATCTTCGAGCGCCAGGTCCCCGTGGAGCTCTCGTTCGACCAGGTGAAGAAGCTCGACTAGGTATGGCGACCCCCTTTCTCACATCCCGTGCTCCCGGCGGCGCTGCAAAGCGTCGCCTCGCCACGTCCTCGGTCGCATCCGTAGCCTCCGGCTACGAACGCTCCCTGCGTCCTTGCGAGGCTCGCTTTTCGCGCGCCGAAAGCGCGGTTTGCTCGAAAGGTGATCGCTGATGGCGAAAAAGGTTCTGACACTCATCAAGCTCCAGATCCCAGGCGGCCAGGCCAACCCGGCGCCGCCCGTCGGCCCTGCGCTCGGCCAGCACGGGGTCAACATCATGGAGTTCTGCAAGGCCTTCAACGCGCAGACGGCGCAGGCGGGTGGCCGCATCACGCCGGTCGAGATCACCGTCTACGAGGACCGCTCGTTCACGTTCATCACCAAGACCCCGCCGGCGGCCGTGCTGATCAAGGA
This sequence comes from uncultured Actinomycetes bacterium, assembly GCA_963739065.1. GTDB lineage: Bacteria > Actinomycetota > Thermoleophilia > Gaiellales > Gaiellaceae > JAIBJP01. Next base: position 10,779 of record CAVTYV010000002.1, read on the forward strand.
GGCGCTCGGGATCCCCAAAGGGTCCGGCGAGCCCAACCGCGAGAAGGTCGGGCGGCTGACGCGCGACCAGATTCGGAACATCGCCGAGACGAAGCTCGAGGATCTCAACGCGCGCGACGTCGAGCAGGCGATGAAGATCGTCGAGGGCACCGCGCGCTCGATGGGAGTGGAGGTTCCCGCGTGAGCCAGCACGGAAAGCGCTACCGCCAGGCCCGCGCCGCGGTCGACCGCGAGCGCGCCTACTCTCCGCTCGAGGCCATCCAGCTCCTCAAGGAGCAGGAGGCCGCGAAGTTCGACGAGACCGTCGAGGTGCACATGAACATGGGCCTCAACGTCCGCCACGCCGAGCAGCAGCTCCGCGGGACGCTGATGCTCCCGCACGGCACTGGGAAGGACACCCGAGTGGCGGTCTTCGCCGAAGGTGAGAAGGCCAAGGAGGCCCAGGACGCCGGCGCCGACGAGGTCGGCTCGGCCGACCTGGCGAAGAAGATCGAGGAGGGCTTCGACGACTTCGACGTCGCGATTGCGACGCCCGACATGATGGGCAACGTCGGCAAGCTCGGCCGCATCCTCGGGCCGCGCGGCAAGATGCCCAACCCGAAGGCGGGCACGGTGACGTTCGACGTCGCCAAGGCTGTCCGCGACTCCAAGGCCGGCAAGCTCGAGTACCGCACCGACCGGGGCGCCAACATCCACCTCTCCATCGGCAAGAAGAGCTTCGACGTGCGGCAGCTGCTCGAGAACTATGCGGCCGTCATCGAGGAGATCGTCCGCGCCAAGCCGGCTGCGGCGAAGGGTCGCTACATCCAGTCCATCACGCTGACGAGCTCGATGGGACCCGGCATCCATGTCGATCCGCAGCGCACGCGCGGGATCGCCGACGAGCAAGAGGGAGCGGAAGCCGCGGCTTAGACTGTCAGAACAGCCCGTCGCCAAAGACAGTTGGCGGCCCCGCAAGGGGCGGAAGTCCAACCGAGGCGGCCCGAGCGAGATTTTCGCCTCCTCGTGCCCGCCCTCGGCGGGCGCGATTCGTTTCAGGAGGTGATTCGTTGCTGAAGAGAGACAAGGAACGGGTGGTCGCAGAGCTCGTCGAGCGCCTGCGGGCATCCGACACGCTGATCGTCGCCGACTACCGCGGCCTGACGATGAGCGAGATCGACGGAGTGCGGACCGAGTTGCTCAAGCACGGCGCCCGCTTCAGCGTGGTCAAGAACTCACTGACGAAGCGGGCCGCGGAGGAGGCCGGCGTCACCAGCCTCATCGAGCTGCTCGAGGGGCCGACTGCCATCGCATTCGTTATCGACGGGGACATGGTCGCCGTCGCGAGGTCGCTGAACGACACGGCTCGCCAGACGAAGGTGCTGACCTTGAAGGGCGGCATCCTCGAGGGCCAGCCCGTCGGAGCGGACGAGGTGGTGCGACTTGCGTCGCTTCCGCCCGCGAACGTGCTCCATGGCCAGGTGCTCGGAGCGGTCGTCGGGCCGCTGAACGCGATCGTCGGCCTCTTCACGGCGCCGTTGCGCGATCTCGTCGGCGTCATCGACGCGCGCATCAGCCAGCTGGAGGAACAGGGCGAGACGGCGGAGTCTCAGCCAGAGGCCGCGCCTGCCGAGGAAGCGGCCGAGCCCGAGGCGGAAGCAGACGCCGAGCCTCAGTCCGAGGCCGAGGCGGAGGCCCAGGAAGCACAGGAATCAGAGACCCAAGAAGAAGAAGAAGAAAGCAAGGAGGAAGAGCCGAATGGCAACTGACACGAAGAAGCTCGTCGACACGCTCGGGAAGATGACCGTCCTCGAGCTCGTCGAGCTGAAGAACTCGCTCGAGGAAGAGTGGGGCGTCACGGCCGCCGCTCCCGTGGCCGTCGCGGCGCCGGGTGCTCCCGCGGCCGGCGGCGATGGAGCTGCTGCCGAGGAGCAGTCGACCTTCGACGTCGTCCTCACGGGCGCCGGCGACAAGAAGATCCAGGTGATCAAGGTCGTCCGCGCCCTCACGAGCCTCGGGCTCAAGGAGGCGAAGGACCTCGTCGACGGCGCGCCGAGCCCTGTGAAGGAGGGCGTCACCCGCGAGGAGGCCGACCAGATGAAGGCCCAGCTCGAGGAAGCGGGAGCGAGCGTCGAGCTGAAGTAGCACTCGACGTCGATTCGATCCAGGGAGGGCCCGCCGCGAGGCGGGCCCTCCGTCGTCTCAGGGCAGGATCGACGGGCGTGCGACCTTGACCCTGTTGTTGGTCGTGAGTGCTTAGCGGGGTCGTGCGGAAGGGGCCGCCCAGTGCGGCCCCTTCCGCTTTCGGGGAGGGACTTACCTCGAGGGCGGGCCGGACTCGGTCCCGACGACCTCGAACTGCTTGTTCACGTAGACCGTCACGCGGCTGCCGTCGGCCTTGACCATATGGGCCTCGTAGGCCGCGTGGCCGTCGGCGTCGGTCTCCACGCGCTCGATCGTCGCGCCCGGGGCCTCGGCCGTCGCGGCGGCAGTCACCTTGGAGGCGGCGTCGCCGGTGAGGACGGTCTCGTCGGACCTCTGTGGGAGCGCACCGCTCGACTTCGACGCGCTCCCGTTGTTGTTGCTGTCGCCGGTGGTGTTCCCGACAGCCTGGGCGACGGCCGCTCCGCCGAGCGCGAACGCGGCGACGGCCGTGACGCCGGCCACTACTTTCATGACCCTGCTCTTCATGAGCTCCCTTTCTGTCGTTGACGGGCTCGGGAGCCAGGATCGAGGCGCGGCCTAAGAACGCCCTGAAAGCGGCCTAAGGATTGAGTGAAACCTCCGGCCTCCCCTTTCGGAGGGAGGCCCGCGTCACCCGGTTTGTTGATTTTCCGTGCGCCCGCGCACGTTTTGCCGCAAACCGGCGTCAACCTGAGAAAGGACAACTTTTCATCCCGGAGGCATCCCTTTCATGAAACTCGGCTTCAAGACGATCGTTCTGGCACTCGCGGTGGCGCTCCTCTGCGTCCCGGCCGCGTTCGCCAAGAACGGCAACGGGCACGGCAAGCCCTCGTGGGCCGGCGGGGGTGGCGGTGGCAACGGCCATGGCAAGCCCGCTTGGGCCGGTCAGGGCAAGGGCCACGCCGACAAGGTCAAGGTCAAGCACGAGAAGAAGGCCAAGCACCAGAAGGCCGGTTCGGACGCCGCGGACGCAGCGGCCGCCGAGGAGGACGGCGAGGTCAATCTCGACGACCTCAATCCGTCGTGGTACTGCAAGACCCTCGAGGCGATGATGGACGCCACCGACGCGGACGCTGTCGCCGGCGGCGCAGAGGCGGGCGAGCTCTCGTCCTTCGATGTCGAGTTCGGCACCAACGACAACAAGCGGAACTCTCACGGCAAGTGCGTCTCCCGGCGCGCCCACGGCGAAGATCTATCCGGCGCCGTTGAAGGCGACCAGGAGGAGCCGGCCTGTGAGCCCGCGGCCGACGAGGCCGAAGGCGACGAGGGCGCGACCACGGACGAGGGCACGACCACGGACGAGGGCACGACCACCGAGGAAGAGCCCGCGGCCGAGGAAGGCTCGGACGAGGACGCCACCGACGCCGAAGAATGTGAGAGCGACGACCCCGCCGGCGACGCCGCCGCGGAGGACGACCAGGGCGAGGACTCGGACGCCCAGGGTGACGAGGGCGACCAGGCGGACGACGCCGGTGCCGCCGCCTTCTCTCGCGCGCTCGTTCGCTTCATCGAGCTGTAAGACAGCAACCACGTTCGTCGGGACGAGAGGGGCGCTTCGGCGCCTCTCTCGCGTTTCCGGTCTGAAAGCGCTATAGTTTCGGCTCCGAAAGGCGGTTTCCCGCAGGGTTGACCTTGCGAAGAGACCGCCTGTTCTGCTACTCTCAGAGGTCGCGCCGCCGTTTGCCGCTTTTGCCTGCAAGTTGCCGTACCACCCTGCCTAGAGGAGGCCTCCTTCCTTGACCACCAAGGTCGCCGCGCGCACCCCGCGCAAGAGTTTTTCCCGTCTCAAGCACGTTCTCGACCTCCCCAACCTGATCGACATCCAGAAGGCGTCTTTCTCCTGGTTCATGGAGGAAGGGCTCCAGGAGACGATCAATGACATCTCGCCCATCGAGGATTACACCGGCACTCTCGCCGTCGAATTCGGCGACTACTGGTTCGGTGAGCCCCAGTTCTCGATCAAGGAGTGCCGCGAGAAGGACCTGACCTACCAGGTCCCGCTCTCGATGAGCATCCGCTTCGTCAACAAGGAGACGGGCGAGATCCGGGAGCAGACCGTCTTCATGGGCGACTTCCCCATGATGACCGAGTGGGGCACCTTCATCATCAACGGGACCGAGCGCGTCATCGTGACGCAGCTCGTCCGCTCGCCGGGCGCCTACCTGATGGAGCCGAAGGACCCGACGAAGCAGGTCTTCATCGCGAACCTGATGCCGAGCCGCGGCTCCTGGCTCGAGCTCGAGATCGACAAGAAGGGCATCGTCTACGCGCGCATCGACCGAAAGCGCAAGCTCCCGATCACGACGCTCCTGCGTGCGCTCCCGGCCGAGGACCCCTCGACGGGCTTCAAGCTCGACACCTCGGACAACGAGGCGATCCTCAAGCTCTTCGACAACTCGATGTTCATCGCGGCGACCCTCGAGAAGGACACCACCACGCGCGAGGAAGAGGCGGTCGTCGAGGTCTTCAAGAAGCAGCGGCCGGGTGAGCCGCCGACGCTCGAGAACGCGCGGAACCTTCTGCGTGGGCTCTTCTTCGACCCCAAGCGCTACGACCTCACCAAGGTCGGCCGCTACAAGCTGAACCAGCGCCTCGAGGTCGACGTGCCCGACGGCGTCCGCGTCCTGACGACACAGGACATCGTCGCGCTCGTCAAGCGGCTCGTGAACCTGCCGACGACCCTCGGCGTCGATCCCGAGACGAAGGACTTCGCTGCAGACGCCGCGACGCTCTCGCGTGAGCCCATCCGCGGTGAGCTCGACGAGTACGAGCATTTCGGCAACCGGCGCCTCCGCACCGTCGGCGAGCTGATCCAGGAAGCCTTCCGGGTCGGGCTCTACCGCATGGAGCGTGTCGTCCGCGAGCGGATGACCACGGAGGACGTGGACACGATCACGCCGCAGACGATCATCAACATCCGGCCGGTCGTGGCCGCCCTGAAGGAGTTCTTCGGCTCCTCGCAGCTCTCGCAGTTCATGGACCAGACGAACTCGCTCGCCGGGCTCACGCACCGGCGGCGCCTGTCGGCGCTCGGAGCCGGCGGCCTCACGCGCGAGCGCGCGCCGATCGAGGTGCGCGACGTGCACACGACCCACTACGGGCGCATGTGCCCGATCGAGACGCCTGAGGGCCCGAATATCGGCCTGATGGGCTCGTTGGCCTCGATGGCGACCGTGTCCGAGTTCGGCTTCGTCACGACGCCCTACCGGGTCGTCGAGAGCGGCAAGGTGACCGACAAGATCGTCTACCTGGACGCCTCCGAGGAGGAGAAGTTCACGATCGCGCAGGCGAACGAGCCCCTCGACGAAAAGACGGGCAAGTTCCTGCACGACACCGTCCTCTGCCGCGGCGCCGGCGGCGAGCCCGTGACGGCCGCGCCCAAGGAGATCCAGTACATGGACGTGAACCCGGCGCAGATCGTCTCCGTGGCGACGGCGCTGATCCCGTTCCTCGAGCACAACGACGCGAATCGCGCGCTGATGGGCGCGAACATGCAGCGGCAGGCAGTGCCGCTGATGATCACCGAGCCGCCCGTCATCGGAACGGGGCTCGAGTACCGCGCCGCCGTCGACACCGGCGACGTCGTCCTGGCGAAGAACGCCGGTACGGTCGTGGACGTCGACGCCGACCAGGTCGTGGTCGAGACCAAGGACGGCAAGGACGAGCACGAGCTCATCAAGTTCATGCGCTCGAACCAGGGCACGCTCATCCACCAGAAGCCGGTCGTCGGCCTCGGCGACAAGGTCAAGACCGGCGACGTCATCGCCGACGGCAGCTCGACCGCGCACGGCGAGCTCGCGCTCGGCAAGAACCTGCTCGTCGCTTTCATGCCGTTCGAGGGCTACAACTTCGAGGACGCGATCGTCCTCTCCGAGCGCCTCGTCAAGGACGACGTACTCTCGTCGATTCACATCCACGAGTACGAGATCGACGCGCGCTCGACCAAGCTCGGTGACGAGGAGATCACGCGCGACATCCCGAACCGCTCGGAGGAGTCCCTCAAGGACCTCGACGACCGCGGCGTGGTGCGCATCGGCGCCGAGGTCGGCTCGGGCGACCTGCTCGTCGGCAAGGTGACGCCGAAGGGTGAGACCGAGCTGACGGCCGAGGAGAAGCTCATCCGCGCGATCTTCAAGGAGAAGGCGCGCGAGGTGCGCGACACCTCGCTCAAGGTCCCTCACGGCGAGGGCGGCAAGGTCATCGACGTGAAGACGTTCTCGCGCGAGGCGGGCGACGACCTGTCGCCGGGCGTGAACGAGCTCGTTCGCGTCTACGTCGCGAAGAAGCGCAAGATCGCGGAGGGCGACAAGCTCGCCGGCCGCCACGGCAATAAGGGCGTCATCTCGCGCATCGTGTCCGAGGAGGACATGCCGTTCCTCGAGGACGGCACGCCCGTCGACGTCGTCTTGAACCCGCTCGGCGTCCCGAGCCGGATGAACATCGGCCAGATCCTCGAAACGCACCTCGGCTGGGCGGCCATGCATGGCGTTTTCGCTGAGAACGGCGATGGGAACGGCGATCCCACCCCGATCGCGACGCCGGTCTTCGACGGCGCGACCGAGGAGGAGGTCGACAACGCGCTCATCGAGTGGACGAAGCAGAACCCCAACCACCCGGTGAAGTTCAACGTCGACAACAAGCGGCGCCCTGGCCGGCGCTGCTCCGGGAAGGTGCGTCTCTTCAACGGCCGGTCCGGCGAGCCCTTCGACGAGAAGGTCACCGTCGGCTTCATGTACATCCTCAAGCTGCTCCACCTCGTCGACGACAAGATCCACGCGCGCTCGACGGGCCCCTACTCGCTCGTGACGCAGCAGCCGCTCGGCGGCAAGGCGCAGTTCGGCGGCCAGCGCTTCGGCGAGATGGAGGTGTGGGCGCTCGAGGCCTACGGAGCCGCGTACACGCTCCAGGAGATGCTCACGATCAAGTCCGACGACACCGTCGGGCGCGTGAAGGCCTACGAGGCGATCGTGAAGGGCGAGAACATCGCCGAGCCGTCCATCCCGGAGTCGTTCAAGGTGCTCCTGAAGGAGATGCAGTCCCTCGCGCTCGACGTCAACGTCCTCTCCGAGGAGGGCGGCGAGGTCGAGGTGCGCGAAGAGGACGACGAGCTGCTCCGCGCCGCGGAGGAGCTCGGCATCGACCTCTCGCCCGGCTCGCTCCGGGCAGCCGCGCGGCAGCCCACGGCCGAGGAGGCCGAGGAGGGCCAGGAGCGTGCCGACGAGACAGGCGAGCTCACCCTTCCCGCTGACGAGCAGCTCGCGGACACCGACGAGGTGTCGGCAGTTGTCGGTGGTGAGTCCCCTGCCGAAGAGGCGGAGGACGCCGGCGGCCCCTTCGAAGAAGCACCCGACTTGGCAGATCTGGAAATCGAAGAGAAGACGGGAGAGTCTTGATCGACATCAATAACTTCGACGCGATCCGCATCGGCCTCGCGTCGAGCAAGCAGATTCGCGACTGGTCGTCCGGCGAAATCACCAAGCCGGAGACGATCAACTACCGCACGCTGAAGCCCGAGAAGGACGGGCTCTTCTGCGAGCGCATCTTCGGTCCGACGAAGGATTGGGAGTGCTACTGCGGCAAGTACAAGCGCGTCCGCTACAAGGGCATCATCTGCGAGCGCTGCGGCGTCGAGGTCACGCGCCAGAAGGTGCGGCGCGAGCGCATGGGTCACATCGACCTGGCCGCTCCGGTCTCGCACATCTGGTTCTTCAAGGGCGTCCCGAGCCGCATCGGCTACCTCCTCGACATCGCTCCGAAGGAGCTCGAGAAGGTTCTCTACTTCGCGGCCTCGATCGTCACGTACGTCGACAACGACAAGCGCAAGGCCGACCTCGCCGACCTCGAGGACAAGGTCCGAGCTGAGTCCGAGCGCATCTTCGTCGACCGCGACGAGCAGCTCGCCGCGCTCGAGGACCGGCTCTCGCGCCGGCGCGAGTACTTCACCAAGGGCAAGGAGCGGAACTTCGACGAGGACGACGAGTTCTGGGGCCGTGGCCTCTCGGCCTGGGCCGAGGAGCAGGGCCTGCCTCCGCTCGAGGAGGCCCGCGGCCTCGTCGGCGGGATGCTCGCCCAGGTGGCGCAGAAGATCACCACGGAGGACTCCAAGAAGATCCGCGAGCTGGTTCGCCAGTCTGCGATCCGCGAGGACAGGCACCTCACGAGCCGCGAGCTCGAGCAGGTTGCCACGGCCGCGCACCAGATCGCGACCGCGCTGGCCTCGCTCTTCAAGGAGGCCGACAAGGCGACTGGCTCCAAGAAGGGCGCCGTCACCAAGCACATCAACAAGATCCGCGACGCCCTCCTCGGGGGCGAGGAGCTCGAGGGCGACGACGCCGAGCTCGTTAAGGACGTCGACAAGAAGAATCTGGCGAAGGCCAAGGACCTCGGCGCCGGCCTGCTCCAGGAGCTCCTCGAGACGATGCCCACCGGTGCGTCTCAGGAGGAGATCCGCGAGCTCGCCAACGACCTCTGCCTCAAGACCGAGGGGCGCATGCAGAAGGAGGACCTCGACGCGATCATCCAGTGGTCGCTGAAGGTCCGCGAGATGTACCTCGACATGGAGTCCCGCCGCGAGGACGCGCGCGAGGCCGGTGTCGACGCGGTTAACCGACTGGAGCAGACTTGGCAGCTGTTCAGGGATCTCGAGCCGAAGATGATCGTCAACGACGAGATGCTCTTCCGCGAGCTGAAGGACCGCTTCGGCTCGGCGTACGGCTTCGGCGTCTACTTCAAGGGCGGCATGGGCGCGGAGGCGATCCGAGACCTGCTCCGCGACCTCGATCTCGTCGCCGAGGCGAAATCCCTCCGCGAGACGATCCGAACCTCGAAGGGCCAGAAGCAGAGCCGCGCGATCAAGCGGCTGAAGGTCGTCAACGCGTTCATCACATCCGAGAACCGGCCCGAGTGGATGGTTCTCGAGGCGATTCCGGTCATCCCGCCGGAACTGCGCCCAATGGTCCAGCTCGACGGTGGCCGCTTCGCAACGAGCGACCTGAACGACCTCTACCGCCGCGTCATCAACCGGAACAACCGGCTGAAGCGGCTGCTCGACCTCGGCGCGCCCGAGATCATCGTCAACAACGAGAAGCGCATGCTGCAGGAGGCCGTCGACGCGCTGTTCGACAACGGCCGGCGCGGCCGCGCGGTGACGGGACCGGGAAACCGGGCGCTCAAGTCACTCTCCGACATGCTCAAGGGCAAGCAGGGCCGCTTCCGCCAGAACCTGCTGGGCAAGCGCGTCGACTATTCGGGACGGTCGGTGATCGTCTCCGGTCCGACGCTGAAGCTTCATCAGTGCGGCCTGCCGAAGCTGATGGCGCTCGAGCTCTTCAAGCCGTTCATCATGAGCCGGCTCGTCGAGCGGAAGTCCGTCCAGAACATCAAGGCGGCGAAGAAATACGTGGACTCCATGACCTCCGAGGTCTGGGACGTCCTCGAAGAGGTGATCGCCGAGCATCCGGTGCTCTTGAACCGCGCGCCGACGCTCCATCGCCTCGGCATCCAGGCGTTCGAGCCCGTGCTCGTCGAGGGCAAGGCGATCCAGATCCATCCGCTCGTCTGCCACGCCTTCAATGCCGACTTCGACGGCGACCAGATGGCTGTCCACCTGCCCCTCTCCGCAGAGGCGCAGGCGGAGGCGCGCATCCTCATGCTCTCGGCGAACAACGTTCTCTCGCCGGCGCACGGGAAGCCGCTCGCCACGCCGTCGCAGGACATGGTGCTCGGCTGCTACTACCTCACCTACTGCGGGACCGACCTGCCGGCGACGACCGCCGAGGAGCTCGACCCGCGGCCGAAGAGGTTCGGCTCCGAGGATGACGTCATCCTTGGGCTCGAGGCGAAGCAGATCGCGCTCCAGGAGCCGATCGAGTACCGGCGTGACGGTGAGGTCATCCTCACGACGCCGGGCCGCGTCATCTTCAACGAGGAAGTCGCGCGCGCTCTCGAGCGGGTACTCGGAGACGAGCTCGACCGGACCCGCGTCCTCTTCATCAACCAGACGCTGGGCAAGAAGGAGATGAACGACTTCGTCTCGACCCTCGTGGACGATCACGGGACAACGACGATCTCCACGGTCCTCGACACGATCAAGGACCTCGGGTTCCACTACGCGACTCAGGCCGGAATCACGATCTCGAAGAACGACATCGTCATCCCGGAGAACAAGGAAGCGATCCTCGCCGAGTTCGAGGAGCGGGTGCAGAAGCTCGAGCAGCAGTACGAGCGCGGCCTCATCACCGAGGAGGAGCGCAAGGAGCGCATCGAGGAGATCTGGACCGAGGCGACCGACCGCGTCGGCCAGGCGATGGTCGACGCCCTCTTCGAGCTCAACCCGATCTACATGATGGCCAACTCGGGAGCCCGTGGATCCTTCAAGCAGATCCGTCAGCTCGCCGGCATGCGCGGCCTCATGGCGAATCCGAAGGGCGAGATCATCGAGCGTCCGATCAAGGCCAACTTCATGGAGGGCCTCTCGGTGCTCGAGTACTTCATCTCTACCCACGGCGCCCGCAAGGGCCTCGCCGACACGGCGCTCCGCACTGCCGACTCGGGCTACCTGACCCGGCGGCTCGTGGACGTGTCGCAGGACGTCATCGTCCGCGAGGAGGACTGCGGTACCGAGCAAGGCATCGAGCTACCGCTCGTCGCTCCCGACGGCCTCAACAGGTCGCTCGCGGGCCGGATCGTGGCGGTCGACGTCCACAAGGCACTCGCCTCCGGCAGGCCGGGCAAGACCGTCCTGCTCGCGAAGGGCACGGAGATCACCGTCCCGCGCCTCCGTGAGCTCCACGAGGAGCTCGGCGAGGACGCGGACGGCTTCACCGTCCCGGTGCGGACAGTGCTCAAGTGCCGCAGCGAGTTCGGCGTGTGCCGCGCGTGCTACGGCACCTTCCTCGCCACCGGCGAGATGGCCGAGATCGGCGACGCGGTCGGCATCATCGCCGCCCAGTCGATCGGCGAGCCGGGCACGCAGCTGACGATGCGGACGTTCCACACGGGAGGCGTGGCCGGCGCGGACATCACGCACGGTCTGCCTCGCGTCGTCGAGATCTTCGAGGCGCGCAACCCGAAGGGCGCGGCCAAGCTGGCCGAGGTCGAGGGGCGCGTCGAGATCGAGGAGACCGACCGCGGGCCGAAGGTGACCATCCATCCGTCCGGTAAGGACGAGGACGGCGAGCCGCTCGCGCCCAAGGAGTACCAGCTTCCGCGGCGCACCCGCCTGCTCGTCGCCGGCGGGGACACGGTCGAGCCTGGCGATCCCCTCCACGAGGGTTCGCTGGCCCCTGCCGAGGTGCTCGCGCTCCACGCGAAGGCCGGCAAGGGCTCCACGCCGACCGAGATCTACCTCGTCGGCGAGGTGCAGAACGTCTACAAGTCGCAGGGCGTCGACATCCACGACAAGCACATCGAGCTGATCGTTCGCCAGATGCTGAAGAAGGTGCGCGTCGACAACGCCGGCGACACCGACCTCCTGCCGGGCCAGCTTGCCGACCGCACCGTGGTCGAGCGCGAGAACGCCCGGATCAAGAAGGCGAAGAAGGAGCAGGCGACCTACGAACCGCTCATTCTCGGCATCACGAAGGCGTCGCTCGCGACGGAGTCCTTCCTCTCGGCGGCCTCCTTCCAGGAGACGACCAAGGTGCTGACGGACGCCTCGATCGAGGGCAAGATCGACCGCCTCCTCGGTCTCAAGGAGAACGTCATCATCGGGAAGCTCATCCCGGCGGCCACGGGCCTAAAGCAGTACCGCGGAGTCGAGATCGCCCCGAGCGAGAAGATCCCGGCAGAGGCCTACCGGCGTCCGCCCACCGAGGAGCAGCTCCTGGCTGCGCTCGAGGAGATCGGCTCCGACGGCGAGCCGGATCTCGGGCTCCTCGGCATGGGCTTCGGCGCCGATGGCGAGACGACGAACGGCGGAGACGGCGCGGGTCGGAGCGACCTCGAGGCCGACGAGATCCCAGAGGTCGACTCTCCTCTGGACGAAGAGAGCTAACTAGACGCTCTGGACGAGGTGCGGAGTCGGGCAAAGCCCGGCTCCAACGCCTCCGCGTTGAATCAGACGCGCGGCCGGATGCCTGCTCGCGGCTCCCGTGTGACTAGACGCGCGTTCAGCGCGTTTTCTCGGCGCCGCTTCGCAGGCCTCCCTTGCGACCGCCGCCCCAGACCGTCTAGTAAAAACCCGCTCTTTGCGGAGCCTTGCGATGGCATCCCTCGTTCGAGGGATGCCACCCGAAGCGTGGCCCGGGAGACTGCTCGGGCTCCGGGGTCCAACTTCGAGTTATCCACAGGTTCCACAGCCAGATGGGGACGAATTCGCGTGGTCCCGGTGCCCAGAAGTTCCTGCAAAACCTCTTTTTAACTACGCAAGCCCGTTTGCAGCACTGAAACGGCCCTTGCCCTGCTCCTTCGCGCGGTAGAGGGCCTCGTCGGCTCGCTCGAAGAAGGTTTTCGCATCGTCTTCGGGCCGTAGCTCGGCGATTCCGGCCGAGAGGCGGATGCGCTCGAAGGGCCCCAGCGGGCGTGAGGCCACCGCGAACTGGACACGCTTGTAGAGCTGCTCGGCGTCGGCCTGCGTGGCTTCGGGCAGGATCACCGCGAGCTCATCGCCGCCGACTCGGCAAGGAATGTCAGCGCCTCGCACGGCCGATTGCACCCGCTCGGCCACCGCGGCGAGGACGGCGTCGCCGGCGAGATGCCCGATCTGGTCGTTGATGGCTTTGAAGTCGTCGATGTCGAAGATGACGAGCGCGAGCTGCCGGTCATAGCGGTGCGCTCGGGTCGCCTCCCGCGCGAGGGTCTCGTGGAAGTAGCGGCGGTTGTGGAGGTTGGTCAGCGCGTCGAGATCCGCGAGCTGGCGCGCTTCGCGGAAGCGACGCGCGTTTCCGATCGCAGGGCCGGCACGCAGGGCGAGCTCCTCGAGATGGGCGACGTCGGTTTCCGCGACGTCGCGTTCCTGTCCCCTCCAGAACACCGCCAGAGTGCCGATGGACTCGCTCTCCACGTCGCGCAAGGGGACAGAGACGCCACCGCGGATGAGGTCGTCCTCTTCGCCCTTTTCCTCCGTCGTGTAGCTGTACGCGATGCGGACCGCGCGGGTTGGCTGGCCGCTCCGCGGGCTGCTGAGCGGCTGGCGGACCGCCTCGTCGGAGGACATTCCGAGGGTCACCACGAGCGGCTCGCCGCCGTCGCCTCCCTCGATGGGCGCGAGCACGATCATCGCTGCGTCCAGGCCGGGCATCCGCTTGACGGCCTCGAGCACGCGGCGAAGGACATCGTCGAGATCGATGGACGCCGCGATCTCGGCCGCCTCGCGGGCGCGGGCGGCGTCCTCCCGGGCCTCCTCGAGCGCGTGTGCGAGCTCCGGGTTCCTCGTGTCCTCCGTTGTCGGCGCCGCCGACGGAGGTCTCCGCCGAAGCGCAACGAGCAGGACCAGAGCCACGAGCAGGGCGACGACGAGTGCGCCGAGGGCGAGGCCGACGGCAATCCAGGTCGCGCTGTCGTCGCTGAGGAGCAAGTGAGTTTTTGTGTCCCGGTGCGCCGCGCAGGGGCGGCGCTACGCGGACAATAATCTCCTGGGAAACGTCGATCCAGGCTTTTGCGGTGCGCGCGAAGTTGTTGCTACCATGGCCCTCGGGTTCGGCACGTGCTCTCCGTGCCGGCCTTTTGTTGCGTCTAATCCCTGTTCCCAGGAAGGACTTCTAACGTTGCCCACGGTGAATCAGCTTGTCCGGAAGGGTCGCCAGGCCCCAAAGGCGAAGACCAAGACTCCAGCCCTTCGCGGCGCCCCGCAGAAGCGGGGAGTTTGCACGCGCGTGTATACGGCCACGCCGAAGAAGCCGAACTCAGCGCTTCGCAAGGTGGCCCGTGTCCGTCTGACGAACGGCATGGAGGTCGGCGCCTACATCCCGGGCGAGGGTCACAACCTGCAGGAGCACTCCGTCGTGCTCATCCGCGGCGGCCGCGTCAAGGACATGCCTGGTTTCCGCTACAAGGTCATCCGCGCCGCGCTCGACTCCGCCGGAGTCTCCGAGCGCCGGCAGGGACGCTCCAAGTACGGGGCGAAGAGAGGGTCGTAATGCCACGCCGTGCCGAAATTCAGGCGCGCGAGCTCGAGCCGGATCCCGTCTACAGCTCGAGGCTCGTGAGCCAGGTAATCAACAAGGTCATGTCCCGTGGGAAGAAGGCGACCGCGGAGCAGATCGTCTACCGCGCCCTCGACATGGTCGGGGAGAAGACGGGCAAGCCGCCCGTCGAGGTGCTGGAGCAGGCCGTGAAGACAGTCACTCCGGTGCTCGAGGTCCGCTCCCGCCGCGTGGGCGGCGCGAACTACCAGGTGCCCGTCGAGGTGCCGCAACGCCGCGCGCGCACGCTCGCCGTGCGCTGGCTGGTCTCCTACGCGCGCGACCGGCGCGAGAAGCACATGGAGGAGAAGCTCGCGAACGAGATCCTCGACGCGCTGAACCAGCAGGGCGGCGCCTTCAAGCGAAAAGACGACCTCTATCGAATGGCGCAGGCCAACAAGGCCTTCGCGCACTACAGGTGGTAACCATGAACGTCACGACGACAACAGGGAAGAAGCTCGCGCTCGACCATGTCCGCAACATCGGGATCATGGCTCACATCGACGCGGGCAAGACGACGACGACCGAGCGGATCCTCTACTACACGGGCCGCACCCACAAGATGGGCGAGGTCCACGAGGGCGCTGCTGTCATGGACTGGATGGCCCAGGAGCAGGAGCGTGGCATCACGATCACCTCTGCTGCGACAACGGCCTTCTGGCGGGATTTTCGTATCAACATCATCGATACGCCCGGGCACGTGGACTTTACAGTCGAGGTCGAACGCAGCCTCCGCGTCCTCGACGGCGCGATCGCGGTCTTCGACTCCGTCGCCGGCGTCGAGCCGCAGTCCGAGACGGTCTGGCGGCAGGCCGATCGCTACGGCGTTCCCCGCATCGCCTTCATCAACAAGATGGACCGCGTCGGCGCGGACTTCTTCGCCGCCGTGCAGTCCATGGTCGACCGCCTCGGCGCGCAGCCCGTGCCGATCCAGCTCCCGATCGGAACCGAGGAGCACTTCCGCGGCGTCGTCGACGTGATCGAGATGCAGGGCGTCGTGTGGGACGACGCGCTCGGCATGGAGCCGAAGACGATCGAGATCCCGACCGAGCTCCAGGAGCAGGCCGAGGCCTACCACCACCAGCTGATCGACGCGGTCGCCGAGCACGACGAGGAGCTCCTCGAGACCTATCTTCTCGACGAGGCGTCGGTCACCCCCGAAATGATCCGCCGCGCGCTTCGCAAGGCGACGCTCGTCATCGCCGTGACGCCGGTCCTGCTCGGCTCCGCCTTCAAGAACAAGGGCGTGCAGCCGCTGCTCGACGCCGTGGTCGAGTACCTCCCGAGCCCGCTGGACGTCCCGCCGGTCCACGGCGTCGACCCGCGGACCGAGCACGAGCTCTCCCGGCGCCCGGCCGAGGACGAGCCGTTCTCCGCGCTCGCCTTCAAGGTCATGAGCGACCCGTACGTCGGCAAGCTGACTTACTTCCGCGTGTACTCCGGCAAGGTCTCAGCCGGCGACCGCGTCCTCAACGTCACCACCGGCAAGACCGAGCGCATCGGCCGGCTGCTCCAGATGCACGCGAACCACCGCGAGGAGCGCGACGAGATCGGGGCGGGCGAGATCGTGGCGGCCGTCGGGCTCAAGGCCACAACGACCGGCGACACGCTCGCCACCGAGACAGCCCCGATCCGCCTCGAGTCGATGACCTTCCCGGACCCGGTCATCTCGGTCGCCATCGAGCCGAAGACCAAGGCCGACCAGGACAAGCTGGCGCAGGCGCTCGCGCGTCTTTCCGAGGAGGACCCGACTTTCCGCGTCCGCAGCGACGAGGAGACCGGCCAGACGATCATCGCCGGGATGGGCGAGCTCCACCTGGAGATCATCGTCGACCGCCTCATGCGCGAGTTCAACGTCAACGCGAACGTCGGTCGCCCGCAGGTCGCCTACCGCGAGACGGTCGGCAAGCCCGTGGAGAAGGTCGAAGGACGCTTCGTCCGCCAGACCGGCGGCCGCGGCCAGTACGGCCACGCGGTCATCAACATGGAGCCCGCCGAGGCGGGCGAGGGCTATGAGTTCGTGGACAAGATCGTCGGCGGCAAGATTCCGCGCGAGTACATCTCCTCGGTCGACATGGGAATCCAGGAGGCCATGGAGTCGGGCGTCCTGGCGGGCTTCCCCGTCGTCGACATCCGCGTGGAGCTCGTCGACGGCTCGTACCACGACGTGGACTCGAGCGAGATGGCCTTCAAGATCGCCGGCTCGATGGCGTTCAAGAACGCCATGCAGCGGGCCAAGCCAAAGCTTCTCGAACCGATGATGGCTGTCGAAGTCGTGACTCCCGAGGAGTACCTCGGAGACGTGATGGGAGATCTCAATGCTCGCCGCGGCAGGGTCGAAGGCCTCGAGCCGCGGGGAAATGCGCAAGCGATTCGCGCCCGCGTCCCGCTTGCCACGATGTTCGGCTATGCGACCGATCTGCGGTCCACGACCCAGGGTCGCGCCACTTTCACGATGCAGTTCGACCGTTACGAGGAAGCGCCTCAGTCGATCGCGGGCGAGATCGTCTCCGCGGCGCAGGGCTCGTAGCAAAGGAGAAGACGGAGGTCACATGGCAAAGCAGAAGTTCGAGCGGAACAAGCCCCATCTGAACGTGGGCACCATCGGTCACATCGACCATGGGAAGACGACCCTGACGGCGGCGATCACGAAGGTCCTCGCCGAGCAGGGCACGAACACGAACGCGCGGTCGTTCGAGTCGATCGACAACGCGCCGGAGGAGAAGGCGCGCGGCATCACGATCAACACGTCTCACGTCGAGTACGAGACGGCGAACCGCCATTACGCGCACGTCGATTGCCCGGGGCACGCCGACTACATCAAGAACATGATCACGGGCGCGGCCCAGATGGACGGGGCGATCCTCGTCGTCTCCGCCGCGGATGGCCCGATGCCCCAGACGCGCGAGCACATCCTGCTCGCCCGCCAGGTCGAGGTGCCGTCGATCGTCGTCGCCCTCAACAAGGCCGACATGGTCGACGACCCCGAGCTGCTCGAGCTGGTCGAGATGGAGGTGCGCGAGCTCCTCTCCAAGTACGAGTTCCCGGGCGACGACATCCCGATCGTTCAGGTCTCGGCGCTGAAGGCGCTCGAGGGCGACGAGGAGTGGACCGCGAAGATCCTCGAGCTCATGGAGGCCGTCGACTCGTACATCCCCGAGCCGGAGCGCGACGTCGACAAGCCGTTCCTCATGCCGATCGAGGATGTCTTCACGATCACGGGCCGCGGCACCGTCGTCACCGGCCGCATCGAGCAGGGCCAGATCAAGTCGGGCGACGAGGTCGAGATCGTGGGCATCCACGACAAGACCGAGAAGACCGTCGTCACCGGTCTCGAGATGTTCAACAAGACCCTCGACTTCGCCCAGGCGGGCGACAACGCCGGTGCTCTCCTGCGCGGTACCAAGCGTGAGGAGGTCGAGCGCGGCCAGGTGCTGTCCAAGCCCGGGTCGATCACGCCGCACACGGTCTTCAAGGCCGAGGTGTACGTCCTCTCGAAGGACGAGGGCGGGCGGCACACGCCGTTCTTCGACGGCTACCGGCCGCAGTTCTACTTCCGCACGACGGACGTGACCGGCTCGATCAAGCTCCCCGAGGGCCAGGAGATGGTCATGCCGGGCGACAACACGAACATGGACATCGAGCTGATTCAGCCGATCGCCATGGATCAGGGCCTGCGCTTCGCCGTCCGCGAGGGCGGCCGTACCGTCGGCGCCGGCGTCGTCACGGCAATCGACAAGTAAGGAGCCGAGTGCCGCAACAGAAGATCCGCATCCGGCTGAAGGCGTACGACCATCAGCAGCTCGACCGGTCTGCAGCGCAGATCGTCGATACGGCGCAACGGTCCGGTGCCACCGTCACCGGGCCGGTGCCCCTGCCGACCGAGAAGAACGTCTACACGGTGATCCGCAGCCCCTTCATCGACAAGGACTCCCGTGAGCACTTCGAGGTGCGGACGCACAAGCGGCTCATCGACATCCACTCGCCCACGCCGAAGACGGTCGACCAGCTCATGCGGCTCGACCTCCCGGCGGGCGTCGACATCGAAATCAAGTTGTAGGTGGTGATGAAAGGCATCGTCGGCAAGAAGCTGGGCATGACGCAGGTCTTCGACGAGGAGACCGGCAAGCTCACGCCCGTCACGGTCATCCTGGCCGGGCCCTGTCCGGTCGTGGCCGTGCGGACCCGGGACACCGACGGCTACGACGCCGTGCAGCTCGCGTTCGAGGCCGTGGCCGAGGGCAAGCTGACGAAGCCCCGCCTCGGCCACCTGAGGAAGCACGACGTCGCCCCGCATAAGAGGCTGGTCGAGATCCGCGGGCCACACGAGCTCGCGCCCGGAGAGACCGTCACCGTCGAGGCCTTCGAGCCCGGCGAGAAGGTGAAGGTCTCGGGCGTCTCGATCGGGAAGGGCTTCCAGGGGACGATCAAGCGGCACCGGTTCCATCGGGGCCCGGTGAGCCACGGCTCGCACAACGTCCGCGCACCGGGCTCCATCGGCGCGTCGGCGACGCCGTCCCGCGTGTTCAAGGGCCAGAAGATGCCCGGGCAGATGGGCAACAAGAACGTCACCCAGGTCGGGCTGACGGTCGTCGACCGCGACCCGGAGCAGAACCTCCTGCTCGTCAAGGGCGCCGTCCCCGGCCACAAGAATGCGCTCGTCGTAGTGCGGGAGGACTCGAGGTAGTGCCCGCTCCCAAGGCACCCATGCTCGACGCCTCCGGCAAGCGCTCGAAGGACGTGACGCTGACCGAGGAGGTCTTCGGCGCCGACGTGAGGCCGCACCTCATCCATGAGACCGTGCGTGCCGAAGCTGCTGCCGCTCGCTCGGGGACTCAGGCTGCGAAGAGCCGCGGCCTGGTTGCCGGCGGTCGCGCCAAGCCTTGGCGCCAAAAGGGCACCGGCCGCGCTCGCGCCGGGACCACGCGCGCTCCGCAGTGGACTGGCGGCGGTGTCGCTTTCCCGCCGCGGCCGCGTAGCTACAAGCTCAAGGTCAACCGCAAGGCCCGGCGCTCCGCGCTTCGCGGCGCCCTCAGCGACCTCGCCGGCCGCTCGGCGATCGCGGTGATCGACGCTTCGGGCTTCAAGGAGCCCTCGACCCGCGCCGCTGCCGACCTCGTCGGCGGCTGGGGCAAGGAGCTTCCGCTCGTCGTCATCGTCCAGCCGGACGAGGAGATCGTCGCCAAGTCCTTCAGGAACCTCGACCGCGTGCTCGTGCTCGAGCCGTCGGAAGTCGAGGTCGGAGCACTCGTCTGGGCGCGCTCTGTGCTCACCACTGAAGGCGCCCTCGACCGCGTGAAGGAGCTCGCTAGCTGATGGATTCCCGTCAGGTGCTCATCAGCCCCGTGGTCTCGGAGAAGAGCTACAGCCTCATCGAGGACAATAAGTACTCGTTCCGGGTCCACCCGAAGGCCCACAAGACGCAGATCCGCCAGGCCGTCGAGGAGCTCTTCAACGTGAAGGTGGAAGCCGTCAACGTCGTCCAGGTTCGGCCGAAGCCGAAGCGCCGTGGCTTCCACAAGGGCACGAAGCCCGGCTGGAAGAAGGCCATCGTGCAGCTTCGGGCAGGCGATCGCATCGAGATCTTCGAGGGGGCCGCCGTCTAGTGGCTCTCCGCAAGTACAAGCCGACCAGCCCGGGGCGCCGCTTCCGCTCGGTCTCCTCCTTCGAGGAGGTCACGAAGCGCGAGCCCGAGAAGAGCCTCGTCGAGCCGGTGAAGCGCAAGGGCGGCCGCAACAATCAGGGCCGCATCACCACGCGCCACCAGGGCGGCGGCCACAAGCGCCGCTACCGGACGATCGACTTCAAGCGCACGAAGGACGGCGTGCCGGCGAAGGTCGCGTCGATCGAGTACGACCCGAACCGCTCGGCGCGAATCGCCCTGCTCCACTACGCCGACGGGGCGAAGAGCTACATCCTCGCGCCGGCCGGGGTGCGGGTCGGGCAGCAGGTCGAATCGGGTCCCGGTGCCGACATCCGGCCGGGCAATGCGCTCCCGCTGACGAACATCCCGACGGGAACGCTCGTGCACAACGTCGAGCTCAAGCCCGGAAGGGGCGGGCAGCTCGCGAGGAGCGCAGGCTCGGGCATCCAGTTGGTCGCGAAGGACGACGGCTTCGCCGTCCTCCGGCTTCCCTCCGGTGAGATGCGTCGCGTCCCGCTCGTCTGCCGCGCGACCGTCGGCCAGGTAGGCAATCTTGATCACGAGAACATTTCGAGCGGCAAGGCCGGTCGCAGCCGCTGGCTCGGCAAGCGCCCGACCGTCCGCGGCTCGGCCATGAACCCCGTCGACCACCCGCACGGCGGCGGCGAGGGCAAGTCGAAGGGCGGCCGCCACCCGGTCACGCCGTGGGGCGTGCCGACGCTCGGCAAGCGCACGCGCCGCAAGCACAAGGAATCCGACAAGTTGATCGTCCGCGCCCGCAGGCGCGGGAAGGAGCGAAGGTAGTTGTCTAGATCTTCGAAGAAGGGGCCCTGGGTCGAGGAACGGCTGATGGGCCGGATCGCAGAGATGAACGAGAGCGGCACGAAGCGGCCGCTGCGCACCTGGTCGCGGGCCTCGACGATCTTCCCCGAGATGGTCGGGCACACGATCGCCGTCCACGACGGCCGTAAGCACGTGCCCGTCTTCGTGACGGAGTCGATGGTCGGCCACAAGCTCGGCGAGTTCGCGCCCACGCGGACGTTCCGCGCTCACTCGGGCGACCGCAAGGCCGAGGTGAAGAAGAGGACGTAATGGCAGCAACCGCCGAACAACCCCGCACCCAGGTGCGCGCGGAGGCGCGCTACGTGCGCACGGCGCCGCGCAAGGCGCAGCTCGTCGCGGAGCAGATTCGGGGCCGCTCGGTCCCGGAGGCCCGCACGATCCTCGCGTTCATGACGAGGGACGCTGCCCGTGACGTCGAGCGCGTCCTCTCTTCCGCCGTTGCCAACGCCGAGGCGAACCACAACCTCGACGGGGACGAGCTTTACGTCTCCGCAGCCACGGTTGGCGCGGGCCCGACGCTCAAGCGCTGGCGCGCACGCGCGCGCGGCCGCGTCGCCAGGATCAAGAAGCGGACGTGCCACATCACCATTGCGCTCGCCCTGCCGGAGGGTGGCGTCATCCCGGCTCCGCGCCCTGCGCCGGCTCCCGCACCGGAGCCCGCTGCTGAGGACGAGGAGCAGCAGCAGCAGCGAGGAGGAGCCGAAGCCCAAGCGCGCGCCGCGGAAGAAGGTCGAGCCCAAGGCGGAGACCGCCACGGAGGAGAAGCCCAAGACGACGACGCGCAAGCGCACGACAAAGCCGAAGGCCGACGCGGAAGCGACGGCCGAGACCAAGCCCAAGCCGAAGCGGACGACCACCCGCAAGAAGGAGAGCGACAGCTAATGGGGCAGAAAGTTCATCCCGGCGGCCTGCGGGTCGGCGTCATCCACGACTGGAAGTCGAACTGGTACACGGGGACGAAGGAGTTCCCGGAGTACCTGATCGAGGACGTCAACATCCGCAAGCACATCTACGGAAAGCTCGGCCACGCGGGCCTGTCCGACATCCTCATCAAGAAGGACAAGCAGCGGATCACGATCGACATCTACACGGCGCGCCCCGGCATCGTCATCGGGAAGTCAGGCGCCGAGGTGGACGCCCTGCGCCGCGACATCCACGGGATGACGCACAAGAACGTCCACATCAACATCAACGAGATCAAGAGGCCTGAGCTCGACGCGAAGCTCGTCGCGCAATCGATCGCCGAGCAGCTCGAGAACCGCGTCAGCTTCCGCCGAGCGATGAAGCGCTCGCTGGCGTCTGCGATCCGCTCCGGCGCGCAGGGCGTGAAGATCACCTGCGGAGGCCGCCTGGGCGGCACGGAGATGTCGCGGTCGGAGACCTACTCCGAGGGACGGGTCCCGCTGCACACTCTGCGCGCGGACATCGACTACGGCTTCGCCGAGGCCAAGACGACCTTTGGCCGGATCGGCGTGAAGGTCTGGATCAACAAGGGCGAGATCATGCCCGAGGGCTTCGACACGGGCCGTGACTCGGGCCCAGCTGGACGGCTCGGGGAGCAGGACCAGGCCCGCCGGCGCGGAGGACGCGCCCGCGGCGAGGGCCTGGGCGCGTCCGCCGAGGGCGGCCGCCGCAGGGCTCCCGATCGCGAGGGCCTCGGCCCCGTGCGCCAGGGCCGCCGCGGTGGCGGCCGTCGGCGCCAGGCGGAGCAGCCGCGCATGGACGAGCAGGGCGTCTCGGCCGAGGGCCGCGAGCAGCCGGCCGTCGAGCCGGAGGTAGAGAACGTGCCCGCACCCGTCGAGGACGCGGCCGACACGACCACTGAGAACCCGCAGGCCGAGGAGCCCACGAAGCCCGAGGGCTCGGCCGACGAGGGGGCTGAGAGCTGATGCTGATGCCGAAGAAGACCAAGTTCCGCAAGCAGCAACGCGGCCGCATGCGCGGCGCTGCGAAGGGACAGCAGCAGGTCCATTTCGGCGACTTCGGTCTGAAGGCACTCGAGCCCGGCTGGGTGACCAACCGACAGCTCGAGGCCGCTCGTATCGCCATGACCCGCCACATCAAGCGCGGCGGCAAGGTCTGGATCAACGTCTTCCCCGACAAGCCGGTGACGCAGAAGCCCGCCGAGACCCGGATGGGCTCCGGCAAGGGCTCCCCGGAGCACTGGGTCGCCGTCGTCAAGCCGGGCCGAGTCATGTTCGAGCTCTCCGGAGTGCCGGAGCCGCTCGCGCGGGACGCTATGCGGCTGGCCGGAATGAAGCTGCCGCTGAAGACGAAGTTCGTCAAGAGGGAGGCGGATCTCTTTGAGGGCTAGGGAGCTACGCGATCTGTCCGACGAGGAGCTCGTGCGACGCCTCGCGGAAAGCCGTGAGAACTTGTTCAACCTCCGCTTCCAGATGGCCACGGGCGCGCTCGAGAACACCGCGCGCATCGGCCTCGCGAAGCGCGACATCGCTCGGATCCTGACGCTCCAGGCCGAGCGCGCCAACACGCTGGAGAGAAGGTAGATGGCTAGACCGAGAAAGAAGACCGAGGAAGAGACCACAACCGACGCGACGGAGGAGACTCCCGTCGAGGAGCCTACGGCCGAGGAGAAGCCCAAGCGCGCTCCTCGCAAGAAGAAGGAAGAGGCCCCCGCGGCGGAGGAGAAGCCGAAGCGCGCTCCCCGGAAGAAGAAGGAGGAGGAGCCCGTCGCCGAGGAGGCTCCCGCCGAAGAGCCCGTGGCTGAGGAGCCCGTGGCTGAGGAGCCGGTGGCTGAGCCCGTAGCCGAGGAGGCTGCGGAGCCCGAGGCTGCTCCCGAAGAGGAATCGCCCGCCGAGGAGCCCGCTCCAGAGCCGGTCGCGGAGGAAGAGCCGGCCGCCGAGGAAGCTCCGGCCGAGGAGCCCGTCGCCGAGGAAGCCCCTGCCGCCGAGGAAGCTCCGGCCGAGGAGCCCGTCGCCGAGGAAGCCCCTGCCGCCGAGGCGCCACCTCAGCCTGTCGGCAAGCCGAAGAAGAAGCGGCTGCGGCGCTCGCAGCGCCGCCAGCGCACGAAGCCGAAGCGCGAGCATCCCGCTCAGCGCAAGCCGATCACGCGTCTTCCCAAGCCGGAGCACGTCCGCGGTCAGCGAAAGGAGCGGCGCGGAGTCGTCGTCTCGGCCGCGATGGACAAAACCATCGTCGTCCGCGTCGACACGGCGAAGCCCCATCCGGTGTACAAGAAGATCGTTCGGCGCTCGCACAAGTTCCACGCTCACGACGAGGCCAACGTGGCGAAGGCGGGCGACGTCGTCCGGATCGTCGAGACGCGCCCGCTCTCGAAGACCAAGACCTGGCGCCTCGCGCAGGTGCTCGAGGAGGCCAAGTAAACCGATGATCCAGCAGGAGTCCCGTCTTCGGGTCGCCGACAACACGGGCGCCCGCGAGCTCCTCTGCATCCGCGTGATGGGCGGGTCCCATCGCCGCTACGCGCGTGTCGGAGACGTCATCGTCGGCACCGTGAAGACCGCCACGCCACAAGGCACGATCAAGAAGGGCGAGGTCGTCAAGGCGGTCGTCGTGCGGACGAAGAAGCCGTTCGGCCGTGACGACGGGACCTCGATCGCGTTCGACGAGAACGCCGCCGTGATCATCGACGCGCAGAACAACCCGCGTGGCACGCGCATCTTCGGGCCCGTCGCGCGCGAGCTGCGCGAGAAGAACTTCATGAAGATCGTTTCTCTAGCTCCAGAGGTTCTCTAATGGCGGCCCCCTTTCTCTCATCCCGCACTTCCCGACCCGCTGTGAACGGCCGCCTCGCGGCGTCCTCGGTCGCGCCCGTAGCCTTCGGCTACGAACGCTCCCTGCGTCCTTGCGACGCGACGTTCTCGCGTCCGGAAAGCACGATCTGCTCGAAAGGTGACCGCTGATGGCTCAAGGAATGAAGATCCGCAAGGGCGACCTCGTCCAGGTGCTCTCGGGCAAGGACCGCGGCAAGCAGGGCCGCATCATCGAGGCGGACCCTCGGAAGCAGCGGGTACTGGTCGAGAACCTGAATCTCGTCAAGAAGCACCGCAAGCCGCGTCCGATGAAGGACTCGAGCCGCATGGGCCAAACGCAGATCCAGCCTGGCGGCGTCATCGAGCTGACCGCTCCGCTGCCCGTCTCGAGCGTCATGGTCGTGTGCCCGACGTGCAACCGGCCGACCCGGGTCGGCTACGAGTTCCGCGATGACGAGAAGGGTCGCCGCGTCAAGGTCCGCGTCTGCAGGCGCGCCGACTGCGGGGAGGTGCTGGACAGGTAATGGCACGCGCGCGCAAAGCAGCCGAGACGAACGGCAACGGCTATCGCCCACGCCTGAAGCAGCGGTTCGATCAGGAGGTGCGCGGCCGCCTGAAGGAGGAGTTCGAGTACTCCTCCCCGATGAAGGTCCCGCGCCTCGACAAGATCACGCTGAACATGGGTGTCGGCGACGCGAAGGTGAACGCTCGCGCGCTCGACAAGGCGATCGAGGAGCTGACGATTATCGCCGGTCAGCGCGCCCAGATGACGCGCGCGAAGAAGTCGATCGCGGGCTTCAAGATCCGCGAGGGGATGCCGATCGGGGCGAAAGTCACGTTGCGCGGGGCCCGCATGTGGGAGTTTCTCGATCGCCTGGTGTCGATCGCCCTCCCGCGCATCCGCGACTTCCGTGGGCTCTCGCCGGCGAGCTTCGACGGCCGGGGGAACTACTCGCTGGGCGTGCGCGAGCAGATCATCTTCCCGGAAATCGATTACGACGATGTCGAGACGATCCGAGGTCTCGACGTGACGATCACGACCAGCGCCGAGACGGATGAAGAGGCGTTCGCGCTCCTGCGCGAGCTGGGCCTTCCGTTCCGCGCGGAAGCGTAGGAGGAATCACTGCATGGCAAAGAAGAGCTTGATTGCGAAGGCAGCCAGACCGCAGAAGTACAAGACGCGGGAGTACTCCCGTTGCAACCGCTGCGGCCGGCCACGGGCCGTCTACAAGAAGTTCGGCCTGTGCCGCATCTGCCTGCGCGACCTCGCGCACGAAGGCGTCGTTCCCGGCATGACCAAGTCGAGCTGGTGATGCTCATGGCCGTCCCCACCCTCACATCTCGCATCCCCCGGGGCGCTGCGAAGCATCGCTTCGCGGCGTTCTCGGTCGCGCCCGTATACGCATCCGCGTTGAGTTACACGCAGTTTTGCGTCATTTCGAACGCGAACGCGTATCGCTTCTCGCGCCCGTTGAACGCGATCTGCTCGGGAGGTGACCGCTAATGCACACCGATCCAGTCGCCGACATGCTCGCCCGCATCAAGAACGCCAACAAGGCGCTGCACGAGAGCGCCTCGATGCCTTCGTCGCGCATGAAGCAGGAGATAGCCCGCCTCCTCAAGGAGGAGGGCTACATCAAGGACTTCCGCGTCGACAGGGGCGATTCGTTCGATACCCTCGTCGTGGAGCTCAAGTTCGGCCCCAAGCGAGAGCGGATCATCACCGATCTCAAGCGGGTCTCGAAGCCGGGCCGCCGCGTGTATGCGCAGAAGGACCGCCTTCCGCGCGTTCTCGGCGGGATGGGCACGGCGATCATGTCAACGTCGAATGGTCTCGTGACCAGCCGTACGGCGCAGGAGCTCGGCGTCGGCGGCGAAGTCGTTTGCTTCATCTGGTAGCTATGGCAGCGGAATGAGCCGAATCGGGAAAAGCCCAATCGCGATGCCCGCCGGAGTCTCGGTGTCGATCTCCCCTGGGCGCGTGATGGTGAACGGGCCTCTCGGCGAGCTCACCCAGCAGGTGCCGCAGCGCATCAAGGTCGAGGAGACCGACGGCCAGCTGATCGTCACTCGGCCGACCGAGCGCGGGGATGACCGCGCGCTGCACGGGCTGACACGCTCGCTCGTCGCGAACATGGTCGAAGGCGTCACGAAGGGCTTCTCGAAGACGCTCGAGATCCAGGGCGTCGGCTACCGCGCCGCGATGCGCGGGACCGACCTGGAGCTGAACGTCGGATTCTCCCACTCGGTCGTCAAGAAGGCGCCACAGGGCATCACGTTCGAGGTGCCCCAGCCGACCCAGGTGATCGTAAAGGGAATCGACAAACAGAAGGTCGGGCAGGTCGCCGCCGAGGTGCGCGCCGTCCGGCCGCCAGAGCCCTACAAGGGCAAGGGCATCCGGTACGAGGGCGAGTACGTGCGCCGCAAGGTCGGGAAGCGAGCGTAATGCCGACGCTGACCGTCCCACAGGCACGTGCGCGCCGGCATCGCCGCATTCGCCGGCGCATCTTCGGCACGGCCGAGCGCCCCCGCCTGGTCGTGTTCCGCTCCAACCGCGGGATCCAGGCACAGCTCGTCGACGACGTCGAGGCGAAGACGCTCGCAGCCGCGGGGCACTCGCAGTTGAAGAAGACGTTCAAGGGCAACAAGTCCGAGCAGGCGGCCGAGGTAGGCAAGTTGCTTGCGGAGAACGCGAAGAAGGCCGGCATCGAGTCGGTCGTCTTCGACCGCGGCGGCTATCTCTACCACGGCCGCGTCAAGGCGCTCGCCGACGGCGCGCGCGAAGGAGGTCTGAAGTTTTGAGCTCTGTCGAAAGACAGGTCCAACGGAACCTCGACTACGACTCGCGAGAGCTCAAGGAGCGGGTGGTCGAGATCAACCGAGTGGCGAAGGTCGTCAAGGGCGGCCGGCGCTTCTCGTTCACCGCGCTCGTCGTCATCGGGGACGAGGTCGACCGTGTCGGCGTCGGCTACGGGAAGGCGCGCGAGGTTCCGCTCGCCATCTCGAAAGCCGTCGACGACGCGAAGAAGAACCTGTTCCAGGTGCCGAAGAAGGGCACGACGATCACGCATGAGGTGCTCGGCCGCTCGGACGCTGCTCGGGTACTGCTCCGCCCGGCGAGCGAGGGAACGGGCGTCATCGCCGGCGGCGGCGTGCGCGCTGTCCTCGAGCTCGCGGGCGTGCGCGACATTCTCGCGAAGAGCCTGGGCAACCCGAACCCCGTCAACCTCCTCAAGGCGACCGTCAACGGGTTGCGGAGCCTGCGCCGGCCCGAGGACGTCGCTCGCAGCCGCGGTAAGGCGGTGCACGAGGTGCTGTTCCCGAGAAAAGACAAGCAAGAGGCGGCGGAGACGCCTCCGGAGACTCCTAGTGGCGAAGCTGAAGATCACGCAGACGCGTAGTCAGATCGGCCAGACGCAGAAGCACCGCGGGACGCTGCGGGCGCTCGGCCTGGGCCGGATCGGGCGCTCTGTCGAGCGCGAAGACAGCCCGGAGACGCTCGGTATGCTGAGAAAGGTCCGTCATCTCGTCCGCGTGGACGAGAGTTAGCCATGCCCGAAGAAGAGCTCAGCCTTTCCAACCTGAAGCCGGCTCAGCCGAGGCGCGCCCGCAAGCGTGTGGGCCGCGGCCTGGGCTCTGGCAAGGGCCGCTACTCGGGGCGGGGGATCAAGGGGCAGAAGGCCCGGTCCGGCTCGCACACGATGCGAGCGGGCTTCGAGGGCGGGCAGATGCCGATCTACATGCGACTCGGGAAGCAGCGCGGCCCGTACTCGAAGGACGCGATGCCGATCGGCCCGCATCGCACCTCGACGATCCCGGTCAACCTCCGCGATCTCGACCGCGTCTTCGACGACGGCTCCGAGGTCACGCTCGAGGCCCTCGTCGAGAATGGGTTGATCAAGAACACGCGGACCGACGTGAAGATCCTCGGCCAGGGCGACCTGAAGAAGAAGCTGACGGTCACCGCCCATTCCTTCTCCGCTTCCGCCCGCGAGAAGATCGAGAAGGCCGGCGGGACGGCGACCGCCCTCCGCGAGCCCGTCGTGAAGAAGAAGCGAACGCGGAAGGCGAAGCCCGCGACAGCCGAGGAGGAACCGGAAACGACTGAGGCGCAGGAGACGCCCACGGACGAAGCCGAGGATGCTCCGTCCGACGAATCGGCGAACGCCGATTCCGAGGAATCCGAGTCCGGGTAGATGCTCTCCTGGCTGACCAATGCGTGGCGGGTCCCGGAGCTGCGGCACCGGGTGCTCTTCACCGCGATGATTCTCGCGTTCTATCGCCTGGGTAGCTGGATCCCGGTCCCGGGCGTGAACTCGAGCGCAATCGAGGATTACTTCAGCAGCCAGGGCGGCACCATCCTCGGCCTGCTGAACATCTTCTCGGGCGGCGCGCTGGGCCAGTTCGCCCTCTTCGCGCTCGGGATCATGCCGTACGTCACCGCCTCGATCATCCTCCAGCTCATGACCGTGGTCGTCCCGCGGCTCGAGCAGCTGCAAAAGGAGGGCGAGGCCGGCTACGCCAAGATCAACCAGTACACGCGATACCTGACTGTCGTCCTCGCCGCGCTGCAGGCAACGGGCTACACCTACCTCTTCAACCGGCAGATCCCGGACTTCCAGCTGAACGCCGGTCGTCTCGTTCTCATCGTCGTCTCGCTGACGGCCGCCACCACACTCCTCATGTGGATGGGCGAGCTGATCACGAAGCGCGGCATCGGGAACGGAATCTCGCTCCTGATCTTCGCGTCGATCCTCTCGAGCCTCCCGGGCGGCATTCGCGCCTGGTACGAGGGAGACGCGTTCGAGCGCGTGGCGTTCCCGGCGCTCGCGCTCCTGATCATCGTCGCGGTCGTCTTCGTCCAGGAAGGCCAGCGCCGTATTCCGATCCAGTACGCGAAGCGAATGGTTGGGCGGCGGATGACCTCCGGCGGCTCGACCTACATGCCGCTCCGCGTCAACATGGCGGGCGTCATCCCGATCATCTTCGCGGCCGCGATCTTGGCCTTCCCGCCGACCATCGCGCAGTTTTTCCCGCAGACCCAGAGCTTCATCAACGAGCACTTCACGCCGAGCGACTGGAGCTATCTGATCCTGCAGGCGTTCCTGATCGTGATCTTCACGTACTTCTACACGGCCGTGCAGTTCAACCCGGTCGACCAGGCGGACAACCTCCGGAAGTACAGCGGCTACATCCCCGGCATCCGGCCCGGGCCTCCGACGGCCCAGTATCTCGACCGGGTGCTGACTCGCCTGACGCTCCCCGGCTCGCTCTTCCTGGCCCTCGTCGCCACGCTGCCGACGCTGTTCATCCGGTACGCCGGCTTCTCGCAGGCGACGACGCGCGCGCTCGGCGGTACTTCGATCCTCATCGTGGTCGGCGTCGCCCTGGACACCATGCGCCAGATGGAGTCGCAGATGATGATGCGCCACTACGAAGGCTTCCTCAAGTAGCGCCATGCCGTTGGACATCGTCATCCTCGGTCCGCCCGGGGCCGGTAAGGGCACCCAGGCGGAGCTCATCGCGGGAGACGCCGGGATCCCGCACATCAACACGGGCGACATGTATCGGGCTGCCGTCGCAGCGGGCACCGAGCTCGGCGCGAGGGTAAAGCCCTACATGGACGCGGGCGAGCTCGTCCCCGACGACCTCACGATCGAGGTCGTGCGGGAGCGCCTCGTGCAGCCCGACACCCCGCCGGGCTTCGTCCTCGAAGGCTTCCCGCGCACGCTGCCGCAGGCTGAGGCGCTCGACGAGATCCTCGCCGAGATGGAGCGCGAGCTGTCCGTCGTCCTCCACTTCCAGCTCTCGGACGAGCTCGCGGAGCAGCGGCTCCTCAAGCGGGCCCTCGAGCAGGGCCGCGAGGACGACACGCCCGAGATCATCCACCGGCGCATGGAGACCATGCGCATCCCGGAGGAGCTCGTCGAGTACTACCGCGTGAAAGGCATCCTCGTCGGCATCCACGCCGAGCGGACGATCGAAGAGGTGTTCGCCGAGGTTCAGCAGGTTCTGCAAGCCACCACAGCGCGATGATCATCCGGAAGTCCGAGCAGGAAATCGAGGCCATGGCCCGCGCCGGCCGCGTCGTCGCGGACACGCTGGCCTTGGTCGGCGAGAGCCTGCGCCCCGGCATGACGACCCGGGAGCTCGATGCGATCGCCGAGGAGTACATCCGCTCCCAGGGCGGCGCGCCGACCTTCAAGGGCTACCACGGCTTCCCGGCGTCGATCTGCACGTCGCCGAACTCCATGGTCGTACACGGAATTCCCGGCGAGTACCGGATCGAGGACGGCGATCTGTTGTCCGTGGACGTTGGGGTGACGCTGAACGACTTCGTCGCCGACTCGGCGTACACGTTCGCCGTCGGTCACATCTCGGACGAGACGCAGCGCCTGCTGGACGTCGGTCAGGCGGCGCTCGAGGCCGGCATCGCCGAAGCGAGGCCGGGCAACCACGTGGGCGACATCTCCGCAGCGGTCCAGCGGACCGTCGAAGAGGCCGGGTTCTCCGTCGTTAAGTCGCTCGTCGGGCACGGTGTCGGCCGCTCGATGCACGAGGAGCCGCAGATTCCCAACTGGGGCGAGCCCGGCCGCGGGCCGCTGCTGGCATCCGGGATGACGCTCGCGATCGAGCCGATGATCAATGCGGGCTCCGCGGAAGTCTTCGTCGCGGACGACCGCTGGTCGATCTCGACCGACGACGGCGCCCTCTCGGCCCACTTCGAGCACACAGTTGCGGTCACCGGGGGCGGTCCGCGCATCCTCACCCTCGCGGGGGTCCGCGTCTAACCCTCCTAGGGCGTTTGCGGCCTTTTGCTAAGCTACACAGTCGCGGCCGAGCTTCGCTTTGCCGTGGCCTGCCGCCTCTTCTTATGAAAGTCAGAGCATCCGTTAAACCCATGTGTGACCGCTGCCGCGTGATCAAGCGGCACGGAAAAGTGCTGGTCATTTGCACGAACCCGCGACACAAGCAGCGACAGGGCTAAGGAGAAGAATTGGCACGAATTGCAGGAGTTAATCTCCCGCGTGAGAAGCGCCTCGAGGTCGGGCTGACGTACATCTTCGGCATCGGGCCCTCGACGGCGCGCAAGATCTGCGCCGAGCTCGGGCTTTCGCCCGACGAGAAGGTCCGCGACCTCACTGATCCGGAGATCACGAAGCTCCGCAACTACATCGACGGGAACCTCCAGGTGGAGGGCGACTTGCGCCGCGAGCGCTCGCAGTCGATCAAGCGGCTCCAGGAGATTGGCGCCTACCGCGGCGTCCGCCATCGCCGTGGGCTTCCCGTGAACGGACAGCGCACCAAGACGAACGCCCGCACGCGCAAGGGGCCGAAGAAGACCGTCGGCCGCGGGAAGAAAGCGCCGACCAAGACCTAATGGCTCCTCCTCGCAAGCAGGCGGCCGCAAAGGGCCGCGCGCGCCGCCGCGTGAAGAAGAACATCGCAATCGGCCAGGCGCACATCAAGACGTCGTTCAACAACACGATCGTCACGCTGACCGACAAGGACGGCGCGGTGATTGCGTGGGAGAGCGCTGGCTCGGCCGGCTTCAAGGGCTCGCGCAAGTCGACGCCGTTCGCCGCTCAGGTGACCGCCGATGCGTGCGCGAAGAAGGGCATGGAGCACGGGCTCCAGAAGGTCGAGGTGTTCGTGAAGGGCCCAGGCTCCGGCCGCGAGACGGCGATCCGTTCTCTCCAAGCTGCCGGCCTCGAGATCCTCGGCGTCAAGGACGTCTCTCCGCAGGCGCACAATGGCGTCCGGCCCAAGAAGCGGAGGCGCGTCTAATGGCACGCTCGCTGGGACCGAAGTGCAAGCTCTGCCGCCGCGAGGGCATGAAGCTCTTTCTGAAGGGCGAGCGCTGCCTGACCGAGAAGTGCGCGGTGGAGCGCCGCAGCTACCCGCCGGGAGAGCACGGCCGTGGGCGCATCAAGCAGTCCGAGTACCTGCTCCAGCTGCGTGAGAAGCAGAAGGCGCGGCGCTACTACGGGATCCTCGAGAAGCAGTTCCGCAACTACTACGACAAGGCGGCGAAGCGCTCCGGCATCACGGGCGAGGAGCTCCTGCGCATGCTCGAGACGCGGCTGGACAACGTCGTCTACCGCCTGGGCTTCGCGGCCTCGCGCGCGCAGGCGCGCCAGCTCATCCGTCACGGCCACTTTCAGGTGAACGGCAGGCGCGTGAACATCCCGAGCTTCCAGGTGAAGGCGAACGACATCGTCTCGCTCAAGTCCGGCAGCCCGGTCGAGCAGGTCGTGCGCGACGCCACAGATCTGACCGCCTCGGTCGCGTCCTGGCTCCAGGCCGACCACGACAACCTCACGGGCAAGGTTCTCAAGATGCCCGAACGCGCCGACATCGATACGCCGGTGCAGGAATCGCTCATCGTCGAGCTCTACTCGAAGTAAAGGAAGGCATGGCTACAAGAACTTCTCTCATGGACTTTCAGGTGCCGAAGATCACCCACGAGGAGGTCAACGAGGACCGCGGCGTCTTCGTCATCGAGCCTCTCGATCGCGGCTTCGGCTACACGTTCGGCAATTCGCTGCGCCGGGTGCTGCTCTCGTCCCTCGAGGGCGCCGCGGTCACCTCGGTGAAGATCGAAGGAATCGCGCACGAGTTCGCAACTCTCAAGGGCGTGCGCGAGGACGTCACCGACCTCATCCTCAACCTCAAGAACCTCATCTGCCGGCTGCACGGCGACTCGCCCGAGATCGAGGTGCGCCTCGACAAGAAGGGCCCGGGCGTCGTCAAGGCCTCCGATATCGAGGCGCCTGCCGACCTCGAGATCCTCAACCCGGACCTCGAGATCGCGAACCTCTCCGACAAGGGGCGGCTCGAGGTGACGCTGACGATCGGCCGTGGGCGCGGCTACGTCCCAGCCGAGCTCAACCGCGGGCCGGAGCACACCATCGGCGTCATCCCGGTCGACTCGATCTTCTCGCCGGTCCGCCGTGTCTCCTACGAGGTCGAGGCGGCCCGCGTCGGGCAGCGCACGGACTACGACAAGCTGACGCTGGACGTCAGCACGGACGGGTCGCTGCCGCCGCGCGACGCGATCGGCCAGGCGGCCGAGATCCTCATCCGTCAGCTCGCCATCTTCACCGACCTCGAGCGCATCGAGGGCTTCGGCGAGCAGGTCGGCGAGGTCGAGGCCGAGGCGCCGCAGGCGCACGGGATGGAGAATTTCCCCATCGAGGAGCTCGAGCTCGGCGTCCGCAGCTACAACTGTCTGAAGCGGGTCGGCATCGAGACGATCGGCGACCTCGTCACGAAGACGGAAAACGAGCTCGCCGCCATCCCGAACTTCGGCAAGAAGTCGATCGAGGAAGTGCGCGAGACGCTGCAGGCGCACGGGCTGACCCTCCGGGAGGAGTAACTCGGTGCGGCACCACAAGTCAGGACGGAAACTGGGGCGCGACGCCGCTCAGCGGCGCGCGCTCTACTCCAACCTCGCTTCGGCGCTGATCGAGCACGGCAGGATCAAGACGACCGAGGCGAAGGCGAAGGAGGTGCGCCCGATCGTCGAGGAGATGATCACGCTCGGCAAGCGAGGCGACCTCGCGGCCCACCGGCATGCGGTCGCCTTCCTGCGCTCCAAGGAGATCACGCACCATTTGTTCGCGGAGGTCGCGCCGCGCTTCGCCGAGCGGCCGGGTGGCTACACCCGGATCGTCAAGATCGGCCCTCGGCAGGGCGACGCCGCGCGCATGGTCTACCTCGAGCTTGTGGACTACGTCCCCGAGCGGGCAGTCACACCCGCGGCGCCGGCGACTGCCTCCGCGACCTAGCTAGGAGACTTTGACGAAACATCGGCTGTGCCGCCGGAGGCGCGCCGCTCGCCCCCAGGCTTCGTCCTCGGTCGCCCCCGTATCTCAAGTCGATACGAGGGCTCCCTGCGTCCTCGCCTGGGAGCGATCGTCCCGTCCCGGCGACGAGCGACGTTCCGCCAAACCCTCCTAGGCCTTTCGGAGCGGCCGGACCGTTCGAGCTTCCGGCAGCGGCCGGGGACGGACGCGTGCTCGCCGTTCGTCGTCAGCCCGCCGTTGCGCGGCGAGCTCGAGCGTCGTGGTCGGGTGGATGAACATCAGCGGCTCCTTTCCGCGTGAGTGACGTACGAGGCGAGCGCCTCGTCCCAGCCCGAGTCGAAGTGACCCGGAATCTCTCCGTCTGTGCCCACGAGCTGTTCCCAGCCGCGGTGCTCGAGCTCGACGCGCGTCCCCTCCTCGACGGAGGCGAAACGTACGTCCACCTCCTGCGAAGTCTCGGCAGCCCGGCCCGGGTGCCAGGAGAAGGTGAACCGGCTCGGAGGATCCCAGGCGAGGACCTCGCCCCAGGGATGTTCCTCGCCGGTGCGAGCCCGCTCATAAACGCGTCCGCCGACGCCGGCCTCGACGACGACCGTCTCTGCCTCTTCCTGGCTGACGGATTTCGACGCGAGCGGCCACCAGGAGCCCATCTCCTCGGTGAACACGCGGAACGCGGTCTCGAGCGGCACGCCGACCGTGAGCGACTTGCGAATCGCGAGCCGGGCGGTTGACTCAGGCATTCGCGGCCTCGACATAGCCTCCGAGAACGAGGTCCCACCCATCGTTGTAGCTGACGATCGTCTCGTCGAGGCGGTCACCGAGCTTCTCCCAGCCCCAGTGACGGACGTCTACGCGGGTTCCCTCGCCCTGTTGGGTGAAGGTGACCTCGACCTCCTGGGCTGTCTCTGCGCCCCGCCCGGGGTGCCAGCTGTAGCCGACGCGGCCGGGCGGCTCCCAGAGGACAACGGTGCCCCAGAGGTGCTCCTCGCCTGCCGGAGTTCGCTCGAAGAGCCGACCGCCCTCGTGACCCTCGAGGACCACGGTCTCCGAGTGCTCCGTGTCGACCGCGTGCGTTCGAAGCGGCCACCACGTGTGGATCTCCTCGGTGAAGACCCGGAACGCGTGCTCGACCGGCGCGGCGATCGTGACTGACTTCATGATCACGAGCTCACTGGTCTGCTGACTCATCCGTCGCTCCTTTCTCTGCTTGCTCCTTGAACGCGGCCAGCGCCTCGTCCCAGAAGTTCTCGAAGTACTCCCGCAGCTCCGTGAGCGCGTCCCCGTCGACGCTGTAGTAGTTGCGCGTCCCCTCGCGCCGCTCCCGGACGAGCCCCGCGTTCTTGAGTACCCGCAGGTGCTGGGAGACCGCGGGGCGTGACACGGGGAGGCCGCGCGCGATCTCGACGACGGGGCGAGGCCCGCCGCGTAGCCGCTCGAAGACGGTGCGCCGCGTAGGATCGGCCAGCGCCGCTATCGCTTCTCCGTAAGCCATAACTTACCGTAAGCATATACTTACGATGAGCGTTGTCAAGCTGACCCTGGAGTACGACGGCACCGAGTTCGCCGGCTGGGCGGCGCAACCGGGGCTGCGCACCGTGGAAGGGGAGCTCCGCCAGGCCCTCGATGAGGTCTATTCCGGCTGGGAGGGCCTCGCGGCCGCCGGGAGGACGGACGCGGGAGTTCACGCGCTCGCCCAGGTGGCGAGCTGCTCGACGACAGGCGGCCCTCCGATTGACAAGGCCGCGGCCGCGCTCAATTCGGTGCTGCCCGGCGACGTCGCCGTCGTCGCGAGCGAGCCGGCTGCAGAGGATTTCAGCGCCCGGTTCTCCGCGCGCTCGCGCTCGTACCGCTACCGCGTGTGGACTCGTGCCGCACGATCGCCCTTCGAGCATCGGAGGTCGCTCTGGTGGACGCCTTCCGTCGACGAGACGGCACTCGCCGAATCTGCCAATCTTCTGCTCGGGGAGCACGACTTCCGCGCGTTCACCCCGACCGAGACCCAGCACTCGACCTTCTTCCGAACCGTGCGCAATGCGAACTGGGAGCGCCGCGAGGACGTGTTGGAGTTCAGCGTCACCGCGGACAGCTTCCTGCGACACATGGTGCGAATCCTCGTCGGTACGATGCTGGAGCAGGATCCGACGGCGATCGCGCGGCTCCTGGACGGCCGTCCACGGGACGAGGCGGGCACGACCGCGCCGCCCTGGGGCCTCTATCTGGAAGCTGTGAGCTACTGATGCGCTACCCGACCGTGCTCTTCGACCTCGACGGGACGCTCGTCGACTCAGGCGCGATCATCCTCGCGTCGTTCAAGCACGCGGCGAAGACCGTGCTCGCGCGCGACGTCGAGGACGAGCAGATCGCCGCGCTCGTCGGCGGCTCGAATCTCTATGACCAAATGGCTGTGCTCGACCCGTCCCGTGTCGAGGAGCTCGTGCGCGTCTACCGCGAGCACAACCGGCCTCTCCACGACGAACTGCAGGCCTTTGACGGCGTCGAGGAGCTCGTCGGGACGCTCTCGGCTGAGGGGCGCAAGCTCGGCATCGTCACCGCGAAGGGACGCGCCACTGTCGATCTGGCGTTCGCTGTCATCGAGCTGGAGCCGTACTTCGACGCAGTCGTCACCGCGGACATGACCGAGAGGCACAAGCCGGACCCTCAGCCGGTGCTGAAAGCGCTCGAGCTCCTGGGGAGCGACCCTTCCGAGGCCGCTTTCGTCGGAGATTCCCCGTTCGACGTCGGCGCGGGCAAGGCCGCGGGCGTCTTCACCGTGGCCGTCTCCTGGGGGAACATCCATCCCCCGGAGACCTTGCTCGCCGAAGGAGCCGACGTGCTCGTCCACTCGCCGCAGGAGCTCCTGGATGTCCTCTAAGAAGACCGCCGAGAAGCGGATTGCCGAGCTGCGCGACCTCGTCGACTACCACCTCTACCGCTACCACGTCCTCGACGACCCGGAGATCTCCGACGAGGAGTTCGACAAGCTCTGGGACGAGCTGCTGGCGCTCGAGCGCGAGCACCCCGACCTGCTGATGCCCGACAGCCCGACGCAGCGTGTCGGAGCGCCTCCTTCAGACAGGTTCGTCAAGGTCGAGCACCCGACGCCCATGGGCTCGCTCGAGAAGGTCACGACGGACGAGGGACTCGAGAAGTGGCATGCGGACGTCGTCAAGCGCCTGGGCACGGAGGAGGTTCGCTACGTCACCGAGCCGAAGATCGACGGCCTCTCCATCAACCTCATCTACGAGGACGGCGCCTTCGTCCGCGGTGCGACGCGGGGCGACGGCTTTCGCGGCGAGGACGTCACGACGAACCTGAAGACGATCAAGGCGATCTCGACACGGATGCAGCTCTCCGACCGAGAAGCCGCGCCCCCGTTGCTGGAGGCCCGCGGCGAGGTCTACCTGCCGCTCTCCGGCTTCAACGAGCTGAACGAGCGCCTCGTCGCGGAGGGAAAGAAGCCGACGCCGAACCCGCGCAACGCCGCGGCCGGCTCCCTGCGCCAGAAGGATCCCTCAGTCACCGCAGCGCGGCCTCTTTCCATTTGGATCCACGGCCTAGGTCGCAAGGACGGGCTCCCCACGGAAGGACACTGGGGCTCGCTCGAGTGGCTGCGCGAGCACGGCTTTCGGACGAACCCGTATGCGGAGGTCCACGACTCGATCGACTCCGTTGCGAAGGCGATTGGGGACTGGGAGAAGCGCCGAATCGAGCTCGACTACGAGATCGACGGGATCGTGATCAAGGTCGACTCTTTCGCGCAGCAGGAGCGCCTCGGCGCTCTCCACCAGCGCCCCCGGTGGGCGCGGGCGTTCAAGTGGGCGCCGATGACCGCGACGACT
Organism: uncultured Actinomycetes bacterium; assembly: GCA_963739065.1. Lineage (GTDB taxonomy): Bacteria > Actinomycetota > Thermoleophilia > Gaiellales > Gaiellaceae > JAIBJP01. Next base: position 48,933 of record CAVTYV010000002.1, read on the forward strand.
CGGCTGAACAAGATCCTCATCCGCGTCGGCCGCACCGGAGCCCTGAACCCCTGGGCACTGCTCGAGCCGGTCGAGGTGGGGGGCGTGACGGTGTCCCGCGCGACGCTCCACAACGAGGAGGACATCAACCGCAAGGAGATCCGCGAAGGCGACATGGTCATCGTCCAGCGGGCCGGCGACGTCATCCCGCAGGTCGTCGGGCCGGCGGGTGAGCACGCGCCCGGTACGAAGCGGTTCCGGATGCCGAAAAAGTGTCCTCTGTGCGGCACCGAGATCGTCAAGCCCGAGGGCGAGGCGATGCACCGCTGCCCGAACGACGATTGCCCCTCGCGAGGCCTCGAGTCCCTCATCAACTGGGTGCAAGCAGCCGCCGACATCGAAGGCGTCGGCGAGCAGTCGATCCGGCGGCTCTGGGATCTCGGGCTGGTGCGCTCGTTGCTCGACCTCTACCGGCTGACGAAGGAGCAGCTGATGGAGCTCGACGGCTATGCGGAGATCTCTGCCACGAACGCGATCGAGTCGATCGAGGCCTCGAAAGCGATTCCCTTCTTCCGCGTGCTCTTCGGCCTCAACATCCCGGACGTCGGCTGGGTGACCGCCCAGAACCTCGCTCGCCACTTCGAGAACGTCGATCGGCTGCTGGCCGCAGACGCGGACGCGATCGAGGAAGTCGACGGGATCGGCCCCGACCGGGCCGAGTCGATTGCGACCTGGTTCGCGGAGGAGCGCAACCGCGCTTTGGTCGAGGAGCTGCGCTCGCTCGGCCTCCGCTTCGAGATCGGCGAGGAGGACCGGCCCAGGGAGGGCCCGCTGAGCGGCAAGACCTACGTGATCACGGGAACGCTTGAGGCCTACTCGCGGGAGCAGGCGGCAGCGGCGCTCGAAGAAGCGGGAGCCAAGGTCACGAACTCGGTCTCCTCGAAGACGACCGCCCTGGTCGTCGGGGAGGAGCCCGGAGCCTCGAAGCTGACGAAGGCGCAAAAACTCGGCGTCGACCTCGTCGACGAGGCGGGCCTCGAGGGCTTGTTGGGGCCCGCCTCAGACTGAGGACCTGAGTCGCCGGGCCACGCTGGGCCGCGCGATGCTTCGTCCTCAGTCGCGCGCGTATCTACAGTCGAAACGCGCGCTCCCTGCGTCCTCGCCTCCCACGGCCCATCGCGTCCCGGTAACGAGGCCTCAGCCTAAGACGGGCTCTACGCGACTCCGGCTAGAACCTGCGCGAAGCGGTCCTGCGCCTTGCGGGCGTAGTAGTAGGGGATCGGATCGCCGTTCTGGAGGATCGCGAAGACGTAGCGGGTCGTCACGTAGCCGGACAGCGCCGAGGCGCGGCTTGTCGTTCCAGTCTTCGCGAAGACGTGCCGGTACGCGGGCAGCCGCTCCATCCGGTCCTCGAGCGTCCCGTTCACGCCGGCGATCGGCAGAGAGTCCACGAACTCATCGCCGAGCGTCCCGTCCCGGATGGCAGAACGGAGGAGCTCTCCGACGGCCCTCGCGGTCAGGCGGTCGTCGAGCGAAAGACCGGAGCCGTCGACGATCCGCACGCCGCCCATGTGCGCGATCCGCTGGCCCAGCTCCTCGCGCACGACTCTTGCGCCGGCTGCCGTGGAGCCCTGGCTCCTGAAGGCCTTGCCGAGCTGTTTGAGGAGCATCTCCGCGAAGAAGTTGTCGCTCACGTGGTTCATCCGGAACACAATGCGCTCGAGCGAGAACGAGTTGCTCCGGGCCACGAGCGCGGCGCTCGAATCGGCCACTCCCTTGCCCGGCGATCCAGGCACGGCGATGCCGGCTGCACGTAGGGCACGCTTGAAGAGGACTGCCGCTGCCTTCGCGGGCTCGTCCCACATGCGCCTGCCGACATGGGCGTTGTCGACGACGAGCGCGGAGAGTGGGGGCGACTCGATCTTGTAGAACGACGGCTTCCAGCCCGGCCCCGTGCGAACGCGATCGAAGTAGCTCTCGTCGCCGACGATGCGGCCCGTCACGCGGCGGATCCCCGCGGCATACACGCGCTTGGCCAGACTCTTGAGCCGCCAGCTCTTGAGCCAGGGATCACCGTAGCCTTTCAGGATCAGACGCCCGTGGAGGACGCCGGAGCCGTCCACGGCACCCTGCCTCAGCACCTCGGTGGGAATGTGGAAGTCCGAGCCGAAGCGATCGAGGACGGTGACTGCGACCGTGAGCTTCTCGTTCGAGGCGGGCCGGTATGAGCTGTACTGGTTCTGGCCGAACACGACCCTGTTGTTCGCGAGGTCGTAGGCCCAGGCGCCGGTGGCGGCCGAGGATACCCCGGGTGTGACGAGCGCCTTGGCGAGCCGGTCGCGCAGCCCTGCGCCTGCCGGAGCCGCAAGGACGAGCGCGGCCAAAAAGACCACGACTGCAGTCCAAATGTGCGTTGGAACGGTAGGCCTGCAGCTCGGAGAGGATGGGCCTTCCGGCCCATGAATCCCGTCGCGGGCTTCTCGATAATCAGGCATGCCGATGGTCAGCGACCTCGCCTCTCTCCTCGATCGCATCCGGCTGCTCATCCGGCACGATGCGACCGACCCCGCGGTCCCGATCCTCACCGAGTTGGAGCATACGCTCACGGACGGATATGCGGTAGCTCTCGAACTGGAGGGCGAGAGGCTCCGTCTCGAGCGCCGCATCGGCGAGCTGGCGCACACGGTCGATGGCCCGGAGCAGGCTGATGAGCTCAAGGAGCTCGCGCAGCGGCTGCAGGTCACGGACCGCGAGCTTGCCAGCCTCCGCGGGCTGCTACCGGAGCTCCAGCGCCGGGTCGGGACCGCCCGCGCGGTCGCTTAGACGATCCCGCTCCTCACGGCGTAGACGGCAGCCTGAATGCGGTTGTCGATCTGGAGCTTCATGAGGATGTTCGAGATGTGGTTCTTGACCGTCTTCGGGCTGATGAAGAGCTCGCGCGCGATCTGGGCGTTGTCCTTCCCGTTGGCGATCAGCTTCAGCACCTCGATCTCGCGGTCGGAAAGCTCCGCCCGAATGGTCTCCGCCGCGTCCTCGTTCGAGCTCTGCGAGCGGAGCCGGCGCAGGACCTTGGCGGCGATCTGCGGCGAGATGAGCGACTCCCCTGCTGCCGCCGCCCGGATCCCGACGATCAAGTCCTGGATCGAAGAGTCCTTGAGCAGGTAGCCGCAGGCGCCGGCCATGACGGCGGCCATGACGTCCTCGTCGTCCGCGGAGATGGTCAGCACGACCACCCTCGTCAACGGCGCGACCCCCGAAAGCTTCCGGGTCGTCTCGACGCCGGTCAGACCCGGCATGTTCAGGTCCATGACGACGACATCGGGAGCCAGCTCGCTGGCAAGCCTGATCGCCGTCTGGCCGTTCGGGGCCTCGCCGACCACGTTGACGCCCTGCTCCTCGAGCAGCGACTTGAGGCCGGTGCGGAACAGGTCGTGGTCGTCGACGACCACGACGCGAACCTCGTCCAGCGCCTTCTCTCCGGGCAGGTCGTCTGTTGTGCTACTCAAAGTGACCCCCTGGGCGGGAGGGTGACCCTCGGATTTTAGTGCAGCGTGATCGTGACCGTGCGGCGGCCCCAGGCGAGAGCCCGGGCGCAGCTCGGGAACCATAGGTCGATGATGGCGCCTTTGACGGCGGAGCCCGTATCCGCGGCGACCCCTTCGCCGTAGCCCGGGACGAACATCCGCGTGCCGAGCGGGATGAAGGAGGGATCGACGGCGACGACTCCCCAGCTCACCGGGATGCCTATCGCCGTCGTCCCAGTCAGGCAGTAGCCCGTCGAGGACACGGTGACCTTGCTGCCGCTCGCGGGCGGAGGCCCGGGCGGCTGGCCGCCGCCGCCGCCGACGCTTCCGCCTCCCGAGGAGACATCCTCGGACTGCTGCTCGCTCGTGGCGGCCTGTGCGGACAGGTTCGCGATCTGGGAGCGGTTCAGATCCTGCTGCCGGCGCAGGCTGCCCAGATAGGCGCTCTGCTGGTCCTTGACACGCAGAAGATTGGCGTTGGCGTCCTTCGCCTCGTCGAGCGCGGCCCGGAGCTCGGCGCGCCTCGTGGCCAGCCGGGTCAACGCTGTCCGCAGGCTCTCCTTGGCCTTGGTCAGCTGCTCGATGATGCTCTGGTCCTGCTCGGCGAGCCGGTTGAGCCCGTCGAGCGCCGAGAGCGCGTCGTCGAGGGACTCGGCACCGAGGAGCACGGCAAGCGGGTCGACGTCCCCCTCGACGTAGAGCTGCCTCAGCCGGGCCCCGAGCTGACTGTGCGCGGATGCCATGTCCGAGCGCGCGATCGCGAGCTGGCGCTGGGCCGATTCCGTCTCGCGCTCCAGACGGGCTCGCTGCGCCTCGAGCGCTTGGACGCGGGCCTGCGACTGGGCGAGGCGGGTCTTGAGCGAATAGAGACGAAGGAGGACCTGGTGGGACCGGGCGGCCAGGCTCGTGTTGTCCGCCCGGAGCGCGTTCGCCTGGCTCGCCGGATCGTCGGCGCGGGCCCCCCCCGAAGCCAGGAGTGAAACCGCAGCAGCCAGCCCGGCGAGCGCGACGCGAGCCGGACGCGATGGGCAACTCGCTCGCACGAGCACGACACCTTAACAGGGGTTTGAGGCGGACGACCCCGTTTGCGCGCCGTCACGAAGCGCTGTTAAGGTGCCGTGCCTGTGACGGCGGCTGCCCCCCAGTCAGCGCCATCCATGGTCCCGAGCAGGGGGTCGTGATCCGACCGACCAGACGCCAGGCGTTTGTCGTAGCTGTACTCTCGCTTCTCGCGGTCTCGCTCTTTACCGCGGCTGCTGCTCGACCCTCTCCCGTTACCTCCAAGCAGGCGCAGGCACAGGACGTTCTCGCGCAGATCCAGTCGATCGACGCGAGCCTGGAGAAGGTGGTGGAGGCCTATAACGCCTCCCAGATCAAGCTCGACGCGATTAGGGAGGAACAACGGGTCAACGAGCACCGGCTCGAGATCGCGCGCACGAATTTCAAGCAGGCCCAGGTCTTCCTCCAGCAGCGGCTCGTCGCGCTCTACACCTCCGAGGACCAGTCCACGCTCGAGATCTTGCTCGGCGCGTCGAGCCTCGACGACCTCCTCGACCGGGTAGACACGGTCAACCGGGTCTCCGAGCAGGACACCCGGATCATTGGCGAGGTCAAGCACTTCCGCACCGAGATCAAACAGCGCGAGGCCGAGCTCGAGCGCGCCCGCAACGAACAGGAGCGCGTCGTCGCCGAGCAGGCGGCCAAGAAGGCGTCGATCGAGAGCCAGCTGGCTGCCCGCCAGCGTCTCCTCTCCTCGATCAAGAGCGAGATCGAACAGCTCAAGCGCCAGGAGGCAGCTCAGCAGGCGAGGCTCGTCAACCAGGCCGAGACTCGCCTTTCGGGCGGCGGCGGTAACCCAGCCGGGCACGCCGGCGGCGTCGTGGGCATCGCCATGAATTACCTAGGCGTCCCTTACGTCTGGGGCGGGGCCTCCCCGAGCGGGTTCGACTGCTCCGGCTTCACGATGTACGTCTACGCGCAGGTCGGAATCTCGCTTCCGCACAACGCGGCGATGCAGTACGGGATGGGAAGCGCCGTCGGCCGGGAGTTCCTGCAGCCCGGCGATCTCGTCTTCTTCAACGGCCTCGGCCACGTCGGCCTCTACATCGGCGGCGGCCAGTTCATCCACGCGCCGCACACGGGCGACGTCGTGAAGATCTCGTCGTTGACCGACTGGTACGCGTCGACGTACGTCGGCGCGCGCAGGTTCTAGCTCCCTCGTAGGTTCTAGCTCCCTCGTAGGTTCTAGCTCGCTACTACTAGGCCGCGATCCGCTTCTGCATGCGGACTCGTGTGCCCTGTCCGCTCTGGGCGAACTCGACCCGGTCGACCAATGCGAGCATGAGCGGGATCCCGCGTCCACCTTCATCACCATGAGAGGGCTGCGGCTGGAACCGCCCGCTGCTCGCCACCTCGACGGCGAGTGCATCCGGGCTCGCCTCCAGGATGACGGCGACCTGGTTCCCAGAGTCGCTCTTGAGCGCGTTCGTGAGAGCTTCGGTGGCTGCCAGCTTCAGGTCGAACCGGTCTGCGGGACTGAGGCCGAAGGGCTCAGCGACGCGGTCGATCGCTTCGCGTAGCTCACGGGTCGCCCCCGGCCCGTTGACCAGCGTCAGCTCGATGTGAGTTTCACCACGTGCAGTCACGAGAAACCTTCCGGGTACCTAATCGGGTACCCAATTCTCTTAACGATTCAAACGGACAAAGGGTTTCGGGCGCAAAACCAGAAACAATGCGGTCCTCAGCTACCCTTTGAAGGCGGCCCATGCGCACGATCTGGAACGGTTCCATCAACTTCGGCCTGGTCAACATCCCCATTGGCCTGGCAGTCGCACAGCAGCGGAAGGACACCTCGTTCCGCACCTTGCATCGCGAGTGCGGGACGCCGATCAAGCAAAAGCGCTACTGCCCGTTCCATGAGCGCGATGTCGAGGCGGACGAGCTCGTCAAGGGCTGGGAGTTCGCCAAAGGCCAGTTCGTCCTCGTGGAGGACTCCGACCTCGAGGCCGTCGCGCTCCAGCGGTCGCAGTCCGTCGACATCATCCGCTTCGTCCCGATCGACCAGGTCGACCCGATCTACTTCGACCGCACCTACTACCTCGCACCGGCTGATCCCGAGGCGCAGCGCCGTCCCTATGTCCTGCTCCTCCGCGCGATGCAGGAGGCCGGCATGGCCGCGGTTGGCAAGTTCGTCCTCTGGGGCAAGGAGAACCTCTGTCTCATCCGGCCGCTCGGTGAGTCGCTCGTCCTGGAGACGCTTTTCTTCGCCGAGGACATCCGTCCGCGCAAGGAGATCGACGAGGCGGTCGAGGAGACCGAGGTGAAGGGGCCGGAGCTGGCGATGGCGACGCAGCTCGTCGAGAGCCTGGTCGGCGACTTCAACCCCAAGGACTACGAGAACGAGTATCGCAACGAGCTTCGCGCGATGCTCGAGGCGAAGCTCGAGGGCAAGGAGATCACGGCGCCCGAGCCCGCGCCCGAGGCTCAGGTCGTCGATCTCATGGAAGCCCTCAAGCAGAGCGTTGCGCAGGCGCAGAAAGAGAAGCCCGCGCCGGCCAAGAAGAAGGCTTCGTCCGGCCGCAAGCGCGCGGCCGCGGGACGCTAGCTTCCAGCGCGATGAAGGGCGTCGTCCTTGCAGGCGGCAAAGGCACCCGCCTGCACCCGCTCACGCGAATCACGAACAAGCACCTGCTCCCGATCTACGACCGTCCCATGGTGACGTACGCGATCGAGGCGCTGGTCGGCGCGGGCGTCGGTGAGCTCATGCTCGTGACCGGCGGAACCCACGCCGGCGAGTTCTTTCGTCTCTTCGGGGACGGACACGAGTACGGCGTCGAGCGGCTGTTCTACGCGTATCAGGAGCGGGAGGGAGGAATCGCCGAGGCGCTCGGGCTTGCTGCCCGCTTCGTTGGTGACGATCGTGTCGCCGTCATGCTGGCCGACAACGTGTTCGAGCGGTCGATCGCCGCCGCGTTCACGAGCTTCGAGCAGCAGGAGCGCGGCGCGAGGATTCTCCTCGCGGAGGTCGGCGATCCCGCCCACCTTCGTCATTTGGGTGTCGCCGAGCTCGATGGCGACAGAGTCCTGCGGATCGTCGAGAAACCGGAAGAGCCCCCCAGCTCGTACGCGGTGACCGGGGTCTACCTCTACGACTCGTCGGTGTTCGAAATCATCGGGATGCTCGAGCCGTCGGGACGCGGCGAGCTCGAGATCACGGACGTGAACAACTGGTACGTGGAGCAGGGGTCGATGGCCTACGACGTCGTCGAGGGCTTCTGGGGAGACGCCGGCGAATCGATCGACGCCTACTACGAGGTCAACGACTTCGTCCGCAGAAGCGGCGCTAATAAGTGATCGAGGGCCTGGAGCAGATTCCGCTCGAGTACCGCCGCGACGAGCGTGGCTGGCTGCTCGAGGTGCGCAGGGAAAGCCGGTTGCCGAAGGAGACGAGGCAGACGAACGTCTCGTTTTCGCGGCAGGGTGTCATCAGAGGTCTGCACTTCCACGAGCGCGGACAGGACGATCTCTTCACGTGCCTGACGGGGATGGCGCGCGTGGTCGTGCTCGACCGCGAGAGCGGTGAGGTCTTCACGGCGGACATCGGCGAGGACAACCCCGTCGCTCTCTACATCCCTGGCCGCCACGCGCACGGCTTCGAAGCGCTAACCGACCTGCTCTTCTGTTACCACGTCACGGCCGAATACGACCCGGCCAATCCGGACGAGCACCAGATCCCGTGGGACGATCCGCGGGTGCGGAGCTTCTGGAGCACGCCATCACCAATCCTCTCGGAACGGGACAGAACGTCCTGATTACCGGGGCGGGCGGCCAACTCGGCGCCGCGCTCCAAGAGAGGTTCCCCGACGCGGACGGCCGGGCGCGGGATCTCTTCGACGTGACGGCCTCTGCGCTCGATTACACCCCCGAACTCGTCTTTCACGCCGCCGCCTGGACGGACGTCGATGGCGCAGAGGAGCACCCTGCCCAGGCCGACCTCGTGAACGTCCAGGGGACCCGCAACGTTGTCAACCTCGCCGCGCCGGTCGTCTACTTCTCGACCGATTACGTCTTCGACGGGGCGAAGCCCGACGCATACGTCGAGACCGACGAGACAGCCCCTCTGTCCGTCTACGGGCGCACGAAGCTCGAGGGCGAGCGTGAGGTCCGCGCCGGGTGGGTCGTGCGCAGCTCATGGCTCTTCGGCTGGACCGGCCGGAACTTCGTGCGCACCATGCTGGCGCTCGGCCGGCAGCAGGACGAGGTGCGTGTCGTCGACGATCAGCGCGGTTGTCCCACGTTCGTGGGTCACCTCGCGGCCGCCATGCCCGAGCTCGTCGACCTCTCCTACGGCACGTACCACGTCGCTGCGGACGGAGACTGCACATGGGCCGAGTTCGCGGGAGCGATCTTCGCGGAGGCCGATCTCAGCTGCCGGGTCGTCCCGATCTCGAGCTCGGAGCTTGGCCGTCCGGCGCAGAGGCCTGCCAACTCGGTCCTGCGCAGCGCGCATCCCGATACTCCTCGCCTGCCGCATTGGCAGGAGGGCCTGCGCGAGTGCCTCCAGCGGCTCGATTCGCTTACGATCGACTGATGCGCGTACTGGTCACGGGAGGCTGTGGGTTCATCGGCAGCCACTTCGTCAAACGACTCGTGGCGGCCGGAGACGACGTCGTGGTCCTCGACAAGCTCACGTACTCGGGCAACCTTGCGAACCTTCAAGGCGTCGACCACGTCTTTGTCCAGGGCGACATCGCCGACCCGGCGGCCGTCGCCAAGGCAACCGAAGGGTGCGCCGCGGTCGTGAACTTTGCCGCCGAGTCCCACGTCGACCGCTCCATCCTCGACGCGGGAGAGTTCATCCGCACCGACGTTCTCGGGACACACGTGCTGCTCGAGTCGGTCAACGCGACGAAGGCGCGTTTCGTCCAGGTCTCGACCGACGAGGTGTACGGAGACGTACCAGCCGGGTCGGCATCGACAGAGGGCGATCCGCTACGGCCGTCCAGCCCCTATTCGGCGTCCAAGGCCGGTGGTGATCTGCTCGTGCTCGCGTCTGTGCGCACACACGGCGTGGACGCGCTCATCACGCGGGGCGCGAATACGTACGGCCCCTTCCAATACCCGGAAAAGCTGATCCCGCTCTTCGTGACGAATGCCCTCGAAGGGGAACCTCTTCCAGTCTACGGCGACGGGCAGCAGCGGCGTGAGTGGCTCCATGCAGACGACCACTGCGCTGCGATCGAGCTCGTTCTGCGGAAAGGTGAAACCGGAGCCGTCTACAACGTGGGAGGCGAGGAGCGTGAGAACCTCGAGGTCACCGAGACGATTCTCGAGCTCACGGGAGCCGATCCCAGCCTGATTCGCCACGTCGCCGACCGGCCCGGCCACGATCGCCGCTACAGCCTGGACTCAGCCCGCATTCAAGCGCTTGGTTGGCGGCGCACGCGCTCGTTGGAAGAAGGCTTGTCCGAGACCGTGGCGTGGTATGCCGAGCGCCGCGACTGGTGGGAACCGATCAAATCAGGCGACTACCGCCAGTACTACGAGCAGCAGTATGGAGCGCGTCTAAGCGGCTGACGCGCGGCTCATCTCCGACGCCTCGAGCTGAGCCTGAAAGAGGCTCTTCAGCATGGGGGAACCCATGGTTCCCCCATGACCCCCCTCCTTACGGACTAAGCCGCAGAAGCCCGGCTGACCTCCGACGCCTCGAGCTGAGCCTGAAAGAGGCTCTTGTCGATCTTGCCCTGGTAGATCGGGACCGCTTCCTCGATGCAGATGCGGATGACTTCGTCCCGGTCGATGCCGAGCTCCTTCGACAGCTCTTCCGGCGTCAGATGATTTGCCACAACGTCTCCTTTCGATCTCGAGCGCAAAAAAGCCCGCCTACGGGGCACCGTGGCGGGCTCTACGCGTCCTTCATGTCAGTGGCGGAGCTCAACGGCTCCGCGCTCCTTCCAAGTCCATACAGACAGAATATTGACGAATGGTGTCCGAGGCAACGCTACTTCGAGGGTTCGAGGAACGCTTCGCGGAGATTCGCGGGATCCGTACGCGCTACTTCGTCGGCGGCGAGGGGCCGCCGCTCGTCCTCGTCCACGGGCTCGGCGGCGCGGCGGTCAACTTCACCTTGCTCGGGCCGCTGCTGGCCGAGCGGCACCGGGTTCTGATCCCCGATCTGCCCGGTCACGGAAAGAGCCAGCCGCTGGAGACGGTCGAGGGGCTCGGCGACTACGCGGAGCACGTAGCCGAGGTTGCAGAGCTCGAGGGGATGCTCCCGGCACCGGTGCTCGGCTACTCGATGGGCGGCGTGGTCGTTCTGCGTCTGGCGGTCATCCGACCTCAGGACGTGCAGGCCCTCGTGCTCCTAGGCGCGGCAGGAATCGTGTCGGCGAAGAGGCGGGCGCAGATCTGGCTCGCTGTCACGGGCGCTCTGCGACCGGCGCAGGTCCTGACACGGTTCCGTGGCAGCATCGCGCGGCGGCCGCGGTTGCGCTGGGTCCCGTTCGGTCTCTGGGGCGCCGTCGACCCGCCCGCGCTCCCGCCGGAGAGCGTCATCGGGTTCCTCGAGGGTCCCTCGCAGCACACGGATGTTGGCTCGGCGGGGCGGGCCCTCTTGCGAGACGATCCCCGTCCCGACCTGAAGCGCGTCCGCTGTCCGGTCGTGCTCGTCTGGGGGTCGCGGGACCGGCTGGTGCCCCTGGCCGACGGATTCGAGTATGCGCGTCGCCTGCGCGCGCCGATCCGCGTGTTGCCGGCCGCGGGCCACCTGATCGTGGGAGAGCGGCCCGAGGAGTGCGCCGCGGCCGTCGAGGAATTCCTAGACCGGGTTCGGGAGGTCGATGAACTCCCACTCGACGCCGAACTCATCGGCCAGCTTCGCGGCGAGCGCGCGGACGCCTAACGTCTCCGTCGCGTAGTGGCCGCCGGCCACGAAGTGGATCGCGGCCTCCTTCGCCGCGTACTTCGTCGGCTCGTCGGCCTCGCCGGTGACGAAGCAGTCGTAGCCCTCGGACGCCGCCTCGGACACGTAGCGGGCAGCGCCACCGGTCAGCACGGCGACGCGCTCGACCTGCTCGGGCCCGTACGAGAAGACGAGCGGCGGGCGGTCGAGCTTCTCCTGGACGCGCTCCGCAAGCTCGCTTACGGGAATGGGGTGTGCCAGCCGCCCGCCGTATCCCCACTCGGTGAATCGCTGCTCGGGCTCGACGCCGAGCTCCTTTGCCAGGAGGATGTTGTTCCCGATCTCGGGGTGGGCGTCGAGTGCGAGGTGGTAGGCGACGAGGTTGAGGTCGCCGTGGAACAGAACCTCGAGACGTGCCCGCTGCAGCGGCCCGATCACGCGCGTGTCCTTCTCCCAGAAGAGCCCGTGGTGGACGAGCACTAGCTGCGCCCCGGTCTCGAGCGCGCGCTCGAAGAGCTCGCGTGAAGCCGAGACGCTGCACGCGATCTTGGTCACATCCGGCGCGCCCACAACCTGGAGGCCCATGGGCCCGTAATCGGGATAGGAAGCGACGTCGAGCAGCTCGTTCGCGAAGGCGACGATTTCGTCTCTCGCAGCCATGAGCGGGTACCCTATGGTCGTTCGGGGTGTAGCGCAGCCTGGTAGCGCGCGCCGTTCGGGTCGGCGAGGTCCCCGGTTCAAATCCGGGCACCCCGATAGGTTTGCGACTATGTCCGGGATGCGCCCGACGGGTGTCGCTCTCGGAATCGCGGCCGTCGCCGCGCTGCTTCTGCCGGGCGCGGCGGCGGCGCACGCCGTCTCGGGGATCGACTACCGCTTCCCGCTTCCGGTCTGGCTTTACGCACTCGCCGCCGGGCTCGCGGTGCTGCTTTCGGCGCCTGCCGCGAGCTTCGCCGAGCGCGCGACGGGCTCGCGGACGACGCGCGACTTCTACCGCTTCGTGCGCCCGGCTCACCTTGGGCTCATCGGCACGGCGATCCTCTCGCTCGTCCTCGTGGACGTGCTGGTCGGAGGCTTCGGCGGGCCCGACGACTTCTTCGAGAACCCGGCCACTCTGGTCATCTGGGTCGACTTCTGGGTCGGCCTCGGCGTCGTCTCTGCGCTCATCGGGAACGTCTGGGACTTCATCAGCCCGTTGAACGCGGCCGGCCGGCTGATCGAGCGGTTCCTCGCGCGTCGCGGAGCCGCCGTGAACGCCTACCCGGTTCGGGTCGGTCTCTGGCCGGCGACGGTCTTCCTGCTCGTCTGGTCGTGGATGGAGCTCGTCTGGGATCAGGCCAAAGAGCCCCAGACGCTTGCGCTCATCATCCTCGGCTACATCGGCGTCCAGCTCCTGGCGATGGTCGCCTTCGGAACCGAGGTGTGGCTGGCGCGCGGGGAGCTCTTCACTGTCGTCGCGAGGACGCTCGCCCGCTTTGCTCCACTCGAGATCTACGTGCTCCGGCCGGCCGGAGAGTGCCGGGCGGCGCTCTGCGTCGACGACGAGCGCATCGGCTGCCCGGCGTGCTGGCTCGACGCTGCCCCGGACGACCGGGGCGTGCGGCTGCGCCTGTTCGGCGCGGGCGTGCGGCGGGAGGCGCCGCTCGGGTCGGGAGGCGGGACCTTCGTCCTCGCGCTGCTCTCCACGGTCATCTACGACGGGTTCTCCCAGACTCAGCAATACGCGCGCTTCCAGGGCTTTTTCCTTGACCGCTGGAACTGGCTCGCGCTCCACGACACGTTTCTCGACACGCTGCTGATGGCCGCGATCATCGGCGGGTTCGTGTTGGCGTTTCTCCTCGTGGTCGCCTTGGTCTCGCGCCTCGAGGGCGCTGCACTCGCGGACGCTGCGCGCCGCTACGCGCCCACCTTGATCCCGATCGCGGCCGTGTATTTCGTCTCGCACTACTTCCTCTATCTGATCTACGCAGGGCAGTTCACGTACGCCGCGGTCTTCGACCCGCTCGGCCGTGAGTGGGTTCCTGACGTCGAATCCCCGTGGAAGGGCATTCCGGGCGAGCTCGTCTGGTACCTCCAGGTGGCGCTGATCGTCTGGGGCCACGTCGTGGCCGTCTTCGAGGCCCACCGGGTCTCCCTGCGCGTCGACCGGGGCGCGCGCCGGGCTGCGTACGCGCAGATTCCCCTCGTGCTCCTCATGGTCGGCTACACGTTCACCGGCCTCTGGGTGCTCGGGCAGGTCCTCGCGGCGCCTTGATCGGTCTCCTCCTCGCGCATGGCGACGAGGTCCCGACCTCTGAGCTGGGCTCCGCCTGGGAGACCTCGCCGGCCGTCCTGGCGGGGTCCACGCTGGCCCTGGTTCTCTTCGTCCAGGGCTGGATCCGGCTGCGGGGGCGCGGCCGCAAGGATCTCGCGGGCTACGACCGCCTGGCGCTCTTCGTCACCGCAGTCGTCCTCGGAACTCTGGCGCTCATCTCGCCACTCGATGCGATCGGTGAGGAGTACCTCCTCTCGGCCCACATGCTCGAGCACGTCATCATCGGCGACGCTGCGGTCGCGCTCGCCATCGTCGCGCTGCGCGGCCCGCTGATCTTCTTTCTCCTGCCTCCGTTCGTCCTCAGCCCGTTGGCCGGCCTGGGGTGGCTGCGCGCCGCCCTCCGCTTTCTCCTGCGTCCCTGGCTGGCCTTCGGGATCTGGGCCGTCGTGTTCGCGGCCTGGCACTACCCGCCGGCCTACGACTACGTCCTCGACCACCAGGCCGTGCACGATCTGCAGCATGTGACGTTCGTGCTGGCAGGCGTGCTGGTGTGGACGCTGCTCGTCGACCCGGCGCGTCGCGGCGACCTCCGCCGCTCAGGCCGTATCGCGCTCGCGGTCGGGCTGTTCGCCTGCGGTCAGATCCTCTCGGACGTCCTCATCTTCTCGTTCGACCCTCTGTATCCAGCCTACGCGGCCCAGGACGAGCGCCTGCTCGGTCTCTCGCCGCTCGCCGACCAGCAGCTGGCGGGGATCGTGATGATGGTCGAGCAGACGATCACGCTCGGGACGTGCATCGTGCTCCTCCTGCTCGCCTCGCATCGCGAGCTGGTCAGGCGTGAGGCGGCCGAGTCGGCGTGAGCCCGCCGCCGGCCTCGTCCTTCAGCTTCGAACCGCTCTTCCTCGCCCTCGCGGCGGTGGCCGCAATTGCGTACTGGCGGGTCGCGCGGCGCGACCCCCCCGGTTGGCGCGCCCTTCTGTTCGCACTCGGGCTCCTGCTCGTGGTGGGCGCGCTCAACTCACCGCTCGAGACGATCGCCGCCCATTACCTCCTGCTGATCCACCTGCTTCAGAACGTGATGATCGCGGACTGGGCGCCGCCTCTCTTGCTCCTCGGGCTCACGCCGGGCATGCGGGCCGCCATCGCGCGACGCGGCGGGCCGGCGTTCGCCTGGATCACGCGTCCCAAGGTCGCGCTCCCCGTCTGGCTCGTCGTCTGGTACGGCGTCCATTTCGCCGTGTTCTACGACTTCGCCCTGCGCAACCCGTGGGCGCTGAACATCGAGCACGCTCTCCTCGTCGGGGTCGGGCTTCTCTTCTGGTGGCCGGTGCTCGCGGGCGAGCCGCACGACGTCCCGGTCCCCGTCAAGATCGGCTACCTCGGGGCGGCGTTCGTCGGCTCCGTGTTCCTCGGCCTCGGGCTCACGTTCTCGGAGACGCCGTTCTACGACTTCTACGCAGAGGCCCCGCGGCTCTGGGGGTTCTCGCCGGCCAGGGACCAGAACTTCGGCGGGATCCTCATGAACGTCGAGCAGGCAGCGGTGTTCCTCACCGCGATCCTCTACTTCGTCGTCCAGCTGATCCCCGAGGAGGAGCACAGCTCCACGCGGGCATGAGAGAGGGCGGCAGAAGCCGCTCTCTCTCAGTTAGGCAGTACGGAGCGCCCCGTGCACGATCGCTGTGCACTCATTCTCGACGTAGTCGAGGCCGGCGGCTCCGGCGATCGCGCGGGCCTCGGGCGAGACGATGCCGAGCTGGAGCCAGAGCGCCCCGGCCCGGGCGGCCACAGCCTCTTCGGCGACTCCTGGACAGAACTCCGCGCGGCGGAAGACGTCCACGAGGTCGATCGGCTCGTCGATCTCGGCCAGCGAGGCCACGCATGGGACGCCGAGCACCTCGCGTACGAGCGGGCGGACGGGAATGACGCGGTAGCCGACGCCGAGGAGATACCGCATGACGCTGTTGCTGGGGCGGCCCGGGTTCGGCGAGGCTCCGATGAGCGCGATGGTGTGGGCTTCGGACAGGATTTCCGCGGGGCTCCGCACGCCTCCAGGCTATCCTGAGCCCATGGCTGATCGACTTCGCGTCGCCTGCGTGCAGCTCAACGCGGCGAACGAGAAGGAGGACAACATCGCGAGGGCCGAGCGCCTCGTCGCTCAGGCCGCCGCGACAGGAGCCGACCTGGTCGTCCTCCCGGAGAAGTGGACCGGCATCGGGCCACCCGACGTCATCCGCTCGGTGGCCGAGAGCATCGACGACGGCGAGGCCACCCTGGCCATGCGCTCGTGGGCCAAGACGCACGGGATCACACTTCACGGCGGGTCGATCGTCGAGCGCCGCGAAGGTCGCGACAAGCTTTCGAACACCACGGTCGTCATCGACGCGGAGGGAGAGATCGCAGCGGTCTATCGCAAGATCCACCTCTTCGACGTCCAGGTGGGTGGGCACATCTATCGAGAGTCCGAGACCGAGGAGCCTGGCGACCGTCTCGTGCTGACCGAGGTCGAGGGCTGGAAGCTCGGCCTGACGATTTGCTACGATCTTCGCTTCCCCGAGCTGTACCGGCTGCTCGCGCTCGAAGGCTGTGAAGCCCTCGCCGTCCCGGCCGCGTTCACGCTCTACACGGGCAAGGACCACTGGGAGCCGTTGTTGCGGGCCCGTGCGATCGAGAACCAGTGCTACGTCGTGGCCGCGAACCAGTGGGGCTCGTATGCCGACGGCAAGGCCGCCTACGGCCGCTCGATGATCGTCGACCCCTGGGGAATCGTCGTGGCGCAGGCTTCCGACGGGGACGGCGTCGTCTCCGCGGAGATCGACCGTGCCCGGATCGAGGACATCCGCCGCCGTGTGCCCTCGCTCGCCAACCGCCAGCCCGCCGCGTATCAATGGCCGGCCGGGGTGTAGGCCTCCGGGCCGTCCTCTTCGACGTCGACTTCACGCTCGCGAAACCGGGGCCGCTACTCGGTCCGGAGGGCTACCGCGACGCCGGCCGCGGCTTCGGGCTCGACCTGGACCCTCGCCGCTATCCGGAGGCCCGTGCCGCTGCGCTGCTCGACCTGCAGCACCATCCTGAGCTCGATCACGACGAGGAGGTGTGGATCCGCTTCACCGAGGACATCGTGCGGGGCATGGGAGGCGAAGGGGAGAACTGCCGGCGGGTGGCCGTGGCGATCACCGACGGGTGGCTGGAATCGGAGAACTTCGAGCTCTACGAGGACGTCCGCCCCTTGCTCGCGGCTCTCCGCCTGGCCCGATTGAAGATCGGACTCGTCTCGAACACGAGCCGCGACCTAGACGCCTTCGTGCGCCATCACGGGCTTGATGTAGATGCGTGGGTCTCGTCCGGCGTCCACGGCAAGGTCAAGCCCAGTCCGAGCATCTTCAAGGCAGTGCTGGACTTGCTCGAGGTGGAGCCGGAGGCCGCCGTGATGGTCGGGGACTCACCGGAGGACGACGTCGCCGGCGCCGAGGCCATCGGAATGCGCGGTGTGCTCATCGACCGCGAGGGAAAGCTCGAGCGCGACGACGCATTGCCGACCCTGCTCGCTCTCCCGGCGCTGCTCGGGCTGGAGAGCCATGCCTCGTAAACGCGGGGCGCTGCAGCTCGTCGAGCCGGAGCTCGAGCTCTCGCTCGACCGGCCCGTGAACCGCCTGGCCTGGTCGCTTGGCCTCGGCGCCTTCGGCCTCGCCTGGTCGATCACGACGGTTGCGGCCTACCTGCCGCCGATCCTCGAGCGTTTCACCGACTCGACGACGCTCGTGGGCCTCGTGCTCGCGGCAGAAGGCGTGTTCGCCTTCTTCGTCCCGCTGCTCGTCGGCCCGATGAGCGACGCGACGCAGATGTCGCTGGGACGCCGCCGCCCGTTCATGCTCCTTGCGCTCGGCCCCATGGCGGTCTCCCTGGCGCTGATCGGCTTCGTCCACAGCTTCATCGGCATCGCCGTCGCGCTCTTCGCGTTCTTCTTCGCCTATTACATCTACGAGCCCCCGTACCGGGGCCTCTACCCGGACCTCCTGCCCGACACGTACTTCGGGCGCGCGCAGGGCGTGCAGCACCTGTTCCGAGGGGCGGCGCTGGGCGGCGCACTCGTCGGCGGCGGCTTCCTCTTCAGCGTCTGGTCGCCGTTCCCGTTCGTGCTCGCCGCCGGGATCACGCTGCTCGCCTGTGGAGCGGTCGTGGTGCTCGTTCGCGAGCCGCCGGTCGGCCCTCCCCAGTACGAGCGCCTCCGCACTTTTCTCGCTCAGCCGCTCCGCGTCGTCAGCCGCGAGAAGAACGTGCGCCGCTTCCTCATCGCGAACACAGCCTGGGAGGCAACCTTCGCCGGGATGCGGACCTTCGTCGTCCTCTACATCATCAAAGGCCTCGGGGAGCCCCTGTACATCTCCTCGACCGTTCTCGCGGTCGTGGCCGTCGGATACATGGTCGCGGCGGCGCTGGCCACGCGGTTCGGCGACCACTGGGGCCTCGGGAACGTCATCCTCGGCGCTTCCTTGGTCTACGGCGCGGGCCTGCTCGGGGCGGGGCTCGCGGGTACCTGGCACTGGTGGTACTACGGGATCATCTTCCCTGTCGCGATGGCCGGGGGCACGGTCATGACCCTCGCCTGGGCCCTCCTCTTCAAGGTCAGCCCGTCGACCGACCGAGGGACGGTGACCGGCCTCGCCACGACGACGAAGGGGATCGGCCTCATCATCGGCCCCCTCGTCGCCGGAGCGGCGATCGACATCTCGCGTCCGTACCTCTCGGCGACGGGCGGCTACGCGGCGCTCTGGCCGGCCATGGCGATCCCGGTGCTCGCCGCCATCCCGTTCGTGCTCAAGCTCGCCGAGGCCGAGGCTAAAGGCACGGCGACGCGTTCGGCAACGTGAGTCCGAAGCCCCAGACCTTGTCGCGGAACACGTAGAAGACGCTGTCCGCCCGCTTCCCGGGCTTGAGGAGCGCGTGGTAGCCGGTGCAGGGCCGGCGGTCGAGGGAGCCGTAGATGCGCGAGACGTCGGACGCGGGCGCGCCGAGCGCGAGGCCCTCGGCCGTCCTCCAGCCCGGCGGCCGCCAGACGGTGAAGACGTGGGCGACCCGCCCCTCGCGGAAGACGACCCCGGAGCCCTGAGGCGTGAAGGGCGTGTAGTTGAAGTACCAGGTCTTGTCGGGGCAGGAGCGGCACACCCCGTGGCGCTTGCCCCAGGCCTCCAGCACCTCTCTGCCGGTCATGCCTATGCGCACTCCGCCGAGGGATGCTCCGACGTCGAAACGCGCCGGGTCAGGGGGCGCTGCGGTCGAGGAAGGGGTCATCGCGATGGCCGCGACAGCGGCTATCGCGATTGCAACAGTGCGGGGCCCCATGACGCGAGCGGGGAAATGTCGCCGTCGCGGCCGTTCAGGTTGCGGTACCCGAGGGCGTGCTCGGCCTGCATCATCTTGTGAATCTGCGTCGTGCCCTCGTAGATGATCGGCGCGCGCGCGTTCCGGAAGTACCGCTCGATGCCGTACTCGCCCGAATAGCCGTACGCACCGTGCACCTGGATCGCCAGATGGGCAGCGCGGAACGCGGACTCCGTGGCATGCCACTTGGCGAGGCTCGTCTCGCGCGTGTTGCGGACGCCCTTGTCCTTGAGCCAGCCGGCCTGCATGACGAGGAGCTTGGACGTCTCGTAGCCGAGGACCATCTCCGCGATCATGTCCTGGACGAACTGGTAGTTGCCGATGGGCTTGCCGAACGTCTGCCGCTCCCGGGCGTACTCCACGGAACGCTCGAGACAGGCCCTGATCACGCCACAGGCGCCGGCTGCCACCGTGAAGCGCCCCTGGTCGAGGCCGTACATCGCGATCTCGAAGCCCTGGCCCTCTTCGCCCACAAGATTCTCGGCCGGCACCTCGACGTTCTCGAAGAAGAGCTCTCCGGTGGAGCCCGCCCAGATGCCGAGCTTGTGCTCGGTGTCCTGGGTCGACACGCCGGGCCACTCGCGCTCGACGAGGAACGCCGAGATGCCCTTGTGCTTGGCCTCCGGATCGGTCTTGGCGAACACGAGCGCGTGATCGGCCACCGACGCGTACGAGATCCAGTTCTTCTGTCCGTTGAGGACGTAGGCATCGCCCTCGCGCCGGGCGGTCGTCCGCATCGCCGCGACGTCGGACCCGGCTGCGGGCTCCGTCAGGCCGAAGCAGGCGAGTTTCTCGCCGCGGGCCTGCGGCGCCAGGTAGCGCTCCTTCTGCTCCTCGTCGGCGTAGCGGAGGAGCGAAAGCGAGTTGAGGCCGACGTGGACGGAGATGAGAGTGCGGAAAGCGGCTTCGCCCCGCTCGATCTCCTCGCAGACGAGCGCCTCGGAGATGAAGTCGAGGCCGGCGCCGCCGTATTCCTCGGGGATCGTGATGCCGAGGAGGCCGAGCTCGGCCATGCCCTCGATGACACCCATGTCGAGGTGGTGGTTGATGTCGTTCTCGATTGCGTTGGGCAAGACCCGCTCGTCCACGAATTGCCGGACGGTGGTCTGAACCTCGCGCTGTTCCGGGCTGAGCTCGAAATCCACGAGGCTTAGTCTAAGTACCGGTGGGATTCGCAGCGCTTGTCCAGGCCGTCGTCGCGGTCGTCGCGCCGGCGCCCGGGCCGCCGCAGCTTCCGCCGCTGACTGCGCGGGCGAAGGCGGCGCTCGTGGTCGTGTCCGGCTTGCCGGCGCCTCGCGGAGTCGCGGGCGTGCTCGTGCAGAGCTTCAGCCGCGACCTGCCACGGCCGCGCAACGCGCTCGTCCTCGTGGATCAGGAAGGCGGGACGTCATCGACCTTCGATGGGCTGCCGCCGGAGCGGGCTGCGTCGAGCTACACCACCGAGCGCGGCGCCTTCGCCTCCGGCCGGGCCACAGGGTTGGCGCTGGGTCGAGCCGGGGTCGATCTCGACCTGGCGCCCGTGGTCGATCTTCGCGGCGGACCGCTCGGCTCGCGTCACTTCGCCCGCCCGGCCTTGGCTTTCGCCTTCGCCGCCGGCCTGCGGGCCGGCGGAGCGGGAGCGTGCGTGAAGCACTTCCCCGGGCTCGGAACGGCTCGGGTCTCCACCGACGAGTCCCCGCACGTCCGCGCCCGCTTCGTCCCACGAGAGGTCGGCGCGTTTCGACGCGTCGTCCGCAAGGGAATCCCGTGCGTCATGGTCGGTCACGCCTTCTACTCCAGCCTCGGACACCGGCGTGCATCCTTCAATCCCGCTGCCTACCGCCTTCTCCGCGGCTGGGGGTTCGAAGGAGTCGCCGTGACCGACTCGCTGTCGGTGTTCGGAAGCCCCTATGCGGTGTTCGGGGCGCTCTCCGCAGCCCGCGCCGGGGCCGACCTGCTCCTGTTCACGCACGGCCCAGATGCCGCGCGGGCGATCCGCGCGCTCGTGCCGCTCGCTCGCCGCGGACTGCTCGACGAGCATGTCGCGCGGGTGCTCGCACTGCGTCGTTCCCTTGGTCTGAAGCGCCCTTGAGGTTGGTAGACTCGCCAGCTTCGATGCGCGCGGAAGCCGGCATCGAGCCGACCCGCCGGGGTCGGTCAGCCCCTGCACGCCGGGATTGGTCGCGGCTGGTCCGACGCGGGGCGAAGATCGCCGGGCTCGTCATGGTCGCCATCCTCGTCGGTCTCCTCGCGGTCGGCGTCGTGTTCGCGGGCTCGGCCGACCGCGTCGCCGGCGGCGTCACCGTCGCGGGAATGGACGTCGGAGGCCTCGAGGCGCAGGAGGCCGAGGAGAAGCTCGCCGCCCGCGCCCTGCAGGTCGCCGCCGTGCCGGTCGCCTTCACGGCCGGAGGGCGCAACTGGCCGATCGCGCCACAGCAGATCGCTCTGCGTGTCGACTGGGCGAAGGCAGTCCAGGCGGGACTGGACGAGGGTGACGGGCCGATTCCTCTGCGCGGCCTGAAGCGCCTTCAGCTCCGGCTCTTTGGGACGAACGTCGAGCCGACGGCCGCGTACGAACAGGAGACGCTCGACAAGCGCCTGGCGGCTATCGCCCGCGCGATCGACGTCAAGGGCCGCCAGGCCGCGCTCGTCCTGCGTAACGGCGAGCCGGTCGTCGTGGCGGGAGAGGCGGGCAGGAAGCTCGACCGCGAAGCCGCCCAGCGGACGATCGTTGCGTCACTGTCCGGCTTCGAACGAGTACCGGTCGCGTTGCCCGTGATCGTCGACCGCCCCGATGTCACGCGCGACGCGTTGGCCCGGGTCGCCCAACAGGTGAGGACGGCGCTTTCCGCCCCGGTCGGATTCGCCTATCGGGATGTTCATTGGTCGGTACCGCCCGAGCAGATCGCCACCTTCCTCAAGCTTCCGCAGGACGGCGAGACGACCCTGAGCATCGGGGGGCCGGCTGCCCGGAAGTACTTCGGGAACCTCGCCAAGGCCGTCAGCCGCCCGCCCCGCGAGGTCGGCTTCACGGTGTCCGACTCCGGGAAGACGACGATGATCCCCTCGAAGAACGGGAGGCGGCTGGACATTGCGGCGACCCAGAAGGCCTTCCTCGCCGCCGCGCTCTCGAACACCAACCGCGAGGCTCAACTGGCGGTCGTGGCCGCCGAGCCGGAGCTTTCGACCAACCGCGCGAAATCACTGGGGATCACTGGGCTCGTCGGGGGCTACACGACCTACTACGGCGGCGACCCCAACCGGATCCACAACGTGCAGCTCGTCGCGCGCCTCATCGATCGGCACCTGATCGCGCCAGGATCGACCTTCTCCTTCAACAAGACGACGGGCGACCGGAACGCCGCGAAGGGCTTCCTCGAGGCCCCGGTCATCATCAACGGCGAGCTGAAGAACGGGCTCGGCGGTGGCGTCTGCCAGGTCTCCACGACGGTCTTCAACGCCGCCTATGAGGCCGGGCTTTCCGTCACCGAGCGCCACAACCACGCGCTCTACATCGACCACTACCCGCTCGGACGCGACGCGACCGTCAACTACCCCGACACGGATCTCAAGTTCGTCAACGACACGGACCGTTGGCTGCTGCTCGAGACGATCATCGGCTCCTCGTCGCTCACCGTGCGGCTGTACGGAACGCCCGTCCATCGGCGTGTGCAGACGCAGGCTTCGCCGCTCCGCAAAACGGGCCCCGCGCCCGTGAAGAAGATCCTCGACCCCGACCTGTACGTCGGCGAGCGCGTCGTCGAGGAGCTCGGGCAGCCTTCACGGTCGGTCTCGGTTCGGCGGCTCGTGTACGACAAGGACGGCGACCTTCTCTACGACGCCACCTGGTACTCGTCGTACGTCGCCGAGCCCAAGGTCATTCGGGTGGGCACGAAGCCTGTTCCCGGCGCGACGCAGCCGTCCCACACCGGTACGAGCACGCGGGCGACCACGACCACAGGCACCACGACGGGCACCACGACCTCGAACTAACCCTCGGCATTCCTCATCTCTTCGGCCAGCCACGCCGGCATGCGCGTCGGCCGGAGCGTCTCGGCGTCGACGCAGGCATGGCTCGTCCAGCCGTCGGCGATCGTCGCCGGCGGATCGTTCAGTCGCTCGACGACGTACTCGAAGCGGAAGCGCGCGCCGCGGAGGTCGGTCACCCGCGTGTGGATCCGCAGCTGATCGTCGAACCCGCAGGGAGCGAGGTAGCGGACGCTTGCCTCGATCGTAAGCGCCTCCACACCCTTCTCGATCAGACCGCGGTAGCCGCCCGGAAAGCGGGCGAGGTACGCGATGCGGGCCACCTCGAACCAGTTCAGGTAGACCGAGTTGTTGGCGATGCCCTGCGCGTCGGTCTCGCTGAAACGGACGCTCAGATCGGTGACGAAGCGGTAGCCGTCCACGGGCCGGGAACTTTCGCAGGCCGCCTCGTGTCCTAGCAAACGACTCGAAGGAGGATTCCATGCGCAAGCGCCTCGCCATCTGCCTGCTCGTTCTCGGTCTCGCCGTCGTCGGAGCCGCGTGCTCGGGACGAGACGAATCCGCCGGGAGTGGGGGCAGTACGGGAGGCGGAGGCAGCGTCGGGAACGTCGACGAGGCCGGAGCCTCTGGCGGCCGAGCAGCCCCCGCTGCGAGGAAGATCGTCGGCTCGCTCGGCACCGTCGGCACAGTGCCCCAGGTTGGGCCCAAGGTCGTGCAGACCGCGTCGCTTCGCCTCTCGGTCCGTCCGGGCAGCTTCGACGAGACGGTCGACGAGGCTCGTTCCGTCGCCGCCGGGCTCGGCGGCTTCGTCGTCAGCTCCTCAGCCGCTCAGGGCGGCTTCGAACGGCTCGTGCGCGGCACCTTGGTCGTCCGTGTGCCGGCGCGGAGCTACGCGGACGCGATGAGGGCCCTTACCGCTCTCGGGCGTGTCGAAGGTCGCCGCGAAAGCGGTCAGGACGTCTCTCAGGAATACGTCGACCTGGGTGCCCGCGCGCGCCAGCTCGAAGCCGTGGAGAGCCAGCTGCTCGAGCTGCTCGACCAGGCGAACACGGTCGGCGCCGCGCTGGCGGTTCAACGTCAGCTCGGCCAGGTGCAGCTCGACCTCGAGCGTGCCCGCGGCCGCCTCCAGTACCTGGACGACCAGGTCGCCTTCGCGACCGTCTCCCTCGAGCTCCACGAGCGGCTCGTGCCTCCTGCGAAGGGCGAAGACGGCGGCTTCGGCGTCCTCGACGCGTGGAGCAAGGCCGCTCACGGATTCCTCGCCGTTGTCGGTTGGACGTTCGTCGTGCTCGCGACCGCAGCCCCCTTACTCATCCTTCTCGCCCTCTTCGGCTTCCTCGGACTGCGCCTGCGCAAGCGCCTCGCACACGCGTAGGTATCGCCCCGAAGCGGGTAAGGTCCCGAGCAGAAACCAAGGAGGGGCGATCACATGCCGACCAAGGACAAGAAGTCGGACGACAGCGGGTTCGTGGGCAATCTCGCCGAGCGCGGTGAGAAGGCGGTCAACAGACTGCTCGACGAGCTGGCGCATAACCCACGCGTGACCGAGGCGCTCGGAAGGGCTATGTCCGCGAAGGGAAAGGTGGACACGAGCGCGCGCAAGACGCTGTCTCAGCTCGGCGTTGCGGCTGCTGACGAGCTCGCGGACCTGCGGAAGCAGATCGAGCGGCTGGAGCGCCGTCTCGCGCGCGTCGAGGGCACGAGCGGAACGAAGTCGGCCTCCTCGGCGAAGAGCTCGGAGACGAAGAAGCAGCCCACGGCCAAGAAGAAGACCACCACGGGCTCTTCGAAGACGGCGAAGAAGGCCTCCTCGCCGTCCACCGGCCCGTCGATCGGCGGCGGCACGGGCCCCGGGTCGACTCCGGGCGGCGGCTCCGCCGCCTAAAAGTCTCCCACTAGGCAGGGACCCGAAGCCGCAGCGCGCCTGGAACGATCTCGAACCGAGCCGGGGTCGTGCCGGGCTGCTCGCCGTCCAGGACGACCGGGAGCTGCTCGACGGCATCGACGGACACCGTTCGCGCCGACACGACGTCCACCTTGGGGTGGCTCGTGTGCTTCCCCCGGTAGATCTTCGGGAACGTCGTGACGAACTCGGCTTTCGAGATGTCTCCGATGAGGACGGCGTCGAAGCGCCCGTCGTCGGGCCGCGCGTCGGGTGCGATCTTCATCCCACCCGCGGCGTACATCCCGTTCGCGATCACGACCTCGTACATCGCGCCTTCGCGCACCTCCTTGTCGAGCTCGATCCGCATCGGCACGCTCGACCAACGCACGAACACCGTCGTGGTCGCCCACATGTAGGCGACCTTCGCGCCTAGGCGTCTCGACGTCCGAGCGCCGCGGCGCGCGATGGCGCCGCTGATCCCCGCTCCCGCGAAGTTCGCGAAGTAGCGCGTCTCGCTGCCTTCGCCCACTGTGAAGGTCGCTCGCCCGAGGTCGACGGCGCGCGTCTTTCCGCCGGACGCGACGACGACGGCTTCGTCGGCCTTGGTCGGGATGCCGAAGGTCCGCGCGAGGTCGTCGCCGGTGCCCTGTGGAATGACCGCGAGCTCGACCTCCGACCGGGAGGGGCCGAGCCCGTTGACGACCTCGTTGACGGTCCCGTCGCCGCCCACGGCGACGATCAGGCGGGCGCCGTCGTCTGCCGCCCGTGCGGCCAGCTCCGCTCCATGGCCGGCCCACTCGGTGAAGAGGACGTCCCCAGAGAGGCCGTGGCCGGCCGCCAATTCCTCGATCCGTGGCCACGCCTTTCCGGCGGCTCCGTTGCCGGAGGCCGGGTTGACCACGAAGGCGACGTCCGCCACCTAGTGCTCGGCGGTGACGGTCGTGAGCGCGAGCTCCGTCATCTGGTCCACGGCGGCCTTCATCTCGTCGTCGGAGATCCGCACGAACTCGCCCTCGACGACGATGTCACTGACCGTGAGCAGGCAGCCCGCCTTCACCTTGCGGAGTGCTCCGAGAGTGAAGAGGACGGCCGCCTCCATCTCCACGGCGAGGACGCCGCGGTCCGACCAGCGGCCGTACTGGCCCTCGTCCGGGTTGTAGAAGATGTCGCTCGAGACGATCGGCCCCACGCGCACGGGCTTCCCGAGCTCCTTGGCGGCGTGGACGGCCGCATGGACGAGCTCCCAGTCTGCCGTCGGAGCATGGGGCTCGCCGCCGACGTAGTGGGTGGCCGTCGAGTCCGCCGGCACCGCGGACACGGCGACGATGAGATCCCCGAGCTTCAGGTTGGCCTGCAGGCCCCCGCAGGTGCCGATGCGGAGGAGCCGCTTGACGCCGAGCTGGGACAGCTCCTCGATCACGATCGCGGCGGACGGGCATCCCATGCCGGTCGCCTGAACGGAGACCGGCTTCCCCTTGTATGTCCCGGTGTACCCGAGCATCCCGCGCTCCCAGTTGCGCTGCTCGGGGCTCTCGAGGAAGGTCTCCGCGACGTACTTCGCGCGCAGGGGGTCGCCCGGGAGCAGGCAGGCCTCTGCGTATTCACCAGGTTCGGCTCGAATATGGATGGGCATGGGGCGGTATCGTCACCGCCCATGGCTCGCCTGGTCAAGCGGCCTGATGCAGACGAGGTGCTCGCGTTCTGTGACGAGGACCCCATCGAGCGCGTGTTTCTGGCCGACGTGGCCGCCCGCGGCCTCGGGCGCTTCGCGGCGGTGAGGGACGGGGGGCGCCTGACCGCGCTCTGCCATCTGGGGGCGAACGTCGTCCCCTCCGGCACCCGGACGGCAGCCTTCGCAGAGCTCGCGACGAGGACTCGGCCGCGCATGCTGATCGGCGACGAGGAGGCCGTGACGGAGCTCTGGGAAGCGGTCCGCGACAGCCTCCCACCTGTGAAGGAGGACCGCCCTGGCCAGCCTGTCTACGTCGTCGAGACGCCGCCGCCTCCCGCGGGCAGCGGCCTGAGGCCCGCGCAGATCGGCGATCTCGCCCTACTCGTGCGCACGTCGGCCGCCGCGTATCTCGAGGAGGCGGGAATCGACGCCTACGCGCGCGACCCAGCCCTGTTCGAATGGCGCACGCGCACGCAGATCGAGGAGCGGCGCAGCTGGCTCTGGGAGCGCGACGGACAGGTCCTATTCAAGGCCGAGGCTTCAGCCTGGACGCGGCACGCCGTCCAGCTGCAGCAGGTCTGGGTGGATCCGGAGCTGCGCGGACGCGGCTTTGCGAAGCGCGGCCTCGCGGACCTGCTTGCGTTTCTGCTCGACACGACGCCGGCGGTCTGCCTCTTCGTCCGGCCGGAGAACGCGGTCGCGATCCGGCTGTACGAATCGCTGGGCATGCGTCGGGTTGGCGCATACCGCTCGTTGATCTTTGCTTAGGAAGGGTTGGTGGAGCGTCGCTCGTCGCCGGGACGGGACGGTCGTTCTGAGGCACGGACGCAGGGAGCCCTCGTATCGACTTTAGATACGGGGGCGACCGAGGACACAGCCTCAGGGCGAGCGGCGCGCCTCTGGCGGGACAGCCGATGCTTCGCCGGGCCTTCCTATAAGCAAGAAAACGCATGAACTGGCTCCCTGTTCGAGTGATGGAGCCGTGCGCAACCCGCGCCGATGTCCTTTCCGTCTTGCGGCGACTCAGCGTTATTCCGGCGGCGCTGTTCCTCCTCGTGGGCGCGATCGGGTGCTCCGGCGCGCGTGAATCACGGGAGCACAGCTGCGGCGCCACGGACCAGAAGTTCATTCAGACCGCGAGCGTCGACGTGACCGCGCTCGGTGTGCTGAACGCTGACTACCAGAGCGGGTTCGCCGAGCCGGACGAGGTCGCGCAGCAGGCTTTCGACGCCGCCAAGCGCGTGACGCACGTGGAGCCCGACGACTTCTCGCTTCGCGCCGCGCAGAGGTACCTCGACGGCATGTTCCGCGAGTACGGCGAAGCGGTGACCATGCAGGCCAAGGGCAAGGACGCGAGCGACCGCATGTATCGGGCATACGGGCTCGCCAACTTCGCCCACGACGTGCTCGTGCAGGCCCAACCCGCCTTGCTCAAGAGAGGGTGCGATGTCGGACCGCTGCTCTAAGCGCGGCTTAGAATTTCCGCGTGGACACCGCTGCGCTGGGCGGGCGAATCGAAGAGCACATCCGCCGGCACGATCTCATTCCGCCGAGCGGAGAGGTCGTGTGCCTGGTTTCCAGTGGCCCGGACTCGACCTGCCTCTGGCATGCGCTTGGGGCCCTCGGCTACCGCGTAAGCGCGCTCCACGTCAACCATAAGCTTCGGGGCGCGGAGTCCGACGAGGACGCCCGCTTCTGCAGAGACGAGCTCAGAGCAGAGATCGTCGAGGCGCTCCCGACCGAGGGAGGAACCGAGGCCGAGCTGCGCGAGCTGCGCTACTCGATCGCCGCGGATCGCCGCCGAGCGACCGGCCACACCGCCTCCGACCAGGTGGAGACGATCCTCTATCGGCTCGCCACGAGCGGAGCTCCCACGGGGATCCAGGTGCGGCGCGACGACGGGGTGGTGCGGCCGCTCCTCGCCGTCTGGCGCGCGGAGACCGAGTCCTACTGCGAGGCCGAAGGTCTCGCGTACCGGCTCGACAGCTCGAACGACGACACCCTTCGCGGGCTCATCCGGAGGGAGATCGTGCCGGCTCTCCGGCAGCTCCATCCGGCGGCGGAGGACAACGTTCTCAGGGCGCTCGATTCAAATCGTCGGATGCCTAGACCGATCGAGGACGCGCTTGTAGAGTTGCTCGCCTCCCGTGAGGGCTCGAAGCGTGTCGATCTGGGCGGCGGCCGCGTGGCGGTAAGAGAGTATGAGCACGTCTGGATCGAGCGGGCCCCGGTGCGCCTCGACCGGGAGGTTCGGTGGGGAAGTTGGACCTTACGGCCGAAGCGAAGTGGGCTGCACGTTCGCGGCTGGCGCGCCGGCGACCGCCTCGCCGAGCGCAACCTGAAGGTGCAGGATTTGTTCGTCGACGCCAAGGTCCCGCGCTCCGAGCGCGACGCCTGGCCGCTCGTGCTGCGGGGAGACGAGGTCGTGTACGTCCCCGGCATTGCGGCGGCGCCGGGCTGGGAGGACGCCGTGGAGGACGAACGGGAGTGAAGCGTCTGAAGTCGACGAGGACCACTCGCGCATTCCTCGGGCGCCGTTGGCAAGGGAGGCGCAGCATCCTGGCGCCAGCGGTGTCAGGCGCCGGCGGAGACGGGCTCCGCCCGGCGCGCCCAGGCGCCGGCGAGGGAGGCGCGTGAACCAGGTCAACGAGCTCTCCGCGGCAGTGGAGGAGGTCCTCGTCGACGAACAGGCGCTCCAGAGCCGCGTAGCCGAGCTCGGAGCTTCGATCACGGAGGATTACCGCGGCCGGGACCTGCTCCTCATCGGCGTCCTCAAGGGCGCGATCTTCTTCATGGCCGACCTCATGCGCACGATCGAGGTGCCCTGCGAAGTCGACTTCATGGCGATCTCGAGCTACGGCGCCGGAGTCGATTCCTCGGGCGTCGTCCGAATCCTCAAGGACCTCGACGTCTCGGTCGAGGGGCGCAACGTCCTCGTCGTCGAGGACATCGTCGACTCGGGCCTCACTCTTTCGTACCTCCTGCGCAACCTCGAGGCGCGCGAGCCCGCCTCGCTCGAGGTCTGTGCGCTCCTTACGAAGCCCGAGCGGCGCGAGAACGACGTGGACTGCCGCTACGTCGGCTTCGAGATCCCGAACCGGTTCGTGATCGGGTACGGGCTCGACTTCGCCGAGCGGTACCGCAACCTCCCCTATGTGGGCGTGTTGCGGGACGAGCTCGTCGCTCAAGCTGAGGAAACCATCTGACGACAGGGAAACCAGCCTGGCCGGTAGGCCGAATAGGGGTTGCTATCTTTTCGTTGAATAGAGGCAGACCTTGAGCCGCTTTTTCCGCAGCGCACTTTTCCCCCTCATAGTCATCGTCCTGCTGGTCTACCTGGCCTCGCAGACGCTGCTGCCTGGGCGCTCGGACAAGTCCCAGAAGATCACGTACAGCCAGCTCATCGGCACCGTCGAGAACGATCCGCAGTCGATCGAGAACGTCATCTTCGATCCGAAGAGTCACGCGATCAACGTGACGATGAAGCCCGAGGGGGGCAACGACGGCGCCAAGTACAAGGTCAACTACCCGAGCGACGAGTCGCAGTTCCAGTTCCAGGAGAAGCTCGAGACGGCCGACGTCCCGTTCGACTCCAAGGGTACGGGAGACTCGGCCTGGTGGTCGATCCTCACGTACCTGCTGCCGTTCGTCCTCTTCTTCGGCTTCTGGATCTTCCTGATGAACCAGGTGCAGGGCGGCGGCTCGAAGGTGATGAGCTTCGGCAAGAGCCGCGCGAAGCGCATGGCTCCGGACTCGCCCAAGATCACGTTCAAGGACGTGGCGGGAGTCGACGAGGCCGTCGAGGAGCTCCAGGAGATCAAGGAGTTCCTGGAGAACCCCAAGAAGTTCCAGGCGCTCGGCGCGCGCATCCCCAAGGGCGTGCTCCTCTACGGGCCGCCTGGCACCGGTAAGACCCTCCTCGCGCGCTCGGTCGCAGGCGAGGCCGGCGTCCCGTTCTTCTCCATCTCCGGCTCCGACTTCGTCGAGATGTTCGTCGGCGTCGGCGCCTCGCGCGTCCGCGACCTGTTCGAGCAGGCCAAGCAGGCGAGCCCGTGCATCATCTTCATGGACGAGATCGACGCCGTCGGCCGGCACCGCGGCGCGGGCCTCGGCGGCGGCCATGACGAGCGCGAGCAGACGCTGAACCAGCTGCTCGTCGAGATGGACGGCTTCGAGATGAAGGACAACATCATCCTCATCGCCGCCACGAACCGCCCGGACATCCTCGATCCCGCGCTGCTTCGCCCCGGGCGCTTCGACCGCCAGATCGTCGTCGACCGGCCCGACCGGAACGGCCGCAAGAAGATTCTCGAGGTGCACACCAAGGGCAAGCCGATCGACTCCTCGATCGAGCTCGACACACTCGCAGCGGGGACGCCCGGCTTCACCGGCGCCGACCTCGCCAATCTCGTCAACGAGGCAGCCCTCCTCGCCGCCCGCCGTGGCAGGAAGACCATCGGCGAGCATGAGCTCGAGGAAGGGATCATGCGCGTCATCGCGGGCCCGGAGAAGAAGACGCGCCTCCTCTCCGAGCACGAGCGCAACGTCACCGCCTACCACGAGATGGGCCACGCGCTCGTCGGGCACTACCTGCCCAACTGCGACCCCGTACACAAGATCTCGATCATCAGCCGCGGCGCCGCCCTCGGGTACACGATCGCGCTCCCTGCGGAGGACAAGTTCCTGACGACGAAGTCCGCGCTCATGGATCAGATGGCCATGACGCTAGGCGGCCGCGCCGCCGAGGAGCTCGTCTTCAACGAGGTGACGACGGGCGCCGCCAACGACCTAGAGAAGGTCACCTCGACGTCGAAGCACATGATCATGCGCTACGGCATGAGCGAGAAGCTCGGCCCGCGCGTCCTCGGCCGCAACCATGACATGCCCTTCCTCGGACGTGACATGGGCGCCGAGCCCGACTACTCCGAGGAGATCGCGCGCGAGATCGACGACGAGATCCGCCGCGTGATCGAGGAGGCGCACGAGCGCGCTCGCAAGGTGCTCCAGGAGCACATGGACGAGCTGCACCAGATCTCGAAGCTCCTCATCGAGCGCGAGACGATCGACAAGGATCAGTTCGAGCGCCTGCTCGCGGGCGAGGCGCCCGAAAGCGTCTTCCCGGACGAGAAGGCCGCTCCGGCCGAGGGCGAGGCGGAGAAGAAGCCTCGCACCGAGCCCAAGCCGCGCCCGTTCCCGCTCCCGGGCGCGACGATGCAGCCCCCGCCCGAGCCCGCCGAGGGCTAGCAGCTCCCCGCTCTACTCGGAGCCGAACGGGAAGTACTACGTCCTTCGTCGTCTTGACGACGCAGAGGCGACTCGACTCCGCAAGAGTCCAGGCGCGGACCTCGCCGTTCGCCATGTTCGTCCCGAACTGGTACCCGACTCCTGCCGCCGGCTCATGCGGGCTCCTCGGCATGGCGGATCTTTCGCCACGCGAGGCCGACCAGGACCATGACCAGGATGAGCTGGAGTGGAAGCAGCTCGTAGAAGAGCGACTCCACGAAGAAGATCAAGAGCCCGACGTGCGCCCAGAAGACCAGGGGCGGGTCGAGGCCTCGGAACTTCACGGCCGAGTAGGCGAAGAAGGCGAAGAAGAAGAGGAGGCCGGGAATGCCCTGCGAGAGCAGGACGAGGAAGAACTGCCCGTGCGTTCCGACGGCCGGCAGCCCGTCGGGCGCCGAGTGGCTCGGCGCTCCGTACCCGAGCAGCGGGGAGCTCGCGGCCTTCCGCGAGGCCTCCTCGTAGAGGACTGTCCGATCATGCGTGCTGTTGTCGGCCTGGACCCGGCTGCCTGCGCCGGCTCCGAACCCGCTGAGGACCGAGATCGCGACGGCGACGGCGACGAAGGCGCCGGCATAGGCGACCGGACGCAAGCGGCCCGCCAGCGCGAACCGGACCGCGACGTAGACGAGGGCCAGCATGAGGGCGAGCCAGACGCCCCGGTTGACGGTGGCGAGCACCGGCACGACGGCCGCCGCGAGCAGAGCCGACAGCAGACCTTGACGGAGGCGCGTGCGGGCCTCGGAGAGGGCGAGCAGGACGAACGGGACGAGGAGGGCGAGCGTTGAGCCCCACTCGTTCGCGTAGCGGAACGGAGCCGTGGGCCGCGTCTGCCAGTGGCCGACCCAGGCCTTCCCGGCGAAGTCCACCTGCACTGCGTCCGCGATGAACGGGGTGTGTCGAAACTCCGCCGGAACAAGGTGCTGGGCCAGGGAGCCGAAGCGGACATGCGGCAGGAGCAGGCCCAGGTAGCCGCCCGCGACTACGAGAGCCGCGAGGCCGACCATGACGTTGACGGCGAGCGCGGTGGGAAACGCCCTCCGGTTGGCGTTGACCACGTAGAGGAGGAAGACCGTCGCGGCCAAGTACATGGAGCCGCGATAGCCGAACGCGAGCGCGCGGTTCAGGCTCGGGAGCTGCGTGGCCGACAAGCCGGCCCAAAGGAGAAAGAGGAGCCAGACGCCGAACACCGGCGGCCGCGCGAGCCGTTCACGGCGTCCCACCAGCGCGACCGCGAGCGGCAGGGCGAAGAGCGGCCAGACGAAGGCCTCCACGCCGAGCAGCCACCAAAGCGGCACGCCCAGGAAGACAGTCGGGAGGTACCAGTTGAACGGCACTCGCAGGGCCGCTGCGGGAGTCCTGGCGGCGTCGGCCGCGACGGCCACGTCAGAGACCTCTTCCGAACCGGTCGGCCGCGACCACGATCGTGTCCGCCTCGGGCGGCAGGTCGGCGTCGCCGATCATGGCGGGCCTGTGCTTGGCGGCGACCCGCGTGAGCTCGTCCAGGTCTTCCGCTTCGACCACGTCGAAGTCGCCCTCGCGCGTGAGGAGCTTCTGGACGCCGGCCCGCAAAATGGGCAGCGCGTCAGCCACGAGCACTGTGGTTCGCGTCATGGTTCCTCCCGGGCGGCGTATCCCGCGCCGCCTTGCCGCAGATCGTCCCTCTCACGTCGATTCGTCCCTAGGGAGCAGGGATGATGGTCCTTTTCGAGGGGACCATCAATAGGCCGAACGGCCTGGTTGTGGATAACCCGTAGCAGGAAAGAGCCAGCACATGCTCGTTCCTTCGCCTTTCTCCACCGCCGGCGCCGAAAGTTGTCCACAGGCCTGCCCCGGCCCTCGTGCGCAGGCGCGACGTGGGCAAGAGCCCGGCGACGCCCTAGTCTGCGGACAGCCGCGGCGTAGCATACGGGGGCTGTGCGAGCCCCCCTGGAGGAATTCCTGCCTCGCCCGAGCGTGATGGGCGTCGTCAACGTGACTCCGGACTCCTTCTCCGACGGCGGGCAGTTCCTGCACACCGACGCCGCGGTCGCTTGCGCGTACGGCTTTGTCGAGGAAGGAGCGGACATCGTCGACATCGGCGGAGAGTCGACACGCCCGGGCGCCGAGGCCGTCTCAGAGGAGGAGGAGCTCGCCCGCGTCGAGCCGGTCCTCATCCGCCTGGCGGAGATGAACGTCTCCATCGACACCTCGAAGGCGGCCGTCGCCCGCCGCGCGCTCGAGGGAGGGGCGGTGATGGTCAACGACGTCAGCGCGCTGCGGGGTGACCCCGAGATGGCGGGCGTGGTCGCTGACGGAGACGCCTACCTCTGCCTGATGCACATGCTCGGCGAGCCGCGGACGATGCAGGAAGACCCCCGCTACGAGGACGTCGTCTCCGAGGTGGCCGCGTTCCTCGAGGAGCGGCTCGCGTTCGCAACCGACGCGGGAATTCCCGAGGAGCACGTCTGCCTCGATCCCGGAATCGGCTTCGGAAAGACCGTCGAGCACAACCTCGAGCTGCTCAGGCGCCTTGACGAGATCGTCGCGCTCGGGCGCCCGGTGATTGTCGGCGCCTCACGCAAGCGGTTCCTCGGACGGGTGCTCGGCGATCCGGAGGCAGTCACCGGGCCCGTCGCGGCCGGTGTGGCGGTCGCCGTGCTCGCCTACGAGCACGGCGCGTCGATCATCCGGGCGCACGATGTGCGCGAGCATGTCGAGGCGCTCAAGGCGGCCCGGGCCGTGGTGGAGAGCAACGCTTGAGCGAAGTCGCCATCGAGATCGAGGGGCTCGAGCTCCGGGGCTTCCACGGAGCAACTCCGGAGGAGAGGAAACGCGGTCAGCGCTTCCTCTTCGACGTCATGCTCGTCGCGCACGATGCCGGCATCCGCACCGACCAGCTGGCGGACACGATCGACTACACGAAAGTGGTCGCATGCATCCGCGAGGTCTCCGAACGGCAGCGCTTCAACCTGATCGAGGCGCTCGCGGCTGCGGTGGCCGACGAGATCATCGAACGGTTCGACGTCTCCCGCGTCCGTGTCCGAGTGCGGAAGCCCGAGGTCGTCCTGGATGCGCCCGCCGGACATACCGCGGCGTCGGTCGAGCGCTCGCGCAGGTAGCTACCACTATGACCTCCCCCGAACTGTCTATTGTCGCCAGCCGATCCCGCTGCCATGGTGAGGCGGGGTCATGGGGAAATCGACGCTCACGAAGGTGTTGCTGGCTGCCGCCCTGGTGGTGACGGTGGGCAGCGCAGCGCCCGCGTTCGGAGCAAGCCTCCAGACGGTCGAGCGCGCGTCATTCTCCGATGTGCGCGGGCAGTACGTTCCCGGACAGGTCATTCTCGGGTACCGGCCGCACACCTCTCGCGCCGAGGTCGCGCGCGTTCACGGGCGGGTGCCGGCCCGCGTGACGCAGCGCTTCGCCAACGTGCGCATCGAAGTCGTGAGGCTCGCGCCCGGCCTCTCGGTGAGCCAGGCGGTGCGACGGTACGAGCGGGACCCGTCGGTCTCCTTCGCCGAGCCGAACTACCTGCGCTCGCCGCAGGTCGACCGGTTCGTGGATCTCTGGGGCCTGAACAACACGGGCCAGTCGCATCCGGTCGCGGACTCCGACGGCGACGAGACCGCCGACCCAAGCGCCGGTGTGAGCGGCCCCGACATCAACGCGCCGGAGGCCTGGGCCACGACGAAAGGTGCTCCCACGACGGTCGTCGCCGTGATCGACACGGGCGTCGAGACGTCCCACCCCGACCTCTCGACCCAACTCTGGCAGAACCCGGGCGAGAACTGTCTCACGTGCCTGCCCGCCATCGACGACGACGACAACGGGCTCACGGACGACTTCAACGGCTGGGACTTCGCGGACGACGACGCCACACTCCTGTCTGCGAATCAGTTCATCGGTTACGACCACGGCACGCACGTCGCGGGCACGATCGCCGGAGACGACGACACCGACGGGATCGTCGG
This sequence comes from uncultured Actinomycetes bacterium, assembly GCA_963739065.1. GTDB lineage: Bacteria > Actinomycetota > Thermoleophilia > Gaiellales > Gaiellaceae > JAIBJP01. The sequence goes on from CAVTYV010000002.1 coordinate 84,725, forward strand.
GGTCTGTCCGCTCTGCAAGATCATGGTCTTGAAGATCGCGCGTGACGGCGACGGCATGCTCCTGCTCTCAGCCGAGATTGCGGCGCTCTCCTATGCGAAGGAGCACGGCGCCAGGATCGCGAACATGAGCTTCGGCGGCCCGAGCTGGAGCAACGCCGAGCGCGAGGCCATCCGCACGTCCGGCCTCCTCGCGGTGATCTCAGCCGGCAACGACGCACTGGACAACGACATGTTCCTCGAGGCGGACAGCTTCGATCCAGACAGCACGCCGGATCTCTTCTCGCCCACGTACCCGGCGGCGTTCACGTTGAGCAACATTCTCACGGTCGGGGCGAGCAACGACCGCGACGAGAACGGGTACTCGACCGAATGCCATGCATCGACCGGTCTCGACCTTCCGAAGACCGAGTGCGCGTTCACGAACTGGGGCCACGACTCGGTTGACCTGGCGGCCCCTGGTGTGGACGTCGAGAGCTCGGTGCCCGCCGGGAGCTACGCGACTTTCGACGGCACCTCGATGGCGGCTCCCCACGTTGCGGGAGTGGCGGGCCTCGTGCTCTCGCAGCATCCGACTTACACCGTCGCCCAGCTCAAGAACGCGGTCATGCGCTCGGTCGACAAGCCGGCGACGCTCAAGACGATGTACATCCCGTCCTACGTCACGGGCACGCCGCACACGAAGCAAGGCTCCTTCTCGCGCACGGTCGGGCGGGTGAATGCCTTCAACGCTCTTAGCGCCGGAACCGCGAACGCGACTCCCGCGACGGACGGCAACATCGGCGGCGCGAAGGGCATGTCGAGGGCCACGGTCAAGGGCTCGGTCTCGTGGCCGGCTGACGTCAACGACGTCTGGAAGAAGAAACTGACGAAGGGCCACGTCTACCGGATCACACTGGTCGTGCCGGCCGGGAAGGACTACGACCTCTTCGTCTGGAAGCCGGGCACCAAGGAGATCTGGCAGCCGCACAAGCTCCAGGGTGCAAGCCAGCACGTCGGTTCGGCCGACGAGGGTGGGCGATTCGCTACCGGCTCGACGGGCACGTACTACTTCCACGTCAGCGCCTGGCTCTTCAAGAGCGGCAGCTACAAGCTGACGCTCAAGAAGATCGCCTAACTGCGCCCGGCGCGGTACAAGAGGCAGCGTGACAATTGCCTACATCGGCCTGGGCGCCAACCTCGGCGACCGTGAGGAGAATTTACGCGCGGCGCTCGAGCGTCTACGTGGGCTGGGCCCGCTCCGCGTCTCGTCGTTTCGCGCCACCGAGCCGGTCGGTGTCATTGACCAACCGCCCTTCCTGAACGCTGCCGCGGAGCTCGAGACCGACCTACCGGCGCGGGAGCTGCTCGCTCGCCTGCTGGAGATCGAGCGCGACCTCGGCCGGGAGCGCGCGGAAGAGACGCGCTGGGGCCCCCGGCCGATCGACCTCGACCTTCTGGTCTACGGGGCCGAGACGATCGACGAGGCCGGCCTGACCGTCCCGCATCCGCGCCTGGCGGAGCGCCGTTTTGCGCTCGAGCCGCTCCACGAGCTGGCTCCCGACCTGGCGCTCCCGGACGGGCGGCGGATCAGGGACTTGCTGGACGCTTTGTAGGAGGGTTCGGCGAAATATCGGCTGTGCCGCTGGAGGCGCGTCCCGGCGACGAGCGACATTCCGCCAAACCCTCCTAGGTAGAATGAGGTCGATGTCCAACCTCGATGAACTCGACGAATTCGAGGCCGAGCTCGAGCTCAGGCTGAAGAAGGAATACGGCGCCGTCTTCGGGCTCTTCCGCTACTGCGTCGTCACCCAGGACTCGACCTATCTCTGCAACAAGCACGAGCTGCGCGTGCTTCCGCAGACGAGCTACCCGTTCTTCCATCTGACGATGGACGACGTCTGGGTGTGGGACAAGAACCGGCCCACGCGGATGATCCCGCGCGCTGAGGTCTACACCTCGAGCGATGTCACCATCGAGGAGCTCCGCACCGAGGGCGAAGGCCCGGCGCTCACGCCGGAGGCCCTGGCCGAGAAGCTCGGCGAGTCGCTCTCGGGCGACGACGAGATTTCCTAGACCCTCGTCGCGATGTTGCTGGCCGTAGACGTCGGCAACACCCAGACCGTGCTCGGGCTCTTCGACGGCGAGCAGCTGGTCGAGCACTGGCGTGTGGCTACGGAGGCCGAGCGCACCGGGGACGAGCTGGCCGCGCTCTTAGCCGACCTGCTCGAGCTGCGGGGCCGCTCGTTCGACGACGTGTCCGGCGTGTCGCTTTCGTCCACCGTCCCTCTGCTCGTCCGGGCCTACCAGGAGCTGGCGGAGCGGCACATCGACGCGCCGCTCCTCGTCCTCGGCCCGGGCACGCGGACCGGGATCCCGATCCTCTACGACGATCCACGCGAGGTCGGCCCGGACCGGATCGCGAACGCGGTCGCAGCGCGGGAGCGCTACGGCGCGCCCTGCATCGTTGTCGACTTCGGCACCTCGACGAACTTCGATGCGGTCTCGGCCGACGGCGAGTACGTCGGCGGCGTGCTCGCGCCCGGGATCGAGATCTCAATGGAGGCGCTCTTCGCCCGTGCCGCGCGCCTCACGAAGGTCGACTTCGTCGAGCCCGAAACCGTGATCGGGAAGACCACGGTCGCGTCGCTCCAGTCAGGCCTCGTCTACGGGTTCGCCGGCCAGGTGGACGGAATCGTCGAGCGGATGCGAGCAGAGCTCGGCGACACCGCGCCCGCGATCGCGACCGGCGGGCTGGCCGAGCTGATCGCGCCGCACGCGAGGACGATCGAGAAGGTCGACCCGCTACTGACTCTCGACGGCCTCAGGCTCGTCTGGGACCGGAACCGCTAGCGCGTTCCGGTCGTTGACGACGACCTGGTCGAGACTCGCTTTGGAGAGGGGGTTGGCCCAAAACCCTTCGATCCAGGGCCGGCGCACCGCGACGCTGCGGCCGTACGCGATCGGGAGGATCGCGGCATGCTCGTTCACCCAGAGGCGGTCGATCTCGTGGTAGAGACGCATGCGCTCGGGCTGGTTGCCGAGAGCGCGTGCCTCGACGATCAGCTCCTCGATCTCGTCGTCGCGGTAGAAGGGGAACGGCTCGCGGAACATCCCGCGGAAGAAGCCGTCCGGGTCGGGGTAGTCGGCGCCGAAGCCGCTCACCCAGAGGTGGTCGTCGTCCTTCAGCGCGTTGGCCCAGAACTTGCCCTTCGCCTCCCGGACGTCCACTCGGATTCCCAGCTCCTCGAGCTGCTCCTGCAGCAGTCTCACCGTGACGACGAGCCAGGGTGGGACGAGCATCTTCAACTCGGGCAAGCCCTTGCCCTCCGGGTAGCCGGCGTCGGCGAGTAGCTTCTTGGCAAGCTCGGGGTCGTACTCGAGGGCGGCACGGTGCGAATGACCCGGCATGGCCGGCGGGATTGCCCCGCCCCGCGTCGCGGCGCGTTCGCTGTCCTCCGGCCTTAGCAGCCGCTCCCGATCGACCGCGTGGCAGAAGGCCTTGCGCACGTGCTCGTTCGAGAAGGGAGGCCGATCGGCGCAGAAGCCGATGTAGCGCGTGTGGAGGTCGGGGATGAAGTCGACGATCGTGTCGTCTGCCTCCGCGAGCCTGAGGTTCCACCCGGTGAGGACGTCGAAGTCGCCGGATGTCCAGCGCTCGATCGTCTCATTGGTCTTGGACAGGAAGGAGATGTCGATCTCACGGACGTTGCCGCGCGGCCCGTTCCAGTGCGGGTTCGCCGTCAGGAGGGCGTGCTCGTCGTCGTACTCCGACAGCTCGAAGGGCCCGTTCGAGACGAGGTTCTCGGGTCGATGCCAGTCCTCGCCGAGCGCCTCGCACTTGTGCCGGGGCCATGGGAACGCCCAGGGGGAGGCGAGGATGTACGGGAAGTAGCTCCGCGGCTCGCGCATCGTGATCTCCAGCGTGCGCTCGTCGAGCGCCTCGGCCGTCTCGACGTCCTCCATCAAAAATGCCGTCGGAGCCTCGAGCTCACGCATGCGTCGCCACGCAAAGGCGAAGTCATCCGCCTTGAGGGTCTCACCGTCGCTCCAGCGCACGCCTTCCCGCAAGCGGAAGAGATAGCTGAGCCCGTCGCTCGAGACGCGCAGGTTGTCGGCCATCGAGGGCAGGACGTTGAGCTCGCCGTCGATCATGAGCAGGCCGCGGAAGAGATGCTCGGTGACCCGGAGCCCCTCCGTCGAGTAGACGTGGCCCGGGACCACCGCGTCGGGCTTGTTGACCGCCGTCTCCAACCGCTCGGTCGGCTCGTGTCTCGGCGGATCCTCCACGCGGCAGGAGAACGCCTCGTCGTACATCTCCTCCGCGTGCTCGAAGTCGAAGGAGAGGTGATAGGTCAGAGCCATCTTGAAGAGCGTGTCGCGGGCGCGCCGCTCGTCGCCGGTCCGCGCGAGGAACGCCCTCGCCTTGCGGTAGTGCTCGAGGGCCTCCTTGTCCGCATAGATCCCGCGGGCCGCGTCTCCGGCCTTGAGGAGGTACTCGACGGCCTTCTCCGTGTCCTCCGCCTCGCTGAAATGACGAGCGAGTAGCCCGTAGGCCTCTTCCGGCGACTCGCTGAAGATGTCCTCGAGCGCCTCCCCGACCCTCTTGTGCAGCTTCTTCCGCTTCGAGTCGACGAGGCTCGAGTAGGCCACCTCCTGCACGAGCCCGTGACGGAACCGGTACTCCGGGTTGGGCCGGCGGCTCTTCTCGTAGATGAGATCGAGCCGCTGGAGCTCGCTGAGGGCAGGCATGAGCTGCTCGCGCGGAACGAGCCGCTCGAGGAGAGGGATGCCGAACGTGCGACCGATGACCGCTGCGACGGAGAGCACCTCCCGCGTCGCCGGGTCGAGGCGATCGAGGCGGGCCTGCAGGGCTCCTTGGACGAGGGCCGGGATGACCAGCTCCCCCTCTCCGACCGCAAGCTTCCAGTGACCGTCTTCGCGCTGGAGCGCCCCGCGCTCGACGAGGTCGCGTACCGCTTCCTCGAGGAAGAAGGGATTGCCCCCGGAGCGCTCGGTGAGGAGCTCGGCGACCGCGTCAGGGATCTCGCCGCCGGCGGCTCCGACCGCCAGCACGCGGCTCGCGTCGGGAGGCAGCGGCCGCACCTCGATTTCCTTGTAGAGATGGGGATATCGCTGACGCGCCCGCTCCCCCAAGCGCCACGAGCCGAGCTCCCGCTCGCTGCGGTAGAGGAAGAAGAGACACACAGCGGACTGTTCCGTGACGCCGAGAAGCGATTCCAGGAGCTCGAGGGTGGACTCGTCGGCCCAGTGGAGGTCCTCGAGGATCAGGGCCAGCGGCTTCTCGTCCGCGAGCTTGCAGATGAGGTCGTACACGACCTCGAAGGTCCGAGTTTGAATGGATTCGCGATTCAGCTCCCTGATCCGCTGCGCCGCGTCGGGCTCGAGCGTCAGCCCGAGCAGGCTCGCGAAGAAGGGGTACACCTCCTCGGCGTCGTCTCCGAAGACGTGCGCCACCTCCGCCTTCAGCTCCAGCCTGACTCGGGCCTCCGGCGTCGAGGCTCCGACCTGAAGCCATTCCCGCAGAAGGTCGCGGATTGGCCAGTAGGGGAACGTCTGCGCGTAGGAGACGCCACGGCCCTCGATGAAGCGGACGCGCTCCCGGTAGCGCGCGCGAGCCTCCCAGAGCAGGCGGCTCTTGCCGATGCCCGGCTCGCCCATAATGGAGACGATGGCGCCCCGGCCTTCGACGAGGGCATCCATCGTCCGCTCGATGACCGTGAGTTCATACTCGCGTCCGATGAGCGGCTGGCTCGGCTCGAGCGGTTCGTACTCGCGCGCCGCGATGACCTTGTAGGCCTTCGTGGCCTGCTCGATGCCCTTCAGCTCCTGTGGGCCGAGCTCCTCCACGTCGAAGCAGCTCTCGACCTGCCGCATCGTCGTCGGGCCGATGACGATCCCGCCCTTGTCGGCGATTTGCTGCAGCCGCGCGGCGAGGTTGACCGTCTCACCGAGCGCGTTCCAGGGGTCGTAGCCATCCTGGCCGTCGGCTGCCTGCACGCCGACGACGACCGGGCCCGTGTTGATCCCGATTCTGACCGCGAGGTCGATGCCGTACGCGTCTTTGACCTCCTCGCCGTACTGCAGGAGCGCCCGCTGGATGGCAAGCGCGGCGCGAATCGCGCGCTCCGAGTCGTCCTCGTAGGACACAGGGGCGCCGAAGAATGCGAGCAGCTCGTCCCCGACGAGCTGGGCGACCGTCCCGTCGTACCGCCGGACATGCTCGCTCATGATCCGCATGACCTCGTCGATGAGGAACTTCGAGCGCTCGGGCCCGAGCTTCTCCGCGATCGCTGTCGAGCCGACGACGTCCGCGATGAGGACGGTGACGATTCGCCGTTCTTCTGCCGTTACAGCCATGCGAGAGTTATAACGACGCGGCGGGCGCCGCTTATCCGCCCGCGTAGATCGAGACGGGGAGGTCGAGGACGACGTTGTCCGACGCGGGCAGCGCAGCGCGGAGGCGCTCGAGCACGTCACGCGCGCGCGGGGCGACCTGAAGCAGGCGGTGCTCGACGTCGGCGACGGTCTCGAGCTGGACGAGCTCTTGCTTGAACGGCTTCGGGAAGCGGCCGTGGCCGAGATACCAGCCGTAGAACTTCTTCAGGAAGCCCGCCGCCCGCCGCTCGCCCATCTCCTCGACGGTGTCGTGCATGAAGAGGAGGAGCTCTGCGACGACATCGTCCTTCGTGGGCTGTCCGTCGACGCGTCCGGCGATCTCGCCGAGCGCCCACGGATTGCCCTGCGCCGCGCGGCCGACCATGACGGCGGCGCACCCGGTCGTCTCGAGGATCTCCTCCGCGCGGGCGCGACTGTCGACGTCGCCCGAGGCGACGACGGGGACGGAGACGAGCTCGACCAGCTCGGCTGTCAGCTCGTGGTCGGCGGTGCCCGTGTACATCTGTCGGGCCGAACGCGGATGGAGGGTCAGCGATGCGGCTCCCGCCTCGACCAGCTTGGGCCCGACGTGCAGAGCGGCGCGCGAGCCGTTCTCGAGCCCACGCCTCATCTTCACCGAGACGGGCGCATCGACCGCTTCGGCGACGGCTTCGACGATCCGACAAGCCCGGTCTGGATCATCGAGCAGCGTGGCGCCCGCGCCGGTCTTCGTCACCTTGCGGACGGGGCAGCCGAAGTTGATGTCCACGAGGTCGGCGCCGGCGTCCTCGACCATGCGGGCGGCGTCAGCCATAACCGCGGGCTCCGAGCCGAAGATCTGCACGGCGAGCGGTTGCTCGTCGCTCCCGATGCGGAGGTAGCCGAGAGTCCGCTCGTTTCCGTGGGAGAGCCCGGCGCAGCTGACCATCTCGGAGCACACGAGGCCCGCCCCGTAACGGCGGCCCTGACGCCGAAAAGCCTGGACGCTCACACCCGCCATGGGAGCGAGCACGAGTCGGCCGGGAATCTCGACGGAACCGATGCTCCAGTGGGCGTGGAGATCAGCAGCCATGCAGAGGGAATGCTACCGGTGCCACGAACGTTTATCGCTTGACGGCATGGCTACAATGACCGCCGCGACGGTGCCCGTGGGCGCCGCGTTTCTCTATCCGGGGTCTTATGGAGGCAGTGGTGAAGGAAATCATTCTCACCCCAGAGGGACACGAAAAACTGAAGGAAGAAATCGAGCACCTCTCGACGACCAAGCGCCGTGAGGTCGCCGAGCGCATCAAGCAGGCGCGCGAGTTTGGGGACATCGCGGAGAACTCCGAGTACGACGACGCGAAGAACGAGCAGGCGATGCTCGAGCACCGGATCGCCACTCTCGAGGAGCGCCTGAAGAGCGCCCGCGTCGTCAACAAGAAGGAGATTCCCACCGGCATCGTCGCCGTGGGGACGAAGGTCAAGCTCCGGGACGTCGAGGCCAAGGAGACGATCGAGTACCACATCGTCGGCTCCGCGGAGGCGAACCCCGCTGAGCACAAACTCTCGAACGAGTCTCCCGTCGGGAAGGCCATCATCGGGAAGAAGAAGGGCGAGACCGTTGAGGTCTCCGCGCCGCGCGGCTCCCTCAAGTTCAAGATCATGGAAATCAAAGCCGCCTAAGCGGCCGTATCCTTCATTTCATGAGGAAGCGGGGCCTGTTGCGCCGGTTCTGGAGGGCCGCCCGGCGACGGATCCCCGGCCTGCGCCCGTCCGATCCGCCCGAGCAGCCGCCCTGGGCCCCCGAGGAGGACGCGCTCGTTCCGATCGGCCCTCCGCGGAAGCCGTTGCCGACGGCGGCGGCCGCGCTCGAGCCGCCGACCGGCCCGGATCCCCTCGTCTATCCGACCGAGACCGACGCAGTCGGCACCGAGGTCCCGGAGGACGAGGACGACGCGGGCTACGGCCGCAGCGCCGCGCTCTAGACTCCGGCGACTGTGAGCCCTCCGACGCGCTTCCCGGACCGCGAGGACATCGCCTCGGTCCGGGCCGAGGCGGAACAGCTCGAGCCCGGGGAGGAGGGCGACTCGACTCATCGCGTGGCCGGCCGGGTCCTAGGGCGCCGCGGTCACGGCAAGCTCGTCTTCCTCGATCTCGTCGACCGATCCGGGCAGATCCAGCTTCTCTGCTCGGCCGACCGCGTCGGCCCTGTCGACCTCGACCTCGGCGACATCGTGGGGGTGACCGGCAAGCCCTCTCGCACAAAGCGAGGCGAGCCGTCCCTCGCTGTGGAGGAGCTGATCCTCCTGGCGAAGACCAAGCGGCCGCTGCCCGACACGTTCCACGGCCTCGTCGACGCGGAGACGCGCTACCGGAAGCGCTACCTCGACTTGCTCGTGAACGAGGGGACTCGTGAGCACTTCCTCGTGCGCACGCTACTCGTCACCGCGATCCGTCGCTACCTCGACGAGCGCGACTTCATGGAGGTGGAGACACCGATCCTCCAGCCGCGCTATGGAGGAGCCCTGGCGGAGCCCTTCGTCACGCACTCGAACGAGCTCGACACGGACCTCTACCTGCGCATCGCGGACGAGCTCTACCTCAAGCGGCTCATCGTGGGCGGGCTCGAGAAGGTCTACGAGATCGGCAAGGACTTCCGCAACGAGAGTGTCTCGTACAAGCACCAGCCCGAGTTCACGATGCTCGAGTGGTACGAGGCCTATGCGGACTACGAGGACACGATGGCCCGCATCGAGGAGCTCGTCTCCGAGGCCGCCAGCGAGGCCACCGGAACGACGAAGGTGTCCTTCCGCGGGCACGAGGTCGACCTCCAGCCTCCCTGGCGCCGGATCAAGCTCGTCGAGGCGCTCGAGGCCGAGGGTGTCTGGACCCGTGACGCCGAGGAGCTGCGTCGCTTGCTCGAGGCGCGCGAGGTCGACACGGGGCAGGACGCGACCTGGGCCCAGCTCCTCGACCACGCGCTCAGCCACCTGGTGGAGCCGAAGCTGATCGAGCCGACGATCCTCTACGACTACCCGGTCGAGCTGAGCCCGCTGGCGCGCCGCAAGGAGGGCGAGGAGGGGATCGTCGAGCGCTTCGAGTACTTCGCCGCCGGCATGGAGCTCGGCAATGCGTACTCGGAGCTGAACGACGCGGAGGAGCAGGCTGCACGCTTCGCGGAGATCGGCAGCGACGACCCGGACTACGTCGAGGCGCTCTCGTACGGCATGCCGCCCACGGGCGGCCTGGGCCTCGGGATCGATCGATTGGCGATGCTTCTCACGGGGAACGAGACGATCCGCGACGTCATCCTCTTCCCCGCCTTGCGGGCGCGGGACTAGCGCAGGACGACAAAAGCGTCGACGGAGACCGCGGGGCCATTCAACGGGCGCACGGCGATGGTGTGCCACCCTCGCTCTTCAAAGCGGTAGCTGAAGGCGATCCGCCGGTCGGTCGGGTTCGCCGAAGCCAGGTCGACCATTCGCACGTAGCGGCCGTCCACGAAGACCGCTGCTCGCCCGCCCTCGAGGGACGTCGGCGAGATCCAAGCGACTTGCTTCCCATAGAAGCCCAGCTTCGAGCGCACCTTCCCCCCGCGCGGTGCGGATAGGTGCTGGGCGGACGCGCTGGAGCGATAGACGTGGCTCCAGCGCCCGCGGTACGAGACGGCCCTATTTCGCTCTTGCAGGACGCGCACCCTGAACGGACGGCCGATGGCGGCCGGGCTCGCGTTCCCGGCTTGGTCAAACGCGTGGACGAGGAAGCGATAGGCATGACCTCGCCGGACACGGACCTCCGCAGTGTTCATCCAGAGGTTCTTGCGCGGAACGTACCGCCATCGCTGTCCGTCCACGCTCTTCCAGAGCCAGTAGCCGGCCACGTCGGCGTCCTTCGCGCCCCAACGCAGCAGGACGGGAGCCGAGCGCGTCAGCTGGCCTTCGAGGCGCGGTTTCGGAGCGGTCGGCCGCGGCGCTGACGAGTCGCGCACGCTGGCCGGTCCTTCGCTCGTCAAAAAGCTCGAGTCGGCCACGTTCCAGTGCTGCCCCAGCCAGCTGTCAGGGCTCGGGCTCGTCGAGAAGTAGTCGTCGTGGTTGCAGTCGAGCAGGCGCTCGTACGACTTCGCACACGGGTAGGTCAGAGGGACGAGCTCTCCGTGCGATCCGACGAATCCGTCCGCGGTGTAGTCGTCGTCGTAACACATGAGCTCCGACTCGTCACTGCAGTGGTAGTTCCAGGTGCCGTGCGGGGCGGTTGGCTGGACGCCGCCGAGAATGTGGATCAACTCGTGCGCCTCGGCCGAGCTCGCAGGATTGCCCCAGCAGCCGCGGTCGATGCGGGCGATCATCCCCGGAGCTCCGTTCCCGTTGTTCGCGTTGTCCTGCCCGGGCCGATCGTCCGGATCAACAGTGGCGACGCCGCAGTAGACGTAGGCGTCCACCCAGACGAGGTACTTGCGGTTGCTGCGGTCGAACCCTTGTCGCTGCAGGTCGGCGGCGGTGCCTGCCAGGCTCGCGAGGCCCTCCTCCGTCAGCGCCACCTTCGCGACGTCGAGCCGGCAGGCCACGTCTGTCACGAAGCGGACGTGACGTACGCCGCCCGTCTCCGCCGCGCTCGCATTCACGACCCGATCCGCCAATGCGGCCCATTGCCGGATGTAAGGGGCGACCGCGGTGTAGTTGTCGGATCCGTCCACGGGAAACGCATACACCGCCTGGACGCGGTTCCCCTCGACGCCGTCGCCGGTGCACGCGACCGCATCAGGCCCCGTCGCGACTTCGTCCGAAGGGTCTCCAGTCGTGAAGGCGGCGATGTCTCCGAGAGTCAGCGGTTCGCGAACGTCGCGGCCGGGAGGCGCGGGATCGGGGCCGTGGGTGCAGCCGACGCGGCCCCTAGGGAGGTGCAGCTCGAATCCTTGTTTGCACGGGCCTCGATGCGAGCGCTCGAGCCCGGTGAGCACGACGCCGCGGGCGGAGCTCCCCCGGACCGGGCCCTCGTGCGCGTACGCCGCGGGCGCGCCTGCGAGCAGACACACGAACGCGAATGCGGTGGCGGCGAGCTTCATGGCCAGGGAGGTGCGGGGCGCCTCCCGGCACGTCGGCCACGCCGTAAAAAGGGACCATCCCTCGAATCAGGGATTGAATTCCGACCTGCTACCAGCTATCAAATTGGGCTTGCGACTCACCCACCGCGGAACTGCGGCGGAGGGTAACCCGAGGGGAGAGGTGAGGGGATTGAGGAAGGTCCTTGCGGCACTTGCTGCTGCGCTTGCGACAGCAGCGATCACAGTGACGCCGGCGTTCGCCACACATAGCGGACCCGGTCCGAACGGCGAGAGCAAGGTCGTCGTCTGTAAGTACGTCGGCACACCTGGTGTGGACGAGGTGTTGCAAACGGGCAACAACCCGATCGTCGTCAACTACAACGCGCTGCCGAGCTTCGACCCGGCGGTGGACTCGTTCCCGTTCGCGTTCGCAGACGCGCAGGGCAAGTCGATCGCCGTCCAGTGGACGTTCGACCAGCACTTCGACGACCTGAGCGTTTGCCAGCAGGGCACCGGCACGACGACCGGAGGGACAACCGGAGAAACGACTGGCGAAACCACCGGCGAGACGACTGGCGAGACCACCGGTGAAACGACTGGCGAAACGACCGGCGAAACGACTGGCGAGACGACCGGCGAGACCACCGGGGAGACGACCGGTCAGACCACGGGCGCAACCACGTCCGGCACGACCGGCGCAACCACCGGCGGGTCGGGCGGCGTCTCGGGATCGACGACCGGGGGCACCACAGGTGGCACGGCTCCAACGCCGAGCAGCGGCGAGCTCCCGTTCACGGGCCTCCCGGTTTGGATTCCGCTTCTCGCGGCAGCCGGGCTACTCGCGAGCGGCATCGTCCTGGTTCGTCGCAGGAACGGTGAGGTTTCCTAGTGGCAGGTGCTGTCTGATTGTGAAACGGGGCGGCCTGCTCGGCCGCCCCGTTCGTTTTGCAGGCTTTTCGGCTCGCTTGTATAAGGAATTCGAGTGCAGCAACGTCTCGAGTCCTCGGCCGCCGGCCGCATTGCGATCAGCGTCTTCCTCCTCTTCACGATCTTCAGCCTCGTGGTCTGGAACCTTCCGAGCTCGGAGATCAAGCGGCGGTCGCTGAAGGTCGTCCGTCCCTACATCACCCTCACGTCGCTCGATCAAAACTGGGGCGTGTTCTCGCCGGATCCGCGCCGGATCTCGATCGACATCGAGGCACGGGTACGGTCCGCCGACGGAAGCGAGAGGACGATCCGCGTTCCGCGCGGGAACGACCTCTATGGGGCGTACTGGGACTATCGGTGGTGGAAGTGGGCGGAGTGGATTCGCCAGGACTCGCAGGATCAATTGTGGAAACCGGCCGCGCTCTGGTTCGCCAGGCGAGCGGCTTCGGAGGGAGCGAACCCGACTGAGGTCGTCCTCGTGCGGCGCTGGTATGACCTCTTGCCGCCCGGGCCGGGCCCGAGCCGAGGCCCTTGGCACGAAGCCCCTTTCTACACCCTGAAGCTCACGCCAGCCGAGGAGGAGGGAGCGGGATGACCCGCGCCGCCGATGCGTGGAATCGCTTCTGGTTCCAGCCGGTCGAGAGCTCGACGTTCGTGCTCTTCAGGCTTGCCTTTGGGCTGCTCGCGGTCGGATACACGATCTCTCTGGCGCCCGCCCTGTTCGCGTTCTACTCCGACGACGGGATCTTGCCGGCGCAACCGAACTACAGCGGGACTCTGGCGTGGGGATTGCTGGGGTGGTTCCCGAGCGACGCGGCCGTCCTGCTCCTTTACTTCCTGCTCTTGATCGGAGCGATCGCTCTCCTGGTGGGCTTGCAGACAAGGATCGCGGCTCTCGTCTTCTTCGTTTGCCTGATCTCCTTCGGGCGCCGGAACCCCTGGGTCCTCAACTCGGGCGACCTTCTCGTCCAGGTGCTCGCGTTCTACATGCTGTTCATGCCGGCCGGCCTGGCAGTCTCGGTCGACCGCTGGCTGAAGGACCAGAGGGGCCTCTGGGATTTTCCCGCCCGTCCGATCTGGCCGCTTCGACTCGTGCAGGTACAGGTCAGCATCCTCTACGTCGCCGCGGTCTGGGCGAAGGTTCGCGGAGTCACCTGGAACGACGGCACGGCCGTCTCGTATGCGTTTCGCATCGAGGACATCGCGCGGTTCCCGGTCCCCGGTTTCGTGACGGACTCGCTCGTGCTTGTGAATCTCCTGACCTTCGGGACGCTCGCCGTCGAGCTCTCGATCGGAATCCTCGTGTGGAATCGAGTGCTTCGACCGTGGGTTCTCCTGCTCGGCGTCGGCCTCCACCTCGGGATCGACTACGCGGTCCGAGTCGGGTTCTTCAGCTATGCGGTGCTGGTCGCCTACGTGGCCTTCATCCCGCCCGAGACCGCACGGGCAATTATTCTCGGGATGCGCGACCGATTCACGCGGATCACGCTGCCTGGATGGGCGCCTCTCGCGCGGCGGTCCGAGGAGTGAGCAGGGCCCTACTCCTCTACGACTCGGACTGCGGCTTTTGCCGCTGGTCCGTCGACAAGCTCCTTTCCTGGGACCGGCGTGCGTCTTTGCGGCCGGTCGCCCTCCAAGCGCCGGAGGCGGACGAGCTGCTCGGCGGCATGCAGGTGGAGCAGCGGATGGCCTCCTGGCACCTGGTCACATCGGAGGGAAAGGTCTATTCCCGAGGCGCGGCCGCCCCACCGCTCCTCCGGATGCTGCCTGGCGGCTCGCCGCTGGCCTCCGTTCTCGCCACTTTTCCAGGCCTCACGGAGCGGGTTTACGGATGGGTCACGGAGCATCGCGATCGGCTCGGCCGGCTCGTCGGGAGCGACGCCTGCTCCGTCGATCCAAGCAGAAGGCGGTAATTCCGCCTTTTTGTTCCGCCTCCGCGGTTTGCAACGGCCGCTGCGTGGGGTAGCCTGAGCGCGAGGAAAACTGCGGGAGGAGAGGTGGAGAGTATGAGGAGATTGACTGCGGTCCTTGTGGCCGTGTTTGCTCTGGGTGCGCTGGCGGGCGCACCCGCGTTTGGAGGCACTACCGACTTCAATAACGACACGTGGCACGGCGAGGGGCTACCGGCGGACGGATGTCCCGACGGCGCGACTTGGGTCTTGTTCCCGGCGTACGGCGTACCGTCTGCGACGCTGACCGTCGACGGGACGCAATACACGATGATCCCGAGTGGTGCGCCCAACACGCTCACCGCCAACTCGACGGGGCCGGTGACCGCGGCGACCGTCGCCTCGGCGCAATGGGAGAACGTGCCGGATCAGGACGACTCAGACGCGGAGCTCTTGGTCAATGGTTGTGTGAGCGGGGGAGGCACCACCGGCACCACCGGTACGACAGGGACGACCGGCACCACCGGTACGACGGGCACCACCGGTACGACCGGTGGCGGCGTCTCGGCGGGCACGACAGGTGGCACGACCGGTGGATCGCCTGGCGCGCAGCCTGCTGCTGGCGCACTTCCCTTCACGGGCCTCCCGGTGTGGATCCCGTTGCTCGCCGCGTTTGGCTTGGTGGTGGGCGGCTTCCTGGTGCTCCGCCGGCGAGCTCAGACGGGCGAGTAGGCTCTAAGAACCCAGAGTGAAATCGGGGCGGCCGGCCGGCCGCCCCGATTGATCCGCGTGGGCTTCACAGCGTGCGCGAGAAGGGACACTATGAGGGGATGACGGCGTCGGAACGTTCCTCACGTGAGCGCCCGCCGGTCTGGCCAGTCGGGGAGTTTGGCGAAAACGGCCGTGAGCCTCCAGGTGAAGGGCTTCCTGAGCCGGAGACGCGCAAGCGTCGTAGCTGGAGGCGTCGGCTCGGAGTAGTCCTGATCGCACTCGGCGTCCTGCTCGCCGGGTACAGCGCCGCCATTGTCTTTTGGGGCGATCCCGCCACCTACCTCTACGCGCACTGGAAGCAGCATGAGCTCTCCGGCGAGCTGAATCAGGAGTTCGCTTCGTACGCAGCGTCAGCGGGTGGCGAGGAAACAGGGGTCGACCGGTCGAGCGGCGCCACTCCACTGGAAACCGCCGGGGCTCAGCGCGTGCTCGTCGAAAGGGACGCCAACCGCCTGAACGCCAAGCTCAAGATGAGCCATCCACTCGGCCGGATCAAGATTCCGCGGATCGGGGTCAATGCGATCTTCGTTCAGGGCACGCGCTGGGGCCCAGACCTCTCGAAGGGCCCCGGTCACTATCCGCAGACATCCCTTCCCGGCGTGGGCCGAACGATCGGAATCGCCGGCCATAGGACCACGTTCGGCGCCTGGTTCCGGCACATCGACTCGCTGGGCGCCGGCGATCGGATCACGCTCACCGTGCCGTATGCGACCTTCCACTATCGCGTCTTCAGGCACGAGATCGTCAAGAGCGGCGACTGGAGCATCATCCGAGACCGTGGCTTCGACACGCTCGTGCTGTCGGCGTGTCACCCGCTCTACAGCGCCTCGCATCGCTGGGTCGTGTACGCGGCGCTCATTCGGGTCGATCCCGTTCGGGGAATCCCCTACTTGGTCAACAGGCAAAACCAAGTCCGGCCGCTGGTCAGCTAGCCGGCCGGGTCGGCCAAGGCCGGGCGCAAGGCTGGCCCCTTCGTCTTCGGAAGAGACGCGAGGAGATAGACGCTGGCGAGCCCCGCCCACTCCTCGTAGGGCTCGAGGAGCTCCCGTGTGTCCTCCGCCTCGGCCGGGCGCCCTCGCAACATCCCGCAAAGCTTGATGAGCCCGAGATCGCCGACCAGGCCGCGTTCGAAGCGGCCGAGGCCGTAGAGGCAGACCATCCCTGCCGACCACGGACCGAGCCCGCGCTCGCGCTCGATACGCCGGGCGGCGGTCTCCGTGGAGACCTCGTGTAGGCGCTCGGGGTCGAGCTCCTTGGTCAGTCGAAGGAGCGCCGCTGCCTTCCGCGATACGAGGCCGTCGCGGGCGAGCTCCGCATGCGTGAAGCGCCCAAAAGTCTGGCGCGCGGGCGGCAGCCGAAAGCCCTCGTGGTCCCGACAAGCCTTCCGGACAAGGCTGTTCTCCAGCAGGCGGGCCGCCTTGGCCTGGATCAGCTGACCGCAGACGGCCTTCAGGAGCGAATGGGTGACGGTGGCCGTTCTCAGCGGCCGCAGGCCGGCCAGGCCGCGTGTCGCAAGCCCGACAAGCGAGTCGCGCGCGAAGCGGCGCAGGAATGGCGAATGGTCGTCGTCCGCGGCCAGAATGAAGCGCACCTTGTCCAGCGCCGCATTCGAGTCCGGGGCGTCCACGCGGACGTCGAGCGAACCGTCCGGGCGCTGACGCACCTGAGCAAGCGCCGGGGCCCCGGCCGCCTCGAACGCCATCGTGAGGACGCCGTCGCGGAACACGCGCGTGGTGTCACTTTTCATCCGCGCCGAAAGGGCGAGTGAGTAGGGCGCTTTCGGGACGACCGTGGTCTCGAGGGCCACGGCCCGGACGTTACTTGGAACGGCGGCCGAAGTCGGCTGTGACGATCGTGACCTCGGAGTATGGGTTGAAGTAGCCACCCGGGCTGACGACGTGGACGATGCCCACCCCGACGTGCGACCACACACCCAGGAGATTCGCGCGGTGACCGGGGCTGTTCAGCCACATGTTGACCGCCTTGCCCGGGCTCAGGCCCGGTGCGCCCCACGCGAGGTTCTCGCCGGCCGTCCAGGCCGAGTAGTCGGGGCCCGGCCAGTACCAGCGAATCCAGGTTCCGAAGGAGTACCAGCTCCCGTTCTTCTTGAAGTCGTGCTGGAAATACCCCTTCCACGCCATGTTGGCGCTGTGGCGCCCTGCGGCGTTCGAAAGGAGCGAGGACGCCTTGAGGGCGTCCAGGTGATGCGCCGCGCGGACATCATTGATCTTGTTCAGGAGCACAGCCTCTGCCGACTCCCGCCTCGCCACCGTCTCGCCACTCGCGGTCCCGGGCGAGGCGAAGAGCACTGCGGCGGTGAGAAGCGCCACGACCAGCAGCCTGTAGTGGGGACGTCCCGTTCCCCTCATGCCCCCGTTATCGGGCCGTCACCGAAGTTGGTTTAGCCCTCGAATGAGCCAACTTGAGGAAAGGTGTTTCGCGTCCGATACTGGGTAGAGCGCCCATTCCGGCGCTTGCGCAGTACCCCCCGAGCAGTCAGCTACGATAGGTCCCGGAGTCGGCCGGAAAGGATTTGAGGGTTGTTCGAACGTTTCACCGAGAGGGCACGTCAAGTCGTCGTTCTCGCGCAAGACGAAGCACGCGCGCTGAAGCACAACTACATCGGGACCGAGCACATCCTGCTTGGCCTGCTGCGGGAGGAAGAAGGGCTCGCCGCCCGCGTCCTGGAGAGCCTCGACATCACCGTCGAGGAGGTCCGCGCCCAGGTCGCGCGGATCGTCGGCCAGGGCGACGAGGTGACGACGGGCCAGATCCCGTTCACCCCGCGCGCCAAGAAGGTGCTCGAGCTGGCGCTTCGTGAAGCGCTCTCGCTCGGCCACAACTACATCGGCACCGAGCACATCCTGCTCGGGCTCGTGCGTGAGAACGAAGGCGTTGCCGCGAGGATCCTCCTCGACTTCGACGCCGATGCCGAGAAAATTCGCAACGAGATCATCCGCATGCTCTCCGGCCCCGGTCGCCGACAGCAGGGTGGTGGCGGCGCAGCCGGCGAGAAGGCGAAGAGCTCGAAGCTCCTCGACCAGTTCGGCCGCAACCTGACCAAGCTCGCCGCCGAGGGCAAGCTCGACCCCGTCGTCGGCCGCCAGACCGAGATCGAGCGCGTGATGCAGATCCTGTCGCGCCGCACGAAGAACAACCCGGTCCTGATCGGGGAGCCCGGCGTCGGCAAGACCGCCGTCGTCGAGGGCCTCGCAGCTCGGATCGCCGGCAATCAGGTCCCCGAGCTTCTCAAGGGCAAGCAGATCTACACGCTCGATCTCGCCGCGCTCGTGGCAGGGTCGAAGTACCGGGGTGAGTTCGAGGAGCGCCTCAAGAAGGTGATGAAGGAGATCACCCAGCGCGGCGACATCATCCTCTTCATCGACGAGCTCCATAACCTCGTCGGCGCGGGAGCGGCCGAGGGCGCGATCGACGCGGCGTCGATCCTCAAGCCCGCTCTTGCCCGAGGCGAGCTCCAGACGATCGGCGCGACCACGCTCGACGAGTACCGCAAGTACCTCGAGCGCGACGCCGCCCTCGAGCGCCGCTTCCAGCAGATCAAGGTGGACGAGCCCTCGGTCGACGACACCGTGCAGATCCTGCGCGGACTGCGCGACCGCTACGAGGCCCATCACCGCTGCACGATCACCGACGACGCGCTGCGCTCCGCCGCGGTGCTCTCGGACCGCTACATCCAGGACCGGCATCTGCCCGACAAGGCCATCGACTTGATCGACGAAGCCGCGTCCCGTATGCGGATCAAGACGATGACTGCGCCGCCGCGGCACCGCGAGCTCGAGGAAGAGATCGAGCGCGTGCGTGAGGAGAAAGAAGCCGCCATCGAGGCACAGGAGTTCGAAAAGGCCGCGAACTTGCGCGACAAGGAGCGCAAGCTCTCGCAGAAGAAGCGCGATCTCGAGGAGAAGTGGCGCTCGTCAGAGCAGGTCGAGCAGCCCGAGATCGGCGAGGAAGAGATCGCCGACATCGTCTCGATGTGGACGGGTATCCCGGTCTTCAAGCTGACCGAGGCCGAGTCCCAGAAGCTCATCCGCATGGAGGACGAGCTGCACAAGCGCGTCATCGGCCAGGAAGAGGCGATCATCGCCGTCTCCAAGTCGATCCGGCGCGCGCGGGCGGGGATCAAGGATCCCAAGCGCCCCACCGGGTCGTTCATCTTCCTCGGCCCCTCGGGCGTCGGGAAGACCGAGCTCGCGCGCACGCTCGCCGAGTTCCTCTTCGGCGACGAGGACGCGATGATCCAGGTCGACATGTCGGAGTACATGGAGAAGCACTCCGTGTCCCGGCTCGTCGGCTCGCCCCCGGGCTACATAGGCTACGACGAGGGCGGCCAGCTCACCGAGGCCGTGCGGCGCAAGCCGTACTCCGTTGTCCTCCTCGACGAGATCGAGAAGGCGCACCCGGACGTGTTCAACATCCTGCTCCAGATCCTGGAGGACGGGAAGCTGACCGACGCGCAGGGCCGCAAGGTCGACTTCCGGAACACGATCGTGATCATGACCTCGAACATCGGCGCAGCGACGATCTCGAAGAACCAGTCGCTCGGCTTCGCGATGGGCGACGAGACCGGTCTCTCCTACGAGGAGATGAAGGACCGGATCATGGGTGAGCTCAAGAAGGTCTTCCGCCCAGAGCTCCTGAACCGCATCGACGAGGTGATCGTCTTCCACAAGCTGACGAAGGACGAGATCAAGACGATCGTCGACCTGATGATGAAGCGGGTGAAGGAGCAGATGGGCGAGCACGAGACAGCCATCGAGCTCACCGAAGGCGCGAAGGAGCTGCTCGTCGAGAAAGGCTACGACGCGGCCATGGGCGCGCGGCCGCTGCGCCGCGCGATCCAGCGCTTCATCGAGGACCCGCTCGCGGATTTCGTCCTGGCCCGCTCGCTCAAGCCCGGATCGACCATCCTCGTCAGCCGCAAGGACGACGAGTCCGAAGAGGTGGACATCTCGGTCATCGAGCCGGCCGAGGAGCTCGAGAAGGTCACCGTCCCGCCCGAAGAGCCACAGGACGAGGGCGAGTCGGACGACGACTCGCCGTCCGGCCAGTAGCGCGCTCCTGAATCGACCTTGAATCAGGCCTTCCAGGGCTACATGGAAGGGGGCGCGATCACCGGCCTGGCCGCTGCGAATGAGATCCTCGCCGACCTGAAGCGCCTCTAAATCCGCAGACCACCCGCTCGCGTATCCCCTGCAACACGGGAAACCAAAGGGGAGGACGCCGCATGAAGCGATTAGCGCTGCTGCTGTCTCTGGTGACGATCGTCGGGCTGGGCGCCGTCTTCGGCGCGACCGCTGGCGGGAACAGCGCCAAGGTCCTGAAGTTCGAGCGAACGGCTCCGGTCGTGCCGCCGTGGACGGGCGCCACGGGCGTCGCGATCCGCGGACTTCACGGGGGCGGGGTGTCCTGGTCGATCGAGTCGGGCACGGGCCACCTGCGGGCCGACGGACGGCTGCACATCGAGGTCGAGGGGCTCATCATCCCGGCGCGGGGGAACAACCCAGTCGCTGCGTTTCGCGGGGTGGTCAACTGCCTGACGCCGGAATCGCCCACCGACGGCGTCAACCTCGTGACCGATCCGTTCCCGGCCACGATGACGGGGGACGCCGAGATCGATGCCACGGTCGACCTGCCCGACACATGTGTCGCGCCGATCGTGTTCGTCACGAACGGGACGGGGCCGGCTCCGGGCGCCTGGTTCGCCACCACGGGGACCGGGTAGGCACGGGGACAACGGCGGGAGGGCGGCTCCACCGGAGCCGCCCTCCCCAATGCTCGGAGTAATCTAGGGCGATGAAGGCGCAGATCAAAGAGAAGACCGAGGTCGCGAAGGGGACGCTGATGGTCGTCTTCGACCTCCTCGGGCACGAGGTCGAGTTCGTCCCCGGCCAGTACTTCTGGGTCGAGCTACTGAACCCACCCTACGACGACGAGAAGGGCCCACGACGCCACATCTCGATCGTCACCTCTCCGAACGACCGCGGAGTGCTCGGCCTCGCAACTCGGGTGCGTGACTCGGCGTTCAAGCGCTCGCTTGCCGAGATGCCCGTCGGCGCCGAGGTGGACGTCGAGGATCCGAAGGGCGACTTCCACCTGCCGGAGGACACGTCGAAGGACTACGTCTTCATCGCCGGCGGGATCGGAATCACCGTCCTACGCTCGATGCTCAAGTACATCGCGGAGGAGAAGCTTCCCTACCGCATCACGCTCCTCTACTCGAATCGCGACGGGGAGTCGACCGCCTTTTTTGACGAGTTGCAGGAGCGGGAGCAGCAGATCGAGGGCCTGAAGGTGGTGTTCACGATGACCGAGGACCCGGGCTGGCAAGGAGAGACGCGCCGGATCGACGCCGACTTTGTTCGAGAGCAGCTCGACGGCGATCTCGGGAGCTACACCTACATCGTCTCCGGTCCGCCCGGGATGGTGAACGGCGTCGCCGACCAGCTCGAGGGCGAGGGCGTGCCCGAGGAGCAGGTCATCCGCTCCCGCTTCTCGGGGTACTAAACAGACCCGAAGCGGCACAGTTCGTCGTCGGACCGCGGCCGTAGACTCGCCGCATGGCGAAAGCGGCTGCCGTCCAGTTCTCCTGCTCGGAGTGCGGCTACTCGACCGGCAAATGGCTCGGGCGCTGCCCCTCGTGCGGGGGCTGGAGCACGCTCGTGGAGGAGCGGGCCGCGGCTTCGATCTCGCCTAACGCGGGCCACGGCGCGGCCAGGCCGCTCCTTCGCCTCGTGGAGGTGGAGGCGACCGACGCCGAGCGCTTCTCCACGGGAGTCTCCGAGCTCGACCGTGTGCTCGGCGGAGGTCTCGTTCCGGCGAGCATCGTCCTCGTGTCTGGAGACCCCGGTATCGGCAAGTCGACGCTCCTGCTCATGGCGCTCGCGGCCATGAGCGCGCACCACAAGACCCTCCTCGTCACCGGCGAGGAGTCGGCGGCGCAGGTGAAGCTCCGTGCCGACCGCCTGGGTGGAGCGCAGGACGTCCACATCCTCGCGGAGACGAATCTCGACGACATCTGCGCGACTCTGGAATCGGAGCGGCCCGACGTAGCGGTCGTCGACTCGGTGCAGACGCTCTATGCGCCCGAGCTCGGCTCTGCGCCGGGGTCGGTCGCGCAGGTGCGCGAGGCTGCTGCGCGGCTCCTCCGCGTCGCCAAGGAGCGCCACATCGCGATCTTCCTCGTGGGTCACGTGACGAAGGAAGGGGCGATCGCGGGGCCGCGGGTACTCGAGCACCTTGTCGACTGCGCACTCCACTTCGAAGGCGACCGCTACCGCGAGCATCGCGTGCTGCGCGCCGTCAAGAACCGCTTCGGCTCGACGAACGAGCTGGGCGTCTTCGAGATGACGGGCGACGGTCTCGTCGGAGTCGCGGACCCGTCCGAGCTCTTCGGCCGCGTCGACGAGGATCAGCCGGGATCCGCCGTCGTCTGCGCGCTCGAGGGAACTCGGCCTCTCTTGCTCGAGATCCAGGCGCTCGTCTCCCCATCCGATCTCGCCATGCCGCGCCGCGTGGGAACCGGAGTCGATCCCAAGCGGCTTTCGATGATCGTCGCGGTCCTGGGCCGGCACGCCGGCGTGGCTCTCGGCTCGGCGGACGTCTTCGTCAACGTGGCCGGCGGAGTCCGCATCGACGAGCCCGGGGCCGACCTGGGGATCGCCCTTGCCATCGCCTCCGCCGCCCGCAATGAGCGGGTTCGCCCGGGTGTTACGTGTTTCGGGGAAATCGGCCTGACCGGCCGTTTGCGCCCCGCTTCGCAGGCCGAGCGCCGACTCGCCGAGTGCGCGAAGCTGGGCTTCACGGACGCGATCGTCCCCGAAGGCACCGAGCCTCGTGGCAAACTGCGCTTGACGGCTGCGTCGACGTTACGGCAAGCGATCGTGGGTGGGCTCGATGCGCGCGGATCCCCGCCAGGATAAAACGTTCCTCTCGGCGCTCAGCCAACTGGCGCCGGGCACCGCTCTGCGGGGTGGGATCGACGACATCATTCGTGCCGAGCTCGGTGCGCTGATCGTCATCGGCGATCCGAACGCCCTGGCCTTCCTCTTCTCCGGCGGCATGCGGCTCGACCTGCCGTTCACGTCCCAGCTCCTCTACGAGCTGGCCAAGATGGACGGGGCGATCGTCCTCAACGACCAGGCGCAGAAGATCGTCTATGCCAACGTCCAGCTGATGCCGGATCCCGCGATCCCCTCCGCCGAGACCGGAACGCGCCATCGCACGGCCGAGCGCGTGGCCAAGCAGACGGATGCCCTGGTCATCTCGATCTCTCAGCAGCGCGAGACCGTGACCGTCTTCACCGGCGACCTGCGCTACCAGCTCGGTGAGATCTCGGACGTCCTCGCGCGCACGAACCAGGCGCTCGGAACGCTCGAGACCTACAAGCAGCGGCTCGACCAGGGTCTTACTCGGCTGACAGCGCTCGAGTTCCAGAGCGCGGTGATGCTCGACGACGTGCTCGTCGTCGTTCAGCGGGCCGAGATGACCACGCGCATGGCAGAGGAGATCGAGCGGAACTGCGTCGAGCTGGGCGAGGAAGGACGCCTGATCCGCATGCAGCTCGACGAGCTCATGGACGAGGTTCCGCGGGAGAAGGCGGCTGTGGTCTACGACTACGAGCGGAGCGGCGACCCCGCCAACGCGTCGAAGGTGCTCGAGCGCCTCGCTGAGCTGCCCCATCCTCGCCTCCTCGAGTTCGAAGAGCTGGCGGAGGTGCTCGGCTATCCCCGGGACACGAACCCCCTCGACTTCACGGTCTCGCCGCGCGGCTATCGCGTTCTCTCGCGCATCCCGCGCCTGCCGGACTCCGTCATCCGCCACGTCGTGCGCGATTTCCGCTCGCTCGACGCGGTCATCCGGGCGAGCCACAGAGACCTCGAGGCGGTCGACGGCGTCGGCTCCGTGCGGGCACGGGAGATCCGGGAAGGCCTTCGGCGCCTCCAGGAGCACAATCTCGTCGACCGTTATCTGCAGCTTTAAAGGCCGCCCTGTGGATAAAAAGCCCGCAATCGGGCATAAAAACCCTGGAAAATTGGCGTTTTAAGCTGGGTTTCGATACAATGTCGAGGTCCCGCAGGCGGTCATAGCGGCTTTTTTTGGGCCCGGAAGAGGAGGAGAGCTTGTACAAAGTCGGCGATAAGGTCGTCTACCCCCACCACGGCGCCGGCACGGTGGTGAAGAAGGAAAAGCGCACCATTCTGGGGACGGAGCGCGAATACCTGACGATCAAGATCCTGCACAACGACATGACGGTGAACGTCCCGGCAGAGAACGCCGAGAAGGTCGGGCTCCGTCCGGTCGTCGACGAAGACATGGTCGAGCAGGTTCTCGAGGTGCTGCACGGCAGCGGCACCAAGATGCCGAAGAACTGGAATCGCCGCTTCAAGCACAACCGGGACAAGATGAAGACCGGCGACATCTTCGAGCTGGCCGAAGTCGTGCGGAACCTTTCGCTGCGAGACCAGGAGAAGGGTCTCTCGACCGGCGAGAAGCAGATGTTCGTCAAGGCGAAGAAGATCCTCGCAAGCGAGCTCATGTACGCGAAGGGCCTCGACGAGGAGTCCGCCGCGAGTTGGCTCGACGAGGTTCTGGAAGAGGTCGGCACGACCAGCTCGCGCCGCCCAGTCGCAGCCAAAGCGTAAACGCCGCCGACAACTGCGACCCGGCCCGAACGGCGTGGGCATCCTGTACCCGTGCGCGCTGTTCTCTCGATCGCCGCTTTGCTCGCCCTGCTCGCAGTCGCCGTTGGCTGCAGCGACAAGGGCAGTGCGCAGTCCGAGCCGCTCACGGTCACGTCCTTCAGGGACAAGGCGGCCGCGGCCGTGACGACCGGGAGCGACCTGGAGGGAAAGCCGGGCTTCGGCGCCAAGGTAGACGTGACCTCGCAGGCGAGCCTGAATACCTTCTCTGTCGGCGTGGAGAAGAGCTTCGCCGACTACAAGCGGAACCCGCAGCAGCTCGACGCGATCCTGAAGCGCTTCGTCGACGACGTCGAAGCCCAGATGGCGGCGCGGGAACGAAGGTGTGAGCTTCGCCGACGCGCGAGCCCACATCCTCCCGATCCTGAAGCCGAAGGCGTCGTTCCGCCGTGTCACCGACGAGCCGGTCACGACCTCATTCCCAGGCGAGCTGCGCGTGGCCTATGCCGTGCAACGGCCCGATTCGTTCACGCTCGTCTCGTCGGCCGATCTCGGCCGCTGGAAGCAATCGGCCAAGCAGATGGACGCTGTGGCGCGCTCCAACCTTCTGAGGGAGACCAACAAGGAGCAGCCGCTGAAATGCGAGGAGAAGCTCTGCGGCTGGGCCTCCGGCGACGGCTATGACGCCGCCCGGTTCATCGTCCCCGAGCTGCGTGCTCAGATCGTGCGCAAGATCGGCCCCGTGGTCTACGCCGTCCCGCGAGAAAGCGTGTACGTCGCGCTCCCCATTAAGCTTGCCGACCGCATCAAGGACAAGGTCGTGCGCGACTTCGTCACCGCACCGAACCCGGTGAGCCGGGATCTCTTCGTCGAACGTGACGGTGAGGTCGTCGTGCTCGGGCAGTGAGCTCAACCTGGGCCGTCATCGTGGCGGCGGGCCGGGGTGACCGGCTCGGCCTCGACCGGCCCAAAGCGTTTGCGAAGCTGAAAGGACGGCCTCTTCTGGCCGAGAGCCTCGAGCGGCTGGAAGCCTCCGAATGGGTCGAGGCGATCGTGCTGGTGGCTCCGCCGGAGTGGGAGGAGCCGTCAATTCTCGTCGCAGAGGAGATCGGGGCCGGCAAGGTCACCGCCTGCGTGCCGGGCGGCGAGACGCGGGTCGAATCCGTGCGGGCAGGCGTGGCCGAAGTCGAGTCGGATGCCCTTGTCGTGCTGGTTCACGACGCAGCTCGGCCCGTGCTGCCCGAGGAAGTGGTGGAGCGCGTCCTCGCCCCGCTCGGCGAGGGCTGGGACGGCGCCGTCCCGGCCTTGCCGGTCGCGGACACGTTGAAGAGAGCGGCCGAGGACGGCTCCGTCGTCGAGACCGTGGATCGCGCGGGGTTGCATGCGGTGCAGACACCGCAGGCGTTCCTGGCTCCCGTGTTGCGTGAGGCTCTGGCCGGCGATCTCGGTGGCGCGAGCGACTGCGCCACCCTGGTGGAGCGCCGAGGCGGTCGCGTTCGAGTGGTCGAAGGCGACCGCCGGTTGCTGAAGGTGACCACGCAGGCCGACCTCGCCTTCGTCGAGACTCTGCTCGATGAATGAGCTCCGCGTCGGGGTCGGCCTGGACGCACACGCGTTCTCGGACGACGCCGCGCTCGTCCTCGGCGGCGTCGACTTCCCGGGCGAGCGTGGCCTCGCCGGTCACTCGGACGGCGATGTCGTCGCGCATGCGCTCATCGACGCGATCCTCGGCGCGGCGGGACTCGGTGACATCGGCGGGCTCTTCCCCTCGAGCGACCCGCAGTGGCTCGACGCATCCTCCATTCGACTCCTCCAGCGCGCCTACGAAGTGGTTCGCGGCGCCGGTTGGGCGCTCGTGAACGCGGATTGCCTGCTGATCGGCGAGCAGCCTCGAATCGCTCCGGTGCGGGAGGCGATGCAGGCGCGGCTCGCGGGCGCGATGGGGGTCGAGCTCGACCGGGTGGCGGTGCGGGCGACGACAACCGACGGCCTGGGCTTCGCCGGACGGGGCGAGGGGCTCGCGGCACAGGCGGTTGCCCTGTTGGGACGCGGATAGACTCACGCCGATGGCTCCCCGCCGGACGATCGACGAGACCTACGAGGAGGCGGCGCGCCGGCTCGGGCGCGTGACGGCGCTCGAGGCCTGGGAGCGGGTGAAGGGCGGAGCGGTCCTCGTCGACACCCGGTCTCCCGATCAGCAACGGGCGCAGGGCTTCGTTCCTGGGGCCCTGCACCATCCTCTTTCCGTCCTCGCCTGGCGGCTCGACCCGGACTGCCCGACCAGCAACGAGAAGCTTGCGCTGGATGCCGAGGTGCTGCTCATCTGCCGGGAGGGCTTTTCGTCGGTCTTCGCCGCGCAGCAGCTTCGGGGGCTGGGCTTCTCCCGCGCCACCGACGTCATCGGCGGCGTCGACGCATGGATTCGCGCCGGCTTGCCGGTGCTACGGCAGGCGGACGAGACCCTGGTCGACCTCGACCAGGCCGTCTCGGGCTAGCGCCGCCACCACGGGCTCGTCGAGGCTCTGAAGGGGGCGCGAGCGCCTGGAGACGAGGCGAAGCGTCTCGGCGCGACGCTGCCTGAACGAGCCTTCGAACCGGCTCTGCCGGCGCAGCGGCTCGTAACGCCTGCCTCGCGACGGGCAGTCTCCGGCCAGCGGGCACCGGCCGCACCTGGGGACCCGGGCCAGGCAGACGGTCGCGCCTAGATCCATCAGCGCGTGGGCGGCAGCCGCGGAGAAGCTCGCGCCCGTCCGCTCCTGCACCCGCAGGACGTTCGTGTCCACCGGCAGCACGTCCTCCTCGAAGGCGAATCGGCGCACGGCGTCGGCCGTGTAGCGCCCGACTCCGGGGAGCACCGTGAGATCGTCGGGCCAGCCGCTCGCGGCGATCCACTCCGCTGCCCGATGGAGGTTCACCGCTCGGCGGTTGTAGCCGAGCCCCTGCCACGCGCGGATGACGTCGCCCACCGGGGCGGCTGCGAGCGTCTGCACGGTCGGCCAGCGCTCGAGCCACGCGAGGTAGCGCGGGATGACTCGCTCCACCTGCGTCTGCTGGAGCATCACCTCTGAGACGAGGATCGCGTAAGGATCCTTCGTGCGGCGCCACGGCAGGTCGCGTCCATGCTCCTCGAACCAGGCGAGCAGCGCCGCTTCAGCCATCCAGTCGGGCTTCCTCGAGGTCGAGGTCGCGCACGACGCGGCGCATGACTTCGTCATCGATCCGGCGGTTGCGTCGCAGCTCGAAGACGGCCTCGCGCTCGGCGTTCAGGAGCTCGTGCATCAGCCGCTGATAGGCGAGCGAACGGTCTTCGACCTCGCCGTCGCTCTCGGGGTCGAAACGGCTGCGGAAGCGCTCCCGGCGGAAGTTGAAGAACCGCTCCAGGCGCTCGAGGGTGTCGTCTCGGACCCAGTCCTCGTCGGCCAGCTCCTCGAGGCGGGCGAGTGCCGCCTCGGCCGCGTACAGGCGGGCCTTCGCCTCCTCTCGTTCGGCGCCGTCCCCGTCCTCGATACCGAGCCAGACGACGAGCCAGGGGAGCGAAAGACCCTGAATCACGAGTGTGCCGAGGATGACCGTGAACGAGAGGAAGATGATCAGCGAGCGATTCGGGAACGCGTCTCCGACGTCCGTAACCAACGGTATGGAGAGGGCCGCGGCGAGCGAAACGGCTCCCCGCATGCCGGACCAGCTCAGGATCAGAGCGCCCTTCCAGGCGTTCGGAATCGGCTCCTGCTCGCGACGGCGTCTGAAGTACAGCGTTATGCCCTTCTCAGCGACCACCCACAGAAAGCGGGCTGCAATCACGGTTGCAGTGACGGCCGCGGCGTAGCCGATCAGAGTGGCCATCGAGTAGCCCGAGAGCTCGTCGAGGATCACGGGAAGCTGCAAGCCGACGAGCGCGAAGAGGAGTGCGTTGAGAACGAAGAAGACGATCTCCCAGACGGCGATGCCCTGCAGGCGTGTCTGCGCGGTCGTCAGCTCGGGGGTGTGCCAGCCCATGTAGACACCGACCGTGACCGCTGCGAGGACACCGGACACACCGAGCGCGTACGCCGGAAGGAAGGCGAAGTACCCGCTCAACAGGGAAATTGTTATCTCGAGTGGCGGATCGTCCAGGCGACGCCGCACCTGCCGGATCAGGTAGCCGACGACAAGCCCGACCGCAATGCCGCCGACGACGTTGAGAAGGAAGCTGCCGGAGGCGTCGAGGAGGGAGAAACTGCCGCTCACGACTGCAATGACGGCGAACTTGAAGGCGACGAGCGCGGTTCCGTCGTTCACGAGCGCTTCGCCCTCGACGATCGCGATCAGTCTGCGCGGTAGGCCGAGCCGGTCGGCGATCGCGGTGGCGGCCGTCGGATCGGTCGGCGAGACGACGGCGCCGAGCACGAACGCCACTGGCCAGCTGACACCCGGGATCATGTAGTGAGCGGTCGCGGCGACGGCGACCATGGTCGCCAGGACGAGCCCGACCGCCAGCATGCTGATCGGAACGGCGTTTTCCCGTAGGTCGCGCAGCGACGTGAAGAAGGCCATTCCGTAGAGCAGCGGGGGGAGAACCGCGATCAGGACGAGCCCCGGAGCGAGCTCGACCTCCGGGATCCCCGGCACGAAACCAAGCCCGAGGCCTCCGAGGACGAGCAGGATCGGATACGGGATGCGGACGAGCTGGGCCGTTACGAGCAGCGCTGCTCCGGCCAGGAGAAGCGCGACCAGGACCAGGGCGTCGTGTTCCGAGACTGTCATTGCGGTCGCACCGCAACGTTAGATTGATCCGATGGTGCGTGTGCGCTTCGCGCCGAGCCCGACCGGCTCACTCCACGTCGGGAACGCCCTCAGCGCCGTCATCAACCGGCGCGAGGGAGACTGGCTGCTGCTTCGGATCGACGACACGGACCCCGCCCGGAACGTTTCCGGGGGCGAGGAAGCGATCCTCGAGGACCTTGGCTGGGTCGGGATCGAGTGGGATGAAGGGCCGGTTCGCCAGAGCGCGCGCCAGGAGCGCTACCGCGAGGCCGCCGAGCGCCTCGGGACGGATCGCTTCGACGGCATCACGCTCCTCCGCGAGGACGGGACCG
This sequence comes from uncultured Actinomycetes bacterium, assembly GCA_963739065.1. Lineage (GTDB taxonomy): Bacteria > Actinomycetota > Thermoleophilia > Gaiellales > Gaiellaceae > JAIBJP01. The sequence goes on from CAVTYV010000002.1 coordinate 114,444, forward strand.
CGACCTACCACCTTGCGAGTGTGGTCGACGACGCCGACTTCGGGATCACGCATGTCTTTCGGGGGAACGACCACCGCTCGAACGAGGACCTCCATCGCCGCTTGCACAAGGCGCTCGGGACAACCCCCCCGCAGTACGTCCATCACGGCCTGATCCTCGGCGAGGATGGAAAGAAGCTGTCGAAGCGGGCCGCCGGCGCAACCGTCGCATCGCTGCGGGAGATGGGCATTCCGGCCGTCGCCGTGCGCGCATATCTCGAAGAGCTGGGCCTGCCGCGGCACGACGTCCACTACGACCTGTCACGGCTTCGGCGGCTGGCTCTCGACGCGATCGGCGCGCTCTCGGACGACGAGCTTGCCGACCTCGCGGGTGCTCCGCCCGAGGTCGTCCCGGCGATGCGCGGTGCGCGCGACCTCGTGGAGGCGCGGGCGATCGCCGAGGCGATCTTGAGCCCTCCTCCGGTCCGAGCCACGAGCTCGCCGGAGACACTCGAGCGCTTTCGCGAGCTGCGAGCGCGCGCGAACGGGCAACTCGACGCCGAGGGCGCGAAGGCGATCCTGCGCGAGTTGAAGGCGGTCGGCGGGGACCTGCGCGCGTTACGCCTGGCTCTTACCGGGGCCGAGCGCGGGCCGGAGCTTTGGACCGTCCTGGTCGCGCTTTCGCGCGAGGAGGCGCTTCGGCGGGCCGAGCAGGCCGCTCCGTGAGCTCGCCTCGGATCTCGTCGAAAGTCGCGAGAAAGGACTTGACCTGCCCGGTCGGCGCGCCCGCATCTCGGCGCATGATCGCGACGATCTGACGTCGGACGGGCGCGGCGTCCACGACGTCCACCTCGGTCAACGTGCCCGCCTCGAGCTCGTCTGCCACGGATGTGTGCGGCAGGAGAGCGACGCCGAATCCCTGCTCGACCATCTTCTTGGCCGCGTCGATGTTGTCGAGCTCCATGCGGCCGGCTGGAGAGACGCCTGCGGTGCGGAAGAGCGCGCTCGTGAGATCGTGGTAGCTCGAGGTGCGGTCGAACAGGATCAGCTGCTCGCCGGCGATCTGCTCCATTCGAATCCGACCGGCTTTCGCAAACGGGTGGCCTGGCTCCGCGACGAGGATGAGGCGGTCCTCGTACAGCGGGATGCTGGTGATGTCCTGGTGCTTCAGGCCCCTGACGAGACCGAGCATGACCTGTTCGCGGAGCACCAGATCCAGGATCTCCTCGGAGTGACCGGTGCGAACGCTCACCGACATGCGGGGATACGCTTGGCTGAAGCGCTTCAGCAGCGCCGGGAGCACGTAGGTCGAAACGGCCGGCGCCGCACCGACGACCAAGCGACCGGCACCACCACGCTCGAGCGCGTTCACCTGCATGCGGCCATCCACGAGCGTGTCGAGCGCGCGCACGGCGTAGGGGAGGAATGCCTCGCCTGCCTCCGTGAGCTTCATCCCTCTGGACGTTCGAGTGAACAGCTCGCTGCCGAGCTCGCGCTCGAGCCCCTTGATGCGAGCGGTGAGCGCCGGCTGGGTGACGAATAGCGCCTCCGCGGCGCGGCTGACGTTCTGTCGGCGCGCGACCTCGACGAACGCCGTGAGCTGAGCGAGAAGGATCACCTCATAGATTTTACTTATTGCTTTGATCGAAACAAACGATTTGTTGTATACCTCCGCCCGCGCTCTAATCCTTTCGAGGGTATTTCGAGCAAATGGAAAGCGTCGTCATCGAGAGAACGAAGCGGGAGAACCAGCTGGAGGCTCCAATCAGGCCTGCCGCTCGTCTCTCCTCGCAAAGCACTGCCGAGATCGCGGAATGCACGTGCCCCGAGCCGTGCGAACGCGATCACGACCGGGACTAGGGGGTCACAATGCTTGCCGTGGAAGGGCTCGATCTTCTTTCGCCTGTCCGCGGCCGCGCTGAGCAGGTCCTGAATCGGGACGCCCTCGAGTTCGTCGCCGAGCTACACCGGCGCTTCAACCCCCGTCGGGAAGAGCTGCTCGAGGCTCGCGCCGAGCGACAGCGGAGAATCGCCGCCGGCGAGCTGCCCGACTTCCTTCCCGAGACGCGTGAGGTCCGCGAATCGGATTGGCGGATCGCTTCTGTGCCGCGCGATCTCCAGGATCGCCGGGTCGAGATCACCGGCCCTGTCGAGCGGAAGATGATGATCAACGCGCTCAACTCGGGCGCGCGCTGCTTCATGGCGGACTTCGAGGACGCGAACTCGCCGACCTGGGAGAACTGCGTCGATGGTCAGGTGAATCTGGTCGACGCGATCGACCGCTCGATCGAGCTGACGACGCCGGAAAAGGAGTACCGGCTGAACGACGAGACTGCCGTCCTGATCGTCCGCCCGCGGGGTTGGCATCTGCACGAGCGCCACGTCACCGTCGACGGCGAGCCCATCTCGGCCAGCCTCTTCGACTTCGGGATCTACTTCTACAACTGCGCGCAGCGGCTGCTCGAGTCGGGCAGCGGGCCCTACTTCTACCTCCCCAAGTTCGAGAGCCACCTCGAAGCACGGCTCTGGAACGACGTCTTCGTCGTGGCCCAGGAGCAGCTCGGGCTCGACCGCGGGACGATCAAGGCGACGGTCCTGATCGAGACGATCCTCGCCGCGTTCGAGATGGACGAGATTCTCTATGAGCTGCGCGACCACTCGGCGGGGCTCAACGCTGGGCGCTGGGACTACATCTTCAGCATCATCAAGACGTTCCGCGACCGCCCCGAGTTCGTCCTCCCGGAGCGGGCGCAGGTGACCATGACCGTGCCGTTCATGCGCGCCTACACGGAATTGCTCGTGCGCACGTGCCACGCCCGCGGGGCGCACGCAATGGGCGGGATGGCCGCCTTCGTCCCGAGTCGCAGGGACCCGGAGGTCAACGAGACCGCGATCGCCAAGGTGCGCGAGGACAAGCAGCGCGAGGCCGGAGACGGCTTCGACGGAACCTGGGTCGCGCATCCCGACCTTGTTCCCGTGGCCAAGGACGTCTTCGATGCGGTGCTGGGAGACCGGCCCAACCAGGTCGAGCGGCAGCGAGACGACGTGAGCGTCGAGGCGGGTGATCTTCTCGACGTCAGCGTGCCGGGAGGCGAGGTCACGGAGGAGGGCGTCCACAACAACGTCAGCGTCGGCCTGCAGTACCTCGAGTCCTGGCTTCGCGGCGTGGGCGCGGCGGCGATCAACAATCTCATGGAGGACGCGGCGACGGCGGAGATCTCCCGCGCGCAGATCTGGCAGTGGATTCGCCACGGGAAGATCGAGCGCGACCACGTCCGCGAGCTCGAGGACTCCGAGCTGGCGGGTTTTCCCGAGGGCCGCTGGGACGACGCCCGCGCGCTCTTCGACCAGGTCGCCCTGGACGAGGACTTCGTGGAGTTCCTGACCCTGCCGGCATACGAATACTTGAACTAAGGAGGGGCTGATGGAGCGCTGGGACGGAATCGAGCGGGGATACACGGACGAGGACGTTCGCCGCCTGCGCGGCTCCGTCCACGTGGAGCACACGCTCGCGCGCCTGGGCGCCGAGCGGCTCTGGCAGCTCCTCAACGAGACCGACTACGTCGCAGCGCTCGGGGCGATGACCGGCGGCCAGGCCGTCGAGATGGTCAAGGCCGGCCTCAACGCGATCTACCTGAGCGGCTGGCAGGTCGCTGCCGACGCGAATCTCGCCGCCGAGGTCTATCCCGACCAGAGCCTGTATCCAGTGAACAGCGCGCCGGCTCTCGTTCGCCGGCTGAACAACGCATTGCGCCGGGCGGACCAGATCGAGTGGTCGGAAGGGGCGGCGAACGGCCGCTACTGGCTCGCCCCGATCGTGGCGGATGCGGAAGCCGGCTTCGGCGGCGTCCTCAACGCGTTCGAGCTGATGAAGGCGTTCATCGAGGCGGGCGCCGCGGGCGTCCACTTCGAGGATCAGCTCGCCTCTGAGAAGAAGTGCGGTCATCTCGGCGGGAAGGTGCTCGTCCCGACGCAGCAGTTCATCCGCACGCTGACCGCGGCACGCCTCGCTGCCGACGTGTGCGACGTCCCGACCCTGATCGTCGCCCGTACGGATGCCCTCAGCGCGACGCTCCTGACCAGCGACGTCGACGACCGCGACACCCAGTTCCTCACCGGCGAGCGGACGCCAGAGGGCTACTTCGTCGTCGAGAGCGGCCTCGACTCCGCCATCGCACGTGGTCTCGCCTACGCGCCCTATGCCGACCTGATCTGGTTCGAGACCTCGATGCCCGACCTCGGCGAGGCAGAGGAGTTCGCGGACGCGATCCACTCGAGCTTCCCGGGAAAGCTCCTGGCCTACAACTGCTCGCCGTCGTTCAACTGGAAGAAGCATCTCGATGACGACGAGATCGCGAGCTTCCAGGAGCGCCTGGGCGAGCTGGGCTACAAGTTCCAGTTCATCACGCTTGCGGGCTTCCACGCGCTCAACGAGTCGATGTTCGAGCTCGCGCGCGGCTACGCGGACGAGGGGATGACCGCCTACGTCCGTCTTCAGGAGCGCGAGTTCGAGCTCGAAGCCGAGGGCTACACGGCCACGCGGCACCAGCGGGAGGTCGGAGCAGGCTACTTCGACCGAGTCGCGCAGGCCATCTCTGGTGGAGAGAGCTCGACGCTCGCCCTAAAGGGGTCGACCGAAGAAGCTCAGTTCCGGAGCTAGGCTAGACGGCCAGGACGACCGCGAGCGCGCCCATTAGGGCCGCGCCGATGGCCGTGCCCGCCGCAGCTCCGAGGCGATTCTCTCTAAGCGCCGCCGGCACGAGCTCGGCGATCACCAATGCCAGCATGGCGCCCGCGGCGAACGCCAGGGAAAAGGGAAGCAGTCCTTCGATGCGCTCGACCAACACGAACGCGACGACCGCGCCGACCGGCTGCGGCACGCTCGTGCCGACGGCGGCCCAGAACTGCGTGCGGGCTCCGAACCCGGCCGCGTCCATCGGGATGGCGACGCTTGTCCCCTCGGGGATGTTCTGCAGCGCGATCGCGAGTACGACGAAGAGGCCGAGCCCTTCCTGCTCGGAGGCCCAGGCGGTGCCCATGGCAAGCCCCTCCGGCAGGCTGTGAACGAAGAGAACGGAGAAGACGAGAACGGAGCTCGTCACTCCTGCGCCGCGCAGCCGGCCGACGTGGACGTCTCGTCCGCCGAGCGCCCGTCGCGTGGCGAGCACAAATACAGTTCCGACGGCCAGGCCCGCGAGGACCAACCAGGGCGAGTCCTCGTCGAGCGCCGGCAGGAGGAGCCCCTCGATCGCTGCGACGGTCATCGTCCCGATGGCGAGGCCCCAGAGAAACGGGCGCAGCCGCACGGCCCGCTGTCCCAGCACGAAGACCGGAACGGCGCCGAGTCCAGTTGCGACGGCGGTGGCGGAGGCTGCGAGGGCGACGACCAAGACCTCGGGCACAGGCGACCTTACCGCTATAAACCACAAGCCGATGCGTCTCTACGACTCGCTGACGCGACAGAAGGTCGAGCTACCCCCGCCGCCCGGTCCGATCCGCATGTACGTGTGCGGACCGACCGTCTACCAGCGGATCCACATCGGGAACGCGCGTCCGTACCTCGTCTTCCTCTGGATGAAGCGCTGGCTCGTCGAGCAGGGCTACGACGTGACCCTGGTCGAGAACATCACCGACATCAACGACAAGATCTACGCGGCCGCGGCCGCGCAGGGGATCGCGAGCAAGGAGCTGGCCGAGCAGGCGACGCAGTGGTACCTCGACGACACTGCTGATCTTGGGCTCGAGCGGCCGGACGTCGAGCCGCTGGCGACCCAGACGATCCCGGAGATCCTCGCCCTGATCTCCGAGCTCGTCGACCGCGGGCTTGCCTATGAGGCGAGCGGTGACGTCTACTACCGAGTCGCTGGCTTCCCGGCGTACGGCGCCCTCTCGGGTGCCGATCCCGACGAGATGGTCGCCCAGGAGCCCAGTGACCTGAAGGAGGATCCACGCGACTTCGCGCTCTGGAAGGCGCACAAGGCCCACGAGGACACGAAATGGGACTCACCGTGGGGCCCCGGGCGGCCGGGCTGGCACATCGAGTGCTCGGCCATGGCCGAAGCGCACCTCGGCTCGGAGTTCGAGCTGCATGGTGGGGGCCTCGACCTGCGCTTCCCCCATCACGAGAACGAGATCGCCCAGTCGCAGGGCGCTGGGCGACGCTTCGCTCACATGTGGGCTCACAACGGGATGCTCCAGCTGGACGAGGAGAAGATGTCGAAGTCGCTCGGCAACATCGTCTCGTTGCGGGAGGTGCTCGACGCGTACGGGCCGGACGCGATCCTCGTCTTCTTCCTCGGAGCGCATTGGCGCAGCCCGCTCGACTACTCCGATGAGGCGATGGAGGCGGCACGGACGCAGGCGGAAAGCTTTCGCACGGCGTTTCGTGTCGCGGCCCAGCGCTCCGACGCGCCGCCGTGGGAGGACTTCGTCGCCGCCCTCGAGGACGACTTCAAGACCCCCACCGCGCTTGCCCTTCTCCACGAGTGGCGCGCGGCCGGCCAGCTCGAGCTGCTCGAACGCGGTCTGCGCGTCTTCGGGCTCGGGGTCTCGACAGACGTCGGGCCCGTTCCCGAAGAAGTGAGCCGGCTGGCCGAGCGGCGTGCGGCCGCCCGCTCCAGCGGTGATTTCAGCCTCGCGGACGATCTCCGTCAGGAGATCGGCCGACTGGGGTGGGAGGTTCAGGACGTCGCCGAGGGCTACCGGCTGATTCCCATCAAGTGACGCGAGAACTGGTCTACGGGCGGCGCCCTGTGCGGGAGGTCCTGCGCGCAGGTCGCCGACAAGTTCTCGAGCTGCTCGCGACCGAGCGCGCGCTCACGGCCGAGCCCTGGCTCCGCGAGGAATCGGGACTGCGCGTGCAGGCTCGGCCGGAGTCGGCGCTGACGGCCGCGGCCGGCTCGCGGGACCACCAGGGCGTCGTGGCGTTCTGCGAGCCGTACCGCTACGCCGATGCATACGAGCTGGCCCAAGGCGAGCGTCCGCTCATCGCGTGCCTCGACCAGGTCACGGACCCGCACAACCTCGGCGCCGTGTGCCGAAACGTCGACGGTGCCGGCGCCACCGGAGTCGTCATCACCGAGCACAAGTCCGCGCGCGTGACGCCGGCCGTCTGCCGAGCCTCCGCAGGAGCGGTCGAGCATGTCGATCTCGCCGTGGTGGTCAATCTCTCGCGCTACCTCGCAGACGTGAAGCGCAGCGACCTCTGGGTCTGGGCGGCGACGGGGGAAGCGGAGACGGACGTCTGGTCGGCCGACTTCACGACCGGGGCCGCGCTCGTCTTCGGCGCGGAGGGCCGCGGCCTGCGGCCACTCGTACGGAAGTCCTGCGACGACGCTTTCGCGATCCCGCTCGCCGGAAAGATCGAGTCGCTGAACGTCAGCGTCGCGGCGGGCATCTCCCTGTTCGAGGCCGCCCGCCAGCGGCGGAAATGACCCGCCGGGGCTCGATCTCCGCCTTCGCCGCCTTCGGCGTCTTCTGGGGAGCCTGGGCGGTGCTGCTCCCGGCGATCAAGGAGCAGACGGGCGCGTCGGTGGGAGAGCTCGGCGTCGCCCTGCTCTTCATTGCCGGAGCCGCGCTGCCGGCGATGCCCGCGACGGGCGCGCTGATCGACCGCTTCGGGCCCAGGGTCTTGCCCGTGTCGGCGGTGTTCTTCGGGGTCGCCGTGCTGCTACCGGGGTTCGCCGACTCCGTCTGGCAGCTCGTGCTGGCGCTGATCGTGGTCGGAGCGGCGTCGGGCGCGCTGGACGTCTCGATCAACTTCGGGGCCACCAGCATCGAAGCCTGTGGCGGCGCGCCGATCATGCAGAAGGCCCACGCGTCGTTCTCGGGCGGCTTCTTCGTCGGGAGCCTGCTCGCGGGCGCCGCGCGCCAAGCGGACGCCGAGCCCGTGGCGATCCTCGCCGTGACCGCGATCGTGCCGTTCGTCTCGGCCTGGCTGAATCGCGACGCGGTCGCGCTGCCCGCGCCCGCCGAGCGCCGATCCTTCGGTCTCAAGCTCACGCGTCCTCTCGTGGGCCTGGGGCTTCTTTGTGGGATCGCGTTCGTGGTCGAGAGCGGCATCGAGCACTGGAGCGCGCTCTTTCTCGAGACGGAGCTCGACGCCTCGCCGGGGATCTCGGGCCTCGGGCCGGCATTCTTCGCGGCGGCCATGGTCTCGGGCCGAACGCTGGGATCCTCGCTTGGCGTCCGCATCGGCGACCGCACGCTGCTCGCCGGGGGCGCGCTGCTCTCCGCGTGCGGCCTCTCGATTGCGGCGACCGCCACGGCCACGCCGGCCGCGATCATCGGCTTCTTCCTCGGAGGAGCAGGGATCTCCGTCGCCGCCCCGGTGCTGCTCGGCACGGCCGGACGAGGCGCCTCCGCGGAGGAGCGCGGCACGTCCGTCGCGAGCGTCACGACCATCTCCTATCTCGGCTTCCTCCTCGGGCCGCCACTCGTCGGGCTCGTTTCCGGAGCGCTCGACCTGCGCGCCGGCATCGCGCTTCTCGCTGCGATCGCAGTCGTCACGTCAGTGGCGGCGTCCTCGCTCGGCGATGCCCTCTCACTGCGGCGGCAAGGCCAGCTCGGCCAGGGCTGAGCAGGCGCTCGCCTAGAATCTGCCGCCTGAGCGACTACACGATCAAGAACCTCCTGACGGACGTGGACGACGCGGCCGAGCAGTTCGGTCTCGCGCCCGACATCGAGGCCCGCTTCGCCCGCGAGCCGCTCGACAGCCAGAAGTTCGGCCTGAGCTTCCAGCGGCTCTCGCCCAACACGCGGTTTCCCTACGGGCACCACCACCACGAGCAGGAGGAGGTCTACGTCGTCGTCGCGGGCTCCGGGCGCGTGAAGCTGGACGACGACGTCCACGAGCTGCGCGAATGGGACGCTGTCCGCGTCGGCAAGGATACGGTCCGCTCCTTCGAGGCCGGGCCCGACGGGCTCGCGTTCCTCGCCTTCGGCGCCCCCAAGACCGAGGCGCAGGATGCCGAGATGATTCCCGGCTGGTGGAGCGACTAGTTGCCGTGCTCTATCTCTTCGACGGCTCGAACATCCTGCACGCCGGCTTTCGCGACCGCCAGGAGCTGATCGACCGCCTAGCGGGCTACGTGGCGCTCGAGGGAGCGCGAGGCGTCGTCGTGTTCGACGGAGTGGGGGACGACGTGGTCGTCGGCCCGCTCGAGGTCCGGTACGCCGAGCACGCGGACGACGTCGTCGAGCGGCTCGCGGCGGAACACCGCGGGCGCGAGCCTGTGACGGTCGTGTCCTCCGACCGCGCAATCCGTACGACAGCCGGGCAGGAGACGCGGCGGGTCTCGGCGAAGAACTTCCTGAAGGAGCTCGCGACGGCCAGCCCGGACGCCCCCGCCCAGGCCCGCTCGACCGTCGAGGACTCGCTGGACGAGGAGACCCGGCGGCGACTCGAGCGTTGGCGCCGAGGCTATTGAACATTTGCAAGTAACTTGCTACGATCGTGACCTCAACCTGAGGGTTAGGGTTGGTCCTCACGCCCAGGAGGAAAAACGCGATGCCCCGTCGTCAGCTCGCTACGGCCCGCCCGCTCGAGAAAACCCAGCGAGAAGTCGAGGATCTCCGACTGGTCCTCCGCGCTCGCAACGGCGACGACGTAGCCCTCGACACCCTGGTTCGCCGCTACACCGGCTTCGTCCGGCTGAAGGCCAGCTCGTACTTCATCGCCGGCGGCGAGTCCGACGATCTCATCCAGGAGGGCCTGATCGGCCTGTACAAGGCCGTGCGGGACTTTCGCTCCGACAAGGACACATCGTTCCGCAGCTTCGCGGAGCTCTGCATCACGCGGCAGATCATCACAGCGATCAAGACGGCCACCCGCTTCAAGCACGCGCCGCTCAACACCTATGTCTCGTTCAGCCACACGCCGGCCGGCCAGGACGACAGCGACTGCACGCTCGGCGACGCATTGCCGGGGCCGGGCGTGGACGACCCCGTCGTCTGCGTCATCTCGACCGAGGAGTTGCAGAGCCTCGTCTTCTGCCTCGGCACCGGCCTCTCGCCGCTCGAGAGCGACGCTCTTCGGCTCTACCTCGAGGGGAACTCCTACGAGGAGATGGCCGAGGAGCTGGGCTGCGACACGAAGACGATCGACAACGCGCTGCAGCGCGTGAAGCGCAAGGTGCTCCAGCACCAGCAGGAACGCGCGGTCATCGACTAGCGTCGAGCCGGCTTAATCACGACGCTGGCGATCTGATATTGCGATGCCAGCCGTATGTGTTTCCGCTGGTGATTCCGTGTGGGCCTGATTCTCAGCGTCGCTTTGTTGGTGACGGGGAGCTCGTTGATTGGAATCAAGTAGACACCGCCGGTCTCAGGGCAGTGGACGCCGATGTAGTCGACTTCGCCGTGGTATGCCCTCGCGCGTGACGTTGTCTGGTGGTGCGCATAAGTGCTGCACGGCTTGAAGCGGATGCAGCCCTCTCGAAGCCGTCCCGTCTTACATTGAATCCGCGAAAGCACGCCCTTGTCATCCACAACGAGGTCGTAGCGCGAATTTTCGCCGAACGGCAACAGCACTACCCATCCATTGGCCTGAAGGGCCGCCATTACCGCAATCGTCGTGCGGTCCCCGATCGTCTTCGGGTGGAGCCTAGTTGTCTAAAGAGTAAACAAGGAGTCGGACGACCGTGCCGCGCTGACGGTACGATCCGACAGACGCCGGAGTAGCTCAGCTGGTAGAGCAACGGATTTGTAATCCGTAGGTCGTGGGTTCGAGTCCCGCCTCCGGCTTCGGCCACCTTGCGCCGTCCGCGGGCCTTCCTAGCATCGGCGCATGGCATCTGTGCCGCCAGGCGAGCCGCCGGAGCGCCCTCAGCCTTCCGAGACACCTCTCGTTCCCGACGTCCCGCCGGCCTTCGAGCTCAAGCCGCATGAGCCACACCCGGTCGAGCTCGAGGTCAGCGACGATCTGCGCCGCTCGCGTCTGACGGTCTTCTTCCGGTTCCCGATCTTCCTCATCGTCCATTACGCCTGGTTCTACGTGTGGTCGATCGCGAGCTTCTTCGCGTGGGTCGCGAACTGGATCTTCACGCTCATCCTCGGGCGCTCCCCCGAGATGTTGCGCGACTTCCTCGGCGCCTATATGCGCTACTCGCTTCATCTATTCTCGTACGTGAGCTTCCTGGCCGATCCGTTGCCCGGCTGGCTGGCCGTCCGACCCTACCCGGTCGACACGCACGTCCCGGAGGAGCCTCAGCGCAGGCTGATCACGCTCTTCCGGCCGATCCTGGCCATCCCGGCGCTCGTCCTCAGCTGGGTGTTCCTCGTCATCGTCCAGGTCCTCGCCATCATCGGCTGGTTCGTCTGCCTGATCCTCGGGCGGATTCCGAAGGGATTACGCGATCTCGGGCTCTACTGCCTGCGCTACGAGACCCAGACCCGCGCATATCTCACCTTTCTCACCGACCGCTACCCGAGCCTGAACGCCCCCAAATTCTAGGTTCTCGGCGGAATGACGCCTCCTTGCGAGGCGTTTAAAACGGTGTGAGAACCATGACTGAAATCAGAGCCGAGCTCGACGAGGCGGTCGACCGCCGCGCCGAGATCTGGCACGAGCTCGGAGACGGCATCGACCCCGCGAAGTCCGCGGAGGTCAAGCGCCTCTCCGGCCTCATCGAGGACCTGTGGGCCGAGGCCCGCGCTACTGAGGCGCGGAATCGCTTCGGCGCACCAGAACTCATCCATGCACGCGCGAGAACCGAAGAACGGCTCGAGCGCGATTCGCGTCGCAAGGCCGCCTGACTAGGCGGCCTTGCCGTTTCCACTGACCATGTCGGCGGCCAGCGGCATCAGGTAACCGCAGCGCTTGCAGACGACCAAGACGGCGTCGATCGAATCCTTCGCGCCGTTGGCGGAGTCGATCCGGCCCAGGTGCTGGCCCACCCCGAGATGGTCGACCGCTTTGCAAAGCGGGCACGACACGACATAGCGTGCGAGATGCGCCTCGACGGCAGCGACGTCGACGCCTTTTGCCGCAGCTTTAGGCATAGATCGACGGTAGCGGCGTGTGCTCTGGTGAACCTCCCCCGATCGGGGTTCTCTGCCTTTTGTCAGCAAAAATGAGAATTCTCCTGGTATCGCAGATGTTTCCGAGTCCCGCGGCTCCGGATTTCGGGGTCTTCGTGGAGCAGATCGCCGTGGAGCTGGAGGCCCAGGGGCACGAGCTCGAGCGCGCTGTCATCGATCACCGCGGTGGCACCCCGCTCAAGTTCGCATCCCTGACGGCGCGGGCAGTTGCCGCGGCAAGGCGATTCCGCCCAGAGGCCGTCTATGGGCACTTCCTCTTTCCGGCGGGCGCCTCGGCCGCCCTCGCCGCGCGCGTCAGTGGCGCCCGGCTCGTCGTCACGGCGCATGGACGGGACGTCCGCAACATCGGCTCCATTCGAGGAGTCGCCTCGGCGACGCAGGGCGTGGTGCGGCGCGCCGACGCCGTGATCGCGGTCTCCGACTACCTGCGGAGAGAGCTCGAGGCGAAGCTTCCGGATGCCCGCGGCAAGACGACGGTGATCGACTGCGGCGTCGACCTCGAGCGCTTCCGCCACCGTGACCCCGAGCCACTCCGCCAGGAGCTCGCCTGGCAGGGCGAAGGACCTTTCTACCTCTGCGTCGGGACTCTGGACGAGCGCAAGAACGTCGTCCGCCTGGCCGATGCCTTCGCCGGGCTCGGGCGGGGGAGGCTCGCGTTTGTCGGGGACGGCCCGCTGCGCGAACGCCTCGCGGGCCGGCCGGGTGTCCTGCTTGCCGGGCGTGTGCCACACGATCGGGTTCCCGACTGGATCGCCGCGGCGGACGTCCTCTGCCAGCCGAGCCTCGTCGAGCCCTTCGGCCAGACGGTGCTCGAGGCGCTCGCGACCGAGCGTCCGGTCGTCGCGACGCGGATCGGGGGGCCGCCCGAGCTGGTCACTCCGGAGACGGGAGTTCTCGTCGACCCGGGCAGCGTCGACTCCATTCAGGCCGGCCTGGAAGCGGCGCTCGAGCTCCCCAGGCCGAATCCGACGGGTCGGAAGACCGCCGAGGAGCACGATGTTCGCCTGCAAGGGCGACGCATCGCGAGCCTCCTTCGGGGGGAGGCAGAATGAGCGAGATGCATGATCACGATCACGCCCGGGCCGACCGGCGGCTCCTGGCCGTCGCGCTCGCCGTCCTCCTCGCTTTCATGGTTGCCGAGGTTGTGCTGGGCATCGTCGCCCAGTCCCTTGCACTCCTCGCGGACGCGGGGCACATGCTTACCGACGCGGCCGCGCTCGGCCTGGCGCTCTTCGCCGCGTGGGCCGCGTCCCTTCCCGCCCGTGGACGCTGGACGTTCGGCTTCGCCCGTGCGGAGATCCTCGCCGCGCAGGCGAACGGAGTGACGCTGCTCGTGATTGCCGTGCTGATCCTCTACTCCGCCGCTCGCCGGCTGGTCGACCCGCCGGACGTCGAGGGCGGAATCGTCACCGCCGTTGCGCTCGCCGGGATCGGCGTGAACCTCGGCGTGCTCGCCATCCTCAGCCGCGCGCGTAGGGAGAGCCTCAACATGCGCGGCGCCTACCTCCACGTGGCGACCGACCTCGCCGCATTCGTCGGGACCGCGGTCGCCGGCCTCCTCATCGTGCTGACGGGTTGGGACCGGTTCGACCCGCTGGCATCCATCCTCGTCGCGGCGCTCATGCTCGGGGCGGCCTTCACGCTTCTGCGCGAGTCGGGACGGATCTTCCTCGAGGGCGCGCCGGCGTCGGTTTTGCCTGCCGACGTGGGCGAGGCGATCGCCGCGCACGACGGCGTGGTCGAGACCCACGATCTCCATGTCTGGACAGTCACGAGCGGCTTTCCCGCTCTTTCGGCCCACGTGCTTGTTCGACGCGACGCGGATTGCCACCAGATTCGCCTCGAGCTCGAGACGATGCTGCGAGAGCGCTTCGGATTGGAGCATTCGACGCTCCAGGTCGAGCATGTAGCAGACGCCACAGGTCTCCAGATCAGGAGCTCAGCCGGGTCTCGCTCGTGACCGGGGCGCGCACTTCGGCGTTAAACACCTCGTTATGGCGCTGACGCTGCTCATTGCGGACGACAACGACCTGTTCGTGAACGCGCTCGAAGGGTTGCTGGAGGGAGACTCATCGATCCGGGTGGTCGCTCGCGCCGCGAACGGCGAGGCTGCGGCGCAGCTGGCCGCCGAGCTCGGGCCCGACGTCGTCTTGATGGACCTGAGCATGCCAAACATCGACGGCTTCGAGGCCACCGCGCGGATCCTCAAGAAGTCCCCGGAGACGGCGGTCGTCGTCCTCACGGGGTCGGACGACCCCGCCGACCAGGAACGAGCTCGCAGCGCCGGGGCGGTCGGCTACGTGACGAAGGATCGGATCCTGGTCGAGCTCATGGAGACGATCCACTCGGTCGCGTCGAATGGCTAGCTATCCTGGGGGCGTGTTCGACGTCCTGCTACCCGTCATCCAGGTGCTGCTCTCGGCCTTCCTAATCATGCTCGTGCTCATGCATTCCGGGCGCGACACGGGCTTCGGAGGAATGGGCTACACGCCGGCCTCGCAGGGGGGCCAGCACATCGTCGAGCGCAACCTCACGCGCCTGACCGTCTTCGTCGGCGCGCTGTTCGGCTTGAACACCATCGCCCTCTTCTACGTTCTCTAGCCTCCGGCAATAGCACCGACGAGGCGGATCTCCTCGGAACCGGCGAGAGGCCGGTCGATTCCGCCCGCGTCGCGCACGTCTACCCCGTCGACGTAGACGTTCACCAGCTGACGCAAGGCCCCGCGCTCGTCGAAGACGAGATTGGCGACCGGGAGAGATCTGAGAGCGGCGGCGACCGTGTCCGCCTCGACCTCGAAGCGACGCTGCCCGTCGACCTCCGCGGCGAGCATTCCCGGCAGGAGGACTACCGCCAGTCCGCCGCCTCGACCGAGAGAATCGGCGGAAGCTGTGAGGCGGCTTCGAACCAGCTTTCGCCGCCGGTCTCGGTCACGAAGACCGAGCCGCTCTGCGTGCCGAAGTAGACGCCGTCTTCGTCGAAGGAGGACGCCTCCCGCAAGACGGCGCACCAGGCCGGATGCGGAAGCCCGTTGGCCGCGAGGTCCCAGCTTGCGCCGCCGTCCCTCGTCCGGTAGACGCCGAGACGCCCGTCGTTCGTCACGCGGTTCTCCGCGCCCTCCTCCGGGATGACGAAGGCGGTGTCCGGGTTCGACGGATCGAGGGCGATGGGGAAGCCGAAGCCGCTGGGCAGCCCGTTCCCTTCGAGGCGCTCCCAGCTTCGCCCGTGGTCGTCCGATCGGTAGACGCCGCAGTGGTTCTGCTGCCAGAGACGCTGGGGGCGACCCGGGTGGACGAGCAGCTTGTGGACGCACTGGCCCACCTCCGGGAACGGATTGTCCGGGAAGAAGTCGGCGGCGACTCCCTGATTCGCCGGCTCCCACGTCTCGCCCCCGTCCTCGCTGCGAAAGGTTCCGGCTGCCGAGATGGCGATGTACATGCGCTCGGGATCGTCGGGATCGAGCTGGATGGAGTGGCAGCACATGCCACCCGCGCCGGGGTTCCACTTCTCCCGCGTGGGGTGGCGGACGATTCCGTCGACCACCTGCCACGTCTTGCCCGAGTCGTCCGTCCTGAAGAGGACGCCGGGCGCGCCGCCGAGCCAGAGCACGCCGTCTTCCCCCGGCCGCCCAGGTTCGACATGCCACGTCTTCTCGAGCGTGAGCCCCGTGTCCTCGGGCAACCCGATCTCCTCAGCGCGCGTCCAGTTCTCGCCCTGGTCGGCCGAGCGGTGCACCGTCGCGCCGTAGATAGGACTGTTTGTCGCCGCGTAGACCGCGCCGTCGCGAGGGTCGGTGACGGCGTGGAAGATCTCCCAACCCTTCAGGTGCGGCCCTGACACCTCCCATGGGCTGCCGCCGTCCGGGGTGAGGACGAAGAGGCCCTTGCGCGTCCCGACAAGGAGGGCGCGAGCCATCAGAGTCCGGGCCCCGAGCCTGTGCCGACGATCGTGAACGCTTCCGTCGCCACTGTCGGGACGAGGGTACCGAACGGATAGCGCTCGTCGTAGAAGTCGCTCCTGTTGACGAGCTCGACGTCGTTCCCGAGCCCGAGCAGGCTCTCCGCCAGCTTCGGAAAAGACGTCGTGAAACGGAGGTTCACGAGCGGCGTGGTCACCTTGCCCCCCTCGATCTTGAAGGTGCCGTCGCGCGTCATCCCGGTGATGATCCCTTCGCGCGGGTCGACGACGCCGAGGTAGTGCAGGCGCGTCACGTAGATCCCGTTCTCGACGCGCTCGACGAGGTCCTCACGCGAGAGGGAGCCGCCCGACACCGAGAGGTTCAGGGGAAGAGGACCGAAGCCCTGCGCCGGCGCAGAGAGGGCATGGCCGGTGGAGGTTCGGTCGCCGCCCGCGCGCTTCGCTGTGCGGCGATCCCAGACGACGTCCTTCGCGACGCCGTTTTCGATGATCTCGACTCGCTGCTTAGGGACGCCCTCGAAGTCGAACGCTTTCGGCAGGCCCTGGGCAGCGAAACCGTCGTCGACCATGTTGAAGCTCTCGTGGAAGACCTGCTCGCCGATACGGCCGGAGAAATAGCTGCGGCCTTCGAGGCAGGCCAGGGCGTTCAGGGAGCTGAAGCCGAAGTACCAGAGCAGCTCAGAGAACGCGTACGGCTCGAGCACCGCGGCGTGAGTCCCGGCCTCGATCTCGACAGCACCCTTCGTGCGGGCAGCCTTTTCAGCGGCTTCGCGCGCGACGGCTGCCGGGTCGAGATCAGACGCCTTCCAGGAGGTCGCCTCCGCGTAGCCCGACTCCTCGTCCGACGCCGCGATGGCGAGCACGCTCGCGTCGGTCATCGTCTGCGAGGCGGCGTGGCCGGTGCTGGAGGAGACGGCCAGCTGCGTGACGCCGCTCGTGAAGTACCCGTACAGCCCGTATGCAGGCGCAGCCTCGATGGCGGCGGCGGCCAGGCCGGCCTGGTCCTGCGGAGTGAGCGCGGCGGTAGCCGCGTCGTAGCCCTCGACCTTCGGCACCGCCGTCGGTTCCTGCAGGCCGGGATAGTCGGGATCCGGCCTGGCGCTGTCAGCGGCCTCGGCCGCGCGCCGTGCGGCTTCCCGTAGGCCTTCGTCGTCGGTCCGGTTCGTGACGGCGCACCCCACCTTGCCGTTGCGGGCGACGCGAAGGGTGACTGTCTCGTCGCGGATCAGCGTCGGCTGGTGCACCTCGGAGGCCGCGAAGCGAGCGAAGCCCGACTCTTCGAGATGCGCGACTGCGTCGGCCTCATCGGCCTCGGCTGCGCGCCATGCGCGCTCGGCCAGCTCCAGGGCGCGCTCCGCGACGGCGCTCAACTCCGCACGCCCACCTGGACGTTGCGAAAGCGTCCCGCCGAGGTCCCGTGGGAGACATGCGCGTGCTGCCCGGGCTGGCCCTTGCCGCAGTTGGTCAGCCCGTAGAGCCGCCATTCCTCGGGACCGGCCACCGCGTCGAGGCCTGCCCAGAAGACCGGTGTCACGCCCATGTACGTCGCGTCCCTAAGCATCCTTCCGAGCTTGCCCTTCTTGATCTCCCAGGCGATCTGAGTGCCGAACTGGAAATTGAGGCGCTTGTCGTCGATCGACCAGCTCTTGTTGGTCTGCAGGAAGAGGCCGTCGTCGACGTCCGCGAGGAGGTCCTCGAAGGTTCCTTCGCCCGGCTCGAGATGGAGGTTCGTCATGCGGACCAGCGGCATCCGGCTCCAGCCGTCCGCGCGCATGGAGCCGCCGCTGCCGGTGCCGATCATGAACGACGTCTCCCGGGAGGAGAGGAAGCCGCTGAGGACGCCTTCCTGGACGACGGGCTGGCGTCCCGCCGGGACCCCTTCGTCGTCGTACGCGAACGTGCCGAGACCGCTTGGAGTTGTGGAGTCCGCAGTGATGTTCATGCGCTCTGAGCCGTAGCGCAGGCTGCCCAGATCGCCCGGCTTCAGGAAGCTCGTCCCGGCGTACGCGGCCTCCGTGCCGTAGACGCGGTCGAGCTCGGTCGGATGGCCGACCGACTCGTGTACCTGCAGGACCATCTGCTCGCTGTCCAGGACGATCGTCGTGACCCCGGCGGGGCAGACGTCTGCCTGCAGGAGCGCCGCAGCCTCCTCGCCGACCCGTGGCGCCTCGCGCTCGAGCGCGAGTTCCTCGACGAACTCCCAGCCGGCCTGCGCGCTCGAGCCGCCGTGTGCGCTCGGGTAGCTGCGAATCTGGACTCGGCCTTCCCCGGAGACGGCCAGCGCGTCGATTCCCGCGCCGCACTCGACGAACGCCTGAGTGATGTCTGCGCCCTCGGATGAACGAAAGACGCGTTCCTCACGCTGCGCGCGGATGGTCGCCTCCGTGATCTGCACGTCCTGGTGCTTCATCCCGGCCTCGGCGCGGAGGCAGAGGTCGACCTTCTCTGAGAGCGAGACCTCGATCGGGTCCCGTTTCGCAGGCGTGCGGTATTCACCCTGCTCCGCGGGGATCGGCGACAGCTCCACTTTGCGCCTGCCGGGCCTGACCGCGCTCGCGCGCGCAAAGGCGACGGCGCGCTCGGCGGCCTCCCGGGCTCCCTCGTCGGACAGTCGCCGGTCGCAGGCGAAGCCCCACGCGCCGTCGACCAGTACCCGGACGCCGATGCCTTCGGTCTCGCCGTCCGCTACAGACTCGACCTCTCCGTTCTTCGTCGCGACGTTCTGGACGCGGCGGGTGACGGCTCGCGCGTCCGCGTACCCTGCTCCTGAGCCGAGCGCAACGTCGATCGCGTGTCCGCACAGCTCTCGCATCGGGCCGGCGTAGATTACGTGAGACAACTAGGAGGGATTGACGGAATGCCGCGCGCCTCCGGCGGCACGGCCGATATTTCGCCAAGCCCTCGCGGGGCACCGAACGGGTGCCCTGAGTGCGCTGGAGAGGACTTGAACCTCCACGGGCTATTCGCCCACAAGGCCCTCAACCTTGCGCGTCTACCAATTCCGCCACCAGCGCGCGGACAGAATTGTACCGGTTGACTCCGTCCGTCCCCCTCGCTACCTTGTATCGAACAGATGTTCGACCAGCGAGGTGCCGGGATGCTCAGCAAGCGCCAGCGAGAGATCTTCGATTTCGTCGTCGCGTACGCGGACAAGCACGGCTATCCGCCCACTGTGAGAGAGATCGGCGACGCCGTCGGGCTGGCCTCGCCGTCCACCGTCCACGCCCATCTGGCCAACCTCGAGCGCGCGGGCTACCTAAGGCGCGACCCGACCAAGCCACGGGCTCTCGAGGTCGTCGGGCGGGAGCGTGCGGCCGCTGTGGGCGAGGTTTCTGCGGTGTACCAAGCGGCTCGGCTGCCGCTCGTGGGCGAAATCGCCGCTGGTGGGCCGCTGCTCGCGGAGGAAAACATCCAGGATTACCTCGCCGTCCCCGAGCCCTTGTCCGCCGGAGACGACGACTTCCTTCTGCGCGTCAAGGGCGACAGCATGATCGAGGCGGGCATCCTCGAAGGCGACTACGTCGTCGTTCACCGCCAGCAGACGGCTCGCGACGGCGACATCGTCGTGGCGCTGGCCGGCGCGGACGAAGCGGCCGACGAGGCGACGGTCAAGCGCTTCTTCCGCGAGAACGGCCGCATCCGCCTGCAGCCGGAAAACTCGGCGCTCGATCCGCTCTATCCGGATCACGTCCAGGTCCTCGGGAAAGTCACGGGGGTGTTCAGGACGCTGCGATGAGCGATCTCGTGCAACTCAACCGGACGCTCGACCAGGAGCTGCTCGCGCTCATGCGCGGCGCCAGCCTCGAGTGCCCGGTCTGCGGTGAGTTCGTCATGCACGTCCGCGGCGGCGTCGTCTGTCCGGAGTGCGGCGCGGGGTTCGAGGAAGGGCTGAGAATCGCGGCTACAATTGGGTTTGCAGGCCGGGTGATCGCGGGCCGCGAAAGCGGTCCGAGGAAAGTCCGGACACCATAGGGCAGGACGCTGGGGAAATCCCAGGCGGCGAAAGCCGACGGAAAGTGGCACAGAAAGGAGACCGCCAGCGGCGAAAAGCTCTCCGGAGACGCCGAAGGTAAGGGTGAAACGGTGGGGTAAGAGCCCACCAGCGTCGTGGCGACACGGCGGCTAGCTAAACCCCGTCCGGTGCAAGGCGAACAGGCTCCGTTCGCAGGCTGCCCGCCGAGGAGCCGGGTGCGCTGCTCGAGCCGTCGGGAAACCGGCGGCCTAGATGGATGGTCACCCCCGACAAAATCCGGCTTACAGGCCTGCTAACTGAGAGCCCCGCTTCGGCGGGGCTCTTTCATTTTGGGACGGCCGTCGCTGACTCTCCTTCATTTTGTAAAGTGACCTTCGGAGGCGTACGATGCCCACGACCGGCAAGGGAGGACCAGGATGAGTCTGCAGATCGGCGATACCGCCCCTGACTTCGAGGCGGAGACCACCGAAGGGAAGATCAACTTCCACGACTGGATCGGCGACTCGTGGGCCGTGCTCTTCTCGCACCCGAAGGACTTCACTCCCGTGTGCACGACGGAGCTCGGGTACATGGCGAAGATCAGCCCGGAGTTCGAGAAGCGGAACGTCAAGGTGATCGGCCTTTCCGTCGACGCCGCCAGCGATCACGAGACTTGGGCCAAGGACATCGAGGAGACGCAGGGCAAGGCGCCGGACTATCCGATCATCGGCGACGCGGACTTCGAGGTCTCGAAGCTCTACGGGATGCTTCCGTCGGAGACGTCCGGCGACGCGAAGTCGCGCACGCCGGCCGACAACCAGACCGTTCGCAACGTGTTCGTCATCGGCCCGGACAAGAAGATCAAGCTGATCCTCATCTATCCGATGACGACCGGCCGCAACTTCGACGAAGTGCTGCGCGTGATCGACTCGCTGCAGCTCACCGCGAAGCACAAGGTCGCAACGCCCGTCAACTGGAAGCAGGGCGAGGACGTGATCATCGCCGGCTCGGTCTCGGACGACGAGGCGCGAGAGACGTATCCGGACGGCTGGGAGTCTCCGAAGCCCTACATCCGGATCGTCCCGCAGCCCCGCTGACGGTCAGGCCTATTCCGGAGTGACGTAGGCGGCCGTGAGGCCGCCGTCGACGAGAAACGTCGACCCGGTCACGTAGGACGACTCGTCGCTCGCCAAGAAGAGCGCTCCTTGAGCGATCTCATTGGCCTGGGCGAGTCGTCCCATCGGAATGTGCACGAGCCGGCGCTCGAGCGCCCCAGGTGTCTCGTTGAAGAGCCGCATCAGCAATGGCGTCTCCACGGGCCCGGGGCACAGCGCGTTCACGCGAACGCCTTGGCGGGCGAACTCGACTGCGAGCTCGCGGCTCATCGAGAGGACGGCCCCTTTCGAGGCCGTGTAGGAGATCTGGGACGTCGCGGCGCCCGCCAGCGCGACGAACGACGCGACGTTGATGACCGAGCCG
This sequence comes from uncultured Actinomycetes bacterium, assembly GCA_963739065.1. Classification (GTDB taxonomy): domain Bacteria; phylum Actinomycetota; class Thermoleophilia; order Gaiellales; family Gaiellaceae; genus JAIBJP01. Next base: position 135,808 of record CAVTYV010000002.1, read on the forward strand.
CCCCCGCGCTCGACGAGATACGGAATCCCGTACTTGCAGCAGAGGTAGACGCCCTTCGTGTTGACGTCCTGAACGCGCTGCCAGGCGTCGACGTCGGTCTCGAGGATGGACGCGTCATCGGCGGGCATGATCCCGGCGTTGTTGTAGAGGATGTCGACGCCGCCGTAGCGCTCCGCGGTCGCCCTGTACATCCCCTGCACACTCTCGGGATCGGTCACGTCGACCTTGTGGAAGAAGGCCTCGCGCGCGTCGGAGGCGGTCTGCTCGCCCGGCTCCTCCGCGACGTCCGCCACGCACACGCTGGCTCCCTCTGACGAGAAGAGCAGCGTCGCCTCGCGGCCGATGCCGCCCGCGGCGCCCGTGATCACGGCGACCTTGCCGTCGAGCCTCCCCATGAGGGGGCTGAGCTTATCCGGGCAGGCCGGCGAGGACGCGGTCGAGCCGCTCGAAGCGGGTGTCCACGGCTTGCGTCTTCGATTCGCTGAACCACACGAGGACGACGTTGGGGGGGTAACGCTTGTAGGCGATCCAGCTGCGGCTGTTGGAGTCGAGCTCCCAGTAGACGCCCTCGGCGTCCTTCTCCAGTGCCTTCTTCGTCGCCTTGTCGCGCAGAAGCGAACCGAGCGCGGCCAGGTGTTGCGGCTTGCCGACGTAGACGGAGAAGATCCCATACGTGTCCTGAACCTCCTGCGACGGGTTCAGGCCATAGCTGAGCTGGTCCCAGGCGACGTCGTCCGTGGCCGCGCGCATAAGGGGCCGTCCCGTGTCTCGCTTGAACTGGTCGCTCACCTGGCCCGCAGTGAGTAGCTGGGGCTCCGGCTGGCTGTCGCTCGACCCGCAGGCGGCGAGCAGGCCGACCAGCAGGCCTGCGAGCGCGAAGGTGACGGCTGCGCGCCTCATGCCGAAAAGGGTACGGACTCCGCCCGACGGCCGAGCCGGTCTAGCTCGTGGCGCGTTTCTTCGCGATAGCCGCGCAGTGCTCGCAGAGATACGTGTCCTCAGCCATACGCACCCAGCCCGGCGGAGGGTCGCCTGCATGGCTCCCGTATTCCCCGATGCATGCGCCGCAATCGCACGCGTAGACGACGCTCAGGCTCGGCAGGAGGTCAGGAGAGCCGTAGACGACTGCCATCCCGGACGATGATGCTCTTCTCGGCGGCCGTTGGCAACTGCCCGCGAGACCGCGTCAGCTGCGCTCGTCGCGGTAGGTCCGGGCCTCCGCGACTAGAGCCTCGAAGAGTGCGAAGTCCTCGCCGGCTTCGGGATGCCAGAGCACCCCCATTGCGAAGCGTCGCGACGGATCCTCGAGCGCCTCGATCGTCCCGTCTTCGGCTCGTGCGGCCTCGCGGAGGCCGTCGCCGATCTTCCCGTAGCCCTGATGGTGATGGCTCTTGACGGGCGCATGGTCACCGAGGATCTCCTGGACGCGTGTTCCTGCGACGAGATCGACGTCGTGGTCGGCGAACTCGCCCGGGGTGTGCTTGTGCTTCTCGTCGCCGACGATCTCGGGCAGGTGCTGGACCAGGTCGCCTCCAAGCGCGACGTTCAGTACCTGGCTCCCCCGACAGACGGCGAGAACCGGCATGTCTCGCTCGAGCGCCGCCCTGAGGAGGGCGATCTCGGCCCGGTCGCGCTCGGGCACGATCCCGTTCGTCTCGGGGTGCGCCTCCTGGCCGTAGAGCTCGGGATCGAGGTCGGAGCCGCCCGAGAAGAGGAGCCCGTCCAGTCGGTCGAGCGTCTCTTCGATCCCTTCGGTGCTCGGCGGGACGAGGAGCGGCCGCCCGCCGGCGGCCTCGATCGCGTTGACGTAGGCAGCCGGAATGAGGGCAGCCTCCTCCTCCCAGGCGCCGAAGCGGGCAGGGGTCAGGTAGGTCGTGATCCCGATAACGGGTCTGCTCATCCGCGTTCGAACATGCGCTCGCGCTCGTAGGACGTGACGACCTCGTCGAAGAGGCGCTGCTCGGTGCGCGCGTAGTTCAGGTAGTGGTCGATGACGTCGTCCCCGAAAGCTGCCCGCGCCATGGTCCCGTGCTCGAGCGCGTCGATCGCTTCGCGAAGCGAATGGGGAAAGCGCTCGGCATCGGATTCGTAGGCGTTGCCCTCGAGCGCCGGCGGAAGGTCGAGCCCGTTCTCGATCCCGTAGAGGCCGGCTGCGAGGACGGCTGCGAAGGCGAGATACGGGTTGACGTCGCCGCCGGGAATCCTCGTCTCCGCGCGGAGCGCGTCACCGTGCCCGACGATTCGGAACCCGCACGTGCGGTTGTCGTGGCCCCAGGCGAGTGTCGTGGGCGCCCAGCTCCCGGCTGCGTAGCGCTTGTACGAGTTGATCGTCGGCGCGAGGAAGACCGCCAGCTCCTTGAAGCACGCGATCTGGCCGGCGAGGAACTGCTTGAAGATGTCGGACTCGCCGGAGAAAGCGGCCTTGTCGCCCTCCCAGAGGCTCGCGTGGATGTGGCACGAGTTGCCGATCCAGGTGTGATCGGGCTTGGCCATGAACGTGATCGAGCAGCTGTTCAGGTGCGCGATCTCCTTGGCGCCGTTCTTGTAGACGGTGTGGTTGTCGGCCATCGTCAGCGCGTCGGCGTAGCGGAAGTTGACCTCCTGCTGACCCGGCCACGCCTCTCCCTTCGAGCTCTCGACTGGGATCCCCGCCGCCTGCATGTTGTTGCGGATTTGACGCAGGAATGGCTCGTCGTAGGTCGTCGCGAGGATGTGGTAATCGAGGATGTAAGGGACTGACGGGGACAGGTCCCGGTAGCCCTTCGCGTGCGCTTCGGCGTAGCTCTCCTTCAGGAGATAGAACTCGAGCTCGGAGCCGAACATCGGCGTGTAGCCCAGCTCGCCTGCGCGCTCCACCTGGCGCTTGAGCACCTGTCGCGGCGATGGATTCACGGGCGTTCCGTCCTGCCAGAGAACGTCGCAAAGGACGAGGGCGGTCCCCTCGAGCCAAGGCGTCGATCGCAGGGTGGCGAGATCCGGCTGGAGGACGAAATCTCCGTAGCCCTTCTCCCAGTTCGCCATTTGATAGCCCGGGATGGGGTCCATTTCCATGTCGAGCGCGAGGAGGTAGTTGCAGCCCTCGACGCCGTGCTCGGCGACGGCTTGCTCGACGAAATACTCGCCGTGCACACGCTTCCCCATCAGGCGGCCCTGCATGTCGGTGAACGCCACGACGACCGTGTCGAGCGAGCCGTCGCGGACGGCTTGCTTCAGCTCGGTCAGCTCCATCGGTTTCGCGCTAGTTGACACGGGGTGGGCCGAGAGCATAAATACGCCGCACCCATCGACAGAGAGGAAGGCGGATGAGCACCGAAGAGCGTGTTGTGCGCCCGGACGATCTGAGCGACGACGAAAAGGTTCTGCACGGCCTCGGCTACGCGCAGGAGCTCTTCCGCGCCATGGGCGGGTTTCGCAACTTCGCCATCAGCTTCACGATCATCTCGATCCTGGCCGGGTGCCTGACCTCGTACACGATCGCGTTCGAGCACGGCGGCCCGATCGCCGTCACGTGGGGCTGGCTGCTCGTTGGGCTCATGTCGACGATCATCGCCCTGTCGATGGCCGAGATCGCCTCGGCCTTTCCGACCGCCGGCGGTCTCTACTACTGGGCTTCCAAGCTCGGTAGCCCCGGCTGGGGGTGGGCGACCGGGTGGTTCAACCTCATCGGCCAGATCGCCGTCACCGCTGCCATCGGCTACGGGCTCGCGGTGTTCGGCCAGGTGCTGTTCGACTACTGGTTCAGCTACTCGCAGCACATGGACGACTGGTTCGGAGCGTCGTTCAACACCTCGACCTACATCCTTTACGCGCTGTTCCTCGCGGCGGCGGTGCTGATCAACCTGATGCACATCCGCTACACGTCCGGCCTGAACATGTTCTCGGCCTGGTGGCACATGATCGGCGTGGCGGTGATCGTGGGCGTGCTCATCTTCGTCCCCGACCATCACCAGTCGCTGAGCTACGTCTTCACGGAGAAGGTGAACAACTCCGGCTTCGGCGGGACGACAACCTCGTTCGGGAATCCCGCGTTCTGGTTCGTCTTCGGCCTCGGGCTCCTCATGGCCCAGTACACGATCACCGGGTTCGACGCCTCGGCGCACACGGCCGAAGAGACGAACAAGGCCTCGAGGATGGCGGCGACCGGAATGTGGACGTCTGTCTTCGTGTCGGTCATCTTCGGCTTCATCCTCCTTGTCGCGGTGACATTCGCGATCCCGAGCACGAATGAGGCCCTCACGACCGTCAACAAGCTGCTCCCGATCGTCCCATTCATCTGGGTGACGTCCATGAGTCAGCGCTGGGCGGAGTTCTTGCTCTTCATCTGCGTTGTCGCGCAGTTCTTCTGCGTGACCGCGTCGGTAACGTCGGCATCGCGGATGATGTTTGCGTTCTCGCGGGACCGCGCCGTACCGGGGCATCAGATCTGGCGGCGGATCGCGCCGAACCGGGTTCCCGTCTACTCCGTGATCGGGGTCTCGCTCTTTGCTGCGATTCTCATGATCCCGGCGGTCTGGAACTACTTCATCGGCTACGCGGTGGGAACGGCAATCGCGGTCATCGGCCTCTACATCGCCTTCATCCTCCCGGTCTATCTCCGCTGGCGGAAGGGCGATTCGTGGGATGCGCCGAGGGCCTGGAGCCTCGGGGGCCACTACAAGTGGCTGAACCCGATCTCCATCCTCTGGGTCGCGCTCGTGTCGATTCTGTTCATCTTCCCGCTGTACAAGATCGGCCTGCCGTGGGTGGACGGCTTCGACTGGCAGTTCACGAACTACACAGTCATCTGGTTCGCCGTCATCGGCCTCGTCTTCGGAGGCTGGTGGGTCCTGTCGGCCCACAACTGGTTCACGGGCCCGGTCCGCATGACGGAAGAGGAGATGGCCGCCCGCGAGCGCGCGGCCGCCGGCGGCGGCGAGCCCGGCATCGCGCCCGCCGGCCGTTAGAGCGACCTACTCAACATCTGCGCCGCCGAGCTCCTCTGCCAGGAGCCCGGCGGCGTAGCTGGCGACCCTGGGCGGCCGGGCAAAGCCCGGCCTGACGACGCTCGCAGCAAGAGGCAGGCCTCGCGGACCCTCGCCGTACTACCGGTGTACTGTCTCGGGCCCGCTCGGCGTTCCTCCCTTGCGAGCGCCGCCCCAGAGCCGCCAGGTCAGTTACTCGCCGCCGAGCTCCTCTGCCAGGAGCCCGGCGGCGTAGGCGCGCCACGCCACGTCGGGCGCGTGCATGAGGCCGTGCACCGCCTCGCTCGCGTGCGGCAGCCCTTCGGCCTGGAAGCGAAGGTCGACGAGCCCCTGCTCGAGCGCCAGTTGGCGGTCGACCGTCCGCAGCTCGTCGGCCATGGCGGTCACCGCGCGTCCGTGGAGATCGAGACCGCGCTCGGGATCGCCACCCGCGGCGAGCAGCAGCAGCGCGCGTCTCGCTGCCGCGTGCACGTCGTCTGGCTCGACCGGGACATCCGCGCCCGCGACCGAGGCGAGAACGACCAACCCGACGGCGAGGCTCTCGGTTCCTTGGTCGTCCGCGAGCGACCGCTCGAGATCGAGGAGCCAGCCTGCAGGGCTCACGGAGGGTCGATCCAGAGCGCCAGGGCCGCGACGGAGACGGCGTCGGAGAGGCGCCCGAGGCTGCCGACGAGTGGGATTCGCGCGACCTCGACGTCCTCGTCCTCGTCGAGGGCAGCGCCGTCGACCGCGTGGAGGTCGCTTGCCTCGTACACGTGGACGAACTCGGTGGAGTAGGCGGGCACGGCCCAGAAGCTTCCGAGCTCGCGCCAGCGGTCGGCTCCGAGCGCGCACTCCTCGGCGAGCTCGCGGACGGCCGCTTCCGCAGCCGATTCCCCGGGCTCGAGCTTGCCCGACGGAAGCTCGAGCGTCTGGCCGTCGCTTCCGGGTCGGGTCTGAGCCACGCACAGGAGCTGATCTCCCTCGACGGCGACGATGACGACCGAGTCTGGGTGCTGGATCAGGGGGATGTCCATGACGCTCTAGGGTACGCGCGTGCGGGAGAACGCTCGTGCCGTCGTGATCGGGGGTGGCGTCGGCGGCGCGTCCATCCTCTACTGGCTGACCCGCCTCGGTTGGGACGACGTCGTCCTCTGCGAGCGCGCGGACCTCACCAGCGGATCGACCTTCCATTCCGCCGGGCTGGTCGGGCAGCTCCGCGGCTCCCTGAGCCTGACGAAGATGATGATGAGCTCGGTCGATCTCTACAGGCGCCTCGAGGAGGAAGTCGGGCTCGAGACCGGGTGGCACGAGGTGGGGTCGTTGCGCCTCGCGTCGTCGGAGGAGCGAATGCAGGAGCTCCGCCGCCAGGCCGGGTGGGCGAAGACCTTCGGGCTCCCGCTCGAGCTCGTCTCTTCCGAGGAGGCGCAAAAGCTCTTCCCGCCGATGTCGACGGCGGGCGTCCTCGGGGCGGCCTACCTTCCGACGGACGGCTACATCGATCCGAGCCAGCTGACGTTCGCCCTGGCCGAGGGCGCCCGCCGTGGCGGCGCAGAGATCAACACGAACACCCGCGTGACGGGAATTGGAGTCGAGCGGGGCCGGGTCATCGGAGTCGAAACCGACAAGGGCTCGATCGCGACGGAGATCGTCGTGAACGCGGGCGGGATGTTCGCCGGCGAGATCGGCCGGCTCGCGGGCGTGCACGTGCCGATCGTCCCGATGGCGCACGAGTACCTGGTGACGAGGCCGAGCGATCTCCCGCTCGACCTGCCCACGATGCGCGATCCGTCCCTCCTCGTGTACTTCCGGGGCGAGTCGGGAGGGCTCGTCATGGGCGGATACGAGCGTCAGCCGGAGCCATGGGGCCTGGACGGGATCCCGGAGGACTTCAACGGCAAGCTCCTCGCGGAGGACTGGGAGCGCTTCGACGAGCTCCTGCAGAACGCGGTGGTCCGGGTCCCTGATCTGGAGAACCTGGAGGTCGTCCGCCTCATCAACGGTCCCGAGGCCTTTACGCCGGACGGCGAGTTCATCCTCGGCGAGTCGGACGTGCGGGGCTTCTGGGTAGCGGCGGGTTTCTGCGCCCACGGTCTCGCAGGCGCGGGCGGGATGGGGCAGCTCGTCGCCGAATGGATCGTGGAGGGCGTGCCGAGTCTCGACGTGTGGGAGATGGACTCACGCCGCTTCGGCCGCCACTACGCGAGCCGCGAGTACACGCTCGCCCGCACGATCGAAATCTACTCGACCTACTACGACATCAAGTACCCCGGTCAGGAACGGCTCGCCGGCCGGCCGTTGAGGCTCGCTCCCACGTACGAGCGGCTGCGGGAGCTCGGCGCCTCGTTCGGCGAGAAGTCGGGCTGGGAGCGCGCCAACTGGTTCGAGCCGAACGCGGCGCAAGGAGACGAAGACCTGCGCCCGCGCGGCTGGGCCGGCGAGATCTGGTCGCCGGCGATCGGAGCCGAGCATCGCGCCTGCCGCGAGGCGGCCGCGCTTTTCGACGAGACGTCGTTCGCCAAGATCGAGCTGATCGGCCCAGGCGCGGCGGACTACCTCGAGTATCTGTGCGACAACCGGGTCGCGCGCGACGTCGGCGCCATCACCTACACGCAGATGCTCAACCAGCGAGGCGGGATCGAGTGCGACTTCACGGTCACCCGGCTCGCCGAGGACCGCTTCCGCATCGTCACCGGCACTGCGTTCGGCCAGCACGACCTGGCCTGGATCCGGCGCCACCTTCCGGACGACGGCACCGTCTACGCCGAGGACGTCACCTCACGCCTCGCCTGTCTGGGGCTCTGGGGGCCGGCAGCGCGGGAGATTCTCCAGCCGCTCACCGACGCAGACCTCTCCAACGACGCTCTGCCCTACATGGGCGCCCGGGAGATCGCTGTCGGCAGCGTGCCGTGTCTCGGCCTGCGGGTGACGTACGTCGGAGAGCTCGGCTGGGAGCTCTACTGCCCAACCGAGTTCGGGTTGCGCCTTTGGGACACGATCTGGAAATCCGGCCAGCAACACGGTCTCGTTGCCGGCGGATACAAGGCGATCGACTCGCTGCGGCTCGAAAAGGGCTACCGCGTCTGGGGCGCGGACATCACCCCGGACGAGACCCCGTACGAGGCCGGGCTCGAGTTCGCGGTGAAGCTCGACAAAGGTAATTTCATCGGGCGCGCTGCGCTGCTCGAGGCCCGCGAGCGGGAGCTGGAACGAACGCTCGCCTGCCTCGTCCTCGAGGATCCACGCTCCGTCGCGCTCGGCTCGGAGCCGGTGCGGCTCGACGGCAACGTAACGGGACGCGTCACGAGCGGCGGCTACGGCTACACGGTCGGCCGCTCGATCGCGTATGCCTATCTTCCGGCCGCAGAGGCAGACGCGGGCCGGCCCGTCGAGGTGGAGATCTTCGGCGAGTGGGTGGGCGGCGAGGTGGCGGCGGAGCCTCTGTGGGATCCGCAGGGGCAGCGGATCAAAGCCTAGAGCTCGAGCTCCGTCCCGATCCCCGCTTCGGAGGCCGCCGCGAGCACGCGGGCGGCGAAGGCCGCGTCGAGAGCTCCAACCCCAAGGTTGCAGCAGACGATCTTCGCGGGCGAGCCATCGTCGGCGAGCGCTTCGCCGACACTCGCGTCGGGGGCGGGCCAGCCCTGGAAGTGCCCCAGAGAGCGGTAGTACTCGAACTGGCCCACGTCGTCGACGAGAAAGCGGTCGGCGGACGCCACCGCTTCACGCGAGAAGTAGAAGTCGAAGTCGATCGGCAGCGAGAGCCAGCGCTCGCCCAGCCAGTCGGGCCCGAGCGGCGAGTCCGGCTCCTCCACGATCGGGCCGGCGGTGACGACGACGTCCGCTCCCTGGACCGCTTCGGCGGGCTCGACGAACGCCTCCACATTGCCGCCGAGCTTCTCGATGCGCTCGGGGTGAGGGTCGTAAGCGCGGATCCGGGTCTCCGGATTGAGCGCTCCGAGGACCCGAGCATGGAAGCGACCCTGCTCGCCGCAGCCGAGGATGGCAGCCTGGCTCCACCCCCGGGGAGCCCACCGGCGGATGCAAACGCCGCTCGCTGCGGCCGTGCGGGCCGCCGTGATCTCGGCGCCGTCCATGATCGCCGTCGGCAGACCGGTGTCCGCGTCGTTGACGACGATGAGGCCCGTGATGTAGGGAAGTCCGCGCTCCTTGTTGGCTGGGTAGCCGGCGACCCACTTGAGAGCGGCGATGTCGTCGTCTCGCAGGTAGGCGGGCATCGCGTGGATGAAGGAGTCCTTGCGGGGGTGGATGCCCGGCTTCGGCGGTAGCTCCACGCGCCCCGCGCCGACGGCGCGATACGTCTCCTCGACGAGGTCGAGCTGGTCGGGGATCGGCGGGAGGAGGCTCGCGACCTCTTCCCGCCTCAGGTACAGCAGGCTCACATCTGGTGCACGCGGACGGGCTCGATGACGACCTTCACTCGGGTCTCGCCTTGCCGCCACGGATACGGGCGCTGTCCGATGTACTTCTCGGCGAGGTCGTCGATCTGATTCTCGGCCTCATCGCCCTCGATCATGTCCACGACGCGGCCGATCACGTCGACCTTCTCCATCGGGTTGTCGCGCGCAGTGATCGAGAGCCCGACACGCGGGTCGCGGCGCAGGTTGCGCTCCTTCGCGCGACCGACCGCTGTGTTGAACGTGATGTGGCCATTGTCGAGCGCCGTCCACACAGGAGTCACCTGCGGCGACCCGTCCGCGTTGATCGTGCCGACGAACAGAAGGTTGGGATCCTCGAACAGCTTGCGCGCCTTGTCGCTGAGCTCGGCCATGCGTCCTCCCCTGAAAGATGTGTTGCCGGCGATGCTACCGGCGGCCATTCGTTAGTTGCGCCTTACGTAAGTATCTGCTTAAATAGCGTCCATGGAAGAAGCCATTCGGGCGATCGCCGAGCCGAATCGCCGGCGCATCCTGCGACTCGTCGCCGGCGACGAGCTGTCCGCTGGCGAGATCGCGTCGAGCTTCGAAATCACGCGACCTGCCGTCTCCCAGCATCTCAGTGTGCTGCGCGACGCCGGTCTCGTCTCGGAGCGGCGTGAAGGAACTCGCCGGCTCTACCGGCTCCGGCCCGAGGGCTTCGCCGACCTACGGTCGTTTCTCGAGGCGTTCTGGGACGAGAACCTGGAGCGGCTCAAGGAAGCGGCTGAACTCGAGGAAGGAAGGAGGCGACGTGGCCGTCGAGCAGCCTGAAGTCGCAACCGTGGTCGAGCGCGAGATCAGGATCGCCGCTCGGCCGGAGACCGTGTTCGATTTCTTCGTCGACCCGGAGAAGATGAAGCAGTGGAAGGGCAACAAGGCCGAGCTCGATCCGCGGCCGGGCGGCATCTATCGAGTCGAGATCAACGACCAGGCCATTGCCCAAGGCGAGTATGTGGAGATCGACGCTCCGTCCAGGGTCGTCTTCACGTGGGGGTGGGAGGGTCAGGAAGCCGGCGACGGCGAGCACGCTGTTCCGCCGGGGTCGAGTCGCGTCGAGGTCGACCTCACGCCCGACGGTGACGGCACCCTCGTCCGGCTCAGGCATCTCGACCTTCCCGAGCAGTCCCGCGAAATCCACGGCCAGGGTTGGGATCTCTACCTCGGCCGGCTGGCCAAGGCGGCCGCGGGCGAGGACTCGGGCGCCGATCCGAACCAACCATAGAAAGGAGACGCATGCCACAGTTCATCGACCATCACGAGATGAGTGACGTGAGCCCCGAGCTCGCTGAGGGGATCGCGCAGAAAATCAAGGAAGGGCAGGCGGACGAGCACGGTGTCACCGGCCTGAACGTCTTCCTGGGCAAGGACGGGACGGCGTACTGCCTCTCGGACGCACCCGATGCGGATGCGGTTATCAAGGCGCACGAGGCCTTTGGCTTCTCGCTCAGCCGCTCCGACGTCGTCGAAGTCGAGAGCGTCGTCTAGAAACGCACTACGGTACGCGGGTGCTCCTCAAGGGCACCCGCGTGCTGGCGTGTGAGAACGGCCTCGCCGGGCCGCTCTGCTCGCGTCTTCTGGCCGACCTGGGCGCCGACGTCGTCAAGATCGAGCGCCCTGGAACCGGCGACGTCACCCGCGGCTGGGACACCCTGGCGGCCGGCCTCTCCAGTGGGTTCGTCTGGGTGAACCGAGGGAAGCGGAGCGTCGCTCTCGACGTCAAGGATCCCGCGTCGCGTCCGGCGCTCGAGCGCCTGATCGCGGAGAGCGACGTGTTCCTGCAGAACTTCACGCCAGGCTGGGCCGCACGGATGGGCCTCGACGAGCCCACCGTTCGCGCCGTGCGCGCCGACATCGTCTACACGGAGATCACCGGCTACGGCCCAGACGGCCCCTACGCCGAACGGAATGCCTATGACCTCGTCATGCAGGGAGAGGCAGGGCTCATCTCCGTGACCGGAAGCCCTGACGCTCCCGCGCGGGTCGGCATCTCTGCCTGCGACGTGGGCGCCGGAAGCTACGCCGCGGTCGCCACGGCCGCGGCTCTCGCCAAGCGGGCCCAGACCGGCGAGGGCTCACGAGTGTCGGTCTCGCTTTTCGACACGATGGTCGACTGGCTCGGCTACTTCCCGCACCTGTGGTGGCACAAGCAGGAGCTTCCCACCCGGACGGGCATGCGCCACCCACATTTCTGCCCGTACGGGCCCTACCCGGCCGCCGGCGGCACCTTGTTCGGCTTCGCGGTCCTCTCACCCGAGCACTGGCGCGCGCTCTGCGTGGACGTGCTCAGCCGCCCCGATCTTCGGGACGATCCTCGTTTCCAGACGAACGAGGGCCGCGTCGAGGCTCGCGGGGAGCTTGAGGGGGAGCTCGAGCGCGAGTTCGCCGCGCGCGAGGCGGAGGATTGGCTCGAACGCCTGCGGGCTGCACGTATTCCTTGTGGCGCGGTGAACGACCTGGCGGCAGTGATGTCGCATCCGCAGCTCACGCACAACGGCCTGGTCGCGGAAGTCGGCTCTCCAGCGGGGCTCCTTCCGGCGGTCGGAAGCCCTTTCCTGGTGAACGGGGAGCGGTCGGAGGTCGGCTCGGTGCCCGCCCTTGGCGAGCACACCGCCGAGGTTCTCGGCGAGCCGGGCTGAGCTCAACGCGCCAACTCTTCCACGAGCTTTCTTTGCTCGGGCCCGAACCACGGCGCCGTGCCGGCACGCGCGTTCTCGCGCGCGTGATCAGGGTTGGAGGTCGCCGGAATGGCTGCTGTGACGCGAGGGTCGGACAGGCACCACTTGATCAGTGCCTGAGCCCAGGTCTCCACGCCTAGAGGGGCAAGGAGGGAAGGATCGGGCCCCGGCAGAAGGGCTCGCTCGCCGAGCGGCCTCATGACGATGACGGCGAGACCGAGCTCCTCCGCGAGCGGCAGGATCCGCTCGGCGACCTCCTGCTCCTGCGGATTGTACGGAATTTGAACCGCCTCGATCCGACCGGTGCGCATGACCCGCTCGAGCTCGCCGAAGGCCGAAGCCGAGTAGTGCGTCGCCCCGAGGTGGCCGATGCGGCCCGCATCGCGCTCCTGCTCGAGCCAGGCGAGGTGCTCCTCCCAGGCGACGAGGTTGTGGACCTGCTCCAGGTCGACCCGCCCGGCGAAGTATCCGAGCTGCGCTTCGAATTGAGCACGGCCTTCCGCCAAGGAGCTCGTCCAGATCTTCGTGGCGACGAATGTCTCGTCGCGTTTCGAGGCGAGCGCGCGCCCTAGGCGAGCCTCGGCCCGGCCGTACATCGGCGAAGAATCGGCCAGGCGCGTGCCTTCCTCCCAGGAGGCTTGGACGACCGATTCGACCAGGCCCTGGCGCGTGTCGTCGACGTCGAAAGTGAGCCACGTTCCGAGCCCGACGACCGGTATCTCGGGGCCGTTCTGTCCGAGGCGCCGCCGCTCCATACTATGGTCGTCCATGCCCGGAACGAGCCTACTCCAGGCCCCCGAGCTCGCCGCAGAGCGGATCGATGCCCGCGCGAGCGGCGAAAACTTTCCCGTGGTCTCCGTTCTCGCCCCGCGCTGGGCGAGACCCCACCTCCGCGCCGTCTACGGCTTTGCGCGGCTCGTCGACAACCTTGGAGACGAGGCGGCCGGGGACCGGGGCGCTCTCCTCGACGAGCTCGAGCGCGAGCTCGACGGGACGCCCCAGACGGACGTGATGCGGCGGCTCCACGCGACCATCGTCGATCGCGGGCTTCCCCGAGAGCCGTTCGCGCGTCTGATCGAGGCCAACCGCATCGATCAGCGGAAGTCTCGCTACGAGTCGTGGGACGAGGTGCGCGAGTACTGCACGTACTCCGCGGATCCAGTGGGCCGCGTGGTGCTCGGCATCTACGGGCGGGACGGCGATCCGGAGCTCGTGGCCATGAGCGACTCGATCTGCACCGGTCTTCAGCTCGTCAACTTCCTGCAGGATCCGCCTCGGGATCTAGCACTCGGACGCGTCTATCTCCCGCAGGAAAGCCTGCGCAGGTTCGGGGTGAGCGATGACGATCTCGCCGGTCCGCTGACCGAGCCGGTGGCCCAGCTGCTCAGCTTCGAGGGAATGCGGGCGCGAGAGCTTCTCGAAGCCGGGCTACCGCTCCGCCGGGCTCTCGGCGGTCGGCCCGGAATGGCGGTCGCCCTGTACGCCCGCGGCGGGCTGGCGGCACTGGACGCGCTCGAGGGAGCCGGCTGGGACGTCTACTCGAGCCGGCCGGAGCCGACGCGCTGGACGTTCGCGCGGCTCGCCCTCGCGGAGCTGGTGCGGCGATGACCGTCGAGGAGGCCTACGCAGACGTTCTGCGCATTACCAACGAGACCGCACGCAACTTCGCCTGGGGCATACGCGTGCTCCCGGGCGCCAAGCGTAGGGCGGTCGCTGCTCTGTACGCCTTCGCGCGGGTCGTGGACGACCTGGCGGATCAGCCCGAGCCGGCGCGGGCCGAGCTCGAGCGGTGGCATGCGGCGATTCGCGCGTTGCCGGAGTCCCCGGACGGCGACGCGATCCTCGTTTCCCTTTCCGACGCGATGGTCCGCTTCCGCATTCCGAAGGAGGCTCTCGAAGATCTGGTGGAGGGCGCGCTCATGGACTGCGAGCGCTCGCGCTATGGAAGCTGGGACGAGCTGCGTGAGTACTGTCGCCGTGTCGCCGGTGCAGTCGGGGTCGCCTGCGCCGCTGTGTATGAGCCTTCTGACTGGACGGCGGCGCGTCCCCGGGCGGAGACCCTGGGACTCGCGTTGCAGCAGATCAACATCATGCGCGACGTTCCTGAGGACTGGGCTCTTGGGCGCGTCTATCTCCCGCAGGACGAGCTCGAGCGCCACGGCATCGACGAGGACGACATCGCTGCGGGACAAACCGGGCCCGCCTGGAGCGCCCTCATGGACGAGCAGGCCGCCCGCGCGCAGGCGCTCATGTGTGAGGGCCTGGAGCTCCTGCCGCTCCTCGACCGGCGCAGCGCCCTCTGCGTGCGGAGCTTCGCGGGGATCTACCGGGGCTTACTGGAGCAGATGCGGGCTCGGGACTACGACGTGTTCCGGGAACGGCCGCACCTGTCGGCCGTCGGCAAGGTCAAGGCGGTCGCGAGCCTGTGAGGGCGGTAGTCGTCGGCGGCGGTCTTGCCGGGCTCTCGGCGGCGCTCCGGCTTTTGGACCACGAGCACGAGGTGACGTTGCTCGAGGCGAGGCCCACCCTCGGCGGTGCGGTGCAGACGCTCCCCGAGCGAGAAGGCGATCCGGACCCGCCTCCCGACAACGGTCAGCACATCGCGCTCGGTTGTTTTTACGCTTATCTCCACTTCCTGGACGAGATCGGCCAGGCGAAGGCGGTCCGCCGCAAACGGCTGAAGCTGCCCGTCATCGCGGAGGACGGATCGGTCGCAGTGATCGGGCCCGGACCTCTCCCGCTCCTTCGCTACCGCCACCTGCGCTTTGCGGACCGCTTGGCAGTCGCACGCATTACTCGGCGCCTCGCCAGCCTCGACCCCTACGCACACGATGGAGAGAAGTTCGCGGATCTGCTCCGCGGGCTCGGGCAATCACAGGCCGCGATCGAACGTTTCTGGGACGTGTTCATTCGGCCCGCGCTGAATCTCCCGAGCGAGCAGGCGAGCGCCGCACTCGCGATCTTCACAGTGCAAACGGCTCTGCTCGCAGACCGGAGGGCGAGCGATTTGATCCTTCCCGCAGCGCCTCTCAGCGTGGTGCACGGCGATGCCGCGGGGCGAGTGCTGAGAGAGCGAGGCGCAACGGTGAGGACCGGCGCGCGAGTCGTCTCGCTCGAGGACGATGCGGCCGTGCTCGCCGATGGCGAGCGCGTAGCGGGCGACGCATTCGTTCTGGCGCTTCCGCCGACCGACAGCGCGCTCCTGCTGGGTGAGGCCGCACCGGCGCTCGAAGACTCGCCAATCGTGAGCGTTCACCTGCTCTTCGATCGGGAAATTCTGGACTTCGAGCTGGCGGCTCTTCTCGGAACCGACGCGCACTGGGTCTTTGACCGCGGCCGGCTCACCGGCAACCGGCCGGAACGAGGCCAGTACCTCACCGTAGTCTCCTCGGGCGTGCCAGAGCTCCTCGAGGTGCGCGGGAAGGACCTCGTGGACATGATCGCCGGGGAGGTGACGCGCCGGCTCGGCGCCGCCGAGCTTCTCTGGTCGCGGGTGAGCCGCGAGCCCGCCGCAACGTTTGCCGCACGACCCTGGACGGCGGCCATGCGCCCCGGCCCGCGTACGAGCAGGCCCAACGTCGTCCGAGCCGGTGCCTGGACGGCCACGGGGTGGCCCGCCACGATGGAAGGCGCAGTCAGAAGCGGCGTCGAAGCCGCTTGCGTCTTTCCGCCCGCCTCGATGAAGGTAGCCGCGTGAGCGTCACCGTCGGCACCGACCTCGACCGCACGCTCGACGCCGCCGTCGAGCGCCTCCTCTCCCTTCAGAGCCCCGGCGGCTGGTGGGTGGCCGAGCTCGAGTCCAACGTGACGATGACCGCCCAGCACATCCTCTGGACGACGTTCCTCGGAATCGCCGACGACGACTCCACCCAGCGTTGCGCGAACGAGCTGCTCGCCCGCCAGACCCCGGACGGAACGTGGTCGATCTATTGGGGCGGCGAGGCCGACCTCGCCGCAACGGTCGAGGCCTACACGGCCCTTCGCCTGGCCGGCCTGGCCGCCGACGATCCCCGCCTCAAGCGGGCGCGCGAGTTCGTCCACGCGCGCGGCGGCATCGGCGCTGCCCGGGTATTCACCCGCATCTGGCTCGCCCTGTTCGACCTCTGGCCATGGGATGAGGTTCAGGCCATCCCGCCGGAATTCGTCCTACTGCGTCCCGAGCTCCCGTTCTCCGTCTACGACTTCGGCTGCTGGGCCCGTCAGACAGTTGTCGCGCTCTCGATCGTCATGCACTACAGGCCTGTGCGGCGCTTGCCGGAGGAGCGCCTGGCACGCGAGCTCGACCTCGGCCCGGTGCCGAGGAGGCCGAGCGTGTGGAACCTCGCCGACTCATTCCTCCGGTGGTACAACGGCCAGTCCTTTCAGCCCGGCCGGGAACGTTCGCTCGCCTACGCCGAGCGCTGGCTGCTCGACCGTCAGGAGCTGGACGGCTCCTGGGGAGGGATCCAGCCGCCCTGGGTCTGGGCCCTCATCGCCCTTGCGTGCCGCGGGCACGGGCCAGAGTCGCCGTATTTCCGCCGGGGGGTGGACGGTTGGAAGCGCTTCCTGGTGGAGGAGGGCGATCGCCTTCGTCCCGAGGCGTGCCAGTCACCGGTCTGGGACACGTGTCTCGCGCTCGTCGCCCTTCGCGCCGCCGGCGCCTCGCCCGACGAGCCCGCAATCGTCAAGGCGGGTGAGTGGCTGATCGGCGAGGAGGTTCGCGCGCGGGGAGACTGGGCGGTTCGGCTCCCGGGGGTCGAGCCGGGAGGCTGGTCCTTCGAGTACGACAACGACCTCTACCCCGACGTCGACGACGCCGCCGTTGTGGGCATCGGCCTGAACGAGCTCGGCATGGGCCGTCCTGCAGTCGAGCGGGCCTGCCGCTGGCTTGCGGCGATGCAATGCCGGAATGGGGGTTGGGGCGCCTTCGACAAGGACAACGACGCGTACTGGCTGTACGACATCCCGTTCTTCGATTTCGGCGCCGTGATCGACCCGCCGAGCGTCGACGTCTCCGCGCACGCCGTCGAGTTGCTCGCTCGGGAGTCGGGCTACGAGGACACCGTGCGCCGCGGCGTCGAGTACCTGCTCGGACAGCAAGAGCCGGACGGTTCCTGGTTCGGGCGCTGGGGAGTCAACTACGTCTACGGAACCGCGGCCGCGCTGCCGGCGCTCGAGGCCGCCGGTTTCACACCGGATCATCCGGTCATGCGGCGCGGGGTTGCCTGGCTCGAGTCTGCTCAGAACGAGGACGGTGGCTACGGCGAGGACTGCCGCTCCTACGACGTCGGTGAAGAAGGAATGAGCTGGCGCGCGCGAGGTGAATCCACCGCCTCCCAGACGGCCTGGGCGCTTCTCGGCCTCGTGGCTGCGGGCGAAGCAGCATCGGACACCGCGGCCCGCGCAGCCGCCTGGCTGGCCGAGACCCAGCGCGAGGACGGGGACTGGGACGAGCCGTACTTCACGGGCACGGGCTTCCCACGTGACTTTCTCATCAACTACCACCTCTATCGCACGTACTGGCCGGTGATGGCGCTCGGCCGCCTCAAAGCCGCGCTCGCGTGAAGGTCTATGTGAGCGGGGCGACGGGCTTCGTGGGCGGCCACGTTGTGCATGCCCTGCGGGAGCGCGGTGCCGACGTCCGCGACGAGCGGGTCGACCTCCTCGACCGGCCGGCGCTCGAGCGGGCGGTCCGAGGCTGCGATGCGGTCGTTCACGTGGCAGCGCTTTACAGCTACGACGCGGATCCGGACGAGATCGAGCGCGTCAACGTGGCGGGGACGCGAAACGTCCTCGACGCAGCAGCGCGCCAGGGGGTGCGGCGCGTTCTCTTCACCAGCACCGCGGGGACGTGCGGGCCCGTGCCGGGCCGCTCCGCCACGGAGGAGGACGAGCCTCCCGCCTGGGAGCTGACGGTCCCTTACAAGCGCACCAAGCTCGCCGCCGAGGTCCTTGCCCGCGAAGCCGGCGCTGTCGTCGTCAACCCGACCACGCCGATCGGGCCGGGCGACGGCAAGCCGACTCCCACGGGACGGATGATCGCCGGCGTCGCGACCGGCCGCATCCAGGGCTTCGTCGCCACCACCGGCCTGAACCTCGTCGACGTCCGCGACGTCGCAAGAGGCCATGCCCTGGCGCTCGAGCACGGGGCGCCCGGCGCGCGCTACATCCTCGGCGCTGCCAACCTCCCCCTGGAGGAGATCTTTGCCGCTATCGCGGATCTCGCCGAGCGCAGGCGACCGCGCATCCCCGTCCCCTACGCGGTCGCGGAAGTCGCGAGCAGGTTCGGCCTCGCCAACCGGGACGAGGTGAAACTCGCGCGTTTGCCCATGTATTTCACCTGGGACAAAGCCAGGGATACACTTGGCTACACACCCGGCCCGGTGGAGCCGGCACTGGCTCTGGCCGTCGCCGAGGCGCTGAACGTCGACGGAAAGGGAGGCGCATGAAGTTCCCGCTTCGCAGCACCGTCCAGATCGGTCGCTATGTCGCGTCCCAGAAGAAGAACGACCGCTATCCGCTCGTGATCATGTTGGAGCCGACCCTGGGCTGCAACATCGCGTGCATCGGCTGCGGGAAGATCCGCGAGTACGAGTCGAACAAGGCGCGCCTCACGGTGGAGGAGTGCCTCCATTCGGCCGTGGAGTGCCCGGCGCCGGTCATCTCCATCTGCGGCGGCGAGCCGCTGATCTTCAAGGGCATCGAGGAGGTCGTCGCCGGCTTCCTCGAGATGAAGCGGAACATTCAGCTCTGCACCAACGCCCTCCGTCTCGTGGACATGCTCGACACGTTCGAGCCGAATCCGCGCCTCACGTTCGTCGTCCACCTGGACGGTATGCAGGAGATCCACGACTACATCTGTGACTACCCGGGCCTCTGGGACATCGCGGTCGACGCGATCAAGACGGCGCGCGAGAAGGGGTTCCGAGTGACGACGAACACGACGCTCTTCAAGGAGACCGACGTCAACGACGTCATCGAGATGATGGGCTTCCTGACGAACGAGGTCGGGATCGACGGGATGCTCGTCGCGCCCGGCTATCAGTACTCGCAGATCGATCCCACGCTCACGATGACGCGCGCTGAGCACGAGGAGAAGTTCCAGAAGATCCGCTTCGCCACGCGCGAGAACGGCTTCAAGTGGCTGGCGAGCCCTGTCTACCAGGACTTCCTCACCGGCGACCGCAAGCTTCCGTGCGCGCCTTGGGGCTCCGTGACGCGCAACCCGTACGGCTGGAAAGGCCCGTGCTACCTGCTGACGGACGGGATCTTCCCCACCTACGAGGCCCTCCTCGACGGCATCGAGTGGGAGCGGTACGGCCCGGGGAACGATCACCGCTGCGAGCACTGCGGCATCCATTCAGGCTTCGAGCCCGCCGCGACCATCGCGACGACTTCGAGCGTGAAGGAGACCGTACGGAGCCTCGCGTGGACGCTGCGCTAGAGCTGACGTTCGCCTGCGCGCTGAAGGTGGAGGACCGAATTGCACGTCGGGCAGGTGCCCGCAGTGCGGTCGTCGGGCAGGGCGCGAACCTGCCGCTTCCCGACGGCCGGCTGGTCTCGTTCGGCTTCGCCGGGGCTCTCGGGGATGAGCTCGAGGCGGGCACCTTGCTGACCGCGAGCAAAATCGTCGACCCCACAGGGTCTGTCCTCTGGGAGGGAGATCCTCTGGCGGTGCCCGGAGCGGTGCCGGCTGTGATCTGCTGGTCGGCCGACGAGGTCGTGAACGAGCCGGAGGCACGCCGCGCTCTGGCCCGGAGTTCGGGCGCCGTCGCGGTGGACATGGAGAGCGGCCGCCTCGCGGAAACCGGCCGTCTCGCGGGGGCGGTCCGAGCCATCTCCGACACCGGCGCGCGGCCGGTCGGCGCGCTCGCGTCGGCCGGTAAGGCTGACGGTGGCACGGACTGGAAGGTGGTCGCGAAAGCTTTCGTTAGAGAGCCCGTGGGATCGATTCACACGACTCGTGATGCCCGGAAGGCGATCAAGGCTCTGCACGGCGCGGCTGAGGCGCTCTCGTGAGCAAGCGGGTCCTCGTCGCTGCTCCCCGGAGCTTCTGCGCCGGCGTCGTCCGGGCGATCGACATCGTCGAGAAGCTGCTCGAGCAGCACGGACCGCCGGTCTACGTCCGGCACGAGATCGTCCACAACGTCCACGTCGTCCGCGACCTGGAAGCCCGAGGGGCGGTCTTCGTCGAGTCGGAGGACGACGTGCCCGAGGGCGCGCTGGTCGTCCTCTCCGCGCACGGTGTGGCGCCGCAGGTATACCGCCGCTGCGAGGAGCGGAACCTCAAGGTCGTCGACGCCGTCTGCCCGCTCGTCTCCAAGGTGCATGCGGAAGCGCGCCGTTATGCCGGGCGCGGGCTCAAGATCGCGCTGGTCGGGCATGCGGGTCACGTGGAGGTCGAGGGCACGATGGGGGAGGCTCCCGAGGCGATGATGCTCCTCGAGACCCCCGAGGACGTCGCCAACCTCGAGCTCGAGGAGGGCGAGCAGCTCGCGTATCTCACGCAGACGACGCTGTCCCTCGACGACACGGCCGATGTCGTCGACGCGTTGCGGGAGCGCTTTCCCGACCTCGTCGGGC
The DNA here is from genome assembly GCA_963739065.1 of uncultured Actinomycetes bacterium. Taxonomy (GTDB): domain Bacteria; phylum Actinomycetota; class Thermoleophilia; order Gaiellales; family Gaiellaceae; genus JAIBJP01. The sequence continues at coordinate 156,421 of CAVTYV010000002.1, forward strand.
CCCCGTCCGCGGATATCTGTTACGCGACGCAGAACCGCCAGGACGCGGTCAAGAAGATCTGCGACGAGGCCACCGTCGTCCTCGTGGTCGGATCGCGCACGAGCTCGAACGCGAACAGGCTGGTCGAGGTGGCGCACGCGCGTGGCGCCGAGGCGTACCTGATCGACGACGAGGGCGACCTCGAGGAGGCCTGGCTCACGGGGCACGAGACCGTCGGGCTGACGGCCGGAGCGTCCTCTCCGGATCTCCTCGTCGACCGTGTCGTGGATCGACTTGCCGAGCTCGGGTTCGGGGAGCGCGAAGAGGTGGAGATCACGCGCGAGGATGTGTTCTTCCGCCTGCCGGCCGAACTCCGCTAGTTTCCTCTAATGGCAGTGAATGTCGCTTATCCAGGGCGCGACGGCGCGCACTCCGCAGCTGCCTGCGATCGCCTCTTCCCGGACGGCGCCGACCTCGTTCCGCTCCCGAGCTTCACGGCCGTCGTGGAGGCCGCGTCCGAAGGCGAGGTGGCCTTCGGCGTCCTCCCGATCGAGAGCTCACTTACGGGACCCGTGAGCGAGACGCACGACCTCCTGTACGACTCGCCGCTGTCGATCAACGCCGAGGCGATCCTGCCGATTCGGCACTGCCTCGTCGGGCCCGCAGAGATTGCCGTCGAGGACATCCGCGTCGTGCGCTCGCATCCTGCCGCGCTCGACCAGTGTCGGCGCCTTCTGGCGGCCATGCCCTGGGCCACCGCGATCGCCGCTGCCACGACCGCCGACGCGGCGCATCAGGTCTCCGAGCACGGCGACCCGCACGAGGTCGCGATCGCAAGCGAGCGCGCCGCGCACGCGTACAGCCTGACCGTGATCGCCGGCGACGTCGGCGACCATCCCGAGGCATACACCCGCTTCGTCTCGGTGGCGCCGTACACACGGCTCGACCGCGAAGGCGAGTCCTGGCGCACGGCGTTCTCCTTCATCACGGACCACAAGCCCGGCGCCCTGCACCGGGCGATCGAGCCCTTCGGCCGGCACTCGCTCGACATGGTGCAGCTCGTCTCGCGGCCGATTCCGCGTACACCATGGCGGTACCGCTTCGACTCGGTTCTCGCGGGCCATCCGCTCGACCAGATCGTCGGTGAGACCCTCGCCGAGGTTGCGGGCCTCACGCTCGAGCTACGGGTGTTCGGCTCCTACCCCGCGCATTCCTAGCTCATGCCCGGAACCGCTCGGGCGCCTCGGCGCCGAGCGCGGGCGGTCCTTTCAGAGCACCTCGGCAACGGCTCCGACAAACCCCGGCAGGGTCTCGAGCGTATAGCCGCCCTCGAGCACGAGCGCGACGCGGTCGCAAAGGCCCTTCGTGCGCCGCGCCAACTCGGCGAATCCGGCCTCCGGTGAGCTCCATGCCGCCCAGGAGATCCCCGGCGCCCGCGTCGAAGCCGGCGGAGACGAGCAGCAGGTCGGGCTCGAAGGCGGAGATGGCCGGCTCGACGGTCTGCTCCATCGCCTCGACGTATTCATCGTCGCCCGAACCGGCCGCGAGCGGCACGTTGATCGTCGTCTCGTTCCCCTCGCCCGGCCCACCGGAGCCTGGCCAGAACGGCCACTGATGCAGTGAGACGAAGAGCACGGACGGGTCGGTCCAGAAGATGTCCTGCGTGCCGTTCCCGTGATGCACGTCCCAGTCGAGGATGGCGACGCGCTCGGCGACCAGCTCGATCTGCGCCCAGCGGGCGGCGACGGCGACGTTGGCGAAGAGGCAGAACCCCATCGCGCGGTTGGGGAGGGCATGGTGCCCCGGTGGCCGAACGAGCGCGAACCCGCCGCGATCGACGGCCGCGATCGCAGCGCCGGCTGCCAACCGAGCCGTCTCGTAGGACGACGGCGTGCAGACGGTGTCCTCGTCGAGCATGACCGTGCGGCCGCTTTCCGACGTCTCCCGGATGAGCCGGACGTAGTCGGGATCGTGGACGTAACCGAGCTCGGCCTCGGTCGCTCGGCGAGGCTCCTCGAAGTCCGCAAACGCCTCCTGCAGGACGACGAGCCGCTCCTGCCGCTCGGGGTGGTCGCCGGTCGGGTGCAGCCGCGCGAAGTCTCCGTGGCTGATGAAGGGGATCACGCGACCCGCCCGCGCAGCCGCTCCGCCAGTCCGCCGTGCCCCCAGCTTTCGACGAGATTGGCGCCCTTCTCCCACGTCGGCTGAGCGTCTGGAAGCTCCGGAATCGGCGCGTCGTACTGCAGCCTCGTCATCCGCAGGTACTTCCTCAAATCGTCCGCAATCGTGGGAAAGCCGCCGCCCTCGAGCGCGGCGTCGAGGGAGCCGTGCGCCTTGAGGATGGCCGCCGCGCGGCCCGGGCCCACTCCCGGCGCGCCGGGGATCTTGTCCGAGGGATCGCCGCGCAGGGCGACGAAGTCGGGCACCTGGTTGGGCTCGATGCCGTAGATCTCGCGCACCTCGGCCGGGCCGACGCGGGCGAGCTCGCTCACGCCTCGCGTGGGACGCAGGATGGTCGTCTTCGGGCTGGCGAGCTGGAAGAGATCGCGATCCGTGGTCAGGACGAGCGTCTTCCCTTTGTTCTTCTCCTCGGCCGCCGCCGCCGCCGCGAGGAAGTCGTCGGCCTCGTAGCCGGCGCCCTTCGCCTGCGCGAACCCGAGCGACTCGACCAGCTCGGGCAGCCGGTCGAGCTGGTTCGTCAGTCCGAAGGGAAAATCGCGGCCCGCCTGGTATTGCGGCAGCAGCTCGTTGCGGTACGTCGGCTCCCCGACCGTGTCGAACGCGACGAAAACCGTGCGTGGCTTCTCCGCCTCCCAGACGGAGATGAGCATGTTGAGAAAGCCAACGATGACGTTGCCGGGGTTCCCGTCGCCGCCCTTGATCGACTTGGGCAGCGCATGCCAGGCCCGGTGGGCCAGGTTGTCGCCATCGACTGCCAGTAAAGGTTGACGGGCCATTCGGCCGAATTAATGGCCGGGTTTCCCCCCTTCGCTACTCTGGATTCGTGGGCAAGACACTCGTCATAGCCGAAAAGCCGTCCGTCGGCCGCGATCTCGCGGGCGCGCTGCCGGGTACTTTCAAACAGTCTTCGGACAAGACACACCTCGTCGGCGACGACTACATCGTCTCCTGGGCGATCGGCCATCTGGTCGGCCTCGCCGCGCCGGAGGAGTACGACGAGCGCCTCAAGAAGTGGCGCTTCGCCGATCTACCCATCGTTCCGAAGAAGTTCAAGCTCGTCCCCAACGACGACAAGGCGAAGAAGCAGCTCAAGGCTCTCCACAAGCTCATGAAGAGCGATGAGGTGGACCTGATCGTCAACGCCTGCGACGCCGGACGCGAAGGAGAGCTGATCTTCGCGTACGTCTATGAGACGTCGGGCGTGCGCAAGCCGGTCAAGCGCCTGTGGCTCAATTCCATGACGAAGAAGGCGATGGAGGAAGCATTCGCCACCCTCCGCGACGGCGAGGAGATGAAGCTGCTCGAGGAGGCCGCTCGTTCCCGCTCCGAGGCCGACTGGCTCGTCGGGATGAACGCAACCCGCGCTGCGTCGATCCGCCTGCGCGCCGCATTCGACGGCGCCGTTTCGCTCGGCCGCGTGCAGACGCCGACCCTGGCGCTCGTCGTTCGCCGCGAGCTCGAGATCCGCGCGTTCGTGCCGGAGCCCTACTGGCTCGTCGAAGCGGGCTTCGCAGCGCCTGAGGAGCGCCTCTACAGCGGGCGCTACCTTGGCGGCAAGCGCATCCCCGAAGACGACGCCACGAAGGTCGTCGAGGAGACGAGAGGCAAGCCCGGCCTCATCACCAAGCTCGAGAAGAAGGAAGAGCGAGAGAAGCCGGAGCTCCTCTACGACCTCACGTCGCTGCAGCGGAACGCCAACGTCCTCTTCGGCTTCACAGCCCGCCGCACGCTCGGCGCGGCGCAGAAGCTCTACGAGGAGCACAAGGCGATCACGTACCCGCGTACGAACTCGCGCTTTCTGACGAGCGACATGATCGGCGAGATCAAGCCGACAGCCGATCTCGTCGGCCGCAACGGCAAGTATCAGGAGGCCGCGCGCTACGTCACGCGCCTCGACAAGCTTCCGCTTGGCCGCGTCGTCAACGACAAGCGCGTCGAGGATCACCACGCGATCATCCCGACGAAGGCCGAGCACGACCTCTCGAAGATGGGGCCCGATGAGGCCCGCATCTTCGACCTCGTCGTCAAGCGCTTCCTCGCCGTCTTCCACCCGGAGGCGGTCTTCGAGCGCACTCGCGTCGAGACCACCGTGGAGGAGCACGTCTTCCGCACGTCCGGCCGCGTCCTGCTCGAAGCGGGATGGAAGAGCGTCTACGGTGAGGAGGCCAACGGAAAGCAGAGGGAGGACGACTCGGGCGGCGACCAACTCCTCCCGGTCCTCCGCGAGGGCGAGCAGGTGGAAACGCGCTCGGTCGAGTCCATCCGCAAGGAGACGCAGCCGCCGCGGCGCTTCAGCGAGGCTTCGCTCCTCGCCGCCATGGAGACCGCCGGCAAGGACATCGAGGACGCTGAGCTCCGCGAGGCGATGAAGGACTCCGGTATCGGCACGCCGGCGACGCGCGCCGCGATCATCGAGCGTCTGCTCCAGGTCGGCTACATCGAGCGGGAAGGCCGCGCGCTCCACGCGACGGAGAAGGGAGTCCAGGTGATTTCCCTCCTCGGCGCCCACCCGCTCACCTCGGCCGAGATGACCGGCGACTGGGAGCTTCGGCTCGCCCGCATCGCGCAGGGCGAGGACACGCGACCGGCCTTCATGTCCGACATCGAGAAGTTCACGACCGACACGGTCGCCGAGCTCGACAAGCTCAAGGGGGTCAAGATCGAGCGGGCCAACCTCGGGCCCTGTCCGGTCTGCGGACGCGACGTGATCGAAAACCGCAAGGGCTACTCCTGCTGGTCGAAGGACGACCCGGGGTGCGGTTTCGTCATCTGGAAGAAGAAGGCGAACAAGATCCTCCCGACAGCCGTCGTCAAGGAGCTCATGGAGACGCGGAAGACGGCGAAGCCCGTCACCGGCTTCAAAGGGCGCTCCGGCCGCACGTTCAGCGCCAAGCTCGCGCTCGAGCAGGGCGAAGACGGCAAGTGGCGGGTCGAGTTCGACGAGGAGTGGGCTCGAAACGGCGCGAAATCGTCGGACGACGAGAAGGCGAAAGCCGGTGGCGACGCCGACGGGGCCAAGGCGAGCTCCAACGGCGACGCCAACACATCAGACGAAACGACGTCTGAAGCCGTAGAAGCCTGAGCCGACGAACTCCCACGGCAACGGCTTCGTAACAAGCGCGTTAAAAGGTGGTTAAGGGCTCGTTCGGGTGTAGCCGAACGAGGGAATTCCTCTTACAGTCAGAACGTTGGATGGGTTGGAGCCATCCGTCCGACACCGTTTACCGAAAGGAACTTTAGAAACACGTGACCCAGAACTCCATGCACGAGCTTCTTGACACGGTCCAGGGCCGCACCCTGGTCGAAAGCGCGGAAGAGCGCGGCTATGTCGAGCCTGCAGAGCTCGAGGCGCTTGCGCTCGAGCTTGACCTCGGCGACGAGGAAGTTGCCGAGTTCACGCACGAGCTCGAGTCCATCGGGCTCGAGATCGGCCCACCTGTCGAAGATGTGCCCGAAGAGCCGGAGATCGCCGCCGGGCCGGTGCACGGCGCGGGCGACAGCCTGCAGCTTTTCCTCGCCGACGTCGGCCGTCACAAGCTTCTCACCGCCTCGGAAGAGGTGACGCTCGCGAAGCGGATCGAGAAGGGCGACCTGCGCGCGAAGCGGATCATGATCGAATCGAACCTCCGCCTGGTGGTCTCGATCGCCAAGGGCTATCGCGGCCTCGGTGTGCCGTTCCTGGATCTCATCCAGGAGGGAACGCTCGGCCTCAACCGCGCCGTCGAGAAGTTCGACTGGCGCCGGGGCTTCAAGTTCTCCACGTACGCCACCTGGTGGATTCGCCAGTCGGTGCAGCGCGCCGTTGCGAACAACGCGCGGACGATTCGCGTGCCCGTCCACGTGGTCGAGCGCCAGCAGAAGCTCGGCCGGGCCGCGCGCCGGCTCGAGGTCGAGCTGGGCCGCGAGGCGACGAAGGAAGAGCTCGCGGAGGCCACCGGCCTGCCGATTCAGCACGTCGACGAGGCCCTCGGGGCCGCGCAGGCGTCGGTCTCCCTCAACCAGTCGGTCGGTGCCGACGACGAGGGCGAGCTCGGCGATCTCTTCGCCGACCGCGAGGCCGTCGACCCGTTCGACGAGGCCGAGGAGTCGCTGCGCAAGCAGGGCGTGCGCCGCGCTCTCGACGCTCTCCCCGAGCGCGAGCGGCGCATCCTCGAGCTGCGCTTCGGCTTCGAGGGCGATCCGTGGACGCTCGAGGCCATCGGCCACGAGCTCGGCCTCACGCGCGAGCGTGTCCGCCAGCTGGAGGGTCAGGCCCTCCAGCGTCTCTCGGCGATTCGCGACCTCGCGTCGGTCGCGAGCTCGAACTAGTACCAAACCGAATCCCCAAGGTGGATTCCCCCTAAAGGGGCGGTTGCGGCCCGGTTCGGCGGTCGATTTGTCGTGCTGGGCCGTAACACTTTTCGAAAGGAATCCACAAGATGGTGCAAGTTCAGTACTGGGTGAACCGCGCGCTTCTGCTGGGTGCCCTCGTCGCCGCTTCCGCCGCCGCAGCCGGCTGGAAGTGGGACAAGGGCCTCCACTAACCCGATCGTCTCAAGCTTTCCTGCTCGTTCATCATCGCGATGAGCGCGTCGACCACCGCCGGATCGAACTGCGTCCCCGCGCAGCGCTCGAGCTCGGCCATCGCCCGCTCGTGCGAGAGGCGCGAGCGATAGACGCGGTCGGTCGTCATCGCGTCGTAGGCATCGGCGACGAGCAGGATCCTCGAGCCGAGCGGGATGCGCTCCCCGCCCAGGCGCTCGGGGTAGCCGTTTCCGTCCCAGCGCTCGTGGTGGTGCAAGACCCAGGAGGCGACCGGCTCGACACCGAGGGAATCGAGCATGCGAAAGCCGATCTGGGGGTGGCGCTCGAGCACGAGCCGCTCGGCCTCGTTCAGGGGGCCTGGCTTTCTGAGGATCTCCTCGGGGATGGCGAGCTTGCCCAGATCGTGGAGCGAGCCGGCCAGGCGGGCGAGCTCGATCTGCTCGCCGTCGAGGCCCATGCGCTTGGCCACCCGGGCGGAGAGCTCTCCCACCATGTAGGAGTGCGAGCCCGTGTAGGCATCGCGGGCATCGACCGCGTGGGCGAGCGAGGCCGCCGCCCTGAGGCGCGCCGCCCGGTCGGGCCCCTCGGCGAGTCGGCGCAGCTCGGCCAGCTCGAGCAGGTCGGGGCGGTAGGCCCGCACCCGTCCCTTGCCGTGCTCCTTGGCCAGGTAGAGAGCGGAGTCGGCCACGCGCACGAGCTCGGAGCGCTCCACGCCGACACTCGGGTAGACGGCGATCCCCGCAGACACCTTTAGGGCGACTTCCGGGCCGGTCTTCACCCGGCCCACGCGCTTGAGGACGTCCTCCGCGATGCGCACCGCCTCGTGCTCCTGCGGCCCTTCGAGGAGCAACGCGAACTCGTCGCCGCCGAGACGGAACGCCTCGCCGTCCTGGCGGAGGCGCGACGCGACGGCCACCAGCAGCTCGTCTCCGGCCGGATGCCCGTAGGCGTCGTTGACCTCCTTGAAGTCGTCGATGTCGAAGAGGCAGAGGGAAACGTGGAGCCCCGACGCCTCCCCCCGGACGAGCGTGCGCTCGAGCTGCTCGTGGAAATAGCGGTGGTTGCCGAGCCCGGTGAGCGGATCGGTGAGCGCAAGCCGCATGGCTCGGAGCTCGCGGTGGACCGACCGCTGGTAGAGCGCGATCGCCACGACCGGCCCGACCAGAGCGGGGGACAGAAACGGGCTGCGCTCCCAGAGAACGGCGAGCAGCAGGGCGAGGGAGGCCATGATCGAGAACGCGATGAGCGTGGAGGACACGGCCCCGCGCAGAAGGAGTGAGAAGGGCTCTCGCGAGTAGCGGGAGACGGCCAGCGCGACGAGGGTCAGGTCCACGACGTAGAACGCCGCGGCAGCCAGCGCCACCTGCAGGATGAGCCAGACGAACGAATCGCTGCGGTCGACGACGCCGGCAAGCGCGGTGGCTGCCCCCGCGAGCGCGTAGACCCCGCTGTTGTAGGCGACCCGTGTCAAAGGTCGGCGCCGGACGACCTCGACGATGATCATCGCGAGGAAGGCCGTCACAGTCGCCGCGTCCCAGCCGTAGATGACCGACGTGCCGACGATGAAGATCGTCGCGAGCGAGGTCCCGCCGACGGGAACCCGCTCCAGTGGCACGGGGAAGGCTTCCGCGAGGGTGGTCACGGCAAGCAGAGCCCAAGCGCCGGCGACTGTCGCGGCGCTCGGAGAGGAAGCGGCGAAGTGAGCCGCCGCGACCACGACTGCTGCGGCCCCAAGGCACGAGACCGGCAGCACGAGCGGGAGTAGCCGCGCGGTCTCTCGGTTCAGCCGTCCGTCTGGCTGACCTTTCGACTCCCTTTCGTTCGGGCTGACGAGCCTGGCTCGCCCCCGACGCATCGCGGCCCCCTTCCTCTGAGCCCCGGGAGCCGCAAGACCCGGAAAGTCCCGTTTGCAGGCATTCTCAGTCTTACATACACCGACGACGGCCCGGCATCCCTCGAACGAGTTACCCCGGGTTTACGTAAAGGCGTACAACTCGGCCTCGGAATCGCATGGATTTCCGCTGCCGTACATGACCGTGCGGGCCGTGACGTCCGCGATGCACCAGAAGACAGTCTGGGGGTCGCCAGGCGCGTGCCCGTGGCGGCAGAGAGCGTCCTGCCCGTTCTCGTGGTCAGAGAGGATCTCGCGCAAGCGCGTGCGGGTCAGCGGCTCGTCGCCCGTCGCCGCGAGCAGCTCTTGCGCGCGCTGGAGGCGGAGAGCGGAGCCGTCGACGGTCTCGCTCGCCTCGTAGTCGAGCATGTCCGGATGGACGTAGTGGTTCGTATGGGCGAGCGTCCCTTCCTCGGTAGGCGTGAGCCCCTCGGCAGCCGTCGCCGATCCCTCCACCGAGGCGACGTAGTCGTTCTGCCCGATCACCCAGTTGTATGACGACGCGCGGGCGGGGTGGAGGATCGACTTAACCGCATCCTGGAGGGTGCGGCGCGTGAGCACGTCGCGAATCTGCAGCAGGCGCGGGATGCCGACGCCCTCGTCTTTCGGCGAAACCTCGTTGCCGGTCACGGAGATGCCGGCGTCGTTCCAGCCCACGCTGATCCAGGGCCCGATGCCGAGGGTGAAGATCGTCGGCTCGTCCTCGACCCGCCACTCGATGGCGACGATGTCGTGCTCCTCGCCCGCGGTGAGGTCGTTGTTGTGGCCGACGAGGAGGTGTCCGTCGGCGGAATGGTGCGGCGTTGCCGCGATGTCCGTGCAGCCGGTCGTCGCGGCCTCCCGCACCGGCGAGGCGTGGAGCTCTTCGACGGAGGCGGCGAAGAGCCAGAGAGGATCGACCTCCGCCGCGGCGGCCGCTGCTTCGAGCTCCTCGACGACCCAGGGGAGGTACTTGATCGCCGAGCCGCGGTAACGCAGGACGAGGTCGAGGTCGTACTCGAGCGCGTCGGTGTGCTTGCGGATCGCGTCCCGGGTCGCAGCGCCGATGGTGGCTCCGGCTTCCGCGTGAGTCCCGTGCACGCGGATGAGTGGGATCACGGCAGCGTCTCCTGCGGTTCGCGTCGTTCCGGGGTCGGCTTCTCGAGCAGCTCGCGCACGTATGCAACGCACTCTTGCACAGCCGCAGCGAGAAGGGCGTGCCCTTTTTCAGCGGTCGCCTTGGTCGCGTCGCCCTGAACTCCCGTGCGGGAGAAAGACGACCACCAGGGCATGATCTTGAGCGGACCGTCGGCCCAGTCCATCCACGAGTACTCGCCTGCGGGGTAGCTGCGCTCGTCGACTGCTTTGTCCATGTCGACCGCATCCGCGTCGATGGCGAGGTACATCGAGGTCTCCAGCTCGCACGCGTGTGCCATCCCGCCGCGCTGGGACTCGCGGATCTCCTCGATCAGCCGCATGGATTCGGGGCCGGACGTGTGGAACGCGGCTGCGGCCAGGACGTTCGGATGCTCGACTGCTATGAGCCTCGCCGCCGCCTCGACGAAGTTCTGGTTCGACCCGTGCCCGTTCAGGAAGAGCATGCGCTTGAAGCCGTGGCGGGCCAGCGAGGAGCCCACATCCGTCAAATAGCGCGTGAACGTGTCCCAGGCGATCGTGATCGGGCCGGGAAAGTCCATGTGGTGCGGCGAATAGCCGTGGGGGATGGGCGGCAGGAGGAGGATGTGGTCCGGATCTGCCTCCGCCGCGCGGCGGCAAATCTCGGCCGTGAGGCGCAGATCCGTGTCGATGGGGAGGTGGGGGCCGTGATCCTCGAGTGTCGCAACGGGGATCAGGCAGACGACGTCCTCCTCGGCGGCCGCCTTCACCTCGGGCCACGTAAGGCGCTCATACAGACGCGGAACGGTACGCATCTGGGTTGCGATCCTAACCCTGGGGGTTGCCGCAACGTCGTACCTCTTACATACTCCCTGCCCGTCCGCCGTGGCGGCGGTCATTTTCGAAAGGAGACCATGTGAGGGGAAAGTCGCTCAAGTTTGCCCTCCTGCTCGTCGCCGTCCTCGCCCTTGCCGCGGCGGGCTGCGGAGGCGGGGACGAAGGTTCGGGCACAACCGGCGGGACCGAGGGCGGCGGTGCCGAGGGTGGCACGCTCGTCTTCGCGTCGGCTGCCGATCCAGTTGCACTGGACGGCATCCTCGTCTCGGACGGTGAGTCCTCGCGCGTTATCGAGCAGATCTTCGAGACGCTCATCGACCTGAAGCCGGGAACGACGGATCTCGAGCCCGGACTGGCCGAGAGCTGGGAGCCGAACGCGGACGCGACCGCGTACACCTTCCACCTGCGCCAGGGCGTCAAGTTCCAGGACGGCACCGACTTCAATGCCGACGCTGTCTGCTTCAACTTCAACCGCTGGTACAACTTCAAGGACTCGTTCCAGAACCCGAGCGCGACCTACTACTGGCAGGTCATCTTCGGCGGCTTCGCCACCTACGACCCGAAGAGCGGTGCTCCGAAGGACAGCCTCTACAAGAGCTGCGAGGCGACGGACGCCAACACGGCGGTCATCACGTTGACCAAGCCGTCGGCCTCGTTCCTTGCAGGGCTGACCTTGACTCCGTTCTCGATCGGAAGCCCGAAGGCGCTCGAGGAGTTCAAGGCCGACGAGGGCACCGTGGATGCCGATGGCATCTTCCACCCGACCGGCACGTACTCGACAGAGCATCCGGTCGGAACCGGCCCCTTCAAGTTCAAGTCGTGGACTCGCGGCGACAGGCTCGTCCTCGAGCGCTATGACGACTACTGGGGCAAGACGTCCGACAGCCCGACCGGCTTCAACGGAACGGGGGCCAAGCTCGACCAGTTGATCTTCAAGCCCATCGCCGATAACGCTGCGCGCCTGCAGGCGCTCCAGAGCGGCGACGTCATGGGCTACGACCTGGTCGAGCCGCAGGACATCCCGACGATCCAGGGCGATCCGAACCTGCAGATTCTCGACCGCCCGGCATTCAACGTCGGCTATGTCGGCTTCAACATCTCGGTTCCGCCCACTGACGACATCGAGGTCCGCAAGGCGATCGCCTACGGCCTCGACCGCCAGGGCGTGATCGACTCGTTCTACGCAGGCCGCGGTGAGGTGGCGAAGGAGTTCATGCCACCGTCGCTCTTCGGCTACGCGGACGACGTGACGGAGTACACGTACGACGCCGAGAAGTCGAAGCAGATCCTGCAGGACGCCGGCTACACCCTGCCGGTGAAGATCGACTTCTGGTATCCGACCGACGTCTCCCGGCCTTACATGCCCGATCCGAAGCGCAACTTCGAAGCGTTCTCGGCGAGCCTGGCCAAGGCCGGCTTCAAGGTCGTCCCGCACAGCGCTCCCTGGAGCCCCGACTATCTCGGCCGCTCCGACGAGGGCAAGCTGGGCAACGCGTATCTGCTCGGCTGGACGGGCGACTTCGGAGACCCGGACGACTTCATCGGCGTGTTCTTCCAGAGCCCCCAGAAGCAGTGGGGAACGACGGATAACAACGAGCTGAATCCGGTGATGGACATCCTCAACCAGGCCGAAACGGAGACTGACGAGGCCAAGAGGACCGAGCTCTACCAGGAGGCGAACCGGCAGATCATGGATCTCCTGCCGGGCGTCCCCTACGCGCACAACAAGCCCGCCGTCGCCTTCATCAAGGGCGTCGAGGGGTACGTGCCGAGCCCGGTCGACCTGCAGTCCTTCGCGACGGTTTCGATCAGTCAGTAGGTAGGAACTAGGCAGCCGGCGGACGGCGAAAGATGCTCAGATTCGTCGTCCGTCGGCTACTTCTCCTCATCCCGATCCTCATCGGGCTCTCGATCCTCGTCTTCTTCTGGATCAGAAACCTGCCCGGAGGACCGGCCGCCGCGCTCCTCGGTGAGCGGGCGACACCGGAGGCCGTCGCGGCCATCCGGCACCAGTACGGGCTCGACAAGCCCATCTACGTCCAGTACGGGAGGTACGCCAAGCAGATCGTCACGCTGAACTTCGGCACGAGCGTGACCACGCGCGAGGAGGTGACCACCGAGTTCAAGCGGCGCTTCCCGGCCACGGTCGAGCTCGCGCTCGCCGCGGGCCTCTTCGCGGTCATCTTCGGGATACCGCTCGGCTTCCTGGCTGCCAAGCACTACCAGGGGCCCCTCGACCACACGAGCCTCGTCGTCTCGCTGGTCGGGATATCCACGCCCATTTTCTTCCTCGCGCTGCTCCTCAAGTACGTGTTCTCGGTGAAGCTCGGGTGGCTGCCGAGCGTGGGGCGGATATCGCCGCTGATCGACCTACCGCATCCGACGAACTTCTACGTCCTCGATTCGATCCTGGCGGGCAACTGGGAGGCGTTCGTCGACACCGGCAAGCACCTGATCCTGCCGGCGATCGCACTCGGCTCGATCCCGCTCGCGATCATCGCGCGCATCACGCGGGCCTCCGTCCTCGACGTCCAGAACGAGGACTACGTGCGCACCGCGCGGGCGAAGGGGCTGCCGCCGATGGCCGTCGACTACCGCCATGTCCTGCGTAACGCCATGCTGCCGATCTCCACGATCATCGGCCTTCAGGTGGGCCTGCTCCTCTCCGGTGCGGTTCTCACCGAGACCGTCTTCGCGTTTCCGGGAATCGGCTCGTGGCTCGTGGACGCGATCAAGGCCCGCAACTACCCCGTCATCCAGGGCGGCGTGATGTTCGTGGCCATCATCGTCGTCTTCGTGAACCTGATCGTGGACATCTCATACGGCTTCCTCAACCCGAAGATCCGGCTGAGTTGACGGCATGAGCGTCATCGAGCTCGAAACCCGAGAAGTCGCCTTCGAGACCCCCTCGACCGGGCTTTGGGCCGACGCCTGGTATCGCCTCCGGCGGAACCCGGGCGCGATCGCCGGCTTCGTGATCATCACGGTGATCGTCTTCTTCGCGATCTTCGCGCCGCTCCTCGCGCCCTACGACCCGCGGGAACAGAACCTCTCCCTCCTGCGCGAGGGCTGCTGCCCTGGCCCGTCGAGAGCCCACCTCTTCGGCGTCGACGAGCTCGGCCGGGACGAGCTCTCGCGCGTCATCTACGGCGCGCGCTTCTCCATCCTGATCGGCATCGTCTCGGTCACCGTCGGCTTCGTGTTCGGAAGCATCCTGGGCGCGATCTCGGGCTTCTTCGGCGGCGCCGTCGACTCGGTGATCATGCGCATCACCGACATCTGGCTCACGATCCCCGGCTTCCTGATGGCGATCGGCATCGTCGCCCTCCTCGGCCCCGGGCTGACGCAGATCATGATCGCCATCGGGATCATCAACGTGCCCCTGTTCGCGCGCCTCCTGCGCGGGGCCGTGTTGGCGCAGCGAGAGAACGATTTCATCCTCGCGGCGCGCTCGGTCGGCGTGCCCAAACGTCAGATACTCGGCGCTCACATCCTCCCGAACGCCATCTCGCCCGTGATCGTGGCCGGAACGCTCGCGCTCGCCACCGCGATCATCGACGCGGCGGGTCTCGGGTTCCTCGGCCTCGGCCCTCAGGATCCCTCGACGCCGGAGTGGGGGACGATGTTGACCAACACCGTTCGCTTCCTCCAGACTGCCCCGCACCTTGCGATGATTCCGGGGCTCGCGATCGTGGTCACAGCCATCAGCATCAACCTCATCGGCGATGGCCTTCGCGAGGCGCTGGACCCGAAGCTCCGGGGCCGTGGCTAGGCCGTGGCAAGGCCCGACCCGCTCCTCTCAGTAGAAGACCTCAAAGTCCAGTTCTGGACTCGACGGGGGACGGTGCACGCGGTCAACGGCATCACCTTTGACATCGCGCCCGGGGAGACGCTCGGCATCGTCGGCGAGTCCGGCTGCGGCAAGAGCGTCACGTCGCTCGCGCTGATGGGGATTCTCCCCCGCGCGGGCCGGGTGACCGGCGGCACGGCGATGTTCGGCGGGCGTGACCTTTTGCAGCTGCGTGACGACCAGCTTCGGAAGGTGCGCGGTCGCGAGATCGCGATGATCTTCCAGGATCCGATGACGAGCCTGAACCCCGTGCTCACGATCGGCCGCCAGATACGCGAGCCGCTCCAGGTCCACTTCGACATGGATAAGGGTCAGGCGAACGTGCGCGCCGCCGAGCTGCTCGACCAGGTGGGGATCCCGAGTGCCAAGGCTCGGCTCAAGGACTACCCGCACCAGTTCTCAGGTGGCATGAGGCAGCGCGCGATGATCGCGATGGCGCTCGCGTGCGAGCCGAAGCTCCTGATCGCCGACGAGCCCACGACGGCGCTCGACGTGACGATCCAGGCGCAGATCCTCAATCTGCTCAAGCAGCTCGTCGCAGACCGGGACACGGCACTGATCCTCATCACGCACGATCTGGGCGTCGTCGCCGGCATGTGCGAGCGCGTGAACGTGATGTACGCCGGGATGTTTATGGAGACCGGCGCTGCCGAGCCCCTCTTCGCCCGCCCGCGGCACCCCTACACCCTGGGTCTCCTACAGTCGATTCCGCGCCTCGACGCGACGCGGAAGGAGCGGCTGACGCCGATCCACGGCGCGCCGCGAGACATGCTCCGCCCGCCGAGCGCGTGCCCCTTCCAGCCGCGCTGTCGCTTCGAGGTCGAGCAGTCGAGGGAAGAGGTGCCGCAGCTCCGGGAGATCGAGCCGGGGCACATGGTCGCCTGCTTCAACCCGGTGCCCGTGGAGGAGTGGCAGAAAACGCGGGCCGCCGCGGTCGGCTAGGCCATGAGCGCTTTCACGTTCATGGGGCGGCGCTGGCAAGGGAGGCCCGCGAGCGGCGCGCAGGACAGTGCGTTGCTAAGCACGGCCAAGCGCCGCGAGCGCCGCATCCTGCCGACAGCGTCGTCAGGAGCCGAAGCCGGGCTCGACCGGCTGCGGAGCCGGCTATGAGCGTGAACGGCAATCTTGTTGAGGTCGAGAACCTGAAGGTCTGGTTCCCGATCAAGAGCGGGATCATCCTCGACCGCCACATCGGCGACATCAAGGCGGTCGACGACGTCAGCTTCGAGATCCGCCGCGGCGAGACGCTCGGCCTTGTCGGGGAGTCCGGCTGCGGCAAGTCGACGGTCGGTCGCACCCTTCTGCGTCTCTATAAGCCCACGGCGGGGAAGATCCGCTTCGACGGCCAGGACATCACCGAGCTAAGCGAGTCCGACCTACGCCCGCTCCGCCGGAGGATGCAGATGGTCTTTCAGGATCCATTCGCCTCGCTGAACCCGCGCCATTCCGTGGGGCGGATCGTGGGCGAGCCGCTCAAGGTGCACGGGATCATGAAGGGCAAGGGAGTGGGGAGGCGGGTGGTCGAGCTCCTCGAGATCGTCGGGCTGCCCGCAGACGCCGCGGGCCGCTATCCGCACGAGTTCTCGGGCGGCCAGCGCCAGCGCATCGGCCTGGCGCGATCGTTGGCATTGAATCCGGACTTCATCGTCTGCGACGAGCCCGTGTCCGCACTCGACGTCTCGATCCAGGCGCAGATCATCAACCTGCTCGAGGGTCTGCAGACCGACTTCGACCTGACCTATCTCTTCATCGCGCACGACCTGGCGGTCGTCCGCCACATCTCCGACCGGATTGCCGTCATGTACCTCGGCTGGATCGTCGAGGTCTCGCCGGCCGAGGAGCTCTACGAGAACCCGCTCCACCCGTACACGATCTCGCTGCTTTCAGCCGTGCCGATTCCGGATCCCGCGGTGGAGAGGGGACGCGAGACGATCCTGCTCGCCGGCGACCTCCCGAGCCCGGCGAACCCGCCGCCGGCCTGCCGGTTCCACACGCGCTGCCCCTACGTCCAGCCCACGCGGTGCCGCGACGACGTGCCGAAGCTGCGGACGGTCCTGGGCCACGAGGTGGCCTGCCACTGGGCGGAGGACATCAAAGAGGGCAGGATCGAGCCCAAGCAGCAGGAGGCGGTGTTCGACGCCGGTATCCCGGAGCCCGCCTGGGAGCCTCCGCCGACCTAGTCGGCCGGCAGTCGGCAGATAAGCACAAGTTTTCGCACTTAGCGGCATCTTTACACCGATCCAAACGTCACAGGGCCTCCCTCGAACGAGGGTCAGGAAGGGCCTGCAAGAGGGCGATATTGCGTGCACATGGACGCTGCCGAGCGTAAAGACATCCTGAGCCGATACCTGGACCACAGCCGTCGCTTCGACGAGGCTGCGGCACGGCACTCGACTGACCAGGACGCCGAAGTGATCCCGCTTCAGCCGCAAATGCGCGAGCTCGAGCAGGAGCCCACCATGCGCGAGATCGAGGTGCTCCAGCTCATCTCCGATGGCCTCGTGAACCGCGAGATCGGGCAGCGGCTCTACCTCTCAGAGGAAACGGTCAAATCGCACGTGCGCCATCTGCTGGCCAAGCTTCAGGCCCGCAGCAGAGCGCACGCTGTCGCGATTGGCTTTAGGCGCGGCCTGATCGCCTAGGCGATCAGGCTTTCCACATTTCCACAGCCCTGTTGATGAATCCCTCTAGTGAGGGATGCCCCACGGTGTGGAAAAACTAAGACTTGGAGGGCTTTACCAGCTTTTACCGGAGCGGATCCCTGCACCCAGGGCCAGCGCCAGGAGGCTCACCACTCGAGATTCCCAGTGCAGCAACACGGTCACCTCTCGATTCGGGGGACAACGGCGGCGGAAGCTTATACCCCTTTTGGGGGATCTTCAAGAGAAACTCGTGGCGGATACCTACAAACTTACTTACCTTCGGCTCCAGGCTGGATGGGGCAGCCTTCAGTGGTTTGCGGCAGGTCTTGTTGTTTCCGTATTGGCGCTCGCAGGCGGGGTGCTCCGCACCACGGGAAGCGTTGGGACGCCGTTCTGGATCATCGCCGCCCTGTGCGCTGTTGCTCTGCTCGCTGAGCGACAGAGCGTCCACATCACCGCCACCACCCAAATGTCTGTGTCGGCTCTGCCGATTCTCTTCGCGGCGGTCGTCTACGGGCCGCTCCCCGCCATGATCGTCGCGGCATCTGCATTGGCGTTGGACTGTGGACGACCGTACACCCGATGGGTGATCTGGACATTTTCGCGTGCTCTTGTGGCCGGCCTGGCAGGTCTCGCCGCTGGATTCCTGATCACCGAAGAGACGTCCTTTGCTGGTCTGGTGTTGGCGGTCGCCGCGGCTGCTGTTGTTGAGGCTGTGGGGGACATCACGTTGAACGCCATCACGATCGCTCTCAGACGGTCAGCTTCGTTTAGGGACACGGCCAAGGCGATGGCGCGATTGATGCTCAGCACCGTCCCGCTCTACACACCAGTAATCGCCGCACTCGCCTATACGTATCGAGAGCTGTCACCGTGGACGGTTCTACTCTTCTTCGTTCCCGCTCTCGCCGCGCAACGACTCTTGACCATGTATCAGGAGCAGGCTCGTCTTGTTGCTGATCTGGGTGCCGCCAATGAAAGACTTGAGCGGGCCAGCCTGTCATTCGCCGGGGCACTCGTTGCGGCCCTGGACGCCAGAGATCAGTACACCGCAGGCCACTCGGCCGTGGTCGCGGTCTATGCGAGGGATATCGCGGCTCGGCTACAGCTGGGCGAGGACGAGCAGCAGCGTGCGCATCTCTGCGGACTTCTGCATGACATCGGGAAGGTGGGCCTTCCCGCCGGACTCCTCGAAAAACCGGGAGCGCTAACCCTGGAGGAGCGGCGGCGAATGGAAGAGCACTCTGAGATCGGCGAACGGATTCTCGCCAGGGTGGAAGGTTACTCCGACATCGCTAAGATCGTTCGCCACCACCACGAGAGGATGGATGGGAACGGGTACCCCGACCGCCTGCCGGCGGAAGAAATTCCCGTCATCTCCCGAATCATCGCCGTGGCGGACGCATACAACGCGATGACTTCCGGGCGACCTTATCGGGACGCAATGCCGAGTCGCGTGGCCCGCCTGCGGCTCGCCCAGGCGGTCGGCACACAATTCGACACAACCGTCGTAGCCGCCTTCGAAGCAATTCTTGCGCAGGCCGATGAGTCGTATCTGGCGGGCGCTGAAGGAGAGTTCAAGCTTGAGGCACATCGTCACCCCGTCTTGGCGGTTGCGGCGGCTTCAGGCGCAGCCTAGTCCTGCCCGTCGGAGAAGGTGGCGGCGTGCATCGCGGCCTGGAGCCGTGTCTTTGCGCCGAGCTTTTTCAGTATGTGCTGCACGTGAACCTTCGCGGTGCTGGGGCTAATGAACAGTCGTTGCGCAATTTCGGCGTTCGATAATCCCGTAGCCAGTAACTCCAGGACCTCTTCTTCCCGCGGCGTAAGGGGCGTCTCCGCCGGTGCGCGAGAAGCCCGCGGGAAGTGAGACCGAGCGATCCCGTGATCGTTGGCGCGCTTCATGACGAGAACGACGGCAGGTACGACCGAGTCGTCAGATGGGATCAAGTCGAGGAGGCGGGGAGCGAGCCTGTACGCAACCACGAATGAGTCCTCGAATGAAGCGTTCATCGCAGCTCTTATCAGCCGGGTGACCTCGGGCGGTGATGGCTCTTGAATGCCGATCCTGCCGATGAGATCAGCGAACTGTCCAAAGAAGCGAGCCTCGATTGCACCGGTTCGACCCTCGGCAAGCCGCACACATCGACCAACGAGATCCTGATCGCCTGACGCGGCTGCAGCGAGCCCCAGTACGGCGAGGTACTCGCCCTGCGCGGCTGGGACTGGGATCTCGTTGGCGAAACCCAATGCTCGTCCAGAAAGGGCTTCATCCGGACGTCCTCGAGCGAGCGCTACGCGGATCGCTGTGATTTCTGCCGACCATCGCAAATAAAGATTGTCTTGCTCATCGGCAACGCCCTCTAGTTCCCGCAACGCTTGCTGCGCGCTTCGAAACGCGCGAACGCCAGCATGGGCGAGGGCGAGTGTCGCGAGACAGTAACCTTTCGCGAACTCGAGCCCGAGAACCCGGCACTCCTCAAGGGCTCCGTGCGCAAGTATGAGGGCCCTTTTGTAGTCGGCGTGGGCGACGCACAAATAGCTCGCATTGACCAGGAAAGTGGTCCGAGCCATCGGGTCCGAGGCATGCGCAGACATGGGAGCGAGAGGCAGTGACTTCTCAAGAAGATCTCCGAACGAGCCTCGATTTGCGGCCACGGCTTGCCTTCCTACGGCGATGCGCAGTCGTGTATCAAGATCTTCGCTATCGGTGGCCATAGCATCGAGCTCCGCCAGGAGGCCCTCGGCTCCCGGGGAGCCCAGTTCGTTCTCTGTCATGAAAAGCCCCCATAGGGCCCGCTTGATGTCCTCCTCGTCTTGCGCGAGCTCCCTCGCTCGTTTTTGGA
Organism: uncultured Actinomycetes bacterium; assembly: GCA_963739065.1. Taxonomy (GTDB): domain Bacteria; phylum Actinomycetota; class Thermoleophilia; order Gaiellales; family Gaiellaceae; genus JAIBJP01. Next base: position 176,263 of record CAVTYV010000002.1, read on the forward strand.
ACTCCACTGCTTGGGCGCTGCCCGACCCCAGGTACAACGCTTGGCCGGTAAGGAAGTTCGCTCGCGAGGCGAGCGGATGTCCATCCGGTAGTCGTCCCGTCAAGTCCTGGGCTATCGCCGACGCATCGAGGAGTTGACCCTTGCGGATGAGAATTTCGACGCGTGCGATCGTTGCGCCAGCCGAGTGAACTGCGTGCGAGCCGCAGTCATCAAGCCACCTCTCTAGCGTCTCGATACGACCGGAGGCGAGGAGAATGGGCGTCGCGTCCACAAGAACGCCGACGGCTGCTTCGACACGGCCTGCCTCAAGAGCGCTTGAGAAAGCTTCCTCCCAGCGGGCGTTTGTCCGCGAGTCTGAAATCGCTCGCTCATTGAGAGCCTGGAGCGTGGCCGGGTCGACTTCATGTAGTCGCTTACGCAGGAACGATCGCAACAAGGGGTGAAACTGGAACCTCCCATCGATACGCAGCAGCAGTCCTTGCCCGGCCAGCGCGTCGAGAAGCGGCTCGGGGTCGGCGACGTCCAGCACTTCCCGCGCGATTCGCGCATCGATCATCGCCGGCACTGAGGCCACGAGCATGAACCGCTGCACGTCCGGTGGTTCGTGGCGCACCAGCTCCTCGGCGAAATAGCGGTACAGCGCCTCCGAAACGCGCTCATCCGGCATCTCGCTGGACGCCGTCAGCGCAGCCAGTCCGATGAGCGCAGGCCACCCCTCTGCCTGGGTGACGAGCGCTCTGATCGACTCGCCCGAGCGATCGGCGCCGAGAACTCTGCGCGCCTCGTCGGCGTTCATCGCGAGCTGGTCGCCGCCGATCTCCGTGATCTCGCCGTAGAGGATCCGCCTCGCGGATGCCCAGCGGGGCCGACGCCGGGTCGTCACCAACACCCGCAGCTTCGGCTGAAGCGTCAGCAGCCAGTCGAAGAAGTCCTCGACCGGGGCCGAGTCCGCCACGAGGTGGTAATCGTCGATGACGAGGAGAGCTGCTGGCGGCCACCCTTCAAGATCCTGGGCGAGCAGTTCCGCGAGCGGCCGAGCCGCGCGTTCCGGGGAGTCCGCGACCCGAAGACGTTGCTTGAGGTGTTGGCCTGCCCCTGGGACAAGAGGCGCCACCACGTCGGCTAATCCGGCCGAGAAGGCAGCCACGTCGGCCGAGGCGCTCGTGGCGCGGTACCAGACCACTTGCTCTCGGCCCTGCAGCCACTCGGTTGCGAGGATGGTCTTCCCGTAGCCGGCCGGCCCTGTGATGACAAGTGCCTGAGCTCCGCTTTCGTCCAGCAGGCGTGTGAGACGGGGCCGTCTCGCGTGCCGTGCAAAGAGCGGCGGGTGAGCCGTATCGGGGTCGGTGTCCATCGCGGCTACAGCTCCGCGTCCGGGGCGCGGGACATTAGCGCGACCTGGTGCAAAGTTCCATCGTCTCTAATAGACGGTTGCCGTCAGGGAAGCCAGGCGAGCGACCGGCCGCCGGCTGGGAGCTCGAAGACCACCTCGCGCGAGTCCGTGCGCGCGATGAACGTCGTCGTGCGGGTCGAGATGGCGACGTGCTTCTCGTCGGGCGACCAGGCCACGTTCAGCGCATTGCCGATCCGGGGCAGCCGGACTTCCCGTCCGTCCGTGGTCACCATCGTGTACTCGCGACCGAGCCTCGTGACGCCGTACGCGATGTAATCGCCTCGAGGGCTGGCCCGCAGATCGGCGAGCCCGGCTCCGAACCTCGGCTCGGAGTAGCGGAGCTCCCCGAAGAGCGTCGAGAGGACGACGACTCCCTCCTCCCATGGCCTGGCGCCGTGGATGATCGCGGCAACTCGGGTCGTGTCCAGCCAGGAGACCTGCGTGAGCCCGTAGCTCCGCGCGCGCGGAAACGCGCCGGCGAGCAGTTCCCCAAGTTGCGCTCGTGGGAGCAGCTGGCTGGGTCGACCGATGCTACGGGTGAGGACGAGGCCGCCGCCACGGACGACCGTGAGCGCGCCGTCTGGTCGCCATGCGGGCTCGCAGCCGGAAAGAGTCAGCGCCGGGCGGCCCTCCGAGGTTCCGACCGCCGTCCGCTCACCCTGACAGCGCGCGTAAAGCGTTCCGTCCCTTGACCAGGTGTACCCGTCGCAGTCGGTTTGACGGGGAGGCTGAAACGAGATGAGCGTCGGGAGCCGGATCGCCCTGATCGAGGCGCAGTCGGCGCCCACGACGATCACACCGTGCAGGCCGGTCGGCTCCGCGTCGGCCGTCGTGGTGGGCTCTCGAGCGGGAGCGGAGTCTTCCGGGGCTGCATCGCCGGTGGAGCGAAGGGCGTCCGCGGCCGCGAGGACGATCACCGCCCCAACGGCCCCGACCACGAGCCAGCTCGGGAGGCGGCCCATCAGCGCCAGGCCAGATCGCGCGCGACGATCGGCAGCCGGCGCACGCGGGCCTCTCCCGTGTTCGTGCGGAAAATGAAGACAGAGCGTCGAGTAGCCACCGCCGTCCAGCGCTCGTCCGGCGACCAGGTAATCGAGTGCGCGTCTGTAAAGGGAGGCAGGCTGACCGTGCGCCCGTCGGCACCAAAGACGACCAGCCCTTCACGGCCTTTCGCTTGAGCCGCCACGAAGCTTCCTTGCGGGCTCACCTCGAGATCGGTGACGGGCCGGCTCCAACCTGGCACGGACACGCGGAGCCGACCCTCTCGGATCACGAGCACGTAGTCGGAGGGCCGGGCGATCACCGCCATCCGGCTGTTGGTGAGCCACGCGAGCTCGAGAACCGGCCAATCGCCGAAGCGCGCGACGATCCTCCTGCAGGGTGAGATCGGCTCCGGGCGTGGACACTCGACGATGTCGTTCCCACGCGCGTACGTGAAAGTCCCGTCCGGCTTGAATGCAGGGGCGTGACCGCGCAGCTGGACTCCGCTTTCCGAAGCGATTGAATTGAACTCGACAACCCCGCCCATCTCGCGGGCGAAGAACCTCCCGTCGCGTGACCAGGCCGCGTTTTCGGGCAAAGCATTCTCACCGGTCGGCGAGATCGAAAACCGGCAGCTGCGGAGCGTCGGCGGTGGCGCATTCTCGAGACCTGGCAGACGGATGCCGTCGAGCCGGCACTCGTCGTTCTTCGCGCTGTAGTAGAGGACGCCACTCATTGCGCTCGCTGCGGGCTCATTACGAGGGATGAGGGCGACCGAGATCGTCGGAGCCGCGGCTCGACGCGTCGTCGGGTCACCCCGCAGAGCATCGGCCAGCGCCACCGAGCCGAGCGCGGCGAGGCCGCCGACGAGGAGCCACGTGGCCCAGCGGCGCATAGTCATGACAACCTTACGCCCGCCCGTGTTCGACGGTTTCGAGCTCGACTTCATCGACACCGGGGAGGCGCCGATCCGCGTGCGTCACCGGGGGGAGTGGCCCGCCGGTCCTTCTTTTGCACGGGCATCCGCAGACGCACGCGATGTGGAACCGGGTCGCGCCGCGGCTGGCCGAGGACTTCACTGCGCGGCAGCGCCCTCGACTGCGGGCACTTCCTGGTGGAGGAGGCCCCCGACGAGGTCTACGAGGAGCTGCGAGTGTTTTTCGCCGGTGGCTAGGAGCTCGCGACGACGACCAGCTCGGGCACGCGAGGCGCGTCGAACTCCTCGCGGAAGGCGAGCACGACGTCAGGGTCGAACTGCGTCCCCGCGCAGCGCTCGAGCTCGGCCATCGCCCGCTCGTGCGAGAGGCGCGAGCGGTAGACGCGGTCGGTCGTCATCGCGTCGTAGGCATCGGCGACGAGCAGGATCCTCGAGCCGAGCGGGATGCGCTCCCCGCCCAGGCGCTCGGGGTAGCCGTTTCCGTCCCAGCGCTCGTGGTGGTGCAAGACCCAGGAGGCGACCGGCTCGACACCGAGGGAATCGAGCATGCGAAAGCCGATCTGGGGGTGGCGCTCGAGCACGAGCCGCTCGGCCTCGTTCAGGGGGCCTGGCTTTCTGAGGATCTCCTCGGGGATGGCGAGCTTGCCCAGATCGTGGAGCGAGCCGGCCAGGCGGGCGAGCTCGATCTGCTCGCCGTCGAGGCCCATGCGCTTGGCCACCCGGGCGGAGAGCTCTCCCACCATGTAGGAGTGCGAGCCCGTGTAGGCATCGCGGGCATCGACCGCGTGGGCGAGCGAGGCCGCCGCCCTGAGGCGCGCCGCCCGGTCGGGCCCCTCGGCGAGTCGGCGCAGCTCGGCCAGCTCGAGCAGGTCGGGGCGGTAGGCCCGCACCCGTCCCTTGCCGTGCTCCTTGGCCAGGTAGAGAGCGGAGTCGGCCACGCGCACGAGCTCGGAGCGCTCCACGCCGTGCTGCGGATATGTCGCGATGCCGGCCGAGATGGAGACCTTGCCCCCGTGCTCGCAGTCGGCCTCGTTGACGCGGTCGATCACTGACTGGGCGATGGAAATACCCTCGTGCTCGTCCCGGCGGGGGAGGAGCAGCGCGAACTCGTCGCCGCCGAGACGGAACGCCTCGCCGCCTTGCCGGAGCCGCGCCGCAACCTGTGCGAGTACGCGGTCACCGACCGGATGGCCGTAGCGGTCGTTGACCTGCTTGAAGTTGTCGATGTCGAGGAGACAGACGGTGAGCGCGAACCCTTCGTTCTGGGCCTTGTCCAGGTCGCGCTGCAGCCGCTCGTGGAAATGTCGATGGTTGCCCAGCCCGGTCAGCGGGTCGGTGAGGGCCAGCCGCATCGCCTTGAGCGCGCTGTAGACCGAGCGCTGGTACAGGGCGATGGCGACGAGTGGGCCTACGAGGGCGATGGCGAGAAGCGGCGAGCGCTCCCACAGGACGGCCAGCATGAGGCTGACCGAGGCCATGATCGAAAACGGCACCGCCGTCCAGTAGATCGAGCGCTTGAGGAGCGGGAAGAAGGGCTCCCGGGCCCACCGCGCGATGATCCCGGCGATCAGCGGAATGTTGACTGCATAGAACGCCGCGGCGCCGAGAAGCACCTGGAGGAGCAGAGAGGCCACGCCGGCTTCGTCCGCGCCGATGGCGCTCGCAGCGCCTGCCGCGCCGCCGCCCAGTGCGTAGACGGCGCTGTTGTACGAAAGCCGAATCAGCGGCCGCCGCTGGAAGAGCTCGATCAGAGCCCTCGTGAGGAAGCCCATGATCACGGCCGGTGCCCAGCCGTAGATGACCGCGGTGCCGACGATGAAGACCGCCGCGAGGGAGATTCCCTCGGAGCTGATCCCTTCGATCGGAACGGGGTGCGCCTCGACGAACGTGGCCGCTAGGAGGAGTGCGAGCACTCCGGCCAGCACGGCCGCGCTCGGGGACGACTTCGCGAAGGAGAAGATCGCGAGGCCGAGCAGCGCAAAGCCCGCGAGAGCAACGGGGACGAGGATGGGCAGAAGGCGCGTCGTCTCTCTCGAGACGAAGCGCGCCTGCTTGACCTCACCCGCTGCGCTCTCCGCGGAGCCAACGGGACTCACGTTCACGGTTATGCGCTACCAGTTCGCCGTGTTACCAGGCCCACCCTTCCAGGTCGCTTAGAAAAGCGGCCAGGAGGGCAGCAACGGCAGCAATCTGAACGAGCTTTACCTTCCAATGGAGCATTTGGGTCCTCTCCCTTAGTCGGACGCCGCAGGACGTGCCAAGTATCAGTCCGCGTCAGGGGTGCCAACATCCCCCTTACGGGTGATTCGGGAATTTCCCTCGAAAGCAGGGGTTTCTAGGAGAGGCCGGCTTCGCGAAGCGGCCTGCGCGCCCAGGCGAAGCGATCCACGTACCAACCCGCGAAGGGGACAAGCGTGACGCCCTGGCCCGAGGAGTGGATCATCCAGTTTCGGCCGAGGTAAATTCCCGTGTGATCGACCTGGGAAGGGCTCGAAGTGGGGCCGTCGGCGCCGAAGAACATGACGTCACCCGGCTTGAGATATCGCTTGGCGACGCGCTTGCTGCGGGGTACTTCGCCGCTCATCTGGTAGGTCGTGCGTCCCTGGAGGACGGACGAGAGCAAGCCGCCGCCTCCGTACGGAGCGAGCTTGTAGACCCGCCAGACGAACCCCGAGCAGTCGAAGCCGCCGCGATCGGTGATGCCGAAGAGCGTCTGCTGATGCTCCCACATGCCTCCCCAGACGTAGGGGAATCCGACGAAGTGGACGGCGCGCTCGAGCACGCGCCTGCGCCACTCGGTGTACGCGGGGAGCGTGAAGGAGGAGCCCAGTGAGTTCACCCAGTCGAGCTCCCACTGCTGGACGTCGAGCACCTGGGCGAGGGAATACGCGGCCTCCGCCCGGGTTGCGACGTCATTGGGGCGCAATTCGAGGTTGTCGTGGTTGGCCGGGTGGTTGAGGCGAAGCTCGAGGAGTCGCGCGACGACTTCGTCGCCGAGCCGGTTCGGCGGTGTCAGGCCCGCATTGGCAACTGTCTCCTGGAAGCTCTTTGCCGCTCCGCGCAGACCGAGATACGTGACGAGGCGGCGGTCGAGCTGCGCCATGGTCACCGTGTGCTGAGGGTCGACGACGACCTGCGCCTTGCCGGTCAGCACGGCCATTGCGTAGCCGAGTGCTTCGCGGGTGAGCGGCTGTCCGGGCTTGAACTCGGCGACGCTCGGGCCCATGAGGCCGTGGTCGACGACGACCTGGATCTGGGGACGGGCCCACGACGCGGCGTGGACCGTCGGGGCGGCCACGAGAGCCGCAAGAATCGCGAGGAGGATGAGACCCCGGCGCATCCCTCGTCCTATCGGAGGTGCCGGCCGGAGCCTTTAGTCTGCTTCCCCCGATGGAGCCGGAGATCGTCCACGAGCCGTCTGACCAGCGCGAGGCGCTCGACGAGGCTCTCGCGCGCCTCCTCGCGCACCGACCGGATCCCTACAGCGACTGGTGGCGGCAGGGTGTCCAGGAAACCCTCGCCCCCGAAGAGGACGAGCTCTAGAGCGGAAGCTCGAAGGATTCGACGACGAGGAGCGGAGCGAATCCCTGCCGGCGGTAGAGCCGGAGGGCGGGGAGGTTGTCCGCCCGGACCGAGAGACCGAGCCCTTCGTGGGGGTGGGTCTCCCAGTAGTCGACGAGTGCGCGGCTGAGCACGTAGCTCCCGACGCCGTGCGAGCGCTCGCTCGCGGTCACGCCCAGGTGGTAGATCCAGCGGTCGCTCGGGTCGATGTTGACGACGGCGAGCCCGGAGCCGCGTGCTTCCGCCAGGTAGACGGTGCCGGCTTCCAGTCCCTCGCTCCACGCGCGATCGGGGAAGACGCCCCCCGGGAAGCACTCGCGGTAGAGCTCGAGCGTCGTCTCGAGGTCGTTCTCCGTTCCGGGGCGGACGGTGACGCCTTCAGGGCCTTCGAGGACCGGACGGTGATCGTCCTGCGTCACGCGAAAGATCGCGCTCGCGGTTCCTTGCGGCCTGAACCCTGCGCGCTCGAGCAGGATCCGTCCGTTCAGGTTGCGGGTGCCGACCGAGGCGACGACGCGCTCAGCCCCTCGAGCCTCGGCCCGCTCGATCGAGGCCTCGAGAAGCACGGTGCCGAGCTTCTGACCGCGAAATTCAGGGGCGACGAGAGGCCCGAACAGGTCGGCGTGGTCCCAGCCCGGCGAGATCTCGACGCCGCCGAAGCCGACCACCTCGCCATCCTGCTCCTCGACGAGGAGCGTCTCGGCGGGATCGACCTCCCAGTCGGCAAGCTCGCTCTCGAGCTCGTCGCGCGTGTTCCAGAGCGGGTTGCCGACCTGCTCGGCAGGCCGCTGGAGCGCATGACGTGAGAGCTCGAGGACTGCTGAGCGGTCGTTGGAGCGGAAGTTACGCAGGCTGCTGGCCACGGAAAATGCGGGGTGCATTCAAAAAGTAATCAAGACCGGAGATCCACGTAAAGAGCAGCGCGATCAATCCGGCCCACCAGGCGATGTCCGTCGAGATCGCCCCCCCGGCGGCGAGCCCGGCGAGGCCTGCGGCGGCGGCCTGGAGGCCTGTCTTGAGCTTGCCAAGGTCACGCGCGCCGATCACCACTCCCCGCTCGAGCGCCGCCAGGCGCAATCCGGAGAGCAGGAACTCGCGCGCCACGATCGCGGCAACCATCCAGGCGGGCAGGACCTCCCCGACGACCATGATGAGCGTGGCCATGACGAGCAGCTTGTCCGCCACCGGGTCGAGCAGCCGCCCCAGGTTCGAGGACCGGTTCGTCCTGCGCGCGTACCAGCCGTCGAACCAGTCAGTGGCCATCGCGACGACGAACACTGCGGTCGCCCAGTAGTCGTGTCCCGGGAAGTCCCAGGCGAAGAGGACGACGACGACCGGCACGGCGAGCGCGCGCGCGGTGGTGAGCTGATCCGATAGGTGCACGGCAGGGAAGAATAGGTGCGGCCGTGCCGCTCTTTGACAAAGTCCTGGTCGCCAACCGAGGTGAGATCGCGATTCGCGTCTTCCGAACATTGCGCGAGCTCGGCATCGGGACCGTGGCGGTCTACTCCGAGGCCGACCGCGGTTCGCTGCACGCCGCGGTGGCGGACGAGGCCTATCTGATCGGTCCGGGCGCTCCCTCGGAGAGCTACCTGCACCACGAGCGCATCCTCGACGCGGCGACGCGGGCCGGCGCGAGCGCCGTCCATCCCGGCTACGGGTTCCTGGCGGAGAACGCCGCCTTCGCCCGTGCGGTCGCGGATGCCGGTCTCGTGTGGATCGGCCCCCCGCCCGAGGCCATCGAGCTGATGGGCTCCAAGATCGCAGCCCGAGCTCGCATGGCAGAGGCCGGCGTTCCGATCATCCCGGGGACGACGGAGCCGATCGAGACGGTCGAGGAGGTCGTTCGGCTCGGGGAGGAATACGGCTGGCCGGTGGCGATCAAGGCGTCTGCCGGAGGAGGCGGCAAGGGCCTGAAGGTCGTCGCCGGCGCCGACGAGGCCGAGCGCGCGCTCGCAGCCGCCCGGCGCGAGGGCGAGTCGTACTTCTCGGATTCCGCGGTGTACGTGGAGAAGTTCATCGAGGATCCCCGGCACGTCGAGGTTCAGGTCCTCGCCGACGATCACGGCAACGTCGTCCATCTCGGCGAGCGCGACTGCACCATCCAGCGACGGCACCAGAAGATCGTCGAGGAGACGCCGTCGCCCGCGGTCACACCCGGGCTGCGCGAGCGGATCGGGCAGATCGCCATCGAAGCCGCGCGGGCGGTCGGCTATCGCAGCGTCGGCACGATCGAGGGTCTCCTCGATCGGGAGGGCAACTACTGGTTCCTCGAAATGAACACGCGGATCCAGGTGGAACACACGATCACCGAGCTCGTGACGGGCGTGGATCTCGTCCGCGAGCAAGTGGCGATTGCAGCCGGGGAGCCGACGAGCGTTCGCCAGGACGAGCTCCGTTTCAGCGGCCACGCGATCGAGTGTCGAATCAACGCCGAGGACCCGGCAAACGGGTTTCTCCCGTCTCCGGGAGTGATCACGACCTATCGAGAGCCGAGCGGGCCTGGGGTTCGGATCGACTCCGGCGTAACCGAGGGCTCCGAGGTGGTCGGGCTGTACGACCCGCTGATCGCCAAGCTCTGCGTCTGGGACGTCGATCGCGAGCGCGCGCGGCTCCGGATGCTCCGTGCGCTCGACGAGCTCGTCGTCGAGGGCGTCACGACCCTGGCAGGCTTCCACCGCGCGCTCCTGGCGCACCCGTGCTTCGTGGACGCGACGACCTGCCACGGGCTCGTCGAGTCCGAGGAGCTTGCGCAGCAGTCCCAGCAGTTGTCTCATCAGGCAACAACGGTACCGCGTTCTTCGGACGGAAGGCTTCGTGAGCGCGTCGTCGAGCTCGAGTTGGACGGCCGCCGGTACGACGTCAAGGTTCTGGAGCCCGAGCCGCCGCATGCCGAGCTGGCCCGCCGTCGCCGCAACCGAGCGGGCGGGGGCGGCCTTCATGCCGCCGCGAGGGAGGCGGTCGTCAGCCCGATGCAGGGCACGGTGCTCGCCGTCGAGGTGACCGAAGGCGACGAGGTCTCCGCCGGCCAGGTGATCTGCGTCGTCGAGGCGATGAAGATGGAGAACGAGATCACCGCACACCGGCACGGGACTGTCGGCGAGCTTTCCGTGATCGCGGGCGAGCCGGTCACGACCGGTCAAGTGATCTGCGTGGTCACGCAGGAGGGCGACGAGACCGACCTCGACTGAGTTGTAAGGTCCCCCTCACAAAGCGGGTACCCTTCAAGGTGTGGCGGTAAGCGTGAAACGGGCTCTGTGCGCCGATGTCGCGGAGGCGGCGAGCGAGCCGCTCGGGGCGACCGCCAGCCGTGTCGACCGCTGGCTCCTCGTCGAATACAGAGGCCTCTGGGACCGCGATGTTCTCGGCGGCAGCCTGCTCTCAGAGGCGCTGAAGGCACATCTCAGCGACCAGCTCGCCAGACTCGGACATTCGCGCCTCCTCTTCATCAAGCAGCCGCCGCGGCGTGGCAAGACCCGCCGGATGCTCTACCTGGGCAACTCGCGAGTCGGAGAGGAGCGCCTCTACGCGCTCGAGTTCGAGCATCACGACGACCTGCTCGAGTACGACTTCGCGGACGCTCTCCTGGGCGGGGAGATGCCTGGCGTGCCGGTCGAGCACCCGCTCATGATCGTCTGCACGCACGGAAAACGGGACCGGTGCTGCGCAAAATACGGCCGCCCTCTCTACGACGGGCTCAAGGGCAAGATCGACCCCGCGTGGGTCTGGCAGTCCACCCACGTCGGCGGCGATCGCTTCGCCGGAAACCTCGTCGTGCTGCCCGAGGGCCTGTGCTTCGGGCGCGTCGGCGACGACGACCTCGATGCCCTGCTCGACCGGTACTTCGACCGCGAGCTTTACCTCGACCGCTACCGCGGGCGCTCGGCCTACACGTTCGTCGTGCAGGCCGCGGAGCTGGCCGTACGTGAGGCGGAAGGGTTCGCGGGCATCGACGACGTCTCGCTAAGGAAGGTCGAGAAGGATGGGGACGGGTGGCGGGTGACGCTGAGAGCCAGAGGCGCCCTGCGCAAGGTCGAAGTCGAGGTCGAGGTCGCCGACGAGCCCGTCTACATGACGTGCGGCTCGGCTACTCCTCAGCGACCGCGCCGTCATCTGGCGCGGATTCTCTGAGCCGCAGGAAGCCCTCGCGCACGAGCCGGCGGACGAGCACGAGTCGCGTCTCGTCGTCCAGGTCTCCGGGAAGGTCGGCTGCGGTGAAGGCCTCGTCGGCCGACGCGATGAACTCGACGTCGTCTCGGGCAACAGCCGGCAGGGCAACCTGCTTCCCTTCGAACAGGAGCGTCGAGCCTTCGAGGTCGAAGATGACCGTCGCCCTGCGCTCCACCGGGGTCTCGAGCGTCAGGCGCTGGAGCGCCTGGAGCTGCGTGAGCTGATCGGGAAGCACCGGGCGGCGGGTGGCGACGAGCTTCCGCCGTTGCCGCGTCGACACCTCATCCGGATCGAGGCGCGCACGCAGCGTCTCGAGCAGGTCATGAGCGTCGCCCTCGGGTGAGCGGCGAAACCCCACCTCGTCCTCGCACTCGCCGAGCGCGGCCTTGAAGGCGTCGAGCCACGTGTAGACGTTCACGCCCACGGTGATGTGGAGGGAGTCCGTCGAGGACGTCATCGCCTGGTGCAGCCAGCCGCGTGGCAGGTAGAGCGTGTCCCCGGCGCGGAGCGTGACGTCGTGGACGGGATTCCCGGGCTCGCCGAGCTCGGGCCCGTACTTCTGATCTTTCAGCGGCAGCTCGAGCGCAGGCTCGTACACGAGCCAGCGCTTCTCGCCGGCAACTTGGAGCGAAAAGACATCGTGCGTGTCGTGGTGGACGGGCAGCCCTTGGGCGTCCCGTGGCGTGAAGTACGCATTGGCCTGGGCAGGATGGCCGAGCCCGATCTCGAGGAAGCGGCAGAACTCCACGAGTGGCGGCCACGTGTGATGAAGGCCCTGGAGGACGAGGGTGGCGCCGCCCTCGAACTCCCGGAGCACCTGTCCGACCTCGGCCATGCCGCTGAAAGGAGAGGGCCGCCAGGGAATGCTCTTCGTGTACGAAGCCGGGTCGAGCTTCTCCCCAGCCTTGACGAGGCGGAAGCCCGGGGTGCGCAAACCGCCGGAGCACAGAAGCCGCTCGACGTCGGCGACCGAAAGGAGGTCGTTGTAGCGACCCTCTTCCGCGCGCGCGACGACGAGCGGCTTCTCCTCCCAGTACTCGGCGAGGAACTCCTCGGTCGAGACCGGGTCGATCGAGCGCTCGAGAGCGCTAGCTCGGATCTGTCGAGTCGGCGTCCGCGTCGGAGCTATCCGCGTCGGCGTCGTCGGAATCCTGATCCACGCTGTCCTGGTCGTCGGAGTCGGACGATCCGTTTCCGCCCTCTTCGGACTCGTTTCGGACCTCGATGTCGTCGTCCTGGAAGCTCGTCATCTCACTCCTCTCGGGGCTGGGTCCGGCGAAGGCTACAACGCGACGTCTCTGCCCGGGAGGTGCGGGTCGCGAGCGTGCAAGCGGGTAGACTCGCCGCCGCCCATGGACCTCTACGAGTACCAGGGCAAGCAGCTCTTCGCCCGGTTCGGCATCCCCGTCTCCGACGGGAGGCTAGCCGCATCCGCCGAGGAGGCCCGGGCCGCCGCGGAGGACCTCGGAGAGCAGGTTGTCGTGAAGGCACAGGTGCTCGCAGGGGGTCGCGGCAAGGCCGGAGGGATCAAGCTCGCCGACTCGCCGGAGGACGCTGCCCAGAAGGCGGACGAGATCCTGGGCATGGACATTCGCGGCCACGTCGTCCGCCAGGTCTGGGTCGAGAAGGCCTCGGACATCGCGAAGGAGTACTACCTCTCGGTGACGTTCGACCGGGGCGAGAAGAAGCCCCTCTTCTTGCTGACCACCAAGGGTGGAGTCGACATCGAGGAGGTTGCCGAGCACTCTCCGGACGCGCTCGCCCGTCTCCACATCGATCCGCTTGTCGGCTTCCAGCCCTACCAGGCGCGCTGGCTCTGCTTCACCGCCGGGGTGACGGATCCGGATGAGCAGAAGCAGGTCATCGCTCTCGTCGGGCACCTCTATGACGCCTTCGTCGGCGCCGACGCCATGCTCTGTGAGATCAACCCTCTGATCGTCACGCCGGAGGGTGAGGTCAAGGCGCTCGACTCGAAGTTCACGGTGGACGACAACGCGCTCTTCCGGCATCCGGACATCGCCGAGATGCGCGACGTGGAGGCAGGCGACCCCCAGGAGCGCCTGGCTCGCGAGAAGGGCGTCACGTACGTGAAGCTCGACGGCGAGATCGGGATTCTCGGCAACGGCGCCGGCCTGGTCATGTCCACCTTGGACGTAATCGCCCAGGTGGGCGGTCGGCCTGCGAACTTCTGCGACCTCGGCGGCGGGGGTGACGCAGAGGGCGTCGTGGCGGCGCTCGAGGTCATCACCTCCGATCCGCAGGTGGAGGCGATCCTCTTCAACATCTTCGGCGGGATCACGCGCGGCGACGAGGTCGCGCGCGGCATCCTCGAGGCGCTCGACCGGATGACCATCGAGCTCCCGATCGTCGTCCGGCTCGACGGGACGAACGCGGAGGAGGGGCGCGCCATGCTCGCCGAGGCCGCTCCCTCCAACCTCTACGTCGAGGACACGATGCTGTCCGCCGCCGAGCGGGTCGTCGAGCTGGCGAAGGCGTCGCGGTGAACGTCTGGGATGCCCGCGCCGAGGCGTACCGCAAGAGCCGCGAGCACGGCGAAGGCTGGGATCTCGATGTCGTCGTCGATTGGGCAAATGACACGCGAACCGCGCTCGACGTCGCTAGCGGCGGCGGTCACGTGGCGAGACGTTTGCGTGAGGCCGGGATGGACGTCGTGAGCTCGGATCCGTCCCCGGGGATGCAGCCGGACGTGGTCTGCAGCGCCGAGGACCTGCCCTTCGCGGACGGAAGCTTCGATGTCGTCGCCTGCCGCCTCGCCGCGCACCATTTCGAGGACGTCGAGCGGGGGCTGGCGGAGATGGCGCGGGTCTCAGGTGACCTCGTCATCGTCGTCGACAACCTGCGCATGGGGGACCAGGACGAGGAGGCCAGCCGTCTTCGCGATCCGTCTCATGTGCGCAACTACTCCGAGGACGAGTGGCGGGCCTTGTTCGACGGCGCCGGGCTGACGCTCGAGGAGGCCCTTGTGGGCGAACGGCGGATCTCCTTCGACCCGTGGCTCGAGCGCACAGGCTGCATGGGGGAGGATGCCGCCCGCGTGCGCGAGCTCCTTGCCGACCGGATCGAGGACGGCCGGCTGCGGCTCGACCGCATTGCTCTAAGGGGGCGAAAGGGCTAGTGGCCATCATCGTCGACACCGAGACGCGCCTCGTCGTCCAAGGCATCACGGGGCGAGAGGGCTCCTTCCACGCGACGCGGAACAAGGCGTACGGGACGAACGTCGTCGCGGGCGTGACCCCGGGGAAGGGCGGGGCCGACGTCGAGGGCATCCCCGTGTTCGACTCGGTGCGAGCCGCGGTCGCAGAGACGACCCCGAACACGGCGATGGTCTTCGTGCCTGCCCGCTTCGCCGCGGACGCCATCTACGAGGCCGTCGACGCCGGCATCGAGACGGTGATCTGCATCACCGAGGGCATCCCGGCGCACGACATGCTCCGGGTCTACAACTACATCCGCCCCCGCGGCATCACGATGGTGGGCCCGAACTGCCCCGGCGTGCTCTCGCCGGGGAAGGCGAACGTGGGGATCATCCCCGCGGAGATCTTCCGGGAGGGGAACGTCGGCCTCGTGTCGCGATCCGGCACGCTCACGTACCAAATCGGACACGAGCTGACGCAACTCGGTGTCGGTCAATCCACTATCGTCGGAATCGGGGGGGACCCCGTGGTCGGGTCGTCATTTTTGGACGTCCTCGCTCGCTTCGAGGCCGATCCCGAGACCGAGTACGTGGTCATGGTGGGCGAGATCGGTGGCGCCGAGGAGGAGAAAGCGGCCGAGTTCATCGAAGCCGAGATGACCAAGCCCGTGATCGCGTACATCGCGGGGTTCACGGCCCCGCCTGGGAAGACGATGGGCCACGCGGGAGCGATCATCTCAGGGAGCGCAGGCACTGCCCAGGCCAAGAAGGAGGCGCTCGAAGCGCACGGCGTCCGCGTCGGCACGAACCCGACCGAGGTGGCCCAACTCGTCGCCGAGGTCGTCGGCACGCGCGCCTGAGGAGTCCCGCGGACCGGCGCAGTACACTCAGCGCGTGAGCGTGATCTCGTTTGCAAGAGGCATGCCGGGCCCAGATCTGCTCCCGATCGAGGAGTTCTCGGACTGCGCGGCGGCGGCCCTCGCGCGTGACGGCGCCACCGCGCTCAACTATGGCCCACCCGGCGGCTATCCGCCGCTCCGCGAGTGGGTCGCCGAGCGGCACGGCGTCGATCCCGGACGGGTCGTCGTCACCAACGGTTCCCTGCAGGGGTTCTCCTTCGCCGCTCGCCACCTCGTGAAGAACGGGTCGCGGTTCTTCGTCGAAGCGCCCTGCTACGACCGCTCGCTGTCGATCCTGCGCCGCATCGGCGCCGAGGTCGAGCAGATCGAGCTTGCGGACGACGGGCTGGATGTAGACGCTCTGGCCGGCTCCCTCCGGGCCGGCGACGTCGTCTACACAATCCCGACGTTCCAGAACCCGAGCGGCCGCACGCTCTCGCGCGAGAACCGCTTCCGGCTGATCGAGCTGGCCCGCGAGCGCGGCGCGCTCGTGTTCGAGGACGACCCCTACGGAGAGCTCCGCTTCGAAGGCGAGCAGCTCCCCCGCCTGCTCGAGATCTCGGAGGGCGAGGGCGTCGTCTTCCTCTCGTCGTTCTCGAAGACTGTTGCGCCCGGGATCCGCACCGGCTACCTCATCCTCCCCGCAGAGCTCGTCCCCGAGATCGAGGCGCTCGTGCTCGAGCACTACGTCTCGCCGGCCATCTTCGTCGAGGCCGCGCTGTTCGAGTTCGTCACGAATGGACGCTACGAGCCGAACCTCGAGCGCGTGCGCGAGGGGCTGCGCATCCGCAAGGACGCCATGACCGCCGCGCTCGAGCGCGAGCTGGGTGAGGGCGCAGCCTGGAGCCGCCCCGAAGGTGGGTACTTCCTCTGGCTCGATCTTCCGCCGGGCGTCCGCGGCGACGCGCTGCTGGCCCAAGCGGCGGAGGAGGGAGTCACCTTCATCAAAGGCGCCGACTTCTTCTTCCACGGCGGCGGGGACGAATCGGCGCGCCTGGCGTACTCCTTCGCGACCGCCCCGGAGATCGATGAGGGGATCGGCCGCCTCGGCCGCCTCGTGCGCGAGGCGTCGGCAGTCGCGGCCTAGGTGAGCCCCAAGCCGTACGCCGTCGCGCGCCTCGAGGACATGGCGCTCGTCAAGAGCTCGGCCAGCTTCGACATCCGCCCGGTCCGGCTCCACTTCGGGATCGCCTCGTTCGGGGTCAACGCGTACACGGCCACGGCACGGGAGCACGTCATCGAGGAGCACGACGAGCTCGGCCACGGCGCCGGGCGCCACGAGGAGCTCTACTTCGTGGCGAGCGGGCACGCCACGTTCGAGCTCGCCGGCGAGGAAGTCGATGCGCCCGCTGGGACGCTCGTTTTCGTCGGCGATCCGGCCGTGCGCCGCGCGGCGAAAGCGAAGGTCGAAGGGACAACCGTGCTTGTCGTCGGCGGTGTGGTGGGCCGCCCGTTCGAGCCCTCACCGTGGGAGGCGTGGCTCGCCGCGATGCCCCTCCTCGACGCCGGCCGTCCCGAGGAGGGAATCGACGTCTTCAAGGAGGCACTCGAGCGATACCCAGGGAACCCGAACGTCCTCTACAACCTCGCCTGCTTCGAAGCGCTCGCCGGGCGAGCCGATGACGCTCTCGACCATCTCGCCGCGGCGGTCGAGGCCGATCCCCGCACCAGAGTGTGGGCTCAGACCGACGAGGACTTCGTCTCGATCAGAGACGATCCGCGCTTCCCAGCGCGTGCCGACCGCCAGGACTGATCAGGCGGCGGCGGTGACGCCGCGGAACGGGCGCTGGACGAGCCGGGGCTGCTGTGGGGGGTTCAGCGGTGCTTTCGCCTGACGGAACGTCGGGCACACGCAGTTCCCCGGAATCGCGCAAAGGTCGGCACGGCGGAAGAAGCAGTCGTCGCAGGTGATCTCTCGTCGCTTGGCCATCCGGGCGGCACGACTATAGGGCGACGAGGGCGCGGGAGGTAGGGCTCTGGCGTCCAAATTTGCGCAATTTCCGTGAAGATCGTTCGAGTTGTTGCCGAAGCTGAAAACTACTGATTTGCCAGAACTGACAACGCTTCCCGGAAGGTCGTGACAGGTACGACCTTGAGTCCGTCGGCATAGCGCCGTGCTTCCGCGGCATTGTCGTCGGGCACCAGGAAGAGGTCGGCGTCCGCGTCACGCGCGGCGATCGTCTTCTGCTTGATTCCGCCGATCGGGACGACGCGCCCGTCCAGGTCGAGGGCGCCGGTGACGACGATCTTCTTGTCGTCGTCGATGTCCTTCCCGAGCTCGTCGACGATGTCGAGCGCGAACGCGAGGCCGGCTGAGGGGCCGCCGATCGAGCCGGTGTCGATCTTGATCGGCACCGGAAGGTCGATGGTCGCTGACTGGTCGATCCCGACCCCGACGACCGCGCGCTCCTTGTCGTTGGGATCGGACACGGTCTCGAGGCGGACATCCGTCACGCCCCCCTCCCGTCGGACGCCGAACGTGACGGTCTGCCCTGGCTTGACGCTCTCCATCGCCTGCCTCAGCTCGTCCACCGTCTCGACCGGCTTGCCGTTCACCTCGACGATGACGTCGCCCGCGTGCAGTTTCCCTTCCGCGGGAGTGTCGGTGAATATCGTGGTCACCTCGACGCCGTTCTCTTGCACCTCCACCCTCTTGCCCAGATAGCGGAGGGCGACCGCTGCCGCGATCTTCTGCGACTGCGACATCTGATCCTGGCTCTGGCGCACCCGCTCGGACTCGCTGACGCCGCTTGGGTTGACGGCCTTGGCGGGCACGAGGGAGGCGCCGTCGTGGATCCCCGGGATCAGCCGCTCGAGGAGGCTCGCCTTGCGAACGAAGATGTCGACCATGTAGATGCCGCCGTGCTCGTCGGTGTTCTTCTCACCCGGAATCTCGACGAGCGGCTCGACTGCGCGTGGCGGGTCGGGAAGGAAGATGTACTCGTCGGACGGGATGAACCACAGCGCGCCCGCGACGAGCGCGAGCACGACGAGCAGGAGGAGGAGCGGGCGGGCTCTCAGGAGGATCCGGCCAGCACGCCGACGACCTCTCGAACCGCCTCCGCCGAGCGCCCCAGCTCGTTCTGCTCTTCCTCGGAGAGCTCGAGCTCGACGATCTCCTCGATGCCGCCGGCGCCGAGCTTCACCGGCACGCCCATGTAGAGCCCGTCGATTCCGAACTCGCCCTCGAGGTAGGCCGTGCAGGTCAGGACGCGCTTCTGGTCGAGCGCGACCGCGTGGACCATCTCGGCCACGGCCGCCCCCGGCGCATACCAGGCTGACGTCCCCAACAGCTGCACGCACTCTCCGCCGCCCTTGCGCGTGCGCTCGACGAGGGCCTCGATGCGCTCCTCGGAGACGAGCTCGCGGAGTGGGATGCCGCCGACGGTCGTCGCCGAGACGATCGGGACCATCTGGTCGCCGTGCCCCCCGAGCACCATCGCCGTCACGTCCTTCGGCGCCGCTTCCGTCTCCCAGGCGATGAAGGTCCGAAAGCGCGCAGTGTCGAGGATGCCGGCCATGCCGAACACCCGCTCCCGGGGCCAGTCCGAGACGTCCTTCGCCACGTGGCACATGGCGTCGAGTGGATTCGAGACGACGATGAGGATGGCGTCCGGTGACTGCTCGACGGCCTCGCGCGTGACCACGGAGACGATGCCTTCGTTGGTCGTCACCAGGTCGTCGCGGCTCATGTCGCCCGTCCGGGGAACGCCGGCGGTGACGACGACGATGTCGGAGCCCGCGGTCGCGTCGTAGGCGTTCGACCCTTTGACCGCCGGGTTGTAGCCGAGCACCGGTCCGGCCGAGTTGATGTCGAGCGCTTTCCCTTGCGGAAGGCCTTCCTTGATGTCGACCAGGACGACGTCCGCGTAGTCGAGACGGACGATCTCCTGCGCTGCGGTGGCGCCGACGTTACCCGCCCCCACCACCGTGATCTTCTTCCTCACACCCTCACTCCCATCTTGTCGATGACGGCGTCCGCGACCTCACTCGTCCCGACCGCCGTCGGGTCGTCGCGAGCCGGCTTCATGTCGTAGGTGACCGAGCGCCCTTCGGCGATCACCGCCGCGATGGCGGTCTCGAGCCGGTCGGCGGCGTCTCGCTCCTCGAGGTGGCGCAGCATCATCACGCCGGAAAGCATCATCGCCATCGGGTTCACGCGGTTCTGCCCCGTGTACTTGGGCGCCGAACCGTGGGTCGGCTCGAAGACGGCTGCGTGCGTCCCGAAGTTCCCGCCCGGCGCGAGCCCGAGCCCGCCGATCAGGCCGGCGCACAGATCGGAGACGATGTCTCCGTAGAGGTTCGGGCAGACGAGGACGTCGTATTCCTCGGGCCGCTGGACGAGCTGCATGCTGAGGTTGTCCACGATGCGATCCTCGAACTCGAAGTCGGAGTTCTCCTCGGCCACCTCGCGCGCGACGCGAAGGAAGAGCCCGTCCGTGAACTTCATGATGTTCGCTTTGTGCACGGCCGTCACCTTGCGGCGGCCGTTCTTCCGCGCGTAATCGAACGCGAACTCCACGATGCGCCGCGTGCCGGTGACAGAGATCGGCTTCAGCGAGATCCCCGAGTCCTCGCGCAGGCGCGGATGGCCGTGGTGCTCGACCCAGTCGATGAGGTCGCGCGTGTGCGAAGCGCCCTCCTCGAACTCGATGCCGGCGTAGAGGTCCTCCGTGTTCTCCCGGACGACGACCAGGTCGACGTCCTCGTAGCGGGAGCGCACGCCCGGGTAGCTCTTGCACGGCCGCACTTGCCCGTAGAGGTCGAGCGTCTTGCGGAGCGCCACGTTCACAGAGCGGAAACCGGTGCCGACCGGCGTCGTGATGGGCCCCTTGAGCGCGACCCCGTTCTGCTTGATCGAGTCGAGCACTTCGTCGGGGAGTGGGTTGCCGCCGTGCTGGTCCATGACGTCGGCGCCGGCCTGCTGGATGTCCCATTCCAGCTCCACGCCGGTCGCCTCGAGCACGCGCCGCGTCGCCTCGGCGATCTCCGGGCCCGTCCCGTCGCCGGGAATGAGGGTGACGCGATGGGCCATCTGCCTTGGACTCTAGCGAGGCTCAGTAACGATGGTTCCGGGTAGATTTGAAGGCGTGAACGAGTTCAAGCCAGGGCTCGAGGGGGTCGTCGCCTTCGAGACGGAGATTGCGGAGCCCGATAAGGAGGGCGGCGCTCTCCGCTACCGCGGGGTCGACATCGAGGAGCTCGTCGGGAAGGTTCCCTACGAGAAGGTGTGGGGTCTCCTCGTCGACGATTCCTTCGATCCGGGGATGCCGCGCGCTGAGGATCTTCAGCTTCGAGCCCGTACCGGAAGCGCCATGGCCGACCTGCAGGCCGCGACTGCCGAGCTCGGCGGTCTCTGGACCCTCGGGCAGCTGATCGACATCACGGACGAGCAGGCGCGCGACGACCTCGCGCGGGTCTCCGCCGGGATGATCTCGCTCGTCGCGCAGTCGGCCCGCGGGGAGTCGCCTCGTGTGCCCGACGAGCAGGTGGCCGAAGGGGACATCGCCGCCGAGAGATTCCTCCTGCGCTGGCGCGGCGAGGCCGACCCGAGGCATGTCCGCGCGGTCGATTCCTACTGGGTCTCCGCGGCGGAGCACGGCGCGAATGCTTCGACGTTCACCGGCCGGATCGTCGCTTCGACCGGCGCCGACTGCGGGGCAGCCATGTCGGCGGCCGTCGGCGCGTTGTCGGGCCCGCTGCACGGAGGAGCGCCGACGCGCGTCCTCAAGATGCTCGACGAGGTCGAGCAGGCGGGTGACGTCGAGCAATACGTGCGCGACCTCCTCGACCGCGGCGAGCGGATCATGGGCTTCGGCCACCGGGTCTACCGCGCCGAGGACCCGCGCGCCCGAGTGCTGCGCCGGACGGCGCACGAGCTCGAGTCGCCGCGCGTCGAGGTCGCCGAGGCGCTCGAGAATGCCGCCCTGGAGGAGCTTCGGGCCCGGCATCCCGAGCGCGTCCTCGCGACCAACGTCGAGTTCTGGTCGGCCGTCGTGCTCGACATCGCGGACATCCCGCCGCCGCTCTTCCCCGCCATGTTCGCCTGCGCCCGCGTGGCCGGCTGGTCGGCTCACATCCTCGAGCAGAAGCGCTCGGGCCGGCTGATCCGGCCATCGGCCAGGTACGTGGGGCCCGCTTCTCGCTCCCTCGAGTCGGTTTGACGCTCGCGCGCCTGGGCGGCGCGGCTCATGCCGGGCGAAGCCCGGCTTCGCCAGCGCCTGACGCCGCTGGCGGCAGGATCCTGCGCTCGCCTCGCCTCCCCGTACTCAGTTGTACTGTCTCGGCGAGGCTCGCTGGCCTCCTTTGCCAGCGGCGTCCCAGGAGCGCGAGGTGAAACTCGCTGAGGCAGTCGCTCGCGCCGAGGAAGCGGCCGACGAGCGCGAGCTCGCCGATCTGCGCCGTGAGGTCGCCGACGAGCTGGAGGCGGCGGCGAGGAGCGCGGACTACCAGGAGCGCGCAGTCGCCTACCGGGCGATCGGCCAGCTCCACTTCAACCAGAAGACCGAGCTTCTGCGGCGGGGACTCGAAGACCAGAGCCCGGCGTGCCGGGGCTCGGCGCTCATCTCGCTCGAGCTTCTCTCGCGCGACCATCCCGGCCTGGTGAATGCGAATCGCCCCCTGCTGCACACGCTCGTGAACGCGGATCCGAACATCGCGGTTCGCCGCCTCGCGGTCCTCTGCCTCAAGAACGGATCGCCCTCAGCTGACACGATCACGCTGCTCGGCCACCTGGCGAGCGAGTCGGACGAGCCCGCCTTGCGGGACGGCGCCGAGGCGGTGCAGCAGGCGCTGAAGAAGAAGTCGGCCGCTCGCTAGCGCTGGCGTCCTAGACGCGGCAGCCGCAGGAGTTTCCCTGGCGCAGGCGACCGCACGCCGGGCAGCCGTGCGGGGGGCGAACCTCGATCATGCTCATGCGGGCGGCGAGCCAGACCATCGCAAGAAGGAGGCCGGCCGAGATACTCAGGGCTCCGAGGATGTGGTGGGGTAGAGGTGTCATCGTCCTGCTTGCCCTAACGTCGGCGGCGCGCATGTGGGTGCGCTGAGTAGTACGCGTCACGCCTCCGACGGTCTGAAACATGGGTGTACAGCTCGGTCGTTCCGAGGTCCGCATGCCCCAGCATCTCCTGCACGCTGCGCAAGTCCGCGCCTCCTTCGAGCAGGTGGGTGGCGAACGAGTGGCGCAGGATGTGCGGGTGCACGCGCTGCGGGTCGAGGCCGGCTTTCTCCGCCAGCTTCCTGAGGATGAGGAACGCTCCGGCGCGGGTCAGCGCGCCTCCTTGCGCATTCAGGAAGAGCTCGGGCCGGCGGCGGCGATCGAGGTAGGGACGGCCGCGGGAGAGATATCGGCGGAGGGCCTCCACTCCCTCGCGCCCAAGCGGAACGATCCGCTCCTTGTCGCCCTTCCCGATGCAGCGGACGAGCCGGTTCTCCAGGTCGATCCCGCCCCGCTCGAGCCCCACCGCCTCGCTGACGCGTAACCCGGCTCCGTAGAGCAGCTCGACGAGCGCGCGGTCGCGAAGGGAGCGCGGGGTCGTGCCGTTTGCGGCGTCGATGAGGCGTTCCACCTCCGCCGGGGACAGCGTTCGCGGGAGACGAGAGCGGCGGCGGGGGAGATCCACGTCGGCAGCCGGGTTCTCGCTCCGGGCGCCGAGGAGGACGAGATGGCGGTAGAACGCGCGCGCCGCGGCTGCCCGCCGCGCGACCGACGAAGGAGCCTGTCCCCTCCCGCGGAGGTCGGCGAGCCACGCCTTGATCTCCTCCTCGGTGGCATCCGCGGGCCTCTTCCCCAGGAACAACGACAGGTCGGCGAGGTCTCGACGGTAGGCGTCGACCGTCCGCGGCGCCCGGCGGGCGGCGAGGAGCGCCAGGAAGCCAACGACCTGCGGGTCAGGCTCTGGGGTGCGAGCGGTCGTAGACGCGGCGGAGTCGCTTGGAGTCGACATGGCTGTAGATCTGGGTCGTGGACAGGGACGAGTGGCCGAGGAGCTCCTGGATCGTGCGCAGATCGGCGCCGCCCTCCAGAAGGTGCGTCGCGAACGCATGCCGGAGTCGGTGCGGATTGGGGAGAAGCCGGCGGAGCGTCGAGGTCTCGAGGGGCAGGCCACGCACGGACAGGAAGAGCGTGTCCTGGGCGCCCTTGGCGAGCTGAGGGCGAGCGTCTTCGAGGTACACCTGGAGCCGGTGCGCCGCCACCTCGCCCAGTGGCACGACGCGCTCCTTCCCTCCCTTGCCGCGGACGAGGACGGCCTCTTGCTCGAAGTCGACGTCTGCCAGTCTGAGGTCGACCGCTTCCTGAGCCCTGAGGCCCGCCGAGTAGACGAGCTCGAAGAGCGCACGGTTACGGATCGCGAGCGCGTCGTCCCCTTCGAGCCCCGCGAGGAGCGCGTCGGTCTCATCCGTCCGCGGCGCGTGGGGAAGCCGGCGACGGCGTCGTCCCGAGAGAGCGAGATCGGGGACACGGCTCGGCCCGAGCGTCGCTCGGATCAGCGAGCGGACCGCGGCCAGCTTGCGCGCGAGGGTCGTCTCGGAGAGCTTCCGCGGATCCCTCCCGGGACGGTCTGCCGCGAGTTGCGAGGCGTACTCGGAGAAGGCCCGGGCGTCGAAGTCCTCTAGGTCGAGTGTGTGGCGCTCGAGCCAGTCGGCGAGATAGTCAAGGTCGACCCGGTAGGCGCGGCGGGTCGACTCGGCGAGCGAGGGGCTCTCGAGGAATGCGTCGATGGCGGCTCTCGTATCCACGTCGGGGTGTTTCGCCTCGCGCGTACGCTTCCTGCCCGTGCGGGCGACCCTTCGCGTCCGGGATCTGGTCATCGCGAGCTGGGAGACCGATCGCGAGAGCGTTCGGAAGGCACTTCCGGCAGGTCTCGAGGCCGCAGAAATCGACGGCCGCGTGCTGGTCTCGATGGTGGCCTTCCACGTGGAGGGTGGGCGCCTCGGCCGCCTGCCGGTCCTCCCGTTCAACCAGCTGAACGCCCGTACGTACGCGACCTTGGAGGGGGAGCCCGCGGTCTTCTTCGTCGCCTCACGCGTAACGACGGGCGGTCTTCCGGCGAGGATGCTGGGCGCGCCGTACAAGCAGGCCCGAGTCCGCGTGCGTTCCGGGGCCGTCACTGCCCCCGGGCTCGGCGTCTCGCTTTCCTTCCGCGTCGAGGGGGATGCCGAGCCGGGGCCGCTCGGGCGGCACGAGCTCGGCCTCTTCGAGAAGGATGGGCTCCGCTCGTTCCGAATCCGGCGAGGCGACGCCGACTGGAAGAAGGCACATCTGGCCGCGACGGCAGCGGCCGATTTCTTGCTCGGGGTGGGCCTCCCGCCGCGCGGAGAGCCGACCCTCCTCTACACAGCGCACACCGTCTTCGAGACGGAGGTGCCGCCGGCACGGGTCCCAGAACGAGGAAGTGCGGCAGCGAAGAAAACCGGGTAAAGCGTACGATTAGCCCTGCAGATGGCCATCACGACGACTTCCAGCGGACTCGAAGACCACGGGCTCGACCCGGAAGGTCGCGTCTACTGGAACCCGACCACCTCGCTCCTCTACACGCACACGCTTGCGCGCGAGGAAGGAAGGCTCGCGGAGGGTGGCCCGCTCGTCGTCGACACCGGTCTCCACACAGGCCGGTCTGCGAAGGACAAGTTCTTTGTTCGCGAGCCCGAATCCGAGGACCGCATCGCCTGGGGAGACGTGAACCAGCCGATGGACGAGGACCACTTCGACGGCCTGCGCGAGAAGCTCGTGGCCCACCTGAACGAGCGCGACCTCTACGTGGTCAACGCGTTCGCGGGCGCCGACCCTGCGCACCGCTTGCTCGTCCGCGTGATCACCGACTCCCCGTGGCACGCGCTCTTCGCCAAGACCCTCTTCATCGAGCCGAGCGAAGAGGAGTTGCGCGACTTCGAGCCCGACGCTGTCGTCCTGCACGCGCCCGGGGTCGAAGCCGATCCCGAGGAGGACGAGACCCGGAGCGAGACCTTCATCGTCCTCCACCCGACCCGCGCGGAGGTGCTGATCGGCGGCACCGAGTACGCCGGCGAAATCAAGAAGTCGATCTTCACGGTGATGAACGACCGCCTTCCGCTCGAAGGCGTCTTTCCGATGCACTGCTCGGCCAACGTCGACGACGAGGGACGCGTCGCGATCTTCTTCGGGCTCTCCGGCACGGGGAAGACGACGCTGTCGGCAGATCCAGAGCGCCGGCTCATCGGTGACGACGAGCATGGCTGGGGTGACGAGGGCGTGTTCAACTTCGAGGGTGGCTGCTACGCGAAGGTGATCAGGCTCTCGCCCGACGCCGAGCCGGAGATCTACAAGGCCACGCACGAGTTCGGGACGGTCCTCGAGAACGTCGTCGTCGACGACCGCGGCGTCATGGACCTGAACGACGCGTCGAAGACCGAGAACACGCGCGCGGCGTACAAGCTCGAGCAGATCGAGAACGCGCTCCCGGAGAAGCGCGCCGGCCATCCGAGCTCGGTCGTCTTCCTGACCGCCGACGCCTTCGGCGTGCTGCCGCCCATCGCCCGGCTGACGCGTGACCAGTCGCTCTTCTACTTCCTGACCGGGTTCACGGCCAAGCTGGCAGGAACGGAGATCGGGGTGACCGAGCCGCAGCCGACTTTCTCCTGCGCCTTCGGCGGGCCCTTCCTCCCGCAGCAGCCGACGGTCTACGCGCGCATGCTGGGGCAGAAGCTCGACGAGCACGGCTCAGCCGTCTGGCTCGTGAACACAGGTTGGACCGGAGGCCCGTACGGCGAGGGCCAGCGGATGCCAATCGCGGCGACGCGCGCTCTGCTCAGAGCCGCTCTGGACGGCGAGCTCGACGGCGTCGAGTACCGCACCGACCCGATCTTCGGGTTCGAGATTCCCGTCGAGGTTCCGGGCGTGGACTCGAGCCTCCTCGACCCGCGTTCGACATGGAGCGACCCCGAGGCGTATGACGAGAAGGCGCGCTACCTCGCGACGAGGTTCCAGGAGAACTTCGAGAAGTTCGGCGCGGACGAGAACATCGTCCAGGCCGGCCCGCGAGTCTGACGCTTAGCCGCGGTCGAATCGGATAGCGTCCGACGCAGTGAAAGCCCAGCACGACGTCCTCATCGTCGGCGCCGGTTGCGCCGGTATGCGCGCAGCCATCGAGGCTCATGACGCGGGCGCCGACGTCGCGCTGATTTCCAAGATCCACCCGGTTCGTAGCCACTCGGGCGCGGCCGAAGGTGGGATAAACGCGGCGCTCGGCAACGCCTCCGAGGACAGTCCCGAGAAGCACGCTTTCGACACGGTCAAGGGCTCCGACTACCTGGGCGACCAGGACGCGATCGAAGCGCTCTGCGAGGAGGCCCCCGGCGACGTCTACGAGCTCGAGCACTGGGGGGCGGTGTTCTCCCGGACGGAGGACGGACGGATCGCGCAGCGGCCGTTCGGCGCAGCCGGCGAGCCGCGAACGGCGTACGCGGCCGACATCACGGGCCACGTTCTCGTGCACGTCCTCTACGAGCAGGTGATGAAGCGCGACCTGCAGGTCTACGAGGAGCTCTTCGCCTGGCAGCTCGTCGAGAACGAGGGCCGCTGTCAGGGCGTCATCTGCTGGGATCTTGTCAACGGCGGCCTGCAGACGATCGGCGCCAAGACGGTGATCCTCGCCACGGGCGGCGCGGGCCGCCTCTATCAGGGCACGACGAACGCCTACGCGTGCACGGGCGACGGCATGGCCATGGCTCTTCGGGTCGGCGTTCCGCTGGAAGACATGGAGATGATGCAGTTCCACCCGACGACGCTCTCGCCCACGGGCGTCCTCATCACCGAGGGCTGTCGCGGGGAGGGCGCGTACCTGCTCAACGCGGAGGGGGAGAGGTTCCTCAAGCGTTACGCGCCGAACGCGATGGAGCTCGCCAGCCGCGACGTCATCTCCCGCGCCGAGCAGACGGAGATCGACGAGGGCCGCGGCGACGACGGCGACGTCCTGCTCGACCTCCGCCACCTGGGCGCCGAGCGGATCCTCGAGCGGCTCCACGGGACGCGTGAGCTGTCGATGGTCTTCGCGGGGGTCGACCCGATCCACGATCCGATCCCGGTGCGCCCGGGCGCCCATTACCACATGGGTGGCGTCGACACCGACCTGTGGGGCAAGACCTCGCTCGAGGGTCTCTACGCAGCGGGCGAGGTCGCCTGCGTCTCCGTGCACGGCGCGAACCGGCTAGGCGGCAACGCGCTCATGGAGACGATCACCTTCGGCAAGCGCGCCGGGAAGGCCGCCGCCGAGTGGGCGCTCTCGCACACGACGGTCACGGTTCCGGAATCCCGGGAAACCGACGCGGAGAGGGAGTTGGAGATGCTGCTCGGCCGCACGACGGGCGAGCGACCCCATGCGATCCGGGACGAGCTCGCAAGGACGATGCACGAGAACTTCGGCGTCTTTCGGCGCGAGGATCAGATGAAGCGCCAGGGTGAGATCGTCGCCGGCCTGCGCGAGCGCTACGAGCGCGTCGTCGTGGAGGACAAGGGTGACGTGTTCAACAACGACCTGACTCAGGCGCTCGAGCTCGGATTCCTGCTCGACCTTGCTCCCTGCATGATCGTGGCCGGTCTCGAGCGCAAGGAGAGCCGGGGCGCGCACGCGCGGCCGTACGACTATCCCGATCGGGACGACGCGAACTTCCTCAAGCACACACTCGTCGCGTGGCGTCAGGATGGGCCCGAGCTCTCGTGGGAGCCCGTTCGCATGACGAAATGGCAACCCCAGGAAAGGACCTATTGAGATGAAGCGCGTCGCGCTGGCGTTGCTTCTCCTGGTCGGCGCGATCGCCGCAGGCTGCGGGGGCGAGGGCTCGCAATCGTCTTCGACAGCTCGGACGGCTCCGACGGCGACCGGCTCGGCCAGCACGCCGAGCGCCTCGAGCGCAAACGCGATTGTCCAGGCCGGCCAGACGACGTCCGCGGAGACGAGCGCGCGAGTCTCCTTCAAGGCAACCTTCACCGGCGACACGAGCGGGACGATGACGGGCGAGGGCGTCTTCTCCCGGCGCCAGGGCCACCTGACGATGGACCTCGGTGGGCTCACGGGCGTCGGGACGGGGCAGGCCGAGATCGTCTTCGACAAGCTCGTCTACTACATGAAGCTCCCGGCGGGCTCGGGCGCCAGCCTGCCTTCCGGGAAGGAATGGTTCAAGCTCGACTTCGCCAAGCTCGGCAAGCAGCAGGGCCTCGACCTTTCCCAGCTCATGCAGCTGAACCAGAGCGATCCCAGCCAGGCGCTCGACTTTCTTCAGGGCGCGAGCGACGACTTCGAGGAAGTCGGCCAGGAGCAGGTTCGCGGCGAGCAGACGACCCACTACAAGGGCACCATCGACCTCCAGAAGGTCGCTGAGGAGGCTCCCGCGGACGTCCAGGAGCAGTACCGCGAGCTCGCAGAGCTATCCGGCAACCAGAAAGTGCCGATGGACGTCTGGATCGGCGACGATGGGCTCGTGCGCAAGATCGCCTTCACGCAGGCCGTCCCGAACGGCGGCTCTGTGAAGATGGAAGAGGAGTTCTACGACTTCGGAACGGAGGAGCAGGTCGAGGTCCCATCGGACGACGAGGTCGTCGATCTGACCGCACTCCTGGGGAACAGCTGATGGACGTCGCTCTCAAGATCTGGCGCTTCGACCCGGAAACGGGAGAGCGCGCCCTCAAGGACTACGAGGTCGAGGCGCCCGAGTGGGCCTGCCTCCTCGACGTGCTCGACATCATCAAGGACCAGGTCGACGGGACACTCGGCTACCGCAAGAGCTGCCGGATGATGATCTGCGGCTCCTGCGGGATGCGGATGGACGGGCGGGCTGTGCTGGCTTGCCGGGAGCGCATGAAGCCCATCGTCGAGCGCGGCCACGTGCCGGTCATCTCCGCGATGGGGAACATGCCGGTCCTGAAGGACCTCGTCGTCGACATGACGCCCTTCTGGGCCAAGGTTCGCAACATGAAGCCCTGGCTCGACACGGGCTACGAAGAGATCCCGGAGAAGGAGTTCCGCTACACGCAGGAGCAGATGAACCCCATCCACAAGGAGGCGCTCTGCATCATGTGCGGCTGCTGCGTCTCCGAGTGCAACTCGATGGAGTCGGATCCCGAGTTCTTCGGCCCTGCGGCTCTCGCGAAAGGCTTCCGTTTCGTCGGGGACCCGCGCGAGCGCGGCCAGGTGGAGCGGCTGGAGCACTACAACGACGAGCACGGGATCTGGGACTGCACCCGCTGCTACTTCTGCAACGAGCGCTGCCCGAAGGGTGTCGACCCGCGCGACTCGATCGCCAAGCTAGGGGCGGAGTCGATCAAGTACGGGATCGACCGCGACATGGGCGCGAAGCACGCGAAGTGGTTCGTCCGCTCGGCGATGACGACGGGCTGGCTGCGCGAGACCGAGCTCGTCCCCAAGACGCAGGGCGTCATCGAGGCGGTCCGGCAGACCAAGTTCGCCCTCAAGCTGGCCAAGCACGGCAAGGTGCCGATCCCGGTGCCGCCGCATGTCGCGGACCGGGTGCAGGAAGCCCGGGCGCTCTACGAGGTCGTGAAGGCGCAGGGCCGCGACGGTGCTGCAGGGATCGTCCAGTCCGAGCGGGCGCTGGGCCGCATCGAGCACACCGACCACGGCGGAGCGAGGCGCGACGCGCCCGAGGTGACGCCGGGCGAAACTCCACCCCCGGCGGAGGGCTGACATGAGAGTCGCGTACTACAAGGGCTGCCTCGCCTCGCTCTCCGCGAAGGAGCTCGATTCCTCTACGCAGGCCCTGGCGCCGATGCTCGGCATCGAGCTGGACGAGCTCGAAGCCGTCACTTGCTGTGGCGCCGGCGACATCCACGAGGCCGAGCCCGACTACTACCTCCACCTGAACGCGCGAATCCTCGCCTACGCGGAAGCGACGGGCGCGGACACGCTGATGACGATCTGCAACGTCTGCACGCTCAACCTCCGGCAGGCGAACTTCGCGCTCCAGAAGGACGATGCCCTGCGCGAGCGGGTCAGCGACAACCTCGAGAAGGTCGGCGCCCCACGGTACTCGGGCGGGGTCGAGGTCAAGCACCTGCTCTGGATGATCGCCGCCGGCGATGGCTACGAGCGCCTGAAGCAGGTGGCCCACAAGGGTCTCAAAGGCCTGCGCGTGGCCCCCTTCTATGGCTGTCAGATCCTTCGGCCCTCGAAGCTCCTCGGCTTCGAAGATCCCGACCAGCCCTCCTCGCTCGAGGCGATCATCGCGGCCTGCGGAGGAGAGGCCATCGACTACCCCGCGAAGATCAAATGCTGCGGGTTCCCGATCATCCAGGCACGCGAGGACGTGGCACTCGGTGAGCTGATCCAGCCGATCGAGCAGTCGATCGCGGCAGGCGCCGACGTGATGGTCACGCCCTGTCCGCTCTGTCATCTCTCGCTCGACGCGTGGCAGCAGAAGCTGGAGGCCTCTACGGGCAAGCGCTACCAGATGCCCATCCTGCACCTGTCCCAGCTGATCGGAGTGGCGGCCGGGCTCGAGGAGTCGGAGCTCCGCTTCAAGCGCCACGTCGTCCCGGTGACGCCGGCTCTGGAGAAGGTCCAAGCGCCTTAAAAAGATCCGGCCCGACTATAGAAGCCGGGCCGGCTTGCCCCTCCACCTATAGAGATGCCTCCAGCGCGCCGAATCTTGCAGCCAATCGGCGCCATGGCCGCGACGGGGCTCGGCTGGGGGCTGTTCGAGGCCCAGTGGGTCGAGTTTCGCGAGGTCGACGTGCCCCTCGACGGCCTCCCTGAGGAGCTCGACGGGCTCACGCTCCTCCATCTCTCCGACTTCCATCTGGGCACGATCTCGCTCAACGGCCGTGCGCTCGAGAAGGCGGTGGCCTGGGGCGAGGGAGACTCGATCGACCTCGTCCTGCTGACGGGAGACCTGCTTTCGCGCGATCGTGCCGAACCTCGATTGCGGTATGCGGTCGCTCGTCTTGGAGCCCGACACGGCGCCTATGCCGTCCTCGGGAACCACGACGTCCCCGCTGTCCGGGCGGCTCTGGGAGGCGGCCTGCTGGAGGATTCGAGCGTCACGCTCGACGTGGCGGGGAAGCGGATCCAGATCGCCGGAGGCCATCCGGCTCCCGGGTGGAAGCGAGGGCACCTCGAGCGTCTCGCGGACCCGGAAGCGGACCTCCGCATCCTCCTCTTCCACTATCCAGACGTCACCCAGTGGCTCCCGCCTGGGAGCTTCGACCTGATCCTGGCCGGCCATCTCCACGGCGGCCAGATCTGCGTGCCGACTCCGCGAGGGAAGCTCCGGCTCGAGCACCTGATGGCCCACCACTGGGAAGGGCTGCACAGGACTCCGGCCGGGACGCTGCACGTCTCGCGCGGCCTCGGGACGAGCTTCGTGCCGTTTCGGTTCCTCGCGCGGCCCGAGGCCACTAAGCTCACGCTTCGTTGTCGTACCGGTGATCCTCCAGGCCCGAGCGGCTGCAAAGCGCGCGGGCTGCGTCCTCGCCCCCGCACGCCTCCGCGTTCAGAATGACCGCGTCTGACTCAACGCGGATGCGTTTCACTTTTCGCGCGCCAGAGCGTGGCACATCACCCGACAGGACCCGTGTCGTCCGGCTCCCCCTGCGTCGGGTGCGTCTTCTGGCAGTCCCGGGGGCAGCGGGTGGCGGGCAAGGGGAAATGGGCCGAGAAGGTCGAGGACGACTGGGGCGCGTGGGGGACGCTCTACTTCGGCGACGACGATCGCGTCCTCGGCTTCATCCAGTACGGGCCGGCAGGGGCCTTTCCGCGGGCGTGGGAGCTGCCCGCGGGCCCGCCGTCGGACGATGCGGTGCTGATCACGTGTCTCTATCTCGTCGACTCGAACAGTCCGTGGGTCATGCAGAGCCTCTTCCTCGCCGCAATGGGCGAGGCGCGGGACCGGGGCGTGAAAGCGCTGGAGACTTTTGGTTACCACTATGCGGAGGGCACGAGCGCCTACGAGCGCTTCCTCGTCCACCGGACGATCTTCCCCTCGGACTTCCTCGCCGACTTCGGCTTCTATCCGCTCCGCTGGGACGGGGAGGTCGCGCTGGCCCGGCTGGAGCTGGGTGGTCTCCAGCCCGTGTTGGAGGGCCCGACCGCGAAGGTCATGCGCAAGGTGAAGGAGGCCTTCGTGCCCGCCCCCGTGCCTGAGCGGCCCGCTTAGAAGATTCACCGCAAACGAGCGAAACGGAGGTGTCCATGTCATCGACCGTTCTTGACATGTCGATGTCCCTCGACGGGTTCATCACCGGGCCGAATGAGGGCCCGGAAAACCCACTGGGGGACGGCGGGCACCGGCTCCACGAGTGGGCGCTGGGCCCCGACGCTGACGAGACCGAGCACCACGGACAGGCACTCGACCGCCTGTCCGGAGCCGATCGGGAGGTCTTCGAGGAGCTGATGTCCACCGGGGCGGTGCTGGCGGGACGAGGCACCTTCGAACCCGCAGGTGGGTGGAACGGCGACCATCACGACGGTGTACCGATCTTCATTCTCAGCCGCCACGAGCCCAGCCCCGAGTTCGCCCGTTGGCCCAACGTCACCTACATGAGCGACCTCGAATCGGCGGTCCGTCAGGCGAAGCAGTCAGCCGGAGACAAGAACGTGCTCGTCCACGGCGTGTCCATAGCCCAATGGGCCTTGGCTGCCGGCCTTCTGGACGAGTTGGAGATCCACCTTGTTCCGGTCTTGCTCGGCGAGGGCCGCAGGCTCTTCGAGCATCTCGGGACCGAGCAGCGACAACTCGAGTCGATCCGAGTGGTTCACGGTCGCGACGCCACCCACCTTCGCTACCGCGTCCGACGCTGAACGAGTCAGGCCGGCAGTAGGCGGCGGTCGAGGAGCGCCTCCGCGATCTGGACGGCGTTCAGGGCTGCGCCCTTGCGGAGGTTGTCGTTCACGCTCCAGAGAGCGAGGCCACGGCCGTCGGTCATGTCCGGCCGGATCCGCGCCACGAGCACCTCGTCCTGGCCGGCCGCGTCCTTCGCCGTCGGGAACTCGGCTAGACGCACGTGCGGCGCGGCGGCAAGCACGTCGCTCGCCTCCTCGGGTGAGAGCGGCTGCTCCGTCGCCACCCAGACCGCCTGCCCGTGACCGACGAGCACGGGGACACGGATGCACGTGGCCTGAATGGGCAAGCCGGGGAGATCGAGGATCTTCTGCGTCTCGGCGCGCAGCTTCGACTCCTCCGTGAACTCGTCGCCCTCGAGCTCCCAGTCCATGGCGAGGTCCGCTTCCATGGGCGCGGTAGCGCGCAGGCGCTCGATTCCAGGATCGCCGGCGCCCGACATCGACTGGTAGGTCGCGAGGCGCACCCCGGCAAGCCCTGCGGCTTCGTGCAGCGGCTTCAGCACGCACGACAACTGGATCGCCGAGCAGTTCGGATTGGCGACGATCTCGTCGCCGTTCAACGCTTCGTCGTTGACGCCGGCGACGACCAGCGGGATCCCGTCGGTCAGGCGGAATGCGTCCGACTTGTCGATGCAGACCGTGCCGCCTGCGACGGTGGGCGGGACGAGCTCGCGGCTCGCGTCAGTTCCCACCGAGAAGAAGCAGAGGTCGAGGCCGCCAGCGCCAAGCGCCGCCGAAGTGGCCTCCTCGACGGTCAGCTCCCGATCTCCGTAAGCCACCTGCTTCCCCGCCGAACGCGACGACGCGAACGCGCGCACGTCGTCGAAGCCGCGTTCTGCGAGCAGCCGGAGAGTGACCGTGCCGACTGCGCCCGTCGCACCGACGACTCCGATCCTAGGAATGGCTTCGCTCCGCGGCTGCCGAGGAGAGCTCGAAGGCTTCGTGGAGCCCCTTGACGGCGCGCTCGACTTCGTCCTGACGGACGTAGAAGGCGATCTTGATCGGAGAGGTGGCAACAAGCTCCGGCTCGAGGCCGAGGTCGCGCAGGGTGGCGAACGTCCGCGCGGCGATCCCGGGGTGGCTCTTCATGCCCGCGCCGATGACGCTCACCTTGCCGAGCCCGTCGTGCTCGTTCCACTTCGCGCCGAGCCCGGCGAGGACGGCCGCCGTCTGCTCGCGGTCCTCGACGGGCGCCGAGAAGAGGATCGGGCCGTCGGTCTGGATGATCGTGTCGACCGAGACAGGGGCGTCCGCGAGCGCCGAGAAGAGGTCGGCGCGGTCGACGCCCTCGACGCGGTAGACCGCTTCCTCGAGCGTGTGTGTGACTCCCGAGATCATCGCCTTCTCCAGCATGCGCTCGTCCTCCTCGGTGATCCACGTGCCGGTCTCTTCGGTGAAGGTGGAGCGGACGTGGAGCTTCACGCCGTGGTTCCGCGCGAACTCCACCGAGCGTAGCGCAAGCACCCGTGCGCCCGAGGCCGCCATTTCGAGCATCTCTTCGTAGCTGACGGCGTGGAGCTTGCGCGCGTCGGGGACGATGCGCGGGTCGGCGGTGAAGACCCCATCGACGTCCGTGTAGATCTCGCACGCGTCGGCTCCGAGCGCGGCCGCGAGGGCTACGGCGGTCGTGTCGGAACCGCCGCGGCCCAGGGTCGTGATGTTCAGGTCGGTGGAGACGCCCTGGAAGCCGGCGACTAGGACGATCTTGTCCTCGTCGAGAGCCTCATGGATCCGCGCGGCCCGGACCTCGACGATCTTCGCCTTGCCGTGGACGGTGTCGGTGACGATGCCCGCCTGGGAGCCGGTGAGCGAAATCGCCTGCTGACCGAGGTCGGAGATGGCCATGGCCACGAGGGCGCAGGAGACCCTTTCGCCGACAGAGATGAGCATGTCGAGCTCGCGGGGCTGCGGGCGCGGCGAGACTTCGTAGGCGAGCGCGACCAGCTCATCGGTCTGGTGTCCCATCGCGGAGACGACGGCGACAATTCGGCCGCCGGCGCGCTTGGCCGCGACGAGCCGGGCGGCGACGCGCTGGATCTTCTCCGGATCGCCGACCGATGTTCCGCCGAACTTGAGCACGAGCGTGCCGACGTGCGGCGGCTCGTCCGCTTCGACGGTCGGGACGGGTTCGTAGGCGGTCTCGGTCACGTCACATCGGGCGCCGGCCGGAAAGAGCGCGGCCGAGCGTCACTTCGTCTGCGTACTCCAGGTCGCCGCCCACCGGCAGCCCGCTCGCCAGGCGCGTGACGCGCGTGCGATCGCGTAGGCGGTCAGCCAGGTACGCGGCGGTCGCTTCGCCGGTCATGTTCGGGTTGGTTGCCAGGACGACCTCTTCCACTCCGTTCCTTTCGACTCTGCCGAGGAGCTCGTCGATTCGCAGATGCTGCGGCTCGACGCCGTCGAGCGGTGAGAGGGCGCCGCCGAGCACGTGGTAGACGCCTCGGAACTCGTGCGTACGCTCGACCGAGAGCAGGTCGACAGGCTGCTCCACCACGCAGATGATCGAGTGGTCGCGACGGGTGTCCTGGCAAATGACGCAGAGCTCGGCTTCCGTCAGGTTGCCGCACTCGCGGCAGAAGCCGATCTTGTCCTTCACCTCGCGGATCGCGTCGGCGAGCGCGACTGCCTCTTCATCCGAGACGCGCAGGATGTGGAACGCGAGGCGCTGCGCCGTACGGGTCCCCACGCCCGGGAGGCGAGAGAGCTGGCCGATCAGGTTGTCGACGAGCGGGCTGAACACGCTCGCGAATTGTGCCTACAGGCCAGGAAGACCCAGGCCCTTGAGGCCGCCCATCGCACCGCCGAGTTTCGACTGCATCAGCTCCTGTGCGTTGCGGAGGGCCTCGTTGACGCCGGCAAGGACGAGGTCGGCGAGCCCTTCGGGATCGTCGGGGTCGATCGCCTCGGGCGAGATCTTGATCTCGATGATCTCGCCGGAGCCGTTCGCCTTGACGACGACCATGCCGCCTCCGACGGAGGCTTCGACCGTCTCGTGCGCCAGCTCCTCCTGCGCCTTCTCCATCTCGGCCTGCATCTGCTGAACCTGCTGCAGCATCTTGTTCATGTCCATGCTCATTCGGTCTCGTCGACCTCCCTGGCGTCGAACGTGGTTTTCATCAGCGAGATGATCTGTTCTTCGGTTACGGGGCCTTCCTCGTCATCTTCTTGGACTGCTTCCCCCTCGCCGATCGCAAACGCGAGGGTCAGCTTTCGGCCCGTGACCTCGTAGAGGACTTCGGCGAGAAGGCTCGCGTTCTTGGGCTCTTCCGCGAGGTTGCGGTGGAACGAGGCTGCGGGAGGGAACTCGATCACGAGGCGGTCCCCGGAGAGCTCGATCGGCTTCGCCTCGTTCAGCACGGAGGCGGTGGGGATAGAGCGCTCGCCGACCGCAGGGAGAACAGCCTGCTTCCACGCCGACTGGATCTCGCCGAGCTCCACGGGGGGCCCTTGCTCGGCGGGGGCATCTTCCACTGGTGGAGTCGCCGCCCGGGGCGCCGGCTTCTCCGGCTGTGCCCGGCGCTTGGTCTCGAGCTGTTCGAGCCGGTACGAGATCGATTGGCGCGAGAGGTCGGCGCCCGGTCGCGTCACTTTGACGAGCGCGAGCTCGAGCGGAAGCCGGGGATCGCCACCCTGGCGGACGTCGTCCACGGCGACCGCGAGCAGGTCGATCAGCCGGATGACGTCAGGCTCGCCGAGCTGGTTCGCCTGCGCATGCAGGCGCTCGCGAGTCTCCGGCGTCGCCGGCACCGAGTCCGGCACCTCGCCCATGTGTTGGACGAGCAGCAGATGGCGCAGGTGCTCGAGTAGGTCGTTGACGAGGCGCGAAAGGTCTTGCCCCTGTTCGGCGAGCTCCTCCACGAAGTTGAGGAGGCCGGCAGTGTCGCGGTCGACGATGAGGTCGCAGATGCGGAAGAGCGCCTCCTCCTCCACCGCTCCGAGAAGCTGGAGGACGGCCTGGACCGTGATCTCACCGTCCGTCGCCGCCGAGAGCTGGTCGAGCGTCGAGACCGCATCGCGAAAGCTCCCGCGCGCGCTCCGGGCGATCAGCGAGAGCGCGGCGTCCGGCGCGTCGATCTTCTCCCCGTCAGCGACGCGCCGAAGGAGCTTCGTCAGCTCGGCGAGCCGCGGTCGCGCGAACAGGAACGTCTGGCAGCGCGACCGGACAGTCGGGAGCATCTTCCCGAGATCGGTGGTGCAGAAGACGAAGACGAGGTGGGGCGGAGGCTCTTCGATCAGCTTCAGGAGCGCGTTGAAGGCCGCATCCGTCAACTGGTGGGCCTCGTCGAGGATGTAGACCTTGTAGCGGCCCTCGACCGGCTGCAGGATCACGTGCTCACGGATCTCACGGATGTCGTCGATGCCGCGTTGGCTGGCGGCGTCCATCTCGATCACGTCGAGCGAGGTGCCACCGGCGATCGTCCGGCACGAGTTGCACGTCTTGTCCGGCGTGGCCGTGGGGCCCTGCTCGCAGTTCAGGCACTTGGCGAGGATGCGCGCGAGCGACGTCTTGCCCGTTCCGCGCGGGCCGGCGAAGAGGTAGGCCTGGCGGATCTGGTCGCGCTCGATCGCGTTTCGGAGCGTGCGGGTCACTGCGTCCTGGCCGACAACCTCGTCGAAGTCGAGGGGACGGTATTTCCGGTAGAGGGCGGTCACGCGGAGTTCAGTTTAATGCCCGACCGCGCACCGTCCGTCGAGGGCGCGTTCGATGCGGTGCCGGCGACGCTCG
This sequence comes from uncultured Actinomycetes bacterium, assembly GCA_963739065.1. GTDB lineage: Bacteria > Actinomycetota > Thermoleophilia > Gaiellales > Gaiellaceae > JAIBJP01. Next base: position 213,915 of record CAVTYV010000002.1, read on the forward strand.
CTCAAACCAGGCTGATCCGCGGCACCCGGGAGAAACCACTTAGCGCTGCTTCCTTCCGGATCTGACGCGGTTCGTAGGCTCCCGATGCGCGGAACCTGGCCGTCAATGCTCGCGTGCGCAAGCCCTACTTCGAACAACAACCCCCTTGGGAAGGGATTCGGCCCCGCTAGAGCGGATTGCGGGTTCAGGGAACCGCTAGCTCCCCGCTTAGCGCGGCCGGGCAGGGTCATCGTAGCAACGTGCCCTCGCTAGACTGGCGTCTCTTCGGGGCGCATAGCTCAGCGGGAGAGCGCCCGCTTCACACGCGGGAGGTCCCTGGTTCGATCCCAGGTGCGCCCATTCTGGCCCGCTTGGCTAAAGGGATTTGGCTCAACCACGCGGTTCATGCGTGGCGGAAGTGCCACGAATGCGCATCTGGTGCAGACCCCGGTGCAGGCCTCGAGCAGCGGCACTAACGGGCGTTCGCCATGCGCTTCTCGCCGTGACCGCAGAACGCCTTGATCGTCCCGACCGGGATCCCCGTCAGCTCGGCCGGTTGCGGAATCGTATCGCCGGCCACGTGGCGATGGCGGATCTCCGCCTTCACGTCTTCGCAGTAGAACTGCCGCTCGCGCGGGGAACCGACGGCGAGGCGCACCGCGGCACGCTCGAGGCAGGAGGGCGAACCGTGCCTGTCCTCGGGTGCGGGATCGAACCCGACTACCCGCGAGCCACGCCGAGCTCGCGCTGCGGATCCGCGAGCAGGGCGCAGTCGTCTCGGAATACCCGCCGGGCGTCGAGCCGGCTCCCCGGCGCTTTCCCGCAAGGAAAGAGAAGGTTGGCTCAGCGATGGGGATTCGGCTCAACCATGCGGTTCGCATCTGACGCTGAGATCGCCAAGTGCTGTGCTCGTGTGGTCTCGGTGTGGTCTTGGCTGCCGCTAATCGAAAAACCCTTGCCCCGCGTTCCGGCCAAGCCTGTGAACCCACCAGGTGTCCCCATCGCCAAAGAACCCAACCACCTCGCCATTTGAGAACCTGGCCGCCGCTCGGTTGCCTTTGATCACAATCTCTTCCACCCTCGCGTTCAGGAACGAGAGCCGGAACGCCCGTGTAGGCGGCGTGCAGTTCCTTATCTTGATGGCCCCGACGCGCACGCAGGCGTTCCGCTCGCAAAGGGGTTGGGTTTGGTACCTGCAGGACTGGTCGCGCCGCGGTCGCCCAGTAGCAAAGGCCCGCGCCCAGGCGTTGCCGCTTCGCTCGATCTGCTGACTGGCGGTGGGACTTGGCGGGATTGCGTCCGGGGGCGGCGGCGGCGGCCTCGGCGATGTCGTCGTTGGCGATTCCCTGGTCGGCGCCGACGAGGGTTGTCCCGACCGCAGTCCATCCGCGATGGCGAGCGCCGCGAGGAAACCCACGGCGGCCACGACGAGCAAGGTGCTGGCGTTTCTCCGCACGTTACGGAAGATACGAGGACGTCCACGTGCATCGCAATCGATGGAACCCGCGCCTTGACTGCCATGCGAACATTCGTTCGTGACTTCGCAGGGCTCGGCGTTCATGCGCTTCCGACGAGCCCTCGATCGCGGCAACGTCACCGAAGCACTCTCGGCTGCAGGCGAGCTCCAGTTCGGTCGGCCTTGCCGAGGCGCTCGAGCTCACCCTCTTACTCGCTGAAGGACAGCACACGAAGTACGAGCGCGCCGCCCTCCGCTGGCACGCCCGCTTCGTCTACGAAGCGAAGAACGTCGCCCTCCGCGAGAGCGTCGCGGTGCTCGCCCTCCTCACGGCGATCCCAGCAAACCGATTGGCAGCGGCAGCGCTGGCCGAGCTTTTCAGCCGGCGGCGGAGCCTCGAGCGATGCGCCGAGATCCTTGTTCGCTGGGCGCGTACCACTTAGCGGCCTCCACGACTGTCGGTCAGCCACCGCCCAGCGCCTCCCAGTGCTGGAATCAATTTCCATTGACATTTGGAACAAATGTCACGATGCTGGCCCCCGTTTACGTGGGAAGGAAGGGAGGCGGGACCGCAGCCGTGACCCAGTTCCTCGCCAAGCACGGAGATCGACGTCGTCGGCTTTTCGTGCTCTTAGTCTCCATGTTGGCCGCTGCCGTTTGGCCCGCGAACGCTGCTGCGGCACCCGCAAACGACGACTTTGCGAATGCCCAGGTAATTACGGGGGCGACGGGTAGCGTGAACGGGACCAACATCGGCGCGACGAAGGAGCTCGGAGAGCCGGACCATGCCGGTAATGCCGGCGGGCACTCGATCTGGTACACCTGGACGGCTCCGGCAGACGGCAACGTCGCGTTCAGGACAGCAGGAAGCAGTTTTGACACTCTTCTCGCCGTCTACACGGGCGCGGCGGTCGGTGCGCTTACGCTCGTCGCCGCCAATGATGACGATCCGAGTGCCGGCGGCTCGAGCACCATCAGCTTCGCCGTCTCGAACGGAGTCACCTACATGATCGCCCTCGACGGCTTCTCGGGCAAAGTCGCCGTCGGCCCTACTAGTCTCCGTTGGAGGCCGTCACCTGCGAACGACAACTTCGCCGACGCGCAGGTGCTCCCGAGCACGAGCTCCGGGATCGCGACGGGAGCGGCGAATGGGGCAACTCATGAACCCGAGGAACCCGAGCTGCTCGTCGTCAACCCCGCAGCCATCTGGTATTCGTGGACCGCGCCGGCTGACGGCACGTACAAGTTCGACACCGTCGGGAGCGACTTCGACACCGTGATGGCCATTTTCGCGGGAACGAGTCTTGACGCCCTCGACCTCGTGCGCATCAACGATGACGACCCAGACCGTGGCTGCTGTTCGAGCTGGGTGCCGATCAAAGAGACCACAGCCGGCACGGTGTATTCGATCGCGGTGTTCCCATTGGAAGGCCGCGCCGATTCCCTTGTCTTACGCTGGTCGCCACTCATCCTCGGGACACCCGACGCAGACAACCTGTTTGGTACCAACGGTAATGATGAGATCCGGGGAATGGGCGGTCCCGACCTCCTCCGGGGGCGTGGCGGAAACGACACGCTTTTCGGAGGAGCCTTCATGGACGTGGTGAGCGGAGGCGATGGAAACGACCTCTTGATCGATCGTCGCGGCGCGGACGACCTCTACGGGGGCGCTGGCAACGATGTGGTCAATGCCCGGGATGGAAACGCCAACGATCTCGTTTCCGGTGGCGGTGGCACGGATACCTGTCGCGCCGACGCAGGCGATACGCGGAGGCGTTGCCCGTAACTGCGGTCGAGAGGCTGCGCAGGCCGTACGCCCTGGCGAGCTCGATCCGGTCGCTTTGGTCGATACGAACGACACCCGAAAACCCTGTCTCGGACGCAAGGGCGTCGAGCTCGCCTCCGAGATCAGACATGCGGCAGACGCTAGCGGGTGCGTGTATCCGGCCGCCGAGTGCCCGGGCTCACCCAGCCGCGCTCTTCCCCTTCTGGTGACATTCCCGCACGCTGGCCCAGGCAAGGGTTCTCTCTCAACTACGGAGTAGCGATTTCCCCCGACCGGCTCAGGAGAGCGCGCGCTCGAGGGCGGCCCGATCGCGAGGCCCACCGTGCGTGGCGAGCACATGCTCGACCGGCCGCTCGAGCAGCGGGCGCAACCCCTCGGAGACCTGCGTGGGCGTCACGCCGTCAGGTAACCACTCGGGCGGGATCTCGAGGCCCTGGCCGAAGTCGACAAGCGTGTCGCCGGCGATGACCGCACCGCGGCTCTCTACCCAAAGCACGACGTCGTTCGGCTCCTTTCCCGGGAACGCCTCCACTCCGACGGGCAGCCGATCGCCCGCCGAGAACAGATGCCCCTCGACCGCGTTCCCGGCTAGCAGCCAGGCCACGTCCGGGCTGCCTTCGTCGGGCGGAGGCACGAACACCACGGCGCGGAGCCGCTCCGCCAGGCTTCGGGTGTCGCGCTCGTGCCACGGGCACGTCAGCACGATCGCCGGCTCGCGGTCGGCCGCAAGCTCGACGATCTCTCTCGGCACGGCCAGCGGATCGAACAGCAGCACCTGGTCGCCGTTGTCGATCGCGTAGGACGAAACCACTCCCGCCTTACTCGGCGTCTCAGCGGTGGCCGCAAGGCGCTGGCGAAGCGCCTCGTTCTCAGGCCCCGACCAGTCCGGGTGCGGTGCCTCCCAGTGCCACAGGCCCGTCCGCAACTCGCGCACGGCCGCATGCTAAATCACATGGACGCAGTCGCCGGCACTCGCCCAGGGGCAGAGCTCGCGGGCGCATCCGCGTGTAACAGCAGGCATCATGCGCGGCTTCGTCTTCCGGCGGTGACGGTACCCCGCCTTTGGGCTAGGTGGACACGGCCCGAAGGTCCGAAGACGAGGAGTTCGCGTCGTTGTGCCTGCCCGGATGTTCTTCTGGGCTGTCGTGAGTGACGAGATCAACCGCGTGATCGAGTTCTTCCCCACGCGCTGGCAGGCGGAAAGGATGCTCGCCAAGGTGCTCTGGGACGAGCCGGCCTGGCAGGGGATCCTGCGCGTCGAGAAGATGGAGTTCAGGACGGGGACGGCGAACCAAAAGGCTGCAAACACGCGGGAACCGCGAGCCGCAGAACCCCCTATCGCGCTCCCGCATCTACTTAGATGCCTGCACCCACGCTTTCTTGCTTGGAGTCCTTAGCGGCGGGGCCTCCCTGCGGGCCACTTGTGGCGTGGGCGCGGGAGGCGAGCTCGTGACCCGAGTCTCGTATTTCAGCGGTACATTGGCCAGATCGATTGGACCGTCTTTCACTTCTTGAACGGCTCTCTGCGGGGTCATCCGCTCATCGGAGACGAGATCGAGGACTTCGTCACCTACTGGGCCGTTCCACTCTTTGTCATCGCGACTCTCTCCCTCTGGCTGTGGGATCGCCCTGGTCCCTGGTATCGCTGGAAGATCGCCTGTGTTTCCGCCCTGGCGTCGGCCGGGCTGGGGCTTGCCATTGCCCAAGCTGTCTCGCACGTATGGGTCAGGGAGCGTCCCTACATCGCCCATCCCTCCGAGACCCTCTTGCTCGGCTCGCCCTCGGGAGAGCCGTCATTCCCGAGCGACCATGCCGTTGCCGCCTTCGCAATCGCGTTCTCGGTCGCCTTCATCGGGGGGCGGCGGGTGGGTGCCTTCTTCCTCGCCGGCGCTTCGATGGTCGCAATCACGCGAGTGTTCGTCGGTCTTCACTACCCCGGTGACGTCGGCGCAGGCGCGCTCATCGGCTTCGTCTCCGCGTTCATCGTCTACCTCGCCGCCGATCAGCGTTGGGTGCCCGTCGTGCGCGTGCTCAGCAGGGTGACGGATCCGGTCGTCGCCCCGTTCTGGAAAGCGCTCGATGCGTACAAGCTCCGGCGACGAGCTCGCTGGTAGGCGTCGGGAGCGCGTAACCATGGCTAGGCGGACACGCCCCAAAGGTCCGAAGACGCGAGCCGCAGGGAGCTTTACTCTCCCGTGTGTTCTTCTGGGCAGAGCTCGGCTCACGCCACCAACAGAGCAAACCGAAAGTAGGGTGCGGCGCGTGCAGCTGACGGATTTCGCCCGCGGTCAGGCGGGGGAAGTTCGGAGCGATCGAGCCGGCGGCTAATCGATGTCGGCGCGGCGATAACGCCAGGTCGCAGCCAGCCACCCTGCGATCGCGATCGCGGGAAGGACGACGCATGCAACGGCGGCGGAGCCGGCTTCGAGCTGCACCTCGACCCCAGGTGGGAGGCTGAGAAGCGAGGATGCCCATCCGATCACGGTGAAGCGTCCCGCGCCCTTAGCCAGGTAAGCAGCCGCGTTCTCCCAAATCAGCACGAAGGCAAGCCCCCACCAGATCGCCCGCCGAAACCAGAGCCCTGCCGCAACGAACAGGCCCGCGTAGGCCAGCGCGCCGAGCATCGCGGCGAGGAGCGTCGCCCAGGCGACGGCGCCTGCTCCAGCGACGAGCGCGGACAACGTGAGCGGCAGCGCGGTCAGCGGCAGGATGATGGTTAACGTGGCGAGGACGGCGGCGGCGGGAAGCTGCCAACGCGGGACAGGTTTGAGCGACAGGTAGACGAGGAGCCGGTCCTCCACCAGGTCGCCAATCGCGGAGGTGCCCAACCAGAGCGTCGCGAGTGGCACCAGGATTCCGAGCCCGTAGGCGGAGACCGCATCGGAGGCTGCCTGCGCCGGGTCGCTGTCCGAGCGGGCGAACAAACCAAGCACGACGGAAAGCGCGCCGAGCGCGCCGATGCCGAGCAGGCGCGGGACGCTGATCTGAGTCTTCAGGAGCAGCCGGTAGAGGGCGAGAAGCGACACCAGCGTGTCCGGGCGAGTCGGGACCGCGACCGCTTCACCCGCGGCGCTCATCGCTGCACCACGTAGCGGAACACGCCCTCGAGGTCGGCGTCGAGCGGCCGTACCTCGTAGAGACGAGCGCCCCGTTCGCGTGCGAGCGGCGCGAGTGCGTGGGCCAGCGCTCTCGCGTCGTTGGTTTCGAGCTCGAGTACGTCGTCTCCGTCGAGCCGCACGCCGACCGCAGTGCCGGCACCAAGCAGCGCGCCAGCGAGGTCCCGCGGCCTGTCGGTGCGGACGCGAACCCTTCTCGGGCGATCATCCATCAGCGCGCGCAGCGCGTGGAAATCGCCGGCAGCCGCCAGCCTCCCCTGCGACATGACGAGGACCTGGGACCCGAGCCTTTCCACCTCGCCGAGAACGTGGCTGGAAACGAGCACACAGCGACCCTCGCTTCCGAGGCTCCGGATCATCGCGACCATGCCGATTCGCTGACGAGGATCGAGGCCGGTCAGCGGCTCATCGAGGACGAGCACGGAGGGATCGTGAACTATCGCCTGTGCGACCTTGACCCGCTGCCGCATTCCCTTCGAGTACGCCGGCAGACGGCGAGAGTCGGATGGGTCGAGGTCGACCCTTGCGAGCGCTGCTGCCGCCGTGCCGACAGGATCCGAGAGGCCGTGCAGACGTGCGGAGAGGGCCACGAACTCACGGGCCGTCAGCGGCTCGAAGACCCCCTCCTGCTGGGGAACGAGGCCGATGAGCCGGGCAACGCCGGTGTCCCCGCGGGGATCACGGCCGAGAACGCGGACAGCGCCCTTGGAAGGCCTGGCAAGGCCGCAGAGCATGCGGAACATCGTCGACTTGCCTGCACCGTTCGGGCCGAGGAGGGCTGTCACGCCTGGCCCGATGTCGAAGCTGACGTCGGAGACGGCGACGAGAGGCCCGAACCACTTCGAGACGTTCTCCGCAACGATGCGCGGCTCCGACCTCACCGGAAGTCCTCCAGCCGCCGGTAGCGAAGCCAGTAGGCAAGTAGGCCAGCCAGGACGGCACCACCGAGCCCGCCGGCCACGAGCCACGTCGAGACCTGCTTGAGGGGCTCGTCTCCCTCGGGCGTCTCGCCGAAGATGCGGTAGGCAAGCTCGGCGGCGACGATGGGGGAGCCGAGCAAGTCGAGCTCCGGGCGCGCACCAGCGCTCTCAATCGCCGTCCGCGCGAACGTCAGCGGCACGAAGGTGACCAGGACAACTCCCACGGCCGCGACGGCCCGTCGAGTCGTGAAGCTGGAGACCGCCAGCGAGAGCGACGTGTAGAGGAGCGCGGTCACGATCCCGGCCGCGAAGATGCGCAGCAGAAGGCCCGGGATCTCCGTGGCAGAGGGCCCGTATCCCGCGATGGTGAAGGCGACGAGCATGACGAGCAACGGGCCGAGCGTGATCAGCAGCATGACGCCGAAGACGGCAACCCCCTTAGCGACCAGGTAGCGGGCCCGATCGATTGGCCCGGCGAGGTAGAGGCCGAGCATCCCCGTGCGCCGGTCGGGGCAGAGCGCCTCGGGCGCGACCAGCGCCGCAAACAGAGCGAGCGCGCTCGCGATGAAGAACATGTACTCGCCGTACGAGATGAGATCGCCGGCCGGGATGTCCTCCGCGATCGCCGCGACCAGGACCGATGCGAGGGCCGGAAGCAATGCGATCGCAAGGGTTATGGCCGGCAGCACCTTGTGACGCGCGCTGCGCCCGAGGCCGAGGACACGACGCGCGGTGAACTCGGCAAGAACGAGGATCGCCTCCGCGGGGCGCCGGCGGGCCTCCTCGTACCTCCGGTAGCCCAGATCGAACAGTCGTGCGTCCTGGCCCGTCCTCACGGCTCCTCTCCCAGATATACGTCTTCAAGCGTTCGGCCACGCGGCTCGAGCCGCCGCAATCCGATTCCGAGATCGGCCACCGAGTCGCGAACGGCGTCGTAGGCATCCTCTGCGGCGCCGAGGACGAGAACGCTCCCGTCGACCGTCGCGCGGAGGCCTCTAGACGTCAGGGCCGACGCCAGCTCCTCGGCACGGCTGTCCACCTCGACCACGAGCCCTTCCTGCCCCCGGCGAAGCTCCGTGAGCGTGCCCGCCTGAATGACCCTCCCGCCCTCGACGATGACGACGGCGTCACAGATCTGCTCGACCTCCTCGAGATGGTGGGATGAGACGACGATGTGCATTCCGAACTCGGTGCCGATGCGGCGGATGAGAGCGAGGATCTCGGTCCGTTGAATGGGATCGAGTCCGTCCGTCGGCTCGTCGAGGAGGACCAACTCGGGATCGTGGGCGATCGCCGAGGCGAGTTTGACTCGCTGTCGCTGGCCGGTGGACATCGTCCCGACTGGACGGAAGCGCTCCTCGCCGAGGCCGGTCAGCCACAACGCGTCGTTTGCCCGCTGGACCGCGGCGCGGCGAGACAGTAGGTGCATCTGGGCGAGGTGCCGCACGAAATCAGTCGCCGCAAGCTCGGACGGCAGGTCGTGGTGCTCGGGCGCGTAGCCGAGTCGTGTCCGCACATCGATGCCTGCTGTTGCGGGATCCTCGCCGAGCACCGCCAGCTCGCCGCCGTCCCGAGAGCGGAGCCCGAGCATCAGGGAGATGAGTGTGGTTTTGCCAGCGCCGTTCGACCCGAGCAGGCCGGTGATCCCGTGCCTGATGTCCGCGTCGAGACCCGCGAGCGCGACCGTACTGCCGTAGCGCTTCGTGACTCCCCGCGCCGATACGACGGCCGGAGAGTCAGGCTCAGTCAAGTCGCCGAGGGACGGAATCATGCTCATGCTGCGAAAGCTAGACGCGGGAGGCGCGCGGCGCATCGCACGCTGAAAACCGGCCTATCGCGACGAGATCAATCAGGTGATCGAGTTCTTCCCCACACGCCGACAGGCGGAGAGCAATGCTCGAGAACGTCCTCCGGGACGAGCCCGATTGGCGCAGCATCCTGCGCATCGAGAAGGTCGACTTCAGGACGGGGACGGCGAACTAGCTAAACAGGTTCCCTCCCCGCGGGAGCTGGAGGCCCGACCGCCTGGGTGGGAATGCCGAGACCCCTAAGCCGCATCTCGGCAAAACAGTCGGGCCTCGCCTAATTAGGTGCCGGCACCAGGGGATCCTTGCGAGCCGCTCGCGTTCGCTGAACTCTTCGGCCGGCGGCGGAGCCCTCGAGAGATGCGCCGAGGCGCTTGTCCGCTGGTCCCACGGGTAGAGCACGTTTCGCAGCCCAGCGAGGGCGCTGACGACTAGATCGGCTAGTAACCGGGAGCGGAGCCGCCGCCCGAATAGACGGCGATCAAGACGATGACGGCTGCGAGGATCAACAGCGCGGTGCCGATCCACAGTGTGCGTCTAGAAAGTGGCATCTGCGCCTCCTTTCATGCATCTCCCAACGCGGCCTTGGCGGGCTGAATTTCCAGGTCGAGTAAAGATTGTGTTGCGCCCGGATTAAGCCTGGACCGTCTCTGCGAGACGCTTGTCGCGTGGTCGCAAGAGGAGTAGAGCTCGCCTCAGCGCCGAGATCAATCGGGTTAGCGCTTGTCAGGCCCTGAGATCGCGTCGTCTCCCGCTGGCCGGCTCTCGACCTTGAGGCCGCCTACAGCGCCGAAGACGTGTAACCGCACGACCGACTTTCCAGGAGCGGCGGGTTCAGCGTGGGAATCAACGCGGCGACCGCCAAACCCGCTAAAGCCGCTCACCTCAACGTTGACGCCGTCGGGGACGATCACGTGTGTCCCACCGATCAGTCCGAAGGCGTCGATGGTAATCCCCTCGGGTGGGATCTCGGCTTCACGAAGATCGAGCTCCCTTCCTCCTAGGAGGCTCACCAACGTCATCGTTTTAGGTGGTCGCCAGCGGCCCTTGAACTTGCGACCGCCCAAAGGCGCCAGATACTTCCTGCGCAATTTCTCAGCAACCGCCGTGAAGGAACACCTGAGGTCGCAGATCGAGGACACAGGAGGTTCGCCGGACTTGACCAAGAACGAGCTCGAGCTGATGCGCTTCATCTATGAGGGATCGTTCGACTGGCGCGCGTTTTTGGCCAAGCGCTCCGGCGCCTAATCGAACTTGCGAGGTTTGGACTCCCTTACGTGCGAGCAGTAAGGGAGGTAGGGCGACTCTTCGGAGGTGGGGCCGGATGGGCGCTAGAGCGCTGGTGGCTGTGGGAGCGGCATTGCTGGTCAGCGCGTTGCTGCCGGTAGTAGCTAACGCTGGCCCATACAAGTTGAAGAACCTGCAGGCGATCTCGGGGCCGAGTCCGTTCCCCGCCGGTTGCCCAGGCGGCCTTCCGGGACGAGACGAAGATCCCCGGCCACGAGCTCGAGACGGCGATCACTGTCAACCCGGCGAACCCGCGGAACATCATCGCAACCTGGAAGCAGGATGTCGGCCCACTTCAACGGCCGGGACGATCTCGTCGCCTCCTCGCTGGACGGCGGCAAGACGTGGACGCGGAGCACGGTTCCCACCCTCACGGTTTGCACGGGGGGGACGGCGGATACTGCCAGCGACCCGTGGGTCTCGGCCGGCGGCGACGGCACCGTCTACTTCGGCGGACAGCTGGCGTCCTTTCCCGCCGACCTGATCGCGATCGTCGCGAGCCACTCGCGGGACGGCGGGCGCAGCTGGCCGGCGCCGGCGACGGTCGCTCCGCGTCTCGCAGGCAATGAGACGCATGCGATCACCGCCAGTCCGACGCTTGACGGGCACGCCTACATGGTCTGGGCCAACTTCACCGAGGAGCTCCCGAGGGCGAACACCGTCGAGTTCTCGCGCACAACCGACAGCGGCGCAACCTGGTCGCCCCCCGTCCTGATCGACCAGCCGGGCCCGTTCGCGCAGGATCAGGCCCCCCGGCTTCTCGTCCTGCCCGACGGAACCTTGCTGACCCTCTTCGCACGGATCGACTTGGAGGCCGGGTTTGGGGCTCACTACGCCTCACGATCGCTCGACGAGGGACGAACCTGGCTTCCGCCCGTGGAGCTCGGCCCGCACCTGCCCCTCACGGAGTTCGTCCATCCCGAGTTCGGACACCTGCCACAACCGCACTTCCCCAGCGCCGCTGTCGCCCCCGACGGCACCGCGTACCTTGCGTTCGAGAACAACACCTCGGCGACCTCCGGCGGAATCGGCGTGGCCCAGTCCCGCGATGGCGGTCTCACCTGGAGCAGCGCGACGCTCCGCGTCAGTGGCTACGCATTCGAGCCGGCGATCGCCGTCGACAAGCACGGCACGGTCGGGCGTGATCTGGTACGACCTCCGCAACGATCGGCTGGGCGACGCCGCCCTCACGGCCGATGTCTGGTTCGCCCATTCCGACAACCGCGGCGCGTCATGGCGGCAGACGCACGTCGCCGGCCCCACCGACCTCCGAACCGCACCGCTTCCCGCGCACAACTACGTGGGCGAGTACCAAGGGCTGGCCGGGCTCCGTACCGCGGTTCGCCGCCGCTTTCACGCTGCCGGCGCCGCAAGCGAAAGACGGCCCGACGGACATCTTCTTCGCGCGAATCGGGCCGGGCGGCTGAGGCGGGCGAGCCGACGATTCGCTTACCGTAGCCCGGCGACGCCCTCCTGCAAGCGTTCCCGCTCCGTCCAACCCCTCTAGTTCTCGTAAATGCTCTAGGAAGGCACTTGCGACTGCTCGGGCAGCAAGCGGTGCCCATCGACGACCGCAGAGGACACGTCCACGAGCTTGCGGTTCGACGATCGTGAGTGATCACGCAGCATGTCGAAGGCAGCGACTTCGTCGATCGAGTGCCGTTCCATCAGGATTCCCTTCGCCCGCTCGGTGACGGCGCGGCGGCCGAAGGCTCCCTCGAGATCGTGGTACTCGGTGAAACGGCGCAGCACGATGTCGATCGAGCTCTGCCAGTCCTTCGCGTCGGCATCCGTGATGTAGGCGAAGACACCGCGCTTGGACGCCTCCTTGACGAAGTCGGGATCGGGCGCGTGGATGAGGGCGATCACCGGGCAGGCGGCCTCGCGCACGATCCTCTCGACCAGGTGGAGCGCATGCTCGGAGCTCTCGCCGAGACCGACGAGGGCGACGTCCGGCCGTTCCCGCGCCGTCACCGCCCCGACGTCCTCGACCTCGATCTCGCGCGCGATCACCTCGTGCCCCAGCGCGGCGACGATCGGAGCCACGAGCGCCAGGCGATCCTTGCGCTCGTTCGCGATCAGAACACGGAGATGCTCGGTTTCGCGGTAGCTCACTTGGGCTCCTCTCCGCCCTCGCGGCCGATAGCCCAACACACAGGAGCAGGAAGAACAGCCAAACGGCTCGGGGGGCTGTGAGTACAGAGTTCATGGGTCCCTTACCCCCTCCCGGTCGTATATAACAGGCCGTTTTCCAGGGATTTTGATCTTGATCTTGACCGTCGTGCGAACATCCGTTCGTGACCTCGCAGGGCTCCGTCTTCATGCGCGATGTGCTCCGCTCCGCTGGTGACGAGCCGACTCCGTCTGCAATGAGCGCGTCACGACGACGCAAACAGGGGATCAAGGCGACTCTGTAGTGACAGCTACAACGACGAACTTCTCCTCAAGCTCGAGGCGCTCGAACCTCAGTAGCCCTCGGGGGGGCCGCCTCGCGGCGCCCCAGCCGCGGTCAAGACGCCGGGAGGTAGGTGAGGAGGACCACTCCGGAGTCGAACCGCTTCACGTCCTCGAGCTCCATCCGGACGGTACCCCTGTCGCCGAGCACGTGAACGTTTCCCTTGCCCCAGACGAGCGGGTTCAGGTAGACCTCGTACGCGTCGATCAGGCCCTTCTCGGCCAGGGCGTACGCGAACTCGCCGCTCCCGTGCATGAACAGGTCACCGTCGACCTCGTCCTTCAGCTTCGGGATCGAGTCCTCGAGGTCCCCCTCGAGCAGGGTCGCGTTCCAGTCGAGATCTCCGGACAGGGTGTTGGACCCGACGTACTTCGGGATCGGGTTGACCATGTCCGCCCACTTGCCCGACTGGCTCGGCCAATATCCCGCTAGCCCCTCGTAGGTCTTGCGGCCCAGCACCAGCCCGCTGGATCTCGCCTGACGCTCGAACGAGTAGTCGCCGTGGTCTCCGTCCGGCTGCACCCACTCGCCGACCGGGTCTATGACTCCGTCGATGGTGGCCTGCGTTGTCGCGATCAACTTTCCCATCTCGATTCTCCTTCGGTCACGCTCTGCCAGGGCCTCGTCTGGGAGTACTGTCGTTGAGCATGAACCTCACGGTCCGCCGCTGCGGCGACCACCTCGGGGGTTCTGTGGTCCTGGTCCTTGCGGCGGTGGGTTGCGTGCTGGTCCTCGCTCCGTCCGGCTGCAGCCGATCCTCGGGGACGTCGGCTGGGAGCTCGACGTACACGTTGATGCAGATGAACCTGTGCCTGTCCGGTCTGGCCGGCTGCTACGGCAAGACTGCCTACCCGGCCGTTGTGGAGGACGCGGTGGCCCGGATCCGAGAAGCGGGCCCGGACGCGGTCACCTTCAACGAGGCCTGCCGGAGTGACATCGCCCGGATTGCCCGGCGGACCGGTTACCACCTGCGCTTCTCGAGGGTGATTTACCGCGGCGAGCGCCTACGCTGCGTTCGACCGGGCGGCCGCGGACTGTTCGGTAACGCGGTGCTCACCGAGGCAGCCATCGTAAGCACCGACAGCCAAGACTTCCAGGCACAAGCCGGCATCGAGCGGCGCCGGTGGGTGTGCGTCACCACCCGCGTCGACGTCGACGTCTGCACCGCCCACCTGAACACGCGCACGACTATTGAGGTCGCCGGGAACGACGCGCAGTGCGTCGAGCTCGCGGCGCTCCTTGCGCGTCGGGCGGCCGCACGCACCGTCATTTTCGGCGGTGACGTCAACCGTCACAACTCCTGCGCCCCCGCCGGCCTCTGGATCCGCACCGACAGGGCAGCCGCGCAGGCCGCCGGACTCCAGCACGTCTACGGAAGCGGCGCGCTCCGCTCGCCCTCGGCGGAGGTGGTGCCGGCCACGCACACTGACCACGACGTCCTGCTGGTCCGCGCGCACATCACGGCACCCGAGTAGACCCACTCACATGGACCACCACCACAACAATCACGGGGAGACTCGCGCGCACTCGATTGGACTTCGGTAGCGGGGCTGGGAAGTTCCCTCGCTTCAGGAGGCGCGCCCTCTCACCCTAGCCCGCCGCCGCCCTTCCGCGAGCGCCCTGGACAGGGGTAACCCTAAATGCGACGCCGCACTGTGTCCGCGATGCTCTCAAGCGTGTGCACCACCTCGTCCAGCGGCGCGCGCGTGTCGATCTCAGCCGTCGCACTCGCGCGCAGCGGCGGCTCGACTTTCGCCAAGTCGTCGATTATCCGATACCGCTCGGCATCGCGCTTGCCGAACGCGTTTGACTCTCGACTGGCCACGCGCTCGAGGATCACGTCCGCAGGGGCTGTCAACAGGACCACGGCGTCGAAGCGCGGATAGAACTTTCCCTGGTTCGAAACACAGCCGGAGATGAACAACACTCCGTTGTCGCATCCGTCGAGTAGGACTTCGATCCGATCCTCCCGCCACAGCTGCTCCCAACCACCTGCGTCAAGACACGGCGCTTCCTCGGAATACGCGTCGTAGTCGGTGTCCACGACCCGATGTCCTCTGCGCGCGAGCTCGGCGAGAGCCGCCGACTTGCCCGTCCCGGACATTCCGGTCACCAGCACCACGGCCACGACACCACCGTAGTGCCGTGCAATGAGCGCCGCCAGCCGCAACAACCTCAGCCCGGTCCGGGCCAGCTAGGTGAGTTGAACTCTTCGCGGAGGGAAATTCCTGACGGCCCGCCGCCCTCGACAACGGCCAGCGCTCCCCGCGCAAACTACTCTCGTCGCTTGTGCAAAAGCTCGTGATCGAGGTACGTTTTCGCGCCAAGCAGGCCGACGATAAGGAGAGCAGCAAATGGCGCGTAAAACCGTGGTTGTCTCGGATCAGTCGGGAGAGACAATTCCTGAGGGACAAGGCGCGAAGGTGAGGATCACCTTTACAGACGCACGCAAGGGAGTGCGCGAGCTCGACCTAACCGACGCTGAGGCTGAGAAGCTCGGCGGGCGTCCGGTGGCTCGCAGAGGGCGAAGGCCAAAGTCCTCTAGCTAATAGCCTGTCATGATCGAGGAGCCGCAGCCTAAGATCACAGAACAGGCGCGTTGGCTTTGGGAGGCGACGCGGGGAGAGGCGAAGAACGACAATGAGGCGTTCGGACTCCTTCTCGCACAGATCGTCGTGGAGCTTCAAGGCGTGCAGGCGATGATGAGCGCCTCCGTGTCTCGCTTGCGCTCGTAGCGGCAGCCGCCTAGAGCGGCGATGCTCAGCCGTCGAGGGCTCGAGCGTCCCTGCGAGACGCTTGTGGCGTGGGCGCGTCAGGAGTAGGTCGCCAAGCCTGCTGGTGCTAAGGTGGCCATCGAGGTCGTCCGGCCCTCACCCTCGGCGGACGATCTTCCGGCTCCGACACTTGGCCGACGTGTGCGTTGACCGACCTGGTCACGCGGAAAACACAAGCCTCAGGAGCCGCCTATGTCCTTCTCTTCCCCGGACCGCTCGAGCGGTTTGTCCCCATGCACGGATGAGAGGAGACGCAATGACCAAGAAGACAGCTGAGAAGACATCGGGCGCCCCGCGTCCCGCCCCGCTTCCCGCGGAGCTCGACACAGGCGTCGAAGACAGCACAATCCGCCCCTTCCACATCGACGTTCCGAAAGAGGAGCTCGACGACCTGCGCCGTCGCATCGAGGCGACGCGCTTGCCCACGAAGGAGCTCGTCGACGATCGGTCGCAGGGCGTGCAGTTGGCGACGATTCAGGAGCTCGCCAGCTACTGGGCCACCGAGTACGACTTCGGCCGGCTCGAGGCGAGGCTCAACGCGCTCCCGCACTTCACGACCGAGATCGACGGGGTCGACGTCCACTTCATCCACGTGCGCTCCCAGCACGAGGACGCGTTGCCGCTGATCATGACCCACGGCTGGCCCGGCTCGGTGATCGAGCTACTCGAGACCGTCGCCCCGCTGACCGACCCGACCGCTCACGGCGGCACCGCCGGGGACGCATTCCACCTGGTGCTGCCGTCCTTGCCTGGCTACGGTTTCTCGGGCGAGCCGACCGAGCTCGGCTGGGACGCCGACCGCATCGCACGCGCGTGGGCGGAGCTCATGGACCGCCTCGGCTACACGCGCTACGTCGCCCAGGGCGGCGACGTGGGCGCCTACGTCACCGACGCGATGGGCCGCCAAGCGCCCGAGGGGCTGCTCGGCATCCACCTCAACGTGCTCACCGCGGCGGTCGCTCTCAAGGACGAACTGCCCGCGGAGTCCGAGCAGGAACGCGCGGCGCACGACGCGCTCACCACGTTCTTGACGGATGGCTTCGCCATCGTCCTGGAGCAGTCCACCCGGCCGCAGACGATCGGCTATGCCCTGCTGGATTCACCGGTGGCGCTGGCGGCCTGGATGCTCGACCACGACACGGACAGCTACTACAAGATCGCGAGCGCTTTCGTCGACGGCCAGCCCGTGGGCAACCTCACCCGGGACAACATCGTGGACGACATCACGCTGTACTGGCTGACGGGCACCGGCGCCTCGGCCGCCCGGTGGTACTGGGAGTTCGGACGGGCCCAGGCCGCAGCCGCTGCGGCCGGACAGGCTCCGCCGCCGGTCGCGGTTCCGGTCGGCTACACGAACTTCCCCGGCGAGGTCTTCCCTGCCCCGCGCAGCTGGGTCGAGGTGGTTTTCCCCGGCCTCGCCTACTACAACGAGCCCGACAGGGGCGGCCACTTCGCCGCCTGGGAGGAGCCGGAGCTGTTCTCCGAGGAGGTGCGCGCCGCCTTCAGGTCGATGCGAACGAACGGAGGCGCCTCATAAGCTGCATGTCCGATGCGGCGGGAGTTCGTTAGATGGCCGTGTTCGGCCGTCTCCGCATGCCGTCGCTCGGCGGGGCGGGACCGAGTGGCTCAACTACGAGCCACTCGGTCCCGCCGAGTTGCGCCAAGTGACCAAGTTGGAATTGGCTGGCTGCGTGTTACTCGGTCTTGTGGCAGCCGGATTACTGGTGCCCTCTCGGCGTTAGCACCTAGCTGTGGCCCGCCGCCGCCCTTCCGCAAGCGTTCCGCTCGCTTCATGCTAATCAGCCGATTCCGGGGAAAATTTTGAAGGGCTTGGGACTCCTGCGGAGTGTTTCTCGCGGAAAGCCGCCGCAGAGTTAAGCAGCGCCGGCGGAGGCTTGATGGATAATCGCGCCTTGGCTGATCCCGTTGCGAGTCAGCATCGTCTCCGGCGCAACCGTTGCGATCGCCGTCCCGTTCATCGGCGCGACCCTTGAGCGTCGTCGTCTGAGATGGCAGACGGAGATGGCGCGTATGGACGAACTACGGACTTTGCTGGATACGGCCAGTGTGCACATGTACGAGGCCTGGACCGTTCTCTATGAGATAGAGCAAGAATTCGGACAGGAGTCAGGTGGTCGCGTCGTGCCAGAGGAACGGTCTCGTGCCCTGGCAGAGTCACTGACGGCCAAGTTTGACGAAGTCATGCGCGACGAGCTACGCATCCAAGTACGGCTTCCGGACGGAGCTTTGGTAACTGAGAAGCACCGTGCGATGAGGAGTCTGCTTCAGACAGCTGAGTACAACTTCAGACACTACGTGGAGTCTGGTGGTCCCAATGGGGGCCAGCCACCGGACTTGCCTAGTACCAGTCTAGGAGGCGATGCAATCGGTGATTTCATGAGCGAAGTGCGCCGCGTAATCGGCGCGACGTCGGAAGCCCGAAGTCAGGAACCGAACGGCTGACCCACCAACTGAGACGCCGAACCGCCTGGCAGCGGCGGGCGCTAGCTGAGCTCATCAGCCGGCGGCGAAGCCTCGAGCGATGTGCCGAGGCGCTTGCCCGCTGGTCGCGGGCGGCGTAGAGCTTGCCCGTGCCAACAACGCTCGACCACAGCCGCCGCGACCCTTCGGCAGCTCGTAAAGGACGCTCGTTGCGGTTGATCAGCCGATCCCGGCCTTTACTTGCTGGATTACCGCGACTAGGGTCGTCCCGGGTCTGAAGAGGGGCATGGCAGACAACGAGGGTTGTGACCGGCGCATGCGCATTGGCACTCGGCCCCTCCAGCAATCCACGTCCTGCGTTGGCGAGCGCGTGACTCCGGCTCTTCCTCGTGGAAGGTGAGGGGGAATGGGAAGGTCTGTTCTGTTGGGAATCGTCGCGGGTCTCGTCGCGCTCGTCTGGGCGGCACCAGCGCTGTCACAGTCGCCTGTTGTGTTCGTAGACGACAGCACACCTGCCCGCTACAACGCTGCGCTAGGGACGTCCCTGGACGCGACGCAAAACCAATTTCCGTGCGCGAACGCGCTCTGCGGCGACCCGATCATCAATCCTGCACCGGAGCCCGACCTCTCGGCCGCCAGCGCGGCCCTGGGTGACTGGCTCTCGAATCCGCCCGTGTTCAATGCGAACTGGAGCGGCGCGCAAGCGATTCCGCCTTCCTGGGATCTGAATACGGAGACAGCGATCGTGTATGAGATCGATGCGGGCCGGTGCGGGGCTCAGAGCGCGACGGGCAGCTTTGGCGTGGACAATGGCATCTTCGTCTGGGTAAACGGCGTTTATGCGTTTGGCGCGCTCGCACCTGGTGGAGCGATCGCCGGCGAGTACGCGGTCCCGCTCGGCAACTTGCCGCCAGGGACGAACTTTGTGCAGATCCTGCGCGAAGATCACGGCGGTCTTACCGGGTACTCCGTCCAGATCACCGGAAACGTCAGCGCGTGTGGTTCTGACGATGACGACGAGGACGATGACGACGAGGACGACGACGAG
The DNA here is from genome assembly GCA_963739065.1 of uncultured Actinomycetes bacterium. Taxonomy (GTDB): domain Bacteria; phylum Actinomycetota; class Thermoleophilia; order Gaiellales; family Gaiellaceae; genus JAIBJP01. Next base: position 232,983 of record CAVTYV010000002.1, read on the forward strand.
CACGGAGACCACGAGCACGGAGACCACGAGCACGGAGACCACGAGGACCGAGACCGCTAGTACCCACGCCATCCATCGCACGGCTGCTCGGGCGGAAGGCCCCTAGTTCGCGTGCGCGCCAAGGGTCATGTCTTATCTCGTGGAGACCAAACAGATCCGCAAATCTCCTCATCACCGGCGAAGGCTCGGATGGGAAAGTCGGCGTGAAGCTCGCCCTTGTCTCGATTGACGAGATCGCTGAGAACGACTGGGATATGAATCTTGGCCGGTATGTTCGCGGTGAGGCTGCCGAGGAGCTCGCGAGACCGTCCGGAGTCGGAGCAGGAGCGGGATGCCTACCGCCGCGAAAGGCAGGACGTGGAGCGCGTGCAGCACGAGGGCGTAGGAGAGCGCGTCCGAGCCGCCCGTTCCGTACGCGACGAGCGCCGCGACGACGGCGGCCTCGAAGACCCCGAGGGCGGCTGGGGCGGAAGGGAGCACCATCGAGAGGCCGATGGCGACGACTACGAACATCCCGGCGACTGGCGAGAGGCCGAGGTCGAAGGCAAGGATGACGAACCAGCAGGAGAACCCGAGCACGATCCAGAGCGCGATCGTCGAGACGAGCGCCGTGATGCCGAGGCGCACGCTCCGGACGCCGGCCAGGCCCTGGACGAGATTCGACGCCGCCCGGTCGGTTCGCTCCCGGGACAAGAAGGGAAGGCGCGAGAGCGGGGCGAAGAGGAAGCGGAACGGCCGATCTCCCCAGAGCGCGAGCGCGGCCGCTCCGAGCGCCAACGCGACGACGAGGCCGATCGTGAGCGCGCCCGCCGCCCGGAGCCACGTCACCTCCGGGAGCCAGGGCAGGGTCACGAAGAAGAGGAGGAGGAGGCCGAGGACGTCGAAGACACGCTCGAGGAGCACGGTGGCGAGGATCTCCGCCCGAGAGGTTCTCGTGCGGAGGTTGAGCGCGACGACGCGCATGAGCTCTCCGGCCCGCGCCAACAGCACGATGTTGAAGAACTGGCCCACGAGGAATGCCTCCGTCGCCGGCCGCCAGCCCGGACGCGTCTCGCGCGCGAACAGCATGCGCCAGCGAAGCACACGCAGCCCGTTGGCGAGCACGAACGCAGCGAGCGCCGGGACAAGCCAGAGGTAGTCGGTCGACGTCAGGGCGTCCGCCACCTCGCCGAGACGGGCGCCCCGGACGGCCAGGTAGGCGGCGCCGCCGCTAATCAGCCCTGCCAGGACGAGCACGCCGACCCTGGCGGCCCGCCGCGTCGCCTTGGATCGGGGATCATCCGGAGGGCGAATCCGGATATCCTACGCCCGCCCCGCGCCGGGGAGGAGGCGTCGGCTGTTTCGTATGTCGAAGGTCGTCATCACCATGCCCGCCTACGAGGCTGAGGGCACGCTCGCCAAGACAGTCGCCGACATCCCGGCCGGTTTGGCGGACGAGCTCATCCTCGTCGACGACGCGAGCCCGGACCGGACGGCCGAGGTCGCACGCGGCCTGGGCATCCGCGTATACGTCCACACTCAGAACCGGGGCTACGGCGGCAACCAGAAGACGTGCTACTTGCGCGCTCTCCAGCAGGGCGCCGAGATCGTCGTCCTCCTTCACCCGGACTACCAGTACGACCCGAAGGCCGTTCCGCTCCTCATCGCACCCATCCTGGGCGGGTACGCCGACATGACGTTCGGCTCCCGCTTCGCCGGCCAGAGCGATCCGCGCGCGGGCGGCATGCCGCTCTACCGCTACGTCGGCAACCGCCTGACGACCGTCACCGAGAACGTCATGCTCGGATCTCGCTTCACGGAGATGCACAGCGGTCTCCGCGCCTACACGCGGCGGTGTCTCCTGTCGCTGCCGTTCCTCCGGTACAGCGATGACTTCAGCTTCGACTCGCAGCTGCTCGTGGATGCGGCCACGAGCGGCTTGCGCATCGTGGAGGTGCCCATTCCCACGCGCTACACGAGCGAGTCGTCCTCGATCTCTGTGACGCGCTCGCTCCGCTACGTCGCGCAGACCGTCGGCTACTGCGCCCGTCAGACGGGTGCGCGCGGCCGGCGCGGACGCCGCTCGCCGGTCGCCGGAGCGCGAGGTGCGCCGCCTGTCCTCCGGCCGGGAGGCCCGGTCGTCGAGCGGGCCTGCGCCCTCTGCCACTACGGCCGGCAAACGCTCGTGTACCCGGCGAACACGCGCGGCGACCTTCGGATCGAGGACTTCGGCTGTACGAGCGACGCCCTCGCCCAGCACGACGACATCGTCCAGTGCCTGCGCTGCGGGATGGTCAGCTCGATCCCATTGCTCGATCCGAAGGCGATCCTCGATGGCTACTCACGGGTCGCGGACGAGAACTACCTGAGCGAGGAGGCAGGACGACGGGAGCTGTTCGAGTGGGTGCTCGACGTCACCTCCTCCTATCCGGTGCGCGGGCAGAGCCTGCTCGAGCTCGGGGCGAACGTCGGGCTCTTGCTCGACGTCGCGCGGAGCCGCGGCTGGGCCGCCGAGGGGCTCGAGCCCTCACTGTGGGCCGTCGCCGAGGGGCGCCGGCGCTTCGGGGTCGAGCTCCGGCAGGGTGCGGTCGAGGAGCTCGACCCCCCACCCGGCGGCGCGGACGTCGTCGTCATGCTCGACGTGCTCGAGCATCTCACCGACCCGCTCGGGGCGCTCCGGCGCCTGCGTGAGGCGGTCGAGGAGGAGGGACTCCTCGTCCTCTCAACCGTGAACGTCTCGAGCTTGCACGCGCGCGTCCGCGGCGCGCGCTGGCCGTGGTTCATCCGCCCCCACCTCCACTACTTCAGCCCGCAGACGCTGCGGGAGATGCTGGAGCGGGCGGGGTTCCAACTTGTTGAATGGGCGCTCGTTCCGCGCTCCTTCCACCTCTCGTATGTCGCGGGGAGGCTGCGCAAGAGCTCGCCCGTGCTGGGAACCGCAGGCGCGCGCGTAGCCCAGCTCGTCGATCCGGCAATCCCGGTCGGCTGGCTCGGGGACGTCGTGCTCGCGATCGCCCGGCCGGCACGCACTCGCGCGTGACGGCCGTCGCAACCATTACGCGGCGCGTCACGCGCTCCTGGCCCGAACGCTGGCTCTCCGAGGCGCTTCTGGTCACGGCGCTGTTCGCCGCGGTCCTCTGCTTCGTGTACCCGCAGGTCGTGTTTACGGATGACACCTTCGCCCCCGGGACCCCCGCGGGGCAGAGCGGCCGTCGGGGCGCTGAATATCCCTACGGCGACGCCAGGAAGGGCCCGCTTCTCGACGCGGGGTCTTACTCGTGGATCTTCGAGCCGATGGGGCGCGTCGTGCACGAGGCGTACGCCGACGGGGCCGCCCCCCTCTGGAACCCGTACTCGGCGCTCGGGGTCCCGCTCCTCGGTGACCTCCAGAGCGCCCCGTTAGGCCCGTTCTACGCGCCGGTCTTCGTCAAGCCGACGCAGAACGCCTGGGACCTGGTCATCCTGCTCCGTTACCTCGTCGGTGGCGTGGGCTGCTTCATGCTCCTCCGTGCGCTCGGCGCCAGTCCCGCGGCCGCCTTCGCGCCGGCGGTCGGCTACCTCCTTTCCGCCGCCTATGCGCTGCACGGTCTCTCGCTCTCGCTCTCGGTCGAGGCGCTCGCTCCCTGGCTCCTGCTCGCCATCCTCGTCCTCGTGCGTCGACCCGGCTGGCTGCCCTTCACGGCCGTCGCGCTTCTCGTCGCCGCGGCGACGCTCGGCGGCCAGCCCGAGGTGTTGGTCGTGCTCGCGTGGGTTGCGATCGCCTGGGCGCTCTACTGGTGGTTCCGGGAGGGCAGGCCGAGGCGGGCGCTGCTCGAGCTCGCGGGTGCCGGCGTGGCCGGTGGTCTCCTCACCGCCCCTCAGGTTCTCCTCGGGGCCCAGTACGTTGGCCTTTCGAACGACCTGCACCTCGGCCGCCTCGGCGAGGTCCGCATGAGCTTCGACACCCTCAAGGTCGTGCTCCTTGGCGACTACGACCTCGCCCGCGTGGAGTCGCTCGCCCGCATGGAGTCGCTCGGCATCGTCATGGTTGCGCTCGCCGTCGCCGGAATCGCCGGCCGACGCGTGGCCGGGGTCTCGCAGGGCTTCATGCTCGCCGCGACGGGCGTCTGGGCCGTGCGGGCGCTCGACCTCCCCGGAGCCGAAATCGTGGGGCTCCTACCTGGCGTGGACGACGTCAACGTCAGCCGGTACGGCATGTTCGTCTACCTCCTGGCGGGCGCCATCTCGGCGAGTGCGGGGGTCCAAGCGATCATGCGCGGCTCTCGGCGCGCGCTCGTCGCCGGCGGGGCGGCGGGCCTTCTACTGCCGCTTGTCCTGTGGGTCACCGGAGGCCGCGCAGAGGGCATCGTCCTCCCGGCCCTCGCATTCGCTGCCGCGGTGGCGCTCGTGGCGCTCGCCGTCTATCGCTGGCCCAGGCTCGCCCCCGCCCTCGCGGTCGTCTTCGCCCTCAACCTGCTCGTGCTGATTCCGCAGCGGTTCGCGCGCGTGCACAATCCCTACCGGCCCAAGCCGTTCACGGCGTTCGTCCAGGAGGCGCTGCGACCGGGCGAGCGGATAGCCGCCGTCGAGTCCGTCATGCACCCACAGGTCTCGGCGGGGTTCGAGCTTCCCGATCCGAGGATCGGCCTGGCGCTGAACACGAAGCGCTTCGACAGCTACTTGTACGACCTCATCCGGGCCCAGCAGACGAACTTCAACGGCTTCCTGCGCCCGGACGACGCCGACTCGCCCTTCCTCGCCGCCCTCGGGGTTCGCTACGTGCTCGCACCGAGGCGAGTCCAGCTGGACGATTCGCTTCGGCGCGTCTTCCCCGCGCAAGGCGCACCCCGGGACGTCACCGTCTGGGAGATCCCGGAGCCGTACGGACGCGCCTGGATTCCGGCGGGGATCCAGCCGACGTCGGGCATGGAGAGCGACAGGGACCTCCTCCGCGCCGGCGACGGGGACCTCCGCACGGTCAGTGTCGTCGAGGACCCCACACCCGAGATGCTGGCCGCCCGCGGGAAAGGGGAGGTGACTGTCGAGCGGATCGGCTGGAACGACGCAGTGTTCCACGTGCGCGCCGACGCCCCCGCGGTCGTCGTCGTCGCGGACCAGTTTTATCCGGGCTGGAAGGCGACGGTGGACGAACGAGAGACCCAGATCCGGCCGGCCAACCTGGCCATGCGCGCGATTGCCGTCCCCGAGGGCGAGCACGAAGTCGTCTTCTCCTACGAGCCGCAGGGGTGGCGCTATGGACTTGTGCTTGCAGGGGTGGGTCTGCTGATCCTCGTCGGGAGGGCCGTGGCGCCGCCCGTCGTCTCGCGGCTCCGCCGCTAGATGGGTGCTTCAAGGCGTTGAGAACGGCTGAGTGGTCATCCGGGAGCAAGCCTTCGAGCAAGTCCTGCAACTCACCGAGATAAGTGAGGTGCGCGCCGTCGCCGGCCACCTCACCGAACGCGGGCAGAAGGTAAGTCGAAGCTCGAGCGTCCCTGCGAGCTGCTTGTCGCATTGGCGCGGAGCACTGGTTGATTCTGTCGACCTGGCGTGAACGTGTCAGACGGAACGAAGAAGGACCGTTTGTCCACACCTAGGCATAAGCTTTCCTTATGTCGATCGGCTCCGAAACACCCATGCGGGATGCGTAGTACGAGACTGCTTTCATGAGTTCAGGTGCGCCCATCGCATCCGAGCCGTGGCGGAGGGTGGATTGGTTTCGTCCTAGCTTGTGAATTCCACCAGGTCCGCGCAGAAGTCGCGCCCCTCGAGGTCGTTGCGACCGGTGGAGTCGCGGACGAGCCGGAAGGAGTCGGGGATCTCGACGTCATCACTGGGATCCGAGGGAGTCCCGGCGTAGTCGACGTCGAAGGCGAAGCGGACCTCACCGGGGTCGCGAAGCACGAGCTTGCCGTTGGTGTCATAAAAGCGGGAGCCGCCGGAGGCGAAGACGGTGATGGTGATGGTGCCGTCGCCGTTGTCGACGATGGTCTGGTCCTTGCTGTTGGCGGTGAAGACGTTGGTGTACGTGCCGCCGTTCAGGTTGGTGGTGACGACGGTGCCGTGGACGCTCTCCCGGTAGTAGGGGAACGGTGATGAGCCGCGCTGGTTGAACACGAAGTTGCCCGAGACGTCCCCACTGTCCTGGGCCGGGGTGCCGTCGCAGTCGTAGACGTCGCTGGTGAAGACGTCGTGGAAATGACCCTTGTCGATCGGTCGGGCGGTCGCGGGTGTGCTGGCGACGAGGCTTGCGACGGCCAACCCGGTGATGAGAAAAGCGGAACGTCCCCTCATGGCTCCCCTCCTTGTCGGACTAGACGGCCGATCATAGGCGACCGCACCCGAGAACTCGACGACGTGCAGTTGATCTATACATAACGAGAATATATAGTTGTTAGCTATGAGGGAGCTCTGTCTTGCGCTCCTGAGCGGCGAGCGCGCCCATGGTTACGAGTTGAAGCAATCGTTGGACCAGGAGTTCGGCGACCTGCTGCCGGCGCTGAATGCGGGCCAAATCTATGTGACGCTCAGGCGGTTGGAGCGGGATGGCCTCGTCGTGGGCCACGCGGTGCCGGGGGACAGCCGCGGCAAACGTTTGTACGAACTGACCGACATCGGGCGGGAAGCGCTCGCGGCGTGGATCGAGGCGCCTGTCTCCGGCACGCGGCTCAAGGACGAGTTCTTCATGAAGTTCGTCGTTCTCGCGTCAGCTCATCTGGTGGAGCCGAGGCAGCTGCTCGAGGGGCAGCGGCACGAGTACCTCCAGTCGTTACGCGACTTGAACGCGCTGCTCGACGCGAATGGGAAGGGGCCTGCGGCCGAGCTCCTGATTGAGGGGGCGATCTTGCATCTGAAGGCCGATCTGGAGTGGCTTGAGCTGATCGAGCAGCGCCTCGCGCTGAAGGAGGAAGCTTGATGACACCGTTGCTGGAAGCGAGGCAGCTCGCGAAGACGTACGAAACGGGCGGCGCGAAGGTGCTGGGTCTTCGCGGCGTCGACGTCTCGATCGAGCGCGGCGAGTTCGTCGCGATCATGGGCCCGAGCGGGTGCGGGAAGTCCACGCTGCTCAATCTGCTGGCCGGGCTCGATCGACCGACGGCGGGGGAGGTCTGGCTCGATGGCGAGCGGATCGACGGCTTGAGCGAGACGGAGCTCGCTCGGCTACGTCGTCGCAAGGTGGGCTTCGTGTTCCAGTTTTTCAACCTGGTGCCGACGCTTACGGCAGTTGAGAACGTCGAGCTGCCCTTGCTGCTGGTAGGCGGGCGGCGCAGGGAGGCTCGCCGGTCGGCGAACGAGCTACTGAGCGACCTCGGGATTCCCGAGAAGCTCGGAGCCGCTCCCGCGCAGCTGTCCGGCGGGCAGCAGCAGCGAGTGGCGCTGGCGCGCGCGCTGGCGAACAGCCCGGACGTCGTTCTCGCCGATGAGCCGACCGGGAATCTCGACTCGGCAGCGGCTCGCGACGTGCTCTCTCTCTTTCGCGATGCCTGCGCTCGCGGACAGACGGTGCTGCTTGTCACGCATGACGCGAGTGTCGCGTCGGCGGCGGATCGGGTGATCACGCTCCGCGACGGGTTGGTTGCGGACGAGACGGAGCTCGCCGCGGCTCGCCAGGTCACTCACCTGCTCGAGCTGGGAAGCCCGGAATGATGCTAATGCTGGTCAAGCTGGGGTTCGCGGGCATCCGGTCGCGGCTGCTCGCGAGCGCGCTCACGATCGCGATTGCGGGCGCTGCGGTGGCCACGATCGTGCTCGCCTTGGAGGTGCGCTCGAGCGGAATCGATCCCTGGCAGCGGACCTTCGCCGGGGCTAACGGGGCGCACGTGCTTGCGTTCGTCCCATCGCAGGCCGACGCGGCCGCGATCGGCGAGCTACCCGGCGTGACCGAGCGAAGCGCGCCCGTCCCGCTCGTACAGGCGACCGTTGGCCCGCCAGGAAGCACCGATCGGGTTGAGCTCGCCGGCCTGAGTCGCCGTACGGAGGTGAACGTGCCCGTGCGGACAGCTGGCTCGGAGCTGCGGGACGGCGGCATCGTGCTCGAACGCAGCCTTGCGCGCGCGCTCGGCATCGGAGTCGGCGCCACGCTCGAATTGACGAGCACACGCGGCTCGATCGAGGTTCCGGTTCTCGGGACGGCGGTGGTTCCCAGCCAGCCGCGCTACCCCCGCCGCAGACCCGGCCTGGCCTGGGTCACCCGGGCCACGCTCGAACGGATCGAACCCGATCGCGCCGGCTGGCGCTGGTCAGAGGCGGTGCGGCTCGCGCATCCCTCCGCGGCTGCGGCGTTCAGCGAACGGGCGGCCGGAAGCATCGCGCCGGGAGCCGTCCAGTCAGGCGCTTTCTCCTTCGAGACCTGGCAAGACCAGCGCGCCAACGCGCTGGGCGATGCTCAGGGAACGCAGGTGATCGTGACCATGTTCACCATCCTGCTCCTGATCGTCGCCTTCGTCGTCGTCGGAATCCTCGTCGGCGCCCGCGCCAGCGAGCAGCACCGTCAGATCGGCCTGTTGAAGGCGGCCGGCTTCACCCCGCGCCAGGTCGGTGTCGTCTTCGCGCTCGAGTCCGTCGCTCTTGGTCTCGTCGCGGCCGCCTTGGGCTTCGCTCTCGGGGCGATCCTTGCGCCCCGCCTTGCCGCGCCCAGCACCCAAACGCTGCTCGGGTCGCCAACGATCGCGGCGAATCCCTGGCATATCCTCGTCGCCGGCTGTGTCGTGCTTCCCGTGCTCTTGGCCGGCGCCTTGGCCTCCACGCGCGGCAGCACCCGCTTCAGCGTTCTCGAAACAATCCGTGCGGGCAGCCCGTCTCCCCCCAATTCACGCCTGACGCGTGCCGCCGTCCGCTCCGTCGTCCCGTTGACGATCGGGCTCGGGCTAAGGGACCTCCTCGCACGAGGCCGCCGCCCGCTCCTTCTCGCAGCCGCGATCGCGCTCACCGGCGCGATGGTTGTCGTCGTGCTCTCGCTCGACGCGACGCTCGATGCGCAGCGTGCCTCCAAAACCAGTGATTTCCCCGACGAACTGCTGCTCCTCATCTACACGCTCGACGCCACCTTGCTGCTGATCACCACCACAACGCTCGTTGCCGTCGCCTTGCTCTCGGTCCGCGAGCGCATCCGCGACTACGGCGTTCTCAAGGCGATCGGCCTCACTCCCCGGCAGATCGGCTCCACGGTCGTCAGCGCCCACGCCGCCCTTGCGGTACTCGTATCGCTCCTTGCCATCCCGCTTGGCATCGGGCTGTACCTCGCCCTCTTCCGGATCGCCGGCGACAAGACCGAGGAAGCCGTCATCGCACCCTGGTGGTCGCTCGCATTGATCCCGATTGGGACTGTGGTCGTCGTCGTGGGGGCGACGAGCCTCCCGGCCCGGCTAGCCACCCGCATCCGCACCGCCGACGCCCTCCGCTACGAATGAACCGCGCGATAGTTCTTGCCTGATTCCGGCCGATTCGCGCCACGCGCCTGCTACGCTGGCGATGAAATCTAGAGCGAGTCCGGTCTGCGTACGTGCGCCTTCCTTACTTGTTCGTGAGTTCGTAAGGAGGTGTTTCCATGGCAACCGGAACCGTTAAGTGGTTCAACGACAGCAAGGGGTACGGCTTCATCACCCCCGACGAAGGATCGAAGGATCTCTTCGTGCACCACAGCAACATCGCCGGTGAGGGCTTCAAGAGCCTCACCGAAGGTGCTCGCGTCGAGTTCGAGGAGCGCGAGGGCCAGAAGGGCCCTGAGGCGACCAACGTCGCCCCAGTCGCTTCCTAGGACGATCTGAGTCGGGGCCGCTACGGCGGCCCCGCTCCAACCGGAAGGAGCTGTCATACCCAGCAAGGAGAAGGAAGAGAAGCTCGAGCTGGAAGGCGAGGTCGTCGAGGCCCTCCGTAACCGGATGTTTCGCATCCAGCTCGACAACGGGCACGAGACGCTCGGCTACACGGCCGGGAAGATGCGGCGCTACCGCATCAGGATCTTCCTCGGCGACCGGGTCAAGGTAGAGCTCTCCCCGTACGACCTCACGCGCGGCCGCATCGTCTACCGCTACCGCTAGCGGCCTGTCTTAGCCGACCGAGGCGCGGGCGGGAGCCCGCTCGAAGCTTCGGCGCGTCGTCGCGCTTGCGCGGGCAAAGCTTCGCGTCGCGCGCTCGTCGACTGCCAGCGCCACGGGCCCATGGACGATCAGCGCGTCCGAGGCGCGCTGCTTCAGCAGGTCGGTGAAGAAGCTCTCTGCGAGCCACTCGCGACCCGGAGTCACGGTCGTATTGAGTCGGATGCGGGTGAGGACCGGCGACAGCTCCTCGATGTGTGAGATCCACGGTCTCCTGATGAACGTCGTCGGGCCCTCGGGCAGGATCCGCGCCACGTCCTCGACCAGCCGTTCGCCTTCCTCGCGCTTGCTGACGAAGATCTCGATCGCAAGCTCCTTGACGCCGCGCGGGAGGACGCGGGCGGCCGTGATCTGGCCGTTGTGCACCTGGATGACTTCGCCGTTCAGCGAGCGGAGCTTCGTCCGCCTGATCGAGACGTCTTCGACGACGCCCTGGAGCTCCACGGCGGCAATGAGCACGACCGTGTCGCCGACCGAGTACCAGCGCTCCACGAACATCGTGAAGCCGGCCAGGATGTCGATCAGCAGCCGCTGCGCGGCGAAGCCCGTGACGATGAGGAAGAACGACGCGCCCGCGATCGCGGTGAGCTTGTCGACGCCGCCGGTCACCTGCGCGACCGAAAGGACGATGGCAGCCGCGAACGCCGCGTAGGCGATCGCCGTCCGGATGACGCTGACGAGCGTCTCGCGGCGCTTCAGGTCGGCGATCTTCCCCGTCGCCTCGAGGTCGGTCTCGCTGTTCCGGCGATCGTGCCAGGCGAGCACGTGACGCGCGACGAACGCACTCAGGCGCGAGATCAGGAGGGCCATCGCAAACAGCGCAGCGATGACGACGACCCTGCCCCAGAACGAGGGCAGCGGCGTGTTCGAGGTCAGAAGGTCGATGAGGGGTTCGAGCATCGGGATGTCACAAAGTTGGTGTCAGATCAAGGTATCGGCAGCGCGCGCGCCGTCACAAGGTCGCGCCTCCCGCCTCTAACACGGACTTAACCTGTGGCGTCCCCGGACCGTGGACTCTGAAAGCTCGCTGCGAGCGTACTAACGTTTGTACGCCGTGCGGAAAGTCCTGATCGTCCTCTTCGTGCTGCTCGTCGTCTTGGCCGGAGCCGGTGTCGCCGCAGCCTGGCGCTACGACGCGGCCAGGGACGATCGGCTGGCGGAGGGCATCTCCGTGGCCGGGGTGGAGGTCGGAGGCATGCGCATCGCAGAGGCGCGGGCCGCCCTCGAGACCCGGGTCGACAGGCCGCTGACGGAGCCGATCTCCGTCCTCTACCGCGGCGGAAAGTTCGTGTTCACGCCTTCGACCGCGGAAGTCGAGACGAACGTCGACCAGCAGCTCGACGCTGCGCTCACCGAGAGCAGGAGCGGCAACTTCCTCGCACGCGCGTTCCGTGACGTGCGAGGTCAGCGTTTGAACCGTGACGAGGATCTCGACGTCACGTATTCGAGCGAGGACGTCCGTCGCTTCGTGACCGGCGTCGCCCGAGAGGTGGACAAGGAGCCGGTCGAAGGGAAGAGCAAGGCGTCCTTCGCCGGTGTCCTGATCCGACCGTCCCGGAATGGGGTCAAGGTGCAGAGAGCCGACCTCCGGAGCACCATCGAGGAGGCGCTCGTCGATCCGGAGGCAACGCGGTCGTTCGAGCTGCCGAAGCGAGTTCTCCGGCCCGAGACGACCACGCGTGAGCTCGAGAAGCGCTTCCACGTGTTCCTGGCGGTGAGCAGGGGCAAGAAGGAGCTGCGCTACTTCGTCAACGAAAAGCTCGTCAAGACGTACACCGTCGCGATCGGGCGGATCGGCTTCGAGACGCCCGCCGGTCTCTACGAGATCCAGTCCAAGGCGGTCAATCCTGCGTGGTACGTCCCCAAGGAGGCCTGGGCGGGCGACCTTGCCGGCAAGATCATCCCGCCGGGCGACCCGGAGAACCCGTTGAAAGCCCGCTGGATGGGCTTCTGGGACGGCGCCGGGATCCATGGGACGGCCGAGTCCTCCTCGATCGGCAGCGCGGCCTCGCACGGGTGCATCCGCATGCGCGTGCCGGACGTGATCGATCTGTACGCGCGCGTGCCGCTCCACACGCCTCTGCTCATTTCCTAGAACGAAAAGGGCGGCCGGAGCCGCCCCTGTCGCCGACCCCTGACGTGAGGATCAGTGCGCGAGCCGCCTGTTCCTGACGACCGCGAAGGCAGCCAGCGAGAGGAGCGCCGCTCCGCCGAGCCCGCCGAGGAGGGGCCAGAGCGGGAACGACCCCTCGTTCGAGGTCGAGCCCGGGGGAGGAGTGGCAGGCAGCGACTCCTTCGCCGGGAGAATCGTTGCGGCGGGAAACTCGTAGAGTCGGTCGGTGACGCCGTCGTACGCGGCGTAGTCCCACTGGCCGGCCGTCGGAAAGACGACGCGAACCGTGAAGACCGTCGGGTCGTCAGTCGGCGTGGCCTTGTAGTCGATCGCCTCCCCGGTCCCAAGGTTGGTGATCGTGATGCCCGGCTCCGGGTTCGCGGGGAACTCGCCGGCATTGTCGATGAGGGTCAGACTCGGCGTCCACGGATCTCCCGGGCCGATGCCCGCGGGCGTGGAGCCGAGCTCGACGCCTCCCTCCTTGGCGATAGCCGTCGCGCTGAGCGCAGCCGCCGAGAGAAGCGCGAGGGCGAAGACGAGAATCGTGCGTCGCATCGAGAGTCCTCCTCCGATCTTTCCGCTGTTACACCGCCTGGCCGGAGGTGGTTCCCTTATCCGCAGAAGGCCGCGTCAGGGCAGGTGCGGAGGACCCGCACGGTCACCTTCCCGTCCTCGCGTCGGAGCTCGAGCAGCGCGGAAGCTGCGTTGTTGGAGTAGCTCGCCTCGCGGATGTCGCGGTCGGCGTTGACCCGGTGTACGAGGACGTAGCGCGCTGCCGGGAGGACCGTGACGTCGATGTACTGCCCTTCAAGGAGGGGCACGTAGTCGTCGCCGAAGCCGGGGGAGAGCCCTTCCTCGATGCGCAAGCGCTCGCTCTGGCCTCGGCCGCATTCCTGTGTCCAGACCGCGCGCGGAGGCTCACCCGTGAGCCGCTCCGTCGCGTGGGCGTCGTAGCGGTCGCCGAGGCAGAAACCGGTCTTGCGATCGCGGCCGACTTGCTCGCCCTCGAGGGTGCGAAGCTCGTAGCGCTCGAAGCCGAGGAGGTGCCAGTGGCGGTGGGTCTCCGAGACGACGAAGCGCAGCCGAGCGCGGAGCGGACGGGTCGTGGTCGATCCGTCGGCCTTTCTGATCCGCTGAGCGGCGGTCATCTCGCTCTGATCCTGGTTCCGGCGGCTGCCGGAGACGAGCAGCGGGCCGGGGCCCGCGTTCTCGACCGCGGAGAGGAAGACGAGCCGCTCCTGGCCGTTCTGCTGGACCACCGAGATCGCCGCGGGCGGGGCCTGGTCGAGGTCGGGCAGAAGCTCCTTCGGGGCAGGCGCAGAGTCCTCGCCGCTGCACGCGACGAGCGCGAGCAGCCCGACGCAGACGACTGCCTGGCGAAGCTCCATCGGCCTACTACAACCGGGCCGGCTCGCCGGTTCTAGTCCTTGCCCTTCCCCTTGTCCTTGTGGCCGTGCTCGTCTCCATCGTCCTGGTGGCCACGGTGCTCACCGTGGTGGCCATGGTGCCCGTCATGGTCTTCGTCGTCCCCGTCCCCGTGGTCTTCGTGGTGCTCGCCGTGGTCTTCGTCTTCTCCGCCGTCTTCTTCGTTGCCGTGGCCGGACCCGGGGCAATCGTCTTCATCATCGTCGCGTCCGTTGCCGTGGCCCGAGTGGCCGTTGCCGGTCGGCTCCTGGGGCTGAGGCTCAGTCGGGGTCGGCGGGGAGGGGGAAGGTGGCTCCGGAGTGCTAGGATCGACGGCCGGCTGCGTAGGTGCGGGAGCGGGGGCACTCGCAGTGAAGGCGACGCTCTGCGCCGTGGCCGGCTGAGGACGCCCGGCCGGGGAGAGTGGCGACCGCGCCGGTCCGTGCTTTGGCGCCACCTCGGCTTGCACGGTCTCGTGGCCGAACGCGGCTGGCGGAGCTGAAGGGCCCCAGCCCGAAGCTGGTCGTGTCCGCGCCCAGGACGCGCACCCAGAGGATGGCTGCTGCTGCCGTTCCGGCGACGAGCAGGCCGACCGCCCCCAGCGAGGGCGCCAGGCGCCGCAGCCCGGCGGCGATAGCGGCCGGCGCGAGCGCAGCAGCCCGGGGAGGCTGCGTGAGGGCCACGAGCGGCACTGCTGCGATCCGCGCACCCGGTCCCGCGGTTGCGCGCGCTCTCTGGGCGCAGTTGATTCGACAGAAGCCTCCGCCCAACTCGGGGACCACGACCTGAAACCCGAGCGGGTCGAAGCTCCGCCCACAGACCGGACAGCTCTGCATTGCGCCTGCTTATAACAGCCCTCTCGGGCGGTGTTCGTCTCTACGGGCGGGAATCCCCGCGAATTACGCGGTTTTTTCCTTCCTCCTTCGCCCTGTAGAGGGCGCGGTCGGCCGCGAGCATGAGCTCTTCGGCCGTTTTGGCCCCGGGGAACGCTGCCAGGCCGAAGCTCGACGTGACGGTGAACTGCTTTCCGGCGCGGTCGACGAACCGCGCCTCGCGGAGAGCGTCGGCGAGCCGCTCGGCGAGCCGCTCGCCCCCGTCGAGGTCCGTCTCCGGGAGAAGAAGGGCGAACTCCTCGCCTCCGTGACGGGCGGCGAGATCGAACTCGCGCACGCTTTCGCGCATGAGATCGGCAAAGCGGCGCAGCACCTGGTCGCCGACTTGGTGGCCGTAGAGGTCGTTGACCCGCTTGAAGTCATCGAGATCGGCGAGAACGAGCGCGAGGGTGCCCGCGAATCGCTCGGCCCGGCTGACTTCGAGACCCAGCGACTCACCGAAGCGGCGTCGGTTGGCGAGTCCCGTGAGGTCGTCGGTGATCGCCTGTTGCTCGACCGCCCGGTGAAGCCGGGCGTTCTCGAGAGCGATCGACGCCTGAGCTGCCAGCCAGTGCGCGAGCCGGCCCTCGTCCTCGTCGAAGGGCCGATCGAGGTGCGGGTAGATCAGGAGGCTTCCGACGTGGTCGGAGCCTGTGCCGAGCGACACTGAGAGCGGTGGGCCGCCCGCGTCGGGTTGGCCGGCGCGAACGCGCTCGGCTCCGTCGGTGACGAGCCTCGCACCCACGGCGCCCGTCGCCCCGACGGCGCTCTCGACGATCACGGGCAGAAGGGCGTCAGGATCGTGGGTGGCGGCAAGCGCTTCCCCGACGAGCGCAACAGCCTCTCGCGCGCGCCGGCTCGGGGAGGTGGCATCGTCGAGATCCTCGGAGCGACGGCGCGGAGCGGTCGCGGGTGCCGAGCGTGCGTCCAGGTAGCGGATGACGCTCCACCACGCCAGGCCGAGCAGCGCAAGCGTCAGAAGCGCCGCGAGGAAGACTCGGCGCCGTGTGTCCTCCGTGGAGGCGGCGATGGGCTCGTTGGGCGCAAACGCGACCAGTCGCAGAGCGGTCCCTGCCGCGAGCGGCGTCCACATGGAGCGGCGGTCTTCGATATCCGGCTCTTGCGTGAGGAAGCGCCCGTTCTCGACCACCGCGAGGCCGTCTCCTTCGGCCACGCCTGCCGCGGTCGAAAGCCGATCGACGAGCTCCCGGCCCACCGGAACGCCCACGACCACGCGCCCGAGCTCCCGGCCCTTGGGCCCGGTGACCTCGACCGCGCGGCGTAGCGCGAAGCCCGCACTGGGCTCGGCATCTCCGGCGAACGCGAAGGAGACGTTCTCGTCCTTCGCAGTGATCTCGGCGAGCGCGTCTACGTCGTGTCGAAACAGCGCGCGCTGAACGTTCGGAGATGCGGCCAGCACGCGGGCTTTCGCACCGGCGGCCGCCAGCTCGAGTCGCATCTCGGCGTTTGCCGCGCGAAGGGATGACTCGAGCCGTGCATCCGCTGCGTCGCTCTCGCTCCGCTCCTGCAGGCGTCCGGCCGCCCAGGCGACCGCGGCCGAGAGTAGGAGGACGAGCGCCGCGATCGCAAGCGCAAGCCCGAGTTGCCCGCGGGCCGCTCGCGGTGCCTCTCTTGCCATGCTCGCCGTCTTCTCGCTCCCTTCCGGTCGAGTCTAGAAGAGTCAGAAGGTTGCGTCGCGCACGCCCGTCGCGATGATGAGCAGCACAAACGCAGCCAGAGCCAGCCTGTAGATCACGAACACCGTGTAGTCGTGCCGCCGCACGTAGCCGAGGAGAAGATCGATGGCGATGAGGCCGATCCCGGCCGCGGCCAGCGTGCCGATCACGAACGGCCCTGTCGAGCCGGGCGGAAGCGAGCCGATGACGACGTCCTTGAGGCCCTTGTAGAGCACTGCGCCAAGAACGATCGGGATGAGGAGGAGAAACGCGAACCGTGCCGCGGCGTCACGAGTGAGCCCCGCTGCGCGCCCTGTGGTGATGGTGATCCCCGAGCGCGAGACGCCGGGCATGAGCGCCAGGATCTGCGAGACGCCGATTGCGAACGCGGTTCCGAAGCGGAGATCCTGGATCGCGAACCGCTGGGGCAGACGGTCGGCGAGCCAGAGCAGGATGCCGAAGACGGCCAGGAAGATCGCGATCTGCCAGGGCTGGCCGAGCTTGTCCTCGATGAAGCCCTCGCCGAAGGCGCCGGCGATCGCCGCCGGGATGGACGCCGCGAAGAGAAACCATGCGATTCGCTCGTCGGGACTGGAGATCGCGCGCCGCCTGATGGAGCCGAACCAAGCGACGACGTAGCGGACGACGTCGGACCAGAAGTACGCCAGCACCGCGACAAGCGTCCCCAGGTGGAGCGCCACATCGAACGTCTTGTTGAAGTCAGGGTGCTGCTCGAGGTAGCTCCAGTCGAACAGCCAGGGGACGAGAATCAGATGCCCGGACGACGAGATGGGCAAGAGCTCAGTGAGCCCTTGCACGATTCCCAGAACGAACGCCTGCCAGTCCGTGAGGGCCCCCGCCTTGTCCCCGACCCCGGCTGCGGCGAGGATCAAGGCCACGAGGAGGAGCGCACCGGCTGCGAGGTAGAGACCGGAGCGGCGCACGCCGCTATCGTATGCGCGCCCCGTGAGCCGGAACGAGGTCATCCTCACGATCGTCGCCGCGGTCCTCGTTGGCTTCAGCCTCGTCGTCTCGATCGTCATCCCGCGGCGGCGGCCCGACTTCCCCGGACGTTCGCTGCGCGTCTTCGTGATCGTCGTCGCGCTGTTGATCGCGGCGATGCTCACAGCGGTCGCCGTCTTTGGGGAGAGCCACCACTTCGCAGCCGAAGGTGAGCCGGCCGCAACCGGCGAGACGACCACTGGCGCAACGCCGACCGGGGAGACGACGACGGGTACCGAAACCGGAGCGCCCGAGCAGCCGAGCGGGGATCCCGCGGCCGGCAGGGAGATCTTCATGACGACGGCCCAGCCGCCGTGCGCGAGCTGTCACACGCTGCAAGAGGCGAGCGCGACGGGAACAGTGGGCCCGAACCTCGATGAAGTCCTCAAAGGCAAGGACGCCGCCTTCATCCACGAGTCCATCGTCAACCCGGATGCCGAGATCGCGACGGGATTCTCGGCCGGGATCATGCCTGCGGTCTACGGCGACCAGCTGAACGACCAGCAGCTCGCCGACCTCGTCGCCTTCCTCGGCCAGGCCACGAAGGGCTAAGAGCTAGGCTAGTCGTCGCGCTGGTGGCGACTCTCCCCGGGCACGCCCGGAAGATCGAGCCACGAATGCCGCCGCTCTTCGCGGATGGAGACCCTGGGGGCCGGGAACTCCGGATCGGCGAAGGCGCCAACAGGGACCGCGATGAGCTCGGGCGCGGACTCGGTCGTAAAGAACATGGTCGCGCCACATTCCGGGCAGAAGCGGAAGACGCGTGCTTCGCCGTGGTCCGAGATGCGGACGTACTCGCTGGACGAGCCCTCGATCCGGACCTGTTCCGCCGGGAACCTCGCCTGGACGCCGAATGCGCTCCCGGTTCGCCGCTGACACGCGAGGCAGTGGCACACGGATATGCGAACCGGGTCGCTCTCGGCCGTGAGATGGAGCTGCTCGCAGCTGCAGGCGGCGTACCGCGCGGCCATTCGGGATCCTCCGATCGTCGCGGGGATGAGGCGGAGAGGGCGGGATTCGAACCCGCGACCCAACTTTCGCCGGGTACGCGATTTCCAGTCGCGCTCCTTAGGCCAGCTCGGACACCTCTCCGCGCCGCGACCATCGTAGCGCCTGCGTTTTGCTGCCCACCGAGGGCGGTAGAAGCGGAAACACCGAGTCGAAAGGGGTTCTCCATGCCGCCACGTGGCGTGAAGAAGGGCACCAAGCGGGCGCGTACGGCCAGCGGGGCCAGCACGAAGGAGAGAGGGCTCTACAACCAGGCGAAGCGTCTGAACATCAAGGGGCGCTCGCGAATGAACAAGCGCCAGCTGCTCGCCGCGGTGAACCGGAAGAAATAGGCGTCACGCGAGGATGGCCGGCGCGACCGGCCTAACCTACCCACGTGACGCGGCGTAAACGCTCGTATCGCTCGCTCACGTCACTACAGCGGGACAACCGCGTTTGCAGGGCGTGCGCCGAGGAAGGATTCCCGCTCGAGTCGCTGCCCGTCATCGAGGGCCGTCCCGGCCAGCGGGCGATGATCGTCGGCCAGGCCCCCGGAATCGTCGAGGCCGAGGAGCGCCGGCCCTGGCGCGGCCGAGCCGGTCGGACGCTTCGGCGGTGGCTCGAGCTCGACGAAGAGGAGTTTTACGAGACCTTCTACTGCGTCTCCGTGACGCGCTGCTATCCGGGTCGACATCCATCGGGCCGTGGCGACCGCCCCGCGACGCCCCGTGAGCTCGAGCTCTGCCGGTTCTGGCTCGACTGGGAGCTGCGCCTGCTCCGCCCCGCGGTGATCGTTCCGGTGGGCGGTCTCGCAGTGAAGCGGGTCCTCGGGATCCCGCGCCTCGACGACTGCATCGGGGCGACCTTCGACCTCGGCGAGGCCGTCGCCGTACCCCTGCCGCATCCGTCCGGCGCGAGCGGCTGGCTCAACGTCTCGGAGAACCGGCTTCGCCTCGCAGGGGCGCTGGAGGCGCTGTGGTCGGAGCTCAGTCGCGCAGGCGTTGGAGCAGGGGCAAGCCGTACCAGAACGTGATGAAGAGGCCGCCCAGGATCGCCGAGGCAACGGCGGTGACGGGTTCGCCGAAGACAAAGTCCGTGATCAAGTAGACCGACGCGGTCATCCCTCCGGCCAGAAAGGCGGTGGCGGTGATGGCCGTGGCGGTGGACCAGCGGAGAAGCAATTCCTTGTCGCCGCGGCGCCAGAGGATGCGGTGGGCAGCGGTCGGCGCGATCAGGAGGACGATGGCGACGGCCGCGCAGAGGAGAGCGGAGTAGTAGACGTACGTCTGCTGATCGCTCAGCTCGCGAAAACGCTGCTGGAAGGGCAGGATGAGGAGGAACGCGAAGAGGACTTGCGTCCCTGGCATCGCGAGCCTGTGCTCCTCGACGAGCTCGCTCCACTCCTGGTCGAGCTCTTCCTTCGTCCTTTTGGTCTCCGGCACGACGCTCCCGTACCCCGATCTTCCCGGGGCCATGTATGACTCTCGCGTGCCCGAGCGCGTCCTCACCCAGCGAGAGGTGAATCGCGCAGTCCTCGCGCGCCAGCTTCTGCTCGAGCGGGAGAACCTCCCGATCCCGCGCGCGCTCGAGCGGGTCGGCGGCTTGCAGACGCAGGAGTCGAGGTCGGGCTACATCGGCCTCTGGTCTCGGCTCCAGCGGTTCGAGCGGGACGACCTCACCCGCACGCTCGAGCGGCGCAGCGTGGTGCAGGGAACCGTGATGCGCATCACCATCCACACCGTCTCGGCGCGGGACTACCGGCTGTTCACCGAGGGGATCCGAGCTGCGCGCCGCGAGTCCTGGGTGAAGTCGCACGGGAAGCGGGTGGACGCGAAGAAGATGCCCGCGGTCTCGAAGCGGGTTGCTTCCCTTCTTTCCGACGGCCCTCGCTGGCGACGCGACGTGGTCGAGGAGCTCGGCCTCGACAGCCCGACCTGGAACGGCGTCGGCATGTGGGTCGACCTGCTCCGCGCGCCTCCATCGGGAACCTGGGAACGGCCTCGGGCCGACCTCTACGTCACCGCTGACGACTGGCTCGGGCCTGGCGAAGCGACCGAGGCAAAAGGGCTGGAGCACCTCCTACGGCGCTACCTCGGCGCGTTCGGGCCCGCGACGCTCAAGGACGCGGCGAACTGGGCCGGGCTGCCTGCGAAGGCGTTGGCGCCGGCTGCGGAGAAGCTGCGCTTGCGCCGGTTCCGCTTCGAGGACGGCACGGAGCTCGTCGACCTTCCGGGCGCTCCGCTGCCCAATCCCGACACGCCCGCCCCGCCACGCTTCCTGCCCACCTGGGACGCAACGCTGCTCGCCCACGCGCGCCGCGCCGTGGTCCTCCCGGAGGAGCACCGCAGCAGGATCTTCGACCCGAGGACGCCGCACTCGCTCAGCGCGTTCCTCGTCGACGGGCAGGCGGCCGGCTCGTGGAAGCTCGAGCGGGGTCGCGTGAAGCTCGAGCCGTTCGGCCGCATACCGAAGGACGTCCGGAAACAGCTGAACGAGGAGGCCGAGCGACTTGCGGGGTTCGCGGCCGACTAGGCCGGCGAAGCTCCCTTGGACTCCCAGAAGCGGTTGAGCGCTCCCTGCACCTGCACGAACCAGATGATCGGGCCGACGATCGGAAGCAGGATCCAGAGCCCATGGATTCCGCGTACTGGGCTCTTCTGGCCGTCGACGTCTTCATACATGTACCTGACTTCGGATGGAACCACGAAGAACGTCACCGGTGAGATCAGGATGTAGATGACGAGGCCGAGGATTCCGCCGATTCCGTTGTCGGAGTAGCGCTTGACTTCCTCCTGGGTCTTGTAGACCCAGTAGATGCCGTAGATGCCGAGCGTGAGGATCATCCAGAGGATCGAGAGACCGATCGAGCGGGTCTCGCCGATCGGCCCCCTCGCGCCCGCGGCCGGGGTGGTGCCTGCGATTTCTGTCATCCGGCGATCATCTCAAACAGCTCGGGCGGCGCAAGGCTCGGGAAGCGGAGGGGGAGGGATTCGAACCCTCGATCCGCCTAACGACGGATAACGGTTTTCGAGACCGCCGCATTCGTCCGCTCTGCCACCCCTCCGGATGACGCGGTGCGGTCAGTGTAGCCCGACGATTTACGCGGCCAGGGGAAGCTCGAAGAAGAAGGTCGAGCCCGGGCCCTCGCCGGACGCCACCCAGATCCGACCGCCCATCCGGCGCACGAGCTCGCGGCAGATGTAGAGGCCGAGGCCGGTGCCGCCCACGCCGCGAGTGAGCTGGGGATCGAGCCGGTAGAACTTCTCGAAGATCCTCGCCTGGTCGGCGAGGGGCACGCCGAGCCCCTGGTCTCGGATGGAGAAGCGCATGCGTCCCGGCTGCGCCTCGAGGCGAACCTCGACCTCGCCGCCGTCCGGCGAGTACTTGACGGCATTGTCGAGCAGGTTCGCGAGCACCTGCCGTACCTTGTCCGGGTCGCCGGCGACGGGCGGCAGGGACTTGGGTGCCTCGAAGGCAATCGTGACGCCCGCAGGGAGGTGCGCGCGCGCTGCGGCGATGATGCCCGCGGCGAGCTGGGCCGCGTCGAAGTGGTCGATCGCGAGCGTCAGTCGGCCCGAATCGACCCGGCTCGCCCACAGGACGTCGTCGACGATGCGCGTCAAGCGGTCGGATTCGCTGGCGATGATCTCGAGCAGGCGGGTGCGGGCTTCCTCGCCGAGGACGTAGTCGGTGCGCATGAGCGTCATCGCGGCGCCGTAGACGGCCGCGACGGGCGTTCGGAGCTCGTGGGACGCTGTCGCGAGGAAGTCGGCCTTCATCTCCTCGACGCGGCGCTCGGCTGTGAGGTCCCGGAAGGCGTACACGGTCCCTTCCTCGAAGCCGACGCCGGAGAGCGAGACCCAGATCTCGCCGATCTCCAGCTCCAAAGGCACGGCCTGGACGGGATTCTCTCCTGCACCTGGCGTCTCCCCGATCGGGATGAGCGGCTCGACGGCCGCCCAGCTGGGGATCGCCTCGTGCACCGGACGTCCGATGATGTTCCGGGGCGAGATCCCCGTGATGGTCTCGGCCGCCGGGTTCCAGAGCCGGACGATTCCATCCCGGTCGACGAGGAACACCCCGTCGTCCACATGGGACAGGACGAGGGCTGCGTGCGCGCGTTCCTCGGACTTCGCGTAGAGACGGGCGTTCTCGACTGCGAAGCCGGCACGCTGCGCGAGCTCCTGGGCGAGCTCGAGATCCTGCTCGTCGTAGCGGCGTCCCGACTCGGCCGACACGAAGGTCATCGTGCCGAAGGCGCCGTCCTGGCCGGGGATCGGGACGGTCATCACGGCCTTCATCTCGAGGCTCCTCAGG
The DNA here is from genome assembly GCA_963739065.1 of uncultured Actinomycetes bacterium. GTDB lineage: Bacteria > Actinomycetota > Thermoleophilia > Gaiellales > Gaiellaceae > JAIBJP01. The sequence goes on from CAVTYV010000002.1 coordinate 255,406, forward strand.
ATCTGCAGATGCTCGTCGTCCCGGGCCGCCGCGAGGAGCATTTCGTCAGTGATCCCCGGATAGAGCTGGCTCGCTCCGGAGCGGAGGACTGCGCTGATTCCGGTCTCGTCATCGGAATTCGGCGGCCAGCGGTTTCCGAGCTCTTCGGCCCAGCGGACCTTTTCGCTGTCCGCGTGGGCCACGACGAGCGGCTCGATCGCCCCGTCGGCCCCACTTCCGTGGACGATGCACCAGTCGGCGAGCGTCGGCACGGCGAGCTGCGCGAAGCTCGTGAGCATCTCGTCGAGGTGGAGCGAGCGGTTGAGGATCTCCGTCGCCTCGGCGAGAAAGCGCTGGGCCTCCTCCGCCCGCTTCAGGTGGGTGATGTCCCGGAAGATCGAGATCGCGGCCTCGACCTGCCCCGAGCCGTTCCGCAGCGGCCGGGCGCTCGCGACCGACCAGCGCTCGTCTCCGGTCGCCCGGATTCGGAAACGGAGGGTGACCGAGGGCGGCTCGTCTTCACCGGTCAGCGCGAGGCGTCCAGGCAGGCCCTCGATCGGAAAGGGCTCGCCCGCCTCGTCCATGACGTCGAAGCGCTCCATGATGTCCCTGAGCGGCGTTTCGAGGAGCTCGCCGACCGAGGCCGCGCCGAGTGCCTGCGCGGCGGGCTCGTTCGCGTACTGGAGGCGGCCGTCGCGGGTGAAGACGATGATCCCGTCGCCGACGCTCGTCAGGATCGTCTCGAGGAGCGCCCCTTGGTCTTGTGCTCTCGTTGTCAGAGGAGACTCCATCGAGCTACCCCTAGCATCGTCTCGAGACGAAGCGGAGAAGGAGGGATTCGAACCCTCGAAGGAGGTTATTACCCCCTTAACGCCTTAGCAGGGCGCCGCCTTCAGCCACTCGGCCACTTCTCCGTGAGAGGCCATGGTAACAACCCGTCTGGGCGGCTCCAACGCCGCATGGCGCCCCCCGGCGAGGCAAAGACCTTGGTGCGACGGGGACCCCACGCGGGCGAGTCGTGCCCCACGTGGGCCCCTGTCGCGACCAGCGCCCTGACAGGCGCTCGTCCAGAGCGCTAGCGCTTGATGATGTTGTGGATCTCTAGCATCTCGGGCTCGCCCTTGAGCTCGATCCCGACGTCGTCCAGTACTGGCTTCAGACGCCTACCGAACGCGTCGAACTCCTCCCGGGAATCCCAGATCTCGCTGACCCGCAGGTTCCCCTTCGAGCCGAAGGCGACGTGGTAGGCAAGGCCCTTCGGCGGCCAGTCGCCGGCCTTCTCGAGGCGGCGGACGCTCTCGTCGTACTGCTCCGTCGTTACAGCAGGCGCGGCGGTGAAACGGGCGAGGACGCTCGTCTTGCGATCGCCCATCGTCGGGGCCGCAGACTTCATGTCGGTGGCCATTCATGGCCTCCTTCGTATGGTTGCTCCCGACCGAGCCGACCTACAACCGAACACTTTTCAAGGCGCTCGCCTGGCGGGCGAGGAATCTAAGTCAGAAGACATCACCCACCGTAGCAGTCATCTCGCTCAGGGGTTGCTTGCTCGCCACGACGGCGAGGTGCGGGCCGCCACTGAGAGGAGTACAATGGGTGCACTGGCTCTGCTCTGAGAATCCGGCCCTAAGCCCGCATAAGACACCGACGCGCTACGGCGCGCGAGGCGAGGAGCTTTAGGCAAACGCGATTCGGCGGCGGGGCCAGCCTTTTGCGTTCTTAAGTGACGAAGCCCGCCTCGGGATGTATGGAGCCGTAAGTCCGAGAACGGGCATTCGCCAGACGCCGGGGGTTATGTGAGGGGAGCCGGCACACGGATCATGGGCTTGGCCCATGAGGCCTGCTGTCCCCCTGAGGGGGGATTTGCCCTGGCCCGCCGCTAGGCTCGTCCGAAATGCGCATCGGAGCGCGAGAAGTCCAGCTGACAAACCTCGACAAGGTCTACTTTCCTGAACGAAATCTGACCAAAGGGGACCTCGTCCGCTACTACCTCGAGGTGGCCGACTGCGTGCTGCCTCACATCCGCCGGCGCCCGATGCAGATGCTTCGCCATCCGGACGGCGTCGACGGCTTCTTCTTCTACCAGAAGCGGGTTCCGGACCCTCATCCGGACTGGCTCGAGACGGTTCACATCGTCTTTCCGGGGAGCGGCAGGACCGCCGACTTCCCCGTCGTCACGCACCCGGCGAGCCTCGCCTGGATCGTCAACCTCGGCTGCATCGACCTGCACACGTGGCACTGCCGGGTGGACGACGTCGAGCGCCCCGACTACATGCTCATCGACCTCGACCCGAGCGAGGGGAACCCGTGGGAGCACGTCCGCACGATCGCCCTCGTCGTCAGGGAGGTGATGGACGAGCTGGAGCTGCCGAGCTTCCCGAAGACGTCGGGCGCCACGGGCCTGCACATCCAGGTGCCCATTAAGCCGGAGCTTCGCTTCCCCGAGGTCCGGCGGTTCGCCAAGGCCGTCGCGCAGGAGGTTGAGCGGCGCATCGGCGACCAGGAGGTGGCGACGACGACCTGGAAGGTGGCGGATCGGCGCGGCGTCTTCGTCGACTACGGCCAGAACGCGCGCGACCGCACGATCGCGTCCGCGTACTCGATTCGTCCGACGAACGACGCGCGCGCCTCGGCGCCGCTGCGCTGGAACGAGGTGGCGAAGGTGGAGCCGGAGGCCTTCACGCTGGAGACCATGCGGGCGCGCGTGAAGAGGGTTGGCGACCTGAACATGGACATGTGGCGGCGGAAGGTCAGCCTCGGCCGCCGCTTCGAGCGCCTCGGCCTAGAAGCCCCGCAACCGTAGGGTCGCCCTTCTTCGGGCGGGGACGGACCTGGTCCACGGTGCACTGGGAGGGATCCTTGTCGGGGCGAAAACGGAGGAACCTCGTCCCATGGCGGAAGCGCTGCCCCTGCCACTTGTCGTAGCGCACCTCGACGACGAGCTTCGGCTTCACCGGGCTCCACTCGAGAGTGACCTTGGGCCGCCAGCGGCTTGGCTCTCCCCGGGGTCGCCGCTCCGGGTTCTTGCCCAGGAGCGGCTGCACCTTCGCGAGAATCTCGTCGCGGTGCTTGCCCACCGCCGAAGCGGTGCCGACCGGCCGCAGTTCCCCCTTCGAGTCGTAGAGGCCGAGCATGAGGCTGGCGATGCCGCTCCCCTTCTCGCTCCAGGTCACGCCCATGACGACGGCGTCCGCGGTCTTGTCTCCTTTCACCTTGACGACGCCCTCGCGCGAGCCGGGGAGGTACGCGAGGCCGAGCCGCTTGGCGATGACGCCGTCGAAGCCGGCCACGTCGAGCCGGTCGAGCCATTTCTGGGCCAGCTTGGCGTTCCGCGTGGCGGGAGAGAGGGCGAAGGGGAGCTTCTCGAGACGCGCGCGGCGCTCCTCGAGCGGAAGCCTGTGCAGAGGCTCACCGTCCCAGAGCAGGACGTCGAACGCCACGAACTCAGCCGGGATCTCCCCGGCGAGCTTCTGTACGCGGCTCTCGGCCGGGTGCAGGCGCATTTGGAGCGCGTCGAAGTCGAGGCGGCCGTCGCGCACGACGACGATCTCCCCGTCCACAGCCGACTTCGGCGGTAGCCGCTCCTCGAGTTCGGCGAGCTCCGGGAAATAGCGGAGGAGGGGGCGGGCGTTTCGGCTCCAGATGTGGAAGCCGCGGCCGACATTCTCGACGATGCCTCGAAATCCGTCCCACTTGGGCTCGTACTGCCAACCGTCGCCCTCAGGGAGCTGGTCGACGAGCTCCGCCTCCATCGGCGGAAAGGGGAGCCTGGGTGAAACCGCAGAGGGCATCTCGGCCGTCTAACGCTATCGAGGGCATGCGCAGGGTCGCCATCACAGGAGTTGGAGCAGTTACCCCGCTCGGCAATGACGCCGCGTCGACGTGGGCTGCCGCCCTGGAAGGGCGGAGCGGCATCGCCGAGATCACCGCCTTCGACACGAGCGACCTCCCTATTCGGATCGCCGGCGAGGTCAAGGAGTTCGACCCGACGGGCGCCGCTTCGCCGAAGGACCTCCGCAAGCTCGACCGGAACGTCGTCTTTGCGCTTGCGGCCGCCAAGGAGGCGCTTGCAGACGCAGGTACGAACGGATTCCGGCCCGACCGAGTCGGGGTCGTCCTCGGCTCTGCCATCGGGGGCTTCATCGAGCTGATGAAGCAGGCGGAGATCCTGCGATTGCGTGGCCCCGACCGGGTCTCGCCCTCGTTCCTGCCCAATGTTCTCGTGGACTCTGCGAGCGGCCAGCTGGCGATCGAGCTCGGCATCCGCGGGCCCAACTATGCGGTCGTCTCAGCGTGTGCGACCGGCTCGCACACCATCGGCGAGGGGGCCGAGCTCATCCGCCACGACCAGGCGGACGCGATGCTCGTCGGGGGCACAGAGGCCTGCATCCACCCGCTGATCCTCGCCGGCTTCACCTCGATGCGAGGGCTCGCCTCGGCGAACGGCGACCCGACGAAGGCCTCGCGCCCGTTCGACGCGACCCGCGAGGGGTTCGTCATGTCGGAAGGCGCCGGCGTCCTCTTCCTGGAGGAGCTCGAAGCAGCCAAGGCGCGCGGCGCCCACATCTACGCCGAGGTCCTCGGCTACGGCGCCTCGAACGACGCCTACCACATGGCCGCTCCGGATCCGGAGTCCGTCGGGGTCGTCGAGATGATGCGGCAGGCGCTCGAGCGCGCAGGTGTCGCGCCGGAGGATGTGGACTACATCAACGCCCACGGCACCTCCACGCCGCTCGGCGACGCGGCGGAGACGAAGGCCATCAAGGAGGTGTTCGGCGAGCACGCCTACGAGCTCGCGGTCTCGTCGACGAAGTCGGTCATGGGGCACACCTTCGGGGCGGCGGGCGCCGTCGAGGCGATCATGTGCGCCCTCGCGATCCGCGACCAGAAGCTCCCGCCGACGATCAACTACGCGAACCCGGATCCCGAGTGCGACCTCGATTACGTGCCGAACGAGGCGCGGGACGCCAAGGTGCGCGTCACCCTCTCGAACGCCATGGGCCTCGGCGGCCACAACGGCTGCGTCCTGCTCGGCAGCGTCAACGGCAACTAGCGGGACCGATCCAACCGCCGCAAAAACGGGGTCAGAGACGTTCTCCGTGCGCCTCTCCAACCCGGACAACGCGGTCATCACGGACGCCAAGGGCTTCGGCACCATCCTCGACAACGATTGATTTCCGGCCTTCGGGGGTAGAGGATTCCGCCGTCTTGAATCGGCGGACGTTCCTAGGAGGGACTGCGGCGCTCCTCGCGTCAGTCGCGCTCGGGGCCTGCGGCGGCGGCGGAGGAGGCGGATCCGGCGGCGGGGGCGACACTGCGGACGACCTCCCCGGCCTCGCCGTCCAGGTGCAGCAGTTCATGGCACAGCAGGTGACCACGCTCGCGTCGGTCCAGACGAAGGCCGAGATGGTGGACCGTTTGAACAAGGCCCAGGACGAGGCACACAGTCTCTCGAACGCGATCGAGGACGTCGAGACGCCGGAGGAGCTCTACAACGCGCGGTCGACGCTCGCCCTTGCGATGCGCACGGTGACGCTGGACTTGGGGCGCGTCCGCGGGCTGGTCACGACCGGCGACATCGCCGACGCCAAGGAGCTGCTTGCGAATTTGAAGTCCCCGCAGGCGGTCGTGGACGCGATCGCCGAGGTGCAGAGCGCCGGCTAGCGGGGCTCGCCTTCCACGCGCTCGGGCGTGAGCTCCCTGATGGAGTCGAGCACGTCGTCGGCGAGCGCGAGCGCATCCTCAGCCGGTGGGAACTGCGGGTTCGGGATCGCCAGGACGCGCATGCCGGCGCCCTTGGCGCTCTTGATCCCGTTCTCCGAGTCCTCGATCGCCGCGCAACCTTCGGGAGCCACTCCGAGGCGCCTGGCCGTCTCCAGGTAGACGTCGGGAGCCGGCTTGCCGTGGGCGACCTCCTCGGACGAGACCGTCACGCGAAAGTACTGCGCGAGCCCCGAGAGCTCCAGCACGAGGTCGATCAGCTCACGGTTCGAGGAAGACGCGAGGCCGAGTGGCCAGCGCGCGGCCAGACGCTCGACGGCCTCGACCGCACCGTCGACCAGAGGGAGCTCTCGGCGGTAGATCTCTTCGAGCCGCCGCACGACCTCCGCGGAGATCTCCTCAGGAGGATCCTCGAGCCCGATGACGTCGTGCATGTAGCGCGACCACTCGAGTGAGCTCATGCCCATCATGTCCCGCGAGGCCTGATCGTGCCAGCGGCCCCCGCGCTCCGCGGCAAGCTCCTTGCGCGCCTCGTCCCAGACGTGCTCCGAGTCGACGAGCACGCCGTCCAGGTCGAAGACGACGGCCTGGATCACAGCGAGACGTACCGCTGGTCGACGTAGACGAGGGGAGGCGCGGAGCGCCCCTGCTCGGCGGCGAGCACTTCGCCGACGAAGAGCGTGTGGTCACCGGCATCGTGCTCGGCGGACGTTCGGCACTCGAGCCAGCCGATCGCATCCTCGAGGAGCGGTGCCCCCTCGGCTTCGGGGCGCGTCGCGATCCCGTGCCAATGAGCTAGCGGAGGCACTCCCCGTGCGAAGTGCTGGGCGATGGCTTCCTGGTCGCCCGCGAGGAGGCTGAGCGCGAACCCGTCGGCACGCCGGAGGAGCTCGTGCATCGCCGCCTGGCGGCTCACGCCGACCCCGACCAGCGGGGGATCGAGCGAGAGCGAGACGAGCGAGCCCACCGTGAGGCCAAGGCGCTCACCATCGACGTCGACGGTCAGCACGGCGACTCCGAAGGGAAAGCCCCTCAGCAGCAGACGAACGTCGTCCTCGAGCGGCGTCAGCGGCGGCTATCGACGTCGAGCGCGTCCACGAGCGACTCCTCGTGACGCGTGGGCTCGACGAGCGCGTCCTGAAGCTGGGCGACCAGATCGCGAAGGCTCTCCAGCACGCGCTGCCGGCGCTCCTCGAGCGCCTTTGCTTCGCGCTGCAGCGTCTCGTGCCGGCGATGCACATCCGCGTGGATCTGCTCGGCGGAGGCATCGGCAGCTTCGCGGATGGAGCGCGAGTGGTCCTCAGCGCTCTGCATGAGCGCCCGGGCTTCCTTCTCCGCGTCGCGGCGAGCCTGCGTGCCGTAGGAGTCGACCGCTTGGCGAATGTCGCGTGCGTAGACGTCCGCCTCCATCCGAACGCGCTCTGTTTCCCGCGAGAGCTCCTCGATGCGGGCCTCCGCGTCGGCCTCCGCGCGCTTCATGGTCTCGGCGGCTTCGCGAAGGGCATCAGAGCGAATCTGCTTCGCGGCCTGCTCCGCAGCCTCGAGAATGCTGGTCACCCGGGCGCCCACGCCGGCTGACTCGTTGGCCGGCTTCCCTTCCTGCTCGCCCGGTTCGAATTCAGACTTAGTGTCCTCGGGACTCCCCACCCTGTCTCCTTCGGTCGACGCAGGGGGCAACTTATTGCATCCCACACGCCCTCGTGCAACTCGTACGTCAGAATCTGGGCGTGCCGCACCTCCGGCTGATCGAGGAAGACGAGGCCACGGGCGAGCTGCAGAGCCAGTACGAGGCCGCTGTCGGGCGCGCGGGGAAGGTCTTCAACATCGTCAAGGCGATGTCGCTCAACCCGCCGGTGCTGGGCGCCTCGATGGATCTTTACCGGACAATCATGTTCGGGCCCTCCGAGCTTTCGCGGGCCGAGCGGGAGCTTCTCGCAGTCGTCGTTTCCTGCGCGAACGACTGCCACTACTGAATTCATGCGCACGCAGACGACCTCCGTGCAGAGGGCGCACCCGAGGAGCTGGCCGAGCACGCCGCTCACGACTACCGCAATGCCGACCTCGACCCGCGGGTTCGGGCGCTCTGTGACTTCGCAGTCCGCCTGACGCATCAGCCGGGCTCGATGGACGAGACGCAGATCGAGCCGTTACGAGAACAAGGGTGGAGCGACGCCGCCATCCACGACGCCATTCAGGTCATCGCCTACTTCAACTACATCAACCGGGTCGCCGAGGCCGTGGGCATCGAAGGCGAGCCCGAATGGCGCGCCTGACGTAGATCTGTCCGCCGCCGGCTCTACGCTCGGGCTCCGGTGGAAGACGACTTTCGACGTAGCGTTGCCGAGTTCGTCGGGATCTTCTCGCTGACCTTCGTCGGCGCCGGAGCGATCATGGCGAGCGGAAACAACCTGCTCGCTGTTGCTGCGGCCCACGGCCTCATCCTCGCGATCATGGTGTCGGCCGTCGGCCACATCTCTGGAGCGCACTTCAACCCGGCCATCACGTTCGGCTTTCTCGTCACCGGCCGCATCGTGCCGCGGCTCGCCGCCTCATACTGGGCGGCCCAGTTTGCCGGAGCGACGCTGGCGGCCCTGCTTCTGAAGTGGATCTTCCCCAATGTCATCGTCAAGGGGGCGCACCTGGGCGCGCCTACTCTGAGCCCGGCCATCGCCGTCGGGCCCGGGCTCGTGCTCGAGATCGTGATGACCTTCTTCCTCGCCTGGGTGGTCTTCGCGACCGCGGCGGACCCACGCGGGGCCTTCACCTCCATTGCCGGCTTCGCGATCGGGCTCACGGTCGCCGCGGACATCCTCATGGGCGGCCCGCTCACCGGCGCCGCCATGAATCCCGCCCGCGCGTTCGGGCCTCAGCTCGTCGAGGGGTACTGGGCCGACGCCTGGATCTATTACATCGGGCCGCTGATCGGCGCCGGCGTCGCTGCGCTGGCATACGAGTACCTGTACCTGCGCCCGCTGCGGCCGCTCCTCCCGGTGGGGCCGCCCGAGTCGGGGCTCGAGGAGCCGCGCCCGGGCGACGCGGCCATGTCCTAAGTCCTAGACCGCAGAGCCTGCTCGAGCACCGTCTTCGCCTGGGCCAGCGCCCCAGGCGCGATCGTGTGGCCGACGGGATCCTCGCGGTAGCGCACCGCGAGGCGGGCCGCGGTCAGCCTGTCGCGCGCGTCGCGGCCAAAAGTGTCGGGGATGACCGGATCCAGCGTCCCGTGGGAGATGGAGACGGGGAGGCCGGCGCGGTCGGCGAGAGCCAGGTCGAAGCCCTCGACGCTCGGGAGGAAGCCGGAGAAGGCGAGCACGCCCCCCGGCCGCGGCTGTCCAGCGCCGAGCGCGAGCGCGTAGCTCATCACCGCTCCCTGCGAGAAGCCACCGGCCACGGTCCGGTCCCAGGAGAGCCCGTGGTCGTCGAGGACCGAGCTCAGGTGCTCCGCGAGGTCGCGGAAAGACGCCAGGAAGGTCGGCGGGTCGGGAAAGCCGACCCTGGGCACGATGTACCAGTGGTGCCCGCCGGGCGGGAGGAGGAGAGGCCCTCGTGGCAGGATCCCGAGGAGCCTGCGGGCGGGGTCGAGGATGTCGAGGAGCGGCTCGAGGTCGTACGGATCAGCGCCGCGGCCGTGCGTGAGAACGAGGGCTCCGCCGGGCGTGCTTTCCGGCTCCCGAAGAACGGACGTGACTGGGCTTCGCTCCACGCGGCGCGAACGCTACATCGGCTCGGCCCTGCCACTTGCCATGGCCCTTGGCCTCGCCGTGGGCCTTGTCCTTCGAGTGGCCCTTGGCCTTGCCCTTGTGCTGCTTCTCCTTGTGCTCTTTGTGGCCCTTGTCCTTGTGGCCCTTGTCCTTGTGCCCTTTGCCCTTGTCCTTGTGGCCCTTCCCTTCGCCAGGCTGTTCGCCCTCGTCGTCGTCTCCCTCGTCCGGCTGCTCCGTCACGGGCCCGGTTGGGGGCTGGCTCACCCCCCCGCCGACAGCGTCAGGAGTGGCCGGGCCGGCGGGGAACCCGAGTGAGTCCAGGCCGGCCAGCGTGCTTCCGGCCTCGAGAGGTGGCTGCGGCTGCGAGGGCGCAGGCCCGCGCGATGAAGGGCCGTGTCCCGGCGGCAGCGCGGTCACGCTGCCGACCTGGCTCGAAGCGGAGGGTGGCGCGGGCCGCGGGCCTGCTTCCTTCGAGGACGGGAAGAGCACGAGAGGAGCAGTCCCGACGAGCGCAAGCGCGGCCGTCACGGAGAGCAGGCCGAGCACGGGGATGACTATCCGAGTCAGGCGACTTCTCACTTTGTTTGACTCCCCTTCCCCTTCGGCACCCGGCTGCCGCAGGTTGAATTTTAGCGCGGGATCGTCCGATTCATACGGGTGTCCTCTGTTCCTGGAGGATCTGCTTGAGCATGAGCGCGTTCGTCGGCGCCTGGGAGATCCAGCCCTTCGGATGGTCGGGAGCCCGAGAGCGGCCGTTGTTGTTGAACATGACGTGGAGCTCCTTCGCCTGCTCGGCGAGCTCCAGGAGCGGCTCCGTCCACTCGCGCAGCTCGTCCTCGGAATAGAGGTAGTCGAAGCGCTCGGCGGCGCTCTTGCCGCGAACGTTCCACGTGTCGGCGTTCCGCCCGTGCATCCGCACATAACCGAGCGGGTTGGTCAGCGCGACAACCGTCGGGACGAGGTTCTTCGCGTCCGTCTTCGGAGCGTCGACGATCACGTACGTGGCGCCGAGGTCTTCGAGGAACGACAGGACCTGCGCGCGGTTTTCATCCTCGAGCCAGCTCCGGTGCCGGAACTCGACGAGCATGTGGTCGCCACGCAGCTGCTCCTTCGCCCACTCGAGATACTCGAAGGACTGCGGCTTGCACACGATGTAGGACGGGAACTGGAGCAGGATGCCGCCGAGCTTCCCGGTCGACCGGAGCGGCTCGAGGGCGGCGTGGAAGTGGGCGAACACCTCGGCGCGCAGCTCGCGTGAAGGCCGGTCGATGCGGCCGCGCTCGTCCACCGGAGCTCCCTCCTGGAGGTCGGGCGGTAGCACCTCGGCCTTCACCGGGTGTCGGGTCATCATCCCGAACGCCTTGACGTGCATGACGAACCCCTCGGGGGTGCGCTCGGCCCAGTTCGCCACCATGGGCTCGTCCGGAAGGCGGTAGTAGGTCGAGTTCGCCTCTACGGTGTCGAAGTGCTCGGCGTAGTAGCGGAGGCGCTCCTCGCCCGAGCGCACCCCGGGCGGATACCAGTACTTCACGAGCGAGTCGTCAGCCCACGAGCAGGTGCCGATGCGAATCCGCGCGCTCAGACGGCCAACGCTAGCTGCTCCTGACGCCGGGGCAGCTCGCGGTGCCCGGAGGAGCCGAGGCCGTGCCGGAGCCGGAGCCGGGCGAAGCGTTCCGAGACCTCCTGCTGGTACGACTTGGGTGCGTAGGCCCTCCGGCCGTAGAGCTCGACGTACCTCGGGTAGAGCCACGGGTAGGCCTTATTGACCCACGGCATGAAGTGCTCCCGGATCGTCGGGCGGACGTGGAGGACGATCGGCACCGCATAGCCGACACCGGCCTCGGCGCAGCCCGCCAGCACCTCGTCGAGGTGCTCCTCGTCGTCGGTTAGGCCGGGGAGGATCGGTGCCACGAGCACGCCGGTGCGGATGCCCGCGTCGGCGAACCTCGCGAGGATCTCGAGGCGACGCCCCCCGGGAGGCGTTCCCGGCTCCACGACTTTCCGGACCGACTCGTCGAGTGTGCCGACGCTCATGGAGACCGTCACCGGGGCGACCTCGCTCAGCTCGCGGAAAAGGTCGAGGTCCCGGACGATCATGGTCGACTTCGTCAGGAGCGAGAGCGGGTTCCTGAAGTCGATGAGCGCACGAAGGATGCCGCGCATGAGCTTGTACCGCCCTTCGCAGTGCTGGTAGGAATCGGTGGCCGTCCCCATGGCGATCGTCTCGCCGGCCCAGCGGGAGGCGGCGAGCTCTCGCCGCAGCACCTCGGCGACGTTCGTCTTGACGACGATCTTCGTCGAGAAGTCCTCGCCGATGCCGAGGTCGAGGTAGGTGTGGAACGCCCGGGCGAAGCAGTAGTGGCAGCTGTGCGTGCAGCCGCGGTACGGGTTGATCGTCCAGCGGAACGGCACCCGGCTGGCGTCGGGGACACGGTTGAGTGCGGTCTTGCAAGTGTCCTCGAGGTACTGCGCCCGCCCCATCGGTGTATAATAGAACATACGTTCGCTGTTTGTCCCACTCCCCGGCGCGAAATAGGTAACTCGATGGACGCACAGATCGAAGCACTCCTCGCCCAGGGCGAGGAGCAGGGCTGCATCGACTATTCCCAGGTGGACGAGCTCGCCGGCGCGCTCGACCTCGAGGACGACGACGTTCAGGGGCTCTACGAGGAGATCGAGCGGCGCGGGATCGAGCTGAAGGACAACTGCGCGCGGGCCGACGCGCCCGGCGCCACGTATGTCAACGGCGACCTCGCGCATGCAACCACGGACGCGCTCCAGCTCTTCCTGAACGAAGCCGGCCGCTACGAGCTGCTGACCGCGGAGGAGGAAGTCGAGCTCGCGAAGCGGATCGAGCACGGCGACCGAGAGGCCAAGGAGCTGATGATCAACTCGAACCTGCGCCTCGTCGTCTCGATCGCGAAGCGCTACCAGGGCCACGGCCTGTCGCTTCTGGACCTGATCCAGGAGGGCATCATCGGGCTCATCCGCGCTGTCGAGAAGTTCGACTGGCGGCGCGGCTACAAGTTCTCCACGTACGCGACCTGGTGGATTCGTCAGGCCGTCCAGCGCGGTGTCGCCAACAAGGCGCGGGAGATCCGCATCCCCGTCCACATCGTCGAGCGCGAGCAGAAGATGGCCCGGGCCGAGCGCGAGTTGACGGCCTCACTCGGCCGCCCACCGACCGAAGAGGAGATCGCCAAGCAGGCGAAGCTCCCGCTCAAGCAGGTGATCGAAGTGCGCCAGGCGGCGCGGGCGGTCACCAGCCTGGACAAGCCGGTCGGGGCCGACGAGGGCGCCGCCCTCGGCGAGATCATGGCCGGCGACGCTCCCGGCCCCGAGGAAGAGGTCACCGTCAGCCTGGGCCTCGACACTCTGCGCGAGGCCGTCGCCAGGCTTCCAGAGGGCGAGCGGGACGTGGTCAAGATGCGCTACGGCCTGAACGGCGACGTCGAGCCGGCCTCGCTCGAGGAGATCGGCCGCCACCTCGGCCTCACACGCGAGCGGGTGCGCCAGCTCGAGAGCTCGGCCCTCGAGCGTTTGGCTGTGCAGCGCGAGATCGAAGCGCTCCGTGCGGCCTAGTCGAGCGACGTCCCGGCAAGCCCTCTACTAGGCGCTAGCCGGCTTCCTCGGCCTTCTTCGACTTCCGGCTGTCCTTCATCTCGCCGACCTTGTCCTTCGCGTCGGCGTAGGAGCCCGTGACGAGCTGCTTCCCACCGTGCCAGCCGAACACGAGCGCGACGAGAGCGATCGCCAGCAGGATGTTCCACGCGGTCGTGATGAGCTGCTGGCCGAGTGAGTAGGCCGTCGCCGTCGCCGGCTCGGTGACATCGCTGAGGGTGGCCGTGTTGATCGCCTGGTTCACGCCGACTCCACCCGGCGTGATGGATGTGACGTTCGCGATCGAGTTCCCGCCGACGACGGTCATCACGGTGTGGAAGGTCACCGGGATGCCGTAGGCGGCGAGAAACACGGCGACGACGCCGAGCTTGGCGGCGTAGCCCCCGGCCGACGGCAGGGCGACCTTGACGAGGTACTCCCGAGGTCTGGCCAGGATCGCACCGCCCTGCTTGGCCTGGGCCCAGAGCTTCTTGACCCAGCCCCAGAGGATTCGCCCCACGATCACGAGGCTCGCAACGATGCCGAAACCAATGATGAGAGCGAGGCCCCAGTGGTCGTGGAGGCCGCCGAGCTGGATGTCGAACGAGCCCGGCACGGAGAGGAAGAGGTAGAGGTAGACGAATGCGCCGGCGATCGTGAAAAAGATCTTCTGGACGAGATAGCCGGCAAAGATGCCCGCGAACGTGGCGCCGGCGATGATCGCTACGAACATGAAGAGCATCGTGAAGGTGCCGATATTCGCCGGGAGAACGCCGTTCATCGCTACGGAGACGGCGTAACACGTGAGGATGGGCATGGGCTTGATGCCGGCCTCCGGATAGGCCGCCCGGAGGATGCCCACCCACGCAATCGCGGTGAGCACCGTCTGCACCGTCTGGAGGGCCAGTCCCGCGACGAGATAGCCGACCGCGACGTCCGAAAGGGCGTCCCAGAGGTTGGAGATCCAGCCGCGGATGTCAATCCCGAGCAGCTGGCAGATAAGCGCGGCGACGGCAAGCGCACCTAGCCAGATCGCGATCCGCATCACGCGGTGTCCGAGCGAGGGAGCTTCGACGAGGGCCGGCTCGGGCGCGGTGCTCACCCGCCGAGAATACTCTCTGCGTCGACGCGCTTTAGCGGCGGGGGTGGGATTCGAACCCACGAGACGCCCCACGGCGTCTAGCGGTTTTCAAGACACGCCGCGTTCGGCAGGCTTCAGTCGCGCTCTGTGCTGTCTTCAGCGTGTCTACGCGTTCGCAGCTCTTCGGGGCTCTGGCAGTCAGGGCAAACCAGCGGCTCGACGAGCCAGGCACTCATGTCCTCAGCGAGGCGTCCGCAGCGAGAGCAAGACCACTGAACAGGCGTTGGCTCGATCCAACTGACCATGTGTTCAGTTTAGGCCGTCGTGCCACTCCCACTCGGGAACCTTTGGGGGAGCACTTTCGTAGGAGGTCGGCACGCTCGCGCTCTTGGGCGACCTGCGCGTTCAACTGCCGACGGATGAGCTCGAAGAGCGTCGTCTGTCTCACCGGCCGGCGCTTCTCGACGCCTACCTCGACCGCGCCAACACGCGGCGCGTCTTGCTCAGGTGAGCGGGAAGCGCGGCCCAGTTGTGGCCCAGTGAAGCCCAGTCTGAGGCGGGTTTCTGCGGATTCGAGCGGAGAGCGGGAGGCAGTTTGTAAGCCCGCAGGCTTCTTTCGAAGTCGCTGCTAATCGAGCACTTTTGGCTTATCTAGGCGGCGGGGGTGGGATTCGAACCCACGAGACGCCTCTCGGCGTCTAGCGGTTTTCAAGACCGCCCCTTTCAACCACTCGGGCACCCCGCCGGAGCGGAGCCAGTCTAGCCCGGCGGGGTGGCGCTCTTTCTCGGCGCGCCGAACTGCTCGAGCACCTCGGGCACGTCGTACTTGCCCTCCTCCGTCTGGAAGTTCTCCATGATCGCGAGCAGGAGACGGGCGGTCACCGCGGTTCCGTTCAGGGTGTGCACGGGCTCGAGGCTCCCGTCCTCGCGGCGATAGCGAACATCGAGCCGGCGCGCCTGGTAGTCGGTGGTGTTCGAGGTGGACGTGATCTCCCGGTAGCGCTCCTGCGTCGGGAACCACGCTTCGATGTCGAACTTCTTCGAGGCCGACGCGCCCAGGTCGCCCACGGCGACGTTCACGACGCGGTAGGGAATCCCGAGCTCCTGCACGAGCTCCTCCTCGATCGCGAGCAGATGCTCGTGCTCGTCCCCTGAGCTCTCGGGGAGGCAGAAGACGAACATCTCCACCTTGTCGAACTGGTGCACGCGGAACATCCCGCGCGTGTCCTTGCCGGCCGCTCCCGCCTCGCGGCGAAAGCACGTGGAGTAGCCGGCGTAGCGGATCGGGAGATCGCCGGCGTCGAGCTTCTCGTCCATGTGCATCGCGGCCAGAGCGACCTCCGAGGTGCCCGTCAGGTAGAGGTCGTCCCGCTCGATCCGGTAGATGTTGACCTCGTCGGTCGGGAGGAAGCCGGTCCCGTACATCGCCCGCTCGAGGACGAGCACGGGTGGGAGAACGGCCGTGAACCCCTTGGCGGTCAGGCGGTCGAGCGCGAAGCGGTAGAGAGCGAGCTCCGTCAGAGCGGTGGCGCCCAGGCGATAGGCGAAGCGAGCTCCTGAGACCTTCGTGGCCCGCTCCATGTCGATGTCCCCTAGCTCGAGATGGTCTTTTGGCTCGAAGCCGAGCTCAGGCGGCTCGCCTACGCGCCTGATCTCGACAGCGTCTTCGTCGGTAGTGCCGTCGGGCGCGGTCGCGTCCGGCGGGTTGGGAACGACGGCGAGGAGCTCCTGGAAGCGTGTTTCGACGCGCTCGAGCTCGCTCTCGAGCTCCTGGAGCTCGGCCTTGACGCGCTTCAGCTCCTCGAGCTGTTCGGGGGTCGGCTTCCCCTTGAGCTTCTGCTGCCCGCGAAGCTCCTCGATCCGGGGCAGCAGCGCGCGCCGGGCGCGGTCGGCCTCGAGCAGCTCGTCGAAGAGCTCAGCCGCCCCCTTGCGCGCGAGGGCGGTGCGCCAGGTGTCGGGGTCGGCCCGGGCGGCGCGGATGTCGATCATCGCCGGGAGTCTAAGAAGGCTTCAAGGACGCTGGCGACTCCCTCCTCGTCCACGGGCGGGCAAACATGGTCGGCGACCGCCAGCACGCGCTCGTGCGCATTGCCTACCGCCACGCCGTAACCGGCCCACTCGAGGAGCTCCACGTCGTTCTCGCCGTCGCCGAAGGCAACGGTGCGCTCGCGCGAGACGCCGAGGTGCTCGGCCACGAAGGCGAGACCGGATGCCTTGGTCACCTCAGGGCTCGCGAACTCGAGGAAAAACGGCAGCGACTTGGAGATATAGGCGCGACCGCCGAAGTGGGCCTTCATCTTCTCCTCGAGCGCGTCGAGGGGCGCAGGCTCGCCGACGGCGACGAGCTTTGTCGGCGGCTCCTCGAGCCAGTCGAGGAGGTCGCCGACTTCGTGCACGTGCAGCTGCTGAAAGGAGGCGTAGGCGCTCGCCTCGGGCGTGATCCGCGCCACGTAGAGCTGGTCGTCGACGTAGCAGTTCAGATGCACGCCCTCGTCCTGGACAGCGGCAATCACCTCGAGCGCGAGCGCGAGCGGGATCGGCTCGTGGCGCAGGAAGCGGCCGCTCTTCGGGTCGGCGACCACGGCTCCCTGGTAGCAGACCACCGGATCGGCGATGCCTGCCTCCACCAGGTAGGGCCGGACCGACCTGAACATTCGGCCCGTGGCGACGACGACGGGGATTCCGGCCGCCTGAGTGGCTGAGATCGCCTTCCTGGTGCGCGGGCGCAGCACGCCGTCTTCGGCGATGAGGGTGCGGTCGAGATCGCACGCGACGAGCTCGACGTCCTCGGGGAAGCTCGGCGGAAGCGTCAGCTCTGGTGGAGGAATGCGACCAGGTCGGCGAGCTGCTTGGTCGTCAACTTCGTCCCGTAGTCCTTCGGCATGATGTCCTGATAGCCGGGCGCGATCTCGGCGCTCGGGTTCGTGATCGACTCGAGGATGAACGCCGCGTCCTTCCCCTGCAGCGCCTCGTCCAGATCGGGCCCGACGTTTGCGGTCGAGCCGGCGGCCTTGAAGGCGTGGCAGCTCGCGCACGGAGGCGAAGCGGTCGTCGTGAAGATCTCCTTGCCCGCCGCGGGATCCCCCGCGTTGACGTCCACCGTCTCGCCGGCCGGAACGGTGCCGATCACCGTGTCTGGCAGTGGAGCTACGTCCTCCTCTCCTCCGCAACCGGCCAGAAGAACGCCGAAAACGAGCGCGAACAGAAGGCGGCGGCGCATCGGGCGGGAAGCATAACGGCCTCGCAAACGACATAGCCGACCAAACCGGCGACGGCGACGTCGTTCGGAGTGTCGTTGACCACGAGCGATACGGCGACTGCCGCCGCGACGGAGAGAGGGAGCGCTTTCTCGGCAAGGGGAACGTCGAGCCTGAGGAGCCTCGCGACGAGGACGACGAGCACGGCGAGCGAGAGCACCGTTGCGATCGCGGGGGCGGGGGAGGCGGTCGTTCGCTCCCAGGAGACCTGAACTCGCTCGCCGAAGTGGGTAGCGAGGCTCTCCGGTCCGCGCCCGATCGCCTTCGTGACGTGGCTCGAGCCCCCGGTCGCGGCATCGAGTGCGATGAGCCCTCCCGCGACGAGCACCGTCGCGCCCGCCGCGAGCGCGAGACGACGGCCCCGCAGCCCTGCCAGGAGACTCCCGAGTACCGCGTAGCCGACAGCAAAGACGATCGCGCCGCCTCCGTCCGCGCCGAACCGACCACCCGCGATGAGGACGAACGCCAGGAGCGCGACTGCGGCAAAGGCCGACCAGCTCGCCCGCCGGTAGAGCAGCGCCGCTCCCGCGAACGCGGGCACCAGCAGCATCGTCTCCAGCAGGTTTGTGATGCCGTAGAAGCGGCCGTTCTGGCTGGGCCCCCACGGGGAGTAGGCGACCCAGGCGCTGTCGGCGAGGAACGCGACGAGGTAGAGGACGAGCACCCCTGCCAGGGCAAGCCCGAGCGCTTGGTCCCCCCGGGTGCCGAGCGCGAGCGGCACAGCGGTTGCAGCCGCCAGGACGAAGGCGAGAAGAACGATCCAGAGCGAGGAGGTCTCGGTGGCGCCAAGGATGAGGTTGGCGGTCAGCGTGGTCGCGTAACCGAAGAGGGCCGCCCGCGGGAGCACGAAGGCGAGGAGCAGGATGAGGGCCGCCGCCAGGAGGCTCGATGCCAGCACGTGGTCGCGCTTCTCCCGGATGAGCTCGTCGAGCGCGAGGGCGCGCGCCGCAGCATCCGGCTCCGCTTGCGAGCCGAGCTGGTCGTCCTCGCCGAGAGCCGTCGGCGCGATGTCGACGATCGAGACGACCCCCGGCAGCCGGGTGGTGGGCGAGGTCAGGAGGCCGTGGTAGCCGTCTCCGAGGACTGCGACGGGATAGAAGCGGTCGTTCGCTTGCTCGCCTCCGGCAGGGAGCCCGACGACGATCACCGGACGCGTCGAGGGGATCGAGCCGGCTACCTCGAAGGAGACCCGCGGCCGCCCCCCAGGGAGCCCGCCGTCGAGGTACGAGGGCTTCACTACTCCGCGGACGAGGGCGGCCCGCGCCTGCTCCGGACTCGTCTTGCTGCCGCTGGCGGGGACGAGGATGCCGACGGCGCCCTGCGACGCGAGCTGTGGGAGATCGTCCAGGCCGAGCCCGGTGACGAGGACGATCGGCATCTGTTGCGGGTCCCCTGCCGCACCGGCCGGGACGGCTGCGACGAGCGCCACGAGCGCGGCCAGGAGGAGCAGTCGACTCACCGGCGCAAGGTACAATTTCGGTGACCCTTCGCTCTGAGGAGAGTTGAGCTTTCTATGAAACGTAAGACTTACGGACGCGATTTTGGCCTGTCTTCGCGCATGGTCCTGACGACCTTCATGCTCGGGCTTCTGTACGTCGTTTTCGGCGTCGTCCTCATCAACGTGCTGAACGTCGGCCTTCTCCCGGTGCTGCTCATCGTCGTCGGGCTGGCCGTCTTCCAGTACTTCACCTCCGACAAGCTCGCGCTCGCCGCGTCGGGCGCAAAGGTCGTGACGCCCGAGCAGGCGCCGGAGCTCCACGCCATGGTAGAGCGGCTCTGCGCCATGGCCGACCTCCCGAAGCCGCGCGTGGCCATCATCCCGACCGAAGTACCGAACGCGTTCGCGACCGGTCGGAGCCCCAAGCACGCGGCCGTCGCGGTCACCGAAGGCCTGTGGCGGCGCCTCGAGCCGAAGGAGATCGAGGGCGTCCTCGCCCACGAGCTCTCGCACATCGCGAACCGTGACGTCCTCGTGATGACCCTTGCCAGCTTCTTCGCCATGCTCGCCGGGCTCCTCACGAGGTTCGGCCTGTACGGCGGCATGTTCGGCGGAGGACGGAGCCGTGATGGCGGCACGCCGGTCTGGCTGATCGTCTTCGCCGTCTCGCTCGCGACCTACGTGATCAGCTTCATCCTCATCCGGACGATCTCGCGCTACCGCGAGTACGCGGCCGACCGGGGCGCGGCGCTCATCACGAGCGCGCCCGAGAACCTCATGAGCGCGCTGCAGAAGATCGCGAGCGACATCATCCGCATCCCGCAGCGCGACCTGCGCGAGGTGGAGACGATGAACGCGTTCTTCATCATCCCAACGTCGGTCAAGTCCTCCATGGGAGAGCTCTTCGCGACTCACCCGCCGCTCGAGAAGCGCCTGGCGCGGCTCGCGGAGATCGCCCGGGAGATGGGCAAGCCGGTCGAGTAGTCATCTAAGTGGGGCTCGGCGACGTCCTCTTCGGGCGAAAAAAGCTCAAAGGCGCCAATCTCGACAAGCTCTTCGCGCTCTCGACGGCGGCGATCACGCTCGAGAGCGAGGCCGGCCTCAAGCCGGCCGGGGTCGCCGCCGTCGTCTTCAAGCCCCTCTCGGCCGGCGAGTTCATGCGGGCCGAGCAGGACCTCGACGAGCTGCTGGGCGTGGCCGCCCGCGACTCGGGCTCCCGGGTGCGCCGACGGTCCGACAGCCTCGGCTTCGAGTGGATCGTCATTCACGACAAGGACTTCGAGGACCTGGTGACGACGACGCACCTCGTCAGCTCGGAACTCTCCGACCGCGGTTTCGGCGGGCAGCTCCTCGCCGCGATCTTCGCGTTCCGCGACCGGAAGCGGGAGCGCCCCGTCTACCTCATCTACGGGTACAAGCGCGGCACGTTCTGGCCGTTCGTCCCGAGCGGCGAGGACCAGGAGCGCGACAACGCCGAGGAGATGCGGCTGAAGAACGTCCTCGAGAGCGAGCTGCCGATCGAGCCCGACCTGACGCGCTGGCTTGCGCTCTTCAACGCGCCGCTCGACGAGTAGGCAAGCCGACGCCCGCGGCTGGCCGCGGGCGTCGGTGCCGTCATCCCCCGAGCGCGACTCAGATCGTCGTGCGGGAGTCGTCGCGCACGCCGGCAGCCGGCTCGAGGCTTTCGAGCGGGTTCTCGCCGGTCGCGTCCTTGAACGCGAACGGGATCTGCCGCCGCTTGCTCACCCGCAGCTTCGATCGCAGGATGTCCGAGTGGGCTTTGGCCGTGCGAGGCGACACGCCGAGCCGCTCCGCGATCTCCGCGTTCGAGCACCCCTCCGCGATCAGCTGCACCACCTGCCGCTGACGGCCGGTGAACTGAACGCCTTCGCCGAGAGTGATCATGGCTGGCCATGCTGGCAGCGGATTGGATCGGCCGCCATTGGCCGCGTGAAGAATCTTGTCGGCTAAACCGTTCGGCGTACGAACGCGGCCTCGTGGCCGCGCGCGTTGACCTCTCGGAGCGTGTCCGGGCCGAGCGCCCCGATCGTGAGGAGGAGCTCGAGCTCGTCGCGAAGGTGCGTCCTCATCATCTCGGGCCCGTCCGTCGCGATCGTGAAGGGGACGTCGCGGTCGACGAACACGGAGACGGTCTCGCGCAGGGCGTCCTCGTCCGGAAGCGCCCGGGTCAGGAGGTTCGACGTGGGACAGATCTCGAGGACGACACCCGCTTCGCGCACGAGCCGGAGGACCTCGTCGTCCCGTGCTGCGAGGATCCCGTGGCCGATCCGCTCTGGGCGGAGGTGCTCGACGACGTCGCCGATCTCCGCGATCCCGTCGGAGCCGCCCTCTTCGCCTACGTGAATGGTGACGCCGAGCCCGGCCGCGCGTGCCTCTTCGACGAGCGGAGCGAGATCTGCGTAGGGATAGCGGCCTCCGTTCGGGCGCGGGCCGGCAATGTCGACCCCGACGACGCCGCGGCCCCTGTAGCGGATCGCCTTCTCGATGATGACCTCGTTCTGCGCCCGATCGAAGGTGCGGTCCATCATGAGGATGAGCCCCGCGCGGACCCGCGGGTATTCCAGGCTCGCGCGGTCGAGGCCGCGGACTGCGGCCATGATGATGTGGTCGAGATCCCGCTCCCCGCTGCGGTTTCGCTTCATCGGGTTGAAGCGCAGCTCGAGGGTCGTGATGTTCTGCGTCCGATACGCGCCGCCGATCGCCCCGTGCACCGAGCGCTCGACGGCGAGCGGGCTCGACTGGATCAACTCGGTCCACTTGTAAATGCCGTCGAGCTCGGGGAGCCCCTCGACTCCGCGCGGATCGACGGTCACGAGCTCGACGAACTCCCAGTAGTCCTTCACGGGGAGGGCGATCCCCTGCTCGTGGGCAAGGGTCCACATCACCGCAGGGTCCACCGACGCGCCCAGGTGCGTGTGCAGCTCCGCCAGGCCGCCGCGTGCGATCTCGTCGACGACGGCTTCGGCCTCCGCGGCTTCGCTACGCGCGAGCGGCAACTGCCTCCTCGAGCCTCGTTCCTGCCAGCCGCTCCGGGATCTCCTGCAGTCGCTCGACCGGTTCGGCGCTGAACACGAAGCGCACGTAACGGGCGGCGACCTCGTCGCCCCAGCCCCGCATGCCTGTGGCCGCGATCTGCGACTCCTCGAGCAGAAGCTGTGAGGCCTCCTCCGGCTCGAGGCCGAGCGAGGCGACGTCGAGGAGCAGCGACCAGCCGCCGGCGGGCCTGACGAACGGCCAGGCGGGCAGGCTCTCGAGCATCGTGTCCCGCCGACGCTCGAGCTCGTCGACGCACTCCGCCACGTGGCCCTGGTCGCCCCGCAGCACGGCGGCCGCGGCCCGGCGGGAGATCGAGACCGGGCACGTCGTGTTGTAGACGTGAACCCAGCCGGCGTCGGTGACCGTCTCCTCGGGCCCCGCCACCCAGCCCACGCGCCACCCGATCATCCGGTGCTCCTTCGAGAGCGAGCCGACGATGACTGTCCGCTCGGGCATCCCGTCCAGCGAGAGCGGATGCACGAGTGGGCGGCCGTCGAAGAGGAGGCGCTCCATGGCGGCGTCGTAGACGAGGAAGAGGTCGCGCTCTCGGCAGAGGTCGCAGACCGCGCGCCAGTCGTCCTCGTCGAGATAGCCGCCCGAGGGCATCGACGGGCTCATGAGGAGGAAGCCGGTCGTGTTCGACCCGACGACGCGCGCGAGCGCGTCCCGGTCGAAGCGCCAGCCGCCATCCTCGGCGAGGAAGGGGACGAACGTGGGCGTGCCGCCTGCGAGGCGGATGCGGTTGACGATGCCCGCGTACGTCGGGTCGGTGACCACTACCTCGTCTCCGGGATCGACGAGCGCGAGGACGACGTTCAGGAGGCCTTCCATGCCGCCCACCGTGATGACGATCTCCCGCACCGGGTCGTAGCGGTGGCCGGTCCGCTCCGCCGTGAAGTCGGAGATCGCCGCGCGCAGGTCGAGGTCGCCGGTGAAGGGAAGCCAGCTGTTGGCCTCGGGAGTGTCGAGCGCCCCAGCCGTCTCAGCGACCGCCTCGGGCGGGAGAGGCAGGTTGGTGTCGAGGTTCTCCATCCGCAGCACGGAGCGCCCTCCGGCGTCCGCTGCGGCGGCGACGCGGTCGATCCCAAACCCACGGATCGGCTCCATCCGCTTCGCCTTGCGAATCATTGCGCGCGAGTCTAGTCCCGTTAGTCTGCCCGGACGATGAAGGTTGGGATCGTCGTCCCGTACTCGTGGTCCTTTTGGGGCGGGGTCCTCGAGCACGCCGACCATCAGGCTCGCGCGCTGCTCGAGGTCGGAGTCGACGTCAGGCTCATCGTCGGACACGACCCTCCTGGCCGCCTGACGAAGCTGCTCCACCCGAAGGAGGGGCGTCACACGCCGCCGCCCGACTACGTCGTCCCCGTCGGACGCTCGGTCATCGTCCCGGCCAATGCCTCGCTTCCGAACATCGTGCTCTCGCCGCCCTCGATGCTGCGCATGAAGCGGATCTTCGAGCGCGAGCAGTTCGACGTCGTCCACGTCCACGAGCCCCTTGCGCCGGTGCTCTCCGTGTTCGCTCTCCTCGTCGCCGAGGCGAGAACGGTGTCCACCTCGCACGCCGCGGGGGAACGGCTCGGCTGGTATCCACTCGGCAAGCGTTGCTGGGGGATCGCCGCGGAGCGCATCGACTACCGCATCGCGGTCTCCGAGGCAGCACGGAGAGCCGCAGAGCCGAACGTGGGCGGCCCGATGGAGGTCATCCCGAACGGCATCGTCCTACCGCCACGCTTCGATGCGGGGAACCGCGACGGCAATGTCGTCTTCATCGGACGCAACGAGCAGCGCAAGGGCTTGCAGGTCCTCCTGCGTGCATGGCCGCACGTGGCGGCTCGCACGGGCGCGCGCCTGCGCGTGGTCGGGGCCGACCCCCTATCCGTGCGCTGGCTTGCTCGCCGCGAGGGGTTCTCGCTTGACGGGGTGGACCTTCTCGGGGGTCTCTATGAGGACCAGCTCACGGAGGAGCTCGAGCGCGCGAGCGTGCTCGCGGCTCCGGCGCTCGGCGGTGAGAGCTTCGGCATGGTGCTGACGCGCGCCTTTGCGAGCGCCACGCCGGCGGTCGCATCGGATATCGAGGGCTACGCGGCCGTCGCGACCCCCGAGAGCGCGGTGCTCGTTCCGTCCGGCGAGCCCGAGCCGCTCGGGCGCGAGCTGGTCGCGCTCCTCGAGGACGAGACGCGCCGGCGGCGCCTCGGAGAAGGCGCACGCAAGGTCGCCGAGGCCTATTCGTGGGATCCGATCGCCAGGCGGCTCCTGGCGATCTACGAGGACCTCGTGAACGAGGGGGTCGGGGAGCGGGCCGCAGCCTGATGACCATCCCCATTCCGCGGAGCCCCCGGGGTCGCGTGGCGCTCATCGCCGTGCTGCTGGCCATCCTCGTCGGGCTTCTCGTCTGGCACCACCCCGAGTTCGGGCTCGTGGCGGAGGCATTTCGCGCCGTCTCCTGGTTCTGGGTCGCCGTCGCAGTGCTGATCAACCTCCTCTCGGTCGTGCTGCGGTCCTCCGCCTGGCGGGTCGTGATCAAGAACGCGGTGCCGCCGCCGTGGCCGCCGATGCGCGTCGTCTTCTCAGCGTTCTGCGTCGGGCTCCTCGGGAACGTCGCGCTTCCCGGACGCGTCGGCGAGCTCGCGCGGGTCGCCGTCATCACCCGTCACCTCCGGCGGCTTCCCGGGACCTGGGCAACGATCGTCGGCACGGTCTTCGCCCACCGGATGTTCGACGTCGTCGCCGCGGTGGGCCTCGTCGTCTACGTCCTCTACACCGCTCGGATCCCGGACTGGGTCAAGCCCGCTCTCGCCATAGTCCTCGGCCTCGGGGTCGGCCTGCTCCTCGGCGGGATTTTCCTGGCCCGCCGGCACCACCAGCCGCTCCACGAGGAGCTCGGGCCGGTCCGCCGCATGCTGCGCATGGCGCGCGCCGGTTTGACTGTGCTGGCCCGTCCGGGCCCGGCCGTCGTCGCACTGCTCTTCCAGTTGCTCGGCTGGACGGCGCAGGTCTTCGCCGTGTGGGCCGCGTTTCGCGCCTTTCAGATCGACCTCGGCTTCCCCGCCGCCGCCCTCATCCTCATGCTCATGAACGTGGTCACCGTCTTCCCGTTCTGGCCGGGGAACATCGGCCTCCTCCAGGCGGCCATCGCGTTCGCCCTGCTGTCGTACGGCGTCGCGTACGCCCATGGGTTTGCTTATGGAATCGGGCTGCAGGCGATCGAGGCGTCGGTCGGTGTCGGGCTCGGCGCCCTCTTCCTCGCCCGCGAGGGCTTCTCGTTCGCGATGCTGAGGCGGATGCCTGAGGTGACGGAGGTGGACGTCGATGAGGACGAGCGCGTCGAGCGGATCGCCTGAGCCGCGCGCGGCGTGCGCCCAAGCCGCCGGTGGTCTTCCTTGCGCGAGAGCGCTCGTCCGGACGGTCTAACCCGTGCCCGGCGGGATGCGACCTTCGCGAATGACCTCTTCGGTGCGGTTGCGGAACGCTTCCTCTTCCAGACGGTCGGCCTCGTCCTTGTCGGATTTCTTCTCGCTCGCGCGAGCCTCCGCGGTGTCGCGGTCGGTCTCCGTCGCCGGCCCCTGGCGGCGGCGCCAAAGGTTGTCGAACCAGCCCATGTGCTCCTCCTTCCCGGAGAAGTAGCGGCGAAAACGCTAGTGCGTGTGCTCGTGCGCCTGCGCCTCGCGGAGGCGCCGGGCGAGTGTCTGGAGCAGCACCCAGGCGACCTGCGGATGCTCCTCGACGAAGGGCCTGAACTCCCAGGCTGTGAGGCCGTACGCGAGGATGTCGGTGGCGGCGGTGATCGACGCAGAGCGGGTGCCCTCGTCGATCAGGGCGATCTCGCCGAAGTAGTCGCCGGGCCCAAGCGTCGCGCGAACCTCGCCGGCCACGCTGACGGTCGCGTTCCCCTCGATGATCACGAAGAAGCCGACAGCGCCCGCACCCTCGGCCGTGACGTCCGCGCCTTCGGCGAAGCGCCGTTCCTTCATCTGTCGTCCGAGCCGCTCGAGGTCTTCGTCGGAAAGACCGGAGAAGATCGGGACGTTGCGGAGTGCTTCCTCGGGAGCCGTGGCCATGCGGCCCGGATCATACGAGAGAAGGTCCGAGCGCGAAAGCGGCGAACTTCGCGTCAATGCGCACTCAGGCCGCTCTCTACGAAGAAATCGACCTCGAGCTCTCCTGGTCCGAACAGGAACTGCCCGAGCGTGAGCGGACAAAACACGTGCACAGGCTTCATCCGTACCTCGGCAAGTTCGTTCCGCAGCTCGCCGAGGTCTTCCTCCAGAGGTACGCGCGGCCCGGGCAACTCGTGTGGGATCCGTTCGCCGGTTCCGGCACGACCCTCGTCGAAGCCAACGCGTTCGGCGCCCGTGCGGCAGGCTGCGACGTCTCGGCGTTCAACTGCATGCTCATGCGGGTGAAGACGGCCACCTACGACCCCGCGGCGCTCCTCGGCGACGTGGTCACGCTTTCTGCTCGGGAGAAGCCGGGCAGGCCCGCTAAGAGCTCTCCGTTTCTGAAGAAGTGGTTTGCGCCGAGGTCCGTGGCGGAGCTCTCCGCCTTCCGCGACCACATCGACGGGACGGCGTATCCGGAGCTCTGGCGGGTCGTGCTGTCGCGGTCGGCGCGCTCGGCCCGGCTCGCGCGCCACGACGACCTGGACTTTCCGGCCGAGCCCGTTCGGAGCGAGTACTTCTGCCACAAGCATCGGCGCGTGTGCCGCCCGGTCGGAGAGGCTGAGAAGTTTCTCCGCCGCTACGTCCGCGACGCGGTTCAGCGCGTGCAGGAGTTCTCCGACGTGCGCACGGAGGGGGCGGTGACCGTTCTTCACGGCGATGCACGAGAGCTCGATCCGCCCGGTCCCGTGGACCTCGTCCTCACGTCACCGCCGTACCCTGGCCTCATCGATTACCACGAGCAGCACGCCTACGCCTACGAGCTCCTCGGCCTCGAGCGTCGCGACGATGAGGAGATCGGGCGAGGCGTCAAGGGCTACTGCGACGACATCGCTGCCGTGTTGTCCCGGGCCCGCCGAGCGCTTCGGCGCGGCGGCAAGGTCGTCATCGTGGTCAACGACCGTCGCGGCCTCTACGACGGCATCCTCGCTGCCGCGGGGTTGCAGCTCGAAGATCGCCTTCTGCGCCACGTCAACCGGCGCACCGGCCGCCGGCGCGGCGAGTTCTACGAAGAGGTCTTGATCGCGACTCCCTGAATCCCGGAACGCACCAACGCGTGCGTCCCGGGGAGGGCGATGCTCTCGACGCGCGTCGCGTCGAAGCGGGCCGCCGCCACCGTGGCGCGCGTGTCCCGGTTCAGGTGGCAGTTGCCAGCGATCCTCCGGTGGAGGGGCGTGAGCCGTTCCTGCCAGCGGGCCGTGCGACCCTCGCCGCGCACGTGTTCGAGGAGAACCAGCTTCCCGTCGGGCTTCAGCACCCGGCGCGCCTCCACCAGCACTGCGGTCGGATCGGCGACCGAGCAGAGCATGAACGTGGACACGACGACGTCGAACGACTCGTCGGCGTAGGGGATGGCCTCCGCGGATCCCGCGACGACCTCGACGGGCACTCGCGCAGCGGCAACTCTTTCGGGAAGCCGCTTCGCCATGCTCGGGTCGGGCTCGAGCGCCACGACGCGTGAGGCCCGCTCGTAGTGCGGCAGCGATGCGCCGGTGCCGGCTCCGATCTCGAGGACGTCGCCTTCGAGCTCGCCGAGGAGTCTGCTGCGGAGATCTCCGAGACCGCCCGCCTCGGCACGCCGGGCCATGAGGTCGTAGAGCCACCCGATCACGGCTCGTTCTCCTCCATGCGCACGCCGAGCTCCTCGATCTTGCCTTCCGCCGAATCGAGCCTCCCCACGCAATAGCGGTAGAGCTCGTCGCCGCGCTCCCAGAGGGCGACGGCATCCTCAAGGCTCGCGCGGCCGGCTTCCAGCTCGGCGACGATTCTCTCGAGCTCGCGCTGAGCCTCCTCGAAGGTGGTCGGCTCGCTCACGGGCGAGTCTCCTCGACGCGTGCGCCCAGTTCGCCTTCGGCGAGCTCGACTTCGAGCCGCTCTCCTGGGCTCACGGCGCCGGCAGAACGCAGGATCCCCGAGTCCGTCCGGACGATTGCGTATCCTCGACGCAATGTTGCCTGATGCGACAACGCTCGCAAACGGCCGGCCGCCGAGTCGAGGGCCGCCCGCTTGCGCTCGACAAGGAGAAGCGGCGCCCGATCGAGGCTCGAGCGCAGGGTGCGGAGGCGCTCGCGGAGCTCGCCCTCGTCCGGGACTACGAGCCGAGCGGCCGCGGTCGGTGTCGAAGCGCGCGCGTCGGCGGCGAGATCGCAGAGTGGCGTGTCCTGCTCGTGCCCAACCGCCGAAACGACCGGCACCGGGCAATCGGCCACCGCGCGAACGAGTCGCTCCTCGCTGAAGGGTAGGAGGTCTTCGAAGCTGCCCCCGCCTCGGGCGAGGACGACGACTTCCACACCAGGTTCCCGGGCGAGGTCGCCGAGCGCTGTCGCGAGCGCGGGGGCGGCGCGCGGGCCCTGGACGTACGTCTGCGCGATGACGATCCGCGCGGCCGGGTAGCGGGCCGTGACCGCCGTGACGAAGTCGCGCTTGGCGGCGGCCTCGTTCCCCGTCAGAAGCGCGATCCGACTCGGGAAGACGGGGAGCCGCCGCTTGCGTGCCGATGCGAAGAGCCCTTCGGCGGCGAGCCGCCGCTTGAGCTGCTCGATCCCGGCGAGGACGGCCCCGAGGCCGAGTGGCTCGATCGTGAGCGCGCGCAGCCGGAACTCCCCTTTCGTCGCGAAGAGCTCGGGCCGCCCGTAGACGTGTACCGCCGTCCCGTCGACGAGCTCGAGCCGCAGGGCGTCGAAGCCGTTCCGAGGCATGCTCACCGGCAGGCACGAGCCATCGTGCGGATCCTTGAGCGTGAAGAAGACGCTCTGCCAGCGCTCCTGGCGCCGGAACTCCGTGACTTCGCCTTCGACCCAGAGCGTCGGCAGCCGGGTCAGCCACGAGGCGACGCCGCGGTTGAACGCGGCCACGGTGTAGACCTTGCGGTCGCCGTGGAGCTGGTGCTCGACCTTCACACGGCGAATCTAGCTCAGCCCTCGCGGTCGGGTGCGTCCCGAAGGCGTGACGATTCGCTACAGAAGGATCTGCGCCGCGACATCGGCCGAGCAGCCACGGCGGCCGACCAGCTCGACCGCTTCATGGAGGTCTGCGTCGCTCTGCGCGATCCGCTCCGCGAGAGGAAGCGGATAGCCGGCCTCCATGAGGACGTGCAGGCGCCAGCTTTCGACCTTGCTGCGCTCGTCCGTTTCCCGTTCGAGGAGTGTCAGCTCTTCCATCCCGCGTAGGTTCGGCCTAATTCAGACGAACCCTGCTCGGAAAAGTGAGCGCTAACCACGGCCCGGCCGGCCGGGCCTGACCACGTCCGCGTCGAGCATGGCGAGGCGGTCCTCGGCAGCGGAGATCGCTTCCTCGAGCCGTTCCATGAGTTGCCGAACGCGATCGGCGGCGATCTCGTGCTGAGCCTCGCCGGTCCGAGCGGCGTCGGAGATCCGCCGCTGCAGCTTGTCCGCCGTTTGCCTCGCCACGTCGTCGATCCGGCCCGCGACGTCGTGCTCCGCCTGGCGCGCGAACTGCTCGATGGCCTTCTCGAGCTCCCTGGACAGCCGTTCGGCTGCCTTTTCGCGGGATTCGCGGATCTGCGTGTCGAACTGCTTCTCCGCGTATTCGGAAAGGCGCGTGGCCGCGCGGTCGAACGCGCGCTCGAGCGAGGCCAGGTGTCTCTTCTCCGCGTCGGCGAGCCCCGACGCCAGGCGCGTCCTCGCTTCGACCTCCTCGCGGTCGATCTGCTCGCGCAGCGCGCGCTCGCGGTTGCGGATGCGCTCGCCGACCTCGTGAAGTGCCCGCCTGCGCTCTGCAGCATGGATTTCGATCTCGGAGCGTCCCTCCTCGAGGAACTCCGTCCCCAACCGCTGAAGCGCCTCCCTGAGCTTGAGGAGGGCGAGTCGCTGCTCCTCGCTCGCTGCTTCGACCCGCTCGGAGTCGGCGTCCAACCGCGCCTCGTACGCGGCAGCAGCTTCCCGCTGTCGCTCGCCGAGCGCCGTCAGGTGGGCCTCGAGTTCCCGCTGGCCGCGGTCGAGGTCGGCTGCCCAGGCCATCAGGCGCCGCTCCAGGCGTTCCTGGACGGCCGAGACAGCCTGAGTGAGCTCGACGCGTGCTCGCTCTGTTTGCCGCTCCACGACGTCACGGCGCTCTTCCGACAGGCGGCGCTCCTGCTCGCTCAGCTGATGGCTCGCGTTCGCCCGCTCGCGCGCGAGCAGGCGCTCGAGCTCGAGCATGCGCTCGCGCACCTCTTTCTCGACGAACGACGCGAGGTCGTCACGGGCGTGCTGGCTGAGCTGCTCCAGCTCCTTCGTGCGCGCCAGGGCGCGCGTCATCGCGACGAGGCCCAGTTCCGCTACCGCGGCCGCGGCGAGGCCGCCGGCGGCCAGGAGGAGCGCGTCGGAATCCGTGAACGGCTCGACGAGGTTGAGCACGAGCGCGCCGGCGGCCGCTACCGCGCCGAGGGCGAGGACGACGGAGGCCCAGACGAGGTGGCGCTCACGCGCGCGCCCGAGCGCGACGCCGACGAGCGACAGGCCGACCAGAGCGAGGCCGGCGGCGAACACGAGCTCAAAGGCGAGTGCCACCGTCGGATCCTATGACTGGATGAGCCACTCGTGGGGATCGGGGCGCCGCCCGGCGACCGCCGAGTACCGGCGCAGCGCGGCGCGTGCGATTCGGCCCGCCAACACGTCCGACGAGGCGCCGGCCTCACCCCAGTTCCAGGTCATCACGGTGACGACGAATGCCCCTTGCTTCCAGAACACGAGCCCGCTGTCGTGCCGTGCGTGGGTGATCCAGCCCGCCTTGTGAAGCACCGAGACGCCCCGCTCGGCCCCGATGTAGCGGTCGAGCTTCCCCGGGTCGCGCACGTGGGCGAGCGTGTAGAGGACGTAGCGCGCGTCCGAAGGCGTGAACTGGCCGGGCAGGCGCATGAGAGAGCCTGTTCCGACCGCAGCCCGATGGAAGAGCCTGTGGAGGCGGGCGAGATCCCAGGCGGTCGTGAACTTTCCGAAGGTGAAGTAAGGCGGCTGGCTCTCCACCCTGAGCGGGATCGGACGCTGGGCCGCCGTCCCGATGATGTAGCCGCCGTACATATGCGTGCCGCTGAGCCCAAGTGTCTGGAGGGTCGCGTTCACGCGGGCGGCGCCCCCGATCGTCGAGCCGCCGAGCCAGATCTCCAGGTCGTTCGCAGCCTGGTTGTCGGAGTAGACCAGCATCCGCCGGAAGAGATTCGCGAGCTCGGTTCCGGGCGGCGGCTTTCCGTGCAGGACGCGCAGGACCTCGAGAGCGATGCCGAGCTTGAGCGTCGAGGCTGCCTGGAAGCGCGCACGGGCGTTCCAGGCCGCCCCGCGTCCGGAGCGGAGGTCCTGGACGAACACCCCTGCCGGGCCGGGGTAGCCTCGAACCAGCTCCTTGATCCGGCGCGCGAGAACCGGGTCTTCGATGCTCTCGATTGGCACCGGGAACCCGGCCTGAGGGAGTCCGTACACCGGTCCGACGCTGCGGGCGGTGCTCTGGCCCGCCGCGTTGTAGGTGATGACCCGGATGGTCACGTCCCGGGGTGGGAGCTGCACCCGGATGCGAAAAGGGCTCGGCGGCGAGAACGCTCGGTGCCGTCCGCTGTCCAGCGCGACGTCGGCTTTCGTCACGCCGTCGACCCGGACGACGATTCGCGTCACGCCGGCGCCCGTACGTCCCGCGACTGTGCCGAACGAAACCTCGCGCGGGCGAGGATTCGTGATGACCGGCCTGACGAGCGCAGGCGCCGCTTCCGGTACGAGGGGGAGCGTGATCACAGCCGCATGATGACGAGCGCGACGGCAAGGGCGACGATTCCCGCCGTGAGCGCCTGCAGCGCACCCTCGGATGGCGCGATCAATCTGTCGGCAGTCATGTCCTGCGTCGTCCCGTCGCGTCGCTCGAGCGTTCCGCTCACCCTGGTGACTCGTCGCCTCATGTCCCGTACTGGTGTGGACAGCCGGCGCTGAGCGACGCTTGTCGCGAAGGCGAAGACGGCGCCGGCGAGCGCGGCGAGGCCGAGCGTCTCCGCGGTGGCGAAATACGCGGTCAGCAGTGGAAACGCCCCCCAAGCGAGCGGAAACCAGAAGTCGCCATGGAATCGCCCCTCGAACCACTCGAGGTTGTACGCGACGACGATGAACGCTCCGGCCGCCACGAAGGCGCCGATCCAAGGGCTCACGGTCACGGCTCCGACGATGCCGACCGCAGTGGCTCCGGCGATCGAGACGGCGGCAAGCGCGACGAGGACCCGCGCGGGGATCCGTGTCCTGAGCGGGCGGCCGTTGAGCTCGTCCAGGGCGTGGGCGCCGATTCCGACAGCCAACCCGAAGGCGAGCAGGGTCGGCCAGAGTCTCGCCCACGAGAACGCAGAGCTCAGTGCCGCGCCGATCGCGACGTAGCTGAGGTGCCAGGCTGTGTAGGGGACGTGGAGGAGGGTGACGTAGTCGCGCCAGCCTCCCGACTTGAGGGCGTAGAAGGCGGGGCGAGTGGCCTCAGCCCGCACGTCGTCCCCAAACGACGATGCCGCCGCCGAGGCTCAGGTAGCGATGCCTGACGTCCTCGATCCCGGCTGCCTCCCAGGAGCCGAGCGCGCGTTCGAGCGGCCAGCGGGCCCAGAACTCGCGGATGCTCGAGCCCAGGAAGTCTCCGACCGCGCGCCAGCCTGGTGAGATGGCGCGTCCGCCGAGGGGCAGGCCGACGCGAACGTAGGCCTCCCACGAGATCCGCGCAAGCGGGTTTTGGGGCACTGCGAACTCGAGCATCGCCACGCGGCCACCCGGGCGGACGACTCTGGCCAGCTCCCGCAACGTCGCCGTCGGGTCGTCGACGTATCTGAGCAGGTAGGTGAACGTGAGCGCGTCGAAGGCCGCGTCGTCGAACGGCAGCGCCTCCGCTCTCGCCTCGCGAAGCTCGATCGCGTCGCCCACGCGGCGGCGGGCCACTTCCAGCATCTCCGCGCTCTGGTCGACGCCGACGACGTGGGCGCCGTAGCGGCGGACGATCTCGAGGGAGACCGCGCCGGTCCCGCAGGCAACGTCGAGAACCGTGTCTTCGGGTCCGACCTCGAGGCGGGAGACGAGGAACGAGCGCCAGCGGGGGTCTTGGCCGAACGAGAGCAGGCGTGCGTAGCGATCGTACGTCGGCCCGAGCGGCGCGAAGATCTCCTGCGCGGCGCGATTCCGTTCCGTGACGAGGCCGGTCACGGCCCTATTGTTGCCTTCGATGGGCCTGGAGGAGGAAATCGCGGCCGCGCGCGCGGCGGCGCAGCCGTTCGCCGAGGAGGGCGAGGAGCTCGTCGGCATCGTTCCGGCTGAGCCGGCCGGAACGCGGGTCTATCTGTGCGCCTTCGAACGGGACGGTGAAGCGACCTGGATCGCGCTGGACGAGGGGGGAGGCCCTGTCGCCGACCGAGCGCTGGTTCGCGACGCGGTCTCGATCGCAGCGCTGTGCGAGCTCGCCGAGGAGAGTGCCGGCGGCGGCGACCTGGCCGAGCTGCGGTCGCGGCTCGCGGAGCTTCGGGCTGCAGAGAATCCGGAAGGGATCGAAGAGGCCGAGGCCGCAGCCGCCGACCTCGAGCGGGCGATCGTCGCGCCGCCGAGAGTCGCGTCGATCACCTACCTGGACACGATTGGGCGAAGGGCCGCGACGCTCGAAGATGCGCTTGGGTCGACCGGCGGCTCGCCGTTCGCGGCTGCGATGAAGACCGGGCTTGCAGCAGCCGACGAGCTCGCGACGAGCGTCGAGCGCGCTTACAAGGTCTCGCTGAGCGAGAGTTAGGAGACTTTGACGAAACATCGGCTGTGCCGCCGGAGGCGCGCCGCCCGCCCCCAGGCTTCGCCCTCGGTCGCCCCCGTATCTCAAGTCGATACGAGGGCTCCCTGCGTCCTTGCCTGGGAACGACCGTCCCGTCCCGGCGACGAGCGACGTTCCGCCAAACCCTCCTAGCTAGAGAGCGCCGCCGGCGGCCGCAGGCGCGGTCGGATCCACGCCAGCGTCCCCGATCTGCTGGCGGACGAGGTACTCCTCGGCCAGGAGGATGTTGTCCCCCGCGCGCTCCACGACGGCGAGCAGGGCCGACATGCTCGCCACCTCCTCACGCTGCTCCTTGAGGAACCAGTTCAGGAACTCACCGCCCACGAGCTCGTTCTCCTCCCTCGCAAGTGCGGCCAGGCGGGCGATCTGGTCGGTCACGGTGCGCTCCTGCTCGAGTGCAAGCCGTACGGGCGCGACAGGATCCGCGAAGTCGTTCTGAGGCGGGGCCACCGCCGGGATCGCGACTTTCTCGCCAGCGTCCAGAAGGTACTGGACGAGCATCATGGCGTGGTTCCGCTCCTCGAGGGCCTGGCGGTAGAAGTGCGCGGCGAGTTGCGGGAGCGTGTCCGCGTCGTACCAGACCGCGATCGCCACATACTGCTGCGACGCACCGAACTCGTACGAGACCTGCTCGTTGACGGCATCTGAGAAGCGGGACACTGTCGGTACAGTACTTGGCGATGGAGGGTGGATTTGGCTTCCCGTTCGGGGGCGATCCCGAAGACCTGATGCGCGGGTTGCGTGAGTTCGCGGAGCAGCAGGCTGAGGCCGTGCACGAGTCGCAACGCGAGCAATTCGCGACGCTGACGCTGAACACCGCGGTCGAGCTCACTGCGGCAGCGCTGAAGCAGCTGCGCGTAGAGGGCCCGGCTGAGGCTCAGACGAGCGCGATGAGAGACGCCATGCGCGTGCTCTTCCCCGAAGCCGTCGCGCTCGTGTCCGCGGCGCGGCAGGGCTTCATGCGCGAGCTTCCCTCGTGACGTTCCCCGACTGGTCGACGCTCGCGGTCTTCTCGGCTGCGGCGCTTCTGCTGCTCGTCATTCCCGGGCCCGCGGTCCTCTACATCGTCGCGCAGAGCATGAGCCGAGGCCGGGTGGCCGGGCTCGCGTCCATGGCCGGCATCCAGGTCGGCGGGCTCGTGCATGTCGCTGCGGCCGCGCTCGGGTTGTCCGCGCTCGTCGTCCATTCCGCGGCCGCATTCAATGTGGTCAAGTACGCGGGGGCGGCGTACCTCGTCTTCCTCGGCGTACGGCGGCTGCTCCGCCGGGACGAGAACGCCCGCGAGGGAGTTCCGCATGAGCGGCGCCTGCGATCGGTCTTCGCGCAGGGGATTGTCGTGAACGTGCTGAACCCGAAGACGGCGCTCTTCTTCTTCGCGTTCCTCCCCCAATTCGTGGACGTCTCGCGCGGGGACGTCGCGTTCCAGATCCTCGTCCTCGGCCTCGTGTTCATCGCGCTCGCGACCTTGAGCGACGGTGCCTACGCGATCGCCGCCGGCTCGGCGGCGGGCTGGCTGAACGCGCGCCGAGGATTCTCGCGGTTCGAGCGGTACGTCTCGGGCACCGTGCTCGTGGGCCTCGGTCTTGTGACCGCTTTGTCAGGCGCGCATCGCAAGACGTGACGGGGCCACCCCGAGCCACCACCCGCTTTCGAGCGTAACCAGAAAACGCATACGTGTGGCGCGCGTGCTGTCAGAAAATAGAATCGCCCGGCCGTGGCCCTGCTCGACCGCGCCATCGTCAGGGTTCTCCCAGCCGTTCCGCGGCCCGTCGTCAAGCGGCTCTCTCAGCGTTACATAGCCGGTCCGAC
Organism: uncultured Actinomycetes bacterium; assembly: GCA_963739065.1. Lineage (GTDB taxonomy): Bacteria > Actinomycetota > Thermoleophilia > Gaiellales > Gaiellaceae > JAIBJP01. Next base: position 290,961 of record CAVTYV010000002.1, read on the forward strand.
CCTCGAAGACGCGGTCGCCGTCGTCAAGCAACTCAACGACGCCGGGAAGATGGCCACGATCGACGTCCTCGGCGAGGAGATCACCCGTCGCGAGGAGGCCACCGCGCTGCTCGCCGAGTACGAGGAGGTCTTCGAGAGGATCGAGCGCGCGCAGCTCGACTCGAATGTCAGCGTCAAGCTGACCGGGCTCGGGCTCGGCCTCGACCATGACTTCTGCCGCGAGAATGCCGCCGAGCTCGTGCGCGAAGCCGCCGGCCGAGGGAATTTCGTCCGCATCGACATGGAGGACTCGTCCACGACAGGCGAGACCCTGCAGATCTACCGCGAGCTGCGGAGTCAGGGCCTCGACAACGTCGGCATCGTCCTCCAGGCGTACATGAAGCGCACGCTCGCCGACGTGGCCGAGCTCGCCGAGCTGCGGCCGAACGTCCGGGTCTGCAAGGGGATCTACGTCGAGCCGCCGGAGGTCGCCTTCCAGGAGTTCGAGACGGTGCGCCTCAACTTCGTCGAGGCAGTTGGCGCGGTGCTCGATCTGAGGGCGTACATCGGAGTCGCCACGCACGACGACTGGGTCATCGGCGAGGCCCTGGCCCTCATCGAGGAGCACCGCCTCGAGCCGGACCAGTACGAGTTCCAGATGCTGCTCGGCGTGCGCCCGGAGCTCGGGGACGAGCTCGTCCGCAAGGGCCACCGCCTGCGCATTTACGTTCCCTACGGACGTCAGTGGTACGAGTACTCGCTGCGCCGGCTCCAGGAGAATCCCAAGATCGCCGGCTATATCGCCCTCGACACGCTCAAACGGTTGAAGCCGTGATCTGGGCCGAGGCGGAAGGCTGCCGTGTCGTGGACGCGATCGGCCGCGAGTACATCGACCTCTCCGGGGGGTTCGGCGTCGCCGCGCTCGGACATCGAAATCCGGCTGTCGTTGCCGCGATCACCGAGCAAGCCCAGCGGTGCATCCATGCGCTCGGCGACCTTGCCGAGGCCGATGTCGCCGCAGAGCTGCGCCGGCGGCTCGGGCAGGGCGGCCGCGAGGTGCTCCTCGCCGTGACGGGCGAGGACGCGGTCGAGCTCGCGCTGCGAACGAGTTTGCTCGTCACCGGAAAGCCGGGGATCGTGGCCTTCGAGGGCGCTTACCACGGGACCGGCTTGCTCGCGCTGGCCGCGACCGGCTTCGAGCGGTTTCGCGCCCCCTTTGCGCAGTGGCTTCCGGGCCCGGTGCACCGGTTCCCCTACGGAGAAGATCCGGGCCTTCTGCCTGAGGACGCCGGCTGCGTCATCGTCGAGCCCGTTCAGGGGCGGGCCGGCGCACGGGTCCCGCCGGACGGATTCCTCGAACGGCTCCGGGAGCGGTGCGACGAGGCCGGTGCGCTGCTCGTCTGCGACGAGATCTACACGGGGCTGGGACGAACCGGGGCGCTGTGGAGGAGTGGCGGTCTCGGAGACATCCTCGTCTGCGGGAAGGCACTGGGTGGCGGCCTGCCGCTCTCTGCGTGCCTGCTTCGCCCCGAACATGCGGAGGCCTGGGAGCTCGGGCCCGAAGCGGTCTACACCCACACGCATATGGGGAACCCGCTCGCCTGCGCGGCGGCGCTGGTCGTTTTCGACCGCGTCCCCGGGATGCTCGGGCGCGTCCCCGGCGCCGGCGAGCGCTTCGAGGACGCGGGCTGGCACGGTGCGGGGCTCTTGCGGGCGAAGCCCGGCGACGCGTTTGCCGCCTGGGAGCGAGGCGTCATCGTCATCCCGGCGGGCGAGGACGGGAGCCTCATGAGCGCGACGCCGCCGCTCACGATCACCGACGAGGAGATCGACGAGGCACTGGAGCGGATCGGGTGAAGTACTCCTGGAGATTCGTCGTCGTCGCGGGCGTGTTCGTCACCGCGCTCGTGGTCTCGAACATCATCGCGGTGAAGCTCGTCGAGGTCTCGGGGCGCATCTTCCCGGCAGGCCTCGTCATCTTCCCGCTCTCCTACCTCCTCGGGGACGTCTTGACCGAGGTCTACGGAATCCGCTCCGCCCGGCGCGTCATCTGGCTCGGCTTCGCGTGCAACCTGATCGCGCTCGGCGCGATCCAGGCGGCCATCCACCTACCCGCGGCCGATTTCTGGCAGGAGAACCAGAGCGCCTACGAGCAGGTGCTCGGGACGACCTGGCGCCTCTTCCTCGCCTCCCTGGCTGCGTACATCGTTGGGGAGCTCGCCAACGCCTACGTGCTCGCGTTCATGAAGGGCGCGACCGGCGGGCGTTGGCTCTGGACGCGCACGATTGGCTCGACGATCGTCGGAGAAGGCCTCGACTCGGCCATTTTCATCACGATCGCCTTCGCCGGCACCGGCGCGTCGCTGCTCAACCCGATCGTGACGACCTGGGTGATCAAGGTCGGATGGGAGACGCTCGCAACGCCGTTCACGTACTGGGTCGTCGGCTACCTAAAGCGGACGGAAGGGGTCGACGTCTACGACTTCGGCCGGCCCACGCTCGCTCGTTCCTGAGCCGGCGTCGCGAACAGGCGCCCCAGCGTGTCGAGCGCATCGGCGAGCTGGCGCCGCTCGATCTGCGAGAGATCGTCGGAGAGGCTCGCGAGGGCGCGGACGAAGCGATCTCGGCGGGTGCGAAACTCGCGCCGGCCGCGCGCCGTGGCGACAACGCGGACCGCACGTGCGTCAGAGGGGTCGGTCTCGCGGCGGACGAGTTCCGTCGCAACGAGAGCATCGACGGTGCGGCTGGCCGTCGCGACCGTGACTCCGAGCAGGTCCGCAAGCGTCCCCATCCGCTGCGGGCCTTCCGTGACCGCGATGCGGAGGGCCAGCGCCTGTGTGGTCGTCAGCTCGTGAGGAGACGCGTCCTCCTTGCGGCGCTGCAGCTCCATCGAAAGGCGCACGATCCCCTCGGCCATCCGGCCGACGTCGGCGCGGTCGCTCACGCTGCCTCCTCGAGGAGATCGGGTTGGGGCAGGCGCTCCTCGAGCGTCTGCTTGAGATCGATGTGGGGGACGAAGAGGACCGCGACAAGGACCACGGCCGCCAGTGCGATCGGAACGAGGAACACGGGGTGGAGCGCGGCCGCCACCTGTGCGGGGCTCGCCGCGGCCGCATTGGTGCCAAGGTTCGAGGTGACGAGCGTTCCCATGACCGTCACGCCGGTCATGGCGCCGATCGTGCGGAAAAACTGGGTCGACGCGGTCGCCACCCCGAGGTCGCGCCGGCGGACGGAGTTCTGCACGGCGACGACGAGGGTCTGCATCATCAGGCCCACGCCCAGGCCGACGATGACGACGTCTCGGGTCACGCTGAGCTGGGATGAATGGACGCCGAGGCCCGAGAGCAGCAAGAACCCGGTCGCGAGCAACGGCGGCCCTGCGATCAGCACGGGCCGATAGTGACCTGTGCGGGAGACGAGCTGCCCGGCGAGCATGCTCGTCGTGATGATCCCGAGCATCAGCGGCGTCAGAACTGCTCCCGAGCCGGCGGCGCTCTCGCCGAGGACGCGCTGCGCGAAGAGGGGGACGTAGATGATCGTCACGAACATGGCCGCGCCGAGCGCGAAGACCGCCACGCTCGCCGCCGAGAACGTCCGGCCCCGGAAGAGGTCGAGCGGGAGAATCGGTTCACGGGCCCGTCGCTCCTGGAAGACAAAGGCCGTGAGCATCGACGTCGCCGCCAGGAAGAGGCCGATGACGACCGGCGAGCTCCACGGATACTCGACCCCGCCCCAGACCGCGCCGAGGAGCGCGGCAGCGGTGCCGCCCGTCAGCAGCGCTGCGCCGAGATAGTCGATCGAGTGCTCCTCGCGGCGTGACCTGCGCTGGAATCCGAACCACACGACGGCAAGGGCAGCGGCTGCGAGCGGAAGGTTGACGAAGAAGCACCAGCGCCAGGAGGCGTTGTCCGTCAGCCATCCGCCCGTCGCGGGACCGAGCACGGAGGACACCGCGAAGACGGCGCCGAGAACGCCCTGCCACTTGCCCCTCCGCCGAGGCGGGATGATGTCGCCGATTGCGGCCACGGCGAGCGGGATCAACCCGCCCGCGCCGAGGCCCTGGATGGCCCGGCCTGCGATGAGCATCTCCATGGAGACCGCCAGGCCGCTGATCACCGACCCGGCCGAGAAGAGGGTGATTCCGAGCAGGAACAAGGGGCGACGGCCGTAGATGTCGGAGAGCTTTCCGTAGAGGGGGACGGTGACGGTCGCCCCGAGCATGTAGGCCGAGAAGACCCAGGAGTAGTGCTGGAAGCCCCCGAGGTCTCCAACGATCCGCGGCAAGGCGGTGGAGACGATGGTCTGGTCGAGCGCGGCGAGCAGCATCCCGAGCATCAGCCCGAAGAAGACGATCAGCGTGCGGCGCTTGCCCAGCGGATACACGGAGCGGTCATTCATATTCGTTACGTAACGAAAGTTTATCGCACGAGCTACCCCGGATGGGTGAAACCGACCGGGGCTAGCGGCTCTGCAGCGCGTCCAGAGCGATCCCGAGCGCGACCGCCACGCGGCGGTCCAGGCGCCTGTCGGGATCCCCGCCGAGGCTCAGCGTGTACCGGTCGCGGACGCCGAGCGGCCTGCGGAGATCTCCCACCTGGCGTCCGTCCATCAGGATCGTGAACTGAAAGACGATCGGGGCGAACTCGCCGTAGGGAACGAAGTCGATCAGGCGACGGAACAGGGCCACGTGGATGTGCTTCTCCTGCGCGAGGGCCACCTGCTGCTCGCTCGCGTCGTACACGCGCCAGGTGGAGCGGACGAACGAGATGCCCAACACCTTCTCGAGCGTGCCGATCCGCCCGCCCTCGGGGCTCGTGACGTCGTAGCGGCCACGAATGTCGAAGACCTGCCGAGCCTTCATGCGGAAGAGCTCGTCGGTCTCGCTCTCGTCCGCGAAGAAGCGGATGTCCTCGCGGATCGACAACTTCTTCTGGCGGACGAAGGCGACCGGCTGGCCCGGCCCTCCGTCGGAGCCGAGGGTCGAGATCCGGTAGAGGTTGGCGATCGGCCGGATCAGCTGGTCGATGAAGAACGCGTCGTGCGCGAACCGCTCGTCGGTCACGCGAGCACCGAGTAGCCGCCGTCGACGACGATCGTCTGGCCGCGGATCATCTCGGCCGCCGGCGACGCGAGGAAGCAGACGGCGTCGGCCACGTCTCCGGGCTCCACCAGGCGGCCGGCCGGTGTTCGGCTCCGGTAGTAGTCGAGCATCCCCTCGCGGTTCTCGAAGTACTCGAGCGCGCCGGTCTCCACGAGGCCGGCGGACACCGCGTTCACCCGGATCCCTCTTGGCGCCAGCTCGACGGCGAGATAGCGAACAAGCGCCTCGAGCGCCGCCTTCGAGACGCCGACGACGACGTAGTCGTCCAAGACGCGCTGCGACCCGAGGCTCGAGATCGCCACGATCGAGCTTCCTTCCGGCATGGAGGGCGCCGCGTGCTGAGTCAGCGTGAGGAGGGCTCGCGCGTTGGCGTTCAGCGTCCAGTCCCAGTGCTTCTCCTCGATCTCGAGGGCCGGACGGATGACTCCGGTGGCTGCATTGGAGACGAGCACGTCGAGCGTGCCCGCCTGCTCGACCAACGCGGCCGCCTTGCCGGGATCGCCCAGGTTGCCGCGGAGCAAGAGGGGCTCGGCGCCGGCCTGCTCGAGCTCCTTCGCCGTCTCCTGGGCGGCCGTGTCGTTTCGGAAGTAGCTGATCGCGACGCGAGCGGCTCCGAGCTCGGCGAAGCGGAGAGCGATCCCCCGGCCGATACCCCGCGAGCCGCCCGTCACGAGGACGGACTTGCCGTCGAACCTCAAGGTTTCTTTGGGAGTGGTTTCCACGCGGGCGCGTGGCTCGGAAGCTGGTCCCAGCCGAGGCGCGTGGGGGGCTCGACCGGGCCCTCCTCGGCTTTCGAGGTCGCGAAGCCGAGCCGCTCGAGGAGGTCCATCTGCTCCTCCCCGTACAGGCGAACCGGGTGGTCCTCTGCGAGGTCGCTCACGAGGGCGCCCACCCGCGCGCGGAGCTGGAATGCGAAGTGAGGCGTGGCCGGCCCGACCAGGGCGTCGATGTCGTCCTTCGTCGGCTCGGGCATCGCCCCGAACCCTAACCGCTCACTCGTTCAGGAGAAGACGTAGAGCTCGTTCGAGTCGTTGGGCAGGTCGCCGTGCTTCGGCGACCCTCCGTAGGAGTGGTAGTAGCTGTGCGCACTCCCGAGATCGTTCGGGAAATCGGCCACCGGGCTCGGGCGGGCGAGCTTGATGCAGCCGAGGGAGTAGTAGTCGCTGACGCGCTCCCAGCAGAAGGGATCGTCCCACGTCGAGCTGCAGGACTGGCCGTTGTCGGCCGTCTCTTCGCTGTGGATGAAGAGCTCGACGCGCTTCGTCACGCCGTCCGCGCAGTACTTGTCCTGCAGCCACCAGACGCGGCCCTTCACCGCGCTCCCGTTGTAGTGGTTCCAGTGGCCCCAGAGCGAATACCAGCCCGCGGGCAGCCACCCTTCGCCGCGCCGGCACTCGTCGGTGGAGCTGCCCGAGCCGGCACGCCAGCTGTGCACGTACTGGGCCGGGCTCGGCGGATAGGTCCACTTCCACGTGAGCGTCGAGTTCGTGTTCGTGTCGCGGTCGAACGTCCACCAGCCGTTCGTGGCGCCGGCAGGCCCCGCCCAGACGGCGAGTGCGACTGCGGCCGCAAGGAGGGCCGCGGCGCGTCGCATCAGCTCGTTCCGAGCGGGCGGCTGGGGTTGTAGAGCGGGCGGCGCCACGTGGGGAAGCCGTGGGTGCCCTTGGCGTCGGGCAGGGGCAGCGCGCGATCGCAGGAGCCGAGGTCGAAATCGCACTGGAGGAAGACCCCGCCGCGGCTGACCGTCGTCCAGGCGCGGACCGTGGTCGCCGAATCGTCCACGAAGCGCGGCTCGGCCACGCTCGAGCCGGCCACGCGCAAGGTGTCGTCGAGGGCGATCTTCCTTGCTTCCACCCGGAAGATCGCGAGCCCGGAAGCCGAGGCCGCGACGACGCGGCTCCCCCGCCAGTCCCCGGCGTAATCGACCGTTCCCACCGCGGGGTCGACCTTCGTCAGATCGAGCGCGGCGAGCTGACGGCCGTCGGCCACCGAGAGGACGCGAACGCGCGGACGGCCGCGCGCCGGCCCCTGGGCGACGAGCGCGCGGTTCCCGTCCGGGCTGATGGCGACGAGCGTCGAGTCCGCGGCGAGCGTCCGCATGCGCTGTGGGCCGTCGAAGACGACCACGTCGAGCGCCTCGCCCTCGTACTCGCGGTAGGCGACGAGGTGCCGCCCCGCCCAGCCGATCACGATGTAGCGACCGAGCTCCGTCGACCAGACGGTGGCTTTCGAGCCGGGCGAGCGCCGAACCACGACGCGTCCGAGGTAGGAAACGCCTGCGCGGTAGTCGCGGTCGGCGCCCGTGAAGTACGCGAGCCTGCCGTCCTCGCCCCAGGCGACCGAGAAAGCTCCGCGCGCCAGCACGTCATCGGAGCCCGTGGTCGTGTCGTAGACGCGAATCGACGGGGTGGCGAGCGGGTCACCGGGCTCGATTCCCTGGTCGCTCCACGAGAGACCCGGGTCGTCGGCGCGGAGCTCGTCCCAGGTGTTGTAGGCGAGGTAGCGCCCGTCGGGCGACGGGACGGCGGCCGGCGTCAGCCAGCCCGCGAGCGGCGTGACGGGAGGCGAGGCGAGCTTTGCGGCTCCGTTCTCGAGCCCGAACACCCGCGCTCCGACGGTGTAGACCCGGGGCGTCTTGGCCAGCGGCACGCGCGCCGTCGAGCCGGCCTCCTGCGCGGAGGAGCGACAGCCGACGAGCGCTGCAGCGGCCGCGACGGCAAGGATGAGGTTGGCGAAAAGGTGCTTCCTGACTGACACGTCTGCCCTTCGTCTCGTGCTTGCGAGCCGGCGGGCACGGCCGTCTTCAACGATGCGGCCTACCGAGGATCCTGTCAATTGTCCAATTTGGACCACTAGAGGTCTCGTAGCCTTCGACTGTGCGGCACCGGGTTCCACCAGACGTTCTCCTGCTCGTCACCGTCGTCTTCTGGAGCTTCAACTTCACGGTCGTCAAGTACGCGCTGACGCACGGCTGGCTGCCGCTCGCGTACTCGTCCGTGCGTTTCGCGATCGGGGCCCTCCTCTTTTCGGGCTTCACCTATGCCCGCGAGGGAAGCCTGGTCGTCCGTCGGGCCGACCTCCTCCTGATGACCGGCGCGGCGGCCGCCGGGATATGGCTGAACCAGCTCTCGTTCGTCTACGCCGTGAAGCTGACCACGGCGGCCACCGTCGCCCTCATGTTCGGAACGCTCCCGATCTTCGTCGCGCTGCTGGCGCAGGCATTCGGCCTCGAGCGTTTGCACATTCGGCACTGGTTCGCGACGGTCATTTCCTTCTCCGGCGTGGCGCTCGTCGCAGCCGGCGCGCCGAGCGGGATCGGCGGAGACCTGGGCGGCATCCTCCTCGGGCTCGTCGCCTCGGTCACCTGGGCCGCGTACACGGTTGCCATGGGCCCGCTGATGCGCCGCTACTCGCCGTATCGGATCAGCGCCTTCATGCTCCTCGTGGGCTCGGTTCCGCTCCTGGCCTCAGCCTTCCGGCAACTGATCGACCAGGACTGGTCCGAGCTCACCACGCTCGCCTGGGGCGCCTTCGTCTACAGCCTCTTCTTCAGCCTGGTCTTCACGAACATCATGTGGTTCACGGCGATCGACCGCGTCGGTGCGGCAAGGGCGTCTTTGTACGCCAATCTGCAGCCTTTTCTCGGGGCCTTCTTCGCGGTCGTCGTCCTCTCGGAGAAGATGGGCGTGATCCAGATCGTGGGGGGCCTCGTGATCGGCGGCGGCATACTCATTGCGCGCTTGGCTCAGCCCCCGGCGCCTTCCCCCGACTAGCCGCCGCGCACGCGGAGCTCGAAACGTGGATTAAACTTTGGCTTGATGTCGGATTTCATGCCGCTCGACGGGTGGGATCACGTCGAGCTGTGGGTCGGCAACGCGAAGCAGGCCGCGTACTTCTACGAGCACGCCTTCGGGTTCACCCGGACGGCCTACACAGGGCCGGAGACCGGCGTCCGCGACCGCGCCTCCTATGTCCTCGAGCAGGGCGAGATCAGGCTTGTCCTCACGACCGCGCTCCGCGAGGATCACGAGATCGCCCGGCACCACGCCCGCCACGGCGACGGGGTGAAGGACATCGCGCTCATGGTCCCTGACGCGGCGGAGGCCTACCGACAGGCGGTTCAGCGAGGCGCCCGGGCAGTCCGCGAGCCGACGAGGATCGAAGACGAGGACGGCGTCGTCGAGCTGGCCGCGATCGCGACCTACGGCGACACCATCCACACGTTCGTCGACCGCTCGAACTACGGGGGCGCGTTCCTACCCGGATTCGTCTCTGTGTCCGAGAACGGCAGCGCTCGCGGGGCCGGCCTCCTCAGCATCGACCACATCGTCGGGAACGTCGAGCTCGGCCGCATGGATCAGTGGGTCGAGTTCTATGAGCGAGTCTTCGGGATGACGAACATCCTTCACTTCGGCGACGACCAGATCCAGACGGAGTACTCGGCGCTCATGTCGAAGGTCATGTCGGACGGCACCGGGAAGATCAAGTTCCCCATCAACGAGCCGGCCGAGGGCAAGCGCAAGAGCCAGATCGAGGAGTACATCGAGTTCTACAACGGCGCCGGCGCGCAGCACATCGCGCTCGCGTCGGAGAACATCGTCGGGACCGTCACGGACTTGAAGAGCCGCGGCGTCGCCTTCCTCGAGACGCCGGACACCTACTACGAGGATGCACCGGACCGCGTGGGAGAGATCGAGGAGGACTACGCCGAGCTGCGGGAGCACAAGATCCTCGTCGACCGCGACGACGACGGTTATCTCCTCCAGATCTTCACGAAGACGGCACAGGACCGGCCCACGCTCTTCTTCGAGGTGATCGAGCGGCACGGCGCCCGGGGCTTCGGAGACGGGAACTTCAAGGCGCTGTTCGAGGCGATCGAGCGCGAGCAGGCCCTGCGCGGCAACCTTTGAGGCTCTGCACGTTCGAGGTCGCGGGGCGGGAGGCTCCCGGCCGGATCGAAGGCGATCGCCTGGTCGAGCTCGGCGCTCCCTCTCTCGTCGCGTGGCTCGTCGAGGGCGGCGGCGAGGTGGGGGAGCACGAGATGGGCGACGTCCGCCTACGGGCCCCGGTGCCGCACCCGCCTTCCGTTCGGGACTTCTATGCCTTCGAGCGGCACGTGGCCACGGCGCGCGCGCAACGCGGGCTCGAGATGGCGCCCGAGTGGTATCGGATCCCTGTCTTCTACTTCTCGAATCCCGCGGCGGTGCTCGGCCCCGACGACGCGGTCACGTTCCCGCCGGAGAGCTCGGCGTGGGACTACGAGCTCGAGGCGGCCGTGGTCGTGGGCGCTGACGGCGGCGTCGCGGGCTTCACCGTGCTCAATGACTGGTCGGCGCGCGATCTGCAGAAGATGGAGATGGCGGTCGGGCTCGGCCCGGCGAAGGGCAAGGACTTCGCGACGTCCATCGGCCCCGTCCTCGTGACGGCGGACGAGCTGGGCGACCTGCAGCTCGAGATGGTCGGGCGAGTGAACGGCGAGGAGCGCTCGCGGGGGAACCTCGCCGACATGCACTGGTCGTGGGACGAGCTCGTGGCGCACGCGGCCCGGAACACGAGGCTCCAGGCGGGCGACGTCCTGGGCTCAGGGACGGTGGGGACGGGTTGCATCCTCGAGCATGGCGACGGGCGCTGGCTTCAGTCCGGCGACGTCGTCGAGCTGGAGATCGAGGGGATCGGGGTCTTGCGCAACACGGTCGCCTAGCGTGGTTGTCACGACGGTGGCGCGTTGCGCGCGCCACCGGTGCGGATCTCGGCAGTACGCTCGAAGCGGAGGGAGGTCAGCGGCGGCCCCGTGATCGACTGCCCCCTTTGGTTCGACCAGCCGGGCCATGTGCGTGCGATCACGCGTCACCTCCTGTCGATCTGGCCCCGGGAGCGGCGGATATCCTGTCCGCATGCCGACCTACCAACGCCTCGGCCGCGTTCCGCGCAAGCGTCACATCCAGTTCCGCGACAACGGAGCTCTTCTGACCGAGGAGGTCATGGGCCTCGAGGGCTTCGTCGGGAACGAGTCGATCCTCTACCACCTGCACTCGCCTTGCCGGGTGAAAGAGATCGCCAAGTTCGAGCCGCTCGAACGCAAGGAGTGGACGCCCGACGGACACGGCCACCGGCACTTCCGGACGATGGCCATCGATCCCGGCGGCGATGCCGTTTCGGGCCGGCAGCTCCTGATGTGGAACCAGGACGTCGAGATCTACCTCTGCCGCCCGAGCGAGGCGATGGACTTCTTTTATCGCAACGGCGAAGGCGACGAGGTGATCTTCGTTCACGAGGGCAAGGGAACGATCGAGTCGATCTTCGGCGACCTCCCCTACCGCGAGGGCGACTACGTCGTCATCCCGCGTGGGACGACCTACCGCATCGTCCCCGAGGGCGAGCAGCGCTACGTCGTCTTCTCCTCACCGGGCTTGATCGAGATCCCGCGCCGCTACCGCAACGAGTACGGGCAGCTGCTCGAGCACGCCCCCTACTACCACCGGGACATCCACCCGCCCCTCGAGCTCAAGACCCACGCCGACCGCGGCGAGCACGTCGTCAAGGTGCGGATCCACGATGGCCACCAGACCTACGTCCTCGACTACCACCCGTTCGACGTGGTCGGCTGGGATGGCTACGTCTACCCGTGGACGTTCAACATCAACGACTTCGAGCCGATAACGGGGCGCATCCACATGCCGCCGCCCTCGCACCAGACCTTCGCCGGCCGCAACTTCGTCATCTGCTCGTTCTGCCCCCGTAAGCTCGACTTCGACCCGCTCGCGATCCCGATCCCGTACCACCACTCGAACCTCAACTCGGAGGAGATGATCTATTACGTCTCCGGGAACTTCGGCTCCCGCAAGGGAATCGAGGTGGGCTCGGTCACGCTGCACCCGTCGGGGATCCCGCACGGGCCACACCCCGGCCTGGCCGAGAAGTCGATCGGGATGACGGAGACGCATGAGCTCGCGGTCATGTGCGACACCTTCCACCCGCTTCGCCTGACCGAGCTCGCGAAGGGTCTCGACGATCCGGCGTACGCGTACTCGTGGTTCGAGGCCGACGCCGCGCCGGACGCAGCGAGCGGCGACGAAGATCCCGCGGGGGTCACCTCCCACTTTTGAGTCGGCGAACCATCGTCGTCGACTTCGACGGCACCGTCACACAACAGGACCTGCTCGACACGATCGCCAGCCGCTTCGGCGACCCCGAGGTGTACCGCGAGGTCGACGAGGGGCTCGACGAAGGGCGGCTCACGCTTCGCGAGGTGATCACGCGGGAATACGAGCCCGTTCGCAGGCCGCTGGAGGAGATCGTTGCGTGGGAGCTCGAGAACGTCAGCATCCGGCCGGGATTTCGCGAGCTCGTCGAGCTCACGAAGGCAGAGGGCTGGCGGTTCGTGATCGTCTCGTCGGGATTTCACGAGCTGATCGAGCCGATCCTCGAGCACGAGGGGGTCGAGGTCGAGCTCCACGCCAATCGGGTCAACCCGAGCCGTGAGGGTTGGCGCGTCATCTGGCAGTACGAGGGGGCCTGCGACTCGTGTGGGGAGTCGTGCAAGCGGTCGATCGTGCAGGAGTTCGCGGGCGACGGCGAGCTCGTCTACGTGGGCGACGGCTACTCGGACCGTTGCGCCGCGGAGGCGTCCGACCGCGTGTTCGCGATCAAGGGCCTGGCGAGCTATCTCGACGAACGAGGAATCCCGTATGAGCGCTTCGACGACTTCCACGACGTCGCGCGCGGTCTCACTTCCTGAGCCGTACGACTTCGAGCTCTCCACCGAGCGCTACCGGGCGTTCGGGCCAGATCTCGCGAACCTCTGGCACGAGGGCGGCCTGCACCGCGTCATCGCAGGTCGCGAGGTGCGCATCGAGCCCGCCCAGGGCGGTGTGCGCATCCGACCAGGCGACATCGACCTCGTCGAACGGGTGCGCGGGTACCTGGGTGAGCCCTTCGACCTCGACTCCTTCACAGCTTTCGCCGCGACCGAGCCGGTGCTCTCCCGGCTGCTCGATCCTCTCCACGGCTTTCGCCCGCCGCTCGCGATCGACCCGTACGAGACGCTCGTCACGTCGATCACGGCGCAGCAGATCTCGCTCCACGCGGCCTTCGCCGTCCGGAACCGCCTCATCCAGGCCTTCGGGCAGCCCTTCGAGCACGCCTACTCCTTCCCGACGCGCGAGCGCATGGCCGCCGCGGAGCCGGAGGAGCTCCTGCCTCTCGGTTTCTCGCGGCGCAAGGCGGAGTACGTCGTCGGCCTCGCTCGGTCCGACCTCGATCTGCTCGGGCTTGCAGCGCTGCCCGACGACGACGTCAAGGCGCGGCTGATCCAGCTTCCGGGCATCGGCGAGTGGACGGCCGACTGGTTCCTGGCGCGCTACCTGACCAGGCCGGACGCGTGGCCGGCGGGCGACCTCGGCCTCCGCAAGGCGGTGCTCCACTTCTACGGTGAGGAGGACACGCGCGCCGCGGGTGATCTCTTCCCGGGGCACCGGAACCTTGCTGCGCACTATCTCTTGACGGGTCTGCGAGTGTTGTCGTGATGACAATCGAGGAACCCCCCAACGACGAAGTTCTTCATGGCTTGGTCGAGGAGGCCCGGGCCGCCGGACGCGACACCGTTCGGGTCGAGGTGGACGCCGCTGCGGCGCCCGCGTGGGCCCGCGCCGGCTTCGCCGAAGAGGCGCGGATCCTCGAAGCGTCGGTGGAGGCGCTCGAGGCGAGGCTGAGCGGCGGCAGAGGCAGGTCGTTCGGGTCCGTCCACGTCCAGACGGACGACCTCGACGCGGTGGTTCGCGCGGTCCGTCAGTTCGTCCCCCGACTGCCGGGCAGCTCGAGGGGAAGCGTCGTGGCCGCGCCCCGCAACGGCTGGACTGCGGTCTACGACGAGCTCTGCGACCGCGATCCCGAGATGCTCAGGAGGCTCGCGCGGGAGCTCTCCGACCGGATGGGCGCGGTCGTGCTCCTGCTCGGCGTCGAGGTCGAGCAAGTCGTCCGGTTCGTCCTCTTCGAGCGCGGACGCTTGATGGACGAGTACCTATCGGTGCCCCAGTACCACGGCGAGCTTGCTCCCGGGGACGTCATTTCGCTCTCGGCGAACCCGACGGTGGTCGCGCGGTTGACCGGCGCCGATCCCACGCAGGTTCGCGACGTGATCCGGACCGCCAACCGCCCGGAGGACCTGAGCCCTGCGCCGGAGCTGGTCGGCCAGGTCGCGGCCGTGCTGGGCGTCGAAGGAGCCGGCCACGGCTACGTCGGCGCGGCCGACGAGCCCGGCAGCGTCGACCTTCCGCGCGAGTGACGCCGCCGATCCTCCTTCTCCACGCGTTCCCGCTCGACGCGCGCATGTGGGACGCACAGGTGGCCGCGCTCGAGCAGGCCGGCTACGAGACGCTCGCGCCGAACCTGCCCGGGCGGGAGCCGGACGACGACCTCGGCCGCTGGGCGGAGCGGATCCTCGAGCTCCTCCCGGGCCCGTTCATCCCTGTCGGCTGCTCCATGGGCGGCTACCTCATGTTCGAGCTCTGGCGCCAGGCGCCCGCCCGTATTCCCGCCGCCGTCTTCGTCGACACCCGAGCGGGAGCCGACACGCCCGAGGCGCGTGAAGGGCGCGAGGAAACCATCGGGATCCTCGGCGAGGACGGCTTCGACGCATTTTGGGAGCGGCAAAAGCCCAAGCTCTTCACGCCGAAGACTCCCCCTGACGTCGTCGAGCGGGCGAGGGCGATCGCCTCCGAGCAACCGATTACGCATCTCGTAGCCACGCTGCGCGCTCTCGCCGCTCGTCCCGACTCCTATGAGACGGCGACGACGATCGACGTCCCCTCGCTCGTCCTCGTCGGGGCGGATGACGCCCTCACGCCCCCTGGGGAGGCGAGGGAGCTCGCCGGGCATCTTCCGGCCGGCAAGCTCGTCGAGATCGCGGGAGCCGGCCACCTGACGCCGCTCGAGAAGCCGGGCGAGGTGAAGGAGGAGCTCTTCGTCTTCCTCGCCGGCCTTGACAGCGGCGAGCCAGGTTAGTAGAAACTAACTTCATATGACGGAGCGCTTGGCACGCGTGGCGAGTCGGCATCCGTGGTGGACGGTCGCCGGCTGGGTGGTCGGGCTAGTCCTCGCGTTCGCCATCGTCGCCACCACGCTCGGAGATGTCCTGACGACGGAGGGGCGTGTCACCAGCCCGACGGACTCGGAGCGCGCAGCGGAGCTCCAGAACGAGCGGTTCCAGCCGACCTTGGCGGACTTCAATCACGACGTGACCGAGGTCGTGATCGTGCGGGCGGTCTCCGGCCCGATCGACCATGCGAAGGTCGAGCAGCTTGCGAAGGACTTGCGCGCCGCGGGCGCGTCGTTCGTCGCGACGTCGGCCGACGACACGCGGCTCGTCTCGCAGGAGGGGGACGCAGAGGCGCTGCTCGTCGCCCTCGGCCTCGACGCCGAGGACAAGGTCGACCCGGTCGTTGCTGCCGTGGCGAAGGTGGACGAGGACCCGGCTTACGAGGCTGCGATCACCGGCGACTTCGTCAGCGATGCGGACCTCGAGCAGCTCTCCCAGGACGACCTCCGCAACGGCGAGCTCTTCTTCGGTGCCCCCGCGGCACTCATCATCCTGCTGCTCGTCTTCGGCGCTGTCGTTGCCGGCCTCATCCCGCTCGTGCTCGCGATCCTCTCCATCGTGGTCGCCCTGGCGCTGACCGCGATCGTCGGACAGTTCTTCGAGCTCTCGGTCTTCGTCCAGAACATGATCTTCGGCATGGGCCTCGCACTCGGGATCGACTACTCGCTCTTCATCCTCTCGCGCTTCCGGGAGGAGCGCTCGCAGGGGAAGGAGAAGCTGGAGGCGATCGAGATGGCCGGGGCGACCGCGAGCCGTGCGGTGCTCTTCAGCGGCCTCGCCTTCGTGCTCGCCATGTTCGGCCTCGAGCTCGTGCCGAACACGATCATGCGGAGCCTGGCGACGGGAGCGATCCTGGTCGGGATCGTCTCTGTCGTGGCCGCGCTGACACTGCTTCCTGCCGTGATCAGCCTGCTCGGCGACCGGATCAACGCTGGCCGGATCCCATACTTCGGCCGCAAGGCGAGCGAGGCCACCGAGAGCCGCTTCTGGGGGCGCATCGTCGGCGCCGTCATGCGGCGCCCCGTGGTGAGCCTCGTCACAGCGGTCGCGCTTCTCCTCGCCTGCGCCGTGCCGATCCTGTCGTACAAGACCGGCGAGGCGGGAATCAGCACCCTGCCCGACCGCTTCGAGTCCAAGCAGGGCTTCCTCCTTCTGAACGAAGAGTTCCCCGGCCAGACGATCGACCCCGTGCAGGTCGTCGTCGACGGAAACACCGAGTCCGACGAGCTGAAGGCGGCCGTGGTCGGGCTCGAGTCGGAGCTGGCCGACCGGCCGATCTTCGGCTCAGCGACCCAGGAGACGAGCCCTGGGCGCGATCTCCTCGTGCTGACCGTGCCGGTCGCGGGCGATCCGCTCTCCGACGAGGCGGTCGCCGCCGTGCGCCAGCTCCGCTCCGAGCTCATTCCCACGATGTTCGAGGGGACCGGCATCCCCGTCTACGTCGGCGGGGGCACGGCGGAGGAGATCGACTACTTCGACGTCATGGACCGGTGGCTCCCTATCGTCTTCGTCTTCGTCCTCGGCCTCAGCTTCATTCTCCTGACCGTCGCCTTCCGCTCCGTCGTCGTCCCCGCGACGGCGATCGCCATGAATCTGCTCTCGGTCGGCGCGGCCTACGGCCTCCTCGTCCTCGTGTTCGTCAAGGGAGTCGGGAGCGAGATCTTCGGCTTCCAGCAGGTGGACGCGATCGAGGCCTGGGTGCCTCTATTCCTCTTCGCCGTCCTCTTCGGCCTCTCGATGGACTACCAGGTCTTCCTGCTCAGCAGGATCCGGGAGAAGTTCTCCGAGAGCGGCGACAACGACCTCGCCGTTTCGTTCGGCGTCGGCTCGACGGCGCGCCTGATCACGGGCGCGGCTCTCATCATCATCGCGGTCTTCAGCGGCTTCGCTCGCGGCGACCTGGTCATGTTCCAGCAGATGGGCTTCGGCATCGCCGTCGCGCTGCTCATCGACGCGACGATCGTGCGCTCCGTCCTCGTGCCCGCGAGCATGAAACTCCTCGGGCGCTGGAACTGGTACCTGCCTAGCTGGCTGGAGTGGCTACCGGACGTCCACGTCGAGGGCGGCTCGCGAGCTCGAGAAAGCGGTCGGCCAACCCCCGCCCCAGCTCGGCCCAGCGGTCGATAGGGGAGAGGTCGATCTGCCGGCCGCTGCCGTCCGAGGCGAGCCAGCCTTCGACGATTCCGCGGGTCACCTCTGCGTGGAACTGGATTCCCCACGCTGAATCGTCGAGCCGGTAGGCCTGCAAGCCGACCGGATTACGCGCGAGCGGCACAGCTTCCGTCGGTAGCTCGAACGCGTACTGGTGCCACTGGAAGGCGTCGAAGCGCTCGGGGACCCTGCTGAAGAGGGGATCCGTTCTCGCTTCAGGAGTCAGCTGGACTTCGTGCCAACCGACCTCCTCATACGTCGCTGGCCCGACGTGGGCGCCCGCCGCCTTCGCGATCAGCTGGCCGCCGAGGCAGACGCCGAAGAGCGGCACCTGTTCGGCGAGGAGCCCCTTGATCAGGCTGTCCTCCTCGCGGAGCCAGGGATGCTGCTCCTCCTGGTCGACGTGCATCCCGCCTCCGAAGATGAAGACCGCATCGAAGCTCTCGGGAGGCGCCGGAGGCGCTCCGTTGGCGAGGTTCCACTCGAGGAGCTCACCTCCCTGCTCCCGGACCGCGTCGGCAAACGTGCCCGTCGGGGCGTCGTCCTGGTGGATCAGGGAGAGGACGCGCACGCTCGGAGTGTAGGGAGCTGTGGGGCGGCTGCCGTCCCCGCAGGCTGGCCAGCGTCGGATCACATGCGGGCGGTGGCCCGCAGCGCCGCCTGGAGCTTCCGGGCGGCGCTGCCGGGATCGCCCGAGCCGACCGGGCTTCCGTCCAGCTCCACGACCGGCATCACTTCGCGGACTGAGGAGGACGTGAAGGCCTCGTCCGCCGAGGCGAGGTGGGAGAGCGGGAACGCGCCCTCGCGCATGTCGTACCCGAGTGCTGCCGCCTGCTCGATCAGCGTTGCGCGCGTGACCCCGGCGAGGATGCCGAGCTCGAGGGCGGGGGTGTAGAGCAGGTCCTCCAGTCGCCACCAGACGTTCGTCACCGGCCCTTCGAGCACGATCTCGTCGCTCGCCAGGAAGACCGCGTCGTCGGCGCCGCGTCGCCTGGCCTCGGCTTCCGCGGCCATGTTGACGGCGTAGCTCGTGGACTTCACCCCACCCAGAAGCCAGGGGGCGAACGCGCGCAGGTCGGCCTGCAGGCCGAGCGGGAGGGAGACCAGCTTGCTCCCGCGTGCGCGCAGGTCCTCCAGGTGATCAGGGATGGAGCTGACGAGCGCAAGCGCCGTCGGGCGGCCGCTGCCTTCACGCCCGGCTGTCCAGTAGAGGCGGAGGACCGCATCGAGCTCGTTCGCTGCAGCGAGGGCCGAGCCGGCGAGGCTTTCGACCGCTTGCTCGTCCACCGGCGGCAGCCCGATCCGCTCCGCTGACCCCGCCAGCCTGGCCAGGTGGTCGCCGAGCTTGAAGGGCGTGCCGCCGTAGACCCGCGTCGTCTCGAACGCGGCGCGCCCTCGCAGAAGGGCCTCGTCGTCGGCGTTCAGGACGGGCTCGTCCGGATCGACGACTCCGCGCCCGCCGACGGCTACCGCGAGCAGCGTCACGAGGCGACCGGCTCGTCGACGCGAGCCCCGATCGCGGCGAGGAGCGGGCGAGCCTTGACCCACGACTCCTCAATCTCCTCCGCGGGGTCGGAGTCCCAGACGATGCCCCCGCCGACCCAGAGATGGATCCGCTCCCCGACGACGGCGAAGGTGCGGATCGTCAGCGCGAGATCCAGGTCGCCGTTCGGCCACACGCGGCCGAGCGCCCCCATGGACGCGCCTCGGCCGACAGGCTCGAGCCCGGCGATGAGGTCGACCGCCGAGATCTTGGGAGCGCCGGTGACCGAGCCTCCCGGAAACATCGCCTCGAGGAGCTCGGCCAGGCCCACGTCGTCACGCAGCCGTCCCTCGACCCGCGTGACGAGGTGCTTGACTCCGGCGGCCTCCTGCTCGGTCATCAGGCCGGGCCAGCGCACGCTCCCGGGCTCACACACGCGCGAAAGGTCGTTGCGCTCGAGGTCGACGATCATCACGTGCTCGGCGGCGTCCTTTTCGGACTCGGTCAGATCGTCTTCCTCGAGCGGTCTCGTGCCCTTGATCGGCGCCGTCCAGACACGGTGCCCCCGCCGCGCGAGGAAGAGCTCGGGGGATGCCGACACGATCGTCCAGCCGTCGCCGACGAAGGGATCGGGCTGGAGCGGATGAAGCAGTGCGAGTCGCTCGGCGAGCCCGGCAGGGTCTCCCTCGAACGGAGCCGAGAGGTGCTGGACGAGATTCACCTGATAGACGTCCCCCTCCGCGATCGCGCGTCTTACGGCTGCAATCGCCGAGCTGTAGCTCTCGCTGTCCCACGTCCTTTCCCAGTCGCCGACCGAAAACGCGCCTGCAGAGCCGGCGGGCTCGTCGTAGCGCCGGATTCGACACGCGGCCAGTGGAAGCGCGGCCGGCTCGGGCGGATCGGGGCGCATCTCGCGCCGGAGGGTCGACGAGAGCCCGTAGCCGAGGTAGAGGTCGGCCACGCATCCCTTCAGGCGGCCGGCGAAGAACCCTGAGTCGCGCAGGTAGTCCTCGACCACCGTGAAGGCAGCGTCCGCTTGGCTGAGCTCCAGCACGAAAGGAACGCTACCCGGTCGCGTTCGTAGAATCGGGCTCGTGGACGCGCGGCCGATCGGCATCTTCGACTCCGGAGCCGGGGGTCTCACCGTCCTCCACGAGTGCCTCGTGACCATGCCGCATGAGGACTTCGTGTATCTCGGCGACGGGGCCCGCTGCCCCTACGGGCCGCGCCCCCGGGAGGAGATCCAACGCTTCGCGCACGAGATCGCGGCCTACCTCGAGGACTTGGGCGTGAAGCTGATCGTCGCCGCCTGCAACTCCGCCACCGCGGCGGCCCTCCCGCAGCTCCAGGAGCGTCTCGCCCTTCCGATCGTCGGCGTGCTCGCGCCGGAGGCCCATGCGGCCGTCCAGGCCACGCGGAATCGGCGCATCGGCGTGATGGCGACCGAGGCGACGGTCGCGAGCGGGCGCTACGAGGAGGCGATCCACGCCCTCGACGCCGGCGCCCACGTCGTCGCGACGGCCTGCCCCGGGCTCGTTCCGCTCATCGAGCGAGCGGCGCCGACAGACGAGATCGACGCGGCGGTCCGCTCGTACGCCGGAGAGCTGAGAGAGGCGCAGGTCGACACGGTCATTCTCGGCTGCACCCACTATCCGCTCATCCGGCCGGTGCTCGAGCGCGTCTTCGGTCGTGCCACGACGCTCGTCTTCTCCGCCGAGGAGACCGCGCGCGAGGCGGCGGAGACGCTCGAGCGCAAGGGCGTCGCGAACGACCCCGCCCACGAAGGCACGACGAGGTTTCTGACCACCGGAGCGCCCGAGGACTTCCGAGCCCTCGGCGAACGATTTCTCCAGCTGCCCATCGCCTCCGTCGAGCACATCGCCATTCGCGACCTCGAGCTGGCGGCCGCTTGAGGGACGGTCGCCGTGCCGACGAGCTCCGGGCGATCGACATCGTGCCGGACTTCGTCGAGCAGGCGCATGGCTCGGTGCTCATCTCGTTCGGCAAGACGCGTGTGCTCTGCACGGCGAGCGTCGAGGAAGGGGTCCCGCGCTGGCTCGTGGGGTCCGGGCGGGGGTGGATGACCGCGGAGTACGGAATGCTTCCGGCGTCGACCGGCGAGCGCACGCAGCGGGAGGCACGCTCCGGCCGCCAGGGAGGGAGGACGGTCGAGATCCAGCGACTCGTCGGGCGCTCCCTCCGCGCGGCGTACGAGCTCGAGGCGCTCGGCGAGCGCACGGTCTACTTGGACTGCGATGTCATTCAGGCGGACGGCGGCACACGCACCGCCGCGATCACGGGCGCCTGGATCGCCCTCGCGCGGGCGGCGCGGAAGATGGCGTTCCCATTGCCCTCGAATCAGATCGGCGCCGTCTCGGTCGGCATCGTCGAGGGGGAGGCGCTGCTCGACTTAGACTACGCGGAGGATTCGTCCGCCGAGGTGGACATGAATGTCGTCATGCGCGGCGACGGCCAGCTGATCGAGGTCCAGGCTACGGCTGAGCGAAACGTGTTCGACAGGGATCAGCTCGACGAGCTGCTGGATCTCGCAGCCGGCGGGATCGAGCGGCTCGCAGCGCTCCAGAGGGAGGCCGTTGGTCGTTCCTGACATCTCCTGGGGCGAGATCGCGCTTCGTCTCTTCGCGGCGGCCGCGCTGACGGGAGCGATCGGCATCGAGCGCGAATACCGGGAGCGCGCCGCAGGACTGCGTACGCACATGCTCGTGGGCGTCGGCTCGGCGCTCTTCACGATCATCTCCGCCTACGCGTGGGGCGATTTCGTCTTCGACCGGTCAAGGGGCACCGTCTTCGACCCGACTCGGATCGCTGCGCAGATCGTCACCGGCATCGGCTTCCTCGGCGCCGGAGCGATCATCCGCCAGGGCCTCTCGATCCGCGGTCTGACCACGGCAGCAGGGCTCTGGGTGGTGGCGGCGATCGGGATGGCGGCGGGCGCCGGCTACTGGCCGGCGGCCCTGCTCGGAACCGGAGTCGTCCTCGTCGGCCTCGGACCCCTGCGCTTCGCAGAGGGGTGGATCGTCAAGAGCCGGAGCGAGGGCGGCTCGATCGAGATCGACCTGAAGCCCGACGAGCCTCTCGCCCCGCTGCTCGCCGTCCTGGAGGGGAAGCGCGCCCGCGTGCACCGGATCCAGCTCGAGGAGGGGGGAGCGGAAGGACGCGAGGTGCGAATCGAGGTGCGCATGCCGCCCGGGGTGCGCGGGCGGGACCTCGTCGACGAGCTCCAGCAACTGGACGAGGTCACCTCCGTCAGGTGGGGCGAATAGAAGCCCGCTTCGCCTCGGGCAACGCACACAAGCTGCGCGAGCTGCGCGAGCTTTTCCCCGGCTGGACGATCGAGCCCCTTGGAGCCGAGATGCCTGAGGAGACCGGCGAGACCTTTTACGAGAACGCGCGGGCAAAAGCGCTGTTCGCGCGCGGTGTGGCCGATCCGGCAACCGTCGTCATCGCGGAGGATTCCGGGCTCGAAGTCGCCGCTCTCGGCGGACGCCCGGGGGTTCGGTCAGCGCGCTACGCAGGTCCTGACGCCGCCGACGAGGAGAACGTCGCCAAGCTGCTCCGGGAACTGTCGTCGGCGACCGCGGGGGAGCGAGGCGCTCGCTACGTCAGCGAGCTGGTTGCCATCTCGCCGGACGGAGCCGAGACCCGTGGTACCGGGACGCTCGAGGGACGGATCGCGGAGAGCCCGCGTGGCTCAGGCGGCTTTGGCTACGACCCTGTGTTCATTCCCGCCCGAGAGACGAGCACGGTGGCCGAGCTCGGCGACGGATGGAAGCGCGAGCACAGTCACCGCGCACGCGCCGCGGCCGCCCTGCGCGGGGCGTTAGGCGGCAGCGGCCGGGAGTTGTAGGCTCCGCGCGTGCTCTTCTCGCACGACACGAAAGCCGATGCGCTCGCCGCGTGCCCGTTCTTCGAGGGGCTCTCGCGCAACGAGCTCCTGGAGATCGCGAAGGTCACCGAAGACCTGGAGGTCGAGGCCGGCAAGGCGCTCACGCGCGAAGGGCAGAGCGGGAGCGAGTTCTTCGTCATCGTCGACGGCGAAGTCTCCGTCACGAAGGACGGACAGGAGATTCGCACCCTCGGCCCGGGCGACTTCTTCGGAGAGATAGCGCTCCTCGAGGACACCCCGCGTACGGCGACCGTGACCGCCAAGACGCCGCTCCGCTTCTTCGTTCTCACCCGGCAGGCGTTTCGCAGCATGCTCGCGCACCAACCGGAGCTGGAGGAGAAGGTCGTCGAGGCGCTCGAGGAGCGCGTGCGCGCGACGTCCGAGAACGTCTAGGAGGGTTTGGCGGAACGTCGATCGTCGCGCGCCTCCGGCGGCACAACCGATGCTTCGTCAAGCCCTCCTAGGCCGGGCCCGCGCCCTCTACGGGGGCTTGCGCGATCCGGCCGCGCGTGAACCACCAGTTCACCTCGGCGCCGAGCACGAGGATGTTCGCCATCAGGTAGAGCCAGACGAGCAGAAGCACAAGGCCTCCGAAGGCCTGCAGGCCGACGAGCTCTCCGGTCGTTATCCGGACGAAGAGCGGTAGCACCTGGAAGCTGGCCTGGAGGAGCACCGCGGCGAACACGGCCCCCGGAAGCGTTTCTCGCCAGGTCAGGGCAACGTTCGTCAGCAGGTTGTAGAGGCTCCAGACCAACCCGAAGATCAGCGCCGTCGAGACGGCGAGTGCGTAGACGTATGAGAGGACAGGCCCGGCAACGCCGGCGTCCCTCGTGAGCTTGACGCCCACCGAGCCCACGATGAGCGCGACGAAGAGGACGGCGAGCGAGCCCGCGACGAGGACGAGCACGAGAGCTTTCTGCCGGACGAAGGAGCGATTCGGCAGCCCGTAGACGATGTTGAACGCCGACTCGAGCACGCTGAAGAACCCGAGCGAGGCCCAGAGCAGGCCGATCCCGCCGATGATCGAGAGGGACGTGGCGGATTCCTGGACTGAGTGGACGACCTGGACGAGCCGGTCGACCGAGCTCGCGGGAAATGCGCGCCGCAGCTCCTCGACCAGGTAGCTCGACTCGCTCTGCTGGCCGGCGAGCGCGATCAGCGAGAGCGCGAGGAAGAGGAGCGGCACGAAGGAGAGCAGCGCGAAGTAGGCGATCATGGCCGCCAGGTGGGTCCCGCGGTCGGCGAGGAACTTGTCCAGAATCTGACGCACGCCGCGCAGGAGTCTATGGAGCGGGCCTGTGGTAGCTTTGCGCGGCCATGGATGCCGCCCAGGCGCTCGCGGACCTGACCGAGATCTCCGCTCAGATCGAGGGGGCGGTTTTGGCCGAAGGCGACGGCTCTGTCATTGCCTCGACGTTCCCGCGCGAGGAGCGGGGCGCCGAGCTCGCCCGCGCCGCCCTGGAGCTCCTGGCGGCCGCCGACCAGTCCCGTGCCGACGGGCAGGAGCTCGTCCAGCTCCAGGCGGTGACGCCGCGAGGCTCGCTCTTCGTCGTCCGCGACGGGGGGCGTGTGGTCGCGGCGCTGACCGGAGCCAAGCCCACCGTGGGCCTGGTCTTCTACGACCTCAAGACCTGCCTGCGCATGCTCGAGCGTGAAGAGGCCAAGGCCGAGAAGGCGGAGCCAGCGCCCGCGGCGAAGGCGACCGAGACGAAGCCGAGGGTCGGCAAGGCGGCTTCGACGCGGCCAAGACGAGCACGAAGAAAAAGGAGGAGGCTCCGGATGAGGGCTCGTAGCGTCGTCACGGCGCTCGGCGTCGCGGCCGGCGCAGCCGCGGCGGCTGCCTACTGGCTCCGCCACACAGGGGCGCCTCGCGAGCACGTCGACCTCTACTTCGCCGACGGTTCGATGGTCTCGTTCACGCCAGGCTCTTCCGAGGGAGACAAGCTTCTGCCCATTGCGCGCCGCGTCCTCGCCGCCGCGCGCGGATGACGGACGCCGAGCTCGCCCGCAGCCTGAAGGAGCACGCGTTCCTCGAGGGCGACTTCGTCCTCCGCTCCGGCAGGCGGTCGAGCTACTACCTGGACAAGTACCGCTTCGAGACCCACCCGGAGCTCCTGCGTGAGCTGGGCGAGCGAATCGCGACCCGGGCGCGAGAGTCGGCGCCCGAGGCGACCCGGCTCGCCGGCCCGGAGCTCGGCGCGGTCGCACTCGCCGCTTCGGCCTCGCTCGCGTCCGGGCTGCCCTTCCTGATCGTCCGCAAGGAGCAGAAGGACTACGGGACGGCGCGCCGCCTGGAGGGCGACTTCGAGCCCGGCGAAGAGGTCTGCCTCGTCGAGGACGTGGTCACGAGCGGCGGCGCCGCTGTGGCCGCCGTGCAGGCGTTGCGGGAGTCCGGGCTGACCTGCCGGACGGCCGTCTGCGTGGTCGATCGGGAGGAGGGTGGGGCCGACGCTCTCGCGCGAGAAGCCGTCCGATTGACCCCGCTCTTCCGCGCGAAAGACGTCATCTCGGCCTGAAAAGACCCGCAAACCCGCATGGTTGCGTGATGTTGGAACTTGCTGTTAGGCTCCCCCGCGGTCCCTGGCAACCGTTGACGGAAGGAGAGGGCAAGTGACAAAGGCTGATTTCATCGACAACGTCGCCTCGAGGAGCGGACTTTCGAAGCGGGACGCGACAAAGGCCGTCGACGCATTTCTCGATTGCGTGACGGACGCGCTCCGGAGCGGCGAGTCGGTGTCGTTCACAGGATTCGGAAAATTCTCACCCCAGCAGCGCAAGGAGCGGCAGGGCGTGAATCCCCGCACGGGTCAGAAGGTCACGATTGCGGCAGCCCGTGTGCCCAAGTTCTCCGCAGGCAGCTCGTTGAAGCAGGCGGTCAAGGGGGGCTAGCACGTCCGCCCCTCCTTCCTGAGGAACGGTTTTCGAGGGCCGCCGCGAGGCGGCCCTCGTCGTTTCCCGGGGTTGAGTTGTAAGCGAACATATGTTCGCCTATCCTGGGGAGGGTGCAACTTGCGTTCGACGCCGCCGACCGCCTCGTCGAGCTGGTCGAAGAGCGACGCGGGCCCGTCGCTCCGGAGGAGGCCGCACGCCACCTCTTCGCGCTCCGGCAGGCGCCGGTGGGCCTGGCCCGGAGCCTGCTCGAGGACGTCGTCGCGGGCGACGCGCGGCTGGCGTGGCGCGGCGCAGGCGTGGGCCTGGCGAGTGGGCCCGGCGAGGATCTCCCTCTCGAAGCCGCCCGCTTCGTCGTCGTCGACCTCGAGACCACGGGCCTCCGCCCGGGGCAGGCACGGATCTGCGAGATCGGAGCGGTGCGCGTCGAGGGGCTGACACCTGCGGGCACATTCGAGACGCTCGTCGATCCCGGGACGCCGCTGCCGGCGATCATCTCCTCGCTGACCGGGATCCTCGACGCCGACCTCGTCGGCGCTCCGGGCGCGGCAGCGGCCGTGCGACGGTTCCTCGAGTTTGCCGGGGACGCTGTGCTCGTCGCGCACAACGCTCGCTTCGACGTCGGCTTCCTCAACAGGGAGGTCGAGCACCTCACCGGCCGGCGCCTGGCGGTTCCCGTCGTCGACACGGTGGGCCTCGCCCGCCGGCTCCTCGCCGGCCGAGTGGCCCGCGCAAGCCTTGCTTCGCTCTCATACTTCTTCGGGACGTCGGTGCAGCCGTCTCATCGCGCCCTGCCCGACGCCGAGGCGACGGCGGAAATCCTGGTCGCTCTCATCGGGCTCGCTCAGGAGCGCGGCGCGGAGACGGTCGCCGACCTTTGCCGCCTCTCGGCCCCCAAGGCACGGCGGGTCTACGAGAAGCGCTCGCTCGCCTTCGGCGCGCCGACCCGGCCGGGCGTCTACCTGTTCCGCGGCCCGGGCGACCAGGTGCTCTACGTCGGCCGGGCACGCGATCTGCGGGCGCGCCTGCGTTCCTACTTCCGCTCCGACCGCCAACGGCCCGCCGTCGAGGCTGCGCTCGGCGCGGTGGAGCGGATCGAGTGGCGGGTGCTCGGCTCGGAGCTCGAGGCCGCGCTGGAGGAGCTTCGGCTCCTCCGGGAGCTCCGGCCGCCCGCGAACGCTCGCGGCTCACGGCCAGACCGCTACGTCTACTTGAAACAGAAGGGAGACAGCTTCTCGGTCACCTCGGAGCCGGGCGGCTTCGGCCCGATCCGCAGCCGGCGCCGGGCCGAGCTCGCGGCCCGCGCACTGGCCGGCGCGACCCCCCGTGAGCTCGCGCTCCTCACCTCAGGCGGCCCGCTTCCCCGTCTCCGCTCGAAGCTGCGGGATCTCTCGGAGGCGCTCCGCTACGAGGACGCCGCCCGGCTACGCGACCGGATCGCGGCTCTCGAACGACTGATTGCCGGCCTTGCCGAGCTGGAACGCCTGCGGGCGGCGGAGATCTGTCTCGTGGTCCCTGCGCAGGACGAAAGCTGCCGCAAGGCTTTCTTCGTTGCCCGCGGGCGGGTCGCGGCTGTCCGAACGCTGCCCGCGGGACCCGGTGCCGCGCTCGAGCTCGAGGCGGGAGCCGCGGAGGCCGGCGCTGCTCAGGTCTCCCTCGCTCCCGAGGATGCAGACGAGTTGCTCCTCGTCGGCTCCTTCCTCCGCCGGCCGCCTCCCGAGCTGACGATTCTTCGCTTTACGGACATCGCGGACGGGTATGCATTCCGGGATGGCCGAGCAGCCATGGGGGCCTGAGACTCCCGACGAAGACCTGCCGCAGGACCCGGGCATCCCGGGCGGCCCGCCCGCGCCCGAGCCGGAGCGCGACGGCGGCATGCAGGACCCGATTCGCCGCCTGATCCGGACGGGATCGACGCACCCGGCTCCGCGTCGGAGCCGCCGCCGATCCACTGAGCGCGAGGAAAACGGCAGATCACGCTTGTAAGCTCAGACTATGGCGCAGGATGTGGAAATCGGCCTCGAGCGGGCCGTCTCGTTCTTCTCCGACCGGCTAGCTGACGCGGTCGAGAGGAAGCGGAGCCAGCTGCTCGTCGGGCTCGATCCCCGCCCTGACCTTCTTCCCGTCGAGCTTCGTGGAGAGGCCCACCGAAGCCGGGCGGCTGCCGCGGACGCCTGTGCTCGGTTCTGCCAGGGACTCGTCGACGCCGTCGCACCGTACGTCGTGGGCGTGAAGCTCCAGTTGGCCTTCTTCGAAGCTCTCGGATCGGACGGGCTCCGCGCCTTCGAAGAGTCGTGCGCGTACGCGCGCACCGCCGGGCTCCTCGTCGTGGCGGACGGGAAGCGCGGCGACATCGGCTCGACCGCCCGGGCTTACGCGGACGCCTACATCGAGCAGCTCGACGGCGTCGAGCCCCTCGTCGACGCGCTGACCATCAACCCGTATCTCGGCAGCGACTCGGTCGAGCCGTTCGTTGCGGCTTGCCGCCGCTCTGGAACCGGGCTCTTCTGCCTCGTGAAGACGACCAACGCGGGTAGCGCCGACATCCAGGACGTCGCGCTTGCCGACGGCCGTCCGCTGTGGCAGCACGTCGCGCAGCTCGTGAACGAATGGGGCGCCGGGCTCGTTGGCGAGCGTGGCCTCTCCGAGCATCGGTGCCGTCGTCGGGGCGACGTATCCCCGCGCGGTCGCCGAAGCGCGCAACTGCATGCCCCAGGCGGTGCTGCTCCTGCCCGGGATTGGGGCGCAGGGCGCGACCCCGGCCGACGTGGCGAGGGCCTTCACGAGCGGGCCCGCGAGCGCGCTCGTCTCCGTGTCCCGCTCGGTGATCTACGCGTTCCGCGTCGACGGCGCCGACTGGCGCAAGGCAGCGGCCGCGGAGGCGGCGCGGCTGCGCGGCGAGGTCTGGGCGGTCTCCGGGTGGTAGACGAGCCTCAACGGCGGGTCTGGGCGGCCCGGCTCGTCGCGCCGCTCGCGTTCTTCGGCGCCGCCACCGTCTTCATCCTCCTCCTCCAGGCCGGCCTCAACGGCGGCTCGACCGACACGGCCACATCGGCGAATCCGTCCGCCACGGCGCCGAGCACGACCACCACCGTGGGAACGACGACCGCCTCGGGAAAGAAGAAGTTCTACCGCGTGAAGAGCGGGGACACCCTCGAGTCGATAGCGGCGAAGTTCGACACCACGGTCGACGACCTTCTGACGCTGAATCCGAACGTCGATCCGTTGGCGCTCTCGCCGCGCCAGCGAATTCGCGTTTCTTAGGAGAGCCTAGGTAACGGCGCGCCGGGCCGCGCGGAAGGCGTGCACCCCGGCGAGCGCGACCGTCATGAGAGGGTTGCCGAGCGAGCGCACGCGCAGGCTGCCCGCAAGCATCTCGCGCTCGCGGCGAGGGATCATGAGGCTTCGCGGCGCGCTCCCGAGGGAGACGATCCGCTGCCGCGTGTCGCGCTCCTCACCGATCCAGACGAAGACGCGGGTGGGCCGCAGCTCGAAGCCGCCGAGGGCGCCGACCTGCACCTCCAGCTCCCGCTCCCTACCGCGCACGCGCACGTCGCTTCGCCGTCGTTCGATGCGACTCATTTCGGCTTCGACTCTATACCCTGGCTCTCCACGTGCGGCGCATCGTTCTGCTCCTCCCGCTCCTCGCCGCCGCGCTCGCCTGGCCGGCCTGGAGCTCGGCGGAGACGGCCCCTCCGGATGTGAAGGCGAAGGCGGTGGTCGTGGCCGATTCGAACGGCACGGTCCTCTATTCCCTTGACGCGGACAAGCGGCGGGCGATCGCCAGCATCACGAAGATCATGACGGCGATTCTGACGCTCGAGAACGCCAAGCCCGACCGGAAGGTCCAGGTGACCGGATCAGCGCCCGGCATCGGCGAGTCGACCTTCAACCTGCAACCGGGTGAGCGGCTGCGGGTGCGTGAGCTCCTCACCGCCGCGCTCGTGCAGAGCGCCAACGACGCCGCCTGGGCGCTCGCGACCTACGTCGGCCACGGCAGCGTCAAGCGCTTCGTGCGCCTGATGAACGAACGCGCGGCCGAGCTCGGTCTCACGAACACGCACTACGCCCGTCCCGACGGGCTCGACGCAAAGGGCGGGTACTCCACGGCTCTCGACACCCTCACAATCGCCCGCGAGGCGATGAAGCACCGGCTCTTCCGGAGGATCGTCCGCACGAAGGCAGGCGTGGTGGCCGGACGCCGGCTGTACGTCTGGAACGACCTCCTGCGGACGTACCCCGGGACGATCGGCGTCAAGACCGGCCACACGGACAAGGCGGGGTGGAGCGAGGTCGCCGCGGCCAAGCGCGACGGTCAGGTCCTCTACACGATCGTCCTCGGAAGCCCGAGCCGCTCGCGGCGGAACAAGGACCTCGCCGCGCTCCTCGACTGGGGATTCACGCATTACGCCCGAGTACGCGTGATCGACCCGTCGCGGGAGTACGCGACCGCGCGAGTGCCCTACTCGAGCGAACGCGTCCCGCTTTTCGCCGAGCGGGGAGCGACGGCGATCGTCCGGCTCGGTCAGCCGCTCGTGGAGAAGGTCTCGGCGCCCGCCGAAATCGAACCGCCGGTCGGCTTCGGCGAGGCCGTGGGCGAGATCAGGATCTATGACGGGAATCGACTCGTCGCCAGCCGTCCGCTGATCGCCGCCCAGACGGTTCCCACGCCCGGATTGACGAAAAAGGTCGGCTGGTACGCTGGGAGAGCCCTCGACGAGGCACGCGACATGCTCTCGAGCCTCAGTCCCTTCTGATGATCGTTACCGTCACGCTCAACGCCGCCGTCGACCGGACGTTGCTGGTCCCGAACTTCCAGGTGGGGCACCGGCATCGCTCGAGCGTGAGCTCGCTGAGCGCGGGGGGCAAGGGCATCAACGTCGGACGCGCGCTGAAGAAGCTCGGCGTGCCGGTCGTCTGCACCGGGCTGGCCGGCGGGCGAAACGGCACGCTTCTCGTCGAGGAGCTGACCCAGGAGGGGATCCTCAACGACTTCGTCCGGATCCGAGGAGAGTCGCGCACCTCGACGGCGGTCCTCGACCCGACCTCGAACGCCTACACCGAGATCAACGAATGGGGCCCGGAGGTCGCCGAGGACGAGCTCGACACACTGCGCGAGAAGCTCGCCTACCTGACCCAGGGCGCGGAGTTCGTCGTCTTCGCGGGGTCGCTGCCCCGCAGGGTCGAGCCACAATTCTTCGGCGAGATGGTCCGCGATGCGGGCCGCCGGCACCAGCTTGCGGTCGTCGACTCCGACGGGGAGCCGCTGCGTGCCGGCACGACGGCCGAGCCGTACCTCGTGGCTCCGAACACCCGGGAAGCCGAAGAGCTCGTCGGGCACGACTTCGTCGACGAGGAGGATGTCGTCACGGCGCTGGACGAGATCGCCGAGCTCGGCGCTCGCAACGTCCTCATCACAGATACCTCGGGCTGCTACGCGCTGCTGCGCGAAGACCGCAACGAGATGCGGCTACGCGCTCGCGCTCCCGAGCTCGAGGCGGTGTCGAGGATCGGCGCGGGCGACACGCTCCTGGCCGGGTTCCTCTCTGCCCGGGCCGGCGGCCGCTCCTTCGAAGACGCGGTCCGCCTCGCGGTTGCCACAGGGGCCGCGTCGGTCCTGGAGGCCGGTCCCGGCCGCTTCGACCCGCGCGAGGCGAGCCGTCTCACCCCGCTCGTGACGATCGAGCACCTCGAGCGCGTCGCCTCGTAGGAGGCCGCCGGACCCGCTGATACGATCGGTGAGGATGAGCGTGGAGCTGCGTCCGGACGATGTGGAGCGGCTCCTCGCGCTCGAGCGCAAGTTCGCAAAGGAAGGACTCACCTTCGACGACGTGCTGCTCGTGCCCGCCGAGTCCGCGGTCCTGCCCAACGAGGTCTCGACGAGGACGCGCCTGACGCGCCAGATCGAGCTCGAGCTGCCGATCGTCGCCGCGGCGATGGACACCGTCACCGAGGCACGCATGGCGATCGCGCTCGCCCGCGAGGGCGGCATCGGCATCGTCCACCGGAACCTTTCTGTTCAGGCGCAGGCTGCGGAGGTCGACAAGGTCAAGCGCTCGGAGGCCGGCATGATCGTCGAGCCGGTCACCCTCCGGCAGCACGACCGCGTCGCCGACGCTCTGGCGCTGATGGAGACCTATCGCATCTCGGGCGTGCCGATCACCGATGAGGAGGGACGCCTCGTCGGCATCCTCACCAACCGCGATCTCCGTTTCGAGGACGACACGTCGCGGCTCGTCTCCGAGCTGATGACGAGCGAGAACCTCGTCACCGTCCCCGTCGGGACGACGCTCGAGGAAGCGCGCGCCGTCCTGCACCGCCACAAGGTCGAGAAGCTGCCTGTGCTCGACGAGGACGGCCGGCTGAAGGGGCTCATCACCGTCAAGGACATCGCCAAGCGCGTCCAGTACCCGCATGCGACGAAGGACGAGCAAGGCCGGCTGCGTGTCGGCGCGGCCGTTGGCACCGGCTCGGAGGGAATCGAGCGCGCAGAGGCCTTGCTGGCCGAGGAGGTCGACGTTCTCGTCGTCGACACCTCGCACGGCCATTCGCAGGGCGTCCTCGCTGCCGTCCGTGAGCTGAAAGGACGCTTCGACATGCCGGTGATCGCCGGCAACGTCGGGACCCCGGAGGCAACGGAGGCGCTCATCGACGCGGGCGCCGACGCGGTCAAGGTCGGGATGGGCCCCGGCGCGATCTGCACGACGCGCGTGGTCGCCGGCATCGGCGTTCCGCAGGTCACGGCCGTCTACGACTGCGGCCAGGTCGCCGCTCGCCACGACGTCCCGCTGATCGCCGACGGCGGCATCAACTTCTCGGGTGACATCGCGAAGGCGATCGCCGCGGGAGCTGACACCGTCATGGTCGGAGGGCTGCTCGCCGGCACGGACGAGAGCCCCGGCGAGGTCGTGTTCCACCAGGGCGAGCAGTTCAAGGAATACCGCGGAATGGGCTCGCTCGGAGCGATGCGTGAGCGCTTCTCGAGCGATCGGTACTTCCAGGCCGACGTCGAGGAGATCGGAAAGCTCGTGCCCGAGGGCATCGAGGGCCGAGTCGCGTACAAGGGCCCGCTCCGGAACGTCGTCCACCAACTCGCCGGCGGCCTGCGCCAGGCGATGGGGTACTGCGGCGCGGCCAGCATCGAGGAGCTGAAGGAAGCGCGCTTCGTGCGCGTGACCGCTGCCGGGATGCGCGAGAGCCATCCGCACGACGTCTCCATCACGCGTGAGGCTCCCAACTACCGCCCCGGAAACTAGTGCCCCGCCCGGCAACGTCCTCCGAACTGCTGACAGGCTGCAAAGGGGCGCCAGCCGTCGTCCTCGGCCTCGTCCATATTTCTCCCAATATGAACTCGGCCTGCGTTCTAGGCTGGCTTCCTTTTCGCGCGGCAGCAGCGCGCCAACGTCATCGGGCCGGGCACTGATGCCTGAAGCCGAGGTCCTCCAGCTCCCCGAGCCGGCGCCCGAGGAGCGTCCGGTCCTGGTCGTCGACCTCGGCGGCCAGTACTCGCAGCTGATCGCCCGCCGCGTGCGCGAGTGCCGGGTCTACTCGGAGCTCGTTCGCCACGACGCTCCGGCCCAGGCCCTACGTGCGCGTAGGCCGCGCGCGCTGATTCTCTCGGGCGGGCCTGCCTCGGTCTACGCGGATGGGGCTCCGACAATCGATCCCGGGCTCTACGAGCTCGGCGTCCCGGTGCTCGGCATCTGCTACGGGATGCAGCTGATGGCGCAGGATCTCGGTGGCCGTGTCGAGCCGACCGGCGTCTCCGAGTTCGGGCGCACCGACGTCGAGGTCCAGGAGGGGGAGCTTTTTCACGGCCTGCCTCCAGGCCAGGTCGCCTGGATGAGCCACCGAGACTCGGTCACTGCGCCGCCGTCCGGCTCGCGGGTGGTCGCAGGGTCGCCGTCCACGCCGATCGCCGCGTTCGAGGACGTCGACCGCGGCCTCTACGGAGTCCAGTTCCACCCCGAGGTCGTGCACACGCCGAGCGGCACGGAGATCCTCAAGAACTTCCTCTATCGGGTCGCCGACGCTCCGCCGGTCTGGACGGCCGCCGCGGTCATCGAGGAGGAGACCGCGCGCATTCGCGAGCAGGTCGGGAGCGCCCGAGTCCTCTGCGGCCTGTCGGGCGGGGTGGACTCCGCGGTGGCGGCTCTCCTCGTCCACAAGGCGGTCGGAGACCAGCTGACGTGCGTCTTCGTCGACCACGGCCTCCTGCGCAAGGACGAGGCCGCGCAAGTGGTCGAGACGTTCGGCCGCCATTTCCGCGTCCCGCTCGTCCACGTGGACGCGCGGGAGAGGTTCCTCTCCCGCCTCGCGGGTGTCGTCGACCCGGAGGAGAAACGCAAGATCATCGGCGAGGAGTTCATCCGCGTCTTCGAGGACGAGGCCAAACGCCTGGGAACGACCCGCTACCTCGTCCAGGGAACGCTCTACTCCGATGTCATCGAGTCCGGTGGCACCGAGGGCGTGGCCGAGACCATCAAGTCCCACCACAACGTCGGGGGCCTCCCCGAGCACATGGACCTCGAGCTCGTCGAGCCGTTGCGCATGCTCTTCAAGGACGAGGTGCGCAGGGTGGGCGAGGAGCTCGGCCTACCCGACGACATGGTCTGGCGCCACCCGTTTCCCGGCCCCGGCCTCGCCATCAGGATCATCGGCGACGTCACGGAGGAGAGGCTCGAGATCCTGCGGGAGGCCGACGCGATCCTCCTCGAGGAGGTGCGCCGCGCCGGCCTCTACCGCGAGCTCTGGCAGTGCTTCGCCGTGCTGCCGGCGATCCGCTCGGTCGGCGTCCAGGGCGATTCCCGCACCTACGCGTATCCGATCGTGATCCGGGCAGTGACCTCGGAGGACGCGATGACCGCCGACTGGGCCCGCCTGCCCTACGACCTGCTCGAAACGGTCTCGAGCCGCATCATCAACGAGATTCCAGGCGTGAACCGGGTGGCACTGGACCTCTCTTCGAAGCCGCCTGCGACGATCGAATGGGAATAGCGAAGAGGAAGGGACGAGCCACCTCCCTGCCGTGTCGGTACAAGGAAGGCTGCTGCGACTAGAAGCTAGGGACGGCCGAGCGGCGGCATCTGGCTCGATCCCTCGACACCGCGCTGATCTTCCGTTTTCCGCTGCTCTGCCTGGCGGAGCTCCTGCTGGGCGCGCAGGCGGTTCTCCGCGTCCTCCCGCATTCGCTCCGGATCGTTCTCTCGCCTGAAGATGTGCCTGAGTCGATCGAACATGGGGCCACGATAGCCTCGGTCCGGGTGAGCCGCTACCGCTGGACGATTCTCGCGCTCGGGACCGGCGCTCAGGCGGCCTACTCCGCCGTTTTCCTGGGCATCCCCGTCCTCGCGCCGACTCTGGCCGCGGAGTACGACCTCACGCTGCCCGAAGTCGGCCTGGTGATTGCGGCGGTGAACGTGGGGTCGGTGGGAACCCTGCTCCCCTGGGGGCTCCTGGCCGACCGAATCGGAGAACGCTGGGTGCTCGCAACCGGCCTGACCGGTGCGAGCGTCGCGCTGGTCGTGGCCGGGTTCGCCCCCTCGTTCGGCGTGTTCTTGGCTGGGATCACGGCGGCCGGCGCACTCGGCGCGGCGGTGAACGCGGCCAGCGGCCGTGCCGTCATGAGCTGGTTCGAGGAACGGCAGCGGGGCTTCGCTCTCGGGATCCGCCAGACGGCGGTGCCCGTCGGCGGGACGATCGCAGCGCTAGTGCTTCCACCGGTCGCCGCCGAGTGGGGCCTGCGTGGGGGTCTCGTCGCGCTCAGCTGTGGCTGCTTCGCCGCCGCCGCGGCGGGACTGATCGGGCTGCGAGAGGCGCCACTCGTCGACGAGGAGCTGGGAGACGTCACCCACCCACTCAAAGACCCGCGGATCTGGCGCCTCGCCATCGGAAGCGGTCTCATTCTCGGTGCCCAGATCTGCATCCTCGCCTTCCTCGTTCTCTTCCTGCACGGGGAGCGAGGTCTCTCGACTGCGGAGGCGGGAGCTGTCCTCGCGATCACCCAGATCTTCGGAGCGGCCCTCCGCATCGCGGCCGGCCGCTGGTCGGATCACGTTCACGCGCGCATGCGACCGCTCCGCCAGCTCGCCACGACGCTGGCCGTCTCGCTGGCGGTGACGGCGCTCCTGCTCGACGCGCCGCTCGTGCTGCTCCTGCCCGCTTTTGTCGTGGCGGGCGCCCTTTCCTTGTCCTGGAACGGCCTCGCGTTTACCGCAACAGCGGAATTGGCCGGGCGCGCGCGCAGCGGCGCGGCGCTCGGCTTTCAGCAGACGGCGCTGTCCGTCGCCAGCACGGGCGCGGCACCGCTCTTCGCCATCGTCGTCGACGCGAGCTCGTGGACGGTCGGCTTCGGGCTGGCCGCGCTGTTTCCGCTCGCAGGCCTCGCCGTTATGCGCCAGCTGACGATCTAGAGGCTAGCCCGAGTCGAGCTCGTCCTCCGCCTTCTCGCCGTGCTCGACGATGTCGCCCTCCTTGAAGAGGACGTCCTGGAGAACGATGCGCCACTTGTCGTTTCGCCGCGCGAGGAATTCGAGGTTCATGGCGAAATGCTTGAACTCCTCCTGCTGGGCGTTCTCCATGATCGCGTGCGCTTCCGGATCCTTCTCGAGCGCGAGGCGCTGCTCGTACCAGCCGATCGCCTCGGCTTCCTCGATCAGCGACGTGCAGATCCTCGCGAAAGTGCGCACCTCGGCGGGAAGCTCGTCGGGCGGTTCGTGGTACTGGTCGAAGCCCATGGAGTAAGTATTCCGCTTTCGTGCCTCAGCCGGTCTGGAGCCGCTAGCCTCTTCCGAATGAGCTCGGTCGAAACCGTTCGCTCGCGCCTCGGCGCGCCCGCGACTCAGCGCCTCCTGCGGTGGGGAGGGCCGATCGTGTACGCGGCCGCTTTGGGCCTCTACCTGTGGGAGGACGGCCTGCCGCTCTCGCGCGACCGGCTGCTCATGTGGATCCTGCTCGGCCTCCTCGCCTTCTCGCTCACCAACGTGAAGGGCTGGGTGCGGAGCGTCGTTCTCGAATGGATTCCGTTCGCGCTCATCCTCTGGGCCTACGACCTGTTGCGCGGTCAGGCCGACGGTCTCTTCTTCGACGCGCACGTGCTCCCGCAGCTGCGCGCCGACGAGTTCCTGTTCGGCGGGACGGCTCCCACGGTCACGCTCCAGAACCACCTCTGGGATCCCTTCCACATCCACTGGTACGACTACGGCGCGTGGCTCGTGTACGTCAGCTACTTCGTGGGCACCTACCTCGTCGCGGCCCTCCTCTGGTGGATCAACCGCCCACTCTTCCGGCGCTACGTCGTCACAGTCTCGGTGATCGCCTTAATGGGCTTCACGACCTACGCGCTCTTCCCGGCGGCGCCCCCGTGGATGGCCAGCCAGCTGGGCGAGATGGAGCCGAGCACTCGCGCCATCGGAATCATCTGGAGCCACATCCCGATCGCGCACTTCAATACGCTCTTCGAGAAGGGGACGCAGTACGCGAATTCGGTCGCCGCGGTTCCATCTCTCCACGCCGCGTACACGTTGCTCATAACCCTTTTTCTCTGGAAGCTCGTTCCGCGGTGGGCCCGCGTGCCGCTTTTCCTCTATCCGTGGGCCATGGCGTTCGCGCTCGTCTACACGGCCGAGCACTACTTCGTGGACATCCTCCTCGGATGGATCTATTGCGTGATCGCGTTTGTGGCCGTCAAGGCCGCCGCCGATCGCTGGGCCGAGCGGCGGAACCGCGCCGAGCCCGAGCCTGAGCCGGCTCCGGCCGCGTAACTACCGGATCGCGAAGCCGGTCAGGCCTTCCGGCTCTTCCTCGCGGACCTCGACCCGCTCCACGGCTGCTCCCTCAGGGCCTTTCCGGGCGAACGCGATCGTCCGCTCCACTGCGTCTCCGTCCCCCTCGAGGACGGCCTCCACCGTTCCCTCGTGCGTGTTGCGAGCCCAACCGCTGACGCCGCCTCGCTCGGCGATGCGCCGAAGCGTGTCGCGAAAGAAGACGCCCTGCACGCGTCCGTGGATCACCAGCCTGCGCCGGACCACGGGGATAGGCTACGCGCGGTGCCGCGCGAGCTGACCGGCTTCGTCGAGCGTCTCGCCGAAGCTCGGATCGGGGCCACTTTCAATTTCTATCGCGGCGGCGCGGCGGCATCGATGCGCCGGTCGCGGCTCGCTGCCTATCTCGACGGTCGGAGCGAGGCCGCGATCCTCCTCGTCGGAGAGGCCGCCGGCCACCGCGGCGCGCGCGTCAGCGGCATCCCTTTCACGTCCGAGCGGCAGCTGACCGGGTCGGGGCCGGCCGAGGCGAGCGCGACCATCGTCAGGCGAGTCCTCGCCGAGCTCGGGCTCGAAGAAACCGTCCTCTGCTGGAACCTTGTACCGACCCATCCCCATCTGGCCGGGCACCCGGCGAGCAACCGCGCTCCGACGCGCGACGAGATCGCAGCCGGGCGGCCGTTCGTCGACGAGCTGGCCGCCGGCCGCCGCGTCCTCGGTGTCGGGCGCCTGGCAGCGCAGGAGTTGGGCGTCCCATATGTTCGCCACCCCTCTCACGGCGGCGGAGCAGCCTTCCGCACCGGTTTAATCGTGGCGCTCGATGACTGAGCCTGCGCCTCCGGTGCGTCGGAACACGATCCTGCTCGCGGCGTCCCTCGCGGCTAACTCCGCGATGCTCCAACTCTCGGCCGCGGTCGCCACCCTAACCGTGGTCCTCGTCGTGGGCGTCAAGGGCCTCGTCGGCCTCGGCCCTGCCATCGTCCTCGGCACCGGAGCGCTCTTCGCCCTGCCGGCCGGCCGGGCGATGGATCGCTTCGGGCGCGTCCCGGTCCTCATCACGGGCTTCGCGCTGGGCGTCGTGGGGGGCTTGCTCGCAGCGGCCGGGGCGGGGTTCGACCTGGCTTTGCCGGTCTTGGTCGGGCTCGTCTGCGTGGGTGCCGCAAGCGCAACCGCGCTCCTCGCCAGGACCGCCGCGGGAGACATGTACCCGGCCTCCAGACGGGCGCGCGGGATCTCGTTCGTGCTCTTCGGAGCAGTCTTCGGCGCCATCCTCGGGCCTGCGGTCTTCAGCCCCCTGCTGGCGGGGAAGGATCTCGACGCCGACGCGCTCGTGCTTCCCTGGCTCGCGGCTTCCGCCTTCATGCTCGTCGGACTCGTCCTCGTCGCCTCGGTGCGGCCGGATCCGAGCCGGATCGCCCGGATGATCGGCGCCGCGGACGGCGCGCGGGACGACGAGCCCGCGGCCCCGCTGAGCGAGATCGTTCGCCGCCCGGGCGTCCTCCCGTCGATGCTCGCCGCGCTCGCGAGCTTCGCGGTGATGGTGGGGATCATGACCCTCACCGGCGTGGTGGTCGTCGAACAGGGCCATCCGGCCCGCGTGGTCTTCCCGATCATCGGAGCGCACGTCATCGGCATGTACGCGCTCGTGATCGTCGTCGGCGGCCTCATCGACCGCGTGGGTCGCATCCGCGCGCTGGTGAGTGGCCTGCTCGTGATGGCAGCATCGTCGATCAGCCTCCTCTGGGTGACGAGCGTTGCGGCGTTCGCGTTCACGCTGTTCGCGCTGGGCATCGGCTGGAGCTTCTCCTTCGTCGCAGCGACCGCCCAGCTCGCCGATTGCACCAAGCCCAGCGAGCGCGGCCGCCTGCTCGGCTTCAACGATCTGCTCGCAGGGCTCACCGGGGCGGGGCTCTCGCTGCTCGGCGGCTATGCCCTCGACGCGATCGGCGTCGCTGCGCTGGGCGTCGGCGGCCTACTCCTCGTGCTGGCGCCTGCGGGCTGGATCGTGCGGTATTCGCTTCGCATTCGGGCCCTCGGACTCGCACCGTCGAGCGCCGAGTGACGCTGCTAGAATCAGGCCTCGGCGGACGCGCGGTCCGCCGCTTTTCTGTCCGATGAAGACCTATTCCGCCAAGCCGAAAGAGCTCGAGCAGCACTGGTACCTCGTGGACGCAGAGGGCCAGACCCTCGGTCGCCTGGCGACCCGGATCGCGGACACGCTTCGCGGCAAGCGCAAGCCCGCCTACACGCCGCACATCGACACGGGGGACTTCGTCGTCGTCGTGAACGCGGAGAAGATCGCCGTGACCGGGAAGAAGCGCGAGGACAAGATCTACTACAGACATTCCGGCTATCCGGGCGGCCTGCGCGAGCGGACGCTCGGCGAGGAGCTCGAGCGCCGGCCCACCGAGGTGCTTCGCAAGGCGGTCAAGGGCATGCTCCCGCGCAACCGCCTCGCCCGGCGGCAGCTGACGAAGCTGAAGGTCTACGCTGGGCCGGAGCATCCCCACGAGGCGCAGAACCCGAGGCCCCTTCCCGAATGAACCAGATCGCCCAATACCGTGGCACCGGCAAGCGCAAGACGTCTGTTGCACGCGTGATCCTCCGTCCCGGAGACGGCGGCACGTGGGTCAACGGCCGGACGATCGAGGAGTACTTCCCCCGCCAGGCGCTTCGGACGATGGCCACCGCTCCGCTCAGAGTCGCCGGCGTCGAGGGCCGCTTCGACATCCGCGCACGGCTTCAGGGCGGCGGCCCGTCAGGGCAGGCAGGCGCCCTTCGACACGGCATCGCCCGCGCACTGGTCGAGGCCGACCCCGAGCTGCGCACTGCGCTCAAGCGCGAGGGCTTCCTGACGCGCGACGCACGCATCGTCGAGCGCAAGAAGGCAGGCCTGCACAAGGCGCGCAAGGCGCCGCAGTTCTCCAAGCGCTGAGACGCTATTTCGGCACGGACGGCGTCAGGGGCGTCGTCGGCGAAACGCTCACGGAGGCGCTCGTCGAGCGTCTGGGCCGGGCGTTCGCGGGGTGGGGCGCGCGCCAGGTCCTCATCGGGCGAGACACTCGCGCGTCCGGGCCAGCGCTCGAAGAGGCGCTCGTCCGAGGCCTGTATCAGGCGGGCGCCGACGCGGTCTCGGGCGGGATTCTGCCGACACCCGCAGTCGCGCTGCTCAGCAAGGAGCACGAGGGCGCGGTCATCTCCGCCTCGCACAATCCACCCGAGTACAACGGGGTTAAGTTCTTCGTCGAGGGCGGCCGCAAGCTCACGGACGCGGATGAGGAGGCGATCGAGCAGCTGCTCGACTCCCCGGGGAACGACGGCGGCCAGGTGTACGAGGGTCTCGAGGTGGACCAGCAGTACGTGGATGTGGTCTGCGAACGGTTCGGCAAGCCGCTCGCGGGCCTGCGGATTGCGGCCGATTGCGCCAACGGAGCGATGTACCAGGTTGCACCGGCTGTGCTGGAGCGGCTGGGTGGACACGTTGTCACTGTAGGCAACGAACCGGACGGCACGAATATCAACGTCGGCTGCGGAGCCACGGATCTCTCACTGCTCCGCGACACCGTGAGGGGCGGGGACTTCGACCTGGGCGTCGCCTACGACGGGGATGGAGATCGCATGCTCGCGGTGGACGCCGAAGGCAACGACGTCGACGGCGATCAGATCCTCGCCGTCGTCGCTCTCCACCTCGGCGTCGACCTCGTGGCCGTCACGCAGATGACGAACCTGGGTTTCCATCGGCTGATGGAGGAGCGGGGGGTGCGCGTCGTGGAGACCGACGTGGGCGATCGGTACGTGGCCGAGGCGCTTCGCCGGGAAGGTGGGGTTCTCGGCGGGGAGCAGTCGGGTCACCTGATCTACATGCGAGGACACACGAGCGGCGACGGTCTCGTCGGGACGCTCTTGCTCTGTCAGGCCATGCTCGAGAGCGGGCGGGCGCTCGCGGATCTCGCCGCCGAGATGCCCAAGCTCCCGCAGGCGAAGACGAATGTGCCGGTGCGCTCGAAGGAGATCCCGCCAAGCCTACGAGCGCGGATCGATGAGCTCGCGGGAGCCGGCCGCGTGGTGGTCAGACCCTCTGGAACCGAGCCCGTCGTGCGGGTCTTGGCCGAGGCAGAAAGCGAGAAAAAGGCTTTAGATCTCTGTGCTAGGATCGCTGCTCTCGTCTCGCGAGAGCTCGGCTCCTAGCTGGGGTTTGGAGTCTTTCGGAGCCCTGTTCAGTCGAAGAAGGAGCTGACGTGTGCGGAATCGTCGGATACGTGGGCGCGAGGCCCGCGAGGGAGCACCTTCTTCATGGGCTCGAGCGCCTCGAGTACCGCGGCTATGACTCCGCCGGCATCGCACTGATCGAGGATGAGGGCCTTGAATACGTTCGCGCCGTCGGGAACCTCGACCAGCTGAAGGCCGAGACCGGCCTTGACGGGTCGGCTTCGACGACGGGCGTCGGCCACACTCGGTGGGCGACGCACGGAAAGGTCTCCTACGAGAACGCGCATCCCCTCACGGGCTGCGTCGAGGATGAGGTCGCGATCGTGCTCAACGGCATCGTGGAGAACTTCCGCGAGCTCAAGGAGTCGCTCGAAGCCGACGGCCACCACTTCTCATCCGAGACGGACGCCGAGGTCGTCGCGCACCTCCTCGAGCGCAACTACTCCGGCGATCTCGTCGAGGCGGTCAGCAAGGCGTATTCCGAGCTGGAGGGCCATTTCGCCTTCGTCGTCATCCATCGCGACCATCCCGACATGCTCGTGGGCGCGCGTCTCCAGTGCCCGCTCGTCGTGGGCATCGGCGAGGGCGAGATGTTCCTCGCGTCGTCGATCGCAGCGTTCCTGCGCGAGACGCGGCGCGTGCAGTTGATCGAGGACGGCGAGGTCGTCTTGATCAAGAAGGACGGGGCGTCGTTCTACTCCGTGGAAGACGGCCCACAGGAGCGCGAGTCATTCGAGGTCGACTGGGATGACGAAGCGGCCGAGAAGCACGGCTACGAGACGTTCATGCTCAAGGAGATCTACGAGCAGCCTCACGCGGTTGCAGACACGATCGGCGACCGAATACGGGGCGGGAAGCTCGATCTCGAGGATCTCGGGCTCACCGACCTCGAGGTGCAGAACCTCAGGCGGATGGTCGTTCTCGCCACGGGCACCGCGTACCACGCCGGCGTCGTCGGTCGCTACGTGATCGAGGAATGGGCGCGCCTACCGTGCGAGCCCGACATCGCGAGCGAGTGGCGCTACCGCAACCCGGTGCTCACCAAGGACACGCTCGTCGTCGGGATCTCCCAGTCGGGAGAGACCCGCGACACCATCCACGCGATTCGCCTCGCTCGAGACAGCGGTGCGCGCACGATCGCCATCA
Source organism: uncultured Actinomycetes bacterium (assembly GCA_963739065.1). GTDB lineage: Bacteria > Actinomycetota > Thermoleophilia > Gaiellales > Gaiellaceae > JAIBJP01. The sequence continues at coordinate 333,684 of CAVTYV010000002.1, forward strand.
CGAACATGATGGGGACGCAGATCACGCAGGAGGTCGAGCGGGTTTTGTACACGCACGCCGGGATCGAGATGGCCGTCGCGGCGACGAAGACGTTCACCGCCCAGGTGACGCTCCTCTACCTCCTGGCCTTGAAGCTCGCGGAGATCCGGAACACGCTCGCCCCCGAGGAGTTGGCGAGCCTGGTCGAGGAGGTCGCGTCATTGCCGGACAAGATCGCGACGTACCTCGACGGCGACCATCCCATCGAGGAAATCGCTCAGCGGCATCACACCGCGCCCTTCTTCCTCTATCTGGGGCGGCACATCGGCCTGCCTGTTTCCCTGGAGGGCGCCTTGAAGCTGAAGGAGATCTCCTACATCCCGACGGAGGCCTACTCGGCTGGTGAAATGAAGCACGGGCCGATCGCGCTGCTCGACGCCGAGACGCCGGTCGTCTGTGTTGCGACCGACTCGCACGTCTACGACAAGGTCGTCTCGAACATCCAGGAAGTGCGGGCGCGGGGGGCCGAGGTGATCGCCATCGCGACGGACGGCAACGAGGACATCCAGCATCACGCCGACGACGTCGTCTACGTGCCCAGGACGCACCCGTTCCTGCAGGCCATGCTGGCCGTCATCCCCCTCCAGCTCCTGGCCTACCGCATCGCTCGCCTGCGCGGCCTGAACGTCGATCAGCCGCGCAACCTGGCCAAGACCGTCACGGTCGAATAAGACTGATGCGGGGCCGCCGCGCGCCTCCCTCCGCTTCGAGCGTATCCAGAGGAACCGCGCGCGTGGCCGGCCAAACAAGCCGACTCGCACGCGGGAGGCACGTTATTCAGCCGGCGGCTTCCGTAGCCGCTTCTTCGCGCCCCGGCGCTTCTTGTCCTCGAGTCTTCGCTCTCGCGCCGCCGCTGACGGCTTCGTCGGACGGCGCTTCCGCGGCACCCGCAGTCCGGCCCGAATGGCGCCCGCAAGCCGATCGAGCGCCAGTTCACGGTTCCGCGACTGGCTACGCTCGTCCTGCGCAACCGCACGGACCACCGGTCCGACGCGCTCCGACAGCCGTGCTTTCTGGGCGTCAGAGAGCGTGTCCGAGGCGGCCACGTCGAAGAGGGCTTCGACGCGCGTTTCCGTTTTCTGCGCGTGCTGCCCCCCGGGACCGCTCGAGCGCGAATAGCGCAGCTCGACCTCTTCGAGCGGGATCGCCAGCCTCGAGTTGACCTGAATAGACTCGCGCGGAATGACGGCAATTCTGCTCGACATTGACGGAGTCCTCCACGTTTCGGGCGAGGTTATCCCCGGTGCGCCCGAGGCCGTGCGCGCTCTGCGTGCCGCCGGACATGGCGTCCGCTTCGTCACCAACAACACCACGCGCGCCCGTTCGCAGCTGGCCGGGGAGCTCCGCTCGCTGGGAATCCAGCTCGACGAGGAGGACGTCTCCACGACTCCCATCGCGGCGGGCAAGCTCCTCGAGGGGCTTCGCGTGTTGCCGCTCACCATGGAGTCGATTCGCCCCGATCTCGCCGAGCACGTGACTCTTGTGGACCAGGGCGCCGAAGCGGTCCTTGTCGGAGGAGCAGACGAGACGGAAGAGACGGGACGCGTTTTCTCCTATGACGAGCTCAACCGTGCCTTCGCGGCACTGCGTGACGGCGCGAGGCTCGTCTGCCTGCACAAGAACCGCTGGTGGCAGACCTCGCGGGGCCCGCTGCTCGATGCCGGGGCGTTCGTCGCCGGGCTCGAGTACGCGGCGCAGACCGAAGCGGAGATCGTCGGCAAGCCCACGGCCGCCTATTTCGAGTCCGCGCTCGACGAGCTCGCCGCCACGGCAAGAGACGCGGTGATGGTCGGCGACGACGTCGAGGCCGACATCGGGGGAGCCAAGCGGGTGGGCATGCAGGCCGTTCTCGTTCGCACGGGGAAGTTTCGCCCCACGGCTCTCGAGGAGGCCGATCCCCAGCCCGACGCGGTGATCGACTCCATCGCCGACCTGCCGGCCTGGCTCGACGAGGCCGCGTGAAGGTCGGGCTCGACGTGATCGAGATCGGCCGCATCTCCGGCGCGCTCGATCGCTACGCCGCATTCCGGGAGCGCTGCTTTACGGAGGCCGAGCGGGCGTACTGCGAGTCCCGTCCCAATCCCGCCCAGCACTATGCGGCCCGGTTCGCCGGCAAGGAGGCCGTCGGGAAGGCGCTCGGGTTCGGGGTGGCGCGTGCCTTCGCCTGGAAGGACGTCGAGATCGCCGGGCGGCCGAAGCCCGACGTCACGCTGACGGGGCAGGTCGCCGAGTGGGCAGCGCGCGTGGGCGCCGGCGCGATCGACCTCTCGATGACCCACTCCAAGGAGCTTGCGGCCGCCGTCTGCGTCGTCGCCGATGATCACTGAGCCGCTCTACACGGCCGAGGAGATGCGGGCCGCGGAAGAGGCCTACGGCGGGCCGACCCTCGAGCTGATGGAGCGAGCGGGCAACGCTGCCGCCGAGACGATCCTCGCCCGCTACGGCGATGTCAGCTCCGTGTCCGTCTGGTGCGGAACAGGCTCGAACGGCGGAGACGGGTTCGTCGTCGCGCGCAAGCTGCGTGAGGCGGGGAAAGAGGTCGAGGCCGTCCTGGTCGGAGACGAGCAGAAGATCTCCGGCGACGCGCGGGAAAACCTCGAGCAGGCCCGCGCGGCCGGCATCCCGTTCGTGGAGACGGCCGAGACCGAGCTCGTCGTCGATGCCCTCTTCGGAACCGGGTTTCGCGGGAAGCCGCGGACCGAGGCCGCGACCGCGATCGAGGAGATCAAGGGCCTGAAAGCGCCGGTCGTGGCGGTCGACGTGCCGAGCGGGGTCGACGCGTCGACCGGCGAGGTCGCGGGCGCCGCCGTGCGGGCCGACCTCACGGTCACCTTCCACGCAAGGAAGATCGGGCTCGTCGTGGCGCCCGGGCGGTTCCACGCCGGCGAGGTCGTGGTCGCCGACATCGGCCTGGCTAGCGTGAAGACCCGACACAGCCGTGCGACCCCGGAGATGCTGTCCGTCGTCCCGCGGAGGGCGCCCAGAGACAACAAGTACACCGCGGGCTCGGTCGTCGTGGTCGGCGGATCGACCGGGAAGACGGGGGCTGCCTGTCTCTCCGCGGAGGCCACTCTCCGGTCGGGCGCGGGGATCTGCACCGCCTGCGTGCCGGCCTCGCTGAACCAGATCTTCGAGCAGCGGCTGCTCGAGGTGATCACACGGGCGTGCCCGGACGAGGACGGGGTGATGACACTGGATGCCGCCGACGCCGTCATCGAGTCCGCGGAGCGCGCGACGGCAGTGGCGCTGGGGCCCGGGCTCGGACGGACGGCCGGCACACGTGCGCTCGTCGCCTACCTCCTCGACCGACTCGACAAGCCGATCGTCCTCGACGCGGACGGTCTGTGGGCCTTGACCGGGCATCTCGACTGGGTCTTCGCGCGCGACTCCCCCACTGTGCTGACCCCGCACGAAGGCGAGCTGGCTGCCCTCCTGGGCAGGAAGTCGGAATGGGTACGCTCGCGACGCCTCCACGCGGCGCAGGCTGGAGCCGACGACGTCGGCGCGGTCGTCCTCCTCAAAGGAGCCGACACGATCGTCGCCGCGCCCGGTCGCGGGGTCGTCGTCTCCGATCTCGGGAATCCGGGGCTGGCGACCGCCGGTGCGGGCGACGTGCTGACCGGGATCGTGGCCGCCTATCTCTCGAAGGGCATGGACGGTCGCATGGGAGCGGTTGCCGCCGCGGCGACCCAGGGGGTGGCCGCGGGCATCGCGGCCGAGCGTCACGGCGCCGCGGGCTTGCTCGCCGGCGACGTCGTCGACGCGCTGTCGCTTGCGCTCTCGTGAGCCGCCGATCGGAGATCACCATCGACCTCGCCGCGTTCCGGCGGAACGTCGAGACGATGCGAGCGGCCGCGGCTCCCGCCGCCGTATGGGCCGTCGTCAAGGCCGACGGATACGGGCATGGCATTCTCGACGTCGCGCGAGCCGCGCTCGATGTCGGGGCAAGCGCCCTCTGTGTCGCGAGCGCCAGTGAGGGAGACGCGGTGCGCGGCGCGCTCCCCGACGCCCGGATCCTCGTCCTCGGCCCCCTGGCGCCCGGAGAGGACGACGTGGCGCGCCGGGCGCGGCTCGAGGCAACCGTCTCGTCGCCGAGCGCGGTTCCGGAGGGCCTCGAGTTGCATCTCAAGGTCGATACCGGGATGGGCAGGTGGGGGATGAGCTCGGAAGACGCGAGCGCGGTGCCGCGCGAGCGCGTCGTCGGCCTGATGAGCCATCTGGCGACCGCCGAGGAGGAGGACCAGACCCATGTTCGCGCGCAGATCGAGCGCTTTCAGGAGGTCGTGCGCGACTTCCCTGGCGTGACGGCTCATCTGGCCAACAGCGCGGCGGCCCTCGCCTTGCCCGAGTCGCGCTTCGACGCCGTGCGCAGCGGAGTCGCCCTCTACGGGCTCTCGCCGTTCGGCCTCGACCCTGCCGAGCACGGATTGGAGCCCGTGCTCTCCTGGCGGAGCTACGTGGCGCTCGCGAAGACGCTCGAGGCAGGGGAAAGCGCGGGCTACGGCCGACGCTTCGTCGCCGCGGGCCCGACGAGGATCGGCGTCGTCCCCGTCGGCTACGGCGACGGGTTCCGGCGTGGGTTGATGGGGACCCAGGTGCTGGTGGGAGGCGCTCGGCGGGAGGTGGTCGGCGCCGTCTCCATGGACGCGATCGCCGTGGAGCTCGACGACGAATCGGAGGGCGCTTCCGTGACGCTCATCGGCGACGGCCTGCTCGTCGAGGAGCACGCACGCCATCTCGGCACCATCAACTACGAGGTCACCACCGGGATTCGCTCCGACCCGCTGCGAGCTACGCGGACGGTGCTCGATGGATGAGCGGATCCGCACCTCCGTCGCCGGCGTTGAGGCCTACGTCGTCGGTGGGGCCGTCCGCGACGAGCTGCTCGGCCGGCCGGTGGTCGACGTCGACGTCGCCACGCCTGATCCGGAGGTGGCCGCACGAATCTACGCGGGCCTCTCGAAGGGAGCTCTCTTCACGCTCTCCGAGCGTCACGGCGCCTGGCGTGTTGCCTTTCCCGACGCGACGACGGTGGACTTCACGCCACTGCGGGGAACGCTCGAGGACGACCTCCGCACTCGCGACTTCACGATCAACGCGATCGCAGTCCCGGTGACGGGAGGCGAGCGGATCGATCCGCTCGGGGGCATTCCCGACCTCGAGGCAGCTCGCCTGCGCGCGGTCGGCGACACGATCTTCGAGGACGATCCTCTGCGTCTGCTCCGGGCAGTTCGACTGGAGGACGAGCTCGGCTTCGCGCTCGACGAGCACACGGAAAGACTCGTGCGGGAGAACGCCGGCCGGGTCGCCGAGCCCGCCGGCGAGCGCATCCTCGGCGAGGTCGAGCGCCTCGGCCCGCAGGGCTTCCGTCGTGCAGACGAGCTCGGGTTGCTCGAGCCGCTCGGCGGCTCCATTGCGCGCCTGGACGAGGTCGACCTCGCAGACACGCCGGGGTACCTCCTCGTCGCGGTCTTCGGCGAAAACCTGAGGAAGCTGCCGATCTCCAACGAGCTTCGGCGGTTTGCCCACACCCTGCTCGGGGCCGGCCGCCCGCCGGACGACTCGGCGCGCGAGATCCACCGCTTTCGGCGGGCGACGGAGCCCTGGGCGGTCAGCGCCCTCGCGTTCCTCGGAGCGACTGACCTGTACGACGCGGTGCTTGCCGCCCGTGCGGCCGAGCCCACCACGCCGCTCCTACGCGGAGAGGACGTGCTCGAGCTCGGGGTCGAGCCCGGGCCGAGGGTCGGCGAGCTGCTCGACCTCGTCGCCGAGGAGCGCGCGGTGGGCACGATCGCGACCCGCGACGATGCGATCGAGCTCGTAAAGACTCAGATCGCTAAGAGCGCCACTTGATGGTGCAGCCGACCGCAGGGACCTCTGCCGGGTCGATCCCGCCGCCGTCCAGGACGGCCTCCAGCGCGTTCCGCAGATAGGGCTCGGCGCCCTCCGCGTCCTGATGGTCCGAGTCCGGGGTCCCGTGGTAGGCGAGCCGGTGCTGCGCGTCGAAGAGGAAGACCTCGGGCGTGCGGGCTGCTCCGTACAACGACGCGACGTCCTGGGTCTCGTCGTAGAGGAACGGGAAGGCAAACCTCTTTTCCTCCGACCTGCGCTCCATGTCCTCGACCCCGTCGCCCAGGTAGCCCGCGTTCGAGTTGATCGCGACGAGGCCGGCGCGGCCCGCATAGTCGCGGGCGACGTCGTTCAGCCGATCCTCCCAGGCGACCACGTACGGGCAGTGGACGCATGAGAACACGACGGCCACCGGCTGCCCGCTGTAGTCCTCGAGGGAATGCGTCTGCCCATCGATCCCGGGCAACTCGAAAGACGGAGCGGGATCGCCGAGCGAAAGACGTGCCATGGCGGCCATGCTACCCCCATGGGACCGCTCTTCGACGCTGTCGGCCTGGGCATGTGGACCTATTCGAACGCGGCGTTTCGAGTCGTGACGGTCGGGCCGCGCCGCTTCGCGCTCGAGCCGCGGACGCTGATCGTCGTGACCCACCGGCGGGAGACGGACGTCCCCGTGATCTCGCCCCTGCTCTACTTCGGGGCCCGCTTCTGGCGGAATCGCGAGCATCGCATGGGCTTCGCCGCGCGCGACGACATGTTCCTCCCGGGCTTCTTCGCCGGGTTCCCCGAGGGGCTTCCGAAGACCGCCCGCCGCGCTCTCTTCCACCTCGGCGTCGGTCGGTTTCTCCCGCGTGTCGAGGTTCATCCCATTTCGAGCGCGAGCGTCGCACGCGCGGGAGAGCTCGTCCGCGCCCTGCCGGAGGCTCCGCTCGAGGAGCTGCTTCCTGCGAATCTGGCGGACGTCTTCCGCGTTCGCTCCGACGAGCTCGGCCTGCCGGCGGCCCTGCATGGGACCGACGTGCTGCGCGGCGAGTACGCAGACCTGCTCTGGCTTCCCGTCGAACGGAACGACGGCGTCGGGCCGGACGGGTTTTGGGAGCGCCGCGCCACCCGCGCCGCCGCGGACTTCCGCGCGCTCGTCGACGTCGCCAGGGAGCGGCCCCTGGTCGTCTTTCCGGAAGGACGCCCCTCGCCGGACGGAGAGATCGGCCCGCTACGGCGAGGGCTCTCGGCGCTCGTTCGCCGGGTGCGGCCGCAGGCGTTCCTGTTGATCGCGCTCGCCTATGACCCGCTCGTGCGGGGCCGGACGCGCATCGTCGCCAGCGTCCGCCCGGGTGTCGAGCCGCCTGAAGACGCGGAGACGGCAACGCTCGAGCTCCTCAAGCACGCGATGCCTCTCACCTCCGGCCAGTACGTCGCCCATGAGCTGGTCGCGGGCCGGGAAGCGACGGAGGCAGGCCTGACGGACGCTCTGGAGGCCGCCAGGTCGGAGGAGCGGCCGGTGGACCCCGAGCTGACAGACCCCGCCCGCCGCCGGGCTCGACTCGCCGACGCGCTCGCGGCGGCCGACCGCCGGCCGCGCGAGCTTCCCTACCTCGCCCGCGAGTACGAGAGCGCCCGCGTGGGCTAGGAGGGTTTGGCGGAACGTCGCTCGTCGCCGGGACGGGACGATCGTTCCCAGGCAAGGACGCAGGTAGCCCTCGTATCGACTTCAGATACGGGGGCGACCGAGGACGAAGCCTGGGGGCGAGCGGCGCGCCTCCGGCGGCACAGCCGATGTTTCGTCAAAGTCTCCTAGGCGCTCTCCTCCGCGGGTTCCTGCTTGCGGCGGCGCCGGAAGAGACGGGGGAACGCGGGGGAGACGAGCACCGCGCCGAGCAGCGTGATGGGTACGACCGTGAGCGCGTGCATCGTGAGGACATAGGCGCTCGCCTTGTCCGTCGGGACGTCGATCCCCTGAGCTGCGAGGAGCGTCAGGTAGTCGAACGTGCCGATGCCGGCCGCGGTGGCCGGAACGGCGAGCGTCAGGTTGCCCACGCCTTCCAGGAGGAAGTAGCCGCCGACCCCGATGTCGAGGTCGAACGCCTGGCCGACGAGGTAGTACATCGCCACGTCGGCGAGCCACATCGCCACTGACGTCGAGAAGACGAGGAAAACACGCCCCCGGCCGCGGAACGCGCCGAGGCCTTCGACGAAGTGCGCGGCGGCCCGCGCCGCGCGCGTGTGCCAGCGTGGCGGCAGCCATTTCGTCATCCGCCAGATGAAGGTCTCGGTCTTCTCCGAGTCACGCGCGGCGAGGACGACGAGGAAGACGCCGACCGCGGTTCCCGCCGACAGGGCGATGCCGGTGTAGAGAACCGCTCCGCCCTCCCCGATCAGGATCGCCCCGAGCAGGATCCAGACCGACAGGACGACGCCGTCGAGCAGCCGCTCGGCGAAGAGCGTCCCAGCCGTGACGAATGCGGGCACGTGCTGCTCTCGAAGCGACTCGATGCGCAGGAGGTCCCCGCCGCGCGCGGGGAGAAAGTTGTTCGCAGCCCGACCCACCGAGATCGTCGAGAAGAGCTTCCGCTTGCGAATCGTGTAGCCCGCCCCTGAGAGCAGGTACTTCCAGCGCAGCGTCATGAACAAGACGTTGGTGAGGATGAGGCCCAGCGACGCGGCCAGTGTCCACCCCGGCAGCGAGGTGATCTCCCCCCATGCCTCGCCCAGGTCGACCTGTCGCAGGAAGAGCCAGAGGAACGCACCAGTCGCCGCGGATCCGAGCAGCAACCGGAACACGTATCGCCGCCACGGCCGGAGCATCGGTGAATAAGTATGTCCCCTGGAATGGGAGTCCGTGAGCGATTACGCCGTTTCTCAGGGCGGCGGGAAGCGGCGATCGGCCTCGGGGTCTACGCGACGTATCTCCTTGTGCGGCGAGCTGTCGTCAACGAACAGGGGCGCAGGCGAGCAGCGGAAAATTCAGAGCGGATCGTGGCTCTCGAGCGGCGGCTCGACATCCACGTGGAGCCGGATCTTCAGGCTCTCCTGCTGCCGCGTCGCCGCCTCGTCGCGGTGCTCAACGTCGCCTATGTGACGCTCAACGTCGGTCTGACGGTCGGGTGGCTGATGCGGCTCTTCCACCGCCGCGACCCGGAGTTCCACCGTCTCCGGCGGGCGGCCGCTTTCGCCACGCTGGGGGCGCAACCCATCTTCCTCTTCTTCCCGGTCGCGCCGCCGAGGACCCTGGAGCACTTCGTGGACACGATCGCGGACGTGAGCGGGGTCGATCTCGACACGGGCCTGATCGCGAAGCTCTACGACCCGATCGCAGCCATGCCGTCGATCCACGTCGCCTACGCCGTCGTGACGGCCGCGGGCATCGCCGAAACGAGCGAATCGGCCGCCGTGCGGGCGCTCGCGCCCGCGTACCCGCCTCTGGTCGCCCTCGTCGTTTTCGCGACTGGAAACCACTACGTGCTGGACGCGGTGGCCGGGGCTACGCTGGGCCTGGCCGCCCTCCGAATCGCGCGCCGGCTCGGCTAACGAGGCGCGCTAGGCTCGCCGGCGCGAGCGCCTGCGCTGCCCCTGCGACCCGCAGGTAACGAGGGAGGACGACCTCGGCGCGGTTGCGATCGACCGCGCGAACGATTGCGTTCGCGACCTGTTCCGGTGTGAGGACGACGTGGCGGAGCAGCCGATGCTGGAGGAGCATCCGTTGCGAGAACCCGGGCGTCTCGACGGGGCCCGGGTTGACCGTGTGGACGCGGATTCCGCGTCCAGCCAGCTCGGTCGTCGTCGCGCGCGAGAACGCGAGCTGGGCGTGCTTCGCGGCCGCGTACGGCCCCGATGAGCCATGCGCCACCGTGCCCGCCACCGAGGCGACGTTGACGATGTCGGACGGCCGCCCCGCCTCGAGGAGCGGCAGAAAGGCGAAGAGTGCCCAGACCGAGCCGAAGTAGTTCGTGCGGGTGAGGTCCTCGATCTCCTCCGGCGTGCTCTCGAGGAAGCCCTTGCGTTTCGTGAAGCCAGCGTTGTTGACGAGTAGCTGGATCGCCTCGTGGCGCTCGGCGATCCGGGCTGCGGCGTCGTTCACCTGCCCGCGGTCGGCGACGTCGCACTGCTCGGCCTCGGCGCCGAGCTCTCTCGCCACGCGCGCGAGCCGCTCCGGGTCACGGGCGAGCAGGACGCAACGCCAGCCGGCCTCCGTCAGCACGCGCGCCGTCGCTGCGCCGATGCCGCTCGATCCACCGGTGATCACTGCGATGCTCACGGCCCGACAATAGACTCACGCCGCCATGGCGGACTTCTCCGGCAAGCGCGGTCTCGTGCTCGGCGTTGCGAACCGCCGCTCGATCGCGTGGGCGATCGCCCAGAAGCTGGCGGAGGGCGGCGCCTCGCTCGCGTTTACCTACCAGGGCGAGCGCATCGAGGAGAACGTGCGCGAGCTCGCCGGCACCGTTTCGAGCCCCCTGGTCACCGAGTGCGACGTCTGCTCCGACGACGACGTCGAGCGCGTCATCACGGAGGTGGGGGAGACCTTCGGCGGGGAGCTCGACCTGCTCGTCCACTCGGTCGCCTTCGCCGACGCGCGTGACCTGGAGGGAAGGTTCACGGATACGCCGCGCGACCGCTTCTGGCTGGCCCTCGACGTTTCCGCCTACTCGCTGGTCGCTGCTGCGCGCGCCGCCGAGCCGCTGATGGAGAAGGCAGGCGGCGGCTCGATCCTGACCATGACGTACCTGGGCGGCGAGCGGGCGGTGCCCCACTACAACGTCATGGGGGTGGCGAAGGCCGCCCTCGACGCGTCGATGCGATATCTCGCCTGGGACCTCGGGCAGAAGAACATCCGCGTGAACGCCGTCTCGGCGGGCCCGGTGCGGACGCTCGCGGCGCGCTCCATCGCCGGCTTCCCGACCATGGAGGCCATCGTCGAAGAGCGCGCTCCGCTCCACCGTCCCATCACCGCCGAGGACGTTGGCCACGCGGCGGCTTTCCTCCTCTCGGACGAGGCCCAGAACGTGACCGGAACGACGCTCTACGTCGACTCCGGGTATCACGCGATGGGCATGTAGGAGGGTTTGGCGGAACGTCGCTCGTCGCCGGGACGGGACGGGTCGTTCTGAGACACGGACGCAGGGAGCCCTCGTATCGACTTTAGATACGGGGGCGACCGAGGACACAGCCTCAGGGCGACCGGCGCGCCTCCGGCGGCACAGCCGATGTTTCGTCAAGCCCTCCTGAGACCCGGTGATAGGCTCGCCGAGTGGCCGTGAGCGCTGAGACCATGCAGGTTTTCGAGCCGGCGACCGAGGAGGTGCTCGCCGAGCTCCCCCGCGCTTCCGCGGAGGACGCCGACGCTGCGGTTGCCCGCGCCAAGGCCGCCTTCCCAGCGTGGCGCGCGGTGAAGCCGGGCGACCGCGCCAAGCTCCTGCGTGCGCTCGCGCGCAGGATCGAGGACTCGCTCGAGGATCTCGCCACCCTCGAAGCCCGCAACGTGGGGAAGCCGATCTCCGACGCCCGCGGCGAGGTCGGGATGGTCGTGGACGTGTTCGACTACTACGCCGGGGCGCCGGAGCGGCTGCTCGGGGACACGATCCCGGTTGCCGGCGGGGTGGACATGACCTTTCGCGAGCCGCTCGGCGTCGTGGGCCTCATCACGCCCTGGAACTTCCCGCTGACGATCGCGAGCTGGAAGCTCGGCCCAGCACTCGCGGCTGGCAACACGATCGTGCTCAAACCGGCCGAGCTGACCCCGCTGACTGCGATCGAGCTGGAGCGGCTGGCGCTCGAAGCGGGCCTGCCCGAAGGCGTCCTGAACGTGGTCAATGGGCCGGGCCGCGTGGTCGGCGAGCGCATCGTCGAGCATCCTCACGTCGCCAAGGTCGCCTTCACGGGCTCGACCGAGGTGGGACGTCGGATCGGGGAGCTCGCCTCCGGCTCGATCAAGCGGGTGACGCTCGAGCTGGGCGGGAAGTCGGCCAACATCGTCTTCGCGGACGCAGACCTCGAGGAGGCGGCGGCCTCTGCGCCGGGCGCGGTCTTCGGGAACGCGGGGCAGGACTGCTGCGCGCGCTCGCGCATCCTCGTCGAGCGCAGCGCACTCGACGCCTTCCTCGAGGCGCTCGAGCGGTCGGTCAAGTCGCTTCGGGTTGGCGACCCTCTCGACGAGGAGACGCAGATGGGGCCGCTGATCTCCGCCGACCATCGTGAGAAGGTCGCGTCCTATGTGGACGACGAAGCGCGCGTCGCCTTCCGCGGCCCCGCTCCCGACGGCCCTGGGTACTGGTATCCGCCAACCGTCCTCTCACCGGTGTCCAATGACGATCGAGCGGCACGCGAGGAGATCTTCGGTCCGGTCGCGGCAGTCATCTCATTCGAGGGCGAAGACGAGGCACTGCAGCTCGCCAACGACACGATCTACGGCCTCTCGGGCTCCATCTGGACGCGCGACGGGGCGAAAGCTCTGCGGGTCGCCCGTGGGCTCGACACGGGGACGATCTCGATCAACTCCAACACGTCGGTGCGGGTGACCACGCCGTTCGGCGGGTTCAAGCAGTCGGGCGTCGGCCGGGAGCTCGGCCCGCACGCGCTCGACCACTACACCGAGCTCAAGAACCTCTTCATCGCGACGTAATCAGAAGTCGATCGTGTCGAGGTGAACGCCCGGGGTCGATGACTGCAGCAACAACGGGTGCCAGCGCATTCCAGTGAGTGTTGTCCCGAGGAAAACTGCGCCCAAAAAGCGACGCTGATCAACGAGTCGGCCGTCCGCGAGCAGCCGGAGGCGGGTTTGCTTCGGGGCGGACACGTGAAGGACGATCGCCCCTTCACCGTAGACCCAAACCGTTGCTTCGGTCGCGGTCATGCGTTTGCCCGTCCAGCCGCTACAAAGATGCTGACGGAAGCGGGGGGGCTCGCCTTTCGGCTCGGGCCCGGCCGGGGCACCGGGGGCGAAGAGCGTCACCGGCCCGCCTCTGGCCACGGGGCCGAACCCTTGCTCCTGGAGGCCGCGCCAGGCGAACCAGGCGCCGCGGCGCGCGGCCTGCACGTAGAGGCCGCTGTGGAAGAGGACGCGGGTGATCCCGAGCCGGGCCAGCTCGTGCCGGTCGCGGGCCAGCCATACGCCGCAAGAGAGGCGGTCGTGACCGAAGTAGAAGTCGAAGGCGGCCTGCGGAGCCAGGGTGGAGTAGCCCCCCGGCTGTTCACGCACCTCCTGGAGCTGGTAGTAGTCGTAGACGCTGCCGTAGTGGACGCCCGGCTCGAAGAGCGGGAGCTCCAGTACTCGCCCGGGCGGCGAGTCAGCCAGGGCGAGATAGGCGCCGTTGTCGGGGTCGGCCGCGGCTGACGAAAGCGGTTGGACGACGAGATCGAGGGCGACGAGCACGACGAGAGCTGCGGCAACCGCCGTGGCCCGCCCGGCGCGGCGGGCCAGCAGCCCGGCGCAGGCGAAGGCGGTGAGCGCCGCCAGGGCGAGGTTGGCGATCGGCAGCAATCGTCCGGGGACGCGCGTGAAGTGGAGCGGCGAGAAGTGGCGCCAAACTGCCTCGTAGCCCGGCAGGTTCGCCCCGAGGGCGAGCAGCACGGGGAGGCCGGCCGCGACGCCGAAGAGGACGGCGAGGCCGCGGCGGCGCCTGGCCAGGAACACGAGCCCGACGACGGCTAGCGCGGGCGTCAGCCAGCCGAGGTACACGAATTCCTCGCTCCCGGGCAGATGCCAACGGTCGAGAAAGTCGAGCGGCTCGGCCGAGTAGCGTCGGAGCTCGTCGACCGACCGGCCGGTCTCCTCCGGCGAGCCGGCGATCAGCGCATAGCGGATCGCAATCCCGACTCCGGCCGCGACGAGCGCCCCGCCCAGCGTCCAGGCAAACGGCACTCGGGCGAAGCGCAGGGCTGCGTACGCGACGAGGAGCGGCACGGCGCCAAGCGCGAGATGCACCTGGCCGCTGAGGGAGATCGACGCCAGCGCGACGGCTGCGACCGCCCCCCAGACGTGGGCGCGTCCCGCCGTGGAGGGCGAGCGGGCCCGCTCGACCGCCCAAAGCGACAGCGGGAGGAAGACGGCCGCCCAGCCGAGGAGGTGTCCCGCGCTCTGCTCGAGCCGGTAGGGAGCGATGGCGAACACCAACCCGCCGAGCAAGGCGGGCAGCACGCCGAGCTCGAGGCAGCGAAGCCACGAGTAGGTGAAGAGACCCGCGAGCACGATTGTCGTGAGCAGGAGCAAGTTCCACCCGACCACGGGCCCGAACAGCGTGTCGATCGGCCAGAAGAGGAGGCCGAAGGGCCAGCCGCCGAGGACAGTCTGCGGCTCGATGATCGGCTGAAAGCTGTACGGGTCCTTCCAGGGGGCCCGGCCATGCCCGAGCTGGTGGCCGACGAGCCAGAAACGGTAGACCGACTGCAGGTGGTCGCCCGCGGGCGGCTCGCCCGCGCCGATCCGGTCGTTCGCCATGAACGCGCTGCCGAACGAGGTGATTGCCGGCCAGGTGGCGGCGACCGCCGCTGCCGCGTAGACGGCGCCTACGAGAGCAAGCGGGCGGCCGAGAGCAGCTCGTCGAAGTCGGGCACCTCTGCGGTCTCGTAGCGCCATGCTGCGCGGATGATGCCGTCTCCCCCCACGAGGAAGGCGGTGCGCTCGGCCACGCCTGTCATCTCGCGGTACTCCTGCTCGACGTCGAAGCCGCTGACGGCTTCGCCGTTCCAGTCCGAGAGAAGCGGCGTGTCGCCGAGGTCGAGCACCTGCGCCCAGGCGACGTGCGACCAGGGGCTGTCCCGTGAGATCCCGTAGGTCTTCACGCCTGCCGCATCGAACTCCGCCTTCCTGTCACGCAGGATGGTGAGTTCGTCAGTTCAGGTGCTCGACCAGTCGAAGAGGTAGAAGAGGAGGAGATACGGGCCGCCGTCCCCGAGCTCGCTCAGCCGCGCATCCTGGTTGGGGGTCAGCCAGATGCGGGCGTCCGGCGCCTGCTCGCCGGCCGCGATCACGTCGTCGCCACCAGGGCGGCCTCGGTCGCGTCCGCGATCTCCGAGACGACCTCGACGATGTCTCTGTTCGCGTTGAAGACGCGGAGCTGCCGGTCGGAGCCGTTGCCGCGGCCGAGGATGTCCCGGATGCCCTCGAGCTCGCGCTCGGAGCCGAGCTCCCGGGCATGCGGCTCGATCTCACGCAGCGCACGGCGAACGAGCTGGGCGACGGGAACTCGGTTGCGGCGGCCGGTGACGAGGTCCATGACGGGCGCCTCGAGCCCGTAGCGGGCGCCGAGCCACTTGTTCTCGGTCGTCAGGATCCGGTGGTAGGAGGGCAGCTCGCGGCCTGCCTCATAGGCATCCGAGTAGTACTTGACGAGCCCCTGGACGTACGCCGCGAGTGCGGTCGTGTCCTCCACCCGCGTGACCGCGTCCATCACGCGAACCTCGATCGTGCCGAAGCGGGGATGGAGACGGATGTCCCACCAGATGTGCGTGTAGTCCGCGATGCAGCCGGTCTTCTCGAGCTGCCCCACGACCTCCGCGTAGTCGGCGTAGTCTCGGAAGCGCGGCGGCGGCCCCGATCGTGGGAAGGCCGCGAAGACCATTTGCCGGCTGGAAGCGAGCCCCGTCGCCTCGCCGCGCCAGAAGGGCGAGCTCGCCGAGAGCGCGAGGAACTCCGCCAGATGGAGAAGAAGCGCGCTCGTCACGTGGATCGCCTTCTCCGGGTCGTCGACCGCGACATGGATGTGCAGCCCGAAGATCAGCTCGCGCCGGGCGACGTACTGGAGCTGGTCGACCAGGTTGCGGTAGCGGTCGCGCGCAGTGATCCGCTGGCGCTCGAAGAGGCTGAAGGGATGCGTTCCCGCCGAGCCCACCCGCAGGTCCTGGCTCCGGGCGATCTCGGTGACGTACGAGCGCAGGCGGCGGAGCTCCGAATCGACGTCGCCGGCCGTCCGGCAGACGGGAGTGGAGATCTCCACGACCGATTGCATGAGCTCCGGCCCGATCCGCTCGGTGAACTCGCCGTCCTGCACGGCGGTGAGCACCGTGTCTACGTGCTGCACGAGATCGAAGCTGACCG
Organism: uncultured Actinomycetes bacterium; assembly: GCA_963739065.1. GTDB lineage: Bacteria > Actinomycetota > Thermoleophilia > Gaiellales > Gaiellaceae > JAIBJP01. Next base: position 349,606 of record CAVTYV010000002.1, read on the forward strand.
GGTCGAGAAGCATGTACTCCTCCTCGACGCCGAGCGTGAAGGGCGGAGAGTCCCCGAACTTGTGGTCGAGCACGCTGCCGCCGGCGGCAAAACCCTTGCCAGTGATCGAGGCTGGATAGATCTGCTTCATCGGAGCCCTCAACTCTAATCCCCTCGGAGTGGAAGAAGAACGCCTGCTCGCCCGTCTGGTTGGCATCGGTAGAGGGGTCGGAATGAAGGGAGCAGGAAGATGTTCAGGAAGCGGAACCGGATTCTCAAGCGGCTCGTTCTTGGCTTTGCCGTCGCAGCGCTCGTCGTTCCGAGCACCGCGATCGCAGCGGTTGACGAGGGTGGCGTTGGTCAGCCGAACTCGTCCAGCGAGCTCGTCCAGGCCGGCGACTTCGGCATGCCTCGCGCGATGCCGAGCGATTATGCCGCCGCGGCTGTTGCTAGCAACATCTCGATCGAGAACGTGCGGCTCCAGGCGCGCACCACTTCGAGCGAGCAGGTCGTCAAGTCCGGCGACTACGGCATGCCTCGCGCAATGCCGACCGACTACGCGCTTCTGCGCGGCGACGCCATCGAGGTCGCCCGCACCAACCCGCGCAGCGTCGTCTCGGCCGACATCGAGAACGTACGGCTCCAGCCTCGCACGATCTCGACGCCGCAAGTCGTGGCCGCAGGCTTCGATTGGGGCGACGCAGGAGTCGGAGCGGGCATCGCCTTCGGCCTCCTGCTGATCGGCGGCGCAGCGTTCTACGGCACGCGCCACCTCGGCAAGGTGCAGACCGCCTAACCCAGGTCGTCACAGGGTCATTGAGAGCGGGCCTCCGGGCCCGCTCTCACTCGTGTGTGAGGACTGCTTCCGCTTCGATCTCGAGAAGCCAGAGAGGATCGACCAGGGCGGCGACGATCACCGTCGTGTTCGCGGGCCGGATCTCGCTGAAAGCCTCGCCGTGTGCTCGTCCGAACTCGTCGAAGTCGGCGCCCGGTGTCAGGTAGGCGCGGGTGCGGACCACGTCCGCGAGGGTGCCGCCGGCCGCGCTGAGCGCGTGTTCGATCCGTTCGAGGCAGCGCTTCGCCTGGCCGTAGGAGTCTGGGGGCGGGTCGCCGCCGTCGTCCATGACCGGCGCGCACCCGGCCACGAACACGCGCTCCCCGACCCGGACGGCCCGTGAATAGCCCAGAGCCTTCTCGTACGGCGAGCCTGTGGAGATGAGAGTGCGCTCGATCGGGCTAGTATCGCCCGCCGTGGAGGCGCTCGGGCAAATCGAGGGCTGGCCGGCCGAGCGGGCGGCCGCCGGAGTGGTCTCGGGGGATCGCACATGGACGCACGGCGACCCAGTCAGCGACTTCCGCTGGGCCTCGGTCACCAAGCTCTTCACCGCGATGGCCGTGCTCGTCGCGGCGGAGGAGGGGATCGTCGACCTCGAGGAGCCGGCGGGGCCCGAGGGCTCGACCATCCGCCATCTCCTCGCCCATGCCTCCGGGCTCCCGTTCGACGGCGACCGTCCCATCGCGCGGCCCGGGCAGCGCCGGATCTATTCGAACACCGGTTTCAACGTCCTCGGGAATCTGGTGGCCGAACGCGCCGAGATGGGCTTCGAGGAGTACTTGCGCGAAGCGGTGCTGGATCCCCTCGGGATGACTGCGACCAAGCTCGAAGGTCCGCCTGCGTCGGGCCTCGTCGGGCCACTCGAGGATCTCCTCCGTTTCGCACGTGAGCTCCTGGGTCCGCGACTCGTCGCCCCGGAGACCCTGGCCGAGGCGAGCTCCGTCGCGTTCCCCGGCCTCGTGGGCGTCATTCCCGACCTCGGCCGCTACGAGCCGAACGATTGGGGGCTCGGCTTCGAGCTTCGTGACGCGAAGACGCCGCACTGGACGGGGACGCAGAACTCGGAGCGCACTTTCGGCCACTTCGGAGGGTCAGGCTCCTTCTTATGGGTCGATCCCGAGTTCGGCGCGGCCTGCGCGTCCCTCAGCGACCTCCAGTTCGGAAACTGGGCGAAGGACGCCTGGCCCCGCCTCTCCGACGCGGTGCTCGCGGAGCTACGATGAGAAGGCCCATGTGGAACTGGGTCATCATCGTTGTCGGCTACGCGTTCGCGGCCTTCTTTCTCCGCCTGATCGGCGGCTTCAACTCGGCCGGCGACGCGATCTCCAGGTGGGGTCGCAGCTCGTCGGCCAAGCGGCTGGCGAAGAGCGGACAGTCGCCCGCCTCGTACGCCCGCTCGAAGCTCGGCCGCTAGCTACTCGGCCAGGAACGACTCGTAGACGGCTCGCTCGCAGCTCGCGACGGTCGCGGGCGTGAGCGCCGTGACGCGCGAATCGAATGTGTCTCCAGGCCGGAGAAGCCCCGTGGTACCTCGCGCCATGCCCGCGAGGACGACGCCGAAGCGTCCAGCAGCTTCAAGGGTCTCGCCGGGAGCGAGCTCGCGCCGCTCCATCTGCTCGCCGAGGCGCGTCAGCGCTTCGCCCGGCAGCCCGGCGAGCTCGGCGATCCGAGCCAGCTCATTCGCCGTCGCGCTCTGATGTCTCACGTCCCTCGCCGCCCCCTCTCAGGGGCCGGCGGAGCCGACCCCGCTGGGGGCTGGCTCCGCTGGCGGCGCGCGCCGGCGCCCTCGGGGCTTGGCCGTGCTGCTTTGCACTGTCCTGCGCCCCTCGGGCTTGCCGCGCTGGCCAGCGAAGCCCGAGGAACGTGAGGGAGTTCATTTCGCTTCGTCGGGTCGATCACGCGCTCGGGATCCTCGTGCGCGGGATACCGCCTGAGCTGAGGACATATGCTCGATCGTATGACAGAGAGCCCTCTCTTCGCAGGCTGGAAGACGTGCCCACGCTGTCAGACGGAGCTCGAGCACGAGGAACGATCGGTCCACTGTCCCGCGTGCGGCCTCACGGTCTACGCCAATCCGGCCCCGACGGCGAGCGCAATCGTTATCGACGAGCAGGGTCGGGTGCTCCTCGCCCGCCGCGGGGCAGAGCCGGGCGCGGGTCTCTGGGACCTCCTCGGCGGCTTCATCGACGAAGGAGAGGAGCCGCTCGCCGCGTTGCGCCGCGAGCTCGACGAGGAAACGTCCCTGGAGATCGAGCCGTTGGAATACCTCGGCGGCTATCCGGATCGGTACGGCGAGGACGGCATCTATACGCTCAACCTCTACTGGGCAGCCCGCATCACCGGCGGCGAGCTCGCGCTCGACGATGAGATCGCCGAGGTCGCCTGGTTCGCCCCGGACGAGCTGCCGAGCGACTCCGAGTTCGCTTTCCGGAACACCGTCCAAGCGCTCGCCGACTGGCGGGCGCGAGTCGGGTCAGTCGCCTCCCACAAATAGGCCGGATGGCCCATGAAGGTTTTGGGGGTTGCTGCCGATAATCGGGCCATCGTGTCCGAGAGCGGCGTCCATCGCATCGACGAAGACCTGGCCGAGAACTGGCTGGAGGCGTTCATCGCCGAAGGCCTCGACGAGGTCGAGGCCTTCCTGCGGAAACAATCGGACTTCCAGACCTTCCTGGAAGACCGCGACTAGGTCTTAGTTCTCGGAGCCGTTGGTCTCGGCTTCGCTGAGGCCGAGCGACTTCTCGAGCATGCCCTTCGGCTGAGCCCCGAGCGCAGCCGCCTTTGGCTGGCCGCCTTCGAAGAGGATCATCGTGGGGATGCTCATGATCCCGTAGCGCTGGGCGAGCTCGGGCTCCTCGTCGATGTTGACCTTGACGAGCCGGAGCTGGTCAGCGCGCTCCTTGGCGATCTGGTCGAGGATCGGTGCTACCGCGTGGCACGGGCCGCACCACTCCGCCCAGAAATCGACGAGCACGGGCTGCTCGCTCTCGAGGACTTCCTGCTGAAAAGTGGATTCCGTGATTGTGTCTGCCATATCTTCTGAAACGTAGACTGACCCTTCGATGTTCCGGCCTCTTCCACAGGTCCCGGATCACCCTGCGTTGGAGCAGGAGGTTCTTTCGTGGTGGGAGGAGCGGGAAACATTCCGCCGGCTCCGGGAGCTGAACCGCGGCGGCCCTCGTTTCAGCTTCTTCGACGGCCCCGTGACCGCCAACAAGACGCTCGGTGTCCACACCGCGTGGGGCCGCGCCCTCAAGGACGTCTTTCAGCGGTACAAGGCGCTGCAGGGCTTCGACCAGCGCTACCAGAACGGCTTCGACTGCCAGGGCCTCTGGATCGAGGTCGGGGTCGAGAAGTCGCTCGGCCTGAACTCGAAGCGTGAGATCGAGGACTACGGGCTCGACAAGTTCGCGGCCAAGTGCCGAGAGGTCGTGGTCAACTCGGCGGAGCTGCTCACTCGCGGGTCGAAGCGGCTCGGCCAGTGGATGGACTGGGGCAACGACTACTACACCTTCTCCGACACCAACATCGAGTACATCTGGAGGTTCCTCCAGATCGTCAACGAGAAGGGCTGGCTCTACATGGGCCACCGCTCGACGGAGTGGTGCCCCCGCTGCGGCACGTCGCTGTCCCAGCACGAGCTGACCCAATCGGGCGTCTACCAGGATCGCGCCGATCCCTCCATCTTCGTCCGCTTTCCGCTCAAAGAGCGGATGGGTGAGTACCTCGTCGCCTGGACGACGACTCCCTGGACGCTGCCGGCCAACGTTGCAGCCGCAGTCAAGCCGGACGCCGAGTACGGCCGCGGTGACACCGGCGAGTGGGTCGCCGTCGAGCGCTATCCCGACGACGTGTTCGAGGAACGCGTGCGCGGAAGCGACATGGTCGGCTGGCCTTACCGGGGGCCATTCGACACGCTCGAGCCGGGCGCCGCCGTCGACCACCGCGTCATTCCCTGGGAAGAGGTCTCCCTCGACGAGGGCACCGGCATCGTCCACATCGCCCCGGGAGCGGGTCAGGAGGACTTCGCGCTCGGGCAGGAGCACGGGCTGCCCGTGCTCACTCCGGTCGACGAGTCGGGCCATTTCTACCCCGGCTACGGCTGGCTGCACGGGCTCTCGACGGCAGAGGCGGCCGACCAGATCGTCGGTGACCTGAAGGAGCGCGGGTTGCTCGTGGAGGCGGGCCTGTACGAGCACCGCTATCCACACTGCTGGCGCTGCGACACGCCGCTGATCTGGCGGGTGGCCGACGACTGGCTCATCGCGGTCGACGAGCTGAGGCCGCAGCTCATGCAGGCGAACGAGACCGTCGAGTGGACGCCCGACTACATGGGGAAGCGAATGGCCGACTGGCTCCGAAACATGGGGGACTGGAACATCTCGCGCCGGCGCTACTACGGCCTCCCGCTCCCCTTCTACCCGTGCTCCTGCGGGCATCTGAATGTGATTGGGTCGAAGGCCGAGCTGCTCGAGCGTTCGACGTCGGCGGTCCGCGAGGAAGATCTCCCCGAGCTTCACCGGCCGTGGATCGACAACGTCGTGATCGCATGCGAGAAGTGCGGTGAGTCGGCGTCGCGGATACCGGAGGTCGGCGACGTCTGGCTCGACGCCGGCATCGTCCCGTTCTCGACCCTCGGCTGGCAGAACCCCGAGTGGAAGCCGGGCGGCTACGCGACGGGCGCCTCCGCGGAGCTCTCCGGCGCCGACCTCCCCGATCACGCGTACTGGGAGCAGTGGTTCCCCGCCGACTGGGTCTCGGAGATGCGCGAGCAGATCCGCCTGTGGTTCTACTCGCAGCTCTTCATGTCGGTTGTCCTGGTCGGGCAGGCGCCCTTTCGGTCGGTGCTCGGCTACGAGAAGATGCTCGACGAGCACGGGCGCGAGATGCACGGCTCGTGGGGGAATCTCATCCCAGCCGAGGACGCGTTCGAGCGCATGGGCGCGGACGTCATGCGGTGGCAGTACTGCCAGCAGCCCCCGGACCGGAACCTCCTCTTTGGCTACGGGCCGGCGCACGAGATCAAGCGGAGGCTACTCACCCTCTGGAACTGCGTCTCGTTCCTCGTCACGTACACCTCGATCGAACAGTGGAGGCCCAGCTACGAGGAGCTCTCCACGGGCCCTTCCACGAGCGGCCTCCGGCCGCTCGACCGCTGGCTGCTCGCCCGCGTCCAGCAGTTCGTCGACGAGGCGAGCGAGGCCTACGACGCTTACCTCACCGTCAACGTCATCCGCGCGTTCGACGAGTTCGTGGACGACGTGTCCACCTGGTACGTGCGCAGGAGCCGGCGGCGCTTCTGGGAAGGGGATGCGGCTGCGTTCGCGACCCTGTGGTACGCGCTCGTGCAGTCGCTGCGCGCCATGGCGCCGGTCATCCCGTTTCTCACCGAGCATCTCTGGCAGAACCTCGTAGCCGGTCTGCGCGGCGCGCCCGAGAGCATCTTCCTCGCCGGCTGGCCCGAGTCGGTCGACCGGCTGCGCGATCGCGGTCTGCTCGAGGAGGTGGCGACCGGCCGCCAGGTGGCCGAACTCGCTCGCTCGGCGCGTCAGCAGGCAGGTCTCAAGCTCCGCCAGCCGCTGCGCCGCCTCGTCGTCGCGACCTCGGATTCGGGACGCCGCGCGCTCATCTCCAGGCAGGTCGAGGACCTCGCCGGCGAGCTGCGCGTCAAGGAGGTGGCCATCGCCGAGAGCCCGAGCGAGGTGGCGGAGCTCAGGGCGACGCCCAAGCTCGACCTCGTCGGGCCGCGCTACGGGCCCAATCTTCCGGAGCTGCGGCGACTGCTCTCCGAGGGCGACTTCGAAGTCTCCAACGGCACCCTCCGCGCGGGCGCCTTCGTTCTCGGCCGCGGAGAGTTCACGCTCGACTACACCCCCCGCGAAGGCTGGGCGGTCGAGCACGGCGACGACTACGTAGTGGCGGTCGACACGCGCCTCGACGACGAGCTCGTCCTCGAAGGACGCGTCTACGACCTGATCCGCCAGGTCCAGCGGCTGCGGATCGACGCTGGCCTCGAGATCACCGACCGGATCGTGCTCACGATCCCGGAGGCGGACCGCGACTTGCTCGTCCACGAGGAGTGGATCAAGGGGGAGACGCTCGCCACCGAGATCGAATTCGGGGACGAGTTGGCGGTGCGCAAAGCGTAGTGAGCAGGCTCGTCGTGCTCGCGGTGCTCGTCCTGGCCGCGCTCGCGGCGGCAGATGCCTTTCGGGCGAGCCCGAGCGAGCGGACGGTCACGGTCGCGGAACCGGCCTCGGGGGGCCCGGTCGTCGTGCACCGAGCGACGTCCGGGCTGATCGCGGTCGGCGCGTTCACCCGCAAGCGGGTGATGAAGAACGGCCGTGAATACCTGAGCGCGGACGAGGTCGACTCGGCGTTCCCGGGAGGGCTCGCGGGCATCCCGTACGACATCACCTACGTCGCGAGCGCCTCGGACGGGACAGTCGCCCTCGGGATCTACAAGTTCCCGTATGGCGAGCCGGCACGCGCGATCGTCCAGCTTTGGCAGGGACACTCGCTCGAAGGCGTCTTTCGCGTCCCTGAGGGCGCATTCGCCGGCGGGCTTGGTTTTGCCCAAGACGGCGAGCTCGTGGCCACGCTCTCCTCGGACGGCCTCCTCGTCCACCTCTTCACTCGCGAGGGAAAGCCAGCGGGAAGGCAGCCCGCTACGAGCTGGTAGCCACCCCGCGGAGCTCTCGGGGCAAGCGGAAGGTCACGTTTTCGGCGGCCGCCTCGAGCTCCTCCACGTGCGTGACGCCGCGGTCGTGGAACCAGCCCACGACGCGGCGCACGAGCGACTCGGCCGCC
>CAVTYV010000003.1:0-16833 GCA_963739065.1 uncultured Actinomycetes bacterium
TCAAGGTGAGCTAGTGGTGGTGCTCGTGGACCACGGCGTGTCCACGGCCCCGCCCGATCATCCAGCGGTTCACGGGGAACGTGATCACCCAGGCGACGGCGAGCGCGAGCGCGAGGCTCCACCAGAAGAGCGCGTCCGCGAGGCCCGCCTCCATGGCGCCGGGGATGACGAGCAGGACGCCGTTGTCGACGATCTCCATGATCGTGATCGAGACCGTGTCCGCGGCCAGGGCGATGGGGACGATCTCGCGGAGCGTCATGCCGGAGCGGAAGAGCGGCAGGCTGGTCAGCAGGTAGCCGAAGAAGAACGCCAGCACGATCGCCAGCGCGATCGTCGCGAAGTCGCCCCACCCGAGCGCGGTCCCGATGATGAACCCGAGCACCTCCCCGATCGCGCAGCCGGTGAGGCAATGCGTGGTGGCGCTTGCGGCCAGGCGGTTGAGAGAGGTCTCGGCGTGAGCCGTCATCGCATCCGAGTCTAAGCGGCGCCGAGGCGGTAAGATCCGCGCGCCGCCAAGGTCTACCCATGAGCGCCGACCCTCACTCCACCGAAGCCCGCAACAAGCTCGTCGACGAGCACGTGAAGGCCGAGGTCGACCGCGATCTCGAGGCGATCATGCGCACCTGGGGCGAGAACCCGGACTTCGACGACGTCCCCTGGGACGAGAAGTTCAAGGGCCGCGACGGGATCCGGGAGCACTACGACGAGCTGCTCACCGCCTTTCCCGACCTCGACATCATCGTCCACGACCGCCACGTCACCGACCGGCTCGTGATTCTCGAGGTGACGGTGACCGGGACGCACCTCGGCGACTGGCGCGACCTCCCGGCGATGGGGAAGCGGATGGAGTCTCGCGTCTGCGCGCTCTACGGCTTCGACGAGAAGGGCATGCTCGCGCTCGAGCGCACGTACTACGACAAGGCCAAGATCCTCGAGCAGCTCGGGATCTTCCAGGACCCGCGCACGACGACCGGCAAGGTCATGGCGGCGATCACGCCGCCCTTCGCCATCGTGCGGACCCTGGTCGGGCGCTTCTTCAAGCGCGGCAAGAAGCCCTAGCCCGCTAGGGCGCGCCGTACTCCGGGAAGGACGCGCTCCTGCCGGCCTTCCGGCCGATCTTGGCGAGCGCGCGCCAGACCGGCCGCTGGATGCCGAGCGGAATGCGCGGCGCCGCGATCTCGGGCGCGTACCGGTCCATGACCAGCGCGATCTGGACGAGGCCGGTTGGGAGCCCCGAAGCCGGCAGCCGGATGCGGCCGTCCCGCGAGAGGCCGAGGTAGGCCCGGAAGTAGTCGTCGAGAGCGAGCGCCGGGCGCACCGTGACCTGCAGCTGGGCCTCCTCCTTCGCATCGCGGAAGCCGTGCGGCGTGCGCGCCGGGATGACGACGGTCTCCCCCGGGCCGATCGAACGGGTCTCGCCCGCGATGTCGAGGACGAAGGTGCCGGCCACGCCGGTGAAGGTCTCCTCCTGGATCGGATGGATGTGCGAGCGGACGAACCCGCCGGGGCTGATGAACAGGTCGGCCTCGAGGAGCTCGCCGCCCGTCTCCTCGCCCGTCCGCTTGAAGACCCAGCGCTGGCCCGAGGTCGGGTCGGCGATGTCGCGCGGCGCGTCCATCAGGCGGGCTCGATCTCGATCGACACGGCCGACCGTGTCGACGGCCCGTGATGCACGGCCTCGATGTTGTTCCCGTCGGGGTCGAGCACGTAGGCGCCGTAGTAGCCGGGGTGGTAGTGCCGCTCGCCCGGGGCGCCGTTGTCGCGGCCGCCGGCGGCCAGCCCGGCCTCGTGGAAGCGGTGAACGGTCTCCCGGTCGGGGGCCTGAAAGGCGATGTGCAGGCCGCTGGTCGGCGGCCCGTCGGCGCTGACGAAGAACTCGTCCGCGGCGAAGTAGCCATCGGCCTCGAACGTGAAGCCCAGTCCGACCGCCTCCAGCACGGCCCCGTAGAACCCTTTGCTGGCCTCGATGTCGGCGACGCGGATGTGGACGTGGTCGAGCAGCCGGCCCTGGTGGAAGCGCATCGCCGAGGCAGACTAGCGGCGGTTCCCTTTGACAGCAGGGGAAAGCCTGGCTTAATCGAAGGTAGGAAGAAGTTCTCTGCGGCGCACCCGCCGGTCGACCCAGCCGGCACGACGAGGGGCGCTACATGGCCGTCACGCAGACAGTTGCGGATTCCCGCCCGGAGACGGCGCGGCCGGCCAGGGTATCCCGCGAGACGTCTCGTCTCCTGCCGATCGTCGCCCCGGTCGTCTTCGGCGGCACGCTCGTCTGCGTCCTGGCCCTCGCGGCGATGGCGGCTTACGAGCCGTCGGCCGCGACTCTCGCGGGCATTGTGGCGCTGCTCCTCGCCTCCACGTTCGTCGAGGCCTTCCCGGTCCCGATCGAGAACGTCCCCGTCGGGGGAACCTCTCTCGCCACCGTCTTCATCGTCGGCACCGGGGTCATCTACGGCTGGGCGCCCGCGATCCTGGTCGGCCTCCTCACCCAGCTCCTCGTCGAGGTGAGCCGACGCCAGCCGGCCATCCGCGTGCTCTACAACACGTCGGTGTACGGGCTGGCGGCCGCCGCGGCCGGAGCTGTGTGCGCCGCGGTGCCGGACGACGGCTTCGCCTGGCTCTCGGTCGAGGTCGCCCTCGCCTCGTCCGCGTTCTACGTCGTCAACCTGCCTCTCGTCGCGGCCGTCGTCAGCCGGTGGGCCCGCGACAGCTTCCTCTCCCTGCTGCGGCGGGCCGTCTCCTCGACGTTCATCGCCTTCGCGATCATGACCTCGCTGACACTCATGCTCGCGGTCCTCTGGGAGCGCTCGCCCTTCCTCTCGGCGGCGCTCGTCGGGCCGCTCGCCGCGATCGCCCTCTACCAGCGCTCGGTCTTCCGCGAGCTCGCGGCGATACGGCTCGCTCTTACGGACCCGTTGACGGGCCTCGGCAACCATCGCCACTTCCACGAGCGGCTCGACCGCGAACTGGCGGAGGCGGAGGACAAGGGGATGCCGCTGAGCATCTGCGTCCTCGACATCGACAACTTCAAGGAGCTGAACGACCGGTTCGGGCACCCGAGAGGCGACCAGATCCTCGCGCAGGTCGCCACGCGGCTACGACAGGACGGAGAGGCCTTCCGGATCGGAGGAGACGAGTTCGCCATCCTCCTTCCGGGACGTGACGAGCGCGAGGCGGCGAAGGTGGCGGACGGGGTGCTGACCCGGGTGGCGATGCTTCAAGCCGCGCCCGGCCTCCCCGTCCGCATCTCCGCCGGTGTCGTCACCTACCCGCAGGTCGGCGTCGACCGGTCGGAGGTCTTCTCGGTCGCCGACCAGGCGCTCTATCTCGCCAAGGGCTCCGGGAAGGGCACCGTGCGCGTCTACCGCCCGGACCTCGCCGAGCTTCCGGACGTCGCAGGGCTGGCCGAGGTGCCCGACCGCGAGTCCCGGCTCAAGGCCGCCGCAAGCCTCGCGCACGCCGTGGACGCGCGGGATGCGTACACGGGCCGCCACTCCCATGTCGTCGGAGAGCTCGCCGCGGTCGTCGCCCAGCAGCTCGGGCTGGAGCCGGAGGAGGTCGAGCTCGTCCGCCTGGCCGGGAGCCTCCACGACCTCGGGAAGCTCGCCATCCCGGAGGAGATCCTCCGCAAGCCAGGCCCGCTCACGGGCGCCGAGAAGCTCGTCCTGAGGCGTCATCCGCAGATCGGCTACCGGATGCTTCGGTCGCTCGGCGTCGAGCCGGTCTCGACCTGGGTCCTCCACCATCACGAGCGCTGGGACGGACGTGGCTATCCGCACGGTCTCAGCGGCGAGCAGATCCCGCTCGGGTCCCGCATCATCCTCGTCGTCGACGCCTACGACGCAATGACCAGCGACCGCATCTACCGGTCGCGCGTCCCGCACGAGCAGGCGATTGCCGAGCTCGAGCGCAACGCCGGCTCGCAGTTCGACCCGCGGATCGTGTCGGTCTTCATTCAGAGCGTCGCGCGCGAGGAGGCGCTTGCCCTCAAGAACGGGTAGCGCCGCCCAGAGGCGGCGCTACGGCGCGCGGGTAAGACCGGGTGGAGCTAGCCGCCCCACTTCCAACCGCCGACCGGAAGCGCGGCGGCGACGAGGGCGGCGGCGATGGCAAGCCGAATGCCAATGACGCGGAGGTGCTGCATGTTGGGTGGTCCTTTCGGGGAGATCGGGGGGAGCACCCCATTCAGTTCGGCTCGCCCTCCCGGTCGCACGATCCCGCCGCGGGGGTAGGACCACCCCGCTTCGGGGGTAGGACCGTGACGCCTTCGAGGGACGAATCCGCCTATTTCGTGAAATGGCGGATCGCCGCGGCCGCAGCCCCCAGGGCCGCGAGCGCTCCGCCGACCACCGCCGCCGTCCGGGCCGCGGCGCCGACGTCCTCGCGGAGATCGGTGAGCGCGTGGCTGAGCTCGCGGCGTTCCTGCGAGATCTCCCCGCGGATCTGAGCATCTGTGCGCTCGTTAGCGGACATGGCCGCCCCGGAGCGTCTGCCGTGTGAGCCGGAGCTCCTCGATCGCCTGCTCAGGCACCGGCGGCGTGCCCTTCTTGATCATGCGCACGGCCACCAGGCCGAGCACGGCCGCCACCAGCAGCAGCAACACGAACATGATCAGGAGCGCCAGCCACCAGTCGACGACAAGGGCGAGCGCGGCGGCGGCGGTCGCCAGACCGAAGGCCACCGCGAAGAAGAGGATGACGCCGGCGCCGATCGCCAGCCCCGCCCCGGTCCCGAGCGCAGCCATCTTGCGCTTCATCTCCGCGCGCGCGAGCTCCTTCTGCAGCTCCGTCAACGAGCCCGCGTGCCGAATGACGCGCCGGAACGACGCCCGGATCCCGCGCTGCTCGCTGTCAGGTGTGCTCACGCCCGGCAGCTTAGCCGCTTCACGCCTGCCGGAAACCGCCGCTACGATGCGCGCAGCGCCCTCTTAGCTCAGTCGGTAGAGCACCTCCATGGTAAGGAGGGGGTCGACGGTTCGAGTCCGTCAGAGGGCTTGAAGCGGGAAGCGGGATTGCGCCCGCTCCCCGCTCAGACTCACTCGCCTCCGGTGAGGGAGCCGGGCGCCGCAGAGGGCTCGCCCAGCCCAATGCTTCTTCCCCCCGGGGGAATTGGGGGTGTTTGCCCGGCTCCCTCACGGCGTTCTTTCCCACGTGCAGGAGGGTAATAACCAGCCGCTCGAGAGGCGCTCGCGTGCGTCGATCCAATCTGCTAATGGCGTTCAGCCCGGCCGCTCTTAGATGCCTCCGTAGTAGCCGCCCACCTGAGCCCTATAGGCGTCTTCGTCATAGCGGCTCTCGTGGAGCTCAGGCGCGTTCTTGATCTCGTCCTTTGGCCGGTCGACGTAGACAGTCTTGGCCTCCAGGTCGACTCTGTAGATGACGCCGGCCGGGAGCATCACCTTCCTGCCAAAGATCCACGGGCCCGTATCCACAACGATGTAGCTCCGCGACGTGTCGTACGTCGCCTCGTCGATCTTTCCGATTCCGCCATCCGTGGCCTCGACGCTGAAGCCAGCCAGGTCGACCCCACGGGCAACCTCGACGCCAATGGTGCCCGCGTCGCGGTACGTCCACAGATCGGTACTCGTCTGCATTGTCCTCTCCATGACCCCTCCTCTGAATGGGCCTCCCCCAAGACCGGCCAAGACGCCGCAGGAGTTGGCCGATTTCATTTCCGCCTGGAATACCCACCCGTTCGACAACCCAACCTGGAAGAGTCTGGCGGCCCTAGCCACAGGGCTCAGAACAGGCTTCCCTCCCGCTCGCGGAGCGCGAAAACCTCGCCTGAGCAGACATCACGAGCGGATGGTGGGCCTCGAAGCCACGACCATGGGATGGTGTTTTGAGCATGCACCGATCAGGTAAGGGAACGCACAACGAGCTTTGAGAGGGGGTCACCATGGCGCAAGGAAGGGAGCGTACGAAGGAGCAGCTCTACCGCGAGGCCAAGCGTCTCGGAGTCAAGGGTCGCTCGAAGATGAACAAGGGCCAGCTCAAGGCCGCCGTCGACCGCCGGAGCTAGCGCCCGGTTTTGGGGGAGGGCGATCAGTCCTCCCCCACCTATGCCATCGCTGCCGAGCACCTCCTGGCGCTCCGCGCCTGTGACGAACTCCATGCGGCAGCCACTGCGAGGGCGAAGCCCTAGTCCGCGCGTGCAGCGACGACGTCGGCGAGTGGCTGGCGGACCCGGGGCGCTTCCAAGCCCGCTAGTCCGTCGCGTCGTCCCTAAACCCGCGCTGCCCTTCGTGCACGACCGTCTCGATGTCGGCGTCCTGGGCCGCGTCGTCCTCCTCGAGCTCGTGGTCCTTATCCGGACGCTCTGGCTCCGGCTTCACGAAGGTCAATTGCGTTCCTCTCCCAGTTGCTTCGATGACGGAGTCTGTCTCTAACGGCCTGTGATGCGGCCGTGAAGCGCTCGCAGTCCGCCGGCGAGACCGACAAGCAGACAGAGCACCATCAGGGCGAACAGGGCGAAGATGGCGAGGACGGGTGGGCTCGCATTCGCGGCGGCGCTGGGAACGAGGCTTTCGCCCTCGAGCTCGCCTATCGATTCGGCGTCGGCCGCACTGCGGATCGCCTCTCCTTCTCCGCGGTTGGTGAGGGTGCCCGGCGGGTCGCACTCTTCCGAACAGCCAGCGTGACTCACCAAGGAACTCAGGCCGTCTTCGTCCCCCGAGGTGGAGCCGTTGGTCGACCGATCCAGGCCTGCTGGATCGTCGCCTCCTGGGCCGTCTTCTTCACCGTCAGGGTCGCCCTTTTCGCCTTCGGGGCCGCCCTCTTCGCCCCCCTCGGGCGGCTTCGGTTCGTCCCCCTCGGGCGGCTTCGGTTCGTCCCCCTCGGGCGGCTTGGGTTCGTCCCCCTCGGGCGGCTTGGGTTCGTCCCCCTCGGGCGGCTTGGGTTCGTCCCCCTTGGGCGGCTTTTCCTTCTTGACCGGCTTCTCTACGTCGGGAGGTGGAGGCGGGGAGAGCTGCGCAACCGTGGGCGGGCTCGCCGTCGCAAGAGTGATTGCGAAGAAAAGAAAGAAGACCCCGAGCCGCATCCCGATGACCCCGTTCCCGACGTCGGTTGCAGCAGCATGCTAGCCGTTCGGCTGTAAGCCCGCAGGGCGCTAGCCCGTCGGCACGAGGTTTTACTCGCGCTGTCGCCGGAAAGCATTTACAGGGCGGGGGGTCGGTTCGACCGAGGGAGACTGTGGCGATGGCGTTAGGGGACGTACATGTGCTTTACCGCATCGAGCAGGAGCAGTGGATCGTGAAGGTGGAGGGGTCAAACGTGAGCTCTTTGCACGAGACGAAGTGGGAGGCAGTGAGCGCCGGTCGCGCAAAGGCTGGTACCAGCGCCGGCGGCGTCGAACTCGTCATTCATGCGCTTCCTCCGGCCCAGGCGCACGGACAGATCGGACACAGCCCCGCTGCCGCCTAGCGCGCTGCGAGCCTAGCCCCCACCGAACCAGCGTCTCGCTCGCCCACTCGAGCCTGCGGGAGGCGAGTCGGCGGACTAGGCCGCTTGTTTCTCGACGATCTCGTAGCGGTCGTTCGCTGTCACGATCGCCTCGCCGTCCACACGGAAGTGGCCAGGGAGGATGAAGTATCGCGTCCGATCCTCGTGGATCACGACGAACTCGCTGAGCGAGGCTTCGATGCGTCCGAGACACTCGATGCTCGCGTACTCGCAAAGGAAGGGCACGAGCTGGCCGTCGGTGACTTGGGCGAGGTCGTTGATGCGCTCGTTCGCGGCGCGGAAGGTGCGTTGGTTTTCCCTCAGACGCCCGTCTCGCTCGGCCATGTCGGATGTTCCCCCGTCGGTGCTGCCGTAGAAGTTCGCGTCCGTCGACCTGATCGATGAGGACGACCTTCTCCACGAGCATGAAACGCTCGTTGGCGTCCTCAACGACGCGCTCGTGAGTGAGCTGCTCGTGTCCGGGCGCGATCACGAACGCGTTCGGCGTTGAACGGATCGCGTCGTAGTCGGCCAGATCCAGCTCGATCGTCTCGCTGCACTCTGCGTGATTGCACTCGCAGATGTACTGGGTAGGTCCCTTGTGTCCCACGCGGACTCAGTCCAGCTTCTGTACTTCGTCGTACTCGCCGACCGAACCGACTATTTGCTCGCCTTCGCTGCGGTGCCCTGCGACCATGAGGTAGTGGTTCGGCCGAGCCGCGACGGCTTCCCATTCCGCGAGCTGCACTTCGACCCTTCCGAGGCAGTCTTCAGCGGCGCACTCGCACAGGAACGGCACAGGCGTTGAAGCATTGACCTGGCTTTTTACGACGTCGTGCAGGCGCTCGTTCCCTTTACGGAAGATTCTCTGGTTCTCCTCACGCCGCGTGTCTCCGGACGTCACGTCCTGCCAGCCTCCCCCCGCCGCTCTAGACCGAAACGGGCATGAGAGCCCTTCGCGAAACCGCTCGCTGGCCGAAGTCGTAGGGTGATCCCCTTTTGCTTTGCGAGCCCGCGTCTCCCCGTTGCTGGTTCCGCCTCTGAACGTGGCGCAAACGCTGTCCGCGAAGCGCCGGAGCTAACGGTCCGACGGGGTCCTCACTCGGATGGTGCACCGCGTGGATCGTCTTCGACGAACCGCTCTACGCCCGGCTTCTTGTCGACGACGACGAATCGCTCGTTGCGAGCTGCCACGGACTCGATCGCCTCCTGTTCATGCCCGGGATAGAGGGCGAAACGGTCGTCCTGGGAGCGAACCGCCTCATATTCTCGAATCGTCATCTCGACGTGCACCTCGCAGCCGACGTCGCCGGCGTCACCGTCGCCGCACTCACAGAGAAACTCGAAACGCGTCTCTTCGCGATCGAAGTTGGCTTCTTGGGCAGCCTTGTCGACTTCCTCGATCCGCTCGTTCACCACGCGTATGAGTGCCTCGTTTCGAGCTATTCGTTCGAGACGTCGGTTCATGGCTCCTCCGCTTCCTGGTGAGAGAGCATTTTCTACTTCCGGCGGGACGCCGGATCAAGATGACCCCCGGGATCAAGGCTCTTGCTCCAGCGCGGGCTTCCCCCAACATTCTCCCATCCCCGGGCAAGGCCGACGCAAGGGCCACGGAGTCATTGAGGCGCCCCGATCGCAACCTCGGTCCGGCTTCAGTCGCTTAAGAGAGAACCGGGCGCCGCTGCTGCCGCTGCCGCATTGCAACGCAATTCCCGGCGCCCGATTCTCTGGGGCCTTTGCCGCCCTGGCATACCACGGACCCCGAAGGGCTAACTTTTCCCGCCGCCCTGCCCGCCGAAACTCCTCGAGGTTTGGGAGACCGACATGCCTGCGACACTGAACGTGGCGGGTGTCGAACCTTGAAGGAGCCCGCTGGGTGGCCGCAGCCAGTGGGCTCCCGTTCGGCGCCCGCCGCCAGCCGAGCGGAAGCGGTCGGTCGCGTCTTCGACTACGCGCTCGTAGAGTCGGCCCGCCCCAACGAAAGGATCACGTGTCCTGGCTTTGGATCATCATCGTCGTCATTCTTGTCTTGATCGTCCTTGGCTACTTTGGCCGGGGACGCCTCTCTAGGTAACCGCGTCCGTCTAGCTTCGTTTCGCCGCACAACTCCTGAGGAGCCGGTTACGAACGGGTGAGGATGGGCGACGGCGTGGGAGCCGGCGGCCGTGTGCGATTCGTGCGGCGAGCTAAGCCGAGGCGATGAGCGCGATGCCCAGTCCGACAAGGATCGTGGCGACTCCGAGCCATATCGAAGCCCAAAGACGAAGCTCCGATGCGCTCGGCGGCGCTTCGCCACGGCGAGCCCAGATGAAGAGGAGCCACTGGGAGCGGCCTTGAATCCACCGGTCCCTTGGTGCCCGAATGACACGAAGTGTCGGCCACGCCAAAGCCAAGCCACAGGCGATGAGGAGCACTCCGCCGACTACCACGCCGTCCAACCTAGCCGGATGCCTGGAAGCGTAACCTCGGACGGTGTCCAATCCGTGCCCAAACGCCTCGGAACCGCCTCACGCAGCCACGCGGGGATCTGAACCCCGAAAGGGTCGCAACCTTAGGCGGCAAGCCACTTAGCACCCCTCGCCGACACTCGCCACCCGTCCGCGGAACCTCCATGGTAAGGAGGGGGTCGACGGTTCGAGTCCGTCAGAGGGCTCTTCAAAGGCGCGGGTCGACTAGGACCTGGACGCGTAGCGCACGGCGACCATATCGTCGTACGTGTTCGTCTCGAGACGCGTCAGCCACTGCGTTGCGAGGCCGTCCACGAAGAGCCGCTTCCCGCGACCGAGCACGACGGGACAGACCTGGAGGCGGTACTCGTCCACGAGGCCCTCTCGCATGAGGGAGTCCGAGAGGGCGAGGCTTCCCCAGACGACCATGTCTTTCCCGGGCTCGGCTTTCAGCCGGCGAACCTCCTCCGCGGCGCTGCCGGAAACCAGCCGCGCAGGCTCCCAGCTCCCCCAGGGAGCGCTCTCGAGCGTGCTCGAGAAGACGACCTTCGGGGTCGCGTTCAGCGCATCCGCGATGGCCTGCGTCTCCGTTGTCTGCTCGGGCCAGTAGGCCGCGAACATGCGGTACGTCACGGCGCCGAGGAGGATCGTGTCGAGGCTCTCGATGAAGGCGAGCTGACGCTCGACGAACGGGCCCGAGGTCGGGTCCGCGGCCGACCCGGCCTCGGAGACGAAGTCGAGCTCTCCGCTCGGGCCCGCGGCATAGCCGTCGAGCGTCACGAACTGCTGGACGACGACCTTGCGCATCTCGTCGAGCCTACTACCTCGTGGTCAGAGGGGCGGCCGTTGCCTATCGAAGCAACCGGGCGCGGTACGATCTCGCATGTGACCAGCAGACCCGCCTCGGCTCAGCACCTGAGCGACCTCGCGCGGCTGCGCCGCGTGCGCGACCGGATCGACCGGGAGTACGCGCAGCCGCTGGACGTCGAGGCGCTCGCGCGCGGCGCGCACATGTCGGCCGGGCACCTCAGCCGCCAGTTCCGGCTCGCCTTCGGGGAGTCGCCGTACAGCTATCTCATGACGCGGCGCATCGAGCGGGCGATGGCGCTGCTGCGCCGTGGCGACATGAGCGTCACCGAGGTCTGCTTCGCGGTCGGCTGCTCGTCGCTGGGCACCTTCAGCACCCGCTTCACCGAGCTGGTCGGCGTCCCGCCCAGCGCCTACCGGCACCAGGCAGCGGGAGCAATGGCGGGAATCCCGCCGTGCGTGGCCAAGCAGGTGACCAAACCGATCAGGAATCGAGAAGCGACGGTGCCGAGCCGCGCCTAGCATGGCCGCCATGGACATCACCATTCACTCGAGCATGCTTCCGCACGACGATCCGGACGCGTCCATCGCCTTCTACCGCGACACCCTGGGCTTCGAGGTCCGCGGTGACGTCGAGTACGGCGGGATGCACTGGATCACGGTCGGCCCCGCCGACCAGCCCGGCACGTCCATCGTCCTGTACCCGCCGCAGGCGAGCCCCGGCGTCACGGACGACGAGCGCCGCACCATCGCCGAGATGATGGCGAAGGGGACGTTCGCCAGCATCAACCTGGCCACCACCGACCTCGACGGCACCTTCGCGCGGCTGCAGGCCGGCGACGCCGAGGTCGTCCAGGAGCCGGTCGACCAGCCGTACGGGATCCGCGACTGCGCCTTCCGCGACCCTGCGGGCAACCTCATCCGCATCCAGGAGCTGACCAATGGCTGAGAAGAAAGCTGCAAAGAAGGCACGACGAAGTCCACCGAGAAGTCCCAGAGGATTCTCGGCCGCAGGAACGGGCCGCGATGAGGGAGCGCGCCGAAGGAGCTGAAGGCGGAAGCGCGCAAGGCGGACGGGGAGAAGGCCCTGCTCGAGAAGGTCGAGGAGATGCCGAAGGCGGATCGCGTCATGGCCGAGCGGATCCATGAGATCGTCAAGGCCAACGCCCCGGACCTGTCGCCGAAGACCTGGTACGGGATGCCCGCGTACGCCGACAAGGACGGCAAGGTCGTCATCTACTTCCAGGACGCGGCCAAGTTCGACTCGCGGTACGCGACCTTCGGCTTCAACGACGCGGCGAACCTCGACGACGGCGCCATGTGGCCGACCTCCTTCGCGCTGAAGAAGCTGACCGCCGCCGACGAGAAGAGGATCGCCGCGCTCGTGAAGAAAGCGGTGAGCTGAGGACTTCGCGGCCTACCCGCCGCGCGGGCCCACGAGCCGCCAGGTCTCGACGGCGCCCTTGCCCTTCACCTCGACGAGCCCTAGCGGCTCGGTCTCGAAGTCTTCGCGCAGGAGCTGCCACGTCGAGCGAGTGATCTGGATGGCGTCGGGGGTCCCGTGGGACTCCATCCGGCTCGCCATGTTCACCGTGTCGCCCCAGAGGTCGTAGAGGAAACGGCGGCGCCCGATCACGCCGGCCACGACCGGCCCCGAGCTGATGCCGATGCGGAGGCGCAGGTCGTGCTCGGTGCCTTCGGGAAGGCAGTTCTTCGCGCACTCGCCCATTTCGAGCGCGAGGCCCGCCAGCGCGTGCGCGTGATCCGGCCGCGGGACGGGCACGCCCGCCGCGACCATGTAGCAGTCGCCGATCGTCTTGATCTTCTCGACGTCGTAGCGGTCGACGAGCTCGTCGAAGCTCGTGAAGAGCCGATCGAGGAAGTCGACCACCTCGCGCGCGTCGAGCCGGCTCGCGAGCGGCGTGAAGTCGACGACGTCGGCGAACAGGATGCTCGTGTCGTCGAAATGGTCGGCGATCGAGTTGGGATCCGACTGGAGGCGCTGCGCGACCTCGGCCGGAAGGACGTTGAGCAGCAGCGCCTCGACGCGCGCCTGCGCGGTCTCCCGCCCCCGCGCGAACGTCACGAGCAACAGCATCGCCACGAACGAGACGAGGATGATGTTGAGCAGGTCGAAGGTCCGGACGAAGCCGTTGGGCAGGTCGGCGGCGTCCGGGCGAACGACCTCGGAGAGAGCGACCGAGAGCAGGATCGTGGCGACGAAGGCTCCGAACCACGGCCAGGCACGGCCCGGCTTGCCGAAGGCGACCGCCCCGAGCGGCGCGAGCAGCGACCACAGGAGCACCGTGCTCGACTCCTCGAGGCCGCCGACCAGGATGGTGCCCAACGCGGGCGCGATCAGGATCAGGACCTGCTGCGCCGTGCGGAGGAAGGCGAAGTTTCGCGTGCGCGCGAAGACGACGAGGCTGATCACCGATCCGGCGACGTAGGCCCACGGCGTGAGCGCGACCCAGCGCTCGCCGAGGGCCCAGTACACGCAGCCCCACGCGAAGGCGACCGGAAGGATGAGGAGCGACACCCCGACGAGGAGGCGCCTCCGAAAGTGCTCGTCGGCCGTGTCGCGCGGATCCGCGCCGATTGAGAGGGCCCGATCGAGGAGCGCCGCGGTCATGAGCGCGAGCCTAGTCGACGCGTGCTCTGAGGCCCGCGGCTGCTGTGCGCGAGAGCCCTCCTCGGGTAGGAGGAAACGAGCGGTACCTCCGTGAAGCGCCAAGTCCTGCGCGTCCGAAGGGGCGCACAGGACTTGGACTGGTCTAGGAAGAGCGGTGCTTCTCAGACGACGAGCGTGAAGATGAGGATCGCAAGGAAAACGCTCTGGGCGCTGTGCACCGCGATCCCGATCCAGGCGCTCCGATACCGCTTCGTCGGGTACGCGGTGGTGAACATCTCGAGGAGCGTCCCCGGGATCGCCCACGGCACGTGCAGGTGGTAGCCGGCGAAGAGGAGTCCGTTCGCCACCCAGTCGCCGCGCCCGAAGGCGCCGTTCATGCGCGGAAGGAGAAACCCGCGGAACAGGAGCTCCTCGCCGAGCACGGTGTTGAAGAGGAACATCACGAGGATGAGGCCGTACCAGCCGAAGGCCCCGTCCAGGAACGCCTTGCCGGCGTCCGACTCGATGAGCGTGGCGAAGTCCCGGTTCTCGGGCGCCGCCACGAGCGCGACCAGCTCCTGCGCCGCGGTGAACGCAACGATTAGCGGGATCACGACCAGCCACACTCGACCGCCGATGCGGCCGCTGCGCGGGCTCCGCGGAGAGCGGAGCCAGAGCGCCTCGCGAACCGTCGACCAGCGAAGGGTTCGCTGCTCGCGACGGACGAGGGTCGCAACGAGGACGAACTGCCAGACCATGCCGATCGCGAGGGACACGATCAGCGCCTTCGCCATGGGCACGTGGCCGTCGCCGGTGAACTGGTCGGCGAGCACGGGCGCGACGAGCCAGGCGAGCACCGCCATCGGGAGCGCGGCGGCCGCCCAGACGGCGAAGATGCCACCCATCCGCAGCTGCGGGATCTCGACGCTCGAGACGGCGGCCTCAGCACGGGCAGTGGCTGTGAGTGGGAGCGAGACGCTCATTTCCATCCTCCTGTAGTCGGTCGATTGCATGCCTCGACGCTAGGAGGCGGTCGCACGAGGCGCGTCGTCGGAAGGCCGGAATCGAACTCAGACGACCCGACGATTCCCGCTCCTACTCGAGTAGGAGGCGGCGAATGAGAACGTGCAGTACCTTCGACCCGTGAGCCAGGTAAGAAACGTCGCCCGCGAGTACTGGTTCGAGCTGCTGATCGCGTTCCTGGCGATCGCGGGCATGCTCGAGCTCGTGGTCGGACGCAACTCGCCGGGCGCGCCGACCACGTCGCTGTGGATCGCCATACCTACGGTGGCCGTTCTCGTACTGCCGCTCTTCGCCCGTCGGCGCTTTCCGTTCGCCGCCCCGGCTGCCTATTGGCTCCTGGCCGCCGCGATCTCGTTCGGCGACGGAGTGCTACTTGCGTTCATCGGCAGCCTCGGCGTCGTCGGGTTGGCAAGCGCGTTCCTGCTCGGGAACCTGCGGAATCCGCTGAAGGCAGGCGCGGGCCTGATCATCGTGCTCGTTGGAATCGTGATCGTCGTTTACAACATCCCCGGTTCACTGCCAGTCGGCGACTTCGTCTTCATCCCCCTCCGATTCGTGGTCGCCTGGGTCGCGGGCTGGGCCCTGCGTGAGCGGGCGGAGCAGGCCGAAGCGGCGGAAGAGCGCGCGGTCAGGGCCGAGCGCGAGCGCGAGGCGGCCGCGCGTGTCGCGGTGGCGGAGGAGCGCGCGCGGATCGCCCGGGAGCTCCACGACATCGTCGCCCACGCCGTCAGCGTGATGGTGCTCCAGGTCGGCGCCGTCAGGCACAAGCTTCCCGATTCGCTTGGCCGAGGACCGCGAGGCGCTCAGAGGGCGTCGAGCGGGCGGGGCGCACAGCGCTTGCCGAGATGCGCCGTCTCCTGGCCGCCATACGTCCCGACGGGGACGAAGCCGAGCTCGTGCCCCAGCCCGGCCTCGACGGCCTCGACTCGCTTGCTGGACGAGGTCGGCCGCGCCGGTCTGCCCGTCGAGCTGCATGTCGACGGCGAGCCTGTCCCGCTCCCGCGAGGGATCGACCTCTCTGCCTACCGCATCGTTCAGGAGGGCCTGACGAACGCTCTCAAGCACGCGCGCGCCAGCGACGCGGACGTGACCGTCCGCTATCGGCCGGACGAGCTGGAGATCGAGGTACGCGACAACGGTCTCGGCAGCGCGACGACCGACGGCCTCGGGCACGGGCTTGTCGGCGTCCGCGAACGCGTCAAGATCTACGGCGGCGAGATGAGCGCGGGGACGGCGACCGGGGGCGGGTTCGTCCTCAGCACGCGCCTCCCACTCCACCGAGAACAGCGATGACGATCCGCGTGCTCGTGGCCGACGACCAGTCGATGGTCCGCGCCGGCTTTCGCATGTTGCTGGCC
The DNA here is from genome assembly GCA_963739065.1 of uncultured Actinomycetes bacterium. Lineage (GTDB taxonomy): Bacteria > Actinomycetota > Thermoleophilia > Gaiellales > Gaiellaceae > JAIBJP01. The sequence goes on from CAVTYV010000003.1 coordinate 15,683, forward strand.
GGCGAGGAGGACATCGAAGTCGTGGCGGAGGCCACCAACGGGCTCGAGGCGGTGGACAAGGCCGCCCGGTTCGATCCGGCCGTCGTCCTGATGGACATCCGCATGCCCGAGCTCGACGGGCTGCAGGCGACTCGACGCATCCTCGCGGCCGACGACGCGGCGCGGATCCTGATCCTCACGACGTTCGACCTGGACGAATACGTCTACGAGGCGCTGAGAGCAGGCGCGAGCGGCTTCGTCCTCAAGGACGACTCTCCCGAGCAGCTGATCGCCGCGATCCGCACGGTCGCGGCCGGCGAGGCGCTCCTCTCCCCGACGATCACGAAACGCGTGATCCAGAAGTTCACCCGCCTGCCACGTCCGGCTCCTCCGAAGGAGCTCGACGATCTCAGCGCAGCGCGAGCGTGACGTCCTTCGCCTGATGGCGCGCGGCCTTTCGAACGGCGAGATCGCGAAAGAGCTCTACATCGGCGAGACGACCGTCAAGACACACGTCACGCACATCCTCCAGAAGCTCAACCTCCGCGACCGCGTCCAGGCCGTGGTGCTCGCTCACGAAGCAGATCTGTTCGACGGCGAGCGCTAGGCCGACCGATTGGCGGCACGCGCGTAGGCTGGGCCCATGCGCGCCGTCGTGCTCGTCGAAGGCTTGAGCGATCGCGTCGCCGTCGAGACGCTGGCCGCGCGACGGGGACGGGACCTCGAGGCGGAGGGGGTCGCCGTGGTCTCGATCGAAGGCGCCGGGAACATCAGGGCTGCGCTCGATCGCTTCGGGCCGCAGGGTCTCGGGGTCGAGGTCGCCGGCCTCTACGACGCCGGCGAGGAGGAGTGGTTTCGGCGGGCGCTCGAGCACGCGGGCTTCGGATCGGGCCTCGGACGCCCCGAGCTGGAGCGGCTCGGCTTCTTCGTGTGCGTCGAGGACCTCGAGGACGAGCTGATCCGGGCGCTCGGCGCCGCAGCGGTCGAGGCGGTCGTCGCGGAGCAGGGCGAGCTGCGACCCTTCCGCACGCTCCAGAAACAGCCGGCGCAGCGCGGATGGACGATCGAGGCGCAACTGAAGCGCTTCCTCGGCACTCACAGCGGACGGAAGGCGCAGTACGCAGAGGCGCTCGTGCAGGCGCTCGACCTCGATCGAGCCCCGCGGCCGCTCG
>CAVTYV010000004.1:0-835814 GCA_963739065.1 uncultured Actinomycetes bacterium
TCCGCTGACGGGGAGCCGCGCCTGTGGCGCGGCTCCCCGTGGTTGTCGAATCGCGTGTAGCTACGCCGCGAGATCGAACGCGGGCTCCCCAGCCTCTTCGGGCTGCTGGAGCTCGTCGCGTCGAATGAGCGTCGCGGAGGCGAGGATTCCGAGCGCGGCGATGATCGCCCCGGCCACGAAGGCGGCCGTGAAGCCGTCCACGAGAGCCGTCGGCAATGCCGCTCCCGTCGACACCGCGTCCTCGGTGTTCGACGTCGCGATCGTCGAAAGCGCCGCGATTCCGAGCGCGCCCCCGATCTGCTGCGAGGTGTTGATCAGCCCGGAGGCCAGCCCGGCTTCGGCGGGCTGGACGCCGGCGAGAGCCGCGATCGAGATCGGCACGAACGAGAAGCCGATGCCGATGCCGATCAGCAGGAAGCCCGGCAGGAGGTCGCTGACATAGGAGCCACCGACCGAGACCTGCGTGAAGTAGACGAGCCCCGCGGTCAGCAGCGTCATCCCGGTGACGAGAACGGGCTTGACGCCGACTCGAGTGACGAGCTGGGCGGCGACCCCCGACCAGAGGATGGCCGTGCCGGCGACCGCCAAGTAGGCGACCCCGGTCTTCATCGCCGAATACCCGAGGACCTGCTGCATGTAGAGGGTCAGCATCAGGAACATCGAGAACAGCGCCGTCCCCATGATGAATCCGGCCACGTTCGCGCCGGCCACCGTTTTGGTTCGGAGCAGGCCGAAGCGCATGAGCGGCTCCGGGTGCCGGAGCTCCCAGCCGACGAAGCCGGCGAGGAGCGCGAGCGAGGCGGCGAAGAACCCGATCGTCTTCCTGCGAGCCAGCCCTCCCGTCCGGCCTGCGTGATCGCGTAGACGAGCGACGAGAGGCCGGTCGTCACGAGAACCGCGCCCGGCACGTCGAACGTCTTCACATTCGCGTCGCGGCTCTCGCGCAGGAGGAAGGGCGCCAGCGTGAACGCCAGCACTCCGACGGGGACGTTGACGAAGAAGATCCATTCCCAGCTGAGGGCGTCGGTCAGGATCCCGCCCAGGAGCACACCGGCCGCGGCTCCGAAGCCGCCGACGGCGCCCCAGACGCCGAGGGCGATGTTCCGCTCGCGGCCTTCCGCGAACGTCGTCGAGAGGATAGAGAGCGCCGCCGGGGTGATGATCGCGGCGCCGAGCCCCTGGACGGCGCGGGCCGTGATCAGTGACGCCTCGGACCACGCCAGGCCCGCGAAGAGCGAGGCGAGGGTGAAGACGACCACTCCGGCGAGGAAGACCCGCCGGCGCCCGAGGAGGTCGGCGAACCGGCCTCCGAGCAGCAAGAACCCGCCGAAGACGAGCGCGTAAGCGCTGATCACCCATTGCAGGTTCTCCTGGGTGAACCCGAGATCGACCTGGATGGACGGCAATGCGACGTTCACGATTGCGATGTCCAGGACGACCATGAACTGGACGACGCTGAGGAGCGCCAGCGCCGGCCACTTGAGTCGATCCGATGCAGTCATGTCCTCCGGTTTCCTTTCAAGTCAGTAGACGGTGCTAGCAAGTTAGCAGTGATTACTTCAATATGCAAGTAATCACTTAGGAACAGCAAGTGGATTCGCTACAATGGGCTCCATGACGAAGCGCTATGACGGCTACTGCCCGGTCGCACATGCGCTCTGCCTGGTCGGCGAGCGCTGGGCGCTCCTCGTCGTGCTCGAGTTGATGCGCGGGCCGAAGCGCTACACCGATCTCGTCGAGCGGCTGCCGGGCATCGGGACGAACATCCTGGCTTCTCGGCTCAAGGATCTGGAAGCGGGCGGGATCCTGACCAAGCGTGTGCTGCCGCCCCCGTTCGCATCCCGCGTCTACGAGCTCACGGACTATGGACGCGAGCTGCGCCCGGCGATCCGCGAGCTCGCGCTTTGGGGCGCCCGCTCCCTCGGGCCTCCCAAGGACGAGGACGAGCTCTTCTCCGGGTGGCTCGCGAACGCGCTCGACACCGTGCTGGCGCCGCTCGCCCCGCCCGGGCGCTTCGAGTTCCGAGTCGGTGACGAGATCGCTTCCCTCGTGGACGGTGAGGCGCGGGTCGGCCCCGTCGAAGACCCCGATGTCGTCGTCGAGGGCGACCCGGAGGGCGTCTACTACATGTTCATCGAGCGCCGACTCGACTGCGTCACGGTCGAGGGCGACCGTGCGCTGCTCGACCGGCTGATCGACGCCGCGCCCGCACCGGTCGAGCTGGCGACTCCGGCTGAACCTCAGCTCTGCGAGTAGCACGATAGAGCCGCCACTCGCCGGGAACGCCTTTGAGCTCCGCCGGCCCACGCTCCTCGAAGCGCAGGCCCGAGCCCGCGACGAGATCCTTCACCGTGCTCGACACGAGCACCTCATCCGGGGCCAGCCAGCGCCGCGATTCGGGCGCCGATGTGGACAGCGATTCCGCTCACGCGGTCTCCGTCGAGCTCCACCTCACCGGTGTGGATGCCGGCGCGGATCTCCAGACCCAGCAACCGCGCCTCGCGGAGGATGTCCTCAGCACACCCGATCGCCCTCCCGGGACCGTCGAAGGTGGCGAGCAGACCGTCGCCCGCACGATCGACCTCGTTGCCTCGTGAGCGCTCGAGCGCGTCGCGGACGACGAGGTCGTACCGCGTGAGCAGGTCGCGCCACCGCTCGTCGCCGAGCTCCGCAAGCCGGCCGGTCGAGTCCACGATGTCGGTGAAGAGAACGGTCAGCAGCACGCGGTTCGGTTCCCTCGCCGGGCGGGTCCCCGTGGCGAATGCCGTGACCTCGGCGAGGAGGGCATCCTGGTCGCCCACCCAGGGTAGGTAGTCCACGCCCGGCAAGACGACCAGCTTCGCGCCGGGAATCCGCTCGGCCACGTAGCGGCTCTCCGGGAGCGATCGCACGTCGACCCCGCCTTTAGGAGCGACGACGTCCTCCCTCTGGAGGACGAGCGTCGGCACGTGGAGGAGCGGGAGCACCGACCGCACGTCCATCAGCGCGTTCATGTCGGAGAAACGCTGCGCTGCGGCGGGTGTCGCCGAGGCGCGCATGACGCGGGTATGCCACGTGATCTGGCGCGCGTCGCCTCCGGCGCTAGGCGCAAGACGCTGAAGCCATTCCCGCGAGAATTCTTCGGTGCCCCAGACCGCTCCCGTCCTTTCCCGCCACGCGCTGAATTCCTCGGTCGGTCGAGCCCCAGGGGTAGTCGTCCGTCTTCCGGCCGGCCTTGGCGATGGCGTTGTAGAGAATCAGCGCGCTGGTTCGATCGGGGCACGTCGCCGCGAAGACAATCGCGTGGGGGCAGCCGTAGCCCTGCGCGAAGACGACGGCCTGTTCGCTGCCCGCCGCATCCAGCACGGCGCGCACGTCGTCCACCGTCGTCTCGAGCGGCGGAAGCTCGTCCTCGACCCGGTCGGACAGGCCGGTCCCGCGGCGGTCGAAGAGGATGAGCCGAACGCCGCTCGCCATCCGGTTGAGGAAGCGCGCGATGGACGGCTCCTCCCAGTAGAGGTCGAGGTGGGAGATCCAACCGGGGATGTAGAGAAGATCGACGGCCCCGTCGCCCACCACCTGGTAGGCGATGTTGACGGCGCCGCTCCTCGCGTAGCGCACCTCGGGGGAGGCCACGGACTACTCTTGCTCGACGAGCTCCGGCGCGAGCTCGGTCTCCTCCGTCTGCGGGTGACGGGAGGCCCAGGTTCGCCGCGCGATGTAGACGAGGAGCACGGTCATACCCGCAGCGAGGACGACGACGATCGCGACGGTCGTGCCCGGCACGTCCAGCAGCCGCAGCCCGGCGAGGCCGAGGACCGTCGCGAGGACGCTACGCAGGAGCCGCTCGGGGATCGACAGCGTCAGCTGGCTCCCGATGAGGACGCCGGGGATCGATCCGATCAGAAGCCAGCCAACGGCACCCATGTCCACGTTGCCGGCGATGAAGTGCCCGAGGCCGGCCACGTAGAGCAGGGCGGCCGCATGGAAGATGTCGGTCCCGACGACTTTGTGCGCTCGCAGCGGAAAGACGACGAGCAGGGTCAGCCCGAAGAAGACGCCAGTCCCGACCGAGGTCAGCCCCACGACGAAGCCGCCGACGAGCCCGATGAGAATGGCCGCGATGCGGTCCCGGCGCGACAGCCTGAATGGTCCGTCCGGGACATTCTTGGGCCGCGCCAGCGTCTTGGCGAAAAGCCCGATGGAGCCGAAGAGGAGGGCCGCGCCCAGGACCTTGGCCGAGGCCGAATCGACGCTGTCTCCATAGCGATGCTCGAGTGAGGTGGCGAGCGCGACCCCGAGGAGCGACGCGGGGGCGCTGCCGATGAACATCCACCCGGAGAGCCGCGCATGGACGTTTCCGAGCCCCCGGTGTCGTATGGCTCCGACCGTCTTGAAGATCGCGCCGTGAGCGATGTCGGTGCCGATCGCCACGGTGGGGCTGAAACCGAGCAGGAGCACGAGGATGGGGGTCATGAGCGACCCTCCTCCCATGCCCGTCATCCCAACCAGCGTGCCCACGAGGAGCCCCGCGACGATCAACTGCCAGTTCACGGCGCTTTTAGGCTAGTCGAGCCAGTGTTCGACCACGTCGGCATCCGCGCGTCGGACCGCGAGTCGTCCGAGCGTTTTTACGAGGCCGTCCTCGCCACGCTCGGCTTCGAGAAGACCTATTCGGACGAGCACATGGCCGAGTGGAACGACTTCGCCATCTCCCCGGAGCTCGAGGACAAGCCGGCCACACGCCGCTTGCACGTCGGCTTCGTCGCGCCGTCGCGAGCAGAGGTGGACGAGTTCTGGCGCGTCGGCACCGAGGCCGGGTACCGAGACGACGGGCCGCCCGGCCCGTCGGCCGGGGTACGGGGACGATTACTACGGCGCCTTCCTGCTCGATCCCGACGGGAACCGCGCGGAGGCTGTCCATCACGGCTCGGTGCGGTCCGGAGGCGTCATCGACCAGGTCTGGATGCGGGTCGCCGACGTGGCTGAATCCAAGCGCTTCTACGAGCTCGTGGGCGCCCATGCAGACTTTCGGCTGAGCCTCGACTCGCCCGACCGAGCGCAGTTCACGAACGGCAACGGATCCTTCTCCCTCCTCCTCGGCATCCCGAGCGAGCACGTGCACATGGCCTTCCCGGCGGCGGAGAACTCAGTGGTCGACGAGTACCACCGTGCTCTCGTCGTCGCCGGTTACCGGGACAACGGGCCGCCGGGGGAGCGCCCCGTCTACCACGAGGGCTACTACGGCGCCTTCGTCCTCGATCCGGACGGGAACAACATCGAGCTCGTGAACCACAACCGGGGTGAGTCGGACTAGCTTTCATCGCAGTCTCATCTTGGGCGGGTAGAAGCGGTAGCGACGTGTCGCGGTCACGTACCGGGAGATCCGCGTTGGTCGTCCTTGGAGTGGGCTCGGTGCTCCTGGTCGCCGGCTGTCGCGGCGCCTCAAACGAATCGACGCCCGTTCCCCAGCCCACGGGGGCCCAGCTCGAGGCCTCGGGCCTCGCCGAGCTCTCGCTGGCGCCGGACAGCAAGCGGATCGACCTTTTGACGCCTCCGTTCTCACATCCGACTGAGGTGACGAACCCGCTCTTCCCGATCGCCAAGCTCCACTCGGCGGTGCTGAACGGGACGATCGACGGCAAGCCCTTCCATACCGAGACAACCCTGCTGCCCTACACGAGGGCTCTCGAGTGGCCTGCCGGCCACCAAGTCGAGACGCTCGTCTCGCAGTACGCCGCCTTCCTCGACGGAAAGATCCAGGAGGTCGCCCTCGACTACTACGCCCAGGCCGACGACGGGTCGGTCTGGTACTTCGGCGAAGACGTTTTCGACTACAACGAGCAGGGGCTCATCGCCTTTACTGACAGACAGCTGGACCACCGGTCAGGACGGGCCGCCTGCGATGATCATGCCCGCCGATCCGAAAGTAGGGCAGGCGTTCAGGACCGAGAACATTCCTGGTCTCGTGTTCGAGGAGGTCACGGTCAAGACCGTCGGGAAGACGGTCGCCGGGCCGTCTGGGCCGGTTCAGGGCGCGATGGTCGGCTCCGAGCTGCACGATGACGGGAAGAGAAGTGACAAGGTCTTCGCTCCCGGCTACGGCGAGTTCCTCACCCGCGATCAAGACGGCGTCGAGGCGATGGCGCTTGCGGTTCCCACGGACGCGCTCGACGGACCGCCGCCAGCGGCTCTCGACGCCCTTTCGAAGAGCGCGGACGAAGCGTTTACCGCGGCCCGATCACGGAACTGGAGCGCTGCTCGGGCCGCCGCGAACGCCGCATCCCGCGCCTGGGACGACTTCGCAAGTCAAGGTGCGGTGCCCCCACGGCTCAGGCCACCGATGGTCCGTGCCCTCTCGGGTCTGGATGCGGCGGTGAAGGCGCGCGACGACGATCGAGCCGCGACCCGCGCCATCGACGTCAGCCAGGCTGCGGTCGACTTCGAGCTCCGCCACCGGTCTCTCGACGAGATCGATCTTTCCCGCTTCCAACTGTGGGCTCGCCAAACCGTGGTCGACGCTGCGGCCAGGCGCCTCGGGGACGTCAGCGGCGACGTCGCGAGCCTCGAGTGGACTCGCGACCGGATTGCCGATCGGCTCGATCCTGCGGATCTCTCGCGGCTCAACAGCGAGCTGCTCACGCTTCGGGAAGCCGAGGTGGACAAGGATCTCGCCGCAGTGAGAAAGGCGGCGGGACGCGTGAGCGCCACCGCCGCCTCGCTCGAGCTCAGCCGCTGAGGCCGCTCAGCCGCCCTTGATGCTCAGCAGTTCGGTGCGGTCGGACCCGCCCGTGACGGTGATCTCCAGCACCGGGCCGACTCCGCGTGCGTAGAACTTCTCCTCGACGAGGTTCGGTTCGAGCGGCGTGAAGTTCCTCGTCTGGAGGACGTGGTCGAAGGTCCCGTACGGCACGTTTGCGTGAGCGTTCAGGCTGAGGATCTCAGCACCGTCCTCCGCATGGCCCTTGTAGTACTCCTCGCGATAGATCATCCCCGGCTTCGGATCGGCCGGAATGATGATCCCGGGGAGGGCCCCGTCGACGCCCGCTTCCCACGAGCCTTCGGTCGTTTTCACCTTGCCGTTCTCGTACTCCTTCGTGTCCTCGCCGAAGTACCAGAGGCTTCCCTGGGAGTCCTGGGCGTACCAGTCGTAGGTGTCCTCGAACAGCTGCCCGTCCTGGGTGACCTGGTCGTGAACGACCACGGTCTCGATCCCCATGATCGTCTTCGTGTGGTCGTGACCTCGACCACGACCTTCCGCTTCGCGCCTTCCGCATCCGTCTCGCGGAAGATCCAGCGTGGTACCGGGCTTCATCGGGAAGTAGGGGTTGTCGATCTCGGTCGAGAAATCGGCCGGATCGATCGTCGAACGGCTTGTCGCCGACCGGAAGCGACGACGTGGCCGCTCCAGACGTCGCGCCGCCTCCGGTGGTCTGGGTGCTGGACTGGGAGCTCCCACCGCCACAAGCGGTGGCGATGCCGATCAACAGTGCTGCGCTGAGAAATGCGAATGCAGTGTCGCATGTGCGAAACCTCCTTGTCGCCAGCACCGTATGACTCGCGAATGAGACTCCCGTGAGAGCCCGGGGCGCTGCTCTCATCGGCATTTCATGCGTCGGTCTTACCTTGCGCGAGAATGAAAACTCGAACTACTCGTCCAACGACGGTGAGGCCCACGCAGGGCCCGTCTCGCCCACAATGAGACCATGCGTGCCCTTGTCGTCGAAGACGAGCTGAAGATGGCCGCGCTGATCCGGCGCGGCCTCGTCGAGGAGGGCTACGCGGCCGACGTCGCCCGCACGGGCGAGGAGGCGGTCTGGATGGCGCGCGCGACGCCTTACGACGCCATCGTCCTCGACGTGATGCTGCCCGGGCAGAACGGGCTGGAGGTGTGCCGGTTGCTCCGTGAGAGCGGCGTTTGGTCGCCGATCCTCATGCTCACGGCCCGGGACGGCGTAGAGGACAAGGTCTCCGGCCTCGACAGCGGGGCCGACGACTACCTGACGAAGCCGTTCTCCTTCGCCGAGCTGCTCGCGCGGCTCCGCGCTCTCACCCGACGAGGGCCGAGCGAGCGGCCGGCAGTCCTCGAGGTCGGCTCGCTCCGCCTTGACCCCGCCACGCGACAGGCGTGGCGGGGCGACGTCGAGATCGACCTCTCCGCGAAGGAGTTCGCGCTCCTCGAGACCTTCATGCGCCGCGCCGGTGACGTTCTCAGTCGGCTCGACCTCCTCGAGCACGCCTGGGACTACGCCTACGAGAACAAGTCGAACGTGGTGGACGTCTACGTCGGCTACCTCCGCGGGAAGATCGACCGCCCGTTCGGGACCGATTCGCTCGAGACCGTGCGCGGCGCCGGATACCGCCTGCGGCGGGACGACGAATGAGCCGCGTTCCCATCCGCCTGCGTCTGACCCTGGCCTTCGCGGCCGGAATGGCCGTCGTGCTCGCCGTCCTGGGCTTCCTGCTCTACACACGAATGGAGTCCGCTCTCGACGCGTCGGTCGATCGCAACCTTCGCGGCCGTGCGGACGACGTCGAGGCGCTCGTGCGCCACGGCGGGATCGGTTTGCCGTCCGGCGTGACCTTTTCCCAGGTCCTCGATCAGGACGGGAGGATCGTCGACACCACGTCCGAGTTCGACCGATCCCTTGCTCGGCCGGGCTGACGTTCTTCGGGCGCAGGGCGAAGAGTTCTTCGTGGAACGCCGTGTGCCCGGGCTCGGACGAGATTGCACGGCTGCTCGTTGTGCCGGTCGACCTCGACGGTCTTCGGCGCTGTCGTCGTCGTGGGCGAGTCGCTCGAGGCGAAGGGGGACGCGCTCGAGAAACTGCTCACGCTGCTCTGGATCGGAGGACCGCTGCTCCTCCTTCTTGCGTCGGGCGGCGCCTATCTGCTTGCCGGTCGGGCGCTCCGTCCGGTCAGCGCTGCGCTGGCGCGAGAACGGCGCTTCGTCGCCGACGCGAGCCACGAGCTCCGCACGCCGCTGGCCTCGCTCCGCACGGAGCTCGAGCTCGCGCTGCGCCGCGAACGCTCGCACGAGGAGCTGGAGGCGGCTCTTCGCTCTGCCGCGGAGGAGACCGACCGCCTCTCGCAGCTCGCCGAGGATTTGCTCGTACTGGCTCGAGCGGAGGAGGGAAAGCTGCCGGTGCGCCATGAGCGGCTGACGGCGGTCGACCTGCTGGGCGGCGTGCGTGAGCGCTTCGCGCGCCGTGCCGCCGAGGCAGGGCGACCGCTGGACGTTCTCGTCGAAGACGGGCTCGCCGTGAACGTGGACCGGCTCCGCGTCGAGCAGGCGCTGGGGAACCTGGTGGAGAACGCCTTGCGCCACGGCCGCGGGCGCATCCTGCTGGAGGCGCGCGCGTCGAACGGGCGAGTCGAGTTGCACGTTCAGGACGAGGGGGAGGGCTTTCCGCCGGGCTTTCTCACGAGCGCTTTCGAGCCCTTCTCGCGCAGCGACTCGGCGCGGTCGAGCCAGGGTGCCGGGCTGGGCCTGGCGATCGTCGACGTGATCGCCCGCGCGCACGGCGGCGCGGCGCACGCCGCGAACGTCGACGGCGGCGCCGATGTTTGGCTCGTCCTGCCGCGCTAAGAATTCACGTGTGGGGGCACAGCTCGCAGCATTCCTCGGCGTCTCCCTCGTCGTCATCGTCGTGCCCGGGCAGGACACGGCCCTGACGATTCGCAATACGCTCGCGGGCGGAAGGCGGAGCGGTGTGCTGACCGCTGTGGGTGTCTCCACGGGACAGGCGTGCTGGACACTGGCGGCGAGCGCGGGAGTCGTCGCGCTCCTGCGGGCGTCCGAGCCGGCGTTCGTCACGCTCAGGCTCGTGGGCGCCGCCTATCTCGTGTTTCTCGGCGTCCAGGCGCTGCTCAGTGCTTTCCGGGGGACGCTGGAGGGCAGCTTCCTCGCGGGTGGCTCGGCGCGTCGGTTGAGGCCGCGGATCGCCTTTCGCCAGGGCCTCGTCAGCAATCTCGGCAATCCGAAGATGGCCGTCTTCTTCACGAGCCTGCTGCCGCAGTTCGGGTCGTCGTTCGCCTCGTTGGCCGCCTTCGGGCTCATCTTTTGCTCACTGACGGTGCTCTGGCTGTCGGCGTACGCCGTCGTCGTCGCGCGGGCAGGCGACTTCCTGCGCCGACCGCGCTTTCGGCGCTGGATCGAAGGGATCACCGGGGCGGTGCTCGTCACGCTCGGACTGCGCCTTGCGGCGGAGCGATGACGGTCGTCCTCGTCGACGGGCGGAACGTCCAGCGTTCGCGCTGGCCCAACGTCCCCGACGCCGAGCTCGTCGAGCGCGTCGAGGAGTGGGCCCGTAGGGAGGGAGTCGAGTCGGTCGTCGTCTTCGACGGCAAGGCGCCCGAGGGGGCTGTCGGAACGAAGGGCGAGACGGCCGACGACTGGATCGCACGGGAGGCGGGCACGCTCCAGGAGCCGTACTGGCTGGTGACCTCCGATCGCGAGCTCCGCGAGCGGGCGGGATCGCAGGCAGAACGCCTGTTCGGCGGAGGTGCGTTTCTTCGCGAGCTGGGCCTTTCCGGCTGACCGTCCCTCGAACGAGGGACTAAGACCGATTCAAGAGCGGTTCCAGCCGGGCCGACGAGGGGAGTGTGCCGAGCGCGCTCTCCATCACCGCCACGGTCGTCGCGTTCACGACGTCGCCGGTGCCGAGCGGACCTCCCCGGCTACGACATCGCACATGTAGACAAGCCAACGCCCCTCTACGCAAGCCCCGGTGGCGCCGTCGTCACGAGGCTTTCGCCGAGAACCGAATTCGGCTCGCCGCAGACGCTCGGGGTCGTGCGTCAGCGGGGTCGGTGGCTCGCCGTCGTAACGACAGCGAGACCCAACCTGCGGCTCGGGTGGGTTCGCTCCCCGGCCGTTCGGTTGACGAGAACCCCGGTGAGCCTCGTGCTCGACCTCTCCAGCCGCAGGCTTATCCTCAAGGAAGGGGACCGCGTCGTGCGGCGGATGACCGTCGGAGTGGGCCGACCGACCTCCCCGACGCCGAGGGGGCGCTTTGCCGTGACGGACAAGCTGTCGGGCTCTCGTTACGGCTCTTTCTACGGGTGCTGCATCCTCGCCCTGTCCGCCCACCAGGCCCACCTCCCTCCCGGCTGGACCGGCGGCGACCGGATTGCGATCCACGGGACGAATGTGCCGTCGACGATCGGCACGGCTTCCTCGGCTGGCTGCCCGCACGCGCGGGACGCCGACCTGCGCGTGCTGATGCGCCGCGTGCCTCTCGGGGCTCCCGTCTTCATTCGCGCGTAGCGGGTATAGGGCCCCCGTGGCCCAGGACCAGCTCTTCGGCCCCGAGACGCGCACTCTTGACGAGCTGCGCGCCGAAGCAGCCGATTGCAAAGCGTGCGACCTTTGGAAGACCGGAACACAGACCGTGTTCGGCGAAGGCTCGGAGGACGCCCGGATCGTCTTCGTGGGTGAGCAGCCCGGCGACAATGAGGATCTCGCCGGCCGTCCTTTCGTGGGCCCGGCCGGGCGTGTCCTCGACGAAGGGCTCGAGGCGGCCGGCATCGAACGCTCGCTCGCGTACGTGACGAACGCCGTCAAGCACTTCAAGTGGACCGCGCGCGGGAAGCGGCGCATTCACCAGAAGCCGAACGCGGCCGAGATCGCGGCCTGCCGGCCCTGGCTCGAGGCCGAGCTAGCGGTCGTGCAGCCTCAGGTGCTCGTCGCACTCGGCGCGACGGCCGCGCAGGCTCTCCTCGGGCGTCAGTTCCGCGTCACGAAGCAGCGAGGCGTGCCGGTCGAGTCGGACCTCGCCCCGTACGTGGTGGCGACGGTGCATCCCTCGTCGATCCTGCGGCAGGAGACTGAGGAAGACCGCGCGGCCGCGATGCAGGCCTTCGTGGCCGACCTCGAGGTCGTGGCCAAGCTGCTCGCGTCGCCGCGCTGAGCCGTCGGCGCACTTTCCTGACTTTGTGTTTCACACGCACAAATGTCTCTTTCGCAAGCTCCTCGGGTGACGTTCCACCCTCCCGTCCATCGCGGATTCGTCGGAGCACTGCGGGTTCTCGACGAGTTCGACCTGCCGTATGCCGACGCCTGGCGCTTGCTCCGGCCCGTGGCCGCTCGGCTCGGGATTCCGCGGCCGAGCTACTCGACGGTCCGGCGGATCTGCATCGCGGAGCGGGAGCGGAAACGCCGTAACAAGGACGAGCTCGACCGGTTCCTGGCAGACGTTCTGGCGGGAAAAGTTCCCTATGTGACCGTGGAACACAAGCTCATAGGCCTTTAGGGGTTCTCGACGTGCCCGCGAGGGCGCCTCGCAGCTCCCCCGGCGTCGCGACGGGCGCCTGGCACGCGAAGCGCTCGCAGACGTAGGCGGCAGGCTTTCCGTCCACGAGGCCCTTGCCGGCCAGGAGTGCCACGCCGTCGGTGGGCTCGTGCGTGAACGCAAAGACCGTGTTGGGCTGGAAGCCGTCGAGCGCTGCGCGGCGGAGCTCCTCGGAGTCCCCCACGACCGCGACCTCGCGCGGCGGCGAGAAATGGAGGTCGAGCGCGCAGAGCAGGTGGCCGAACGCGGTAGGGGCGCGCTCGACAAGCGGACGCGCCAGCCGGAACACGCTGACGGCGCGCTTCTCGAGCTCGTCGTCCCCATAGATCCTCGCCAGCCGCAGCAGGACGAAGGCGATCATCGAGTTGCCCGAGGGAGTGGGGTGGTCGTCGAACTCCTTCCGCCGCGCCACGAGACCGTGGTCGTCGACGAAGTAGCCGCCGCGCTCCTCGTCCCAGAAACGATCGGCTCCGGCCGCCACCAGGCGGGCCTCCTCGAGCCAACCGAGGTCGCCGGTCGCCCAATGGAGCTCGACGAGCCCGTTCGCGACGTCGGCGTAGTCCTCCAGATAGCCCGGGATCTTGGCTTCGCCGTCCCGGTAGGTCCGGTAGAGCACGGCGTCGTCCCTCGTCATCTCCTCACGCAGGAAACGGGCGAGGTCGGCTGCCACTTCGAGGTAGTCGGGACGATCGAGCCGCCAGGAGGCCTCGGCGAAGGCAGCGAGCGCTAGGCCGTTCCACGCGGTCACGACCTTGTCGTCGCGCAAGGGCTGCTCGCGCTGCGCCCGCTCGGCCAGCAGCCGCTCCCGAAGCTCGTTTGAGAGCTCGCCGCGGACGATGAAGCGGCCCTCCTCGAACGGCTGCAGCAGGCTCTCGTCTTCGATCTCCTCCGGTGTCCAGGTATAGGTGAGGCCCTCGACGCCGGCTGTGTCTGCATCCTGGGCGGAGGCGAAACCTCCCTCCGGCAGCCTCAGCTCCCGAACCATGTAATCGAGCGTCTCCTCGACCACGCGGCGGTACCGCTCCTCTCCGGTGACGACCCACGCGTGCAGGTAGGCGCTCGCCAGAAGCGCGTTGTCGTAGAGCATCTTCTCGAAGTGGGGGACGAGCCAGCGCGCGTCCACGGAGTAGCGGTGGAACCCGCCCCCGACGAGGTCGTACATGCCGCCGGCGGCCATCTCGTCGAGAGTCCTCCGCACGAGCTCGAGCGCGTCGTCGCGAGCCGTTCGGAGCAGGAACTCGAGGTTCGAGGCCGGCGGAAACTTCGGCGCCCGCCCGAACCCTCCGTAGGCCGGGTCGAACTGCGCCGCGAGCGCCGAGACCGCGCGCGAGAGGAGCTCCGCTCGTCAGCGGATCGTTCGAGGGTGCCAGCGCGCTCGCGTCCCGAATCGCACCCACGAGGGCGTCGGCCTGGCGCTCGAGCTCGGCGCGCCGCTCCCCGTAGGCCTCGGAGACCGCCAGCAGGATCTGCCGAAAGCTCGGGATGTTGTAGCGCGGCTCGGGCGGGAAGTACGTGCCGCCGTAGAACGGCCGCCCGTCGGGCGTCAGGAAGACCGTCATCGGCCAGCCGCCCTGGCCGGTCATCGTCACGACAGCCTCCATGTAGAGGCCGTCGACGTCGGGACGCTCCTCACGATCGACCTTCACGCAGACGAAGCGCTCGTTCATGAGCGCCGCCGTCTCGGGGTCCTCGAAGGACTCGTGCTCCATCACATGGCACCAGTGGCATGCCGCGTAGCCGACGGAGAGGAGAATGGGCTTGTCCTCCGCCTTCGCGCGCTCCAGCGCCTCGTCCCCCCAGGGGTACCAGTCCACGGGGTTGTCCGCGTGCTGAAGCAGGTACGGGGAGGTCTCCTGGGCCAGGCGGTTCATCTGATCCAGCCTACCCCCCGGTTACCGTTGCACTCCGTGCCCACGAGCAGGCTGGAGACCTTCGCCGACGGCGTGTTCGCCATCGCCGCGACGCTTCTCATCCTCGAGGTGCAGATTCCGGGCGATGACGTCGGCCAGGGCCTGCTGGACATCTGGCCGTCCTACTTCGCCTACGCGTTGAGCTTCCTCTCGATCGGGATCATGTGGGTGAACCACCACGTCGTCCTCTCCTTCGTGCGGGAGGCGGACCGCGCGTTTCTCTTCATCAACCTCTTCCTGCTGATGGCGATCGCGTTTCTGCCGTTCCCGACGGCTCTGTACGCGGAGC
Organism: uncultured Actinomycetes bacterium; assembly: GCA_963739065.1. GTDB lineage: Bacteria > Actinomycetota > Thermoleophilia > Gaiellales > Gaiellaceae > JAIBJP01. The sequence continues at coordinate 14,472 of CAVTYV010000004.1, forward strand.
ACCTGCACGAGCCCGGCGCGGAGCCTGCGGCGCTCGCGTACGGCCTCACGTTCGTCGTGATCGCGATCTTCTTCCAGTGCTTCTGGCAGTACGCCCGCCGGCGCCTGCTGCGGCCGGACGCGGACCGCCGCGAGGTGAGCGGGATCAACCGCAGCTACCGGCCGGGCGTGCCGCTCTACGCGGCGGCGACCCTGGTCGCGCTCTGGAATGCGACCGCCGCCCTCATCTTCTTTACCGCGATCGCCCTCGTCTACGTCTCGGCGTCGATCTGGGGCGACGAGGAAATCGCCTAGGCGAGCTTCGACCCGCGCGTCTCGCGGCCGAAGAGCATCGCAGTCGCACCCGCGACCATCACGAGCGCGATGAAAATGAGCGACCAGGTCGTGTTCCCAGACCAGTCGATCAGCGCGCCGAAGAGGTACGGGCCGCCGATGGCCGCGCCCTTGCCGAACCCTCGACCATCCCGAACGCGCTCGAGCGCACCCGAGTCGGGAAGAGCTCGGCCGTGTACGGGTAGACCGCGCCCCACGCGCCGAGGTTGAAGAAGCCGACGAAGAAGAGCGAGGCGACGAAGACGGCCTGCGTGTCGGCGAGCGCGAACGTGAGCGCGCTCACGCCGCCGAGCGCGAGGAAGAGCGTCAGGGTCGGCTTGCGGCCGATCCGCTCGACGAGCCAGATCGACGCGGCGTAGCCGGGGAACTGCGAGAGCGCGGAGAGCGCCAGGAGGAGGTAGACGTTGATCGTGAAGTCCTTCTCGTCCTGGAGCACGAACGGGAGCCAGAGGAAGAGCCCGTAGTAGGAGATGTTGAGCGCGATCCAGACGAGGACGATCACGGCCGAGCGGCCCACGGAGCTTCTCCGAGACGAGCTCGCGCAGCGACGCGCGCGGCTCCTCCGGAACGGTCAGCTCGTCGGCCGAGACGGGCCGTCCGGTGATCTGCTCGAGAACGCCCGCCGCCTCCTTCGTCCGCCCCTTGCGCGCGAGCCAGTACGGGCTCTCCGGTAGGTTGAGGCGCGCGAGGAAGGCGAGGAAGGCCGGGAACGACGCGGCGAGGAACAGATAACGCCAGCCGGAGTCGCCGCCGATCTGGTCGAGGAAGACCCAGGAAAGCCCGGTGGCGAGCAGGAGCCCGACGGGCCAGAAGAAGTCGAGGAAGACGAGGAAACGACCGCGGTTCTGCGGCGGCAGGTACTCGGAGAGCATCGAGGGATCGACCACCAGGAGGGCGCCGAGCCCGATCCCGGCCAGGAAGCGGAAGGCGGATACCGACCACGGGCCCCACGCGAGCGCGGTGAGCGCGGTGAAGCTCGCGTACCAGAGGATGGCGTTGACGAAGATGCGTCGGCGGCCGATGCGGTCGGCCAGGCGGCCGAAGATGACGCTGCCGACAAGCGATCCGGCGAGCGCGGACGCCGCGATCCAGCCCGCGAGGCTTCCCGAGATCCCCCAGATCGCAGTGAAGACGGGGACGGTGAAGCCGACGAGGAGGATCTCCATGGCCACGAACGTCCACGCGAAGCCGGTGACGGCGACAGCGCGGCGGTGGAACGAGGTGAACCCGCCCGCGCGGAGGACGTCCTCGACGTCGACGCCGCTCGGCGGAGCCTGGGTGACGGGTGCTTCGACGACAGCCATTCGCGCTATTCTCCTAGTTTGCGACTCTAAGGCGATAACCTATGGAAAAGTCTAACACAGAGCACCGCGCCGCCCACGAGGCTCTGGCCGTCGTCCTGCAGGTGCGCGACGAGCGCCTGCAGGTGCTCCTCTGGCGCCGGGCCCGCGAGCCGTTCCTCGGCGCCTGGTCGCTTCCCGGCGGCCGCCTCGGCCCCCAGGAGACGCTCGAGGATTCGATCCGCCGACACCTCGCGACGAAGGTCGACGTCCGCGAGCTTTCGCATCTGGAGCAGCTCGAGACACTGAGCGACCCCGAGCGTTACCCGGGCGAGCGTCTCGTTGCGACTGCCTACCTCGGCCTCGTCCCAGCCGGAATCGATCCCAGCGTGCCCGAGGACACGGCCTGGCATCCGGTCGACAATCTTCCGGAGGTGGCGTTCGACCACCTCGCCGTCGTCCTCTCAGGGCGCGAACGGCTACGGGCGAAGCTCTCCTACACGAACATCGGGTTCGCGCTCGCGCCGCCGATCTTCACGATCGCCGAGCTCAGACGCCTCTACCGGGCGGCACTCGGCCACGATGTCTCCGCGACGAACCTGCAACGTGTCCTCGTGCGCCGCCGGCTCCTCGAGCCGACCGGCGAGGTAAGGCCCCCCGGCCGGGCGGGAGGCCGCCCCGCCGCCGTCTACCGCTTTCGCACGCGCGACCTCGAGGTCACCGACCAGTTCGCCGTACTGCGACCCCCTAGATGAGGCCGCAGTAGCGGGCGGTATTGGGCCAGGGGTGGAAGCCGCGGCCGTTGCGGTGCGCGCGCTCTGCCACCCACATCTGCTCGTAGGGCGACCAGTGGTTCGCCGTCCCCTTGCGGCCCAGCAGCGAGCTGCCGTAGTGCCGCTGGAACGAAAGGTCCATCTGGAGGCCGCCGTAGTACGGCGCGTTGGGGTCTCTCCAGTCTCCCTCGTATTTGTGGATGCACCGCCACGCGTGGAGGTGAGGAGGACGGTGGCCGTGCCATCTCGCCCAGTACGCCTTTCGACGCCAGGCCTGCACCCACCAGCGTCGCCGTTCGAGCAGCGATGCGAATTCGATGTTGGGCGCTGCGATGCGGGGCATCGGCTTCCCCATGAGGGCCCGCCAGCGGCGGGTGACGGCTCGAAAGTGAATGGCCCGGGCCTGAAGGCTCAGCGTCTGTGGAGTCTCGCCCCACGGATCAGGCTGGGCCTCCGCTTCTGTCGTCGTGGTTGTTGTTCCTGTCGTCTCAGTCGTCCCGGGATCGTCAGCAAGACCTGCCGGGGCGGCCAGGAACGAGAGCGCGAGCGTCAACACGAGCCCGCGCGCGAGCATTGAGCTACTCATGCAGTACCCCCTTTGTGGCTTACGGGACGGGCCGTCTCCTGGGCGGGAAGACAGACCGGTGGGGCGAGGACGTCGGATGGGCCGCAGTGGGCGCCTCGCCCGGGTTGGTGTTTACCGGAAGCGGCCTAGGTTACACTTCGACTTCGCCGATGCTCTGGTTCAGCATCTGGTTCCTGGTCATCCTGAAGATTCCGATCGCCTACCTCGGATACGTCATCTGGTGGGCGGTGAAGGATCCTCCGGAGCCCTCGGCTGGGCCCGGTTACAGCCCGGCCACGAGCCGCGACAGCGGGGGTGGCGGAGTGGGCGGCCTGCACACGCGCCGTGTCCCGCCCAAGCCGATTCCGGGCCGTAGGCCCGGGCCGCACGGGGTCCCGGCGAGGCGGCCGGTCCCCGTCCACGCACGCGAACACACGCGGGCCTCGTGAGCTACGACGAGTCGCGTGGTTGGCCGGACGCCCGTCCGGCGTCCGAGTACGTCGCCGGGTTCCTCGCGACCATCGCGATCTTCGGCGGGCTCGTCGGGATCATCTATTACCCCGGCAGAGTCGCTACCGGAGCGGTTCTCGTGGCGATCATCTCCGCTGCGATCGGCGGCTTCCAGAGCCGATTGGCAGCCTTCGCTGTCGCGATCGCGACGCTGAGCTGGCTTGCGGGGATGATCGTCTCGGTCGCCCTCGAGCGGCCGATCTTCTAGCGGAGCGACGGCGCGCTACCCAAACGGGGGAGGGATCCCCCTAATGAGGGATTGCGTCGGGGTCGATAGACGTATCGGCTAGGTCTTTAACCCATGGGTAGCTTCAAGCTCCGACTCGTCACGTATTTCGTGCTGCTCTCGCTCGTGCCGCTGCTCGCGGCGTCATGGGCTTTCAGCGAGGTTGCGACGCGGAGTGAGCTGGCAAACTCCGGACGCCAGGCTGAACGCAGCGCTCCGTGTCGCGGTCCGGGATTACACCCAGAGCGTGCGCGAGGACGCGACCGCGACGGCGAACTCGCTCGCGAACGCGACCAGCGTGCAGCGGGCGTTCTTCAACCACGACCGGGCGGCCCTGATTCGCCTCTCTCGCGAGATTCCCAACTCGGCCTTCTACTCGAACAATCGGCTACTGGTCGGGAGCGAGCCGCCGAAGCTCGCCGCGCAGCGCTGGTCGATCGTGTTCTCGACCAACGGCGTCGAGCTGGGGCGCATCGTCGTGTGGGTCCCGCTCAACAACGCGCTCCTCCGTGAGCTTCGGGCCAACTCCGGGCTCGAGCCCGAAGACAACCTCTTGCTCGCGACCGGCGGGAGGGTGGTCGCCGGCCCACGCCTGCTGCTCGGAAGCCGAGAGATTCCCGGTGAGCGGTCGCGCTACGTCGAGCTCGGCAACAGGGAATACCGCGCCGTTTCGACAGCGATCCTGACTGGCAGCCCCCGGGTGACGCTCGTCGCCATGACGCCGAAGAGTCAGATCCATTCGGCGGTCGGCGACCTGCGCGAGCGCTTCCTCCTCTTCGCGTTCGCCGCACTCGCAGTCGTCGCGCTGCTCGCGTGGCTCCTCGGCCGCACGATCGTGCGCTCCCTGAAGGAGCTTGCCGACGCCGCCGGGCTCGTCGCTCGCGGCCAGTACGGCAAGCAGGTTCGAGTCCGCGGCCGCGACGAGTTCGCGGCGCTCGGCCGCGCGTTCAACGAGATGTCCGAGCAGATCTCCTTCGAGCGCGAGCGCGTCCAGGAGGCGGTCGACCGCTTCGGCAAGGCGCTGGCCGCGACCCACGACCCCTTCGCCCTCCTGACTGTGATCGTCGAGAGCGCCGTCGAGGCGACGGGCGCCGCCGGCGGGCGCCTTATCGTCGACGGCCAGGAGCAGGCACGTGCGGGAAACCCGGACGATGGCGGCCTTCCGCTCGTTATCCCGCTCGGGCCCGAAGGGAGCGAGAACACGATGCTCCTCCTGACCCCGGCGGGATCCGACTTCGGCGACCAGTCGCGCGAGCTCGCGCTCTGGCTCGGCTCGCAGGCGGCCGTCGCGCTCGAAAACGTCCGGCTGCACCGCCTCGTCGAGCGGCAGGCGAGCACGGACGGGCTCACCGACCTCGCGAACCGGCGCCACTTCGAGGAGGCGCTCGCGGCCGAGATCAGCCGCGCGGAGCGCTTCGGTGGGACGATCGCACTCGTCCTCGCCGATCTGGATGACTTCAAGCAGGTCAACGATCAATACGGCCACCAGACCGGGGACGACGTCCTGCGCGCCTTCGCCGACATCCTGCGGGAGACGGTCCGGGACATCGACATGGCAGCCCGCTACGGCGGAGAGGAGTTCGCAGTTCTGCTCCCGCAGACCGATCTCGACGGAGCCGAGCGCCTCGCCGAGCGCGTCCGCGAGACGATGTCGGAGCGGCGCCTCATGCTCGATCCGAGCACGTCGTTCAGCGTCACGGCGAGCTTCGGCGTCGCCGCGTTCCCGGATGCCGCAACCCCCGCCGCCCTCTTCGCAGCGGCCGACGAGGCCCTCTACCGGGCCAAGTCAGAAGGCAAGAATCGCGTGGTTACAGGCACCGTCGGTGAAGCTGTCCGTGCGCGGCAGTAGTGTCGGCACCTTCCTCAACGTCCACAAACCTGAGCAGGTCGTCTACAATCTCGCGCTCGATACGACCTGGAGACCGGAGGTGCGGATGACGTTCGACAAGGACTCGACTTTCGCGCGCATCATCGAGGACCATCTCGAGTTGAAGCGCAAGAACTCGGAGCTCGACGGTGACATGCCGCTCGAGCGGTACCGCGTCGACGACCCCTTCAACAACCACCCTCTGTTCAAGAGTGAGGAGCAAGCTCGTGTCGAGGACACGCTGAGCGGCGTGGACGAGATCGATCCGAACAAGGTGCTCGCCTGGCCGACGGACGACTCGCAGCAGCCACCCCAGGATCCCGAGGACACCCTCTGGGGCCGCTCACGCGACTTCGACTGGGGGGACTAGAAACCGCCGGCCCAGCGGCCGGTTCCTACAAAAGCGGGGCCAGGAAGCCGAGCGACTCGGCGGTGTCCATGCGGAACGCGAACGTATTCCCGGCGCACTTGGCGTTCTTGACGAACGAGTTGATCCCGACGACAAGGTCGGAGCTCCCGAGGAGGACGGGACCGCCTGAGTCGCCGAAGCAGATCCCGTTCGACATGCGCAGGTTCAAGGCGTTCTTTCCCTGCTCGAGCTTGACGAGCCGAGCCTCCGCCATACTGCGAACGAGGTGGAACTGCGGCGAGGGCTTGCCGCCTCCGTGCGTGAAGCCGTCCGCGCCGTAGCCCACGGGCGTCAGGGGAGCGCTGCGCGGCGCCGACTCGAGCCGACCCTGGTTGGGCAGGATCGCGTGGCCGCGGCCGGTGACCGCGGTGCCGAGGACGACGGCCGCGATGTCATGTCCCTTCGAGGCGAAATTGGGATTCGGCACGGCTGACCCGTGGATGAGAGGAGAGCTCGGCCCGAAGGCCTGGTCGAAGGACACGTACGCGGGGAGTGTGCCGCCGAGGTCGTCGACGCAGTGCCCCGCGGTGACGAACACGGTGGGCGAGACGAGGAAGCCCGAGCACACCGGGGTGCGCTCGCCGTCGATCAGGGTCACGAGGATTCCCACATACGGGTGCGCCGTGTCGGGCTTGCCGTTCAGGATCGCGCCCGACGGGGCCGCGACGGTCAGCGCTACTACCATCGCCGCAAGGAGGGCACGCAGGAGGCGCCGCATGGTTACAGGTTTCGGCCCGCCTCTCGTTTTCCTTCCTCCCTCTTTCGGGTATCGGCCTGGACATGAGCGGAAAACGCTTGCTCGTTGTCGCCACCGCGCCCGTCGAGGAGTCGCTCCTGCGCGACCGCCTGCGCGAGCATGGAGGCCCCGATGTCGAGGTGCGCGTGGTCGCTCCCGCTTCCGACCTCTCGCCGCTCCAGTGGCTTGCCTCCGACGAGGACGAGGCGCGCGGCGAGGCCGAGGAGATCGCTCGGGGGGCCGGGAAGGCGGCCGAGCCGGAGGCGGGACGCCTCGAGGCCGAGGTCGGCGACGCCGACCCGGTGCAGGCGATCGAGGACGCACTCCGGCAATTCCCGGCCGACGAGGTCCTCGTCGTCACGCGCCCAGGTGACGAGGCCAACTGGCTCGAGCAGGACACGGCCGAGGAGGCCTCGGAGCGCTTCGGCGTTCCCGTCATACACCTTGTCGTGGATGCGCGGCTAAAGTGGCCTGTGAACGGGGCGTTAGCTCAGCTGGGAGAGCGCCGGCTTTGCAAGCCGGAGGTCACCGGTTCGATCCCGGTACGCTCCACACGTGAAAGGCCCTGGAAGCGGGGCCTTTCTTCTAGGGCTTGACGGCGCCCGTTTGCGGCCCATGATGAGAGATGCCCCTCGCGGCGCCAACTCCGGGGCGAGTCTGCGGCGTGAAAATTCGTGTGAGCGATCCCGCTTTGGTCGAGGACCTGGCCGAGATGCTGCGCAACGCGCAGTACCTCGTCACGCGGGAAGGCAGCCAGACGCTCGACGTCCAGCTCCGACACCCGCTTCGCGAAGACGCGGCGCGGCTCGAAATCGACGTTTACCTTCGTGTCTGGGAAGCGACGCACGAGGGTGCCCGCGCCCTGCGATTGACCGACTGAATACAGCTCGGCCGGTGGCCCCACGCCGGATCTCAAGCCCTAGCTCCGTTCGGTCGATAAGTGGCCCGAGCGGGTGTCGGGAGAGCACCCAAGCTCACAGGGACCGTGAGAAGCCTCTTCATCGCCGCAACTCTTCTCCTCGCGCTCGGGCTGGCAGTCGTGGCTGCCCGACCGGCGGGCGCCCAGCTGGACTCGTACGAGTGTCTGGGAGCGCCGGCCGACTATCCGAACCGCTCTTATCCGGAGCCTCGCGTCTTCCTGGAGTCCCAGGATTGGTGGTCGCAGGGGCGGATGAGGCCCGGGGGCGACTCGACGCACATCCACGTCGGGCTCTGCTTCCCGCAGGGCGCCGCGTGGAACCCTGATGCCGAAGGCAAGGTCCGGCTCGACTTCCGGATCATGCTCCACAACATGTCCAACTACAGGGTCTCGCGGTTTCGAGGCGGGATCGCCTGCTGTGATGCGATCCCCGGCGGAGGTGCCGAGTTCGACGACTCGACCGCGGAGACGAAGTCGCTGATCTCCTCGGCGATGCCGAACGGGTACGTCTACCTGACGAAGATCCTCGATCTGCACGGGGCCGGCTCAGACGGACGCAAGGAGTCCCGGTTCACGGTCCAGGTGAGAAATGCTCGCAATGACAGACGGTCCTTCCAGTCATCCGGCTGGCAGAGCTACGTCGACAACCCCGATGCGTCGGTGGTCGACGACTATCGCAGCGGCGATTTCGTCAGTGCCAGAGGCTGGTACGAAGGCTTCGGCTACACGAACGCGGGTTACCACGATCTGTACTGCGCGATCAATCCGCCGACGGTCTCCGGCGTCTGGCGACCGAAGGTCAGGATGGGCCCCGGTGCAGGCGGCATTCGCGTCACGTCGTACCGGGCCCACGTCGATCCCGATTTTCACGCCGGCTCGGGGGGCTGGATCGTCAAGCAAGGCCGGGGCAGCTTCGAAGGGCGGCTTTCCATCGACACCACCGGGCTCGCCAACGGCGTGCACAAACTCGTGCTGATTGCCAACGCAAGGAAGCTTTCCAGCAGAGACCGCGTGGCCAACGGAACGAGCTCCGGCGTTCAGGTCATCCCCTTCGTCGTCGCGAACTGAGCCTCGCCCAAGCAGGTACCCTCGCCTCTTGCCATGGGGCGCCTGATCTACTCGGCGATCACCTCGCTCGACGGCTACATCGCTGACGAGGACGGCAAGTTCGAATGGGGCGAGCCGGGCGAGGAGATGCACCAGTTCGTCAACGACCTCGAGAGGCCGATCGGCACCTACCTCTACGGCCGCCGCCTCTACGAGGTCATGACCGCGTGGGAAGGCATGGACACTCGCGACCAGCCGCCGCACATTCGGGACTTCGCGGACATCTGGCAGGCGGCGGAGAAGATCGTCTACTCACGGACGCTCGAGTCCGTGTCCACCGCGAGGACCCGGATCGAGCGCGAGTTCGACCCCGACACTGTCCGTGACCTCAAGGCAACGACGGAGACGGACCTGCTCGTCGGCGGCCCGAACCTTGCCGCCCACGCGTTCGAGGCCGGGCTCGTCGACGAGTTCCAGTTCTTCGTCGCGCCGATGATCGTGGGCGGCGGCACGCGGTTCCTGCCCGACAAGCTGCGCCAGAAGCTCGCGCTCACGGACGAGCGGCGGTTCGGCGACGGGATGGTGCACCTCCGCTATCGAGTCCTCGAGTGAGCTCGGGCGACGTCAGGACGCGGACGAATTGAGCTCTTCGACCGCCGCCTGCGCGATTCGCGTCTCGAGCTCGAGCTGCTCGTCCGGGTCGGCGGGCTCGGTCCCGACCATCTGAACGCTGACGACAGTGTCTCCAGCGCTCACGTTCAGGCTGTTGTAGCGCGGGTCTACGGTGGCTTCCCCGTCGAAGCCGTCGGCCGGCTCGAGCGGGGGGAGAAGGACGCCTTGGTCTTCGAAACGAGCCCGCTCCGCTTCGAACTGCTCCGGCGTCCTGACTCCGAGCATGACGACTGCCTCCTCATCGGCCGCATAGAGGCAGTCGAGCCCGTTGCCCTGCGGATGCGCGGTCATCTTCGAGACATCCCAGATCGAGGCCATCTTCTCCTCGGAGACGACGCACGGGGGTTCGGCCGACGACGAGCCGTCTCCGCCGCAGGCCGGCAGCATCGCGGCCGCGAAGAGGAGAGCGACTGAGGCGGAAACCCGCCTACCCATTGCCTGAAAACTACTTGGTCCGCGTGTCGAACTGGTTGCGCGTGTCCCAGCGCATCGGGTCGAACCCGAACGTCTGGACGAGGTTCTTGCGCTGGGCGGCTTCAGCCTCCGCGCGGTCCTCGCTGTACGTCCACACGATCTCCGATGCGGATCCGTCCCGTTTCTGGATCTCGAGCGCTTTTGGGCTCCGCCGGGCGACGAAGTCGCAGGCGAAGTCGGCGGCCTCGAGGAAGTTCGCGTTCTCGTAGAGGACCGATCCGGCCCGGTAGGCCGGCTCGTACTCGACCTCGTAGACCCGATAGATGGGCTCGCCGAAGGTCTTTGGCTTGATGACCGTCTCGAGCCCCGCATCGAGCTTGTCCGCCGGCGGGAGGTCGAGGCCATGCTGGTCGGCGAGTGCGAGTGCCAGGGCGGCACCCGAGAGCCAGCCGCGCTCGACGAGAATCTCGCCGAGGCGCCGGTCCGGCCACTGCGTCTGCTCAGCGAGAGCCTGACCGAGCTCCTCCTCGTTCAGGAAGCCCTTGTCGACGAGGATCTTGCCAAGGGGGCGCCATTCGCGGTCCTGGCCGGAGAAGTCGGGAAGGTCGTCCTCCGCGGCCGGGGGACTTTCGGTCTCGGTCGGCTCGCTGGCGCGTAGCTCGACACCATGCTGCTCGGCGAGCGCTTGTGTGAGGGCGAGGCTCGTCACGTAGCCGCTCCGGACGAGGATCTGACCCAGCAGGCGGCCGGTCTTGCGCTGCTCCTCGAGCGCGCGCTCGAGCTCAACCGCGCTCACGAGGCCTTTCTGGACGAGCAGCAGCCCCAGGGGACGCCACGGAAAGTTCGCTTGATCCATCGGAATGCCATATCGGCATCCGAAGGACCGGAAATGAGGCTTGGTTAGTTGGCGACCGCCTCGCCGGTTGCCTGCTTGATATAGCCGCGGACGTCGGCGGCCGGCTCCGAGTAGGCGTCGCCGAGCGCCGTCTCGACGCGCTCCATGTATTCCTTCGTCCAGTCGGGGAGCTCCGTGTCGGTCACGGCGAGGAACTCGAGCGTGCACGCCAGGCGAATGTCAGCGATCGAGGGCCTGTCTCCGCCAATGAAATCGCCGTCTGCGAGGAAGAAATCACGGTAGACGTCGAGGATCCCCGGGATGGCCGCCTCGGCCGCTTTGCGCGCGACCTCCTTGGCCTCGTCGGAGGCTTCGGACGTGGCCACCTCGCCCGGATAGCCGGCGAAGCTGAGGCGCGGATACGTTGCGCGGGCGACGAGCGGGTAGAGGATGCTCATCGTGTAGAAGTTCGCGCTGTCGACCATTGCGCGCCTCGCGAGGTCGGTGGGGTAGAGGTCGTCGCGACCCTCGCGGCTGGCGAGGAACATCATCACGGCGCAGCTCTCCCACAGTGCGCCCTTCGGCAGGCCGTCGGTCTCGACTGACGGCGTGAGGCCGGAAGGCACCTTCGCGGTGTACTCGTCCGACTGCGTCTGGCCCCAGACGTTCTCTTCCTCGAACGGAAGCCCGGCCGCGCGGACGAAGACGCGCACGGACATGTTGTTCACGCTCGGCGGGAGCATGTTGAGCTTCACGGACACGGCGGACCTCCCGGGTAGCTGATGGCGCCGAGCATACGCCTGTGCCGAGGCTCAGTCGATGAGCTTCCGCTGCATCGCGAAGATCGCGATGCGCCACATGAGGAGGCCGAAGGCGACGAGGACGGCGACGTGGTAGACGTCGACCCAGCCCTCGAAGCCGAACACCGCATCGCGGATGAGCTGGACGCAGTGGTATAGCGGGTTGAGCTGAGCGAGCGCCTGCGCCCAGTCGGGGAACCCACTGAGCGGGAAGAACGAGCCGGCCAGAAGGAAGAGCGGCGTGAGGACGGCGCTCACCACGTAGTTGAAGTTCTCGAACGACTTGGCGAAGCCGGCAATGGAGATGCCGAAGTTCGCCCACCCGAAGCCCGCGATCCAGCCGATGAACGGCACGGCGAGCATGCCCCACGACGGGTCGAGCCCGAAGAAGATGGCGACGATCATGGGCACGCATCCGTAGACGCCGGCACGCGTCGCGATCCACAAAGACTCGGCCGTGACCAGCTCCTCGGTGTCGACCGGGGCGGCGAAAATGGCGTCGTATGTGCGTTGAAAACTATATTTGACGAACGTCCCGAACATGGCCGGGAACGCGCTCGAGAAAAGGACCGCCGTCGCCACGGTTCCGGTTCCGACGAAATCGACGTAGTCGTAGCCGCCGATCGTGCTGACGAGCGAGCCGAAGCCGAAGCCGAAGGCGAGCAGGTAGATCGTCGGCTCGACCGTCGAGGAGAACGTGCTCGACTTCCAGTACGACGAGTAGTTGACGACCTCGCGCACGAGCACGCCAGTGAGCGCCGAGCGCTCGAGGCGGCCGAGCCGGGCGGGACGGGCCTCGGCGGTCGCCATCAGCCGATCTCCTCGCCGGTGAGGAGGACGAAGACGTCCTCGAGGTTCGCCGGGCGGCGCTCGCCGTCGAAGCCGAGGTTGTCCCCGTCGATCGAGAGGATGGAGATGCTCGTTCCCGTGCGGCGAGTCCGCATTCCGGCCGCGCCGGCCTGTGCCTCCACCTCCGCGAGCCGCGCCGGCGGGCCGTAGACCTCGAGCACCTCACGGCCGGCGTGCTCCATCACGAGCTCGGAGGGCGGCCCGACAGCGACCGCCTTCCCGTGCGACATGATCAGCACTGTGTCCGCCAGGCGCTGAGCTTCCTCGATGTAGTGCGTCGACATGAGGATGGTGGTGCCCTCGCTCCGGAGCGCGTCGACGAGGGCCCAGAGCTCCTGGCGCACCTGCGGATCGAGGCCGACAGTCGGCTCGTCGAGCAGCACGAGCCTGGGGCGGTGCACGAGCGCCCGCGAGATCAGAAGCCGCCGGCGCATCCCGCCCGAGAGCTTGTCCACCCGGGAGTCCCGCCGGTCGACGAGCTTCGCCATCACCAGAGCGCGCTCGATCGCATCATGGCGCTCCGCGCGTGGGATCCGGTAGAGGTGGGAGAAGACGAGGAGGTTCTGCTCGACGGTGAGCGTCGTGTCGAGGTTGTCGAGCTGCGGGGTGACGCCGCATTCGGCGCGGGCCTGCTTCGACTCCTCGGGCAGCTGGAACCCGAGTACCTCGAGCTCGCCCTCGTCGGCGATCGACTGGGCCGTGAGGAGGCGCATCGTCGTCGACTTGCCGGCCCCGTTCGGCCCGAGCAGCCCGACGCAGGTGCCGAGCGGCACGTCGAGGTCGAGGCCGTCGACGGCCGCGATCGGCCCATAGCGCTTGACGACGTTGCGCAGCCGAATGGCGAGCTCTGCGCTCATGGAAGCAGGATACGCACGGCTCGGCTCGCACTCGGCGCACTAAAAAACCCCCGCGACGGCGAGGGTTTTCTAGCGCTGCCCAGGTCGCTTACCCGACTCGTCGAGAGCCGAGAGTGCGCCCGAAACCGGTCTCCTCGACGACAAATGCACCCGCGAACACCGCGAGGCCGACCGACACGAGGTCGGTGAAGTTGTCGTTGTTCAGGGCGGCGACGACGAACAGGATCGTCGCGAGGATGAGGAGCAGTCCCCGTAGGCCGATGTTCATCCGTTCTCCTTTCGGGTGTCAGCGGCGCCAGCGGCCGCTTCGCGCGGTTCAGTTCGACCGGAAGGCCCCGTTTCCTCGCAGACGCCCGCACGGGAAATAGGCTGTTCCTGTGTCAACGCCGACGCGCCGCTATCACGTGCCATCCGCCATCCGGCGCTCGTCGCGGCGGATCGACGCCGACGAGGCACGCGAGCTCATCGCCGCTGGGGCGCTGCTCGTGGACGTGCGGCGCAACGACGTCGTCGACGTCGAGCTCCCGGGCGCGGCACGCATCGCGCCTGACGAAATTCCCGAGCGACTCGGGGAGTTTCCGCGTGACAAGCCGATCATCCTCGTCTGCACCTGACTGCGCGAGGCGACGAGCGTCCGTGTGGCGCACTGGCTGAGGGATCGAGGCTTTGACGCATACGCCGTCCGAGGCGGCGTCCTCGCCCTCCTGGGAGGGCCCGTCCCGGAGGCTCCAACCGGCCGCGAGCACCGATCCCCCTGGAAATCGGCGGTCGCGGCTCTCCGCCACAAGCTGTTTCGACGCTATTTCGCCGGCGTGCTGCTCTCTCTCACCGGCAGCTGGATCGAGGCGGGCGCCTTCGGTTACGTCGTGCTGCTCCTGGGTGGGTCGGCAGCGACTCTGGGCCTGATCGGCTTCCTCAACACGATCCCCAACCTCGTGTTCGCGCTTCCTGCGGGCGTCCTTGCCGACCGCTTCGATCGCCGAAAGGTGCTCTTCGTCTTTCAGGGAGCCAACATGGGCGTCGCGCTCGCGCTCGCCGTCCTGTGGGCGAGCGGCGAGCTGACCGTGTTCCGCATGGGCGTCCTAGCCTTCCTCGGCGGCACGTTCGGAACGCTCAGTTTCCCCGCGTTCCAGGCCTACCTCACTTCGACGGTTCCGGAGAAGCATCTCGAAAGCGCGGTCGCTCTCAACAGCCTCTCGCTGCAGTTCGCCCGTTTCATCGGACCGGCCATCGCCGGCTTCCTGCTCGCCACGGCGGGCCCGACCTGGGTGTTCAGCGTCAACGCGGTCAGCTTCCTCGGCGTGCTCGGAGCCCTCGTGCTGCTTCCCAGCTCGCGCGGCCACGTCGCGACCGCAGCGCTGGGGATCGGCCGCTCGATGAAGGAGGGCCTCCGCTATGTCTTCGGCCAGCGGAGCATCGCGTCGCTGATGTTCCTCATGATGCTCGCGGGTCTCTTTGCGACTCCACCCGTCGCTTTCATGATCCCCGGCCTCGTCCGGTTCCAGCTGCACGAGGGCGCCGGCACTCTCGGCATCCTCATCTCACTCGTCGGCCTCGGCTCCGTCCTGGGATCTTTCGCGCTCCTTCGGCTCTCGGGCCGGCCCAACAAGGGGGAGCCGGCGATTGCCTGCTACCTGCTGTGCGCTGCAGCCATCGCCGCGATCGGCTTCTCGACGTCGGTTCCCCTCTCATTCGCCCTCGCGGTCGTGGGGGGATTCACGGGCGTCGTCTTCATCGGGCTCTCGACCGTGGTCGTCCAGGCGACGAGCGCCCCCGAGTTGCGCGCGCGTGCCATGGCGATCTGGGCGGCCTGCTTTGTCGGCGTTCTTCCGTTCGGCGCGCTCCTCACCGGCGGCCTGGCGGCCTGGCTTGGAGCTGGGGGCGCGGTCGCAGTCGACGGAATTGCCACGCTGATCGGTGGGATCGCGGTCGTCCTCTGGCGGCCCGAGGTCCTCTGGCTCGGGTGCGCCGCGCTCCCCGAGGCGTGCGTGGCCGCGACGGACCCGCCGCGGTCGCCTTCCTCGAAGAGGCGGAGGAGAAGGAGCCGCTCGCGGCCTACTAGGAGGGCAAAGTCCTGATCGCGCTCGTGGCGCGGGGCGACGTGCCATCCTGCTCGTAACCCATGAACCTCGAGAAAGAGATCGACCGCTTATATGGCCTGCCGGTGGACGAGTTCACGGCCGCTCGCAACGACCTGGCCAAGCGGCTGCGGGCCGAGGGGGAACGCGCCGCGCCGGCGCGCGTGAAGGAGCTCCGCAAGCCGACTGCGGCGGCGGGGGTGGTCAACCGGCTGGTGCGCACGGAGCGCATGAACATGCGGGCCCTCCTCACGGCGGGCGAGCGTCTCCGCACCGCGCAGGGAAAGCTCCTCAGCGGGGGCAAGCCGGACGCGGTGCACAAGGCGGCCGAGGACGAGCGGAAGGCGCTGACCGCGCTCCTCGCCGCCGCGAAACGCGACGG
Source organism: uncultured Actinomycetes bacterium (assembly GCA_963739065.1). Lineage (GTDB taxonomy): Bacteria > Actinomycetota > Thermoleophilia > Gaiellales > Gaiellaceae > JAIBJP01. Next base: position 30,023 of record CAVTYV010000004.1, read on the forward strand.
CGCGAACGAGCCTGTGCTGCGGAAGGTCGAGCAGACGCTGCGTGCTGCGGCGATCGACGAGGAGGCGCGCGAGCTCATCAAGCAGGGCCGGCTGACCGAGGATTTGCAGCCCGCAGGGTTCGGCTTCTCGCCGGAACAGCTGCGCGGGCGCAAGCGTTCAAGTAAGTGAAACTACTTCTATGAAGGAGAACGAATTGGAGAAGGCAACGTTCGCAGCAGGCTGTTTCTGGGGCGTCGAGGCGGCATTCCGCCAGATCCCCGGTGTGGTGGCTACCCGAGTGGGTTACACGGGAGGCCACACGGACGACCCGACCTACGAGCGCGTCTGCTCGCACACCACGGGACACGCGGAGGCCGTCGAGGTCACGTTCGATCCCGAGCGGGTCTCCTACGAGCAGCTGCTCGACGTCTTCTGGACGAAGCACAACCCGACCACGAGGAATCGGCAGGGCCTGGACATCGGGGACCAGTACCGGTCGTCTATCTTCTTCCACTCCCCCGAGCAGCAGGAGGCGGCCGAGCGGACGAAGGAGTCCGAGCAGGCCAAGCTCCACTGGCCGAAGAAGATCGTCACGGAGATCGTCCCCGCGCCGGAGTTCCACGAGGCCGAGGACTACCACCAGCAGTACATGGAGAAGCGCGGCCGCTCGAGCTGCACGGTCGAGCTCGCCAACGCCCAGGCCGCGAGCTAGTGACCGATCAGAGGGGAGCGAAAGCTCCCCTCTCCCTTTGGGTTCAGGAAGGCGCCTGGTCGCCGGTTTTCCTGGGATCGCCGCGCTGGCTCTGGCGGCCCGGCGCTAGTCCGCCGGCGCCTGCCCGGGCTCGGCAGCGGGCGTCCTCCGTCCGGGCCACAGGCTGGCCTCGCCGAAGACCGAGATGAGCGCCGGGATCAGGAGCGGGCGCACGAAGAATGTCTCGAGGAGGACGCCCACGGTCATCATGAAGGCGAGCTCCCGGAATGCGTCCACCGGCACGATCGCCAGTGCGGCGAAGGAGCCGGCGAGCGCGATCCCGGCGATGCTGATCGCCTTGGAGGCTCGCGGAACCGCGACTGTGACAGCCTCGCGCAGGGGACGAACGCGCAGCTCGTCCCAGATCCTGCCGACGACGTAGACGTTGTAGTCGGAACCGAGTGACACGAGGAGAACGCCGGCGGCGAACGGGACGTAGTACGTGAGGTCGCTGTGGCCCAGGAGATCCTGGAAGACGTAAGTCGTGAGGCCGAGCGTCGCCCCGACGGAGAGGACGCTGGCGGCGAGGAGGTAGAGCGGCGCGATCAGAGCGCGCAGGAAGAGCGCGAGCAGGATGAAGTTGACGGCCAGGACGACGGTTCCGACTCGCAGGGAGCTCCCGACGAGTGCCTCGACCGTCTGGGCGGAGAGCGCAGTCTGACCGGAGACGCCGGCGGTAGCGCCATCCAGGCCAGCATCGTTCAGGAGCTGGGGCAGCCGGTCCTCCAGGTTGCGGAGATCGTGAATCGCGTCCGATCCGAGCGGGCTGTGCTCGAAGACGATCGCGAAGCGAGCTGCGGTCCCCTCGGAGTCGACGAAGAGATCCTCGGGAGCCTGCGGGAACTGCTCACGCGGCCCGAGCACCGCCGCGACGCCTTCCTGCTCGGCCAGCTCCTGCTCGAGCTTCACGAGCACGGATTGCTGCGCGCGCCCTTCGACGATCAGAACGGTCGGAGAGAGCACACCCGGGGCGAACCCGTGCTCGGCTGCGGTGACGGCTTTGTGTTCCTCGGTGTCCGAGGGGAGCCCGCTGATGAGGCGAAGCGCGAGGTCCGTGCGCGAAAGGCCTGTGGCGGCGAGGACGAGCAGCCCGCCGCAGACGAGCACGAGGAGGATCGAAACGGGCCGTGAGGTGACGAAGCGGGTCGCCGCCTCGCGTGCCGGAGAACGGAATGCCTCTTTACCGACGCTTCCCAGGTCTTCGGGCTGAACACCTGGCCAGAACACCCGCCAGCCGAGGATCGCGAGGAGGGCGGGAATCAGAGTCACCGAGACGACGAGTGAGACGGCCGCCGTCAGAGCGAGAGCCGGCCCGAAGGCGCGGAAGAACTCGAGCTCCCCGACGAGGAGCGCAGCGGTGCCCGCCACCACGATCAGCCCGGCGGTCGCCACGATCGGCGTCACGCGAACGGTTGCCTCTCGTGCCGCCTCCACCCGCCCGAGCCCTTCGAGGAGCCGTCGGCGGTAGCTGGCGAGGTAGAAGACGGCGTAGTCGGTGACGATGCCGAGCGTCAGGGCGACGACGAGCGGCTCCACCTCCTCTGGAACCGTCACTCCGAGCCTGTCGCCCACCCAGGGAATCAGGCCGCCCGAGACCATGAACGAGATTGCCGCGGCGAAGAGGGTGAGCAGCGGCGCGCCGAGCGCCTTGAACGTCAGCCCGACGACGAGAAGGATGACGACGACCGTGACCGCCTCGACGAGCTCGAGATGGCTGTCGATCTCGAGGAACTGGCGGTAGCGGGCCGGGGCGGGGCCGGTGACACCGACCAGCCCGTCCTCGGACGGGATCTGCGCCGCGTAGTCGTCCGCCTCGCGGACCCGGTCGACGAGGCTCGCCTGGGGGCCGAAGAAGAGATAGGTCAGAACCGTCGTCCCGCGCTCGCGCGACCCTGGGAAGAGGCCGGCAGCATTCGAGATTGGAAGCGCGAAAGCGATGCCTTCGGGATTCTGGGGCGTCTGCGAGACCTGCAGCGCGCGCTCGACCGCCCGGAGTTGAGCTTCCCTGGGGAGCCTGTCGGCCTTGCGCTGGACGACGACGGTGTCCGCGGTGAGCGGAATTTTGAACAGCTCGGCCTCACGCTCGCCGACGCGGAGAGCCTCCGCGTTGTCCGGGATCAGGCCGCCGAGAGCGAGCGGCTCCCCGGACCCAAGACTGGGCAGGTAGAGGGCGCAGGCGAGCGCGGCGGCGATCCACGCCGGGACGATCAACCAGCGCAGTCCGACGACCAGCGCGGAGAAGGCGCGGATAAAGGCGTCTCGGGTCACGAGACCTCGCTACCCCTGGCGCTGGAGCTCCATGCCTGCGTTTGGCGCATCCGCAGTCGGCGAATACTGGAAGGAGCGAGCGAGTCCCCATGTTCAAGCCCTCGTACCTCGTCAAAGGCTTCCCCGGCCATCCCCTGCACCCCCCGATGACGGACGGGGCGATCGGCGCCTACACCGCGGCCGTCGTGCTCGGCTGTCTCGGAGCCGTGGGAATCGCTGAGGACGCATTGGCCAAGGGCTGGTGGCTGGCCTTGCTCGTGGGCCTCGGCTTCGGCGCGCTCGCCGCGCTGACCGGCCTCGCCGAGTGGATCACGATGACGTGGGGAACTCCTCTCTGGCGCACGGCGACGTTCCACATGCTCGTGATGGTGATCGCCACGCTGCTGTTCGTCCTCGCAGCGATCCTCGGCTACGACGGCTACAAGGACAGCGAGATCAGCAGTGGCGTCCTGGCGCTCGCCCTCGTCGGCTACGGCATGCTGACGCTCGGCGGCTGGCTGGGCGGCACCATCGTCTTCGTCCACGGCATGCGCGTGCTCAACCTCGTGGACGAGCCGACGGTCAAGGCGGTGACCCCCGGCCACGCGGAGAAGGAGCAGGCCGACGAGGGCTGATGGCTCGCTCGCTCTGGAGCGGTTCGATCTCGTTCGGGCTCGTGAACGTGCCCGTGCGGATGTACAGCGCCGTCGAGGAGCACACGCTCCACTTCAACCTCGTCCACGAGCCGGACGGAAGCCGCATCGGCTACGAGAAGGTCTGCAAGGCCGAGGACAAGCCTGTCCCAGACGACGAGATCGTGAAGGCCTTTGAGTACGAAAAGGGCGAGTGGGTCTACATGACCGACGAGGACTTCGAGGCGGCCGCGGCCGAGAACCACCGGACGATGGACATTCGCGGGTTCGTCCCGTTCGACGATGTCGACCCGATCTACTTCGAGCGCACGTACTACCTCGGCCCGGCGCAGGACGGCGAGCGCGTGTACGCGCTCCTCGCCAGGGCGATGGCCGAGTCCGGCCTCGCAGGTGTGGCGAAGTGGGTGATGCGCGACCGCCAGAACCTCGGTCTCCTGCGCGTGCGCGACGGGGTGATCGCCGTCGAGCGGATGCACTTCGCCGACGAGATCCGCTCGCCTGAAGGGCTCGCTCCGAGCGATGCCGAGGTGAACGAGCAGGAGCTCGAGATGGCCGCGCAGTTGATCGAGCAATTCAAGGGCGAGTTCAGGCCAGAGGAGTACCGGGACACGTATCGGGACGCCCTCTGCGAGATCATCGAGGCGAAGCGGAAGGGCAAGGAGATCCGCGTCGCAGCCGAGCCCGAGCCCGAGGCTCCGACCGACCTCATGTCCGCCCTGCGGGCGAGCGTCGAGGCCGCACGGCGCGACCGCGCTCCCCACAGCTCGAGCAACGGCGATCTCGAGAGCAGGTCGAAGGACGAGCTCTACGAGCTGGCCAAGAAGGCGGACATCCCGGGGCGATCCGAGATGTCGAAGGACGAGCTCGTCGAAGCCCTACGCGCCGCCTAGCGATGCGATTCGTCTTCACCGCGTATCTCGTCTTCGTGGTGGCCGGCCTCGCGTACTTCTGGGTCATCGGCCTCGCGGGTTACTGAGATGCGCTTCGTCCGCGAGAACTCGCTCTCGCTCTTCTTCGGGACCCTCCTTCTCGTGGTGCTGCTGGCGCAGTCGCTCGTCGGCCACAGCGTCTACAACGAGAACGCCCACGCGCACGGCGAGCAGGCCATTTCCTACCTCCGCTACCTCGCGAGCTCGAACTTCGGAGAAGCGGTGATGGAGAACTGGGAGTCGGAGTTCCTTCAGTTCACGCTCTACATTCTCGCGACGATCTGGCTCGTGCAGAAAGGATCGCCCGAGTCGAAGAAGCCGGAGGACGCCGGGCGCGGTTCCGACGAGGAGCAGCTGGTCGGCCCCCACGCACTCCCTGATTCCCCGGGGTGGGCGAAGGCCGGTGGCTGGCGGACGTCGGTCTACTCCCACTCGCTCGTGCTCGTGATGGGCTCGATCTTCCTGGCCTGCTGGCTGGCCCATTCGTTCACGGGCTGGCGCGTGTTCAACGAGGAGCAGGCCGCGCACGGCGAGGCGGCCGTGTCGTGGACCGGGTACCTGGGCAAGCCGGACTTCTGGGAGCAGAGCTTCCAGAACTGGCAGTCGGAGCTTCTCGCGATCGGTGCGATGGTCGTCTTTTCGATCTACCTGCGCGAGCGGGGCTCGCCCGAGTCGAAGCCCGTCGGAGCGCCGCACCACTGGACGGCGGAGGAGTCGAATTGAGGCAGGAAGAGCGTCCGCTCCCCGAGTACGCGGCGCTGACGGCCGTCTTCGGGGCCGTTCTCGGAGGCTTCCTCCTCCTCGCACAGCGGCGGCTGCCGAAGCGCGTGCCGTTCGGCGACATGCTGCGGATCGGTCTTGCGAGCTACAAGCTCGGGCGTCTCGTGGCGAAGGACGACGTGACGACGTGGGTGCGGGCGCCCGTCACGCAGGATCCCGACGCGACCGAGCCCAAGCCGCGCGGTGTCGAGCGCGCGCTCGGCGAGCTGGTCACCTGCCCCTACTGCGTCGGTGTCTGGATCGCATCAGGGCTGTCGTACGCTCTCGTTCTCTTTCCCCGCCAGACCCGCCTCGTGACCACGATCTTCGGCGGCCAGGCCGTGGCGGACTTTCTCAACGCAGCGTTTGTTCGCCTGCAAGAGGACTAGCAGCTAGTTCGTCCAGACCAGATTGACCGAGGCGGCGACGGCTGCCAGAGTGCTGACATGTCCGCCACGGTCGACTCGTTCTTCGACGAGTACGCCCGCCGTTACACGGAACGCGATGTAGAGGGTGTGACCAACCTCTGTCATTGGCCGTTCCTCGCGATCCGCAAGGGGGAGGCGATTCACCTGCCGGATCGCCCCGCGGTGCGGGAACACTTCTTTTCGGCCATCAACGCCTATCGCTTTGCGGCAGGCGCTGGCACGTGGACGCCGGTCGAGATCGACGCTCGCGAAATCGGCGAGCACTCCGTCTTCGCAACCGTGCACTGGAATGCCCTCGACGCGGACGGGCAGGTGGTCCGAGACACGTGGACGAGCTACCAGCTGCTCGCCACCGCGGATGGGTGGCGCTTCCTCTCGTATACGAATCACTTCTGAAGGGTTAGCCGTAGAAGTGGCTGGTCAGGCCCAGCCCAGCTCGGCCAGCCGCTCTTCGTCGATCCCGAAATGGTGCGCGACCTCGTGCACGACCGTAATCCGGATTTCCTCCTCGAGGAGCTCGGGGTCGTGCCCGAACTCCGCCTCCAGCGGAATGCGGTAGATCTCGATCTTGTCCGGAAGGACGCCGGCGTAGTCGTGGCGGTCCGTGAGCGGGATCCCGATGTAGAGCCCGAAGATGTCCGGGTCCTCGGGGTTCTCGTCCTCGACGACGATCTCGACGTTCGACATCGCCTCGCGGAGCTCTGCCGGGAGCGAGTCGAGCGCGCTGCGGACGCGATCCTCGAAGCTCAAAAGGTCGGCCGCAACGGCCTGGGCTGGCCCGCGGCGAGCGGTTTGATCGCGAGCACGCCGAAGAGGAAGCCCCCGATGTGAGCGAAGAACGCGACGCCGCCGCCGGCCTGCGGCTGGACGAACGCGAAGCCGCCCTCGATGAGCTGGAAGAGGAACCAGATCCCGAGAAAGATGAGTGCCGGGATCTCGAAGAAGAAGAACGGGAAGATGAACGTCAGCACCCTCGCCCAGGGCAGCAGAACGAAGTACGCGCCCAGAACGGCTGCGATCGCGCCGCTCGCGCCCAGGTTCGGCACTTCCGCCGCCTTCTCCGAGCCGAAGGCCAGCGTGATGAACGACTGGAGCGCGGTCGCCACGAGTCCCCCGGCGAGGTAGAAGAGCAGGAAGCGGACCCGGCCGAGCGTGTCCTCGACGTTGTTGCCGAAGATCCAGAGGAACAGCATGTTGCCGAGGATGTGCTCCCACCCGGCGTGCATGAACATCGACGTGAACGCGTTGATCGGCCAGGGCCAGCCGGGCCCGTTACAGGAGCTGTCCACCTCGCAGGGGAAGAAGGCGCCGTCGCCGAGCGCGTGGTTGAAGGCGGGGTTCGCGCCGGCCCGCTCCCACAGGAGCCAGACCAGGACATTCGCCACGATGAGCGCGACCGTGACGATCGGGAACTTGCGGGTCGGGACGTTGTCCCTGAGGGGCAGCATGGCGCGGGAATCCTTACCGGATGATCAGGGCCATCAGCGCCTTCTGGGCGTGAAGGCGGTTCTCGGCTTGATCCCAGACCGCCGAGCGCGGCCCGTAGAGAACTTCTTCCGTGATCTCCTCGCCGTAGTGGGCCGGGAGACAGTGCAGGACGATCGCCCGCTCGCTCCCCAGTGAGACCAGCGCGTCGTCGATGCGGTAGGCCTCGAGATCCTGGAGCCGGCGGGCGTGCTCGTCGTCTTGGCCCATGCTCGTCCAGACGTCCGTGTAGAGCACGTCGGCCCCCTGGGCGGCGGCGCGGGGGTCGCTGCCGAGCTCGACCGATCCACCGGAGGCCTCAGCCGCATCGCGTGCCCAGCCGACCACCTCTGGGTCGGGGTCGTAACCCTCGGGGGTGGCGGCGACGAGGCTCATGCCGAGCTTCCCGCAGGCGACCATGAGCGAATGGCAGACGTTGTTGCCGTCGCCCAGGTACGCGACGCGGACGCCCTCGAACCCGCCGAGCCGCTCGCGAATTGTCATCACGTCGGCCAGCGCCTGGCAGGGGTGGAAGTCGTCCGTCAGCCCATTGATGACCGGGATGTCCGCGTACTCGGCGAGCTCGTCGACTTCGGCCTGTGCGAAGGTGCGGATCATGATGCCGTCGAGGTAGCGGGAGAGGACCCGGGCGGTGTCCTTGATCGTCTCGCCGCGCCCGAGCTGAAGGTCGCCGGCGGCGAGGTAGAGCGCCGTGCCCCCGAGCTGGAACATGCCGACCTCGAAGGAGACGCGCGTTCGCGTCGAGGGCTTCTGGAAGATCATCCCGAGCGTCCTGCCCTCGAGGTGTCGGTGCTCGACTCCCTCGCGCTGGCGGACCTTGAGCCGATCGGCGAGCTCGAGGACGGAGAGCAGGTCCTCCGATGACCAGTCGTTGACCCGCAGGAAGTCCCTCCCCTTGAGCGCGACCGCGACCACGGCCGCATCCTAAGGGCGGTTAGGGCGGGAGGATTCGGGTGCCGGCCTCGCCTTTTTCGAACGCCTCGGCGCTCGTAATCAGCGCCTCGCCGCCGGTCTCGCGAACGAAGCGGAACGCCGCTTCGACCTTGGGCCGCATGCTGCCGGCCGGCAGGCGCTCCACGATCTCGTCGTCCTCCCCGGGAGTGAGCGTGTCGAGCGCGCGCCGGTCATCAGTCCCGAAGCCTTCGTAGACCGCGGGAACCTGGGTGAGGATCACGAGCCGCTTCGCCCCGAGCCCGATGGCCAGGAGCGCCGAGGCGTGATCCTTGTCGATCACCGCGTCGATGCCGTCATGGCCTCCATTCCGGGAGACGACCGGCACACCGCCTCCTCCGGCCGCGACGACCACGACGCCGCGCTCGAGCAGCGTCCGCACCGACTCGAGCTCGAGCACCCGCAGCGGCCTGGGCGACGGCACGACACGACGCCAGCCGCGGCCGGCATCCTCCTTCACGGCCCAGCCGCGCTCCTCCTCCAATGCTTGGGCGCGCGCGGCGTCGTAGAAGGGGCCGACGGGCTTGGTCGGGTTCTGAAACGCGGGGTCGTCCTCGTCCACCTCGACGCGCGTCATGATGACGGTCACCGGGCGGCCCGCCGCCGGCTCGAGCTCGGCCGCCACGAGTGCGCCGATCTCGGCCTGGGTCTGCGCAACGGCAACGTAGAGCGGTAGCGGCGGGGCCTCGGCGCTCGCGAGCTCCTGCCGGAGCAGCTCGTTGCCCACCTGAGGGCCGTTTCCATGCGTGATCACGAAGGGGCCCTGCTGTAGGAGCGGCCCAATCGCGCGGAATGTCAGCGCGAGATTCGCCCGCTGCTCGGCCGCCGTCCCGCGCTCCCCGGGCTGCATGAGCGCGTTCCCGCCGAGGGCGATGACGGTCAGTCCCTCCACGACCGACCGCGCTTGTGTTTCACCCGCACAAACATCCCCTCAGTATTCGTGCGGGTTCCCCGCCGCTCCTCTCCGGCGAGGCCGCATGAAAGCGCTTGTGCGTGTGAAACACAAAGTCCCGCTCTTCCGCCGTGCTTCCGCATGCCCCTCGAGCGGGGCGGAGCGGGGGCTAGACGATGCCGCTCTCTGCGAGAAGTTCGGCGAGCGTCGGCTCGCCCAGCTCCTGCAGGCGGTACGTGACCCTGAGGGACGGCTTGTCGAGCTCGATCACCCGGCGGAGGTCGATCGGCGTCCCGATGAGGACGAGGTCGGCGTCGGAGCGCTCGATCGTCTCCCGGAGCTCCTCCATCTGCTTGCGCCCGTAGCCCATGGCCGGCAGGAGCTCGGTCATGTGCGGGTACTTCGAGAACGTCTCTTTGATCGAGCCCACCGCGAACGGCCGCGGATCGACGAGCTCCGCCGCGCCGCCCTGTTTCGCCGCGAGCACGGCGGCCCCGTAGCTCATCTCTCCGTGTGTCAGCGTGGGCCCGTCCTCGATGGCGAGGACGCGCTTGCCCGCTATCTCGTGCGTGTCCTGCTCGACGAGGAACGGCGAGGCCGCGCGGACGATCTTCGCTCCGGGGTTCGCCTCGCCTATCGAGGCGATGACCGCCTCGACGCCTTCGGGGGGCGCCGTGTCGACCTTGTTCACGACGCAGACGTCTGCCATACGCAGGTTCTGCTCGCCCGGGTGGTAGCGAAGCTCGTGCCCGGGGCGGTGGGGATCCACGACCACGATATGCAGGTCCGGGTGGATGAATGGCGTGTCGTTGTTGCCGCCGTCCCACACGATGACGTCGGCTTCCTGCTCGGCGCGCTCGAGGATCGCCGCGTAGTCGATGCCCGCAAAGACGATGTTGCCCTCGGCGATGTGCGGCTCGTACTCCTCGCGCTCCTCGATCGTCGCGTCGGCGGCGTCGAGATCCTCGTAGCGCTCGAAGCGCTGGACTGCCTGCTTGGTCAGGTCCCCGTAGGGCATGGGATGGCGGAGCACCGCGACGCGCTTGCCCGCCTCGCGCAGGATCCCTGCGACGTGGCGGGTTGTCTGACTCTTGCCGGACCCGGTGCGGACGGCGCAGATGGCGACCACCGGCTTGCTCGAGCGGAGTTCCGTGGTGCGCGGCCCGAGCAGGACGTAGTCGGCGCCCGCGGCCAGTGCTGTCGAGCCGATGTGCATGACGTGCTCGTGAGTCACGTCGGAGTACGCGAAGACGACCTCGTCGACCTTCTCGCGGCGGATGAGGTCGGTGAGCTCCTCCTCCGCGACGATCGGGATTCCGTCGGGATAGCCCTCTCCGGCCAGCTTCGGCGGATACACACGTCCCTCGATGTCCGGAATCTGGGTCGCCGTGAACGCGACGACGCGGACGTCCTCGCGACCCCGAAATGCGACGTTGAAGTTGTGGAAGTCGCGGCCGGCGGCGCCGACGATGACCACGCGTCTCACGGGGCGATAGTCTCTCTGATCCGGTCGGACACCGCGTCCAGGGTCAGCTCGGCTCCCGCCACCTCGTCGAGCAGCTCGTCGGCCGTCGGTCGCTGTCCCTCGTGCCAGAGCTCGCGGAGCAGGGAACCCGCCTCGCGCCTGGTGAACCACGTGCGGCCGAACTCCTCACGGAGGAAGCCGCGCAGCGTGGACTCGAAGGCCCATGCGCGCAGGTAGCTGGAGGAGTAGAAGCCGGGATCGACATCGCCGAGGTAGTCAGCCTCGGAGACCTCGATCTTGAGAGCGTCCTGCATGCGCTCGACATAACGCTGCCGCATCGAATCGAAGTCGTCTCCGGCGTGCAGCTCGAGCTCGTAGAGGAACTTGGCCGCATAGCGCCGCACGAAGTAGAGGAGCCCCGCCGTCGCTTCGGCTGCGAACTCCTCCGGCTTGGCGAAGTCGAGCCGCCGCTCCAGCCAGGCGGGGTCGTTGACGAGGAGCTCGAGGAGCATCGCCCACCCCTCTGTGACGGCGTTGTCGCCGAGGCGCCGTGCCTCGACGGGCAGATCGGCCGACGTGTGCGCGTAGTGCTCGGTGTGGCCGGCTTCGTGGAAGAGCGCGTGCCAGTCGTCGGGCCCGCCGATCGGCTGGATGACGAGCATCACGCGACCGGGAACCTCGATCGGCGCGCAGAAGGCGCGCGGCGTCTTCGTCGGACGAGACTCGATGTCGAGATGGACGTTCTCCTGAGCGCGGAGGTCGATGCCCAGCCCGGCGAGCGTCGCCTCGAGGGCCGGCAGCATGGCGTCCGCGCGGAACCCCGAGTCCCATTCGGTCGCTCGGAAGAGCCGTGGCACGTCCCAGCGCTTCGCGTCTTCGAGCGGGACGCCCACGCGCCGCTGGAAGAGGCGGCCGAAGGCAGACACGAAGAGGTCCTCCGTCTCCGCCAGGAACCGCTCGCATTGCCCGGCCAGCTCGTCGAGCGGAAACCCGAAGCGCTCGTAGAGCTCCCGGTAGCTCGCGGCGCCGAGTCGCGTGGTCGCCTCTCGGCGCGTTGCCGCGATGGCCAGGTGATGGGGGTTGAGCTCCCTCTCCGTCAGGGCGACTCGAGCACGGTCGAGGCGCTCGCGGCGGCTCCGGTCCGGCTCGTTCGCGAGTGCCGGCCGCAGCATGCGGAAGCCGATCTCGTCGCCGTCCACCTCGGCTGTCAGAGCCGTTTCGAGACGGGCGATCTCCTCGAGCTCGCCGCGCGTGAGGTCTCCCATGTACCCCTCGCACGCGAAGCGCCAGAGCTCGATCGCGCCGCGGTCACCGGACTCCGCGGCTTCGCCCACCCGCCGGCAGGCATCGAGTGTCGCCAGGTCGGAGTAGCGCTCGTAGATCGGGGCGAGCTCGAACTCCTCCTTGAGCCCCGCGAAGTGGAGGTAGTACTCCTCGTCGAGCGCGGCGATGAAGCGGTCGGCCTCCTCCCGGTAGGCGTCCAAAGCTGCCGGGGCAGTGGCCATCTCTGGCGTAGGATAGTCGCCCGTGCGGGAGATCGATCTCACCACCGATCGCAAGACGCAGCTCCTCAACATCACGGAGGAAGTGCGTGCCGCGGTGCAGGGAAACGGCGATGCCTCGGCGGCTCTCGTCTACGTCCCTCACACGACCGCAGGCGTCACGATCAACGAGAAGATCGATCCCGAGCTCGTCGAGGACTTCGAACAGGCCTTCGAGCGCATCGTCGGCGAGGACTGGCGCTGGCGGCACGACGATGCCGACGGGCCCAACGCGCCCGCCCATTTCCGCGCCTCGCTCGTGAGCCCGCAGGTGCTGGTCCCGCTTGCGAGCGGCGACCTCGCGCTCGGGCGCTATCAGGGCATCTTCTTCTGCGAGTTCGACGGGCCGCGCACCCGCAAGGTGTACGTCTCTACCCTGCTGTAGGGACATGGCCGCACCGCTTCGGAAAGACCAGGAGCTCGAGCTCACGATCGACTCGCTCGCCTACGGCGGCAACGGAGTCGCGCGGCTGAACGGGTTCGTCGTCTTCGTACGGCGCGGCCTCCCGGGCGACAAGGTCCGCGCTCGCGTGACGAAGGTGAAACGGAGTCATGCCGAGGCCACGGCGGTGGAGGTCGTCGAGCCGGGAGCGCCGCGCGTCGACGCTCCCTGCCAGCACTTTCCCGAGTGCGGCGGCTGCCGCTTCCAGGACCTTGCTTACGAGGCACAGCTCGACGCCAAGGCGCGCCAGGTCGTCGACGCGCTCGAGCGGATCGGAAAGCTCTCCGGCTTCGCAGTCGAGCCCGCGATCCCGGCGGAATCGCTCTTCCATTACCGCAACAAGCTCGAGTACTCGTTCACGCCGACGGAAGACGGAGTCGGGCTCGGCTTCCACAGGGCCGGGCGTTGGGACGAGGTGTTGGACATCGAAAAGTGCTGGCTCACGACCGACCTCGGCAACGCGATTCGCAACAGAGTGCGTGACTGGGCGAACCAGGAAGGGCTCGCCGCCTACGACCAGGAAACCCAGGAGGGCTATCTGCGCCACCTCGTCGTGCGCGAGGGGCGCAACACCGGCCAGGCCCTCGTCACTCTGGTCACGGCCCCCGGCGAGTTCCCGGAGGAGACTTTCGTTGCGACGCTGCGGACTTTTCCGGAGGTGCGCTCGATTCACTGGGCGGTCAACGACACGCCTGCGGAGGTCACCAATCTGCCGACGAAGCTGCTCTCGGGCGAGGAGGCGATCGAGGAGGAGATCCTTGGCCTGCGCTTCCGGGTGCGGCCCAACGCGTTCATGCAGACGAATACCGAGATGTGCGAGCGCCTCTACGGCCTCGCGCGCGATTACGCGGGCACTCACGGGCGAGGAGACGGTCTACGACCTCTACTGCGGCGCGGGGACGATCGGGCTCTCGCTCGCGAGGGACGCGCTCACGGTCTGGGGGATCGACTCGTCCGAGGAGTCGATCGCCTGCGCGGTCGAGAACGCGGAGCTGAACGGGCTCGCGAACGCGGCCTTCTTCGCAGGCGAGGTCGGCGCGGACGTCGAGGAGCTGCTCGAGCGCGCGGGCCGGCCGGACGTCGTGGTCGTCGACCCGCCGCGGGCCGGGCTCGCGGGCAAGGCGCTCAGGCAGGTCGGCGCCCTCGAGGCCCCGCGCCTCGTCTACGTCTCGTGCAACCCCACAACGCTGGCCGGGAACGCAAAGGAGCTCGTCGGCGAGTTCGGCTATCGCTTCGAGCGCGTCAGGCCGGTGGACATGTTCCCGCATACGCCGCACGTCGAGTCGGTGGCGGTGTTCACGCGTTGAGAGTCGGCGCGCTTTACGACGTCCACGGGAACCTCCCGGCTCTGGAAGCAGCCCTCGAGGACGTCGACGACGCGGGGGTCGACCTCCTCCTGAGCGGAGGCGACCTGCTCCTCGGCCCCCAGCCTTCCGAGTGCCTCGAGCTCCTGAGGGAGCGCGGTGCGGCTTTCATCCGGGGCAACTGCGACAGAACCGTGGCGAGTGGCGCCGGCGAGGAGGATCTGTGGCTCGACCGCATCAGATGGACAGCGGGTCGGCTGAGCGACGAGCAGCTCGAGTTCGTCCGCGGGTGGCCAGAGACCGCCAGCATCGACGTCGACGGGCTCGGGCCAGTCCTCTTCTGCCACGGCTCACCGCGGAGCGACGAGGAGATCCTCACTGCGATCACGCCCCCGAAGCGCCTCGACCCGATCCTCGACGGCGTCCTCGAGAGCGTCGTCGTGTGCGGGCACACCCATGTCCAGTTCGACCGGATGCTCGGCGACCGCCGCCTCGTCAACGCCGGGAGCGTCGGCCTGCCGGACGAGGGCGAGGCGGGGATCGCCCCGTGGGCGGTCTTCGGCCCGGGCGTGGAGCTACGCCGCGCCCGCTACGACGTCCGACTGGCCGTCGAGGCGCTCGACGCGAGCGGCTACCCGGACGATGACGGCGCCGTGCGTGGCTTCCTCCTCGAGCCGAGCTCAGCCGAAGATGCAACCGCTCACCTCGAAGCAGCCGCGTCCTCGTAACGAAGGAGAAGGCGCATCGTCCAGGCTCCGCCGTCGAGGCGGAGACCCTCGAAGCCCAGACGTTCGTAGAGTCGGATCGCCGGATTGTCCTTCTCAACGCTGAGGCTAAGCGCAGAGACGCCTTCAGCCCGGGCCCGCTCGCTCAGCGCCTCGAGGAGCGCGGTTCCGATCCCGCGGCCGCGATGCTCGGGGTGGACGCCGAGACTGAGCTCCGGGATTTCGGACGAGATGTATCCGTAGCCGTGGTCGTCCTCGGCGAAGAGGCGATACCAGCCGGCTCCGATCGGGCGAGCGTCCTCGTCCTCGGCTAGGAAGCCCGCGTCACCGTGCCGGCCCCAGTCCCTCACATAAGCGGCGACGAACGAATCCTCGCCAATCCTCTCTTCCGAGCCTCCTCGCCAATTCGCCGCCCAGCCGAGCGCGTCCCACAGGAATCCAATGTCTTGCGCGGTCGCAGCTCGTATTCGAGGGCTCATTGCTTCGAGCGCAAGCCCCGCCAGATCAGGTCGGCGTTCGTGAGGATGAACGCGGCCGAGAGCAACGGCAGCGCCGGGAGCCCGGCAACGTCGAAGGCGACCGCCAGGGTGAGCGTCGTCCCGAAGGAGAGCGCCATCGTCACCCACGTCCAGCCGACCCGGAGCCCGAAGCGGTCGGCGGCGCCGAGGAAGAGCGAGAAGAAGAGGAAGTCCGGCAGCCCGAGCTGCGCCGAGGAGTGCTGGCCGGGCAGCGGGAAGGCGATGCTGAGGGCGTTGAAGACCTGGGGCTGATTCTCGACGATCTCCTTCGTCGGGCCCCGGGCGACGGAAAAGCTGTCGACCGGGATGATCAGGAGCGCGACGAGGAGCACCCAGGAGAGCGCCTCGAAGAAACCGAGGAACCACCACCCGACCGCGGCGACGGCGGCGATCTTCACGAAGTTCGCGGCGATGTCCAGACCGGCCGACTCCAGCACGACGGCGAGCACGACGAACGCGAGCGCCGCGAGCGCGAGGTCTCGGGAAGGCCGCCTACGCAGCGGCAGCGCGAGCCAGATCAGCGAGAGCGTGAGCGGCATGAGGCCGAGCGCGAGGAACGCGACGTCGCCCCACTGCGGGAGGCCTGGAAGGTCTCCCGAGAATCCGTAGTAGAGGGCTAGGACAACAAGAACAACTAGTACGGCGGCAGCTCGGACCACCAGGGCCCGATCGCCTTGAAGGCGTCCCAGAACTCCCGTTTCGCCGTCGCGTCGTCCAGCGATGCGTCCAGGTCCGGGCACACCAGCGCCTCGATCGTCGGCGTGAACTTCTGGATCGTCCCCGGCTCGCTCGCCACCTCCGCGGCCAGGGGAAAACGGGCTGCGTTCAGACACGCCACCGCATCTTGCCCCATGGCCACGATGAGCTTCGGCTGGACGATGTGGAGCTCACGCGAGAGCCAGGCGTGCGCCTGCTCCTCGTCAGCGCTTGCGAACTTGAGGCAGTTCGTCCCGTAGATGGCCGTCGGGTCGACCTGCAGCCGCTGGAGCGACTTCAGGACTGCCTGGCCGGCGCGGCCGAAGAATGCCACGCCCTCGTGCTGCTCCGCGTCCTGGGGCCCGTACTTCAGGAGGAAGATGTCGGCGAGCGGGTGTCCCGAGCCGAGAACAGGCGCCTGATCCTGGCCGGCCGCCTGCATGATCTCTCGGCCGAGCTCGTTGATCTCGGCGATCGCCTTCTTCAGGTAACGCTCTGAGATGTCGTCGACGGGCACGGTCAAGGGAGGCGCCTAGGTATTCGGGGCGGGCCGGGTCTCTTCCTACCGGGCAGACCCCGCCGTCGCCTTCCGGCGCTCCCGAGCCTGCGCGACCCACTTCAGCCCCTGGAGGTACACCAGCGACTTCGGGCGGCGGAGGATCTCGGCCGAGCGGAGGCTGATGAGGAACTCCTCGGGAGTCTCGAAGGCGCGCATGCGGACGAGGCCGGTGCCCACCCCCTGGAGCACGTGGGCGTCCGAGCCCGCTCCCATGGTGAGGTTGTACTTACGCGCGAATCGGAGGGCCTCGTCGTTGAATCCCTCGAAGAGCAGGCGCGCGTTGTAGACCTCGAAGACGTCGATCTCCGCGAGATGGCGATGGAGGCTCTGCGCGTCGGGGATCGTGTGGAGGCGGTCGAACGGGTGCGGAAGGTAGACCACTCCGTTCTGCTCCCGGATCGCCGCGATCGTGTCCTCCATTGGCATGCCGCGCGCGATCTCACGTTCGAGGAAGAGGCCGATCACCTCCCCGGCGTCCGTCTTCACCTCCTCGCCCGGGATGACGAGGAGGTCGCGGTTTCGGGCGAGCTCCACTGCTTCCTCGGCGCCCGAGAAGACGTTGTGATCCGTGACGGCGATGGCGCCGAGCCCCTGGGCCTCGGCGTAGTCGAGCAGCGTGTCGACCGGAACGGCGCAGTCGTGGGAGTGCTCGGTGTGCATGTGGAGGTCGCAGAGGATCAACGGTCGGTCGGCGAGGGGATCCGCGGGAGGCCGTGTGCGTCGCCGGCGGCCCAGCACCGAGCGGTACGTCTCCTCCAGCGCATCGCCGAGCGCCGAGACGCTCTCAGCGGCAGCGCTCTGACGGCCCTCGTTGGTGAGCTTAGCCCCCCAGTCGTCGCTCTCCGCCAGCCGAGCCATCGCAGCCGAGACGAGCTCAGGTTGCGCGTCGGACCCCGGCGGGTCGAGAAGCGGAACGCCCGCGGCCTGCGCCTCGAGGGCGAGCCGCTCGAGTCCCCTCTGGGCGGGGACGAACGCGGCGGCGCCGGCGAGAGCGTTCGCGCGGGACTCCGGGTCGAGCGTCGTTCGCACCTCGACTCGCCCGCGAACGGCGAGGGGGACGTAGGGCCGGCCGGCCAGCGGTTTCGTGCGCAGGAGCAGAAGCTCCCAGTCGGGGAGCTCGCGCAGGGCGCGCAGGGCTCCCCGCGCCCGGGCGAGCTCATCCGCCCGCCATTCCAAGACGAAGCGTCGCCTCGGCTTGCCGTTGGCTTTCGGCGCCGCAGCGATGCCGTGCGGGAGGAGCCTGTAGGCCCCCGGGAACCGCAGGCGCGCCGCGGCCAGCGTCGTGTCTCCGACCGCGGTCAATGCGTCGATGCGGGCGAGGAGGCGCTCCCGCTGCTGGCGGCCGGGCGGGTAGGTCAGGCGATCGGGGGAGTGGAACGTCGCCACGGTGAGCGCGCGGGCGTGCCGGAGCGCCAGGTACGACAGGCTCGGCATGCCGGGCTCGTGGGCGTGCACGACGTCGAACGAGTCCGCGGTGAGCGCGAGCTCGAGGTTGGCTCGGACGCCGAGCGGCACTCCCATGCGGCTGCGGCGCGAGACAGGGATCGCGGGGCCGAGCGCCACGGTTCCTGCGAGAGGAGTCCCCTCACGACCAAGGCGGCGGAGCGCCCGCCGCCCGGCCGCGAGCTCGACCGCGCGGTTGGACGGAGCGAGAACAACGACGTCGTGCCCGCGCCGGCGTAGCTCATCGGCTGCCGCGGCGACGTGCTCGTTGACCGGGTGGGGCTGCGACCACGCGAACGGCGTGACCATGCATATGCGCAGGCCCATCCCCGTGATTGTAATCGGGAGCGGGGGAAGGGCCGGCCCCGGCTGGCGGTTGCCGCCAGCCGGGGCTCCAGCTCAGACCTTCGCGGCGGTCTTCGTCCGTGCGTTCTTCTTGATGAAGTCCTCGACGAGGTCCATGGCCTCGTCGTCCACGATCTGCTTCGGGGGCGACTTCATCAGATAGGCGCTCGGCCCCTCGAGTGCGCCGGCGATCCCGTTGTTCAAGGCCAGCTTCGCCAGCCGCACGGCGTCGATGACGATGCCGGCCGAGTTCGGCGAGTCCCAGACCTCGAGCTTGAGCTCCAGGTTGAGCGGGACGTTGCCGAACGCCGAGCCCTCCATGCGGATGTAGGCCCACTTGCGGTCGGTCAGCCAGGGCACGTGGTCGGAGGGTCCGACGTGCACGTTGTCTTTGCCGATGTCGTAGTCGAGCATCGACGTGACCGCGTTCGTCTTCGAGATCTTCTTCGACTCGAGGCGCTCGGGCTCCAGCATGTTGAGGAAGTCCGAGTTACCGCCGACGTTCAGCTGCATCGTCTTGTCGAGGCGCACGCCGCGCTCGCGGAAGAGGCTCGTCAGGACGCGGTGCGTGATCGTCGCGCCGACCTGGGACTTGATGTCGTCGCCGATGATCGGCACGCCGGCCTGCTCGAAGCGCCGCTGCCAGTACGCCTCACGGGCGATGAACACGGGCATGCAGTTCACCATCGCGCAGCCGGCCGAGAGGATCTGCTCGGTGTACCACTTCGTCGCCTCCTCCGACCCGACCGGGAGGTAGTTGACGACGACGTCCGTCTTCGTCTCCTTGAGGATCCCGACGACGTCATCGGTCTCGCCCGGGGCCTTCTCGACGACCTCCGAGAGGTACTTGCCGATGCCGTCGTGCGTCATCCCGCGGGAGACCTTGATCCCGGTCTTGGGGACGCTGGCGAACTTGTACGTGTCGTTGGGCTTCGCCCAGATCGCGTCGGCGAGATCCTTGCCGACCTTGTCCGTGGTGACGTCGAACGCCGCGGTGAACTCGACGTCGCGGACGTGGTAGCCGCCCAAGTCGACATGCATGAGCCCGGGGACGAACTCGTCCGGGTCGGCGTCCTTGTAGTACTCGACACCCTGCAGGAGGGAGTTGGCGCAGTTGCCGACGCCGATGATCGCAACGCGCACGCGCTCGTCCGAGCGCGTCCGTCCGTTGCTGGAACCGTTCTTCGAAGCCATCGCTTCCTTTCCGTTGGCGCCGAGTCGCTCGGAGAGCGTCTCGACGATGAGTTGGGTCACCGAGCGCTTGCGCTCGGAGGCGCGCCGTGCGAGCTTCTCCTTCAGCTCCGCTGGCATGCGCAGAAGGACGTCGCCCTTCCCGCTCGGACGGCCGGCTCGGCGGCCGGAGCCCTGGAAGGGGACGGCGAAGCGTGAGGCCAGGATCTCGACCGCGACGTCGTTGAGATTGCCGCCGCGCGCCTCCACCTCGCGGGCGAGGCGGCGCTTGAGAGCCGCGGGCATGCGGACGAGGACGTCGCTACGCTCCTGTGCCATCACCTAAGTGATAGCACAGATGTGCTATCAGGCGCCGCTGAGCTGCTTGCGCACGAAGAGGATGCGCTGGACGACAGTGAGCCAGGCCGTGGCGGCGAGCAGCGCGATGACGCTGGGGAGGATGAGATGGTGGAGGGGAGCAAGGACGAGGCCTGTCGTGATGACAATCACACGCTCGGCGCGACTGCCGAAGCCGACGTCGCCCTTCAGCCCGAGGGCCTCGGCCCGCGCACGCGTGTAGCTGACGAGGAACGAGCCGGCGATGGCGGCGAACGCGAGCGCCAGCGCCCACATCTCGTCGTGGCGCATGAAGACAAGACCGATGGCCCCGATCATGAAGCCCTCTCCGACGCGGTCGACGGTGGAGTCGAGAAAGGCCCCGAATGGGCTGCCCGTGCCGCGGCTCCGCGCAAGGGCGCCGTCGAGGATGTCGAGCACCGATCCGATGACGAAGAGAGCGGCGCCGAGCCAGTAGAACAGCCAGCCCGCGTATTCGAAGTAGACGGCGACTGCGCCGGCGATGCAGAGGAGGACTCCCGAGATCGTGAGGGCGTCCGGCGTCACGTTCGCCTGGTCGAGCTGCGTCATCGACTGTGTCGCGAGCCGGCGCGCCTCGTCCGTGTAGGCCTGCTTGACCCTGGCGAGAGCTGGGTTCCGGGCCACGGTCAGCCGCCGATATACGACATCTCGACCCTGGGCAGGTTCGCGGTCTCAGCCGAGCGGAGCTCCGAGTAACGGTCGCCGCGGGCCCGCCAGACGGACGAGATCGCCTCGCCGACCTCGGCATCCGTCGCCCCGCCGCGCAGAAGCGCGCGCAGGTCGTGGCCGTTCGTGGCGAAGAGGCAAGTGTAGAGGCGGCCTTCCGCCGACAGCCGCGCGCGCGTGCAGGCTCCACAGAAGGGCTGTGTCACCGAGGCAATGACGCCGATCTCCCCGCTGCCGTCCGCGTAGCGGTAGCGCCGGGCAACCTCGCCGGGATAGTTCGGCTCGAGCGGTTCGAGCGGCAGGTCGGCGTCGATCGCCGCGACGATCTCCGCGGCGGGAACGACGTCGTCGAGGCGCCAGCCGTTGGTGTGGCCGACGTCCATGTATTCGATGAAGCGCAGAATGTGGCCGCTCCCGCGGAAGTAACGCGCCATCGGGAGCACGCTCTCCTCGTTCACGGCGCGTTTCACGACCATGTTCACTTTCACGGGCGCGAGACCCGCGGCCGCGGCGGCTTCGATGCCGGCGAGCACTCGCTCGACTGGGACGTCGACGTCGTTCATCGTGCGGAACACCTCGTCGTCGAGAGAGTCCAGGCTGATGGTCACCCGTCGCAGCCCCGCCTCCGCCAGCGACTGCGCCTTCTTCGGGAGGAGAGATCCGTTCGTCGTGAGCGTGAGGTCGAGACCGGGGATCGCGGCGAGCATCTCGACGAGGCGCTCGAGCTCGCGACGGAGGAGCGGCTCGCCTCCGGTTAGCCGCACCTTCTCGACGCCGAGCCCTGCGAATGCTCTCGTGAGGTGTTCGATCTCCTCGAAGCTCAGGAGCTCGCGCCGCTCGAGGAAGCGGTAGTCGCGCCCGTAGACCTCCTTGGGCATGCAGTAGACGCAGCGGAAGTTGCAGCGGTCGGTGACCGAGATCCGCAGGTCCCGGACCGGGCGGCCGAGTGCGTCCTGGAGCGGCACCGCCATAGCCTAGCGGAGCCCGTTTACGGCTTGATTTGCGGGAAAAGTGTCTTGCACCCACGACAAAGGAGGGGTCGGTCATGGCAGGTGAAATGGATCGGATCGAAGGCGAGCTGAAGGAGCAGGAAGGCAAGCTCACCGACGACGAGCTGCGCGAGAAGGAAGGTCAGGCACAGCAGAAGGTCGGCGAGGGCAAGGACAAATGGGAAGAGACCAAGGAGGAAGTCAGCGAGCGCATATAGCTCGTCACCTCTTCAGGGTTTGCTGAAGGCGCCCGAGAGGGCGCCTTCGCTTTTGTAGGGTCTCCGCCGCGTGCTCCCGGTTGCGCTCGCACTCGCGTCGGCAGCCTTGTTCGGGGGGATGACGGTGGCGCTCCGGATCGCCCTCGTCCGGATTCCGGGCGCGGAGGCCGCGGCGGCGGCCACGGTGATCACGGGACTCGGGGTGTGCCTGGTCGCGGCAGGCGTCGAGGGAGGTCGGGGAGACGTGGACCTGAGCGGTGTCTGGGCGTTCGCGCTCGCGGGCATCCTGGCGCCCGGCGGCTCCCAGATCCTCTTCACGCTCGCAATCCGGGACGCCGGCGCCTCGAGAACGTCGGTCGCCGTCGGTGCCGCGCCGCTCGTCTCGGTCGCAATCGCGCTGACGCTTCTCGACGAACCTCCACATCCCGAGCTCATCGCGGGCGCCGCCCTCGTCGTCGCCGGCGGGCTGGCCCTCGCGTTCGAGAAGACGCCGCCGGAGCATGTGCGCCGGATCGGGCTCCTCTATGCGGTCGGGGCGACCATCCTCTTTGCAAGCCGCGACAACCTCGTCCGCCACCTGTCGGATGGCGACGTCCCGCCCGCCACCGCGGCTGCAGCGACGCTCGTCACGGGCCTCGTCATCGCGCTCCTCTTCGCGCGCGGCGTCCCGTCACGCGAGCGCCTGATCGCCTTCGCCCCCGCCGGGCTCTGCTTCGGGCTCTCGTACGTCTGTCTCTTCGAGGCCTTCTTTCACGGACGAGTCACGGTCGTCGCTCCCCTCGTCGCCACGGAGTCGCTCTGGGGCGTCGGCCTCTCGATCCTCCTGCTCAGGCGTAGCGAGCTGGTCGGCCCGCGCCTCGTGCTCGGCGCGCTCCTCATCGTCGCTGGCGGCGTCCTGATCGGCATTGGAGCAGGGAGGTATATGCTATAAGTCGACTTAGATTTTCTCAGCCAGCGAACTATCGGAGGCTCTAACCACATGGCAAAGACAATCGGAATCGATCTGGGGACGACGAACTCGTGCGTCGCCGTGCTCGAGGGCGGCGAACCGACGGTCATCCCCAACGCGGAGGGCGGTCGGACGACGCCGTCGGTCGTCGCGTTCACGAAGGACGGGCAGCGGCTCGTCGGCGCACCGGCGAAGCGGCAGTCCGTCACCAACCCGCAGAACACCATCTTCTCGATCAAGCGCTTCATGGGGCGCAAGTACTCGGAGGTCAGCGAGGAGATGAAGATCGTCCCGTACGAGGTCGTCGCCGGCCCGAACGGGGACGCCCGCGTCAAGGTCGACGACAAGCCCTACGCGCCGCCGGAGATCGCGGCGATGATCCTCCAGAAGCTGAAGACGGACTCCGAGGCCTACCTCGGCGAGCCCGTCTCGGACGCGGTCATCACCGTGCCGGCGTACTTCAACAACGCCCAGCGCGAGGCGACCAAGGACGCCGGCAAGATCGCCGGCCTCAACGTCGTCCGGATCATCAACGAGCCGACGGCGGCCGCGCTGGCGTACGGGCTCGACAAGGAGTCCGACCAGACGATCCTCGTCTGGGACCTCGGCGGCGGCACCTTCGACGTCTCGATCCTCGAGCTCGGCGAAGGTGTCTTCGAGGTGAAGGCGACCAACGGCGACAACCATCTCGGCGGCGACAACTTCGACAAGGCGCTCGTCGACTGGATGGTGGCCGAGTTCAAGCGCGAGCAGGGCATCGATCTCGCGCAGGACAAGATGGCGCTCCAGCGTCTCTACGAGGCTGCGGAGAAGGCCAAGATCGAGCTCAGCTCGACGATGTCGACGCAGATCAACCTGCCGTTCATCACGGCGACGCCCGAGGGTCCGAAGCACCTCGACCTCCAGCTCACGCGCGCGAAGCTGAACGAGCTGACCGCCGACCTCATCGAGCGGACTGTCGAGCCGACGAAGCGCTGCCTCGCAGACGCGGGCCTGACCAAGGAGAAGATCGACCACGTGATCCTCGTCGGCGGCATGACCCGCATGCCTTCCGTCCAGGACAAGGTCAAGGAGCTCATCGGCAAGGACCCGCACAAGGGCGTCAACCCGGACGAGGTCGTCGCCGTCGGCGCGGCCATCCAGGCAGGCGTGCTCAAGGGCGAGGTCAAGGACGTCCTCCTGCTCGACGTCACGCCGCTGTCGCTCGGCATCGAGACCAAGGGCGGCGTGTTCAACGCTCTGATCGAGCGCAACACGACCATCCCGACCAAGAAGTCCCAGACCTACACGACGGCCGAGGACAACCAGCCCTCGGTCGAGATCCACGTGCTCCAGGGCGAATCGGAGATGGCCGCGTTCAACAAGACGCTCGGCAAGTTCCAGCTCGTCGGAATCCCGCCGGCGCCGCGCGGCATGCCGCAGATCGACGTGACCTTCGACATCGACGCGAACGGCATCCTCAACGTCTCGGCAAAGGACCTGGGCACCGGCAATGAGCAGCAGATCCGAATCGAGGGTGGCTCCGGCCTCGACGAGAAGGAAGTCGAGCGCATGGTGCACGAGGCCGAGTCCCATGCGGACGAGGCGCGGCGCATGCGCGAGGTGGCCGATGCCCGCAACCAGGCCGAGTCCCTCGTCTACTCGACCGAGAAGAGCCTCAGCGAGCACCGCGAGTCGCTCGACGAAGCGACCGTCTCGGAGATCGAGTCGAAGCTCGCCGACGTCAAGTCCGCACTCGACGGCGACGATGCCTCGGCGATCCGGACGAAGTCCGAGGACCTGATGCAGGCCTCGCACAAGCTGGCCGAGGCCGTCTACCAGCGCGTCCAGGCCGAGCAGCAGCCGGCCGGGGCGGCCGAGGGCAACGGTGCCGCCGAGAGCGACGACGAAGTCGTCGAGGACGCCGACTACGAGGTCATCGACGAAGAGGCGAAGAAGTCCTAGCGATGACCGAGAAGGCTGAAAGCAAGCCCAGCCGGACAGAGCTGGAGCAGCAGGTCTCTACTCTCGAGGAGCGCGCAGCGCTCCTCGAGAAGGAACGCGATGAGCGGCTCGACGACCTGAAGCGGGTCGCGGCCGAGTTCGACAACTACCGCAAGCGGGTTGCGCGCGACCAGCAGAACCTGGCCGCGCGCGCCCACGAGCGGCTCGTGAAGGAGCTCCTGCCGGTCCTCGACGACCTCGAGCGGGCGCTCGAAGCTGCGGCCGAGCACCAAGAGGCCAAGCTGGAGGATGGCGTTCGCCTCGTCCAGCGCGAGCTTCAGGAGGCGCTCTCCAAGGAAGGGCTCGAAGAGATCGAGACCAACGGGCACTTCGACCCGCACGTCCACGAGGCGCTGCTCTCCCAGCCGTCCGACCAGGACGAGGGAGCGATTCTCGAGGTGCTGCAGAAGGGCTATCGACTCGGCGATCGCGTACTGCGGCCCGCGCGGGTCGTCGTCTCGCAGCGCGAATGAGCTCGCTCATGCACATGGGTCGTCGCTGGCCAGGGAGGCAAGGCCGCGTCGCGCAGCACAGCACAAATCAGTGCGGGCAAGCGTCGCGGCCGCAGGATCCCGCCGCCAGCGGCGTCAGCCTCCGGCGGAGCCCGGCTCGGCCGGGCTGTAGGCGGAGGCGGCCAGGGGCATGAGAGATCTCTACGAGATTCTCGGCGTTTCTAGGTCGGCCTCGCAGGACGAGATCAAGAAGGCCTACCGCAAGCTTGCCCGCCAGTACCACCCGGACAAGAACCCGGGCGACAAGGAGGCCGAGGAGCGCTTCAAGGAGGTGCAGGGCGCCTACGACGTGCTCTCCGATCCCGAGAAGCGCAAGCAGTACGACCAGCTCGGGTCGCGCATGTTCTCCGGTGGAGCCGACAGCCCTCAGGGAGGCAATTTCCAGTGGTCGGGGAACATCGGCGACCTCGGCGATCTCTCCGACCTCTTCGGTGGCATCTTCGACAACTTCGGCGGCGGCGCCCGCCGTACCTCGACGCGCGCGCGCCAGCGGGGCGAGCGGGGCCGGGACGTCGAGGTCGTCGTGAACCTCTCGTTCGAGGACGCGCTCAAGGGCGCGACCATGAAGATCCCGGTCGAGCTGGAGACGACCTGCTCGGCCTGCCACGGCACCGGCGCCGAGCCGGGAACGACGCCGCAGATCTGCCCCGAATGCCGCGGTCGCGGAGTCATCTCCGAGAGCCAGGGGCTCTTCGCGCTCTCCACTCCCTGCCCCCGCTGCGGCGGCAACGGAACCGTCATCGAGAAGCCGTGTCGGAAGTGCAACGGCTCCGGGCGTGAGCGGCGCACGAAGCGCTACACGGTCAAAATCCCTGCGGGAGTCAAGGACGGAACGCAGATCCGGCTGAAGGGGAAGGGCGAGGCGGGCTACTCGGGCGGCGCGGCCGGCGACGTGATCGTCGTCACGCGTGTCATGCCCTCGCCGCTCTTCCGCCGCAAAGGCTCGGACTTCGTCATCGACGTGCCGGTGACCTACGCGGAGGCCGCGCTCGGCGCGACCGTCGAGGTGCCGACGCCGGAGGGAGGCCGCATCTCGCTCAAGGTCCCCGCGGGCTCCCAGGACGGAAAGCTGCTCAAGGTGAAGGGGCGCGGCGCGCCCAAGCTGAACGGCGGCGGCAAGGGCGACCTGCTCGCGCGCCTGCGCGTCTCCGTCCCGACGAAGCTGTCGAAAGCTGAGCGCGAGGCGCTGGAGAACTTCCAGAAGGTCTCGCGAGAGGATCCGCGGGAGAAGGTGTTCTCGTGACCCGTCGGCGCCTTCGCATCGCGGCCCTGGCCGCGCTCGTGCTCGCCGTCGTGCTCTTCGTGACCGCGGTTCCCGCGCTCCAGTGGATCGCGCTCGTTCTCGTCCTGGCCAGCCTCGTCGTGTCCACGTGGACGCTTTTCCATCCCGAGGGGAGGGACGCGTGATGGACGACCGGCCCCGCTACATGATCTCCGTCGCGGCGGAGCTCGTCGGGATGCATCCACAGACCCTTCGGATCTACGAGGCCAAGGGGCTCGTGCGCCCGAAGCGGACGCCCGGCAACACCAGGCTCTACTCGGAGGCCGACCTCGAGCGGCTTCGTCTCATCCAGCGCCTAACCGGCCAGCTGGGGCTCAACCTCGCCGGCGTCGAGACCGTGCTCCGGCTTGAAGACGAGCTGGGGAAGATGCAGAAGCGGCTCGACCGCATGGAGAGGGAAATGCGGGAGCAGATCCGCAGCGTCGAGCGCCAGTACAAGCGCGAGGTCGTGCTCTATCGCGCAGAAGGAGAAACCAAGCCGGAAACATCATGGACTTTCAGAAGCTCACGATAAAAAGCCAAGAAGCCGTCGGTTCCGCCATGGAGATGGCGCGCCGGCGCGGCAACCCCGAGGTCTACCCCGAGCACCTCTGCCTCGCGCTGCTCGACCAGGAGCTCCCGCGGACGCTCCTCGAGCGCGCGGGCGTGTCGGTCGACTCGCAGCGCCAGGAGTGTGAGGCCAGGCTGTCCGCGAAGCCCGCTGTCGCGGGGGCCAGCCAGCAGCCGCACGCGTCCACGGCGTTCGCCGAGGTGCTCGACCGCGCCGAGGAGGAGATGCGCGAGCTCGGAGACGAGTTCGTCTCGACCGAGCACCTACTGCTCGCGCTCGACGTCGCTCCCCGCGATAGGCTGCTCGACGCGCTCCAGCAGGTGCGCGGCTCCCAGCGAGTGACCTCGCAGGATCCGGAGGGCAGCTACCAGGCCCTCGAGAAGTTCGGGCGCGACCTCACCGCACTTGCCGAGGAGGGCAAGCTCGACCCCGTCATCGGGCGCGACGAAGAGGTGCGCCGTGTGATCCAGGTGCTCTCCCGGCGGACGAAGAACAACCCGGTGCTGATCGGGGACCCGGGGGTCGGCAAGACGGCGATCGTCGAGGGCCTCGCGCAGCGCATCGTCGCGGGCGACGTCCCCGAGGGCCTGAAGGGGAAGCGCGTCTGGGCGCTCGACATCGGCTCGCTCCTCGCGGGCTCGAAGTATCGCGGTGAGTTCGAGGAGCGCCTGAAGGCCGTCCTCAACGAGATCAAGGCCTCCGAGGGCCAGATCATCCTCTTCATCGACGAGCTCCACACGATCGTGGGCGCGGGCGCCGCGGAAGGCGCCGTCGACGCCGCGAACATGCTGAAGCCGATGCTCGCCCGCGGCGAGCTGCGTTGCATCGGCGCGACGACGCTCGACGAGTACCGCAAGCACATCGAGAAGGACGCCGCCCTCGAGCGCCGCTTCCAGCCGATCTTCGTCGGCGAGCCCTCCGTCGCGGACACCATCGCCATCCTCCGCGGGCTGAAGGAGCGGTACGAGGCGCACCACGGTGTCCGTATCCGGGACGCGGCCCTCGTTGCTGCGGCCATCCTTTCCGACCGGTACATCTCCGACCGCCAGCTACCCGACAAGGCGATCGACCTTGTCGACGAGGCCGCCTCGCGCTTGCGCATGGAGATCGACTCGGCGCCGCTCGAGCTCGACGAGGCCGAGCGTCGGGTCCGCCAGCTCGAGATCGAGATGGCTGCAATGGGAAAAGAAACCGAGGAGGTCAGGGAGCCCATCAGTCGCGACTTGGCGGAAGCCAAGTCGCGAAGAGACGAGCTTGCCGCTCGCTGGGCGAAGGAGAAGGAAGCTCTGGATCGCATCAAGGAGATCACCCACCGCATCGACGAGCTGCGGATGGAGGCCGAGCGCGCCGAGCGCCAGGGCGACCTTCAGCGCGTGGCCGAGATCCGCTACGGCGAGCTGCCGGCCCTCGAGCAGGAGCTCGCTGAGCGCGAAGGCTCGGACTTCGAGCCGATGGTCAAGGAGGAGGTCGACGAGGACGACGTCGCCGTCGTGGTCGCGCGCTGGACGGGCATTCCCGTCTCACGGCTCCTCGAGGGCGAGACGGAGAAGCTCATCCACATGGAGGAGCGGCTTCACCAGCGGGTCGTCGGCCAGGACGAGGCGGTCGAGGCGGTCGCGAACGCGCTCCGCCGCGCGCGGACGGGGCTGCAGGACCCGAACCGGCCGATCGGCTCGTTCATCTTCCTCGGCCCGACCGGCGTGGGAAAGACCGAGCTCGCGCGAGCCCTGGCCGAGTTCATGTTCGACGACGAGCGAGCCATGGTCCGGATCGACATGTCCGAGTACCAGGAGCGGCACACCGTCTCGCGCCTCGTGGGCGCGCCGCCCGGCTACGTCGGGTACGACGAGGGCGGCCAGCTGACGGAAGCGGTGCGTCGCCGGCCTTACTCGGTGATCCTCCTCGACGAGATCGAGAAGGCGCATATGGAGGTCTTCGACGTCCTCTTGCAGATCCTCGACGACGGCCGTCTGACCGACGGCCAGGGCCGCACGGTCGACTTCCGCAACACGGTCATCATCATGACCTCGAACCTGCGCTCCGAGGACGAGCTGCGCGCGACCTTCCGGCCGGAGTTCCTGAACCGGATCGACGAGATCGTGGTCTTCCAGCCGCTCACCCGCGAGCAGCTCGCGGAGATCGTCGAGCTCCAGCTTCGGCGCCTCGAGCAGCGGCTGGCCGAGCGCGGGATCCGCATCGAGCTCACCGACGCGGCCAAGGAGCACCTCGCTGACGCGGGATGGGATCCGACCTACGGCGCCCGGCCGCTCAAGCGCGCGCTGCAGCGCCTGGTCGAGAATCCGCTCGCGATGCGCCTGCTCGACGGCGAGTTCGCCGACGGAGACGCGATCCGCGTCGACGTCCGCGACGGCGAGCTCGTGTTCGAGAAGGCCGTGGCCGCCGAGCCCGTCGTGGCCTAGTAGCCCCTACTACGCCACGCTGTCGAAAAACTCGCTCTTGCCCGTCTCAGCCGGCGCGCCGTAAATGAAGAGCACCAGCTCGTCGTCGCCGACGTTGCGGAGCTGCAGGATGGTGCCGCGTTCGATGACGACGACACCGCCCCGAGGAACGTCGTGGCGCTCGGGCGGGTCCCCGACGTCGATGGTCAGCGTCCCGTCGAGGACGACGAAGACCTCTTCTTGGGCCAGGTCGCGATGCCGCCTTCCCTTCGCTCCCGGCGGGTAGCGCCAGACGTTCGCGCGAGACTCCTGCAGAGCGTCCGACAGCGCCGCGCGGGAACGCGGGTCGTCCTCCGCCCGGGGCTGGAAGTCGAGCTCATCCGCGCGGAAGATCGTGTAGCCCACCACGTGACCCTAGCGAAGACGCTTCTCGAAGCAGACGCTGCGGTCGTCGCTGCTGTAGGACCCGTAACGCGGAATGGGCTCGAAGCCCGCTGAGGCATACAGGGCGATCGCTTCGGGTTGGAGGTTCCCCGTCTCGAGCCTGACGAGCGCGTAGCCGAGCCTTCGCGCCTCCTCCTCGAGCGCAGCAAGGATCTGCCGGCTCAGTCCCCGCCCTCTCGCGGCGGGAACCACGTACATCCGCCTGATCTCAGCGGTGGCGTCGTTGTAGCGGCAGACACCGCCGCAGGCGACAGGCTCCCCCTCGTCGAAGCCTACGAGGAACGCGCCGTCGGGCGGCTCGAAGTCGGAGGCCGGCGGCTCGGCTCCGTAGCCCGGGAGCCCGCCGTAGCGCGCATCGATCTCGCGTTTGAGGGCATCCGTCAGCGGGCGGACGAGCTCGCTTCCGTAGGTCTCAGGGCGAACCTCGATCCCGCGAGGCTAGTACGTTTCCTCGCCCATGTCGGTGACCATCGAACGCCCGCTCGGGCTGAGCGAACTGCTCGCGGAGACCGTGCGCCTGTACGGACACCGCTTCGGAGCGGCGATCGGAATCGGCATTCCCATCGGCGCTGCCTTCCTCGCTACCTATGCGACGCCGACCGCCCTGGACATCGTGCTGGTCGCCGTCGCTTTCACGGCGTCCTACGCGGCGGCCGCCAGGGTTGCGGCCGGCGATCCGCTTTTCGAGGCCTGGGCACAGGTCGGTCTGCGGCTTCCGGTCCTTCTCGTGCTCGCGGTCGTCGTCGCCGTGCCGTTCGCGCTTGCCGTCACGCAGCTCTTCCTCCTCCTGCTCGCCGTGGCGTGGCTCGGGCTCATGGGCTTCTCGATCCCCGTGGCGATGCTGGAACGCGATCCGGAAGCGACGAGCTGGTTCGACGGCGTCGCTTTCACCCTGTCCAGGTCGGTCTCGCTTGCCCGCGCCGAGTATCTGCACGCGGTCGGCATCGCCGCCGCCCTCGTGCTCCTCTACATCGTGCTCGGCATCGTGCTCGCGACGGCGCTGGTCGGCTTCGCGGACAACGGCCGGGAGATCGCGATCGCCATCACGCAGGTGCTCCTCGCGCCCCTCTTCTTCCTCGGGCTCAGCGTCCTCTACTTCGAGCAGAAGGTTCGAGCCAGGGCCTCATGACCGCACCAGCGTCCGTCGGCGAGCGCCGCGGTCTCCCCCGCGAGGTCCTCGTCGTCTGGGCGCTCTTCGTCGTCGTCGCCGCCGAGATCTTCGTGACGTACGAACGAACCCCGCGGACGGAGCTTTACCACGTCTCGGGAGCGGGCTTCGAGGGGGCTGCGAGCAGGGTCCTCGTCTTTTCGAACTTCCCACTCGCGCTTGTGGCGTTGGTGGTGATCCTGCTGCTCGTCGACCGCCTTCCGGGCCGAACGGCGGCCGTGGTCGCCGGCGTCGGGCTCGCCTCGAGCGCGGTCGTCTTCTGGCCCGGTGTGGTCGATCAAGACGACCTCGACGCGAAACCCGCCAACGTCGTGCCCGCACTGGGAGTGGCGATCGCGGCGGGCATCACCATCGCCGTTCTTGTCAGAGGTGGCCTGGAACGGTGGCAACCCGCCCGGTATCTCGACTGGCTTCGCGTTGTGTTCGGAATCGGAGTCATTCTCGTCGCCATGCCCTGGCTGCTCGCCGACCTCGGGATCTCGGTCGACGGCGTCCCCGTGCTTGGCTCGATCTGGCAGACCGGAGAGTTGCGGACGCAACCCGGCGACCCAATGCTGCATCCAGCCGTGCACCACGGGCATCACCACGGGATGGACGGCACCCTCCTGCTCTGGAGCGCCCTTCTGCTCTCGAGGACGCTTCCGGCCTTCGGCCGTCGCGCCCTCGGGCGGGTCACGGCCGCTCTGCTCAGCCTGATGCTCGTCTACGGCCTCGCCGAGATCGCCAACGACGCCTGGCTCGAGCAGGTTGTGAAGCGCGGTTGGACGGACTGGGAGATCCCGGACATGACCCGCCCTTCCGTGAGCCTCGGCTGGCTCGCGATCGTGATCGGGACGGCGGTCGTCTACGCCCTCTGGTTCGGCCGGGACGAGCCGGCGAACGAACGCGATGACCCGGGGGCGTTATCCTCGCGGCCGGCGAACACGGCGACCTAGGACGCAGGAGGGCACATGCCGAAATATTTGATGCTGTCGCGCCTGAGCGAGCAGGGGCTCCAGACGCTCCGCGCGAATCCGGAGCGGATCCACGAGGTGAACAAGGACGTCGAGGAGCTCGGCGTCAAGGTGCTCTACCAGTGGTTCCTGCTCGGCCCGCACGACTTTGTCAGCGTCGTCGAGGCGGCGGACTCGTCGGCAATCGCCAAGATGTCGGTGGTGCTCGGCGCCCGCGGCAGCACCCACACCGAGTCGTACGAGATGCTCGACGTGGACGAAGTGATCGAGCTCCTCGGGAGCTAATAAGGCATTGACCGACCCACCTCGGCTACCGGACTGGCTCCGGGCCGAGGTG
This sequence comes from uncultured Actinomycetes bacterium, assembly GCA_963739065.1. Lineage (GTDB taxonomy): Bacteria > Actinomycetota > Thermoleophilia > Gaiellales > Gaiellaceae > JAIBJP01. The sequence goes on from CAVTYV010000004.1 coordinate 62,134, forward strand.
GCCGAGTGGCCGCAGGACGCCTTCGGCGTCCACCAGGCGCGGCTGCTCCTACGCGACGGCACCGTCATCGCCCCTGTCGCGATCCTGCCGAGCGGCGACATCGTCGGCTGGGGCGAGGCCGGCGAGGTCGAGTTCGGCGGCGACGACATCGTCGCGATCGAACGCATCGACGAGTAGCTGACGCCCTGGGCGGCGGCGGCCCTTGCCGGGCGGAGCCCGGCACGCCGCGCCTGACACCGCTCCAGGACGCCGGCTTCTTAGGTGAGCTTCGAGTAGGCGACCGCCACTTCGGCGGCGAGCCCGGCGTTCTCGGCGATCAGCTGCTTGTTCAGCTCGATCGTCTGGCCCCCGCTCTGCTCGTGGAGATACGACAGGACGAACGGCGTGACCGCCTGGCCTCGGATGCCACGGCGCGTGGCCTCCGCGACGCCTTCCGCGATCAGGGGCTCGACATCGAGGCTCTCGTCCGGCGGGCGGGCGAGGACGATGCCCGAGTGGCGGCCGAGGCGCCAGTGGAACTGCGCCACCTGGGCCGCCTCCTCAACGCTGTCGACCCGCTGCGAGACCGGAGGCCCGCCGTCGGCCTTGTAGAAGAGCGGCATCTGCTCGCTGCGCCAGCCGAGGACGGGGACGCCGAGCGTTTCCAGCACCTCGGCCGTGGCCGCCACGTCGAGGATGGACTTCGCCCCCGACGAGACGACCAGAGCCTCCGTGCGCGCGAGCTCGCCGAGGTCGGCGGACACGTCCAGCGTCGCCGCGAAGCCGCGGTGGACGCCGCCGATGCCGCCGGTGCCCATGAAGCCGATGCCCGCTGCGCGACAGACGGCGAGCGTCGCGCCGACGGTCGTCGCGCCGAGCTCTTTCTTCATCGCGCAGGCGGCAAGGTCCCGCGGCCCGACCTTGCGCGCATCGGGGGCCGAGGCGAAGCGCTCGAGCTCCCCCTCCTCCATCCCGACACAGATGCGCCCGTCCATGAGGCCGACGGTGGCCGGAACCGCCCAGGCGACGCGGACGCGCCGCTCGGCCTCTGCAGCTACCTCGGCGCCGACGCCGTCGGGGAAGCCGTGAGCGACCAGCGTGGTCTCGAGCGCGACGACCGGCCGCCGCGCCTCGAGTGCCGCCCGCACCTCGGGGTGGATCCGCAGCAGCTCGGCCACTAGGGCATCGCCCCCATCTGCGCCACGCAGCGCGCGGCCGCCTCCAGCCCGAGCTCCGCTCCGGCAAGAAGGAACCCGGCTGCGAAGGCGTCTCCGGCGCCCGTCGTATCGACGACCTCGGCCGGACGAGCCGGGTACTCGTGCTCCCCGCCGGCTGTCTTGACGACACAGCCTCGCGCGCCGCGCTTGACGACCACTGTCTCGACCTCCAGCGGGCCGACCAGCTCGGCTTCGGCCTCGTTGGCGAAGATGACGTCTGGGGCCAGTTCCGCCACGAGCGCGCGGAACATTTCGACGCCGACGAGCTCGAGCGCCGCGGTCGACGAGAGGTCGACGCTGATCCGCGGAGCGAGCACGGCTGCCGCGCGCGCGGCAGCCTGGATCGGCGGGGCGACGAGGCTGTACGCGGGCAGGTGCAGGCGCTCGCAGCCCTCGAGCCAGGCCGGGTCGAGCTCCTCCGATGCGAAGCCGGTTGCCACGCCGCGGTCGCTCAGCATCGTCCTCTTGCCGTCGGGTGTCGCGACGGATACCACGGTGCCCGTTCCGGAGTCGACGACCGGCCCGGCGAGCTCCACGCCCCGCGCCTCGAGCTCGTCGCCGACAAGCCTTCCGGCAGGATCGCGCGCCCGCTTACCGACGAATCTGGCCGTGCCGCCCAGCGCAGCGACCCAAGCGGCGACGTTCGCGGCCTGGCCGCCCGCTCCCACTCTTGTGGCCCCATACGAGTCCGTATCTTGCGCGATCGGCCCCTCGAGGCGGACGATCACGTCGAGGAGCAGATCCCCCAGCGTGCAGATCATCTGTGGCATTTTTCGCCACATGGACTCCGAACGCGGACGGCGCCTTCGCTCCTTCCTCATCGGCGGGCTCGTCGGAAGCCTCGCCGGCCTTGCCGCTGCGGGCCGGGTGCGGGTGCGAGCCCGGCCGCCCAAGCGGACGACTCCCGCCGGGCTCGCGGCCTTCGAGCAGGCGCCCTGCTACCAGGAGCTCGTCGAGCGAGAAAGCCTCGGCGAGGAGGGTTACGAGGGCTAACTCCGGCCCTGGAGGCGGGCGAGCGCGGTCACGGCCGTCTGGTAGTTGAGGCCGGCGTCACCGATCCCGATCAGCTTCCCCTGGTACGCGACGATCGCCGTGTCGCGGAGGAAAGTCTCCGCCGTCTCGGTCGGGTCCTTGCTTCGCACGATCAGGAAGGGCCCGAAGGCCCGGGTCTCGAACTGCGGCCCGGGGCTCACGGCGGACACCGTGAAGCGCTGTTTCGACGCATCGAGCTGATCGGTGGCGTCGAAGACCCAGACTCCTCGGCCCAGCCGCTTCTCGGCCTCTGCCAGCGTGTCGAGTGCGAGCCCGGGATCCGCCCGCTGGACGATCGTGCTGCCGAACGGCGCGCCCTGCTCGAGGGCGTCGAGGAAGAGCGGCTCGTACCCGAACAGGACGTCGTCGGGGCGGCTCGTCGCGGCCAGCCAGGCGGCCGCGCGCTCGCGCGCCTCCTTTCGCACCTCGGGCTCGCCCTTGTACATCCACGGTGTCCGGTGCGCGCCCCAGGCGACCTCCCCGGCGAGGAGCACCACTAGCCCGATTGTGAGCGCGGCGGGCGCCCAGCCGCGGGCGAGCGCTGCGAGGCGCAGGATGCCGGCGGCGACCAGCATCGCGAAGAACGGCAGGGTGAAGATGAGGTGCCTGCTCTCGAGCGACACGCTTCCCCCGGAGCGGGCCAGGAGGAAGGCGACTGTCGGGACGAGGATGACCGCGCCGGCGAGGGCCACGGCGTCGGGTCGCGACCGCGCGAGTACCACCGCTCCCACGAGCGCCACCGTGAGGATGACCGCGACCGCGGGGGCCCAGCCGACGGTGAAGTCCCCGGCGACGTGCACGAGGTAGGAGAGGACGTCGACCGGTGAGCCGAGCTTCGATCCGCTCGCGCCGCCGACTCCCACGTCGAAGCGATCGGCGAGCACGCGGTAGACGAGCCAGAGCGGGAGCGTCAGGACGCACGCGCTCGCTATCGCCAGGAGCGCGGGCCGAAGCGGGGCGCGATCCCAGCGCCTGCGCACGACGACGAAGAGGCCGCTCCCGACGAGCACGAAGGCGCCGTAGGGCTGCGTCGCGATGCAGGCGACCGTGGCGAGGATCCAGGCGACCCAGGGCCAGGCATCGCGTCGGCCCAGCGCGCGCAAGAGCAGGAGGAACGACAGCGCGCTCGTGAAGAGGAAGAGCGAGTACATGCGCGCGTAGATCCCGTGGTAGACGACCATCCAGCTTCCCGCCGCGATCGCGGCGGCGACGAGCGCGGTGCGCGCGTCCGTGAGGCGCCTGACGAGCGCGGCCATGACCGGCACGCTCGCGACCGCGAAGAGCACCGAGATGAGCCGGAGGCCGGTGAGACTCGACCAGGCCGACGAGACGAAGTGGGCGAGCAGGAAGTGGAGGGGAGCGCCACCGCGCTCCTCGAATACGGTCGAGAAGAGATCGCCGAGCGGCTGGCGGCTGACGAAGAAGACGAGCGTCTCGTCCTCGTGGGGAGGCCAGTGGATGGCCCGGAGCAGGAGGAACGCCGCGAGGCCGGCCGTGATCGCTCCGATGCCCAGCTTGTACGCCCGCTCGGCGACCCAGCGCACCGCTCTCGCTCCGGCGCGTTCGGCCGGCAGTCCCTCGGCGCGCGTGTCGGGGAGCGCCGTGTCCGCTGCTAGCATTTCTTGCCGCAAACGCGGCCCTTTCTCCGATGCCTACTTATGAATACCGCTGCCCGAACGGCCACACGTTCGAGCTTTTCCAACGGATGAGCGATCCGCCTCCGTCAGAGTGCCAGATCTGCGGATCGGCGCCCCTCGAGAAGGTGCTGTACCCGGCCGCAATCCATTTCAAAGGCTCCGGCTTCTACAGCACGGACTACGGTCGCGGCGGCCGCAAGAAGGAAGGGTCGAAGGACGGCGAGAAGGCAGACTCCCCACCGAAGGACAAGCCGGCGGAGAAAAAGGAGTCCAAGAAAGCTGCCGAAGACTCGTAGGAGGGGCTACTTGCCGACGAGGCAGCCTGGGCCGAAGAGGCCAGAGCCCGGGAGCGGCGGCTGCGGCGCTGTCTTGCCCGTGATCATGGCGATCACGGACACGTTCTCTTCGCTGCCGATCACGTAGGAGACTCCGCCGATATCGGCGATGGTTCCGCCCAGACGGCAGCGCAGCCAGCCGCTGCTCGGGGTGCGGCGCTTGACCCATGCGAGCTGGAGGATCTGGGCCGCGGACAGGTCGGTGGCCAACGGCCGGACGAGGTCGTCCGCAATGAACGGCGCCCTGATGAAGGTGTTGAAGCTCGTGACCTTGTCCGCGATCGCCTGGATGACCGCTTGCTGGCGTCCGCCCCTCGTGAAGTCGTTCTCGCTCGGGTCGAGCTGGTTCTCGCGGATACGGGAGTAGATGAGGGCGGTGTGCCCGTCCATCTCTTGCTCGCCCTTGCGGAAGCGCCAGCCGGGCCAGCGGGCACAGGCGGCCTGGGTGGCGCGCGGGCACTCGAACTTGTTCGAGAGGATCGGCTTGGGCACGTTGACCGTGATGCCGCCGAGCGCGTCCACGACCTCTCCGAACGTCGAGAAGTCGACCACGACGACGTGGTTGATCGGAAGCCCGGTCACGCGCTCGACCGTCTTGATCGCGAGCGTCGCGCCGCCGAACGCGTACGCGGCGTTGATCTTCTCGTCGCCGTGGCGGGCGATGTCCACCCTGAGGTCTCGCGGGATCGAGACGAGCGCGATGCGGTGATGGTCGGGATCCGTCCGGACCAGGACGATCGAGTCCGAGCGGCCCTGCGTTCCCTGCCTGCTCTTGCTGCCGACGTCGACGCCGAGCACCAGGGTGTTGCTCGGGTTGGACAGCATCAGGCCGTCCTGCGGGGTGAGCGCGCGCGCGGCGAGGGGGTCGAGCCGCTTGTTCGCGTCCTTGACCCCCCTCCGGAAGGCGAGATAGCCGAGGAGCGCCCAGACGAGGGAAAGGACGATGAGCCCGACGAGGACCCAGAGGATCCGCTGGCGCCAGCGCCGCGGCTTGCGGGCGGGTTTTGGCCCCTTGTACGCGTACGCGTCGCCGTCGCTGCCGCCGTCCTCGTGCTTGAGGGGCTCGTGGCGGATCGGCCCCTTGGCGCGACCCCCCTTGTAGACGCGGTATGGCTTGTCCTTGCTGGACACCGGGACGGGTTATGGTAGCCGCCGGACGATGGCCGGCTCCCGTGTGATCGCTGTCGACCTGGGCGGGACGAAGCTCCTGGCCGGCGTCTTGAACGAGGACGGCGTGGTCGTCAAGAGAACCGTGCGCCCAACGGCCGTCAAGAGCCAGGAAGCCCTCCTCGAAGAGCTCGACGGCGCCATCGAGGAGCTGCTCGAGGACGATGTCAGCGCCATCGGAGTCGGGCTTCCGTCGACCATCGACCAGCGGGTCGGCCGCGCGGTCTCGTCGGTGAACATCCCGCTCGCGGGGATCGACTTCCGCGAGCATCTCACCACCCGATTCGGATTGCCCGCCGCGATCGAAAACGATGCGAACGCGGCCGCGCTCGCGGAGCATCGCTTCGGCGCGGGCCGGGGCTCGAGGCACATGGTCATGCTCACGCTGGGCACCGGCGTCGGGGGCGGGTTGATCCTGAACGGAGAGCTGTATCGCGGCGCGGTCGGCGCCGCCGGTGAGCTGGGGCACATCACGCTCGACCTCGACGGGCCTCCTTGCCAGGGCACGTGCCCTGGAATTGGCCACCTGGAGGCGCTCGCCTCGGGGACCGCGACCGACCATCTGGCAGAAGAGCTCGCAACCGAGCGCCCAGACGGCGATCTCGGGCGCGCCGCCGCGGAGGGCCGGACGGTGGACGCCCGTCTGGCGGTCGACCTTGCCGCCGAGGGACCTGGCGACGCGCGGGAGCTGCTCGAACGCGTTGGGTTCATCCTCGGTACGGGCATCGCGTCTTTCGTCAACGTCTTCAATCCCGAGCTCGTCGTGATCGGCGGCGGCTTCGCCCGCGCGGGCGACCTCCTGTTCGAGCCCGCCCGCAAGGTCGTGGCCGAGCGCGCTCTTCTTCCCGCTCGAGAGCTCGTTCGTATCGTGCCGGCGCTGCTCGGCCCCGAAGCCGGCCTCATCGGAGCGGGCCTCGTCGGTTTCGAGGCGCTCGGGGCCGCGTCGTCCTAGCCATGCCGCTCGTCGTCGTCCCGACGCCGATCGGGAACCTCGAGGACGTCACGCTCCGAGCTCTGCGGGAGTTGCGCGAGGCCGACTTCGTGCTCTGCGAGGACACGCGGCGGACGAGGACGCTGCTCCACCGCCACGGCGTGCAAGCGAAGCTCCTGAGCTATCACGCGCACAACGAGGCGAAACGAGTGGCGGAGCTTGTGCCGCGCCTCCAAGAGGGCGAGCGGATCGCGCTCGCGAGCGACGCCGGCCTGCCGGCGCTCAACGATCCGGGCGCCCGGCTGATCTCCGCCGCGCTCGAGCGGGGCGTCGAGGTCGTCGTGCTCCCCGGGCCGTCCGCGATCGAGACGTCGCTCGTCGCGAGCGGGCTCGTTGGCGAGCGGTATGCGTTCCTCGGCTATCTCCCGCGCCGGGCGGAGGAGCTCGCGCGGCTCTGGGAGGAGATCGGGAGCTGGAGCTGGCCTGTCGTCGCGTTCGAGTCTCCTCGTCGCTTGCCGAAGAGCCTCGCTTCTCTCGCGGCCGCCGATCCCGAGCGCGCCGTCGCCGTCTGCCGCGAGCTCACGAAGCGGCACGAAGAGGTCGTCCGCGGGACGGCGCAGGAGGTGGCGAAGCGCTTCGAGGAGCCGCCGAAGGGCGAGATAACGCTCGTGTTCGGGCCCGCGGCCGGGGCTCCTCAGGTGGCCTCGGCGGACGCGAGCGCCGCCGTGGCCGAGCTCGTCGCGGCGGGTGTCCCCCGTCGGCAGGCCGCGGATGTCGTCGCTCGTCTGACGGGCCTGTCGCGAAACGCGCTCTACCGCGAGTCGCTGTAGCCAACATTGACAACAGCCCGTTCGAGCTGCTACGCTCGTCCTGTTTCCAAGACAGACAACGAGGAGGGAGCAGATGAAGCGCCTCGGCATCCTGCTTCCGGCTCTCCTCGCGTTCCAGGTCGGCGTGCAGCCCGCGCTCGCCTGGACCTGGCCCGTGGATGGGCCGGTATTGCAAACGTTCAATGTCGACTCGAACCCCTACGCCGGTGGGCAACACCGGGGCATCGAGGTGGGGGCGCCCGTCGGTACGCCGGTGCTCGCACCGACGGGCGGGACGGTGAGCTTTGCGGGCTCGGTTGCGGCGAACGGGCGAACCGTCACGATCCAGACCGCGGAGGGGTTGTCCGTGACGCTCGTCCAGCTCGGGACGATCGGCGTGTCGAATGGCGCCGACGTCGCCGAAGGCGTTTCCGTCGGCACTGTCGGCCCGAGCGTCGACTCGAAGATCTCCGAGCCCCACGTTCATCTTGGGATCCGACGCACGTCCGATCCCAACGGCTACCTCGACCCTCTCGGGTTCCTGCCGGCGCGGCCTGCCTCAGAGCCGCCTCCGGAGCCCGAGCCGGTGCCCGCGCCCAGCCCGGCGCCCGCCGCGGAGCAGCCCGTCGGGCCCGCGCCCGTCCGGGTCGGACCCGCGTCGGCCGAGTCGGCGCAGGCGCGCCCGTCGAGAAACGTGTTGCGCGAGCGGCGCGCGTCTCGCCCGGCGGAAGGGGGCGCCCGCATCCAGGAGCCGTGGAGACCGCGATCGCCCGGCGCCGTGCGGCCGTCTGGGCGTGAGCTCCGCTCGTTCGAGCCCGCGGCCGTGCGTGCGCCTGCGAGCGCGTTCGTGGCCCGCCCGGAAGGCCCGAACCCGCTCCTTTTCGCCGCTGCCACGCTGGTCGCGGCCCTCGCCGCGGGCCTAGCCGTCCTGCGTCGCCAGCTCCTCGATGCAGACGCGGCAGATGGAGCGGCCCCGGTACTCCTCGAGGGGTTCGTCGCGACCGCAAAAGACGCAGACGCCCTGCGGCTTGGAGAGGAGAATCGTGTCGTCCTTGACGGAGATCTCGAGCGGATCCTTTTCACCGAGGCCGAAGCTCTTGCGGATCTCGATGGGGATCACGATCCGGCCGAGCTCGTCTATGTGGCGGATGATCCCCGTTCTCGTCACTCCTCGGGGGGGCTGGTTCGCTGTCTTGATCGCTTGTCTGGCGGGCATGGGCTCCAAGCCCGCCGCACTCTCCGTCCGGGCTCTCGACTGAGCGTCCCCTCGCGATGCGCTTTCTAATCACAAGCACGTCGCGCGAACCGGTATGGGGGCAGGCCGTCCCTATGATTGGCCGCGGTGCGCTTCTACATCACGACCCCCATCTACTACGTCAACGCGACGCCTCACATCGGGCACGCGTACACCACGATTGCCGCGGACATCCTCGCCCGCCACCACCGCCAGCGCGGGGACGACACCTTCTTCCTCACCGGCACCGACGAGCACGGGACGAACATCCCGCGCGTGGCCGCCGAGGCGGGCCTCGACGTGAAGGAGTTCGTCGACCGGAACGCGGCGGCGTTCCAGGAGATGACGAAGCGGATCAACGCTTCGAACGATTTCTTCATTCGCACCACCGACCCTCGGCACGAAGCAGCCGTGCAGGAGTTCGTCCAGCGCATCTACGACGCCGGAGAGATCTACGAGGGCGTCTACGCGGGGCTGTACTGCCCTCGATGCGAGGCCTTCTACACCGAGGCCGAGCTCGTCGATGGCAAGTGTCCCGTGCACGGGATTCCACCCGAGCGCGTCGAGGAGAAGAACTGGTTCTTTCGGCTGTCCGCGTTCCAGGACCGGCTGCTCGAGCTCTACGACGGGAACACGGAGTTCGTCCTGCCGCGCTTCCGCTACAACGAGGCGCGCAGCTTCATCGAGCAGGGGCTCGAGGACATCAGCATCAGCCGGGCATCCGAGACGTGGGGCGTGCCCGTGCCCTGGGATCCGGAGCAGACGGTCTACGTCTGGGTCGACGCGCTCATCAACTACTGGAGCGCGCTCGCCTTCGCGCGCGAGGGCGAAGACCTCCGTCCGGTCTTCTGGCCCCACGTGCGGCATGCGCTTGCCAAGGACATCCTCAAGTTCCACTGCGTTATCTGGCCGGCGCTGCTGCTCGCCGCAGGGATCGAGGTGCCTCGGCAGCTCTTCGTCCACGGATACCTGCTCTTCGGCGAGCAGAAGATGTCGAAGTCGCTGGGGAACGTCATCGACCCACTCGACCTGATCGACGTCTACGGCGCCGATCCGGTCCGCTTCTACTCGATCCGCGAGGTCCAGTTCGGCCAGGACGGGAACGTGTCGATCGACGGCGTCCAGGAGCGCTACGAGCGTGAGCTCGCCAACGACCTGGGCAACCTCGTGTCGAGGACGACCGCGATGATCGCCCGCTATCGGGACGGCCGGCTCGCGGCCGCCGCCGACGCTGAGCCCACGGAGGGCCTCGCCACTCTGGGAGCCGAGGCGGCTGCGCTCCTGGACGTCTTCGACATGACCGGAGCCCTCGAGCGGATCTGGAAGGAGGTGCGGGCGCTGAACGCGCTCGTCGAGGAGCGGAAGCCGTGGGAGCTTGCGAAGGACGACTCGCGGGCTGCAGATCTGGACCGCACGCTCTACGAGCTCGCCGATGGTCTCAGGGCGGTGGCGGTCGCGCTTTCGCCGTACCTTCCGGAGACCGCGCCGAAAATCCTCGCGGCGCTCCGCCAGCCGGAGGAGCTCGCCTGGGATGCCGCCGCTCCGGGCGGGACGGTCGCCGCCGAGGGGATCGCCGCGGCCGAGCCGCTCTTCCCGCGTGTGGAAGCGCCCTCTGCGGCAGCCTGACGTGATCGACACGCACGCGCATCTCGACGCGCTCGACGGTGACGCGGCCGAGGCGCTCGAGCGCGCCCGCGCCGCGGGCGTGTTGCGCGTGATCGCAGTCGGCTCCGGGCTCCAGTCCTGCCGGGCGACGCTCGAGATCGCCGAGCGCGAGGACGGCGTCTTCGCCGCCCTGGGCCTGCATCCTCACCAGGCGGGCGAGACCGGCGACGAGGACCTGAAAGAGCTCGCGCGCCTGCTCGAGCATCCGAAGGCCGTGGCGGTGGGGGAGGCCGGGCTCGATCACTTCCGCGACTACGCGCCGCGCGACCGCCAGCTGGAGTCCTTTCGAGGCCAGGCGCAGTTGGCCGCGAAGCTCCGCAAGCCGCTCGTCGTCCATTCGCGAGCGGCCGACGAGGAGACTGCGGATGTCCTGACCGACCTTCCTCCCGACGCGCAGGTCGTCCTCCACTGTTTCTCCTCGCTCGGCCTCCTCGGGACGGCGCTCGAGCACGGCTGGTTCGTCTCGTTCGCCGGCAACGTCACCTACCCGAACGCGTCCGAGCTCCGCGCGGCGGCCGCCCGGGTGCCCGCGGACCGACTTCTCGCCGAGACCGACAGCCCCTACCTCGCTCCGCAGGCGGTCCGCGGCCGGCGCAACGAGCCGGCCAACGTCGTCCACACGCTCGCCGTGCTCGCCGAGGCACGCGGTGCCGATCCCGCCGAGCTCGGAGAGCGAATCGACGCGAACGCGGCGGCGGTCTTCGGCCTCCCATGAAGCCCGCCGCGGGCAAGCGCGAGCTGGGCCAGCACTTCCTCGCCGACGTGAACATCGTCGCCGTCGCGGGCCGGATGGCGGAGCTCGGCCCCGAGGACGTCGTGCTCGAGGTGGGACCGGGCCTCGGCGTCCTCACGACCTTCCTGGCCGACCGGACTCGCCACGTCCACGCGATCGAGATCGATCGGTCGCTCGAGCCCAATCTTCGGGAGGTTCTCGCGGGTCGCGACGACGTCAATCTCGTGATCGACGACGCGCTACGCCACCCGCTAGCCGAGCTCGAGCCGGCGCCGACGAAGTTCGTCTCGAACCTCCCCTACAACGTGGCAACCCCGCTTGTCGTCGAGAGCCTCGACGGCTTGCCTTCGCTGGAGCTCTGGACGGTGATGGTGCAGCGGGAGGTGGCCGACCGCCTGTTCGCGGTTCCCCGAACGAAGAGCTACGGCGCCGTCTCCGTGCTCGTCCAGCTCACGGCCGAGAAGACGGGCTTCCACCCGGTCTCCCGCAGCGTCTTTCGCCCGCCGCCGAATGTCGACTCGGCGCTCGTCTCCTTTCGCCGGACGAGGAGCTGGGGGCCCGACTACCCGCCTCTGAAGGACCTCGTCCAGGCCGCCTTCGCCCACCGGCGCAAGACGCTCGCCAATTCGCTCGAGCTGAGTGGTCGCGACCGCCCTGGGGTCGAGACGGCGCTCGACGCGATGGGACTGCCGCCGACGATCCGCGCCGAGCAACTCGCTCCGCCGGACTTCGTGGTGCTCGCCGGGCACCTGTCGTGAATCGCGCTCCGGCTGCGGCCAAGATCAACCTCGCGCTGCTCGTCGGACCGCGGCGCCCCGACGGCTTGCACGAGGTGGTCACGGTGATGCAGCGCGTCGATCTCTGCGACTCCGTCGAGGTCGAGCCCGCACAGACTCTGGTCGTCGAGGGCTACCGGCGGGACACGCTGGTCCGCTCGGCCCTCGCGAAGCTCGCGTCCGCAGCCGGAGTGGACCCCGCCTGGCGCGTGAAGCTCGGGAAGAGCATCCCGCTCGCCTCGGGCCTGGGCGGCGGCAGCGCCGACGCGGCAGCGGCCCTGACGCTCGCCAACCGGACGCTTGCCGATCCGCTCGACAGCGCTTCGCTGGCCGATCTCGCCGCCGAGGTCGGCTCGGACGTCCCCTTCTTCCTCACACCGGGCCCGAAGCTCGCCGAAGGCGCCGGCGAGGCACTCCGGCCGCTCGAGCTGCCGCAGGACTACTGGGTGGTGGTGGCGCTCCCGCGCTTCGCGCGGAAGAGCTCGACCGCCGAGGTCTACCGCCGGTTCGACGAGCTCGGCGGCGGCCACGAATTCAACGAGCGGCGGTTGGCCTTCCTCGAGGCCCTTGAGGCGGTGCGCCGCCCGCGCGATCTCGGCGCCTTCCCTCCGAACGACCTCGCCGTTCCCGCCGGGCGGTCGCCGATCGTGGACGAGCTCGTCGGGCGGGGGGCGTTCCGGGCCGACGTCAGCGGCGCCGGGCCGGCGGTGTACGGGCTCTTCCATCACCGCCCGGACGCGGCGCGAGCGGCCCGCCGCCTGCGCCCCCGCGCGCGGGTCTGGTTGGTCGCGCCCGTCTGGTAGCGTCGCGAGCCCGTGAGCGTCGAGCCGGTCATCGAGCACCGCGAGAGCTCCACACGCCGGTGGCTCCGGGAGCGCCGCCTGCGGATCGCGCTCCTGATCGCCTTCATCGAGAGCCTGCTCGTGGTCACGAGCAGCCTGGGGTGGTTCTGGGTCGTCGGCGCGGCGATCATCGCGGTCATCCTCTATTGGCTCGGCCGGCGGACCTCGTCCGGCACGGTGCACGAGGTCACCTGGATCTTCGCCGCGTCGCAGCTGATCTCGGTGATCGTTCCGCTGTTCTGGGAGGTCGCGAAGTTCCTGGCCATCCTCGTGCTCGTCCTCCTCGCGCTCTTCTTCCTGGCCATCCTGCTCCTCGACCGTCCGCGGAAGTGACCGCCTGTGCTGGCGTACGATGGATTTCTAACGGTGGGGCGTAGCCAAGCGGTAAGGCAGCGGGTTTTGGTCCCGTGACCGGAGGTTCGAATCCTCCCGCCCCAGCCATGACCAGGCTTTGTTGACCCGGCCGCTCGCAGCGATCGTGATGGCCGCAGGCCTTGGAACGCGCATGCGCTCCGACCTGGCGAAGCACCTGCACCCGCTCCTGGGCCGGCGCGTGATCGACTGGGCCCTCGACCCTGCCGTCGCGCTCGCGCCCGAGCGCTTCGTGGTCGTCTGCTCGCCGGAAACCTGCGCGGAGCTCGAGTCGAGCTTGCCCGCGGGAGCGCAGACGGCGCTCCAGCAGGAGCCTCGCGGTACGGGCGACGCGGTTGCCTCCGCGCGGGACGCGCTAGAAGGCTTCTCCGGCGATGTCGTCGTGCTCGACGGCGCCGCGCCACTGCTCACCAAGGAGGTGCTCGAGGGCCTGCTGGCCGAGCACCGCGACTCTGCGGCGGCCGTCACCGTCCTCTCGATCGAGCCGCCGGAGCCGCTGCCCTACGGACGGGTCCTTCGAGACGACCGTGGCGCTCTCCGCGGGATCGTCGAGCACGGCGACGCGAGCCCCGAGGAGCGTGCCGTCCGCGAGCTGAACACGTCCATCTACGTCTTCGCGGCCGAGGAGCTCTGGCCCGCGCTCGCAGAGCTCGACAGCGACAACGTGCAGGGCGAGCTCTATCTCACCGACGTCGTCGGCAAGCTCGTCGCTGACGGGAAGCGCGGAGCCGTGTACCGTGCGCCGGACCCGATCGTGGGCCTCGGCATCAACAACAGGGCTGAGCTGGCGCAGGCGGCGTCGGAGCTGCGCACACGTCTGCTCGAGCAGCACATGCTCGCCGGCGTCACCATCGTCGATCCCGCGACGACGTGGATCGAGCAGGGCGTCGCAATCGAGCCGGACGCCGTCATCCATCCGTTCACCGTTTTGCGCGGGCACACCATGATCCACGCCCGGGCCGAGATCGGTCCGCACGCGGTCGTCGTCGATGCCGAGATCGGGCCGGACGCGACCGTTGGACCGTTCGCCTCCCTCCGGCCGGGCACCGTGCTGGCCTCGGGGGCCAAGGTCGGGACCTTCGTCGAGGTGAAGAACTCGACCATCGGGGAAAGGTCCAAGGTGCCGCATCTCTCCTACATCGGGGACGCCGAGATCGGCGAGGACACGAACATCGCCGCGGGCGCGATCACTGCGAATTACCGGCCCGAGCTCGAGGGCGGCGGCAAGCACCGGACGAAGATCGGACGCAACGTCCATACCGGCAGCGACAATGTGTTTGTTGCACCAGTCGAGATCGGCGACGATGCTTGGATCGGAGCAGGATCAACGATCACCGAAGACGTCCCTGCGGGAGCGTTGGCGATTGCGCGGGCGCGACAGGTCAACAAGGAAGGCCGCGGTGGAAAGCACGACTGAGCTCGCGAGGCTCCCGGGCCTCGAGGTGCCGGAGATGCAGGTGACCCAGCCGAGCGGCGAGCGCGGCCGCTGGATTGAGCGCGGACCTTCGGGCAAGCTCATGCTCTTCTCGGGCCGCTCCAACCCCGACCTGGCTTTCAAGATCGCCGACCAGCTCAACATCGAGCTCGGGGAGGTGGAGCTCGAGACGTTCGAGAACGGCGAGACCTACTGCCGCTTCCGCGAGTCCATCCGCGGCGCGGACGTCTTCATCGTCCAGTCCTGCCACGGGCGCGCGACGAACGACCACCTGCTCGAGCTCGTGATCATGATCCAGGCGGCGAAGCTGGCCTCCGCCAACCGGATCACGGCCGTGATGCCCTGGTTCCCGTACTCGCGCCAGGACAAGAAGTCCTCGCCGCGCGAGCCGATCACTGCGCGACTCGTGGCGGACATGCTCGAGGCCGCCGGTGTCGACCGCGTCCTCACGATGGACTTGCACGCGGGCCAGATCCAGGGCTTCTTCAACGTGCCGGTCGACCACATGACCGCGCTGCCGCTCTTCGCGCAGTACTACCGCGACAAGGGTCTCTACGGCGACGGGATCGTGGTCGTCTCGCCGGATCCGGGCCGCGCCAAGATGGCGACGAAGTTCGCCGAGATGCTCGAGGCGGAGTTCGCGCTGATGCGAAAGACGCGTCCTGCGCACGACATCGCCGCGGTGACCGAGGTGAGCGGCCGGGTGGCCGGCAAGACGGCGATCATGACCGACGACATCATCGTCACGGGCGGGACGCTGATCGCGGGCGCCAAGGCTCTCCGCGAAGCGGGCGCGACGGAGGTCTACGCGTGCGCGACGCACGCCCTAATCCCCGACCACGCCTTCGAGAAGCTCGGCCAGAGCGAGCTTCGCGAGATCGCGGTCACGGACACGGTGCCGCTGAACCCCATCCACCGTCCCGACAACCTCCCCCCGCCGCTGACCGTCTCCCTCTTGCTCGCCGACACGATCAAGAACGTCTTCTCGGACGAGTCCGTCTCGGCGATCTTCGCGGGCGAGAACCAGCTCTTCTAGTCGCTTTCGCTCCCCGCGCGGCTTTGCCGCGACTTTCTACTGGAACTTTCTACTGGCGTCGTCAGAATCCCGCCGTGGCGGAGACGTACTACTCCCGCCGCTCCGCGCGCGATCCGGGCTGGCGCGAGCGGCAGTCTCATCGCATAGCCTCCGGCTCGTGGCGGGCGAGATCGAGATCGTCTGGCTGCACGCCGGGGCTTCCCCCGGGGCCGCCGCGGCGGTGGAGTTGGTGTTCGCCCGAGCGGGGTTCGAGGTGAAGGCCGAGCCCATCAAGGTGCGGGGGGGCCCCTTTCCGGCGCTGTTCGTCCAGATCCGCGCTGGCGTGACGGTTGCGGCGTTCCTGCGCGCCTTCGCCACCGAAGCTGGCGAGGATCCCTACGCGACCGTGAAGGCGTGGGCTCGGGAGATCTTCGCAATCTTCGGCGCGCTCGACCCGGATGACGAGGCGATCCGGATTCACGATTCCGAGGAGACGATCCTGATCCTGACCCCGCACAACGGGAAAAGTGTCGACGCCTTGGCGGAGATCGACTGGGAGCAGGCGCGCGGCAAGTACCTCGTCTGGGATCCCGCGGCGCAGCGCTGGGAGGGGTGGTAGGCCGGAACGCGTGCCCTCGGACGGATCGAATATCACGCCACGACCCGCCGCTACGTCCTGAACGGGAAGCTCGATCCGGAGATCCGCGAAGCGCTCCTCGATCTGCGCGTTCTCGACTAGGCTCCGCGCGGATCATGACGCTCGCGATTAGCGACGCAGGCTGGGGCATCATCGCGACAGCGGCACTTGGCGTCGCGGGCGTCCTGGGGACGTTCTTCGCACCAGGCCGGCGGAGTTCGCCACCTATGCACCGAGATGGGTGTAAATCAAAAAGGCGGCCAATGCCATCCCACCGAAGCCAATGATCGCTCCGATGATCGCGAGCGTCACACCGAAACGGAACACGATCTAAGTGTAGGAACGGGAACGCTTGCGGAAGGGCGGCGGCGGGCTACTAGCTGAGGGATTGGCGTTTCGAGTGGCGGCACGCCCCCATGGGAGTAGGCTCGCCATCATGACCAGACGACGGATTCTGTATTGGTTGGCCGCGATGGTCGCCGTGCTCGTAGTGGGAACGCTTATCGGCCTCATCTGGGCTGACACCAGCGACGCTGCCGGGATCATTGCTTTGGTGACGAACATCGTCGGTGCCGTCGGAATCGTGGCGCTCTTGATCGCCTTTGCCGTCTTGACGCGGCGTCAGCGGCGAGCTGCTTAGGCGGCGGGCTAGTTCGCCGTCCCCGTCCTGAACTCGATCTGCTCGACCCGTAGCAGCTCCCGCCTGGTCGCGCTCACGCGATCCCCCGCTCACAGTCGCGCATGTCGTCCAGGCCCCAGTCGATGTAGGCGAAGTCGTCCGAGCCCGGGCCGCAGTCCACGATGTCGTAGCGCCCGTCGTGGGCGTAGAGCTCGTCGTTGCCACGACCGCCTCGGAGCACGTCGCTTCCGAGGCCGCCCCGGATCACGTCCTGCCCGCGGCCGCCGACGAGAAAGTCGCTCCCGCCCCTGCCGTAGATGGCGTCCGCCCCTCTGTAGCTGTGGATCGTGTCGGCGTGGGCGCTGCCGTCGAGATTGTCCATCCCCGCCGTGCCCTCGATCGTGGCGGCGAAGCTGACACTAGTCCAGACGAGCGCCCAGAAGATCGTGGCGCCGAGGATGGCGAGCTTCACCGCTTGCCTCCGTTCTCGCTGCCCAGCTCGTGCTCGCGCTTGATGTCGTTCTCGACGGCGATGCGAAGCTCGGCGTGCGTGGAGCGCCCAGGTTGCCGGAGCGGGAGTAAGCGGCGACCGTTGAGGCGCTTTGGTAAAGAGAAATACATCTCTGGCTCCTGACTTGCGTTTCCGCGCGACCGCTAGGTCACGCGCCACGCCGGCCGAGTGTCGGAGCCGGAAGAGATTGTCCGCCGAGGGTAAGGGCCGGACGACCTCGATGGCCACCTTAGCACCAGCAATCCAGGAGTGTTGGAACCGGCCCCCGAGCACCGGCGGCGCTCCCGGCTCCTTGCGTTCTACGCCGCTCGCGCCCAGGCGACAAGTGTCTCGCATGGACGCTCGAGAAGCCCCGCTGGTCCGCCCTTCGGTACTGGAACTTGGGCCGTGCCTGCCAAAGGAAGAGGCTCGGCGAGTGCCGAGCCTCTAGGAAGGGAGCTGCTTGGGCGAGTTAGGCGCGAGGGCCGGGCCCGTGGTCGCCGAGCTGGCCGCGAATCACGCCCGGCTGACACACGTCGGTGTGGACGTTGACGTAGTAGCTGTCAGGATTCGCCTGCATGGCAGCCACGAGCGCTGGGTTCGAGAAGGTGCCTCTCCCAATGACGCCGTTCTCAGCGCCGGGAGTCGGTGGGAGCGGCTGGACGACCGGTCCGGCCACGCCCTTCGGCGCGATATGGATGTGGGCGGCGACGATGTCGCCCGGCAGATTGTTGGCAATGAGCATCCACTCGACCGTGCCGGTTGCCTCGTCGACCACCATGGCGACGAAGTCGCCCCTCGCGGCATTGGTGGCCTGGGCGCAGCCCGGCACTTCCTCGCCGCTCGTCAGTGTGGCGACGAAGGATTTCGCGGGCGGCTGGGCACCGGAGGCAACGGCAGCCGCCACGAGCGTCGCAGCTGCCAGAACGAGAATGCTAAAGAGCTTGTTCATTGGCCCGCCTTTCTCCTGGAATCTCCCCTTACGTTTCTACCCCTCCGGCAGACTTTCGGATTGCTCTATTCGGGCTTGCGGATCTCCGCACGAGGCGAGTTCTATGGTTCCCTCGCCCAGGCCACAAGTGTCTCGCAGGGACGCTCCAGGCCCCGCCGGCTAAGGAGGTCAGCCAGGGCAAAGGCCGCATTGCTCTTGCGCTCGCCGGCCATGAGAACGAGCGCCGCCAGGGTCGCCTGTGCCTCCTCGAGGCTCACGTCGACCTCCCGGCACAATCGCCCGTGCCAGCGCAGGGCGGCCCGCGGGTAGCGCTCAGGCGCCTTGTCCCTCAGTAGGAGGCAGAGCTCGAGGGCTTCAGTGAGCCCGACGTGCTCGAGCTCGGAAGCAGATGAGAGGGCTTCGGTGACGTTGCCGCGATCGAGCGCGCGGCGGAAGCGCATGTAAGCCGAGCCCTGCGAGGTCACGAACGCATGTTCCCAGGCCAGCAAGGGTTCGGCCAACTATCCTGGCTCGGGTCGGTGCTCGACCTGGAGCTCACACGCACGCGAGGGGAGGGCCGCGTCTATGCGCTCGAAGGCGTCGGCACGCTGCGCCTGCAAGGTCTGTTCGCTCGCGCCGCAACCGCGGAGGCCGACGGCACGCGTTGGCAGATCACTCGCCGTGGGTTCTGGAGGCGCCGCATCGAAGCGATCGACGTGACCGGCACTGCGGTGGGCGAGTTCGATCCGCGCAGCCTGCGTCGTGGAGGAGCGCTGCGCTGGGCCGGCCGCGAGTTCGCCCTACGTCCGGCAAGTAGCTGGCGCGAGCGCTATGCGCTCGCTGACGGCGACCGCGAGCTTGTCCTTCTCGACGGCAAGGGTTGGGGTCGACGACCGGTGAAGGTCACTCTCGACGATCCCGGGGCAGTCGAGCCGGGGCTGCTGCTTTTCGCGGCCTTCGTCGTCCGCGGCCTCGCCGAGGATGCAGGGGCCGCCGCCGGGGCGGGAGCCTCGGCCGCCACAACGGGTGGCGGTTCCTAGGGCTTCTGGCCGAGCAGCCGCGCGACGACCTTCCGCAGCGCCTTCGGGCTGCGCTGGCCGTTGTCGAGCACGGTCAGCAAGTCCTCGATGCTAACGCGGTGCTAACGAACGCTCCGACAAACGGTGCACGAGCCGTCACAACGGCGACTCCGACCGCCCCGCAAAGCTAGGAACCATCGGACTCCGCGCTACGAAGCGATACGGGACGAAACCGCGATGAACGAACCAGCTCTTCTGAGAAGAGCCCGGCGCTCCGGCCGGTCGTATGCTCAGGGAAATCGGAAGGGAGGACACATGCTCCGAGGGCTGACGCTTCGCAAGCTGCTCGTGGTCGGCGCGGTGGCGGCCGTGGCGGCCGCGATCCCACTCGGCGTCCTCGCGGCCACGCGCGGCTTCGGCGGGAACCTCGACCACCAGCGCGCGAAATGGACGACCGACGACGTCACGATCGCCGGCTCGAACTGGCACACCGTGCCGGGGCTCTCCATCACCCGCTGCACGCGCGACCAGGTCACGGCGACGCTCACGGGCA
The DNA here is from genome assembly GCA_963739065.1 of uncultured Actinomycetes bacterium. GTDB lineage: Bacteria > Actinomycetota > Thermoleophilia > Gaiellales > Gaiellaceae > JAIBJP01. The sequence goes on from CAVTYV010000004.1 coordinate 81,562, forward strand.
CGCTCAGGGGCGGGCCCGCGTGGTTCCGAGTCGTCATCGACGACGTTCCGGAGGCGCCCATGAAGCCGACGGCGGTGCGGTTCGTCCCGCAGGGAACCGAGTCCTTCTCGTTCGCCTTCGTCGGGAACACGGGCCCGTTCGAGGCCAACGACACGCACCGCTTCGACGTCCAGTGGCTCTCCGCGACCGGCGGGTCCGTGACGCTCAGGCAGGCGATGTTCAACATCCAGTTCGAGCTCGGCACGCAGGGCTGCTGACGCGTTTCGAGCGGAAGCGAAGAGGCTCGCCACGGCGGGCCTCTTCATCTGCTTCGACTGGGCGCGCGCGAGCTGGCGCAGCCGCATCGTCCCGGCGGAGCGCGGCCACCAGCTCGGTTTCACCTGCGCCCCGAACTTGGCGAGGCAACCCGAGGCGGGAACGTTGTTCGCGTCCGTCTTGACGGCGAGGACCCAGTAGTCGGGAGGCAGATCGGTGAACGCCCAGTCCAGCCCGGTGAAGGGCCCGAGATCGCTCAATCCGTCGCGGTTGTCGTTCGCGGGGCTCGCTGTCGGCGATTGCGTGTCCTAGGTGTTCGAGGCGTTGAGCCCGCTGACGGGATCCGCGTACGCGGCCACGTCGTCGTACTGCGCCATCGGCACGCGACGCAGGCAGCTGAGCTTGCTCTCGAGCTTGGCCACGCGCTGGGACAGCGTGAGCGCCCCTCCGGGCGCGGGATCGAATGCCGGAACGAGGGCGAACAGGACGACGAGCACGATCAGCTTCCTCATGTGGGCTCCCCGGGTCGAGTTCAAGTCTTGAGGGTTCAAGCAGCGGCTCCGGCAGAAGTCAAGGAGGGCTTCGCTACACTTGGCGGGCTGAAATGGCCGGCGAACGCGTCAAGCTCACGGTGCAGGCGCGGGAGTCGCGCGGAAGCGCGGCCTCGCGGCGCCAGCGTGCGAACGGACTCATCCCCGGAGTCCTCTACGGCGGCGGCGGGGAAGCTCATCCCTTCTGCATCGAGGAGCGCGAGCTTCGACGCGTCCTGACCGGCGAGCACGGCCTGCACGCCATTCTCGACGTGGTTCTCGACGGCTCGCAGAAGGCTCATCACGCCGTGTTGAAGGAGTACCAGCTCCATCCGACGAGGCCGCGGCTGCTCCACATCGACCTGCAGGAAGTGCGCCTCGACCAGGCGATTCAATCGCAGGTGGTCGTCGAGATCGTCGGTGAGTCCGAGGGTGTCAAGGAAGGCGGCGTGCTCTCCCAGGTCAACCGCGAGGTCAATGTCGAGGCGCTCCCGATGGAGGTGCCGGACCGGCTCGAGCTCGACGTCTCCCGCATGGTCATCGGCGATGCGATGCGCGTCTCCGACCTGCGCGTCCCCCAGGGCGTGAAGCTCCTCGACGATCCCGAGACCGTCCTGGTCACGGTGACTCCTCCGACGAAGATCGAGGAGCCCGAGGTCGTGGAGGAAGAGCTCGAAGAGGGCGAGCTGCCCGAGGGCGAAGTTGCCGAGGGCGAGGAGGCTCCCGAGGGGGCAGCCGAGCGGCCTGCGGAGTCCGAGGGCGACGCGGCCGGCGAAGAGCAGAACGCCGAGGGCTAACCGCCGATGCGCTTCTTCCGTCGGGGCGAGCCGGCCTCGACGCTCGACCTCCTGGTCGCAGGGCTCGGCAACCCGGGGCGCGAGTACGCGGCCACGCGGCACAACGTGGGTTTCATGGTTGCCGACGAGCTGGCCCGGAGGCTTGGAGGCTCATGGCGCGCGAAGTTCTCCGGCGACCTCGCGGAGGTCCGGCTGGACGGCCTGCGTCTGGCGCTGCTGAAGCCGCAGACGTTCATGAACGAGTCCGGCCGGTCGGTGGGGGCGGCCGCTCGCTTCTTCAAGGTCGAGCCAGATGATCTGCTCGTCGTCCATGACGAAGTGGATCTCGAGCCGGGGCGGCTGCAGGCGCGGCTCGGGGGCGGGCTGGCGGGACACAACGGTCTTCGCTCCGTGGCTCAGCACCTCGGCACGCCGGAGTTCGGGCGCCTGAGGATCGGCGTGGGGCGGCCGGAGCGGGGCGATCCCCGGCCGGTGGCCGACTTCGTCCTTTCGGAGTTTTCGCCGGAGCTCGATGTCGATTCGCTGGTCGCGAGGGCGGCCGACGCGGTCGAGACCGTGGCGACCGAAGGGCTCGAGGAAGCGCAGAACCGCTTCAACGAGCGGGCGTAGCCGCCGTCACGCCCCCGGCTCATTCGGCGCGCCATGCGCCCGTCTTTTCTGGGTACGCTCGAAAGCGGGTGGTGGTCCGGGGTGGCCCCTCAGGTCAGAGCGCGTCTAACCCAGCCGGGAGCTGCGACTCGTCGATGCGAATCCGGACATAGAGCCCCTCTCCCGTCCGGCCGTACTCGACCCGCATCGCCTCCGCGGGCACCGCCGCCAGCGCGCCCGCATTCTCCGCCTGCCACTGCGCGAACCGAGCCGCCGCATCCGGTGGCTCGAACGACGCGACCAGCTTGGGGCGAAACCCGATATCGACAAGCTCCCCGGCCACACCGCCCACTCTAAACGGGCGGCTACGATGACCCCGCGGAACCGCGGGTTCCGTCGTTCGTCATGGACCGACCAGCGCTCAACGTCATCGCCCGCCGCTTCGCCGAGAGCGAGCCCCTGCATGCCTTCGTCGAGAAGCCGCAGCCGGCCCGCGTCTCCGAGCCGCTCCTGCCGCTCTTCCTCGCCGCTGTCTGGCTGGAACGAGGTGCTCCGCTCGTCGTCGTTCTCCCGGATGACGCCGAGGCCCGCGACGTCGCCGAGGCCGCCGGCTGGTTTCTCGGCGAGGAGAACGTCGGGCTGCTCGCTTCCCGCGGCGTGCGCTGGGGAAGCGGACTCGAGCCGCCGCCGCACCTCGTCGGCGAGCGGGCCCGCGCGCTCGAGGTGCTCGCCGCCGGCGGGCTCGTCTGTGCGTCCGCTCTCGGCGCCGGCGAGGGAATCCCGCCGGCGGAGACGCGACCCGAGACGATCCGGCTCGCCGTCGGAGATTCGCCGGGCGTCGAGAGCTTGACCGAGCGCCTCGCGCTGTCAGGGTACGAGCGGGTCGAGCAGGCACAGGAGCGCGGGCAGTTCGCCGTCCGCGGCGGCATTGTCGACATCTTTCCCTCGACCGGGCGCGAGCCGGTCCGGCTCGAGCTCTTCGGCGACGAGATCGAATCGCTCCGCGCCTTCTCCGCATTCACGCAGCGGACGCTCCACCCGCTCGAGGAGGCCGTCATCCACCCCGCGGCCGAACGGCGCGTCGACCTCGTCGAGCCCTGGTTGAGCGATGAGCCTCGTCCGGCTCCCAACGACCTCGTCGCCTCGCTGCGGCGCGTCGATTTCGTCTGGGACCGGGGCGAGGTCGTCCGCGCCGCCGAAGAGGAGCTCGGCCAGGCGCCCTCTCTGCGCGGGGCGATCGACCTCTCCCAGCTACCCGCCGGCCAACCGTACGCGTTCGAAGCCCAGCGGCCCGCGCTCGCCGCCCGCGGGCTGGCCGAGGCCGAGCGCGACCTGCTCGCGTTCGTCCGCGGCGGCAACCGCGTTGTCGTCACCTTCGCCCACCAGGGGGAAGCGCTGCGGACGAAGGCGCTCCTGCGTCGCATCGAGCCTGTGGTGCTCGAGCGCGGAGACGACTTGCCTGACGAGCCGGCGCTGGTCTTCGCCGTGGCTCCTGCCCGGCGCGGGTTCGTGCTGCGCGACCAGGGTCTCGTGCTTCTCCCCGACACGCAGGTCTTCCGCAAGCGGCCGCCGCGCGCCGACGTCCGCGTGGGGCGGGCGCTCCAGAGCTTCGCCGACCTCCGCACCGGCGACCACGTCGTGCACGAGGACCACGGTGTCGGCAAGCTGCTCGGCTTCGAGACGAAGACCGTTGCGGGCGTCACGCGGGACTACCTCTTCCTTGCGTTCCGAGGGGACGACCGGCTCTACGTGCCGCACGAGCAGATCGGAAAGGTCTCGCGTTACGTCGGCGCGGACGGGCACGCACCCGCATTGTCCAAGCTGGGCGGCAAGGCCTGGCAGAGCATCAAGTCGCGAGCCCGCTCGGGCGCCCGCGAGCTCGCCGGCGAGCTCATCGCCCTCTATGCGCGTCGCCAGCAGGCGGAGGGGGTCGGCTACCGCGTCGACAACGACCTGATGGAGCAGCTCGAGGCGAGCTTCCCGTACGAGGAGACGCCCGATCAGCGACGGGCGATCGAGGCGGTGAAGGAAGACCTGGAAACGCCGCGTCCGATGGATCGCCTCGTCTGCGGCGACGTCGGTTTCGGCAAGACGGAGGTCTCCGTGCGCGCCGCGTTCGCCGTTGCCGTGGAGGGGAAGCAGACACTGGTGCTCGCGCCGACGACCATCCTGGCGCAGCAGCACTGGAACACCTTCCGCGAGCGCTATCGCGACCTGCCAGTTCGCGTCGAGATGATCTCGCGCTTCCGTAGGCCCGCGGAGGTGAAGTCGATCCTCCGCGACTTCGCGGAGGGGAAGGTCGACATTCTCATCGGCACGCATCGCGTCCTCTCCCGAGACGTCATCCCCAAGAACCTCGGTCTCGTCGTCGTCGACGAAGAGCAGCGCTTCGGGGTCGCTCAGAAAGAGCTGCTCCGCCAGCTCCGGCTCGAGGTCGACGTCCTCGCGCTCAGCGCGACCCCGATCCCGAGGACCCTCCACATGTCGCTCGCCGGTCTGCGTGACATCAGCGTCATCGAGACTCCTCCGGTCGGGCGCCGGCCGATCCGAACGCACGTGGGCGAGTACGAGGAGGACCTCGTGGAGATCGCTCTCGTCAGAGAGCACGAGCGTGGTGGGCAGTCCTTCTATCTGCACAACCGCGTTGAGTCGATCGAGGAGGCCGCCGAGAAGCTCCGCCAGCTCTTGCCGGATCTCCGCTTTCTGGTCGCGCACGGCCAGATGCGGGAGCGAGAGCTCGAGGAGCACATGCTCTCCTTCCTCGCCGGCGACGCGGACGTGCTGGTCTCGACGACGATCATCGAGTCGGGTCTCGACATCCCGCAGGCGAACACGCTCGTGGTCGAGCGGGCGGATGCCCTCGGCCTGGCCCAGCTTTACCAGATCCGCGGGCGGGTAGGCAGGAGCGACGTCCCCGCCCATGCGTACCTCTTCTATCCGGACGGCCAGGAGCTGACTCCTGAGGCGCGCGCGCGGCTCGCGACGCTCGCCGACCACACCGAGCTCGGAACGGGCTTTGCGATCGCGATGCGTGACCTGGAGATTCGTGGGGCCGGGGATCTGCTCGGCGCCGAGCAGTCAGGCCACGTCGCTGCCGTCGGCTTCGAGCTCTACGTGGAGTTGCTCGGGGAGGCCGTCGCCGAGCTCGCCGGGACGCGGCGCGCGGTCGCGCGGCCGGTTCGGGTCGAGGCGCAGGTCGACGCGTACGTCCCTTCCGACTACGTGCCGGGCGAGGCCCAGAAGATCGACCTGCACCGCCGCCTCGCGCTGGCCGAGTCCGAGGACGAGCTGCGCGAGCTCCATGCCGCTGCGGAAGACCGGTTCGGGCCGCCGCCGGAGCCCGTCGAGAATCTCTTCTCGATCCAGGAGGCGAAGCTCAAGCTGGCGAGGCTGGGCGCGGACTACCTCGTGTTTCGGGGCGGCCGCGCGGTTCTCGGTCCGCTCGTCCTCGGCTCGGCCGAACTGCGCGACCTTCGCCGCATCGCCGACACCGCTGTCTACTCGAGCGCGAACAACGAGGTCACGCTCCGGGGCGACGGGTTCAACCGAGCGCTCGAGTTGGTCGATGCTATCCTCGATCTCCGGCTCGCCGCCTAGCCCATTCTCATGGCTTCCTCGCTACGCAAGCTTCTTCCTGTGCTTCTGCTCGCCCTTGTGGCGGTGGTAGCCGCCGCCTGCGGCAGCGACGAGCAGGCGAAGTCCGTGCCTGCCGGCGCGGTGGCGCTCGTCGGCGACGAGCCCATCCAGAAGGCCGATCTCGACCGGCTCCTCGCCCAGGCAAAGAAGAACTATGAGGCGCAAAAGCAGGACTTCCCCGAGGTGGGGACGCCCGAGTACGAGACGCTGAAGTCCACCCTCCTCAAGGGCCTCGTCCAGCAGTCCCAGTGGGAGCAGGCCGGCGCCAAGATGGGCGTCACGGTCTCGGATAAGGAGATCGACACGCGTCTCGAAGCCTTGAAGCAGCAGTACTTCAAGGGGGACGACGAGAAGTTCCAGGCTCAGCTCGACAAGGACGGTTTGACTGTCGAGCAGATTCGCGACCAGCTTCGGGCGCGGATGCTCTCCGACAAGATCTACAAGTCGGTCATCGACAAGGTGAAGGTCACGGACGCGGAGATCAAGGCCTATTACGAGAACCACAAGGCGCAGTACATGCAGCCGGAGTCGCGTGAGGTCCGGCACATCCTCGTGAAGAAGAAGGCGCTCGCGGACGAGCTCTACGCGAAGCTCAAGAACGGCGCCGACTTCGAGGCGCTCGCCAAGAAGTACACCGAGGACACGACGTCCAAGCCGGACGGCGGCAAGCTCACGGCGTACAAGGGCAAGACGGCGGCTCCGTTCGCCAAGTTCGTCTTCGCGGCGAAGGTCGGTGAGCTCTCGCATCCCATCAAGACCGAGTTCGGCTGGCATGTGATCGAGGTCCTCTCCGACACCAAGCCGGCCGCGGCTCAGCCACTTGCCGAGGCCAAGAACGCGATCAGCGGCACGCTCCTTCAGGAGCGGCAGAACGCGGCGCTGAAGAAGTGGGTGCGCGACGCGGAGTCCTCGTACGACGTGACGTACGCACCTGGATATGCGCCGGCCCCGACTGGGACCGGGGCGGGCACCGCGACCGGCTAGCGTGGCCGACCCGGACGGGCTCGCTCGAGCACTCGTCGACCTCCAGGAGCTCGCCGAGCGGCTTCGGCGCGACTGCCCTTGGGACCGCGAGCAGACCGAACGCTCGATCGTCCCCCACACGGTCGAGGAGGCCTACGAAGTGGCCGACGCGGCCATGGCGGCCGACGACGAGAAGCTGCTCGACGAGCTGGGCGATCTCCTGTTCCAGGTCTTCTTTCTCTCCCTGCTGCTCGACGAGCGCGGGCAGGGCGACCTCGCAGCAGTGGCGGACGCCATTCGCCTGAAGCTGATCCGCCGGCATCCGCATGTGTTCGGCGATGCGGAGGTGGACTCCGCGCGCGCGGTCAAGAAGCGCTGGGAGGAGCTCAAGACCGAGCAGGAGGGCCGTGAGGGAATCTTCCATCACGTGCCCGAGACGCTTCCCAGCCTGCTCCTCGCCCAGAAAGTACAGCGGCGCGCGGCCACAGCCGGCTTTGACTACCCTGACTTCGGCGGCGCTCTCGGAGATCTCCAGGACGAGGTCGACGAGCTGCGCGCCGAGCCGTCGGGAGACGAGCTCGGCGACGTTCTCTTCGCAGCCGTGAACGTCGCCCGTCAGCTCGGCACCGATCCCGAGCTCGAGCTCCGTGAGGCGAGCCGACGCTTCGTGGCCCGCGTCGAGCGGGCGTCCGAGCTCGCCGCGGAGGAAGGGCTCGAGTTCGCCGAGCTTTCGCTGGAGGAGCAAGACCAGTGGTTCGACGAGGCCAAGGAGGCGGAGCGATCGGCCGGATAGCGCACGTCCATGCTCGGGAGATCCGCGATTCGCGCGGCAATCCGACCGTCGAGGTCGATGTGCGGCTCGAGTCCGGTGCGTTCGGGCGCGCCGCGGTCCCCTCTGGGGCGTCAACCGGCCGCTTCGAAGCGGTGGAGCTTCGCGATCCCGACGGCAAGGGCGTCACGGGCGCCGTGCGGAACGTGAACGGAGAGATCGCCGACGCGCTCCTGGGACTCGACCCGGCCGACCAGCCCGGCATCGACCGCGCGCTCATCGACCTGGACGGGACGCCGAACAAGGGCAGGCTCGGCGCGAACGCGATCCTCGGCTGCTCACTGGCGGCGGCAAAGGCCGCTGCCGACGACGCCGGGAAACCCCTCTACGCGTGGATCGGCGGCGACGAGGCTGGCGTGCTCCCGGTGCCGCTCATGAACGTGGTCAACGGAGGCGCGCACGCGCAGAACTCGATCGACCTCCAGGAATTCATGGTCGTGCCGGCCGGCGCGGAGAGCTTCTCCGAGGCGTTGCGGATCGGAGCCGAGGTCTTCCACGCGCTCAAAGCCCTCCTCCGCGAACGGGGGCTCGCGACCGGAGTCGGGGACGAGGGCGGCTTCGCTCCCGACCTCAGCTCGAGCGACGAGGCGATCGAAGCCGTGTTGGAGGCGGCCGAGCGAGCGGGGCACCGGGAACGGGTCGCGATTGCGCTCGATCCGGCGGCAACGGAGATCTTCCGTGACGGGGCGTACGTCTTCGAGGGCCGCTCGCTCGACCCGGACCGGATGGTCGGATTCTGGGCGGAGCTCGTCGAGCGGTTCCCGATCGTCTCGATCGAAGATCCCCTGGCCGAGGACGAATGGGGCGGCTGGCGCGCGCTCACCGAGCGGCTCGGAGATGTCGTGCAGCTCGTCGGAGACGATCTCTTCGTCACGAACGTCGAGCGGCTGCGGCGGGGCATCGACGAAGGCGTCGCGAACTCGATTCTCGTGAAGGTGAACCAGATCGGCACGCTGACGGAGACGCTCGAGGCGATCGCGCTCGCGCGGGAGAGCGGGTACACGGCAGTCATCTCGCACCGGTCGGGCGAAACGGAGGACACGACGATCGCCGACCTCGCGGTTGCAACCGGGGCCGGGCAGATCAAGGCGGGTGCGCCTTCGCGGACCGACCGGGTGGCGAAGTACAACCAGCTCCTGCGAATCGAGGAGCAGCTGGGGGAGCGTGCTACCTATCAGGGGTGGGAAGCCTTCCCTCGCTTCCGGCCCAGTTCGTGATCACTCAGCGCTGACTCCGCGCGTCACGCGCGCGTTCTGCGCCGCTACGCTGAGAAGCGGGTGGTGGCGTGGGGTGGCCCCTAATGTCTTGGAGTCGTCTTGGAGTCGTGGTGTGCTCCTTCGAGCGCGCTAACGTGAGCCTGTGACCCCCAGGCGCACCAAGATCGTCTGCACAATCGGCCCGGCAACGTCGACCCCCGACGCGATCGACCGCCTCGTCGCGGCCGGGATGGACGCCGCGCGCCTCAACTTCTCGCATGGCTCCCACGAGGAGCACGCCGAGCGAGCCAAGCTCGTCCGCGAGGCGCAGGAGCGTGCGGGACGCGCGCTTGCCCTGATCGCCGACCTCCAGGGCCCGAAGCTCCGGATCGGCGAGCTGCCCAACCCGGTCTCGCTCGTCGAGGGGGACGAGATCGACATCACCGGTCAGCAGAACAGCAGCGACCATGCCCTCCCGATCAGCCCGCCGGTCCTGCAAGAGGTTCTCCAGCCCGGGCACGACGTCCTGATCGACGACGGCCGCGTCCGCCTCCGCGTCGACGAGGTGGACGGTGTTCGGGCGCGCACGACCGTCCTCGTCGGCGGCACTGTCGAGTCCCACAAGGGCGTCAACCTCCCCGGAGTCGCCGTGCCGGTGCCGTCGGTAACGGAGAAGGACGTGCGCGACCTCGAGTTCGCGCTCGGGCTCGGCGTCGACTATGTCGCGCTCTCGTTCGTTCGCTCCGCGGACGACTGCCGGGGCCTCCGCGAGCTGCTCCAGGCGGCCGACTCGACCGCCCTCATCATCTCGAAGATCGAGAAGGCTGAGGCGGTCGACGAGCTCGAGCAGATCGTCAGCGCTTCCGACGCGGTCATGGTCGCGCGCGGCGACCTCGGTGTCGAGATCGGCCCGGCCGCAGTCCCACTCGTCCAGAAGCGGATCATTCTCTGCGCGCTCGAGCACGGGAAGCCCGCGATCACGGCGACGCAGATGCTCGAGTCGATGATCCGCCATCCGGAGCCGACGCGTGCCGAGGCGAGCGACGTCGCCAACGCAGTGCTCGACGGCAGCTCCGCGCTCATGCTCTCGGGCGAGACCGCCGTGGGGACGTACCCGGTGGAGAGTGTCGAATACATGGATCGCATCGCGCGTGCCGTCGAGCCCAGTCTCGGCCCTAGACACGAGCTCTCGCGCGCGGCGGAGGACGCGTTTCCGACCGTCGGCGAGGCGATGTCGAACGCCGCCTGCGACATCGCGGAGGTACTCGGAGCTGTCGCGATCCTCGTCCCGACATATAGCGGCCGAACGGCTTCCGCAGTCGCGTGCCATCGTCCTCAGCGGCCGATCGTGGCCGTGACACACAAGCGCTATGCGGTCCAGCAGCTCGCGCTCGAGTGGGGAGTGATCCCGTCGGAGATCGAGGAATGCGCTGACGTCGAGGAGCTCTGGGCCCGCACGCTCGACGCGGCGCGCGCGACCGGGCTCGTACAGCCCGGCGACAGGATCGTCATCACCGCGGGCACGGCTGTGAACGTGCCGGGCACCACCAACGTCATCAAGGTGGAGACCGCCTGATCTAGGAGGGTTTGGCGGAGTGTCGCTCGTCGCCTCCGGCGGCACAGCCGATATTTCGTCAAGCCCTCCTCTAGTCTGGCTCGCGTGCTGAGCCGGACCAGGCTCTGGCTCGTCCTCTGCGGCGCCGCGCCGCTCCTCCTGCTCGTCGGCCGCCTGCTGCCGGCCGAGGGCGTCGGGCTCGCGTTCCGGCTAGCCGGAGCCGCGGGCTGCGTCCTGCTTCTCCCAGGCGCCTGCTTCCTCCGGATCATCGGAGCTCCACGCAACGTTGGCACCGCGCTCGCGGCCGCCTTCGCTTGGAGCCTGGTGCTCGTCTTCGCCGTTTTCGCGATCCTCTTCGCTGTTTCCGGGACGCTCGGACTCGGCGTCGGCGTGCTCGGCGGGACGCTGGCACTGGCGTTCGCGGCATCCCTTCGGGCGGCGATCCGCCCGTTCGGCTGGGACGACGTGCGGGCCGCCCTCGGCCTCTCGGTGGTCGGGGCGGCTCTCGCTGGCCTGCTTTGGTGGTCGACGGGCACGATCGGCGGGAGCCTGGGGCCGACGGTCAGCGATGCGCTCTTCCACCTGGCCCGGATCCGCAAGCTGGACGAGGCCGGCGCGCTGACCTCCATCGGGGTCGTGGACGACCTGGCCGGCGCGCACGTCCATCCCGGGTACGCGTTCCCGTTGTGGCATGGGGCCCTCGCTCTCGTCACGCGCCTCGCGGGAGTCGATCCGGAGCTGGTCATCCTCTACCTCCCCGCGATCCTCGTGCCGCTTGCCTTGCTGCTGGCGTACGGTGCGGGCGCCACGCTCTTTGGCTCCTGGGCGGGGGGAATTGCCACAGCGGCCGGACAGGTTGCGCTCGTCGCCTTCGCGCGCGACGGCGTCGGCTGGCTCCAGTTCCTTGCGCAGCCCGGAGGCGCTGCGCGCCTTCTGCTCATTCCCGGAGCCCTTGCGCTGGCCTTCGCGTACCTCGAGGAGCGCAACCGGGCCGTGCTCGCGTCGCTCGCAGCTGCGGCGTTCGTGCTCGCAGTCGTGCATCCGACCTACATCGTCTTCGTCGTCCTACCCCTCATCGGGTTCCTCTTCGCGCGCGCGATCCTGAGCGACGCCCCGGAGACGCAGGCGATCCTGGCCGGTCTCGGCGCGATCCTCGTGCCGGCCGGCCTCTTCCTCGCGTGGCTCGCTCAGTTCGCGGGAGGCACCGGCGCGCGGCTGCCGGTTCGGTTCACCATGCAGGTCGAGACGGTCGAGGCCGGGCTTCGCCTCCGTCCTGACCAGCTCGCGTTCGGGGGCGGGATCAAGGTCGCCGCGCTGCTCGTCGTGCCGCTCGCGCTCCTCGCGGCCCGGCAGCGGTGGGCGGCCTATGTTCTCGGTGGCACCGCGGTCCTGAGCGTCGTGGCCCTCGTCCCGCCCGCGTTCGAGCACTTCGCCGATGCGATCTCGCTCTCACAGGCCGTTCGTCTCGCAAGCTTCCTGCCGCTTCCATTCGCGCTCGCGGGAGCAGCCGTGCTGGCCGCCCGGCTGGGCCTCGTCGGCGCGGGGGCCGCACTGGCGGGCGCCGCCGGCTTTCAGCTCGCCTATGGGCCCGGCGCCACCGGCGCGGGTTGGGCGATGTGGCTGGCAGCGCTTGGCTCCACGTGCGGCCTGGCCGTCTTCGGCCTGCTCTCGAGTCGGGTGCTCGACACTCGCAGCGCAGCGCCCTGGACCGTCATCGCGGCGGTCGCGCTGACGCTTCCGGTGGCAATCGCCGGCCTCGGCCGCCTCGAACGGTGGAGCGAACCCGATCCGTATGGGTTGACCCCTGGCCTCGAAAGCGCCCTCGACGAGGATGTTGCGCCCCTTGGCATCGTCCTCGCGCCGAGCGTGACTTCCTACCGGCTCGCGGGCGCGGCGCCTGTCCGCATCGTCGTCGCGCCTCCGGGACATGTGGCCTTCAACACGGAGGAGGACTACCACGCCCGCAGCAGCGCCGCCCGCCGCTTCTTCCTCGAACCAGCGGCTTCGCCTGCCGAGCGCGCGCAGACGCTGCGCCGCTATTCCGTCGGCTGGGTCGTCGTGGACAAGTCGCGCGGCGTGCCTTCGCTTCCTTCCGGCCTGGAGCTCGAGTACGAGGACACGCGCTACGCGCTCTACCGCGTCGAGAAGGAGGCCGCGTGAGTCGGTCGAATCTCGCGGGTCCATGCCGCGACGCAGACGTCCGTCCCGTTCCTCGCTCGCCCTTCGCTGGCTCGGCGTGGCCGCCCTGGTCGTCATCGCCCTCTCGTACGTGCATCCCCTGCGGAGCTACCGTGCCGCCGAGGGGCGGGTCGCCGAGCGCGAAGCGGAACTGGTCTCGCTCCAGCGCGAGAACGCCCAGCTTCAGCACCGTCTCTCGTTGTCGGACGACGACGTCTTCATCGAGCGCGAGGCGAGACGCCTCGGGCTCGTTCGTCCCGGGGAGCGCCTCTTCATCGTGAAAGGCGTCGAAGAGTGGCGAAAGGCCTCGGTACGATGATCTGGTGGACGACAAAGATGTCGTTTCCTGGCAGCTCGGCCGTCCCGCCCGGGCGTTTCGACGTGTGGCGGTTCGCTGCCCGCATGGCTTTCCAGCGGTTACCGAGCAGGCTCCGTTCGGGGACGACGGGACGCCGTTCCCGACGACCTTCTATTTGACCTGCCCCTGGCTCGTGGCCGGCATCGCCCGCGTCGAGGCGTCCGGAGGTGTCGAGCGCCTGTCGCGTGCGGCCGCGGACGATCCCAGGCTGCGCGCGAGCCTCGAGGACGCCGACGCAGACCAGCGGCGCCTTCGGCCCGAGCTGGACGTCGGCATCGCGGGGACGAAGAGGCCCGGCAACCTCAAGTGCCTGCACGCGCATGCGGCCTTCGCGCTCGCCCGCCCCGGCTACGACCTCGGAGAGGAGATCCTCGGGGAGGTCGACGAGCGCTGGTGCCCGGACGCCCGTTGCGCCGCTGCGACTGTGGGTAAGAACGGCGAATGACGAGTCTTCCCGCCGCCAGACACCAGTGGGACGAGGGGAAGCGCCGCCTCGCCGGCGAGGGGGAGGACACGGCCCGCTCGCGCCACCTCGACCTCCTCGTCGGCGCCGTCGTCGAGGAGCTCCGCCGCCGCGTGGGACAGACCTTCACGCTGGGCGAGCTCGCGGGCGCCTACCAGGGGGCCGACGACTGGGTCCGGGACGTCATCGTCGACTCCTTGCCTCCGCGGCCGCGCGCCGGGATCCACGATGCAGCGATCGTCCAGGACGCGGCCTTCGCCCGCTACGCGCAGGGCGCGAGCGACTACAGCCCCTGAGTGGCGAGCCAGGGCCGCATCACGTCGGACCGCGAGCGCGCCCGCGGGCGCGAGCGTCGGGGCCACCGGCGAACGAAGCGGGTGCTGCGGTGGATCGGCGCCCTCCTCGTGCTCGCCGTGGCATTCTTCTCGGGGCTGGCGGTTGGACGTGCAGTCGAAGAAGATCAGGCAAAGGGGGACCAGACGTTGATCCGGACTCTGGTTCCGACGACGCTCGCCCCTCCCGAAACCGTGACCGTTACTGTTTCCAATCCCTGAGTGGGGAAGAAAGTGCAGGTTTGGTAGATTTTTCGCCCCGCACCATGGCCAGAGAGGAACACATGAGCGCGACGCGGGACCCGCAGGCGGGCGGGGGGCCGGAATGGCTCACGCTCGGCCAGGCCGCTGAATATCTCGGCGTCGCGCAAAGCACGGTCCGGAAGTGGTCGGACGGCGGCCGCCTGCGCGCGTTCTACACGCCGGGGAAGCACCGCCGGTTCCGAAAGGAGGACCTCGATTCGTTCCTCGGCGGCCCGCGGTCTCAGGCCCACGGCACCCCAGTCGTTCTCGTCGTCGACGACGACGACCGGCTGCGAGAGTTCATCCGCGTCAACCTCGAGATGGACGGCTACTCGGTGCGGGAGGCTTCGAACGCGGAGGAGGGCCTCGCCGCCCTCGAGGATGAGCCGCCGGATCTCATCCTCCTCGACGTGATGATGCCCGGCATGAGCGGCTGGGAAATGCTTGGCCGCGTCCAGGAACGCCACGGCGTCGGCACGATCCCGGTGATCATGTTCAGCGGCCAGGTCGACGTCTCGGATGAGCAGGCGAGCGAGAGCGGCGCGCAGGCATTCCTTGGAAAGCCGGTCGACCCGCAGCAGCTGATCGAGGCGACGAAGCAGTTCATCCGGGCGTAGCACGGCCGTCGACCGCGACCTCTTTCTCTGGTTCGTCGAGCACCGCGCCGGTTGGCTCGACCCCGTCTTCATCGGGCTCTCCGTCGTCGGCTACTTCGGCCTGCTCTGGATCGGCCTTGCCGCTCCCGTGGCTCACCTCGCGAAGCGGAACGTGCTCTTCAGCATGGTCTTCACGGCGGCTTGCGTCTGGGCCGCCGACCTGCTCGCGCTGGCGCTGAAGACGGCCATCGACCGGCCAAGACCGTTCGAGACAATCCCTCAGGCGGATCCGCTGATCGGGGCGACGGTCGGCCAGTCGATGCCGTCGGGCCACGCCGCCACGAGCTTTGCGGGCGCGGTCGTGCTGACGTACCTGCTTCCCCGGGGCGCTCCGCTCTTCTTCCTGCTTGCGACGGCCGTGGCGTTCTCCCGTGTGTACGTGGGCGTCCACTACGTCTCCGACGTCCTCGTCGGAGCGTCGCTCGGCACCGCCGTTGGCCTGGCCGGGGTCGGGCTGCTCAGGCTTCTTCGGCCGAGCGGAGCAGGCCGGCAGCGATCAGAAGCAGTGCCGCCAGCAGGCTGATCCAGATGCCGATGCTGCGTCCTGCCGGGGCGAAGTCATCGGGGATGGAGATGAGGCGGACGAGGACGAAGACGGTCGCCAGCGCGCCGAGGCCTGCGACGACCATCCCGAGCGGGACGCTCGGCGGCAGGTCGACGCCGGTCGCATGGAGGATCAAGAGCGCGAGGACGGCCACCCCGATGAAGAAGATGAGCTTGCCGAGGAGGCCGGTGTGCCAGGCGGTGATCGAGGCGGTGAACCCGTCCGGCGACACCGTGTACCAGCTCATGAAGGAGCTGAGGGCGAGCACGAGGCCGCCGACCCAGGCGAGCCCGTCCCCGGACGCTCGCAGTGCGCCCGGCGGCAACCCGGGCCTCGGGCGATCCAGGCTAGATCCCAAAGGCGGTCTGGATCTTCTCCCAGATCGAGAGCACGAGCACGATCGTCACGAACAGGAGGACGCCGAGCAGCACGAGAAAGCGGACGCGAGCGCGGCGGAGCTCCTGGCGGTGCTCAATGCGGGCACGGCGGCGCGCCCGGGCGTGAGCAACGGCGCGCGGAACCGCAGTGGGGTCGAGCGGCGGTTCTTCCGCAGGTGGGCGCTTGGGGGCCGGGGAGCCGATAAGTCCGTGATTGTTGCCGCTCCGCCGGATTGCCGCAAGGAGATGCGGAGCGGCCCCGAACTCTGGACGAAGCCATAATTCGAGCATGACGGGGGTCGTGCACGAGCTCGAGCCCGACGCGGTCGACGCCCTCGCTGCCGCGGCCGGCACGCTGCTCGAGGAGGGAGCCACCGCTCGAGCGCTCGATTCGCTGGTCGAGGCGGTGGCTGCCGCGACGCAGGCGGAGCTCGTCATCGCGCGGGTCGCCCACTCCGCGGCCGGCGACCTTCTGGCCAGGGCGGTCTCGTCGTCTTCGCCTGCCCTCGCTGCGGAGCTCCAAGGGACGCCGCTCCCCGCCTCCGCGGTTCCCGCCTCGGAGGTGGAGCTCACGCTCGACGACCTGCCGGACGGGCTCCGGCGTGCCGCAGAGCGAGCAGGCGCCTCTCTCGTGCGCGTCTATCCGGTGATGCTGGGAGGGCGGCCCGCCGCGACGCTCGAGCTCTATCGAACGGGCGGCGGGCTTTCGGCCGGCGAGGCGCTGCTCGGGCGGCTCGCGGCAGCTCACGTGGGAGTCGCCGTGCGCTTCGACCGGGAGAGCGTCGGCAGCGGCTCTCGTGAGCCCGGAGCATCCTCCCTCGAGCTCTTGGGCGAGGCCCTCGCCGCCGGGGCGGATGAGACCGCCACGGCTGAGCACGTCGTCAGGCTTGCCGCCGAGGCGACCGGAGCGGCCGCTGCCGCCCTTTGGCGCATCGAAACGGACGCTCCCCCGACATTCCTCGCCTCCTATGGGACGAGCAGCCCGGCCACATCGGGAGAATCGGTCGAGCACGCGCTCGCGGCGCTCCAGGAGCGTCCGCGCGGAGTGGTCGCCACGCCGGCGGGGAACGGCAACGGCCAACGGACGGCAACGCTGGCGCTCGGCGAGCCTCCCGTCGGGGCCCTTCAGCTCTCGTTCGAGGACGGCGGCCCGACGGAGGAGGAGCTGCAGCTCCTCTCGCCCTTCGCCGCGCGCGCGGCGCTTGCCTTGCGGCGGAGCCGGCGCGTCGAGCTCATCACGAGGGCTCTGCAACGCTCGCAGACGGTCATCGGCGTGGTCAGCCAGGCGATCGCGCAGCTCTCGCTCGCCCACACGCTCGAAACCGCCGTCGAGCGGATCGCCGAGCTGACCGGCAGCGGGCACGTCGGCATCTACCTCCGTGAGCCGGACCAGCTCGCCACCGCAGCCTCCCGTGGTCTCGAGGAAGACGCAGATCTCGCAGAGCGCCTCCTCGAGCTCGCGCTCGGGCCGTTCCGCGGCCGCGGCTACGTCTTCATCGAGGACATGCGCCGCGACGAGCGGCTCCGGGGCCTCGAGGCGTCGTGGGAGAGGAACGGCATCCGTCGCGCGCTCTTCATCCCGCTGATCGTCCACGACGAGGTCATCGGGGCGCTCGGAGTCTTCAAGACCCGCCCGCGTCCCTACCGGGAGGGGGAGGAGGGTCTCCTGCTCGCGCTCTCGAGCCAGCTCGCCGTCGCCGTTCAGAACGCGCGCCTGCACGAACGGGCCAAGGAGCTCGGCGAGCGCCTGGAGCGCACGCTCGAATCCGAGCGCCGCGCCGCGCGACAGCTCCGCGGCCTCTACGAGATCTCCCACTCCTTTGCGGAGAGCCTCTCACTCCAGGCGACTCTCGATGCCGTCGCGCGCAGCATGGTCGAGCTCTTCCACCTCGACGCGGCGGCCATCCGCATGCCCGACGAGCGCGGCGAGATGCTTCAGCTGCGGGCCTTGCACGTCTCGGATCAAAAGCTCGCGGACACGGCACCGAAGCTGCTCGGACGGCCGCAGCCCATGACCGCGCCGACGGCCCAACGGCTCCTGCGCACCGGGCGACCGGTGCTCCTCGGCCCGGGGCTGATGTCGGGGACGGATGCCCATCGCTTCCTCGAGCCCTTCCTTGCGCAGGGCTCGACGGCCGCGGTACTCCCGCTCGCCACGCCGGGAGAGACCCTGGGAACGCTCACCATCCTCTCGCTCGACCCATCCCGGCCGATCGACAGCGACACCCTTGACACGGCGATGACGGTGAGCGCGCAGGCGGCCCTCGCGATCGACAACGCCCGCCTCTACCAGCAGCAGAAGGACTTCTCCGAGACGATGCAACACTCGCTGCTTCCACGTGAGCTGCCGGCCGTGCCGGGTCTCGAGGTCGGCCACGTCTATGAGTCCTCGGCCCGGGTCGACGTTGGCGGCGACGTGTACGACTTCCTCACGCTCGAGGACGGACGTCTCGCGATCATCCTCGGGGATGTGACCGGCAAGGGCATCCAGGCCGCGGCCGACATGGCGATGGCGAAGTTCAGCTTCCGCGCTCTCGCCCGCATGCATCCGGAGCCCGGCGACTTCCTCTCGAAGGCGAACGACGTGATCGTCGACGAGATCGCAGTCGGGAAGTTCATCACGATGCTCTACGTGCTCGTCGATCCGAAGGCCGGCACCGTCTCGTGCGCGAGCGCCGGCCATCCGCCTGCGCGGATCGTCCCGCGCGAGGGCCCAGTGGTGCCCCTCGAGGCGAGCGGGCTCGCGCTGGGAATCGAGCCCGGGCAGCAGTACGCGGCCGCCGTGGCGACGCTGGCGCAGGGATCCGCCGTCGTCCTCTACACCGACGGCGTCGTCGAGTCGCGGCGGGACGGCGAGCTCTACGGCGAGGAGCGGCTCGACGACCTCCTCTCCCGGCGGCGCGACCTCGGCGCGCAGAAGCTCGCAGAGGCGATCGTCGCCGATTGCCGGAGCTTCGCCGGCGGGGAGCTCGGCGACGACTGCGCGATCGTCTGTCTACGGCTCGCGAACGCTGGCTGAAGCGGCGACATCCGCTCCGGCTCTGGTCGCTGCGACCGTCAGCCGCCGGCGCCTCGGCCTCGTCGTCTTCACGGCCGGCGCCGGGACGCTCGCAACGGAGATCGCCGCCTCCCGGCTCCTCGCCCCGTATTTCGGGAGCTCGACGATCGTCTGGGCGAACATCATCGGGCTCATCCTCGTCTACCTCTCCCTCGGCTACTGGCTGGGCGGAAAGGTGGCCGACCGGCGGCCGGAGCCGCGTCTCCTCGGCTGGATCGTGCTGGTCGCGGCCCTTTCCATCGCGATCCTTCCGTTCGTCTCGAGACCGGTGCTCGACCTCGCGGTACGCGGCCTCGACGCGGTCTCGGTCGGCGCGATCGTCGGCTCGTTCTTCGCCGCGCTCGCGCTCTTCGCGATTCCGGTGACCCTGCTGGGAGCCGTCTCTCCCTTTGCCATCCGCCTCGCGCTCGACAACGTCGGGGAGGCAGGGACGGTGGCGGGGCGGCTCTACGCGCTCTCGACGGTGGGCAGCATCATCGGCACCTTCGCCTCCGCGCTGATTCTCATTCCGCTCGTCGGGACGCAGCGGACGATGCTCATCTCCTCGGCGCTGCTCGTACTGTCGGCGGCGCTCGTCCTCGGTCTTCGCTGGCAGCTTCTGACGATTGGCGTGGCCGCGCTCCTCTTCATCCCGGCGGGGACGATCAAGGCCTCGCCGGGGCTCCTCTACGAGGCCGAGTCCCAGTACCAGTACGTGCAAGTCCTCCAGAGAGCGAACGGGTCGCGTGTCCTCAAGCTGAACGAGGGCGTCGCGGTCCATTCGGTCTGGTACCCGGGCTCCGTCCTCACCGGCGGCGAATGGGACATGTTCCTCCTCGTCCCGCCGCTCCTGGGGCGACCGGTCGAGAGCATGCTCGTGATCGGCAACGCCGGCGGCACGATTGCGCGCGCCTACGGAGAGCTCTATCCGGGCGTGCGGATCGACGGGGTGGAGATCGACCCGAAGGTGACGGAGGCCGGGCGGCGCTTCCTCGGGCTCGATGACAACCCGAACCTCCACGTCGTCACCGACGATGGCCGGCCCTTCCTGCGGCTGACGGACAAGCGCTACGACGTCATCGTCGTCGACGCCTATCGGCAGCCGTACATTCCCTTCTACCTCGCGACGAAGGAGTTCTTTCGGCTCGTGCGCAGCCACCTCACCCCCGGCGGAGCGCTCGCGCTCAACGTCGCGGCAGTGCCGGGGGACGACCGGCTGAGCAGCGCGATCGGAACTACGGTGCTGGCGGCGTTTCCGGAGGCCTGGCGCTGGAAACCGCTGCGCTTCAACGAGCTCGTGCTCGCCTTCGATCGGCCGGTCCACCGTTCCGATCTCGAGCAGCGCGTCGGCGGCGTGCCCGCGCCGGCGCAGCCGCTGGTGCCGCTTTTCCGCTCCGGGCTCGAAGCTGTCCAGGCGGAAGGCGAGCCCCTGACGGACGACCGCGCCCCGGTCGAATGGCTCACGGACCGGATGATCGTCGACTTCATCGCGCATGGAGGCGAGCTCGACGAGCTCCCCCTGCCGACCGCTCCGTGAACCTGCGGCAGGGCCGCGTCCTCCGTATCGGCCACCGCGGCGCGGCGGCGCTCGCGCCCGAGAACACCCTGGCGTCCATCGAGACGGCGATCGATCTCGGCGTCGACTTGGTCGAAATCGATGTGGTCGAAGATGAAGGCCGGCTGCGGCTGGCACATGAAACATCCAGCCTCACGGCGGACAACCCGTTGCTCGCTGACGCGCTGGAGCTCGTGGCGGCCCGGGGGGCCGGCGTGCTCCTCGACCTCAAGTCCACGGGTGTCGAACGCGAGGTGGTCTCCCTGCTCCGAGAGCACGGGCTCGTCGACGACGCAGTGGTCGCGTCCTTCCACGCCGGGAGCCTCCGCGCGGTGAAGGACGCCCATCCGACGGTCACCACGGGCTTCTCCTATCCCTTCGATCGTGCCCGCCTCTCCACTCGGCGAGCCTTCCAGCCGTTCGTCGGCGTGGGCCTCGCCGGCCTGCGGAGGGCGCTCCCAGCGCGCGTCGGGCGCATGCTCACGCGCGCACGCGCGGATGCGGCTCTCCTGGAATGGAGGCTGATCTCAGCTCCGGTCGTCGAGCGCTGCCATGAGCGCGGAGTCGCGGTCCTCGCCTGGACGGTCGAGGACGACGCGGCGCTTCAGCGCGTCCTCGCCGCAGGAGTGGACGGCGTCATCGCGAATGACCCCCGCCTGCTCGGTGATTAGGATCTCGCACATGTTGCGCAGGGCACTCTTTGTCGCGGCGCTCCTCGCCGCCTTCGGCGTCCCGTTCGCGTATGCGCAGGAGTCCACGACCGATGCCAGAACGACCACGGACGCACCTCTGCCGCCCGCCGTCCCGATCGCTGACGGCGTGACGATCGGCGGCGTCACCGTGGGCGGGCTGACGACGGCGGAGGCGGCGCCGCTCGTGCGCACCTGGTTCGCCCAGCCGTTCACGTTCACGCTTCGCGGCCATACCAAGACTGCCACCCCGTGGTGGGTCGGAGGAACGCCGAACGTGGCGGCCGCGCTCGCGAGCGCGCAGACCGCGCTTCCCGGCCAGGCCGTTCCCCTGCACGTCCGTGTGGACCGGACACGGCTGCGCGCCTTCGTCGCCCGCCTGGCTCGGTCCTGGCACACCCCGGCCGTCAATTCCGTCGCCCGCTTGCGCGACCTACGCCCCTTCATCACCAGGCCGAGGCCGGGCTACAGCGTCCTCAAGCTGGAGACGAGGATGCTGATCCGCCAGGCTCTCGCGGCGCACCAGCGAGGGCCGCTCTCGGTCCCATACCGCGTCCTTCGGCCGCGGATCACGCGCTCGAACTTCGGGCCGGCGATCGTCATCCGGCGCGGATCACACCGGCTCTACCTCTACCGAGGCTCGCACTACTGGCGCACCTTCGGAGTTGCCGTCGGGATGCCCCAGTACCCGACGCCCCTGGGCAGCTTCTCCATCGCGAACAAGCAGCGTCATCCCTGGTGGTATCCGCCGGATGCCGCTTGGGCGGCCGGTGCCAGCCCGATCCCGCCCGGGCCGGGGAATCCCCTGGGGACGCGCTGGATGGGCCTCTCGCGCGGCGGGGTGGGGATCCACGGGACGCCGGACTCGGCCTCGATCGGCTACTCCGCCTCCCACGGATGCATCCGCATGCGCATCCCCGAAGCCGAATGGCTGTTCGAGCGAGTTCGGGTCGGCACGCCCGTGTTCATCGTTTCCGCCTAGCTCGGCCTAGCTAGAGTTCGGCATGGAATGGCGCGCCGCGTGAAGATTGCGCTGCAGGCGGCCGCCGTCGGGGTGGTCGCGCTCCTCGTCGCGCTTCTCGCGTGGCAGGTCGTTCGCACGGACCAGGGCAAGGCGCTCGACTCGAAGGTGGTCGCGGGCGAGAAGCCCACCGCGCCGGTGTTCGAGCTCGACGCGCTCGACGGGAGTGGACAGGTCTCCCTCGAGGATCTGCGCGGCAAGGCCGTCGTGGTCAACTTCTGGGCCTCGTGGTGCGCACCCTGCAAGGACGAGGCGCCGACGCTCGAAGCCGCCTGGCAGAAATGGCGGAATCGCGACGTGGTCGTCGTCGGGGTGGATCTCCAGGACCTGACCAGCGACGCGCAGCGCTTCGTCGACCGCTACGACGTGAGCTATCCCGTCCTACGAGACAAGCACAACTGGACCTGGGGGCGCTACGGGCTGAGCGGCCTGCCGGAGACGTGGTTCGTCGACCGCGAAGGACGCCTCGTCGGCGAGCACGTCGAGGGCCCTGTGACGGCCGAGGAGCTCGACCGGAACATTCAGATCGCGCTCGGAAGCCCCTCGTGAAGCGCATCCTGCTCGCGACCGTTCTCCTTGCCCTGGCAGCTTCCGGAGCGGCCTCTGCGAGCGAGCAGCACCCGACGCTCGCCGAGCTCGAGCGCGAGCTCATCTGCCCGACCTGCCATGAGACGCTCGCCGTCTCGACATCGCCGATCGCCGACCGCATGCGTTCCTATATCCGGGCGCGGATTGCCGCCGGCGATACGAAAAGCGAGATCAAGGCGAGCCTCGTCGACCAGTTCGGCGAGGGTGTCCTCGCCGCGCCGCCGAAGCGTGGCTTCAACCTGCTGGCATGGCTCTTGCCGCTCGTCGGGCTGACGATTGCCGCGGCGGTCATCGCGGTCCTCGCGCGCCGCTGGAGCAGCGGCCGTGGCGAGCCGACTCCTCCGGACCCCTCCGGGAACGGGCGAGCTCCGATCGACCCGGAGCTCGAGCGGCGGCTCGACGAGGAGCTCGCCCGCTTCGACGCCTAGTAGGAGAGTTCGGCGAAACATCGGCTGTGCCGCCGGAGGCGCGCTGACTCGTCCCGAGGCAGTAGCCGCCGGTCGCCCCCGTATTTAGAACCAGTACGAGGGCGCCCTGCGTCCGCAGCCTCGGAACGACCAGCGCGTCCCGGCGACGAGCGACATTCCGCCAAACTCTCCCTCATGGAGGCAAAGATCCCGCTGGCTTTCGTCGCCGGCCTCCTCTCCTTCATCACGCCGTGCGTGCTCCCGCTCGTCCCGGGCTACCTCTCCGCCGTCTCGGGGGTGCAGGTGGGCGTGGGGGGAAGGAAGGTGGTGGCCGCGAGCCTGCCCTTCATCGCCGGGTTCACGGCCGTCTTCGTCGCGCTCGGGGCGGCCGCCGGTGCGGCGGGCGGGATTTTCGACGACAACCGGGACGTCGCCATCAAGGTCGCCGGACTGATCATCGTGGTGTTCGGCTTCGCGTTCATGGGGCTCCTGCCCTTTCCATTCCTCGAGCGCCTCGCCGCGCCGGGCCTGATCGAGGGCGCTCGCCGGCGCGGCTCACGGGCTCTCCTCGGCGGAGCATTCGGCGTCTGCGCCGCACCCTGCATCGGGCCTGTGCTGGCCTCGATCCTCGCACTCGCGAGCGAGTCGAGCACGGTCGCCCAGGGCGCGGCACTTCTCGCGATCTACTCCGCCGGGCTCGCGGTGCCCTTCATCCTCGTCGGCATTGCCTTCGACCGCGCGATGGGTGCCTTCCGGTGGTTGCGCGACCGCTACGACGTCCTGCGCGTCGTGAGCGGCGCACTGCTCGTGGCCCTCGGGCTCCTGGTGTTCTTCGACCGCTTCTGGTGGCTCAACATTGCTTTCAACCGCTTCTTCGAGTTCTTCGGGATCGGCGTCTGACAGATCTCGAGGCCCTCACGAAGTGCTTCTCCGCCCGGGTCGCGGCCTGGTTCGAGTCCGAAGGGCGCGCAACCGTCTCGGATCCGGCGTTCCTTCGCCAGATGAACATGGCGATTGCGCTGGCCGCCTCGCGCTGGAACGAGCTCGCCGACCGACCCGACCCCGCCGGCGAGATGCGGGCCTGGCTCGAGGAGGTACGCCGCCGGGCCGTCGTCCGCCACGCGAAAGCGCGGATCGAGGCCGTCGACCGGGCGCGCGAGTGGTTCGATACCTGCTCGGAGTGTTAAATTCCCGCTGTGGCGACGATCCTGCTGGTCGGGGTCGATCTCTTCTTTCGAGGCAAGCTCGATGTGCTCCTGGACGGCCACAAGCTGACCACTGCGGACAGCGTCGATCCCCCTGACCTCGTGATCGTCGATCTGGCGCGCGTGGACGCCTACGAAGTGGCCGACACCTACCCCGACGTGCCCATCATGGGCTTCACGAACCACACGGACACGGCGGGCTTGCGGGCTGCCCATGCGGCGGGCCTCGACCGGGTCGTCGTCCGGTCCGCGCTCGCCGACCGAGCACCGGAGCTTGTCCGGGAGCTTGTCACCTAGAATCGCGGGCGATGACCTACATCATCGCCGAGCCCTGTATCGACATCAAAGATCTCTCCTGCGTGGACGTCTGTCCCGTCGACTGCATCCATGTCTTCGACCGCATGCTCATCATCGATCCGGAGGAGTGCATCGACTGCGGCGCCTGTGAGCCGGAGTGCCCGGTCGAGGCGATCTTCCCCGAGGACGCGCTGCCCGAGAAGTGGGAGCCGTTCGTGAAGATCAACTACGCCTACGGCGAGGGGCCCGAGGTCGTCGACAAGCTCGTCCAGGAGTACGCGGACGAGCACAATGTCCAGAATCCGCCGCTCGAGCAGAGCTAGGCCGGGGTCAAGCGGAGCTCGCGGGGGATGCCGCGCTCGAGCGCGAGGGCGCCCGCTCCGGCCACGAGGCAGACGCCCGCGGCGAGCGGCCAGAGGGCGAGCGGCTTGTGGTCGAGGACGAAGCCGCCGATCGCCGGACCGACGACGAAACCGATCTCCCAGGACATCGTCGAGAGCGCCATGTAGCGCCCGCGCAGCCGCGGCGGCGCGAGGTCGGCGACGAGCGCTCCCTGCGTCGGGCCCTGGAAGCACTCGCCCAGGCCGAAGAAGACGCCCGCGATCGCGAAGCCGGTCGCCGCTGCGAGTGATTCGAGCGTGGCTCCGCAGACGAACACGATCAGCCACGCCGCCGCCCAGAAGACGGTCATCAGCGCCAGGCCGGGCATGCGCCGGCGCCCTTCGAGCAAGTGCGCGATCGGTAGCTGCGCCAGGACGATGACGAGCGTGTTCACCAGGAAGATGACGCCGATCGCTTTCTCGGTCACGCCCGCTTCGTTCTTCGCGAACACGGGGAGCAGCTCGATCTGCGCGTAGCCGGCGGAGACGAAGAGGACGTTCAGCCCGACGATGCCGAGGAGCAGCCGGTCACGCAGGACGTCCAGGTAGCGCCCCGGGCGGGCGCCTTCTTCCTGCGGCGGCAGCTCGGGGTCGGGCACGAATGCGAGGACGCCGACGAAGGCGAGGAACGTGATCGCGTCGACGGTGAAGAGGACGGTGAAGCTCGTGGGATTCGACGTGGTCGCGATCAGGCCGCCCGTCAGCCCGCCGAGCCCGATCCCGAGGTTGCGCGACACGCGCTGGAGCGCGTAGGCGGCGTGCCGCCGCTCGGGCGGGGCGAGCCCGGCAAGCATGGTCGACTGTGCGGGCCAGAAACTTCCGTTTCCCCAGCCGACGACGGCCATCGCGAGGTAGGCCTGCCAGGGCTCGTGGGCGAGGGCGAGCGACCCCACTCCGGCTGCCATGAGGACGAGCGCGCCTGCGAGCGTGATGCGGCCGCCGAAGCGGTCGGAGAGCCACCCGGCGACAGGGCTGGCGAGGAGGCTGAAGACGCCGTTCGTCGCGAGCACGAGTCCCGCTGTCCCGAGGGAGAAGCCGCGCACGTTGTGGAGGTAGATGGCGACGAACGGGAAGGTGATGCCGTTCCCGAACGCGTTGACGAGGCCGCCGGCCTCCATCGTCCAGACCGCGCGAGGAAGCCGCGGGTCGATCCTCCGCAGGTAGGCCCTGAAGCCGGAGATCAACTGTCGCCGAGGGTCGCCCAGACGTCGAGCTTCGACCGCACGCGGTCGATCACTTCGTCCGTGAACTCACTGGTGGAGGCGTGGCCGCTGAGGTCGGCCGTGCGCACGCCCGCTGAGACGGCTTCGAGCGCCGCCTCGCGGATCGCGCGACCGGCCGCGCGGGCCTCGCGGTCGTCCATGTGACTGAGGAGCGCTGAGGCCGCCAGGATCATCGCCATCGGGTTGGCGATGTTCTTGCCTTCGAGCGCCGGAGCGGTTCCGTGCGCGGCCTCGGCCATCAGCGCGCGCGGCGTGTAGTCCTCGTTGAACGCTACGAGGAGCGACTCCGAGCCGGCGATCGAGCCGAAGAGGGGGAGCACGAGGTCGGAGAGGATGTCTCCGTCCCGGTTCAGAGCGGGGATGACGAGGGGATCGCCCGCCGAGCTGATCAGGAGCGCAAAGGTGGCGTCGATGAGCTGCGGCTCATAGGGGACGTCGGGGTGGCGCTCGGCTGCGGCGTCCATCTCCTCCTTGAGCATCCCCTCGTACACGGGGCTGACCGTGTATTTGGGGCCGCCGAACACCTTCGCCTTCGTGCGCTCGGCGTGACGGAAGGAGAACTCGGCCACCGCACGGCAGACACGCCGTTCGATCTTCGTGGTGCGGAAGGCCGCCTCGTCCTCGCCTTCTCCCTCGCGCCATTCCTCCGCTCCGTAGGCGTCGCCCACGGCCATGCGCACGACGGAGATGGGGTGATAGGCGCCGCCGACCGGCACCACCCCCGGGATCCGACGACCGGTGCGAACGATCACGTGCCCACCGATCTCTTCCCGGAGGATGCGGTTCGGGCTTCCGACGTCGTCCTTCCCCTCTGGTGTGATCGTCGCGGCCTTCAGGCCCAGGCCGTGCTCGCGCACGGCGCGGGCGGCCTCGTGGACGACCTCGTTCTTCGTCGCACGCCGATTTTCGAGGGAGAGGTCGTAGCGCGGAAGCTCGAGCTCGAGACCCACGACGTCCGGCCCGAGCAAGCGCAACGCCTCCTCGAGCAGTTCTTGCCCGGTCTCGTCCCCCTCGAGGACCACGATCGTCCGCTCGTTCATCCGGCCGGAGTGTAGGAGGGTTTGGCGGGACGTCGCTCGTCGCCGGGACGGGACGAAGCGGCCCGCCTCCGGCGGCCCAGCCGATGTTTCGTCAAGCCCTCCTGGCAATGGCTGACTTTGCGCCGATTTTGTTGCTGCTTGGTAAAGTCGCCCCCCGACGGGGAGGAGGACATGGCCGGAGTCACCTTCGAGGGAGTGGGCAAGGTGTACCCGGACGGCACGCGGGCCGTCTCGGACATGAACCTCGATGTCCACGATGGGGAGTTCATGGTCCTCGTGGGGCCGTCCGGCTGCGGCAAGACCACCGCTCTGCGCATGGTCGCGGGCCTCGAGAACATCTCGGAGGGCGTTGTCAGGATCGGCGAACGGGTCGTCAACCACGTCCCGCCGCGCGACCGCGACATCGCCATGGTCTTCCAGAGCTATGCGCTCTACCCGCATCTCACCGTCTACGAGAACATCGCGTTCGGGCTCAAGCTTCGGAAGGAGAAGAAGTCCGAGATCGACCAGCGCGTGCACGAAGCCGCGCGGATCCTCGGGCTCGAGCAGTTCCTGAAGCGTAAGCCGCGCGCTCTTTCGGGCGGACAGCGCCAGCGTGTCGCCATGGGCCGGGCGATCGTGCGGCGGCCTCAGGCGTTCCTCATGGACGAGCCGCTCTCGAATCTCGACGCGAAGCTCCGCGTCCAGACCCGGGCCGAGATCGCAAAGCTCCAGAACGACCTCGGCACCACGACGCTCTACGTCACGCACGACCAGATCGAGGCGATGACGATGGGCGACCGCGTCGCCGTCATGCGCAAGGGGGAGATTCAGCAGGTCGCCCCGCCGCAGGCGCTCTACGACCGCCCCGTCAACCTCTTCGTCGGCGGCTTCATCGGCAGCCCGGCGATGAACATGGTCGAGGCGACGCTCACGCGCTCGAACGGCAGCTACATCGTCGAGACCGGCGGCCAACGGCTCGCGCTCGACCAGGAGTTCGTCGCCGAACGCGCCGCCCTCGAGGCCTACGTGGGCAAGAAGGTCGTGCTCGGGATCCGTCCCGAGGACCTGGAGGACGCAGCCCTCGTGCCTGACACGCCGGCCGACAAGCGGATCCACGGGAAGGTCGAGCTCACGGAGGCGCTCGGCTCGGAGATCATGGCGCACTTCACCGTCGACGCCCCTCCGGCTCTGACCGAGGACGTCAGGGAGCTTGCGGAGGACATCGGCGCCGAGCACACGGTCAAGCAGGCGGAGGAGGAAACGCACACGACGATGGTCGGGCGCTTCGACCCCCGCTCACAAGTTAAAGAGGGTGAGACTGCGGAGGTCGCCGTCGACACGCGCGGCCTGCATTTCTTCGACCCCGAATCGGGGCTCGGTATCTACGAAAAGAGAGGGGAGGCCTGATGAGGCGTCGATTGTCGCTACTCGGGTTGTTCGCAATGCTCGTCTTCGTCACTGCCGCATGCGGCGGGGGCGGAAACGGGGACACAGGAGCCGCCGGCGGGACCGGCGGAGGGGCTGATTGCGGCTCCGGCACGATCTCGCTCATGGGCATCTGGGTGGCGACCGAGCAGAAGTCGATCCAGGCCGTCCTCGACGGCTTCAAGGAGAAGTGCCCCGACGTCACCGTCAAGTACAACCCGGCCGGCGACAACATCGTCACCGTTCTCGCGACCGCGGTACAGGGCGGCAACCCGCCCGACCTCGCGACGATTGCGCAGCCGGGGACGATCCGCGAGTACGCGACGGCGGGGAAGCTTCAGCCGATCGACTTCGCGAAGGACACGATCGCGGCCAACTACCAGCAGTCCGCGGTCGATCTCGGCACGATCGACGGCAAGCTCTACAGCTTCCTTTTCAAGGGCGCCAACAAGTCGACCGTCTGGTACAACGTCCCGGTCTTCGAGGACGCGGGTGTCGAGGCGCCCAAGACGTGGGACGAGTTCCTCCAGGCGGCCCAGACCATCAAGGCGTCGGGTGTTCCGGCCTACTCGATCGGCGGCGCCGACGGGTGGACCCTCACCGACCTCTTCGAGAACATCTACATCCGTACGGCCGGCGCGGACAAGTACGACCAGCTGGCCGCGCACGAGATCCCGTGGACGGACCAATCCGTCAAGGACGCTCTCACCGAGATGGCGAAGATCTTCAGCGACACGGACAACATCGCGGGCGGGACGACGGGCGCGCTCCAGACCGACTTCCCCACGTCGGTGACGAACGCCTTCGCCGACCCGCCGAAGGCGGCGATGGTGCTCGAGGCCGACTTCGTCGCCGGCGAGATCCTCAACTCGACGACGGCGAAGCCGGAGACGGGCTTCAACGTCTTCGACTTCCCGTCCATCAACGACTCGCCTCCGGCTGTCGTCGGCGCAGGCGACCAGGTCGTCATGTTCAAGGACAGCCCTGCCGCCCGGGCGCTGGTCGAATACCTCGCCACCCCGGAAGCCGCGTCGATCTGGGTCAAGCTGGGCGGCTTTTCCTCGCCGAACAAGAACGTGGACCCGGCTGACTATCCGGATGCGATCACCAGGGCGACCGCGACGGCTCTTGCGAACGCGCAGGATCTTCGCTTCGACCTGTCCGATCTGCAGCCGTCGGCTTTCGGCGGCACGGTCGGCCAGGGTGAGTTCAAGCTCTTCCAGGACTTCTTGTCGAACCCGAAGGACGTCGACGGGATCGCGCAGAAGCTGGAGGACGCAGCAGCAAAGGCCTACAAGGGCCAGTAGCGCAGCCTCGTGAGCGGCGCGAGCATCACGGCGGAGCCTCCTGTCAGGGAGGCTCCGCCTGCGGGTCGAGATCCAGGCCGTTGGCGGCAGTACGGCATCGCCGCGATCTTTCTCGCGCCCGCGGCCTTCTTCCTGATCGTCTGGATCATCTATCCGGCGATCTACACGTTCGTCCAGAGCCTTTTCCGGGGCTCGGGCTTCGGCGAGTTCGCCGGCATCGACAACTACAAGAGCCTCTTCACGAGCGACAACCTCCTGACGGCGATCAAGAACAACGCCATCTGGGTCGCCGTCGTGCCTGCCGCGGTCACGGCGATCGGGCTCCTCTTTGCTGTCCTCACCGAGCGCATCCGCTGGTCCGTCGCCTTCAAGACCGTCGTCTTCATGCCGTTGGCCGTCTCGGCGTTCGCCGCCGGCGTGACGTGGCGGATCATGTACCAGCAGGAGCCCGACCGCGGCGCGATCAACGCGGCGATCGGCTCGGTCCAGGGTGTCTTCAGTCCCGCGGGCGTCCTCTCCGAGGCCGCCCCTTCGAGCGATCAGCTGAAGACGACGTCAGGGGGCGGGATCCAGCTCGCGAACCCGATCAGCACTGGCGACGTCGCCAAGCTGGGCCTCACACGCATCCGCTCGACGGAGGTCCCCGAGACGGCGAAGCAGGCCGTCCAGCCGGAGCCTCTTCAGGGCGGGATCACCGGGGTGGTCTGGAGAGACTTCAAACCCGGCGGCGGCACACCCGGGAAGGTGGAGCAGGAGGAGCTAGGGCTGCCCGGCGTCACCGTCGAGCTCACGAACGCTCAGGGTGACAAGGCTGGGTCGACGAAGACGGCCGACGACGGCACCTTCGCGTTCGAGAGCCTCCCCGAGGGCCAGTACACCGTCGGCATCGGCGCTTCGACGTTCGCCAAGCCGTTCGGCGGCGTCTCCTGGCTCGGCGCGAAGCTGATCACCCCGGCCGTGATCATCTCCTACATCTGGATCTGGGCCGGCTTCTCCATGGTCGTCATCGCGGCCGGTCTTGCGGCCATCCCCCGCGAGACGCTCGAGGCGGCGCGCACCGACGGGGCAACCGAGTGGCAGGTCTTCCGCCGCGTGACGGTCCCGCAGCTCATGCCCGTGCTCTCGGTCGTGTTCATCACGCTCCTCATCAACGTCCTCAAGGTGTTCGACATCGTCATAGCCGTGGCTCCGCAGTCCGTGCAGGACGACGCGAACGTCATCGCGCTCGCGATGTGGCGCACGTCCTTCGGCGGCGTGAGCGACTTCGGGCTCGGGTCGGCGATCGCCGTGTTCCTCTTCATCCTCGTGATTCCGATCCTCGCGCTGAACATCAAACGCTTCAGGACGGAGGCAGCATGACCGCCGCGACCGCAGAGGCCCCGAGGCCGGTCGTCGAGGAGAAGTTCTCCACGAAGCTCGTACGCTTCCTCAGCAAGGCCCCGATCCAGATCCTCCTCGTGGTCGTCGGAATCCTCTGGCTCGTCCCGACGGTCGGCCTCTTTCTGACCTCACTCTTCTCTCCGACCGACATCAACACGCTCGGCTGGTGGGAGATCTTCTCGAAGCCGAGCCTCGCGACCTTGGACAACTACAGGGAGATCTGGCACGACCAGTCGATCCGCTCGGCGTTCTGGACGACGGTGTGGATCTCGGTGGGAGGCACCGTCCTGCCGATCATCGTCGCGGCGCTGGCCGGCTACGCTTTCGCGTGGCTCGAGTTCCCGGGTCGCGACTGGCTCTTCGTCATCGTGATCGCGCTGCTCGTCGTGCCGCTCCAGATGGCGCTCATCCCGATGTTCCGGCTGTACAGCGACGTCGGCATCTTCGACACCAAGCTGAGCCTGATTCTCTTCCACACGGGTTTCGGCCTTCCATTCGCCATCTTCCTGCTCCGAAACTTCTTCATAGGCATACCGAGGGAGCTCCTCGAAGCCGCCCGGATAGACGGCGCCTCGGAGTTCCGGATCTTCTTCCGGCTGATCCTGCCGCTCGGGCTGCCCGCGATCGCGTCGCTCGCCATCTTCCAGTTCCTGTGGACCTGGAATGACCTGCTCGTCGCGCTCTCGCTCGCGCGTGACACGCAGCCGCTGACCGTGGCGATCTTCTCGCAGCTGCGCCAGTTCGGGAACAACCTCGAGCTGATCGCGCCGGCCTCGTTCGTCTCGCTCATCGTGCCGCTGGCCGTGTTCTTCGCGTTCCAGCGCTATTTCGTGCAGGGCCTGCTGGCGGGCTCCGTCAAATAGCTGTGTCGGAACAGTGCGCAATCGTCGGCGGCGGGCTCGCCGGGCTGACTGCGTATGCAACCCTCCGCCATGGGGGGCTCGCGTCGGCCGAAATCGCCGTGTTCGGAACCGACCCGGATCCGGCCCGGGAATGGAGCCGCCGCGCCGCCGCAATTCGCCAGCGCCGGATGCGCTCGGAGAGCGACGGACACGTGGCGCCGACTTCGTTCCCCGGCCTCGCAGTCCGCTCCGCCGTCCGCCAGCGGGACGCCTGGCCGCTCGTGCTCTCGCTCTTCGACCGCTACCACCCGACCGTCGAGGACTTCCTCGAGCACGTCGCCGAGGTCCGGCAGTCCTCCGGCTGGGACGAGAGCTTTCGCGCCGGCCGCATCACCGAGATCCGAGCCATCGAAGGTGGGTTCGAGCTCGACGGGGATGGGCCGTATGCCCACGCGCTCGTCGCCACGGGGCACCCGGGCCTCGCGCTTCCGGAGGAGCTCGAGGGCGACCCCCGAGCAGTCCACGCGTACGAGCCGCACGAGTACGGCGACGAGGTCGAGGTCGTCGGCGCGGGGATGGCCGCCGCCACGGAGTGGCTGAACGCGCTTGCCGCGGGCGCCAGAGTGGTCTCGGTGCGCCGCCGCGAGCCGCTCCGGCGTCCACTCAATCTCCCGCGCCACCTCTTCACGCGGCGCGGCCTCAGCGCCTTTCACGCCACGCCGAAGGATGAGCGCGTCGGGCTGCTGCGGAGCTGGTCGACTCCGTCCTATCCCGGCGGCCCGGATTGGGACGAGCCGATCGAGCGCGCTCGCCGGGAGGGTCGGTTCGAGGTCGCCGCAGAGCTCAACGGCGCCGATCAGATCATCTGCGCGACGGGCTTTCGCTGCGGCTTTCGCCACGACGCTTTGCTCACCGGGCTGGTCGAGCAGCACAGTCTCGAGACCGCCGCAGGGTGGATCGTCCTCAGCCCCGACTCCACGGTCCCGGCCCTGACTGATAACTCGCGGACGCTCTCTCTCGCCGGGATCCCCGGCCAGTGGGCCTTCCCGGCTTCGGACACCCTCGTCGGCGCGAAGTACGCTGCGCGCCGCTTCCTTCGGCGGGTTCACGCATGTCGTACACGCTGAGGGGACGCCTCGAGACCAGGCTCGTAGCGTCAGCAGTGCCGTTTCTCGCCGCCTGCGCAGTCGCGCTCGTCCTCAGTGCGTGGTGGCCGGTGAAGCTCGCGGCGTTGATGATCGCCGTCGGCCTCTTTTTCGACGTGACGGCCTACCACTGGCTCCTCCGCTACCAAGCAGGCTGGGTCGCGATTCCCCTCGGTCTGCTCGAGCTCGGCATCGTGCTCGGGATCGCGAGGACGATCCACCTGCCGGCTCCGCTCGACTACGCCTTGCTCTTCTTCGCCGGCGCATGGCTCCTCGGTCAGGTGATCGTCCACGGAGGCCTACCGCTTGCCCGGCTGTCCTACGGGGACGACGGGGGCGAGCTCGGCCGGGCCGGCGATGCTCTGGGGGTCGCAGCGGTCGTGGCCCTCGCGCTGACCGGAGGTGTCGCGTGGGCGACGCTCCCCCCGACGATTCACCTGTCGGCCGGAGTGCACCGCGGGCCGCTCGTCCTCGACCACTCGCAGAGGCTCGTCGGGGAGCCCGGCGCGGTCGTCCGCGGCGGAATCATCATCACGTCGGACGACGTCACCGTCGAGAACATCGCCGTGACCGGCGGCGAGGTCGGCATCGAGATCGACGAAGCCGAGAACGTCAAGATCGAGCATGTCCGCGTGTCAGGGACGAGCCTCGACGGCATCCAGGCAAGACGCGCGAGTGTCACGATCCGCGACTGCCTCATTCACTCGCCCGTAGGGGAGTACGCCCAGGGGATCGACATCTCCTTCGGCGTCGGACCTGCCGATGAGCCTGGTCGAGGGGTGCACGATCATCGGCGGCCGAGAGGGAATCGTCACCCATTTTTCCAACGTCCACATTCAGTCGAATCACGTCACCGGAACAACGCTGCGCGCGCTCGGGCTGACGGAGATGTCAATGGTCATGGTCGAGGACAATGACGTGCAGGATGCGCTCGGTGTAGGGATTTACTGCGGCGATTACTCCGAATGCATGATCGAAGACAATGTCGTCGGCGGAACGAGGCCGGACATCGCGTCGGGGGACCGCACGAGGATGGGTTTTGGCGTCGTCGCACATTCGGGGGCAAAAGCGGAGATCGAGGACAACGAGCTTTCGCGCAACGCAAGTCCTGCGAGAGCATTCCTCGGCGCGCGAATTACCGCTGGATAAACGCGCGAGCGTTTCGTTAGTATCGCCGTCCACGCCGACACACCGGGAGGAAGCAAATTGGCTCGCAAGACCGTGCTCGTTTGTGACAACTGTGGTAAGGAAGTGGACGAAGGAAGGGGCGCCGCGATGCGCGTCACGTACACCGACGCACGCAGAGGCGCGAAGGCCGCCGACCTCTGTGACGGCTGTGCCGGCAAGATGCCCGGGCGGGCAGCCGCCCGTCGCGGTCGCCGCCCGAAGGCCGCAGCCTCGGAGTGAATCCGGCTCGAAACCAAGCCTGATGCCCCTCCGGCCCGGCGGGAAGGCCCCGCCGGGCCGACGCATAGAATGGGGTGAATGCCGCTGGCTCTGCTCGTGGGCCCGGCGAATGCGGGCAAGGTCGCGCGTCTCCTCGATCGCTACCTGAACTGCCTGGACCAGGAGCCCGTTCTCGTCGTCCCGAACCGCTTCGACCGCGACCGCGTGGAGCGCGACCTGCTCGGGCGCGCGGACGCCTTGCTCGGCGGGTCGATCGGCACCTTCGAGGACCTCTTTGCCGAGATCGCCCGGGGCAACGGCGGCCATCGGCGGGTTGCCACGGAAACGCAACGCGCTCTTGTCCTCAGGCGGGCTCTCGCGGCGACGCCGCTGAACGGCTTTTCGGCCTCCGCCCGCTACGGCGGTTTCTCCCTGGGCTTGCTCTCGGCGATCTCGGAGCTGGAAGCGGGCCTGCTTCGCCCGGACGAAGTGGACGGCGATCTCGCCCGCCTCTACGGCGCGTATGCCGCGGAGCTCGAGCGACTCGAGCTCTGGGACCGCGACCTCGAGCGGCGACATGCCGTCGACCGCATCGAGGGCGAGCTCGAAGCGTGGGACGGGCGGCCGGTGTTCGCGTACGGGTTCGAGGATCTCACGGGCGCGCAGTGGGCGCTCCTGCGCGCGCTGGCCGGACGCGCCGACGTCACGGTTTCGCTCCCCTATGAGCCCGCCCGCCCGGCGTTCGCCTCGCTCACGCGCACGATGGACGATCTCGCCGGACTGGCCGACGGCGCGATCGAGGAGCTTCCACCAGGAGCCGAGGACAGCCATCCGGCCCTCGTCCATCTGGAACGGCACCTCTTCGGCGCGAAGGAAGCCGGGAAAGCGGCCCCGCTCGAGGGCGCCGTCCGCTTCCTGGAAGGGGCGGGCTCCCGAGGAGCCCTCGAGCTCGTCGGCGATGAGGTCCTCGAGCTGGTGCGGGCCGGCACCGCGCCGGAGCGCATCGCCCTCGTCCTCCCGACGCTCGACCGCTGGCGCGCCCCGCTCGAAACCGCGTTCGGCACGCTCGGCATCCCTTTCTCCTATCGAGGGGCGCCTTCGCCTCGGGCAGACCGCGTTCGGCCACGCGCTCCTCTCGGCGTTGCGGTTCGTCTGGAAGGAGCCCGACCGCCGACAGCTCTTTTCGTTCCTGCGCTCTCCGTATTCGGGCCTGGCCCGGGCTCACGCGGACTACCTCGAAGGGCGGCTGCGTGGGCTCGGCGTCCGGACGAACGTCGAGGAGCGGACCGTCGAGCTCCGCGGCAGCGCCCTGCCCGCGCTGGGTGAGGTCCGGGCCGCGGCCACGCTGACCGACGCCGTGCGGGCCCTCGCGGCCTTCATGCTGCGTGCCGCCTACGGGCTCGACGCACCGCCTGTCGGCGCAAGCTCGCGGATCGACCTGCGCGCGTTCGAGGAGACGACCAAGCTCGTCGTCGAGCTCGAGGGCTGGGCCGAGCTCGGAGGCGAGCTCGCGCCGGACGACGTCCTGGCCGCGCTCGAGGACGTCACCGTGCGCCTTGGCTCTGCTGGAGACGCCGGTCGGATCGCCGTCCTCGACCTTCTGCGTGCGCGAACCCGCCGCTACGAGGTCGTCTTCATTCTCGGGCTGGAGGAGGGAGTCTTTCCGCGCCGCTCGAGCGACTCGCCGTTTCTCGGAGACGACGAGCGGCGCGAGCTGGACGAGGCGACGGGCTCCCGTCTGGCCAGGCCCGAGCCGGTCAGCCGCGCCCGCTACCTCTTCTATACGGCGTGCACGCGGCCGACGCGGCGCCTCTATCTCGTCCGCGAGGCCGCGTCGGACGACGGCGCCCCTCGTCAGGCGAGCCCTTTCTGGGACGAGGCTCGCGGCCTGTTTGCAGCGGATGACGTCAAGCGCTGGACGAGGAAGCGCCCGTTATCCGCGCTCACGTGGACGCTCGACCAGGCACCCTCCGATCGGGAGCGGCTGCGCGCGCTCGCGTCCCTCGCGGTGTCCGATCTCCCGGCGGCCGAGGCTCTCGCCGATGCGAACGGCTGGACGCGGCGCTTGCACCGCGCTCGGGGAGCGTTCCGGCGCCCGACGCGGCTCACGAATCCCCGTGTGCTCGAAGACTTCGGAGCCCGCGGAGTGTTCGGGGCAACCGAGCTCGAGGCTTTCGCCACCTGCTCGTCGATCTGGTTCCTCGAGCGGGTCGTCTCGCCGCGCTCGATCGATGCGCAGGTCGACGCGAAGCTCCGCGGTTCGATCGCGCACACGGCTCTGCACAAGTTCTTCGCCGGGCTGCCGAAGGAGGTCGGGACCGAGCGAGTGGAGCCGGCCAAGGTCGAGGAGTCCCTCCGCTTCCTGAATCGTTGTCTCGACGACGCGCTTGCCGGAATCCGCCAGGAGCTCTCGGAGCTCGAGCGCCGCGAGCTGTCCGGTGGCCTGCGTCGCGACCTCGAGAACTTCGTTCGCTCCGAGGCCGAGGCCGACCTGCCGCTCGTCCCACGGAGGTTCGAGGTCTCGTTCGGCTCCGAGCGGTCGGCCCCCGAGCTGCAGCGCGGCCTCGATCTCGACGGCTTCACCGTTTCCGGCAAGATCGACCGCATCGACGTCGACCCGTTCTCGGCACGCGGGATCGTGCAGGACTACAAGTCGGGGAAGACGGCGTATTCGGCCGCGAAGATCGACTCCGAGCTCAAGCTCCAGATCCCGCTCTACATGCTCGTCCTCCGCGACCTGATCGGAATCGAGCCGCTCGGAGGCCTCTACCGAGCGCTGGCCGGCGACCGACAGGCTCGGGGGCTTCTGCGGGCGACGGCCAAGGACGACGTGCTGGCCGGGTTCACGCGCACGGACTACCGCGACGAGGACGAGTTCTGGAGCCAGATCGACGGGGCGGTCGAGCATGCGCGCGAGTTCGTCGGCCGCATCCGCTCGGGCGACGTGCAGCACGATCCGCTGGGCGACGCCGGCTGCCCGCCGTGGTGCGAGCTCTATTCGATGTGCCGGGTGAGGCGCGCATGAGCGTCGCTCGCCTGCCGCTCGCTCCCGTGGGGGAAACCATGTTTCCCCCACGGACCCCCTTCTTTGAATCAGTGGGGGAACCTCCCGGTTCCCCCACACTCCCTCCACTGGCTCATGGGCCAGAGGCTGGCCCATGAGCGTCGACGTGCGAGCCCCCAGCGAAGAGCAGGTTGCGGCCATCGACGCGCCGGGCGTGGTCTTCGTCTCGGCGGGCGCCGGGACGGGCAAGACGACGGTGCTCGTCGAGCGGTTCGTCAAGGCGGTGTGCGAGCGCGGGCTCGACGTCGACTCGCTCCTCGTGATCACGTACACGGAGCGGGCGGCAGGCGAGCTCCGTAGCCGTATTCGCGCGCGCCTCGAGGAGCTGGGCCGCGACGACCTGGCCCGCGCGCTCGACGGAGCCTGGATCTCGACCATTCACGGCTTCTGCCTACGGCTGCTGAAGGCTCACCCCTTTGCGGCCGGAATCGATCCGCGCTTCCGCGTGCTCGACGACAGCCAGTCCCGCGTGCTCCAGAGCGAGGCTTTCGAGAGCGCGCTCGCAGAGTTCCTCGGCGACGACGACGACGAGCGCTCTGTGCTTCTCGCCACCTACGGCGCACGGGCCCTGAGGCGCATGCTCACCGGGGTCTACGACACTCTGCGGGCCGCCGGCCGCCCGTTGATCCTCGAGCTCGGAGAGCGGCCCGGTCTGGCCGAGCGGATCGAGGAGCTGCGGGAGGCGGCTCGGTGTCTCGTCGACGATCCCGAGGCCGGCGAGACTGCGAAAGCGACTGCCGCGCGGGCGCTCGAGCTCCTCGAAGAGCGGACACTGCCCGAGCGGCTGTTCGATCTTTCGGAGTTGAAGGCGCGCGGCGAGCGTGCGGCCACCTACGAGGAGGCCCGCCGCGGAGTCGAGCAGGCCGCGCTGGACGAGCTGGCCGCCCGCGACCGGGATCTCCTCCAGGAGCTCCTGGGTGCGTTCGAGCGCTCCTACCGCGGGGCGAAGGAGCGGGAATCCGCGCTCGACTTCGAGGACCTTCAGCTCCTCGCGAGGGATCTCTTGCGGGAGAACGCCGAGATTCGCGAGCGGGAGAGCTGGCGCTTCCGCTCGATCATGGTGGACGAGTTCCAGGACACGAACCGGCTCCAGTGCGAGCTCGTCGACCTGCTCTCGGAGAGCGCGGACGACAAGGAGATCTTCTTCGTCGGGGACGAGTTCCAGTCCATCTACGGCTTCCGGCACGCCGATGTCCACGTCTTCCGCGAGCGGCGAGAGCATGCGTCCGGCGTCCTCGCGCTGACCCAGAACTACCGCTCGCGCCCAGAGGTGCTCGGTGCGATCAACCACCTGTTCTCGACGGAGTTCGGCGACGACTTCCAGCGGCTCGAGGCGGCCGGGCGTTTCGCCGATCCGGCCTTCGAGACGCCTGTCGAGCTGCTCGTCACCGACAAGGCGAGTTACGCCGGGACGGACGTGCACTGGCGGCGGGCCGAAGCTCGGCACATCGCCAGGCGCGTGCATGAGCTGATCGAGGAGGGCACGGCAGCGGCCGGTGAGATCGTCCTCCTCTTCGCCGCCGGCACCGACGCGGAGTGGTACGAGGAAGAGCTGCGCCAGCTCGGCATCCCGACGTACCGCGCGACGGGCCGCGGCTACTTCGGCCAGCAGCAGGTGGTCGACCTGCTCGCGTATCTCCGGCTCCTGCACAACCGCTACGACGACGAGGCGCTCGTCACGGTGCTCGCCTCGCCGCTCGTCGGAGTCTCGAACGACGCTCTCGCCCTCCTCCGGCGGGCAGCTCCCAGGCGGCCGCTCTTCCAGCCCTTCGAGAAGGGCTTGCCGGCCGGGCTCGCGTCGCACGACGAGCAGCTTTTCCGAGCCTTTCACCAGCGCTTCGAGCGCCTGGCCAGGGTGGCCCCGACGTTGTCGCTCGAGCGGTTGCTCGAGGCGATCGCGTCGGAGCACGACTACGACCTTGCTGCGCTCGTTCAGTGGGACGGTCGGCGGCGCTACGCGAACATGCGGAAGCTCGCACGACTGGCCCGTTCATACGAGGAGTTGCGCGGGACCGACATCGAGGGCTTCGTCCGTTTCGTGCGCGACCAGGAGGCGGTCGGGGCCCGTGAGCTCGAAGCGGTGGCCGAGGAGGAGGGCGCGGACGCAGTCCGCCTCCTCACGATTCACTCGGCTAAGGGCCTCGAGTTCAAGGTCGTCGTCGTCGCGGACGCAGGCCGAGACCGCGCAGCCCCGTCACCGGACGAGATCCTGTGCCTGCCCGACGGCCGCTTCGGGTTTCGGGTGGCCGATCCGGCGACCGGCCAGCGCCGAGGCGCGTTCGAGTACGAGGCGGTTCGCGAGGCGGGTCGCGAGGAGGAGAGGGCCGAGCGGCTGCGCCTCTACTACGTCGCGATGACGAGGGCAATCGACCGCCTCATCGTCTCGGGCGCGATCGATCCGGAGCGCAGTGCCGATGCGGAGACGCCGATCGGCTGGGTGCTCGACCGCCTGGACGCCCGGGAGCTCGACGAGGCTGAGCAAGGCACGGTCGAGCTGGTGCGAGACGGTGCCCGGCTCCTCGTCCGCATCGATCGCCATCGCGAGGCTCCGGTTGCGGTTGCGGAAGCTCCCTCCGCGGACGGGGAAGGCCAGTTGGAGCTCTTTGTCGGGGACGACGTTCCGCCGCTGCCGCCGCCCGCGCCGCGCCTTCCCGAGCTCGCCCAGGTTCCCGAACCGCCCCTCCATCACGTGCGCAGCCTTTCCTACAGCGCACT
Source organism: uncultured Actinomycetes bacterium (assembly GCA_963739065.1). Classification (GTDB taxonomy): domain Bacteria; phylum Actinomycetota; class Thermoleophilia; order Gaiellales; family Gaiellaceae; genus JAIBJP01. The sequence continues at coordinate 121,750 of CAVTYV010000004.1, forward strand.
GGCGCTCTTCGGGCGCTGCTCGTACCGCTACTACGCCGAGCGCGTCGCGGGCATGCGGCCCTCTGACGTGAGAGGCACCGTCCCCGCTCAGTCGGGCCTCGCGGCGACGGAGCTCGGAGACGCCGTCCACGTTTTGCTCGAGCACGGCGTCGCCGCGGACGACGTTCGGGCTCCGGTGCTCGCCCGCTATCCGGCGGCGACCGAGGAGGATCTCGCGCGCGTCGGCCAACTCGTGCAGGCCTGGCACGACTCGCCGCTGGCGCAGCGGCTGGGCGAGCTGGAACGCGTTCGGCCGGAGCTCGGGTTCGCCTTCGAGCACGACGGCGTGCTGCTGCACGGGCGTCTGGACGTCTTTGCTCAACAGGATGGGTCCGTGCTCGTGGTGGACTACAAGACGAACCGCCTCGAGGATCTGAGCCCCGAGGAGGCGCTCGAAGAGGACTACGGGATCCAGCGGCTCGTCTATGCGCTGGCGGGCTTCCGGGCCGGCGCCGACGAGGTCGAAGTCGTGTACGTCTTCCTCGAGCGGCCCGACGAGCCGGTCGCGCGGACCTTCAAGCGCGAGGAGATTGCCGAGCTCGAGGCTGGGTTGTCGGAGGCGATTGCAACCATCCGGGCGGGTCGGTTCGTGCCGACGCCGAGCGAGCTGGCCTGCGCGGGGTGCCCGGCTCTGGATGTCGTCTGCGCGGGGCCGCGCCTGCTCGAGCGCGCGATGGCCGGCGTGCAGCACTAGCTCTGTCATGGCTCGTAGCTACGTCCACGAGGCGCGCAAGCGCGTCGCTCCGAAGCGCGAACGAATCCGTCCGATCATCGAGCGTCTCGCGGCCGCTCATCCCGACGCTGTCATCGCGCTCCGCTTCCGAGATGAGCTCGAGCTGCTCGTTTCCGTGATGCTCTCGGCCCAGACCACCGACGTCACGGTCAACCGGGTCACGGAGCGGCTCTTCCGCAAGTACCGCCGGCCCGAGGACTACCTGGCGGTGCCGGAGGCTGAGCTCGAAGCCGACCTTCGCCCGACCGGCACCTTCCGCCAGAAGGCCCGCAACCTGCGCGGCGCAATGCGCATGCTGATCGAGGAGTTCGACGGCCAGGTGCCGACCCGGCTCGAAGACCTCGTTCGCCTCCCTGGCGTCGGACGCAAGACCGCCAACGTGGTCGCCTCCGAGCGGGGCGCCCCGCAAGGGATCGTCGTCGACACGCACGTCCGCCGGCTTTCTCAGCGGCTCGGCCTGACCAGGCATGATGATCCGGTCAAGATCGAGCGGGATCTTCAGCGCATCGTGCCGCGTGAAGACTGGGCCCGCTTCCCGCATCTGCTCATCTGGCACGGTCGTCGAGTCTGCATCGCACAGCGCCCGCACTGCCATCTTTGCGTTCTCACCGACCTCTGCCCGTCGAGCCGGGTCTGAATCGGCGCTTTCCATGCGCTTTGCGCGCGACTCCGCCCTCTACTGTCGAAGCGATGCGCTCGGTCGACCTCGCCCTCTATGCCGACGAGCTCGCCGCCCGCGCCGCCACGCTGGCGACGCAGCTCGAACGTGCGCGGTGCCGTCTCCGGCGGGAGGCGATCGAGCGAGAGGCGCGGCGGGCGCTCGACGAGGGCTCGATCGCCCGCCTCGAAAGCCTCGGGGTGCTCAGGCTGGCCGATTCGCGTGAGGCCCGCGGAGAGCTCAGGAGCCTGTCGGCGTCACTCGCGGCTGTCGAGGAGCTGCAAGCCTGGGTAGAAGGCCGCCTCGCCACCGTTCAGGAAGAGCTGCCGGCCGCCTGACGAGGGACGAGCGCGACGAGCAGGCCGCCGTCTTCGTCGTACCCGGGAAAGAAATCGGCGGTGACGACCTTCGTCACACCGGACCGCGTCCTGATGGAGACCTGCTTTCCGAGCTGCCGCACACCCCATTCGAGGGCGACCTCCGCCGGGTTCGCGTCGCCGTCGGCGTCGAGCGTGAAGGCTTCGACCACGTCCAGGCCGAGGACGTCCGTCTCCCGGAACCCGGTCAGCTCGAAGACCCCCTGCCCCAGCGCGATGATGCGTCTTCCCTGGTCGCACACGATGAAGCCGGTTCCCGGCGCCGGGTAGTAGTCGTCGAGCAGCTCGAAGAGAAAGCCGAAGCCGCAGTGCGCGCAGCCGACGGCCTCGTTGGTCAGGTTCTCGAGACGATCATGGTCGATCGATCTCTGTCGACAGTTCGGGCAGATGAAATAGGGCACTAGCCCAACGTCTATCAGCTACGCGGAGCGGCGAGCGCCGCTTCGGCGCGGCCTTCCTGCGCGGCGAGAAACCGCTCCGCGTCGAGCGCGGCCATACAACCCGATCCTGCTGCCGTGACCGCCTGGCGGTAGACGTGATCCTGAACGTCGCCGGCCGCGAAGACACCCACGATGTTGGTCTCGGTTGTCTTGCCCTTGGTCTCGATGTAGCCGGCCTCGTCCATGTCCAGCTGGCCGCGGAAGAGCGCCGTGGTCGGATCGTGCCCGATCGCGACGAAGAAGCCGTCCGCCGGAATTTCGGTCACCTCGCCGGTCTTGACGTTTCGCACGACGACCGAGGTGACACTGTCGTCGCCCCGGATCTCCTCGACGACCGAGTCCAGAAGGAACTCGATCTTCTCATTCGAGTGCGCTCGATCGGCCATGATCGGAGACGCGCGGAAAATCTCGCGCCGGTGCACAACCGTGACCTTGGACGCGAACTTGGCCAGGAAGGTGGCCTCCTCCATCGCGGAGTCCCCACCGCCGACGACGACGATCTCGCGGTCCTTGAAGAAGGCTGCGTCACACACGGCGCAGTACGACACGCCACGGCCCTGCAGCTTCTTCTCCGAGTCGAGCCCGAGCTGGCGCGCGTTCGCGCCCGTGGCCACGATGACGGACTCGGCGCGATACTCGTCGTCGCCCACCCACACCTTGAACGGGCGCTCGGAGAGGTCGACCTTCGTGACGTCGTCGGTCAAAAACTCCGTGCCGAAACGCTCGGCCTGCCGACGCAGGTCCTGCATCATCTCGGGGCCCAGCACGCCGTCGGGATAGCCGGGGTAGTTCTCGACATCGCTCGTGATCATCAGCTGACCGCCCCAGGCGAATCCTTCGATCACCAGGGGGTTCAGGTTGGCGCGCGCGCTGTAGAGCGCAGCGCTATATGCGGCGGGGCCGCCACCGATGATGATGACCTCACGCACGTCGTTCGTGCTCACGAATATTCCTCGCTTTCCGGTTCCTCACTTGTAGTAAACGACATACGTCGGCCGGTTGTTCCGATTGTGTAGGTTGCGACAGGTTCGGAAAGGAACTGGGGGAACCTTGGCGCGAACGGTCAACTGGGAGGATCTCCGCGAGCTTGCGGCCTTCGAGGCCGACAAGGGTTTCGCCGTCAGCCTCTACCTGGATCTCGATCCTAGCGTGACGCCGACCCCGGCAGACGCCGCCACGAGGCTCCACTCCCTCTTGGACGATGCGGGGCGCTTCGCGGCTGCACACAGCGAGGAGCTCACTCACGACCAGAAGGTCGGGCTCAGGGCGGATCTCCAGCGCATCCGGGAGTACTACGAGCACGAATTCACGCGCGACGGCGCTCGCTCGTTCGCCATCTACGTCGACGGCCTGGACGATCTGTGGCAGCTCGTCCCTCTGCTCGATCCGGTCGAGGACGAGGCGAAGGTCGCGCGGACGCTCTACCTCGCTCCTCTCGTCGCGCTGGTCGGCCGCGGAGAGGGTGCGCTCGTCGTCGTGGTCGGCCGCGAGCGCGGGGAAATCTTCCGGCTCCAGGGTGGGCGCCTGGTCGAGGCAGCCGACCGCACGGAAGAGCGGCCTGGCAAGCACGATCAGGGAGGACTGTCGCAGTCCCGCTACCAGCGTCACATCGAGCACCTCGTGGAAGACCACCTGCGCCATGTCGCTGACGAGCTCGACCGTCTCGTTCGTCGAGAGCACGGACCACGTGTCGTCGTGATCTCGACCGAGGAGACTCGCGCCGAGTTCGACGATCTGCTCTCGAAAGAGGCTCAGGGCGCGGTCGTCGGGTGGGCGCAGGCCGACGCCCATGCGAAGCCGGCGGAGCTCTTGGCGCTCGCGGAGCCGGTTCTGGAGCACAAGCAGGCCGAGGAGGAGACGGCCGTCCTCGAGCGGTGGCGAGCGGAGGCCGGACGCAATAGCCGCGCCTCGGCCGGCTGGGAGCAGACTCTCGAGGCGGTGTCCGACGCTCGCGTGGAGCTCCTGCTCTTCCAGAACGGCGTGGGGCATCCGGCGGCGGTATGCCCGCGGTGCGGACGTTTGGCGGCCGACGAGGGGCCCTGCCCGCTCGACGGGACCCCGATGAAGCGGTCGGATGACGGCCTCGACCTGGCGGTTCATCAGACGCTCCGCCATGGAGGCAAGGCGTGGGCCGTCAGGCACCACCAGGATCTGGAGCCCGTTGAGGGCATCGGGGCGCTGCTCCGCTTCTAACTAAACTGGAGGTCGGAGTGGCCTCGCTCGCCCGCAGCATTCTCGAAGAGCACCTCGTCCGCGGGGAGCTCGTTCCGGGTACCGAGATCGGGCTTCGCGTCGATCAGACGCTCGCCCAGGACGCCACCGGGACCATGGCGATGATGCAGTTCGAGCTGTTCGGAGTCGAGCGCGTTCAGGTCGAGACCGCGGTCGTCTACGTCGACCACAACATCCTGCAGATCGACTTCAAGAATCCGGACGACCACCGTTTTCTGCAAGCGATGGCGGCGAAGTACGGCGCATGGTTCTCCCGCCCCGGGAACGGCATCTGCCACTACATCCACTGCGAGCGGTTCGCCGTGCCGGGCAAGACGCTCATCGGCGCGGACAGCCACACGACTCAGTCGGGGTCGTGCGCCATGATCGCCATCGGGGCCGGCGGGCTCGACGTCGCCGTCTGCATGGCCGGGCATCCCTTCGAGCTCCCGTGCCCGAAGATCGTCGGCGTCCACCTGGAGAACGAGCTCGTCAGGCCGTGGATCCAGGCGAAGGACGTCATCCTCGAGCTTCTGCGAAGGAGGGGAGTGCGTGGCGGCCGCGGGTGCATCTTCGAGTTCCATGGCCCGGGGGTCGCAACGCTCAGCTACACCGAGCGCGGAACGATCGCGAACATGATCGCCGAGCTGGGAGCAACGGGCGCCGTCTTCCCCTCCGACGACCAGACGCGCGCGTGGCTGGAGGAGCAGGGCCGAACGGAGGACTTCGTCGACCTGCCGACGGGCGGCCAGGGAGACTTCGACGAGGAGGAGGAGATCGATCTCGCGACGCTCGTCCCGCTCGTCGCCAAGCCGTCGAGCCCCGGAAACGTCGTTCCGGTGGAAGAGGTTGTGGGCACGAAGCTCGCGCAGGTCTGCATCGGCTCGTCGGTCAACTCCTCGTACGAGGATCTCGCGCTCGCGGGATCGGTCCTGCGGGGCGACGCGGATCTCGGACGAGCTCGTTTCGGCGACGGCAACGCCGGGGTCACGGCAGATCCTCGACCAGATCACGCGGAGCGGCACCTACGTCGATCTGCTGGCGGCAGGCGTCCGGATGCTCGAGCCTGCCTGCGGGCCCTGCGTCGGAATGGGTCAGGCGCCTCCGTCTGGCTCCGCGTCGCTCCGGACCTTCAACCGGAACTTCCCGGGGCGGAGCGGCACGGCCGACGACCAGGTCTACCTCTGCTCGCCGGCGGTTGCCGCGGCCTCGATGCTGAACGGGGTCATCTCCGACCCGCGTGAGCTTTCCAGCGTCGAGCTGCCGCGCGCGTCCGGAGGCGCGCCCCGAGGTGGTGCAGAAGCACATCCTCGAGCCGGCGCCCGTTGAGAGGCGCGGCTACCGATCGAGATCCCGCGCGGGCCGAACATCAAGCCGCCTCCCGAGCAGAAGCCGTTGCCGGACGAGCTCGAGCTGCGCGTCCTGATCGTCGCCGCCGACGACATCTCGACCGGCGACCTGTCCCCGGACGGCGCGACCGTGATGGCGTACCGGTCGAACGTGCCCGCGATCGCCGAGTTCACGTTCCAGCACCGCGACAAGGAGTTCCCGCGCCGGGCGAAGGAGTGGGGCGGAGGCTTCATCGTCGCCGGCCACAACTACGGGCAGGGCTCGAGCCGCGAGCACGCGGCGCTCGCGCCGGCTCAGCTCGGCGTGCGAGCGGTGATCGCGAAGAGCTTCGCGCGGATCCACCGGCGCAACCTGATCGCGCAGGGGATCGTCCCGCTCCTCTTCCAGGACAGGCCGACTACGACAAGGCGGAGCTGGGGCAGACGTGGCGGATCGCCGGGCTCCACTCGATCGCGGAGGGCAACGACGAGATTCTGGTCGAGACTCGAAGGCGCGGTCGATCGCGCTCACGCACGACTTCCTCCCGCGCGAGCGGGAGATCGTCGTCGCGGGCGGCCTCATCCGCTACCTCCGCGAGCCGCAGCCGGCGCCTAGCGCGCCTGACTCTGCAGGCGGCGTCAGCCGCGCGCGGGAGCTCGCTGGCAGCGTCGACCGGATCGCCCGGCTCGACTGCGTCGCCCCAGTCGGTCGCCGCGCTCCAGCTTGCGTCTCGAAGCGGCCGAGCCGCTGCTCGGCCTCGGCGAACTTCGTCTGGGCATGCCCGAGGTGCTTGCCGAGCGAGTCGAAGTCGTCGTGGAAGCGCGTCGAAGTCCTTGCCGAGCTGCGCTGCTGTACGCCATGACCTCCTGCGCGTGCTGCTCGATCTGCAGGCCCTTGAGGCCGAGGACGATCACCTGCAGGTAGGCGTGGAGGGTCGTCGGCGAGACGGGGAAGACGTGCTTCTCGAGCGCGTAGCGGAGCAGCACCTCGCTCTTGCGCGCAGACGAGCTCGTAGTAGACCGCCTCGGACGGGAGATACATGAGCGCGAAGTCGTAGGTGCCCTCGTCCGGCCGGATGTACTTCTCCGCGATCGCGTCCACGTGGATCTTCACGTCGCGCTCGAACGCCTTGGCGTGGAGCGCGACGCTCGGCGTCGTCCTCCGCCTCGACGAGGCGGTGCGAAGTTGTCCGAGCGGGAACTTGGCGTCGACCGGGACGAGCTTGTCGAGCTTGATGACGGCGTCGACGCGCTCGCCGCTCTTGAAGCCGTACTGAAGCGAATAGGCGTTACTGCGGGAGCATGTCGCGAGCAGGTTGCCGAGCAGGAGCTCGCCGAACCCGCCGCGCGCCTTGGGCGGCCGCAGCGCCTGCTCGAGGCGGGCGAGGTCGTTCGCGCGCTCAAGGATCTGCGCGGTCGCGCCTTGACGCGCTCGAGCTTCTCGGCGATCTCGGTCGCGGTCTGGCCGGCGCTCTGCTGCTGCATGAGCAAACGGCCGTCAAGGCCCTCGAGCCGGCGGTCGACCTTGGTCTCGACGTCGCCGAGCCGGCGGTCGAGCTTCTCTTCCATCCCGCCGAGCCGCTGCTCGAGGAGAGCGCGGCCGATGCGGGCCATCCACACAAGCCCGGCTGCAAGGGCGAGCGAGGACGACGATGAGAGCGATGTCGATCATGGACCGACGAACGCTAGTGCGGGGGTCGGACGGATCTCCTTACAGGCAGTGCGGCTAGCGCAGGTGCTCCGGACTCGGCGCGCTCGGTCGCTTCGCGCTGGCGCTCTTCCTGCGCCATCTCTTCGTGCTGCGACGCGCGGTCGTCGGCCGCGCCCGCGGCCTCCTGGTGGTGGCCCTCCTTGCGCAGCGATTCGTCGTCGAGAGCTTCGCCGGCCGTGCTCTTTCCGCGGCCCATGAGCTTGTCGAGCCAACCCATTCGTTTCACCTCCTGGTGGTTCTCTAGGTCCGCAGGATACAGGGCATTAAATGCCAAATCCGGCGAGCCCGAAGGCTTACCGGATCTGGCATGCGCCAGCCTATGAGGCCTTGGCGGGTACGTCAAGAAGACCCGCCGGGGAAGAGTTCGCAAAGTGCGGCATTTTTCTCCCGGGCCGGTTTCGGAGGCTGCCTCACGCGAGGGTTACGCTAGCCCGGCGTGACGACTTGGGCGCGGTATTTCGACGAACGCCTCGAGACGATGCCGCCCGCGTGGACGCGTCGGCTCGAAGAGGAACGCCTTGCCGAGCAGCTCGCTCGCTGCTACGAGCGGTCGCCCTTCTATCGCCGGAAGCTCGAAGAAGCCGGACTCCGCCCCGGGCACGTCGAGCGGGTGGAAGACGTGGCGCGGATCCCGTTCACGACCAAAGACGAGCTCCGCGCCGCGCAGGCCGAGGACCCCCCTTTCGGAGACTTCGCCTGCGCCGACGTCATCGAAATCGTCCGGATCCATCTCAGCTCGGGGACGACAGGTAAGCCGCTCGTCATCCCCTACACCGAACGCGACGTCGCCACTTCGGCGGAGGTGGGCGCCCGCGCCGTCTGGGCCGCCGGAGTTCGGCCGGACGACACGGTGCTCCACTGTCTCTCCTACAGCTTCTACACCGGGGGCCTCTCGGACCATGCCTCCCTCGAAGCGACCGGTGCCGCGATGGTCCCAGTCGGCCTCGGGCAGAGCGCCCGCATCCTCGAGCTCTGGCGGGAACTGCGGCCCACGGCGCTCTTCTCGACGATCACCTATCCCCTGCACCTCGCCGAAACGGCGCGGGAGCGGGGGATCGACCCCCGCGACCTCGGCCTCGCGAAGCTCGTCGTCACCGGCGAGCCGGGCGGCCAAGTCACCGCCACGCGCAGACGGATGGAGGAGCTCTGGGGCGCGACGGTCACGGACACCTACGGTCTCTCCGACGTCTGGGGGACGCTCGCCGGCGAGTGCGAGGAGCGAAACGGCCTGCACTTCTCCGGGCAGGGAGCGACGCTAGCCGAGCTCGTCGATCCCGAGACGGGCGACCCGGTTGGGATCGAAGAGGGCGCGCGCGGGGAGCTCGTCTTCACGCACCTCTATCGCGAGGCGGCGCCGCTCATCCGCTTCCGCACGCGTGACGTCGCAGAGATTCTGGGGCTCGAGTGCCCTTGCGGGCGCACGGGCTTTCGATTCACCGTCGCCGGCCGGAGCGACGACATGTTCCGCGTCCGCGGCGTGAACGTCTTCCCGAGCGCGGTCGAGGAGCTCATGCGCGAGCAGGGCGTCGACCGCTTCGCCATCGTTCTCGACACCTTCCCGGTCGAGCCGCCGGTGCGGATCCTCGTCGAGGGGGTGAACGGCCGCGAGCGGGAGCTCGCGCAGGCCGTCCGCGCGAGGCTCGACTTCACGTGTGAGATCACAGCGGCGACGCTGCCGCGGACGGAGGCGAAGTCGAAGATGCTCTACCGCGTCTACGACGGGGAGGAGGCACCTGCATGAGGCTCGAGCGGGAAGGAGCTGGAGCGTGGATCCGGTGGTCGAGGCCCGAGCGGCTGAATGCCCTCGACCCCCAGGCGCTCCACGCGCTCGGCGACCTGCTCGCCGATGCGGCCTCGACCGATGCGCGCGCGATCGTCTGCTTCGGCGAAGGAGGCGCCTTCTCCTCGGGGGACGACCTGGCCGCGACGGCGGCGATGGACGCGGAGGAGTGGCGGCGAACGCTCGAGGCCTTCAACCGCCTGACTCGAGAAGTGGTCAGCGCACCGCAGCCGGTCATCGCTGCCGTCGACGGCGTCTGCGTGGGCGGCGCCTTCGAGTTCGCCTATGCGTCCGACGTTCGCGTGGCCACGCCGCTCTCCCGCTTCGGTTGTCCTGAGGTGGCGATCGGCCTTTCGATCTCCAACGGGTTCTCGCTCCTCGCTCCGCGCGCCGCCCGGCGGCTCGTCCTCACAGGAGAGCTGATCGGAGCTGACGAGGCTCTCCGCCTCGGTCTCGTGGATGCGGTTGTCGAGGACGTGGAGGCGGAAGCCCGCCGCCTCGTCGAGCGGATCGCGGCCCTCGCCCCGCTTGCAGTGACGGGCTCGAAGCGCCTGCTCGACGAGGGGGCGCGGGCAGAGCTGGGACGTGCTCTCGACCGCGAGCTCGATCTCTGCGCGCGCCTGTTCGAGACGGACGACGCGCAGGAGGGTCTCGCAGCCTTCCTGGACAAACGGCCGCCCAGCTACCAGGGCCGGTAGCGACCGAACATATGTTCTATGATGACCGGAGCCTGAACTAGGCTCGCGGGTCCCCATGGACGAGTTCTTCGGTCCCTCAGGCCGCCTCGCGGCTGCGCTCCCGGGCTTCGAGCCGCGCGCCGGCCAGGCCGCTCTCGCCCAGGCCGTCGCGGACGCGCTCGAAAGCGACGAGCACCTCCTCGCCGAGGCCGGAACGGGCACGGGAAAGAGCCTCGCCTATCTGGTGCCGGCGCTCACGTCGGGAAAGCGGGTCGTGGTCGCCACGGCGACCAAGGCGCTCCAGGAGCAGCTGCTCACGAAGGACGTCCCCGCGGCCGCCGCAGCCCTCGGGCGGAAGGTACGAGTGGCTGTTCTGAAGGGCCGGCAGAACTACCTCTGCCGCAAGAGCCTGGTCGGCGCCGATCAGTTGCGCGGGCTCTTCCAGAGCTCCGAGGACTCGGCCGCCTACGAACGGCTCGCGGAATGGATCGACGCGACCGAGACGGGTGACCGCGCCGAGCTCGATTTCGAGCCGAGCGCCACGCTCTGGGCCGAGCTGTCGGTGGGCAGCGACCGCTGCGCCGGCCGCCGCTGTCCCCACATCGGTTCGTGCTACGCCGAGGCGGCCCGGGCGCGCGCGGCCGAAGCAGAACTCGTGATCGCCAACCACGCGCTCTACTTCGCCGACCTCGCGCTGCGTCAGCGAACAGACGGCACGGGAGTCCTCCCCGAGCACGACGCCGTGGTGTTCGACGAGGCGCATCGCCTCGAGGACGGCGCCGCCGCCTGGTTCGGGGGGCGAGTCTCGCTGGGCCGCATGCGCCAGCTCGCCCGTGACGTCGAGCGGCACGCCCGCGAGACGGAGTCGATGCCTCCGGCGCGCGCGCTCGCCGATCTCGACAGGTCCGGAACCGGGTTCGTCGCGGCCTTCGATCCCGGAGCGGGGCGCCGCCGGCTCACCCATGCCGACCAGGAGGAGCTCGAGCTGCTCGGTGGCGCGCTGGGGCGCGCGCTCGGCCGTTTGGCAGAGGAGCTCGCCGGCAGCGGGGAGGACGCCGACGCGCTCGCGTGGAGATCGCTTGGCCTCCGCGGCGACGTCGAGGCCTGCGTGGCGTTTGACGATCCCGACCGCGTCGTCTGGGCCGAGCCAGGAGCCGTCGCCTGGGCGCCGGTGGACGTCTCCGAGATCCTCCGCGAGGAGCTCTGGGGAAGCGGGCCGACCGCCGTGCTCGCCTCCGCCACTCTCGAACCGCGGTTCCTGCGTGCCCGGCTCGGGCTTGACGAGGCCCGAGAGCTAGTGCTGCCGTCGCCCTACGACTACCGGGAGCAGGCGCTGCTCTACGTGCCTGCGCGCTTCCCCGAGCCGCGCTCACCGGGCTACGAGGCCCGCCTGGCGGACGAGGTCGTCGCGCTCTGCAACCTCTCCCGCGGCCGCGCGCTCGTCCTCACGACGTCGTATCGGGCCCTCGACGACCTTGTCGACCGCGCTAGGGCCAGGCTCTCCTACCCGCTGCTCGTCCAGGGGGAGGCGCCCCGCGAGCGGCTGCTCGAACGGTTTCGTGACGACGTCGACTCGGTCCTCTTCGCGACCGCGACGTTCTGGCAGGGAGTCGACGTCGCCGGCGAATCGCTCTCGCTCCTCGTCGTCGACAAGCTCCCGTTCGCCTCTCCCGGGGAGCCTCTGGTCGAAGCCCGCTGCGAGCGCATCGTCCGCCATGGGGGGGACTGGTTCGCCGACTACGCGCTGCCCGCGGCGGTGCTCCAGCTCCGGCAGGGCTTCGGGAGGCTCATCCGCGGCCACGCGGACGAAGGGGTCGTGGCGATCCTCGACTCGCGGCTGCGGACGCGGGGGTATGGACAGCGCTTTCTGGACGCGCTTCCACCGGCTCGTCTCGTCGCCGAACGGGACGCCGTGGCCGACTTCTTCGGCGCCGGGGCCCGCGCGACTGCCTGATACCTTTTTCGACCGGTGGCCAAGAAGAAAAAGAGCCGGGTACCGGCCCCGCCCAGACCGGTCCAGGCTCGCGAACGCCGTGTGCAGGCGCCCCAGCGGAGGGTCGAGCATCGGGACGCGGGCCGGTCGCGGATGGTGTTTCTGGCAATCGGGGCCGCAGTTCTGGTCGCCGCGATCGCGGTCGGGCATCGCCATGGTCTGCGGGGGGCGGAGGCAACGACGCCCTCGCCAACGGCGTCGACGGAGCCTGCGTGCGCCAGACCTACCCGCCGATGGGCCGCCAGCACGTCCAGAAACTGGCGAAGGACTTCCAGTACAACTCGTTCCCGCCCTCGAGCGGGCCGCACTTTCCGGTTCCCGCCGTCTACAACATCTACGACCAACCGGTCCCCGAGATCCGCCTCGTGCACAACCTCGAGCACGGCGCGGTGGTGGTCCAGTACGGGCCGAAGGTCACCCAGCAGACGATCGGCCAGATCGCTGCGTGGTATGCCGATGACCCCCTCGGCCTGGTCGTGGCGCCGCTTCCCCCCGCGAGCGAGATCCAGGCGAAGCCGCCCGCGGGCTGGGAGAACAAGGTCTTCCTGGCTGCCTGGACGCATGTCGCCACCTGTTCGGGCTTCGACGAGCAGGCCTTCACGAACTTCCGCGACGACTACCGGGGCCCCGGGGGAGACGGGCCCGAGAAGTTCCCGCTGTCCGCGTTACAGCCGGGCGGGACTTAAGCTCCACCCGCCGGGGTGGCGGAACGGTAGACGCGGGGGACTTAGAATCCTCTGCCCTTCGGGGCGTGCGAGTTCGAGTCTCGCCCCCGGCATGGAAATGGGATCGAGGGGAATGAAGGCCCCTCCGTAACCGTTTGCTCAAGCGGTTTGATCGAAGGGGGTACCGAATGGCTTCTGGACTTCTTCTCCTCCGCCTTGCCGTCGGCGGGATCATGGCGGCGCACGGCGCCCAAAAGGTGTTCGGATGGTGGGGCGGCCCGGGCATGGCCGGCACGACCGGCATGTGCACGAGCTTCGGCTGTCGCGTGCCCAACCTGATGGCCTGGGCGCTCGCGCTCGCGGAGCTCGGGGGCGGCCTCTTGCTTGCCGCCGGCTTTCTGACGCCTCTCGGCGCGCTTGCTGTGACGATCGTGATGCTGAATGCCGTCTACCTGGTCCACCGGCCGAACGGCTTCTTCAGCGGCAACGGAGGCTACGAGTTCAATCTCCTCATCGCCGCGACGGCCGTCGCGCTCGCCGCCATCGGCGCGGGGCGCTTCTCGATCGACCACGCCCTTGGCTGGGACGACAACCTCTCCGGCTTCTGGTGGGGGTTCGGCGTGGCTGTCGCAGCGGTCGTCGTCACGTTCCTCACTCTGACCGTGGGGCGCCGGCGCCCGCGGGTCGCGGAGATGCCGGCCTAGCCCTTGCTCTTCGTCGGGGCGGTCCTCCTCGCGATCTTCGTCGTTCCGAAGCCGTGGGGGCTCGTCCTCGTGGCTGCCGCCGCCGTTGTGGAGGTGGGCGAATCCCTCTTCTGGGTTCACCTCTCCCGGCGGCGGCGCATCCAGATGGGCGCCGAGACGCTCATCGGAGCGAGCGCGGAGGTAGTGACCGAATGCCGGCCGCTCGGACAGGTGCGCGTGCAGGGCGAGCTCTGGGGGGCGCGGTGCGAGCTTGGGGCCTCGCCCGGCGAGACCGTGCGGATCGTGGACCGGGACTCGCTCACCCTGCTCGTAGAGCCTGAATAGACTGCTTCACATGGCCCAGGCGAAGCCCGCGGCTGCATGGAGCGGCGAGCTTCCACCGGAGCTCAACGAGCCGCTCTACCTCCAGGCCGTCGGCCAGCTCGACCAGGTACTCCCGCACGCGGACATCGATCCAGGCGTCGCCGAGCGCCTTCGCTACCCCGAGCGCGCGCTCTCGACGTCGATCCCCGTCCGTCTCGACGACGGCTCGGTCGGCGTCTACCCGGGCTACCGGGTTCAGCATTCGAGCGTCCTTGGGCCGACGAAGGGCGGTATCCGCTACGACAAGGCGGTCACTCTTGGCGAATGCGCGGCGCTCGCGATGTGGATGACCTGGAAGTGCGCGCTGCTCCGGCTCCCCTACGGTGGCGCGAAGGGAGGCGTCCGCTGCGATCCGCGTTCCTTCTCGATGGGGGAGCTCGAGCGCCTCACACGCCGCTTCACCACGGAGCTGCTTCCGATCATCGGCCCGGAGCGCGACATCCCCGCTCCCGACATGGCGACCGACGAGCAGACGATGGCCTGGATGATGGACACCTACTCGATGCAGGTCGGGCACGCGGTCCCCGAGATCGTCACGGGAAAGCCGCTGTCCGTCGGAGGCAGCGTCCTGCGCCCCGAGGCGACCGGAATCGGCGTCGTGATGGTGGTCGAGGAGGCGGTCAAACGCATGGGGTGGTCGCTCGAGGGTGCGTCGTGCGTGGTGCAGGGCTACGGGAAGGTCGGCGCCGTCGCCGCGCACGAGCTGGGCCTCCGAGGAGCCCGCGTCGTCGCGGTCTCCGACATCGCCGGGGGGATTCACGCTCCACGCGGGCTCGACCTGGCGGCCGTCGACGCCTGGCGCCGCGAGCACGGCGGTCTCGAGGGCTTCCCCGATACCGAACGCGTGTCCAACGCGGCGCTCCTCGAGCTCCCCTGCGACGTGCTCGTGCTCGCGGCGACCGAAGAGCAGGTGACGGGGGAGAACGCCGGCCGCATCTCGGCCCGGTTGGTGGCCGAGGGCGCCAACGGACCGACCACGCTCGTTGGCGACCGGATCCTGGCCGAGCGCGACATCCCCGTCCTCCCCGACATCCTGACGAACGCGGGCGGCGTCGCGGTCTCCTATTTCGAGTGGGTCCAGGATCTCCAGCGCTTCTTCTGGGATCGGGACGAGATCCGCTCCCGGCTGCACGACCTGATGACCGACGCGGTCAACCGCGTCTGGACGCTGGCGGAGTCCGAAGGCCTCTCGTTCAGGAGTGCCGCGCTCGTGACCAGCATCCGCGAGGTCGCTGAGGCGCTCGAGGCTCGAGGGATCTATCCGTGATCGTGCGCGAGGCGCTGGTCCCGGATCCCCGAGTGCTGGCGGCTGATGCTCCCGCACGCGAGGCGGCCGAGCTCCTCACGCACCCGCACGTGCTGAGCGCGCTCGTCACGGACGGCGACCACCGGCTGCTCGGCACGGTCACCGTCGAGAGCGTCGTCGCCGCGGTTGCCCGGGGAACGGACATGGCCTCCGCCACGGCGCGTGACGTCTGCGAGACCGACGTCTTCACCGTTCCGCCCGACATGCCGCTCGACGAAGCGCTTCATCTGATGGCCGAGCGAGATCTCGAGCGACTGCCCGTCACTGAAAACGGGCACCTCCTGGGAGTCCTCCCCCGCGAGCCGGTCGTGCGCCGGCTCGCCGAGGACGACGCCCCATGATCCGCGAGCATCGCATTCCCGTGGACGGGCGACACCTCGCCGTGCTCGAGGCCGGAGACGAGTCGGGGCCGGCGGTCTTCGTCAGCCACGGGACGCCCGGCTCGGCTCTCCTCTGGCGGGGCCTCGTCGAGGACGCCGAGGAACGAGGGATGCGGCTCCTCGGCTACGACCGGCCCGGCTACGGAGGGTCGGACGCCCATCCTGGACGCCGCGTGGCCGACGCGGCCGGAGACCTCGTCGCGCTGGCGGATGCGCTCGGGATCGAGCGCTTCGCGGTGGAGGGAGGCTCGGGCGGCGGCCCTCACGCCCTTGCGTGCGCCGCGCTCCTTCCCGACCGGCTCGTGGCGGCCGCCTGTCTGGCCGGAGTGACTCCGTACCCCGCCGAAGGTCTCGACTGGCTCGACGGCATGGGTGAGGACAACCTCCTCGAGTTCGGCGCCGCCCTGGCCGGCCGCGACGAGCTCGAGCCCTTCCTGCGCGGGATGACCGACGAGATGCTCGCCGCGGACCCCAACGGGCTCGCGGAGGCCCTGCGCACGCTGCTCAGTCCCGTCGATGCGGCGGCGCTCACCGGTGAGCTGGCCGAGTATTTCCTTGCAGCGGTCCGGCGGGGTGTCGCCGAGAGCCTCGAAGGCTGGATCGACGACGACTTCGCCTTCGTGAGCCCGTGGGGCTTCGAGCTCCGGGACATCAGCGTCCCGGTCCAGCTCTGGCACGGCGCCGCGGACCGCTTCGTCCCCATCGCCCATGGCCGCTGGCTCGCGGAGCGCATCCCGGGGGTCGACGCCCATCTCTCGGACGAGGACGGCCATCTGACGATCCAGATCGGCCGCATCGGCGACGTGCACGCCTGGCTCCTCGAGCGCTTCTAGCAGCAGGTGTGCGCGCTCGGTGGCGCGTCGCCCTCGACCGGCTCCGGGAGCTCCGCAGCGAGGAGCGCGGCGCCGTGCAGGTTGTCCCGCTCGCTGACCTCGAGCTCGGCCAGGCCGAAATGCCGCAGGGTCTCGAGCAGGACGACCGTGCCGGCAACGATGACGGGTGCCCTGTCCGGATGCATCCCACGGATCTGCCGGATCTCGTCAACGGGCATGGCGGCCATGCGCTCGAGAAGCTGCTCGACGGTATCGGTGGTGAGACGGTGCCCGTGGACGAGCTCCGGCTCCTCGCGTTCCAGCCCGAGGTCGACCGTGGCGAGCTGGGTGATTGTGCCGGCCACCCCGATCGCCTGAGCCGGGCGCACCGCCTCGGGAACGCCCGAATCGAGCGTCGAGCGCACTTGCTCGGCGGCGCCCTGGGGATCTCCCGGGAAACGCTCGGTGAGACGGACGCAGCCGAGGTCGTAGCTCTTGTGGAACGACATGCCGTCGCGGCCGCCGACGATGAGCTCCGTCGAGCCGCCGCCGATGTCGACGATCACCGTGTCGTCGTCGATGTCCCGCCCGGCCGACACACCGCGGAACGCAAGGAGCGCCTCCTCGTCGCCGGTGAGGAGACGGGTCGCGAAGCCGTAGCTCCACTCGATTTCGCCGAGGAACGCCTCGCCGTTCTCGGCGTCGCGGACGGCGCTCGTCGCGAAGGCGAGGCTGCGCTCCGCGCCGTCCTCGTCGATCACGCGGCGGAAGTCGCCGAGCACGTTCCGGACCCGGGCGATCGCCTGCGGCAGAAGTTGCCTGCGGGTGTCGACGCCTTCGCCGAGCCGCGTGATCTCGAGCCTCCGGTCGACCTCTCGCACGTCGCCGTCCTCGACGTCGGCGACGAGCAGGCGGGTCGAATTCGTTCCGAGGTCGATGGCGGCGACGCGGGTCATTTGCGCAAGGTGACCGCGCTTCGGACCTGGGCGACCGTCTTGGCCACGTCGCCGATGGCCCAGGTGAGCACCGAGAGGCGCTCCAGGGATGCATTGAGCTTCGCGATCTTGCGCTCCACGAGCTCGGCCCGCCGCTCGGCATGCGCGACTCGCCGGTCGAGCTCCTCGGTCTTCGCGGCGAGCTCCTCCAGGGAGCGGGTCAGCTCCTCGCCGGTGGCCGCCAGCCTCCGAAAGGTGAGCAACGCGACGAGCGCAACAACCGCTCCGATCGCCACGACGACGACGAAGAGTCCGAGCGCGGCCCACGTCCACCAGGGCATGAGACCGATGCTATCCTTGCCGTCGCGACGCGGGGTGGAGCAGTCAGGTAGCTCGCCGGGCTCATAACCCGGAGGTCGCAGGTTCAAATCCTGCCCCCGCTACCTCGAAAGGCCCCGGAAACGGGGCCTTTCACAATCCTTGATGGTGAGAGCGATGACACCCTTTCTGCTCAACTCATGCCCCGCGTCTGGGCGATCCCGTGGCTGATCGGCTGGAGCATGTGACGCCGGCCCAAAAGGCCGCTCTCGAGAACGAGCTGGCGCTGCTCGAGGGACCGAAGCGTTCCGAGGTTGTCCAGGCCATCAAGACTGCGCGCGGTTTCGGAGATCTCTCGGAGAACTTCGAGTACCACGCGGCCAAGAACGAGCAGGGACTGCTCGAACGCCGTATCGTAATCCTTCGGAATCGTCTCCAGAACGCGGTCTTGATCGACGAGGAGGCAGTGGCAGCGAGCGAGAAGGTCGTTGTCGGCTCCCGCGTCACCGTCGAGGGAGAAGACGGAGAGATCATGGACGTCGAGATTTCGAGTGTGGACGGTGTTTCCCCGGAATCGCCGCTTGGGAGTGCGCTCATCGGTACGAGCGTTGGCGACGAGATCGTCGTCGAGGCACCGGGCGGAAGCTGGGTTGCCCGCGTGACTTCGATCCGTCGCTAGTCTCCGTGCCCCCGGCACTCCGAAGGGCCCGGGAACGGCGGAACCGCTCCTCGGCTGCGAGTCGATCGGGATCGGTTTGTCCTGCTCCCTAACCATCCGGACGCAGGGATTCCGTTACACAGCCCGGGGAGGCTAGGTTCCGCGGCCGTCAGCGCTGGATGTTGAACCAGGTGCCGCCCGGGCCCGGTGTAGCTGAAGCCCTCGCCCCACGTGGCGACCGTCTTTCCGGTGTTCGTCACCGCGACCTCGCCGTAGTCGCCGTAGATCTCGGCGAAACCGTTGGCGTTGATGTAGCCGGCAGCGCCCGCTGGCGCGTCGCTGATCTTCACCGGCGCCGACCAGGCCGCCCCGCCGTTCGTCGAGCTCCGGTACCAGACGTTCCAGGCGTCGGGGTCGTGGCCCGAGGTCTGCATGTACCAGATGCGCACGTTTCCACCCCCGGAGGAGGCGAGGCGCGGTCCCGTTGCGTTCTCCCCTGCCACTGAGAGCGGGACACCGGTGCTCCACGTGCGTCCCGTGTTGGACGAGGCGGAGACGTACACGCGTTGCGGGCCTCCGGCGGTCGTCGGCCCTTCGTAGGCAAAGACGAGATGGCCTGTCGCGTCCGAGACGACCGACGTCTGGCCCGTGTAGAAGTCCGAGCCGCAGCCGTCCGCGACGCAGTCCTCGCCGAGCGGCATCTTGGCGACGACGACGTTCTCCCAGGTCGCACCCTTGTCGCGCGAGATGACCGCGTGGTGCCAGACCTCGCCGCCCTCCGGCACGTTTTTCAGACCCGAG
This sequence comes from uncultured Actinomycetes bacterium, assembly GCA_963739065.1. Lineage (GTDB taxonomy): Bacteria > Actinomycetota > Thermoleophilia > Gaiellales > Gaiellaceae > JAIBJP01. The sequence goes on from CAVTYV010000004.1 coordinate 140,639, forward strand.
TAGACGATGCTGCTCTCGGAGAAGACGACCGTCCCGTCGGAAAGCACGCGTGCGTCGTAGGCGTAGTAGTAGCGCTTGTCGTTGCTCAGGTGCTGCTGCGTCCAGGTGGCGCCGAAATCATGGGACTGGCCGACGTAGAGATCGCCGCCCTGCGGGCCGTTCCAAGAGACGTACACGTCTTTCCCGGACGGGCTCATGGCGATCTCCGGCTTGTCCGTCCAGGAAACGTTGCCGTAGACGTGCACCGGCTCCGTCCAGGTGGCGCCGTGGTCGGTCGATTTCGTGAACACGGTCGAGAAGCCGTTGTGGCGGTCCCAGTTGAGGAAGGCGGAGTAGACCGCGCCCGTGTTCGGGACGACCTCGATGGTCGGGTCGTACTGCGCCTTCGAACGCAGGCACTCGCAAATCGGCACCTGGTGGCTCCAGGTGGCGCCGCCGTCCTTCGAGACAGTTATGGGGATAAAGGGGGTGGGACAATGGCTGCCGCATTCACGGGTTCCGTAACGCGTCGTCAGCAGGTAGACGTAGGGCGCCTTCGAATCGGCTGCGACGGCGGGCTCCCAGTCGTCGAACGTCGAGCTCAAAACGCGCGAGCCCACCCAGCCCGTCGCCGGGCTCGTCGTGGCCGCGACCTTGCTTCCGAACTTGCCAGCCGCCTGCGCGGCGTGGAGCGCCTCCAGACGCGAGGCCGTCACTTCGGCCTCTTCCTGTGCCTCCTCGATGCCTGCCCGGGGCCCGCCCTCTTCCTCGGCTTCGGCCTCTGCTTCCGCTTCGGCCTCGCTCTGCGTCTCCGCCACGGCCTGGCCGGTACCGCCGTTGTCGTCCGAATCGGTGGCACGGATGATGACCGCGCTCACGAGGAGCGTCAGACCGATCACGAGACCGGCAATGAGGTAACGCCGTACAGCAGACATGAACGCCTCGCTCCCCTCAGACAGGACAGACCCGGCCCTCGATCGTACGACTCGGCCTAAATCGTGTCAACGCGGCATTCGAGAGCCGCTTACGGGCAGTCGATTTCGACGGTGTCCCAGGGGTCGGACACGAAGGAATGACGCGCTCGCCTCGGACACCAATGCAGTCCGGTCGCGACGATGACCACCGAGAGGACGAGTCGGAAGAGCCGCATGAGCCGATAGACAAGCAGGCGCGTCGGTTGGCCCTGAGGGCTAGCGCGCCACGGCGGCCCGCCCCACGATCGCCGCGACGGTCACGCCGGCCGCCAGGAGCACGATCGCGCCGCCAGGCGCGAGATCCGCGTAGTACGAGACCGTGAGCCCCGCGAGGACGGAGACGAGGCCGATTCCGAGCGACAGGAAGTACGTCGAGCGGATGCTCCAGGCAAGCCGTCCCGCCGCGATGACCGGCAGCACCATGAGCGCCGCGATCAGCAGGATGCCGACCACGCGCATGGAGACCGCGATCGTCACACCGGCCAGGCCCGCAAGCACGATGTTGAGGAACGCGACGGGCAGGCCGCTCACTCGAGCCCCCTCGGGATCGAGGGAAACGGCGACGAGGCCTCGGTAGAGGACGCCGATGAGTGCGAGCCCCGCGATGCCGAGCGCAGCGACGAGCGCGAGGTCGGAGCGCGTCACAGTGAGGATCGAGCCGAAGAGGAACGAGAAGAGGTTGGCATTCAGCGCCCCGGCGGCGGAGATGAGCACGACCCCGGCCGCGATGCCCGTGTAGAAGACGAGTGCGAGCGCCTGGTCGCCGGCGGCGCCTCGACGGCTCCGAAGCCATTCGATCGCGACCGCCGCGACCACGGACGTCACGAGCGCGGTGGCCACCGGCGAGATCCCGAGGAGGTAGCCCGCGGCGACTCCCGCGAAGGCCGCGTGCCCGATGCCGTCCCCGATCAGGCTCATGCCGCGCTGGACGAGGAAGAAACCGACCGCGGGCGCGAGCAGGCCGACGATCGCGCCGGCCGCGAAGGCGTACCGCATGAAGTCGACATCAAGGATGGACATGGGACGGGTCGTGCCAGTGGCCGGGGAGAGCGGAGGGGGGACCGTCGAAGACGATGCCCCCGGCGACGAGGACGAGGCGTTCCACGAACTGCTCGACCGCGCCGAACTCGTGCGACACGTAGAGGATCGTCGCGCCGAGCTCGATGTGAAGCTCTTCGAGGAGAGCGGCGAATGCCTCCTGTGCTTCCACGTCGACGCCGGCAGTGGGCTCGTCGAGGACGATGAGGTCCGGCTCGCCGGCGAGCGCCTTCGCGATGTGCGCGCGCTGGCGGAGCCCGCCCGAGAGGTGGTGGATCGGGGTGTCGGCGCGCTGCTGCAGGCCGACCCGCTCGATCGCCTCGCGCACGGCCGCGCGATCGACCGCCGAGAAGGGACGCACCAGTCCGCTCCGGGGGACGCGCCCGGCCGACACGAGCTCGCGGACCGTTACCGGCGCCTCGATCCCCAGGAGCGCTCGCTGCGCCAGGTAGCCCAGGCGAACTCGATCCCCGAACCGGTCGGCAGGCTGGCCCCAGAGGAGCGCCTCGCCCTTTGTCGGCCTCTCCAACCCCAGGGCGAGGCGGATGAGCGTGGTCTTTCCACCTCCATTGGGGCCGGCGATGCCCACGAACTCGCCCATGGGGATGTCGAGGTCGACCCCTTCGAGGACGGGCGGGCCGCCGGGATACCAGAACGACAGGTCTCGAAGCGCGACCGCTAGCTGCATCCCAGACCCGCTCTCAGCGCGGCGAGGTTCATTCGCATGAGCGAGAAATAGTCCTCCCCGTTGGCTGCTTGCTCCTTGGTGAGGCCCTCGATTGGATTCAGGACGGCGGTCTTCGCGCCCGTCTCGCGGGCGACCGTTTCCGCGATGCGCGGCGAGACGAGCGTCTCGAAGTAGATGGTGGTGACGCCGCGAGCGCGCACGAGGTTCACGACGTCCTGCAGCTTGCCGGGCTCCGGCTCCGCTTCGGGGCTGAGCCCGGTGATGGCGACCTGTTCGAGCCCGTAGCGCTCGGCCAGGTAGGCGAATGCCTCGTGACTCGTGACGATCTCCTTCCGCTCGCAGTTGGCCAGGACGGCCCGGAACTCGCTGTCGAGATCCATGAGGCGCTTCTCCAGGTTGTCCGCTGCCGACTGCTCGCCGAGCGCCTGCCCGATCCGGTCGACCACCTTCGCGTAGCGAACGGGGTCGAGCCAGACGTGCGGATCGTTGTTCGAATGGACTTCGAGCCCCGGTGTGTCGAGGAGGCGCACGACGTTGTCGCCGTCTCCTACGGCGTCCTCGAGTTGCGGCTGGAACCCATGGCCGAGGAGGACGACGAGGTCGGCGTCCCGGACGTCGGCGACGTCCCGCGGCGAAACCTCGAGATCGTGCGGCTCGGCGCCCGGCGGGGTGAGGTTCTCGACGTCCACGCCCGCTCCGCCGATCTCCGCGGCCGCGAAGGCGAGGGGATAGAAGGCCGCGACGACCTGCTTCATCCCGGCGCCCGCGGCCCCACCGCCTCCGGCCTCGCCGCCACCGCAGCCGACCGCCGCGATCGAGACGCTGAAGGTGAGAATGAGAATGACTATCAATCTCATCAAGCGGTTATCATAGTGGTCGATGGCTCGGCCACAAGACCAATCGGTGCAGCTCTTCGAGCGGCTCGCCGGCACGGGCGTTCGCCCGACCCGGCAGCGGATGCTCGTGCTGGAGACACTCGCCGCCGAGCCGCACGACGCTACCGCCCAGGAGATCCACGCCCGTCTGCGCGAGCGCGGCGAGCGGGTCGGGCTCGCGACCGTCTACCGCGCGCTAGCCCTGCTCAGGGAGTGCGACGTCGTCGACGAGCTCGCCCATCGCACAGGCGAGAGCTGTTACCGGCTCTGCAACCCGGGTCACCACCATCACCTCGTCTGCTCGAGCTGCCACCGCGTCGAAGAGCTCGAGGACTGCGAGATCGACGGCTGGATCGCGAAGGCATCCCGGTCGCACGGCTTTCGTCCGGCCTCGCATACGGTCGAGGTCGTCGGCCTCTGCGCCGACTGCCAGACCGCTTAAGCTCGGAGCGTCTAGCCGACCGACTCGCGCGCGCGTGGGTCCGGCAGCGGCGTGAGCACGGGCTCGACCTGGTCGCGCAGGTGCTCGAACGCAGGCGGAAGCGAAAGCCGCTCGCCGAGATGCTCCAACGGCTCGTCCGTGGTGAAGCCCGGGCCGATCGTTGCGATCTCGAAGAGGACACCACTCGGCTCGCGGAAGTAGATGGAGCGGAAGTAGAAGCGGTCGATGACAGGCGTGGGAGATCCGCCGGCCTCGAGGACCCGCTGGCGCCAGGCCTCGTGCTCCTGCTGGGATGAGGCCCACGCGACGTGATGAACGGTTCCCGCGCCGCCGATGCCGCGCTCGCTCGCCTCGTCGTAGACGTAGAAGGAGCCGCGGTCCTCGCCGCGGGCCTCGAACGCGTCGCTGTCGGCAGCCCTGAACCCCAAGCCCTGCTCGAGGAACTCGCGGCTCGCCGCGGCCTGGCTCGTAAATGCCCGCACTGAGTCGAAGCCCTGGAGCGCGAGCTCGGCCGGGATCTCCGGATGCTCCGCGATCAGCGGGCCGTCATCCGTTTCCACCACGCTGAGCTCGAGATTCAGCCCCTCGGGGTCGGCGAAGCGCAGGCTGCCCGGAGCCCGGGTGGTCGAGACTCCTTCGGTACCCAGCCTCTGCTCCCAGAAGTCGAGCGCCCCCTCTGAGGCGACCCGCCAGACGATGCGATGCACCATGCCGGCCCCGGCCCGCCCGCGGCGGGCGCCCGGATACTCGAAGAACGTGATGTCCGATCCCGGGCTCCCGAGCTCGTCCGCATAGAAGAGGTGGTAGACGGTCGGGTCGTCCTGGTTGACCGTCTTCTTCACGAGGCGGAGGCCCAGCACGCGGGCGTAGAAGTCGACGTTTTTCGGTGCGTCGCCCGTGATGGCGGTGATGTGGTGAATGCCCTCGAGTCGCATGCTGACCTCCAAGGTAGCCGCTATACCTCAGTTCGTGCAGGCGAATCGGCTCCGTTATGCGATGTGGTTTCTCATCGTCAGCGGTGCCTACCTCGGCGCCGCCAAGGTCGGCCTCGACCTCGACGTGGCGCACGGTGTCATCACACCCGTCTGGGCGCCTTCCGGCATAGCCCTTGCCGCGCTTCTCATCCTCGGTACTCGCTACTGGCCGGCAGTGACGCTCGGCGCGTTCGTCGCGAACCTGACGAGCGATTCCTCGCTCGCGGTGGCGGCCGGGATCGCGGTCGGGAACACACTGGAACCGGTCGTCGGCGCAGCTCTTGTGCGCCGGTTCGGCTTCCGCCCCGCGCTCGATCGGGTTCGCGCCGTCATCGTCCTCACGGTTTGCGGCGCGCTCGTCAGCACCGCCGTCGCCGCCACGAACGGGGTAACGGTGCTCAGTCTCGCCGGGGAGCGCGAGGATTCGTACTCGACGGCCTGGGTGCTGTGGTGGTTCGGGGATGCCGTCGGTGTGCTCATGGTGGCGCCGCTCCTGCTGGTTCTCTCGACGTGGCGCGGCATGAGGTTGACGACCAGACAGGCCGCCGAGGCGCTCGTCCTACTCGCGGCTCTGGTCGCGGTGAGCGTCGCCGTGTTCCACGCGGGCGCGTGGCGTTACCCCTATCTGCTCTTTCCCCTCCTGCTCTTGGCCGCGATCCGGTTCAAATCGGCAGGGGCGGCGGTCGCATCGTTCGTTGTCGGAGCGGTCGGGACCTGGGGAGCTGTCGCGGGGAATCTCCCCCTCGGGGTGGACACGGCCACCGAGGAAGTGCAGGTGGCGCAAGCTCTGTTCGCCCTCGTCGCGGTCAGCCTGCTCGTTGTCGGCGCCACGATCGCCGAGCAGGAAGCGGGGAGCGCCAAGCTCCTGGAGATGGCGTCGGGTCTCAGCGAGGCGCAGGCTCTCGCTCACGTCGGAAGCTGGGAGTGGGACATCGAGAGCGATGTCGTCACCTGGACGGACGAGCTCTACCGCATCTACGGAATCGACCCGGCCGACGGTGGAGTCGACTACGCCAGCTATCTGGACCGGGTCCATCCGGAGGATCGTGCCTTTGTGGATGCGGCGGTGAAGCGCGCCTACGAAGAGCGCCGGCCCTACGCCTTCGAGCACCGCGTTGTGCGTCCGGACGGATCCGTGCGCACGGTTTCCGGCCGGGGTCAGGTGATCGTGGACGGAGATGAGCCGGTGAAGATGCTCGGAACCTCCCAGGACGTGACCGAGCAGCGGCAGGCAGAGCGCCTACGCGACGACATCCTCACTGCCGTCTCGCACGAGCTCCGCACCCCTTTGACGACGATCCTCGGCTTCGCACTTACGCTCGAGCAGCGCCGCGGCGAGCTCTCGAGCCCGGAGCTCGATCGGGTGGTGGCGGAGCTGGGGAAGGCCGCGCGCCGTCTGGAACGACTGCTCGTCGACCTTCTCGACGTCGAGCGCGTGCGCCGCGGCGCAGTCGATCTGAGCCGCGACCGGACGGATGTGCTCGGGCTGGTCGAGCGGGCCGTCGCAACGTGCGACCTCGACGGTCGGCGCGTGGACATCAGCGGCGCCTCCCTGCACGCGGAGATCGATGCGCCCAAGGTGGAGCGCATCGTCGAGAACCTCATCCTGAACGCCGTGAAGCACACGCCGCCCTCGAGCTCGATTCACGTCAGGCTCGATGCCGAAGGGGACGATCTTCTCCTGGCGGTCGAGGACGATGGCCTCGGCATCTCGGACGAGCACAAGCAGGCGGTGTTCGAGACCTTCAACCGCGGCGCGAAGGCGCACTCCGCGGCGCCCGGCGCGGGCATCGGCCTTTCGCTCGTCGCGCGCTTCGCGGAGGCGCACGGCGGCCGCGCGTGGGTGGAGGATCGACCGGGCGGGGGAGCTTCCCTGCGCGTCCTCCTGCCGAGCTGCGTGATCTAGCTACTAGCGGGCTTCGGCTCCCGCGGGCTCGCCGCCCGGCATCGCGAGATCCTCCCGTTGGAGTGCGAAGATCGCCGCGATGATGGAAATCGCCGCGAACCCGGCGCCTGCCCAGAAGGCCAGGCTGTAACCGGACGTGAAGGCCTGCGGCGCCGGCTCCCCGGACTTGAGCAGGTTCTCGGCGTGAGTCGTCGCGATCGTGCTCAAAATGGCGAGCCCGAGCGCGCCGCCGATCTGCTGGCTGGTGTTGATCAGGCCGGACGCGAGCCCGGCGTCGCGTCCGGTGGCGCCCGCCAGCGCGGCGATCGACACGGGGACGAAGGAGAAGCCTAGGCCGACGCCGATCAGGAGGAAGCCCGGCAAGAGATCCGAGACGTACGAGCCGCCGACGGATACCTGCGTGAAGAAGACGAGCCCCGCCCCGAGGAGCCCGAGCCCCGTCAGCAGTACCGGCTTGACGCCGAGCTTCGTCACGAGCGCCTGCGCGAGGCCTGACGCGAGAACTGCTGTGAGTGCGACCGCGAGGTATCCGACGCCGGTCTTCAGTGCGGAGAAGCCGAGGATCTGCTGCATGTAGAGCGAGAGCAGGAAGAACATCCCGAACACCATCGTCCCCAGGCCGAAGCCAACGATGTTCGCTCCGGTGGGCGTGCGCTTGCGGAAGAAGCTGAGCGGGACGAGTGGGGAGCGCGAGCGCTTCTCGATGACGATGAAGGCGGCCATGAGGATGGCTGAGCCGAGGAGCACGAGAATCGTCCGCGCGGAAGTCCAGCCGACGTTCGTCGTCTGCGTCAGACCGTAGACGAGGAGCATGAGGCTGGCCGTCACGGTCACGGCGCCGGCGGTGTCGAAGTAGCGCGCCAGGTCGTCCGCACGGCTCTCGCGTACGAAGAGCGGGACGAGGAAGAGCGCGCCGATGCCGATCGGGACATTGACGAAGAAGATCCACTCCCAGCCGGCGAACTCCGTGAGCACGCCGCCGGCGAGAACGCCGATGGCGGCGCCGGAGCCGGCGATGGCGCCGAGGATCCCGAGCGCCTTGTTCCGCTCCGAGCCCTCGCGGAATGTGACCGAGACGATCGAGAACACCGAGGGGGAGAGGATCGCGCCTCCGAGGCCCTGGAGCGCGCGGAAGGCGATGAGCATGGCGGACGTGGTGGCGAGGCCGCAGGCGAGCGAAAAGACGGCGAACGCGCCGAGCCCGACCATGAAGACCGAGCGCCGGCCGAGCAGGTCGCCGACGCGCCCGCCGAGGAGCAGGAAGCCGCCGAAGGTCAGCGTGTAGGCGCTGATGACCCACTGGAGGTCCTCAGGCGCGAAGTCGAGGTCTTGCTGGATGGAGGGAAGGGCGACGTTCACGATCGAGACGTCGAGCACGACCATGAGGTACGCGACTCCGAGGACGGCGAGCGCCTTCCAGCGCTTGGGGTCTTCAAAGGACGACATGCGGCTCCTCTCCTACGCGACCCGGCTCAGATTACCGACCCGGAGCCCAGGGGCCCACGCCGCCGAGCCGCTCGACGGTGATCCGGGTGACGAAGCCAGGCGGCGGGTCGGGCATGGGTGGAAAAACGACGTCCGGCCCGATGTATGTGTGGGCGAGGCGCTGCAGGAGCTCGGGCGCGCCTCCCTCCTGGATCCGTGCGCGTCCGTGCACGACGAGGTACTCCGGGAGGCCGATCTCGTTGAGCGTGTCGGTCTCCACGGAGAGCGACACGCGCGGATCGCGCTCGACGTTGCGCACCTTCTGCCAGCGGCCGAGATGGCCCGACACGATCTCATCCCCCTCGAGGCCGACCCAGACGCAGCTGACCTGCGGGCTCCCGTCCGGGTTTAGCGTGACGAAGTGAGCGAGCCGGTCCGACTCGAGCACCGCGCGGGCTTCCGGCGGGATCTCCACGCCGCTGAGCCTACTGGCTCAGCCCGAGTCGGAACGCGTGCGCGGGTCGAGCGCGTCGCGCAGTCCGTCGGCGATGAAATTCGCCGAGAGTACGAGCGTCGCGATCGCGAGGCTCGGGATCACGATCACCAGGGGATGCAGGACGTACGCTGCTCGGCCGTCCTGCGCGATCGAGCCCCAGGAGGCCGTCGGCGGGTTGATTCCGAGCCCGATGAACGAGAGGAAAGCCTCGCCGAGGACGACGGCCGGGAGGTCGAGGAAGACAGCAATGATCAGGATGCCGAACGTGTTCGGGATGAGGTGCCGGCCGAGCACCCGGAACCAGCGCGCCCCGACTGCCCTCGCGGCCACGACGTAGTCGTTCTGCTTCAGGGTGACTATTTGACCGCGGACGATCCGGGCGGTCGTCAGCCAGCTCGCGATGGTGAGTGCGGCGACCATCGTCCAAAAGGTGGCCGTGCCCTCGGGGCTGAGAATCGCTGTCGTGATGATCGCGAAGGGGAGGTAGGGCAGCCCGTAGAGCGCGTCGAGAAAGCGCATGAGCACTGTGTCGACGGCGCCCCCGAGGAAGCCTGCGAGCGAGCCGTAGACGAGCCCGATCGTGAGGATCGCGAATGTTCCGGCGAAGCCGATCCCGATCGAGATCCGCCCACCCACGGCCACGCGCGTCAGGAGGTCGCGTCCGAACTTGTCCGTGCCGAACGGGTGCTCGAGGCTGGGCGGGAGATACGAGTCACTGAACTTGACCGCGTTCGGGTCGTACGGCGAGACGATCGGGACGATCAGGCAGTAGAGGACGATGATCGCGAAGAGGATGACTGCGACGACCGCGGCCCGGTTGCAGGAGAAGCGGTAGATCGCGTCCTTCCAGAGGCTGCGCTGAGCGACCGGCGTTCCCGCCTCGGTTGCGGGAACGCCGGCGCTCGTCGGACGAGGGAGGGCTTCGCGCTGATCGATCACCATCAGCACCATAAGACGATTACGACACTGACGAAGTTAGACTGCTAGTGAGGCGACCGCATTGATCCTCCCCGACGAAAAAGACGGAATAGGCCTGGCCGTCGGGCTCGTCAACACCTGGGACGCGCTCCACGAGCCGCCGGAACGCCTGTACAGCCTCGAGCGGCTCAACATCCTGCTGCGCTGGTTCGAGCTCGACGAGGTGGCCGACCGGGCGAAGTCAAGGGACCTCGACCCGGTCCGGAAGATTCGCGACCGGCTGCGGCGGGCCTTCGACGCCGAGCAGGAGGAGGACGCCGTTGCCGACCTGAACGCCCTCGCGCGGGACGCCGGCGCGGTGCCACAGCTCGAGAGCGAGAACGGCGTCTGGGCGTTTCGCTACGGCGCGGGGCGGCGGTCGGTCGCGGACGAGCTGGCCGGGCGCTCGGCGGTCGCGCTCCTCGAGGTCATCGAACAGCGCGGCTGGAACCGTTTCGGCCTGTGCGCCGCCTCACCGTGCTGCTGCGTCTATGTCGATCGCTCCCGCAACCGGAGCCGCCGCTACTGCTGCGAGCTCTGCGCCGACCGCGCGACGCAGGCGGCGCTGCGCAGGCGTAGGCGCGAAGCCGCCGTCTAGCGACCGCCTAGACTGCCGCCCGTTTCAGCTCGGGAATGACGTCTCGTCCGTAGGTCGCGAGCGTGTCTTCCTGGCCATGGGTCATGAGGTAGATGTTGAAGTGGCTTACGCCGATCGAGTCGAGCTCGCGCAGCTTCTCTCGCACCTGGTCGACCGACCCGATGACGCTGAAGCGGTCGCAGATCTCGTCGGTGACGAACTCGCCGTGGGCGGCCCCCTCACGGCTGTGATCCTTGTAGTCGTAGAACTTCCGGGCCTTGACGTAGTCAGTCAGGTCTTTCGGGATCTCCGAGTCCTCGCCGTAGCGCTCGATGAGGTCCATGACGTGATTGGAGACCATGGCCGGGAACCAGCGGGTCGCCTCGCGCGCGTCCGCGATGTCGTCGGTGACCATGCTGGGAGCGCAGACGAGGCACTCGAGTTCGTCTGGATTGCGCCCGGCCTCGACGGCCGCCACACGCGCCTGCTCCATGATCCACTGGATGATCACGGGGTCGGCGAGCTGAATGATCACGCCGTCGGCGATCCGGCCGGCGACGCCGAGCGCCTTGGGCCCGTAGGCGGCGATGTACATCGGGATCTTGGGCCGGTCAGTCGCCCACTCGAGCTGGAGCTCCTTGCCGTTCCACTCGACCGGGCGGCCGTTCATGAGGTCCTTGATCATCCGGCAGGAGGCCTCGAACTCGGCCATCTTCACCGGCTGCTGGCCGATTACCCGCCGGGCGGAGTCGCCCCGTCCGATGCCGAGCACCGCGCGCCCGCCCGAGATCGCGTGGAGCGTCGCGTAGCCGCTGGCGGTCACCGTCGGCTCGCGTGTGCCCGGATTCGTGACGCAGTGGCCGAACTTCAGCTTCTCCGTGTTCGCGGCAAGCAGCGTCAGCAGGGGGTAGCCGTCGTGCCAGAGGATGTGGGAGTCATAGGTCCACCCGTACTCAAAGCCGTTCGCCTCGGCGAGCTGCATCAGCTCGAGGAACCGGGTATGGGGCGGGTCCGGCAGGACCGTGACGCCGAAGGTCAGCATCGGGCCTCCTGGTTGGGAGCCCGATTCTAGTGCGCGTCGGCGACCCCCAGACGGGAATGGTTCCCCCGGAGGAGGCGTTTAAGCGTCTCGCCGTGGGTAGTTTCGAGGGTATGAAACCTGAGACGCTGGACCATGTCGCCCTCTGGGTGCGCGACCGTGACTCCTTGGCGGACTTCCTCGTCGACCGCCTCGGCATGCACGTGATCGATCGAACGGACAACTTCACGCTCGTCGGGGCCGACGCCCGACGCGGGAAGCTGACTCTGTTCGCGGCCGAGGGCGAGCGCCTTCCCGGAGTGCTCGGCCGGATCGGCATCAGGGTCTTCAACCTCGACGAGGCGCTCGCGGAGCTTCCTCCGGACGTCGCGGTCGAGCGTCCGGAGCCCGGCCGAGCGACGTTCATTGCTCCCGAGGGCCTCCCCCTAGCGCTCGTCGAGGTGGAAGAAGGCTTCGCGTCCGACCTCGACCACGTCGCCTTCGTCGTTCCGGATCCCGAGCGGACCGCGCATGAGCTCGCCGAGCTTGGGTTCGGTGAGGACGATGGCCGCCTGACGGTCGGCGATGCCTACGTCGAGCTCGAGCGAGGAGAGATCGAGGAGACCGAGACTCCGCTGCTCAACCACCTCGGCCTCAAGGTCGACTCCGCCGAGGACCACATCAAGGAAGCCGAGCGGCGTGGGCTCGAGATCGCCGATGTCGTAGACGGGGCGAATACTTACGCGGTCTTCGTCTGGGGCCCCGACGGCATCAAGCTCGAGTACGTCGAGCACAAGCCGAGCTTCTCCCTCGTCTAACCCGACCTCCCGCCGCCGTGGTTCTCCCGGCTGATCCGACGCTTGTGTTCCAGACGCACAACCGTGAGCTGGCTGCCCTCGGGGCTTTCTGCCGAGCCACTCTTCGGAAACCGTGGAATCAACGCTTGTGCTGGTGAAACACAAAGTCCGAGGCGCGGATGCCTGATCTCGTCGTGGCCGGAGCGGGCATGGCGGGGCTCGCCGCTGCGGTACGCGGACGCGAGCTGGGGGCCGAGGTGGTCGTTCACGAGAAGGGCGACTGGCCCGGCGGCTCCATGCTTCTCTCGAGCGGCTTCCTCTGGCGTTACCGGGAGTGGGAGCGCTTCCGCGCGGAGTGCCCGGGCGGCGACCCCGAGCTCCAGCGGCTCGTGTGGGAGCGCCTCGACGACGACCTGGCTTGGCTCGAGACGCTCGGCGCCCTCGCGGCCGTGCGGGAGACCGGCAACGAGCTGACGAGCGGGGCCCGCTTCGACACGAAGCAGCTGACCGAGACGCTCTGCCGGCGCGCGGGCGACGTTCGCCTGGCGGAGCCGCTGACCGAGCTGCCGCACGAGGTACCGGTGATCCTCGCTACAGGCGGATTTCAAGCCGGCGTCGACCTGGTCGAGAGCTACATCACCCCGGAGGCCCGCTCGCTCGTCTTGCGGACGAACCCCTGGAGCACCGGGGACGGCCTTCGGCTCGCCATCGACCGGGGGGCCGAGCTCTCGGTCGGCATGGACGAGTTCTACGGGAGAAACCTGGCGGCAGCGCCGCACATCGCCGAGGCCGACTTCGTCCCGCTGGCCCAGGTCTACGCGCGGCATGCCCGTGTCGAGAACCTCGCGGGCGAGACGTACGAGCCTCGAACGTGGTCGGACATCGACGTCGTCCAGTGGACTGCGCGCCAGCCGGGCGCGCGCGCTCGCTACGTCGTCCCGGACGATGCGCTCGGGGAGCCCGTGCGGGAACGCACGGTGGGCGACCTGATCGAGGCCGCGCGCCGCGCCGGGGCTCCGGTCGAGCGGCGAAAAGGGTCGACTGTCGTCGAGGTGGTCGCCGGCATCACGACGACGCTCGGCGGCCTCCGGATCGACGCGCAGGCGCGCGCCGCGAAGGGGATCTACGCGGCCGGCGCCGATGCGGGCGGGATCTCGACGGGCGGTTGGTCGAGTGCACTCGCCTCCGCGCTCGTCCTCGGCAAGGTCGCCGCCGAGAGCGCCTTCTCCTAGCGCGCCTGGAGGTAGGCGCAGAGCCGGTCGTCCTTGGGCAGCGGTGAGGGCGAGACCTTCACGACGACGTAGGTCCCGTCGCCGTCGAGCTCGATCTCTTCCCCAGGGCCAGGTGGATCGCCGTCCCGCTCGGCCAGTTCGTAGCCGGTGTGGCGCGGGACGAAAACGAGGTGCTTGTCGGCCATGCGGCCTGAATTTTAGTCGTCGGCCGTCGCCACGTACGGAGGCATGGCGACCTGAACCGACGTGCCTCCCTCGCTGCGCCGCTCGACCGAGAGCCGGCCGTTGAGGATGTGGACGCGCTCATCGATCTCCTCGATCGACGCGCGGCGGCGCTCGCCCATGCCGTCGTCGTCGATCGCGGCGACGTAGCCGCCCCCGTCGAGCTCGACGACGGTCACTCCGATCTGCCTCGCCTCGCGCCGCACTGCCTGGTTGATCGACTCCCGGATGATTTGGTACAGGGCGACCTGCGCCTTCTCGCTCAGTCGCTCGCCGGCTTCGGTCTCCGTCGAGACGGTGATCTGGTGGGACTGCTCGATCTGGTCGCCGAGCGCCCGCACAGCTGCGCCGAAGCCTGCATCTCGCAGGACGACCGGCTCAATGGCGAAGGAGAGGTCGCGGAGCTCCTGGATCGTGCGCCGCTCCCGTTCGAGCGAGCTCTCGATTACCTTCGCCGCGTCCTCGTAGCGCCCGTCGTTGATTGCGGCCAGGGCGGCATCGTGCATGAGCGCGATGCCCGCCATGGATTGCACGGGGCCGTCGTGGAGGAAGAGCGAGAGGCGGCGGCGCTCGTCCTGCTCGGCGGTGATGATCTGCTCTGCGAGCCGCGTACGCTCGCCCTCGCGCTCTTGCGCCTCGACGATCAGGCGGGCGTTCTCAGCCGCCCGGGAGGCGAAGTCCGCGAGGACTGTGGCGCGCATGAGATCCCAGCGATGGAAGCCGCCCGAGCGCGTGAGGCTCAGCGCGCCGATCTGGTTCCCACGCACGGCAAGCGGGACGATCATGCCGTTCTCAGTCAGACGAGGCTCTCCGGCCGCGTTCTCGGCAGGGGAGAGAAAGCGGGCATCGCGCGCATCGAAGAGCCGCTTGGCCTCGTCGCACGTCCGCTCGATGATCTCGCTCGCCTCGAGGGGGCTCGAGACGGCGGCGATCGAGTCCACGAGCGATTCCAGGAAGCTCGCCTGTGCCTGCAGCTCGTCCTCGGCCGTCTCGTGCCGCCGGCGCTCCGAGACGATCAGGTAGACGGCGAAGGCGCCGGCCAGCGCAGTGGCCGTGACGAGCCCCGCGGCGGCCAGCCAGAAGATGCCGGTCGCCCAGCCGATCGCCCCGGCGACGGCCGCCGTGACGGTGGCAGCCGCGAGCGCGCCTGCGGACCTAGTCGATGATGGACTCGCGAAGCGCGATCGCGACGGCATGAGTGCGCGTATCAGCCTCGAGCTTGGCGAGGATATGACGGACGTGGCTCTTCACGGTCTCCTGGCTGATGAAGAGCCGCGACGCGACGTCGGCGTTCGACATCCCGTCGGCCAGCAGCTGGAGGATCTCGCGCTCCCGCTGGGTGAGCATCTCCTCGCGCTCACGGGTCAGAAGAGCCGGCATCAGCGCCGGGTCGACGTAGCCTTCGCCACTGGCGACCTTCTCGATCGCCCGGAGCAGAGTCGAGTGCGGCGCCTCTTTCAGGATGTAGCCCTTCGCGCCTGCCTCGAGCCCGCGGCCGAGCAGGCTCCGCTCGCCGTAGGCCGTGAAGATGAGCACGGACGTTTGCGGGAGGCGCTCGTTGAGGATCTTCGTCGCTTCGAGCCCGTCCATTCCGGGCATGCGCACGTCCATGATCACGACGTTGGGGCGCCGACGCTCTGCGATCGCCACTGCGCTCGCTCCGTCCGACGCTTCCCCGACGACGCGGATCTGGGGAGCACGCGACAGAGAGAGACGCAATCCCTCGCGTACGACCTCGTGGTCGTCAGCGATGAGACACGTGATCTCGGTCGGTGGTCCGTTGGTCGACAATGCGGTGTCCCCCAAGGCACGATGATAATCGGGTGATAGGCCGTCACACTTTAGGGGGACTTCTCATTGACCCCGTCGACGGTGCCAGGCCCGGGCGGCTCGTGCTCGAAGGCGATCTCATCGCTGCGGTCGAAGAGAACGCGTCCGCGGGCGAGCAACCCCTGATCTTTCCTGGGTTCGTAGACCTCCAGGTGTACGAGCCCGCGGCCCTTGCGGGAAGCGGCGTGACTGCGTACTTGCAGGCCGCGCAGGTGCCGGTGGAGACGACTGACCCGCTCTGTCTCGGCCTCCACCTCGAGGGGCCGTTTCTCAATCCCGACGCCGCGGGCGCGCTCTCTCCGGAGGACTTCCGGCCCGTCGACCTCCAGCTCCTGCAAGGCTGGCTGGAGCGCGGCGACGTGCGCGTGATGACGATCTCGCCGGAGCTTCCGGGCGCCTTCGACGCCATCCGGCAACTCGCCGAGTCGGGTGCGGTGGCGGGGATCGGGCACACGAACGCCAACTGCGCGACCGTTCGGGCCGCGATCGACGCCGGCGCGCGCTTCGCCACGCACGTCTGGAACGCGATGGCTCCCGTCAAGGCCCGCGCGACCGGCCCGCTTCCGGAGCTCCTCCTGGACGAGCGCGTGACGCTCGGCCTCATCGCCGACGGCCGCCACCTGCATCCTCGCGTCGAGGACCTCACCATCCGGGTCGCAGGTCCCGAGCGCATCGCCCTGACGAGCGACCTTGTCGTCGCTCCGGTGCGGGAGGACAATCGCCTCGGTGGAGGCGACCGGGCGGGGGCGGCGCTCGTCGCCCGCATGGCCGTCTACGGGCTCGCCGAGGCAGCAACGATGGCGAGCCTTACCCCTGCGTCGCTCCTCGGCCTCACCGACCGAGGCCGGCTCGCGGCCGGCTATCGCGCGGATCTGGCCGTCCTTGACCGGCAGTTCAACCTGCTCGAGACTATGGTCGCCGGGAGGGTCGGCTGAGGCTTGCGCTATCCTCAAATCCGAGAGTTGGACGAGATCCCGCCTAGTACCTGCGCCCCGGGATTCGGGGCGTGACTATTTTCCTCGAGATACTCGCCGTTCTCCTGCTGGTCGCGGGGAACGCTTTCTTCGTGGCGGCCGAGTACGCGCTCGTCACTGCCCGACGGACCCGTCTGCTCGAGCTGGCGCACGGAGGCAGCCGGCGCGCGAAGATCGCCTTGCGGATCATGGACGATCCGGTCCGGTTCATCGGCACCGTTCAGCTCGGGATCACCGCCTTCTCGATCGCGCTCGGCGCTGTCGGCGAGCCGTTGCTCGAGCACTTCTTCGAGCCGCTCGTCGCCACGACCATGGCGTTCATCCTCGCCTTCGCGCTCGTCACGTACCTCCACGTGACCCTGGGCGAGCTCGTCCCCAAGGCCTTTGCCTTGACCAAGAACGAGGCGACGGCGTTGTGGGTCGCACTGCCGGTCGAGGCCTTCTACGTGATCACGTATCCGCTCGTCTGGTTCCTGCAGACATCCGCGAACGCTTTCACGCGGCTCTTCGGCGTCGAGCCCGCCCCGGCAGGCGTGATCGCGGCGGACGAGGCCGACATTCGCATGATGGTCGCCGCGGCCGAAGACACGGGGGCGATCGAGGAGCAGGAAGAAGAGATGCTCTACAAGGTCTTCGACTTCGCGGACAAGGAAGTCCACGAGGTCATGGTCCCGCGCCCCGAGGTCGTAGCTCTCTCGATCGAGCTGCCCTCCCACGAGGCGCTCGCGGCCGTCATCGACTCGCCTTACACCCGGTATCCGGTCTACAGAGGCTCGCTCGACGACATCGTCGGGATCCTCCATGTGCGCGACCTCTTCCGAGCTCTCTACGCCGAGGGCATCGAGAACGTCGACATCGAAGCCCTCGTCCGGCCGGCGTACATGGTTCCCGAGACGAAAGACCTCGCCGCGATGCTCGCCGAGTTCCGCCGCGCGAACCTGCACATGGCGATCGTCGTCGACGAGTACGGCTCGTTCGAAGGGCTCGTCACGCTCGAAGACCTGCTCGAAGAGATCGTGGGCGAAATCGAGGACGAGTTCGACCTCCCTGACGAGTCCGTGGAGCGGCTTCCGGACGGGCGCGTCCGCATCCATGGCACGTTCCCGATCGACGACTTCAACGAGCAATTCGCCCAGGAGCTGCCGCAGGACGACTACCACACCGTCGCGGGGTTCGTCTTCGGCGCGCTTGGCCGCGCGGCCGAGGAGGGCGACGAGGTGCAGTGGGACGGCCTTCGCTTCCAGGTCGTCGACGTCGACGGCCCGCGCATCGAGCGGCTCGAGGTCGAGTTCCTTCCCGAGGATGAAGCGGAGAAGGTCGAGGCCGCCGCCGAATAAGATCGGCGGGTGGAGTTCGACCACATCGGCGTCCCGGCTGCGGCCAAGCGGGACGGGATGCGCTTCCTCGAGTCGAAGCGCCTCTGGCTGACGAGCCCCGCCGACCATCCGTACCGGGTGGAATGGCTCTGGTACGAGGACTCGAGCCCCGAGGTGGAGCTCGTCCGCACGGTGCCTCACGTCGCCTACCGCGTCGACTCGCTCGAGGAAGCGATGGCCGGCCACCCTGTCCTCGTCGAGCCTTTTGACGTCTTCGGGCGAGGTGCGGGTCTCGTTCATCGAAGTCGACGGCGCGCCCGTTGAATTTGTCCAGCCTTACTGAACTCACCTGCGAGCTGGTCCGCATCGACTCCGTCAACCCCGATCTCATCCCGGGCGGGGCGGGTGAGCGCGAGATCGCCGAGTTCGTGGCCTCCTGGCTCGAGCAGGCCGGCCTCGACGTCGAGACCGATGAGGTGGCGCCGGGGCGCTTCAACGTCGTCGGGATAGCGCGTGGCTCCGGGGGCGGCCGTTCGCTGCTCTTGAACGCGCACATGGACACCGTCGGAACCGCGGGAATGGAGTCGCCGCTCGAGCCGCGGTCGGAGATTGGACGCCTCTATGGCCGAGGCGCCTACGACATGAAGGCCAGCCTCGCCGCGATCATGCTCGCGGGCGCGCGTGCGGCCGGGGCCGGGCTCAGAGGAGACGTGATCGTGACCGCAGTCGCAGACGAGGAAGTGGGCAGCGTGGGCAGCGAGGCGGTCGCGCGCCGCTACTCCGCCGACGCCGCCATCGTCGCAGAGCCGACCGAGGAGCATCTCGCGGTCGCCCACCGCGGGTTCGCGTGGATCGAGCTCGAGACGCGCGGCGTCGCTGCCCACGGCTCGCGTTACGACCTCGGGGAGGACGCCATCGCCCGAATGGGCGAGGGGCTTGTCCGGCTCTCGGCTCTCGATGGGGAGATTCGCAGCCGCTCTCCTCACCGCTTGCTCGGCACCGGCTCTCTCCACGCCTCGTTGATCGAAGGAGGGACCGAGCTCTCGACGTATCCGGACCGCTGCGTCCTCCAGGCCGAGAGGCGGACTCTCCCCGGCGAGACGAAGGCCGACGTCGCCGCCGAGGCACGAGGGCTACTCGCGGGCCTCGACGGCTCGGCGCGGGTGACGTTCTTTCGGGAGCCCTTCGAGGTGGACGAGGGGGAGGAGATCGTCGGCCTCGTGGGGCGCCACGCGAACGGGCCGGAGATCATCGGCGTCCCCTTTTGGGCCGATTCGGCGCTCTTCGCTGCGGCAGGCATCCCTACAGTGGTGTTCGGCCCGAGGGGCGAGGGCGCGCACGCCGACGTCGAGTGGGTGGACACGGCGAGCGCGGAGCGCTGCGCCGACCTCTACGCGCGCATCGCCGCCGAGTTCTGCGCTTAAGAGCGCGTGCGGCGGCCGGACTGCGCCGCCTCAGCCAGATCGGCGAAGTTGATGCCGCTCAGAATCGTGATCGTCGCGTCTCTGACCTGCTCCCACGCCGGGCGGAGTGACCGAGCGACGATCGCTGGACAGGGGTCGGGTTCGTGGCGAGTCGCATAGCCGATTGGCGCAAGCTGTCCCTGGAAGACGCGCACAACGCGCTCAAGCGTGAGCTCCTCCGGAGGGTGATTCAAGCGGTAGCCCCCGCCCGGACCCCGCGCTGATCGCACGATCCCTGCCGCCCGTAGCATCGGCATCACCTGCTCCAGCACGGAGCGCGGAGCGGCAGTCGTTTCCGCGAGTTCGTCGAGACTGAGCGCGCTCTCGCTGATTGCGAGCGCCAACACGGCTCGGGTCGCGTAGTCGGTTCGGCGTGTAACCCACATCTTGAGCCCCTTTTCATTCAAGTTTGACAGCAAGGGCATCCAAAGTTAGTTTGCTCGACAATCTTAATCAGTATTTCTGACAATCTTTGTCGAGATCTAGGAGGCACATTTGAGGCGCAACTCGGGACTTGGGACGGCTTTGGCGGCATTCGTTCTCCTAGTGGCTTCCGCCTGCGGTGGCGTCTCCGAAAGCGGGACCGCCGGCGCGTCGGGAAGCACCAAGCTCACGCTCGTCGCGTACTCGACGCCCAAGGAGGCCTACGAGGAGCTCATCCCCGCCTTCCAGAAGACTCAGGCTGGGCAGGGCGTCACGTTCGACGAGTCGTACGCGTCCTCGGGCGAGCAGAGCCGCGCCGTCGAGGCCGGCCTGCCGGCCAGCGTCGTCGCCTTCTCTCTGGAGCCCGACATCACTCGCCTCGTCGACCCCGGCATCGTCGCCGAGGACTGGAACGCCGACGAGTACAAGGGGATGGTCACCGACTCGGTCGTCGTCTTCGTGGTCCGCAAGGGGAATCCGAAGGGCATCAAGACGTGGGACGACCTGATCAAGCCGGACATCGAGGTGATCACGCCGAATCCCTTCACCTCGGGCGGGGCCCGCTGGAACCTCATGGCGGCGTACGGCGCCCAGCTCGAGTTGGGCAAGACCGAAGACCAGGCGCTCGACTACCTGCACAAGCTCCTGAGCAACACCCCTGTGCAGGACAAAAGCGCGCGCGAGGCGCTGCAGACCTTCGTCGGCGGCAAAGGCGACGTGATGATTGCCTACGAGAACGAGGCCGTCACCGCCCAGCAGAAAGGTGAGGACGTCGACTACGTCCTCCCGGACCAGACGATCCTGATCGAGAACCCGATCGCGGTGACGAAGGACGCGCCGGCCTCCGCTCAGGCATTCGTCGACTTCTTGCGCGGCCCCGAGGCCCAGCAAATCTTCGCCGACAAGGGCTACCGGCCGGTGTCCAAGGAGGTCCTCGCGAAGACGACGTTCCCGGCGCCCGCCGCTCTCTTCACGATCGAGAAGTTCGGCGGCTGGGGAGTGGTGAAGGACAAGTTCTTCGACCCTGACAACGGTTTCGTGGCGAAGATCGAACAGGACCTAGGAGTGTCGACGGATAGCGGTTAGGGCCCTCGCAGTCCGAGCTCCTCGCGGGACCGCGTCCGGGCGCATGCCGCTCGGGCGCGGTTTTGCGTCTGCCTACCTGGGCTTCATCGTTCTTCTCCCGCTTGCGGCCGTGGTCTGGAAGTCGACCGACAACGGGTGGGACGGGTTCTGGCGCGCGATCTCGAGCCCCTCCTCGGTCGCCGCCCTGCAGCTCAGCTTCTTCGCCTCGCTCGTGGTCGTCGCGGTGAACGCCGTGGCCGGGACGCTGATCGCCTGGGTGCTCGTCCGTGACCGGTTCCGCGGCAAGGCCTTCGTCAACGCGCTCATCGACCTGCCGTTCGCGTTGCCGACGATCGTCGCCGGGCTGACGCTGCTCGCTCTGTACGGCCCTCGCGGGCCCTTCGGCGTGAACGTCGCCTACACGCGGACTGCAGTCGTGATGGCGCTCCTCTTCGTGACGCTCCCCTTCGTCGTCCGCTCGGTGCAGCCCGTGCTGCTCGAGCTCGACAGGGAGATGGAGGAGGCCGCCGCATCGCTCGGCGCGCGGCCCGCGACGATCTTCCGGCGGATCGTCCTGCCCAATCTCGCGCCCGCGATCCTCTCCGGCTGTGCCCTCGCCTTTGCTCGTGCCATCGGAGAGTTCGGCTCCGTGGTCCTCATCTCGGGAAACATCCCCTTCAAGACGGAGGTCGCCTCCGTCCACGTCTTCAGCCTCGTCGAGAGTGACGCCGTGGCGGGCGGCGCAGCCGTGTCCGTCGTCCTGCTCGTCATCTCCGTGGTGACGCTCTTCTCGTTCGACGTGCTGCGGCGCTGGAGGTACTCGGGTGGCCGCTAGGCTTGGCCTCCGATTTGCGGCGCTCGGCTATCTCGCCGCACTGCTCGTGTTCCCGGTCGGGCTTGTCTTCTGGCGGACGTTCGAGAACGGGATCGGCCCCGTCATCGACGCGGCGACGACTCCCGAGGCGCTCCACGCGCTGTGGCTGACGGTCATCATCGCCCTGATCGTCGTCCCCGCGAACACGATCTTCGGGATCGTCTGCGCGCTCGTGATCGTGCGCGACAACTTCCGTTGGAAGGGCGTCCTCAACACAGTGGTCGACCTGCCGTTCGCGCTCTCGCCGGTCGTCATCGGCCTCTCGCTCTACCTCGTCTACGCGCGCACGGGCTGGTTCGGCGGATGGCTGATCGACCACGGCATCAGCGTGATCTTCGCGCTGCCCGGGATGATCCTCGCCACGATCTTCGTCTCGCTCCCCTTCGTCGTCCGCGAGACGGTCCCGGTGCTCCGCGAGCTCGGCATCGAGCAGGAGGAGGCCGCCTGGACGCTCGGTGCCTCACCGCTCAGCACGTTCTTCCGCGTGACGCTGCCGGCGATCCGCTGGGGAGTCACCTACGGCATCGTCCTCACGACGGCACGCGCGATCGGCGAGTTCGGCGCCGTCTCGATCGTCTCCGGGAGCATCGCCGGCCGCACCGAGACGTTGACGCTGCACGTGCAGGAACGCTTCAACAGCTTCGATCTCACCGGCGCTTACACTGCGTCGGTCGAGCTTGCGCTCCTCGCTCTGATCACGCTCTTCCTCATGACCATCCTCCGAAGGGAGAAATCCGGTGGCGATAGCGATTCGCCGGGTGACGAAGCGCTTCGGTAGCTACGTCGCCGTCGACGACGTCTCGCTCGCGATCGCGAGCGGGTCGCTGACCGCTCTGCTCGGGCCGAGCGGGAGCGGGAAGTCGACGCTGCTCCGGATCGTGGCCGGGCTCGAGCAGCCGGACGAGGGCGCGGTGTCGATCCACGGCGAGGATGCCACCGAGCTGGCGCCGCAGGAACGCGGTGTCGGCTTCGTCTTCCAGCATTACGCGGCGTTCAAGCACATGAGCGTCTGCGAAAACGTCGCCTTCGCCCTCAAGATCCGCAAGCGCCCGCGCGACGAGATCCGAGACAGGGTCGGGGAGCTGCTCAAGCTCGTCCAGCTCGAGGGCCTGGCCGACCGGTATCCGTCGCAGCTCTCCGGCGGTCAGCGTCAGCGGATGGCGCTGGCTCGGGCGCTGGCCGCCGAGCCGAAGGTGCTGCTCCTCGACGAGCCCTTCGGAGCGCTCGACGCGCGCGTGCGCAAAGAGCTTCGCGCGTGGCTACGCCGCCTCCACGAGGACGTTCCCGTCACGACGGTGCTCGTGACGCACGACCAGGAGGAGGCGATGGACGTCGCCGACCGCGTCGCAGTGATGAACGAAGGCCGGATCGAGCAGACCGGCAAGCCGCGCGATCTGTACGAGCACCCCGCGAACGAGTTCGTCATGAGCTTCGTCGGGCCGGCCAACCGCCTGGGGGAGACGTGGATCCGCCCTCACGATCTCGAGGTCCGCCACGAGCCGAACGGGAAGTCGATCGAGGCGATGGTCGAGCGCGTCGTCCACCTCGGGTTCGAGGTGCGGGCCGAGCTCGTCCTCGAGGACGGCAGACGGGTATCCGCCCAGGTCACAAGGGACGAGGCCGATGCGCTTGAGCTGCACGATGGCCAGATCGTCTTCGTCCGGCCGAGCCGGACTCACGTCTTCGGTGCGGCCACCGCGCCTCCGGGTCACGCCTGATCGGTCCTACGGGCGCAGCGAGGATGTGTCGACGACCCGGAAGTCCGACCCCTTGACGCTGTGGAGCGTGTGCAGGTCGTCGTTGTCCCAGCCGGGATCCGGAGCCCCTGAGACGTACCAGCTCGACCCGTTGTCCGCGACGATCATCCCGTAGCGCTTCAGCGCGCGGAGCACCACCCGCGCCTGCGGCGGGTAGTCGGCGACCGGGAAGTTGCTCCGTAGCCGGAGGCGGAGTCCCATCGGCGGCAGGCTCTTGCTCGTGTACGAGCTGGCGAAGTGCCGCGCCGGATACACCCAGGCGCGCCGGGACCGTCTCACGGTGAAGCGAAGGGCGTGGTCGATCGACCCGGCGGCCACCTCGTCGTAGCGAGCGAGCCCCGGGAGGATGGGGAGCCCGGCCGCGTCCGCGGAGGTCCAACCCTTCGGGCGCAGCGCGTTCGACGTCAGGTCCCAGATCGCCCCGGAACCCGCCGTCCAGGACGGATAGAGGTGGAAGAGCTCGTAGAGCTTGCATGTCTCCGAGTCGACGATCACCGCGTGGCGGTCGCCGTCGGCGGACGGGCCGCCTTCGATCGGGACGTTGTCGGGAATCGGGTACGGGCCCGGGTCGCTCTCGTCGTCGTAGCCGAAGTCGACGGACCACTTGGGAATGCTGGAGTCGACGACCGTGATGGGGATCCCGATGGGGCCGCCGTCCCAGAGCCCGGAGCCGAAATCCGCGTGGAGGTTCAGGCGTGCTCCGATCGCGTTGACGATCGTCCGCGAGTCCTTCCGTAGAGGCAGCTTGTTCACCGGCCGGTTCCAGACGCTCGTCTCCGGGAAGACGGGGCAGTTCGGCGCCTGGGGAAGAGGGTGGGCTGCTGCCGGCGTGGCGAGCGCCAAGGGAACGAGGACGGTAAGTGCGGCCCGGGCGAAGCGCACGATCTCTTATCGGGACGGAGCGGTCGACGGCTGAGAAGCGGCATCCTTTCGAGGGATGACGGACGAGCTCGTCTACCCGGAGGGCTGGAACGAGGTGCGAGGTGCTCTTCAGCGCGGCTTCCGGTTCAGGGACTTCGCCGAGGCGGTCGCCTTCGTCAACCGGTTGGCCGAGGCCGCGGAGGCCGCCGACCATCACCCCGACATATCCATCTCCTGGAACGCGGTCAACGTCCGCTGGTGGACGCACACGAAACGGGCGATCACTGGGCGAGACGTGGAGATGGCGAGGCGAACCGACGAGTTCGCGGCGGCAGCACAATCCGACTAGACCCCTCCGCCGTAGAGGGGGCATGCAGCTCAGAATCGTCCTCGTCGCCGCAGTGGTCGGGGCCCTTGCGTTGCCATCCGTTGCGGCCGCCCGCTTCTATGCCCGCGTGGGCCCAGGGACGACGATCACGCTCAAACGGGCTGACGGATCCCTCGTCACGCATCTCTCGGCTGGCACGAAGCGGATCACCGTTCGCGACCGGGCGCAGAATCACAACTTCCATCTCAAGGGGCCGGGCGTCGACCGGCGAACCCGCATCGCGTTCGTCGGGACGAGGCGCTGGACCGTGACGCTGTCCGCGGGCACGTACACGTACATCTGCGACGTGCACCCGAGCACGATGCGCCGAAGCTTCAGCGTCGGCTAGTCGAGCTCCAGAGGCTCGATACGGCCCTCGGCGATTCGCCAGGCGGCCAGCTCCCCGGTGCCAAGCGAGAGGATCACGTAGGGGCGGCCCTCCCAGAGGCCGATGTTCTCGACATCGGTGCGAGACGGGCGCGGTGGGCTCGAGAGGTGCGAGTGGAAGACGGCCAGCTCGTAGCCTTCGTCCTCGAGGAACCACGTCTCCGGGTCGACGTCGAGGTCGAAGCGGTACGGGCTCGCGTCGCGGTTCCGGCCCGCGATGTAGCGCTCGGCCACATCGTCGCGGGAGGCGATCAGGCCGCACGCCTCGTTGGGACGCTCTGCCTCGGCGTGCTCGACGAGCGCCGAGCGCACCTCGGCGGGAATCACCACCAGATGCGGTCTTCCATCGACTGCGCGCCCTCTGTCCAGAAGTCGGCGGAGAGGTACTTCCAGCCGCCGTCCGCGAGCACGCAGACGATCACGCCCTCCTCGAGCTCCTCGGCGAGCAGCCGGGCGACGTGCACGACGGCTCCGGACGAGACGCCCGCGAAGATGCCCTCGCGGTCGAGGAGGTCGCGGACGCCTGCGATCGACTCCTCGTTCGACACGAGGATCTTCCGGTCGAGGCGGGAGACGTCGAGGATCGGCGGCACGTAACCGTCGGCCAGGGAGCGAAGCCCGTAGACGAGGTCGCCCTGAAGCGGTTCCGCGGCGGCGACGATGACGTCGGGGAACGACTCGCGTAGGCGGTCGCCGGCTCCCATCAGCGTCCCGCCGGTGCCGAGACCTGCGACGAGGGCGTCGACACGCGGGAGGGCCTCGACGATCTCGGCGCCGGTGCCTTCGTAGTGGGCCCGTGGGTTCGCTTCGTTTCCGTACTGATTGAGCATGAAGTAGCCGGGGTCACGCTCGGCCATCTGCAAGGCAAGCCGAACAGCGCCGTTGGAGCCCTCGGCGGCGGGAGAGAACACGAGCTTCGCGCCGTAGAGCTGCAGCAGCTTGATCCGCTCCGGAGTCGAGTTCTCCGGGAGCACGCACGTCAGCGGATAGCCCTTGAGCTTGGCCACCATGGCGAGCGAGATGCCGGTGTTGCCACTCGTGGGCTCGAGGAGATCACGGCCGGGCTCGAGCTCGCCTGACGCCTCGGCCGCCTCGACCATCGTCTTGGCGATCCGGTCCTTGATCGAGCCCGTCGGGTTCTGGCTCTCGAGCTTCGCGTAGAGCCGAACACCCTCGTGCGGCGAGAGTCGTGCGAGCTCGACGAGGGGGGTGGAGCCGACGGCTTCGAGCAGCGACGGGGTCAGCGTGCGCTCGCCGCCGGCCATTGCCGGCAGGAGGATGACGGTGGCGTCCTCGCGGAGAGGCGTGTCCAGGCCTTCGAGCGTGCGCACGTCCTCGTTGTCGACGTAGACATTTACGAAGGGCGCAAGCTCCGTGCCGTCTCCCAGCACCTGCCTGCCGAGACTCGGGAAGCGTTCGGCGAGATCGGAAAGGAGGTCGCGGAGCGTCGAGCCGGAAGCCTCGACTTCGCGGGCTCCTCCGACGGAGTCGCGCAGAGTGGGGGGAATGCGGACGCGCGCCATCAAGCGACGTGCGTCCTGCCGCCTTGGCAGAACTCGACGTAGTCGATGTAGTCCGTGATCGTCGGGTTCTCGCCGCACACTGGGCAGTCCGGATCGCGGCGGAGCCGAATCTCGGTGAACTCGCCTGCGAGCGCGTCGAACATCAGCAGGCGTCCGACGAGCGGCTCGCCGATCCCGAGCCCCAACTTGAGCGCCTCGTTGGCCTGCAGAGACCCGATCACGCCGGGGAGCACACCCAGCACGCCGCCCTCGGCGCAGCTCGGCGCCAGCTCGGGCGGAGGCGGCTGCGGGAACAGGCAGCGGTAGCAGGGCCCCTCGAACGGCTTGAAGACCGTGACCTGGCCCTCGAAGCGGTAGATGGAGCCGTGGACGACCGGAATCCTGTGCCAGACGGACGCGTCGTTCAAGAGGTAACGCGTCGGGAAGTTGTCGGCGCCGTCGACGATCACGTCCCAGCCTTCGCCGAGGATGCGATCGACGTTTTCGGACGTCAGGCGCTCCTTGAAGACCTTGACCGTGACGTCGGGATTCAGCGCTTCGACCGTCCGCTTCGCGGACTCGGCCTTCGATTCGCCGAGACGCTCGGTCGAATGCACGATCTGGCGCTGGAGGTTGGTCTCGTCGACCGCGTCGTCGTCGACGATGCCGAGGGTTCCGACTCCGGCCGCTGCCAGGTACAGCGATGCGGGAGAGCCGAGCCCGCCGGCGCCGATGAGCAGGACGCGCGACTGGAGGAGGCGCAGCTGCCCTTCTTCGCCGACCTCGGGGATCAGGAGATGACGGCTGTAACGCCGCCGCTTGGCTTCGTCCAGCGACTCCGAGATCTCGACCGGATTTCCGTTTCTCTTCCAGTCGGTGAAGCCGCCCGCGAGGGAGACGACGTGCTCGTACCCGAGCTCCTCGAGCGTCTTGGCGGCAAAGGCAGAGCGATTTCCGGCCGCGCAGTAGACGACGATCTGGCGCGACTTGTCCGGCATCGCGTTCTCGATCCTGGACTCCAGGTTTCCCCGAGGAACGTGCACCGCTCCGGGGATGTGGCCCTCGTCCCACTCGTCGCGCTCGCGCACGTCGACCAGTGCCGCGGAATCGTCGGCGAGGATCTCGCGCGCGCGTGTCGCGTCGACCTCGTCGATCTCGCCTTTGACCTGCTGCAGAAGCTCTCTGTAGGTCGCCATAAGGTTGCTTTACCGAATATAGCAACGTAGGGGGCCGCGACCATGCCCCTCCGGGCTACGCTCGTTCGCGTGTCCTCACGCACGCGCATCCGGCTGATCGTGGGCGGCGTGGCCCTCGCGGCCGCAGGCATCGCGGTGGGCGCGACGCTGATGGGTCGTGGAGATGACGCGCCCGAGGCCGCGCGGCCCGAGCAACGCGGGGCCCCAGGTCTCGAGCTGAGCGTCGTCCTGCGAACCGATCGCGAGGCCAAGCGGCTCCGCGCCGCCGAGCGCGCATACGACCGCGGGAACCGCGCCGCGGCGAAGGATCAGTTCGACGCGCTCCTGACGTCCGATCCGGAGTCCGTCGAAGCGGCCGTCGGCGCGGCGGTCTCGGGCTGGCCCGAGCAAACGCTCCTTCGCCTCCGCCAGCTCGCAGCCGAGTATCCAAAGTCCGCGCTCGTGCACCTTCACCTGGGGCTCGCGCTCTACGCGGGCGGTGACGACACCGCGGCCGCTACCGAGTGGCGCAACGCGCTCGAAGTCGAGCCGGACACGCCTTCGGCTCTGCGCGCCGAGGATCTGCTCCACCCCGATATGGCGCCTGGACGGCCGTTCTTCTATCCGAGCTTCGCCCCGACGCTCGACCTCGCAAACGACTCGCCTGCGGCCCAGCTTGCAGCCGTGCGCCGCCAGGCCATGAGGGGAGGCGTGCGGGACAATCTCCTCTACGGCGTCGCGCTCCAGCGCATCGGACGCCCGGTGTCCGCCCGGGTCGCCTTCGCGCGAGCTCTCGAGCTCGACGGAGAGAGCCTCGACGCACGCGTCGCGGATGCCGTCGGCCGTTTCGAAAAGGACAAGCCGGCCGAGGCTTTCTCCCGTCTCGGGCCCCTCGCGCAGGCGAATTCGCGCTCGCCGCTCGTCCGGTTCCACCTCGGATTGCTCCTCCTCTGGATCAGAGACGTGGAAAACGCCCGCATGCAGCTACAAAGGGCCGCGGACGCGGATCGCCATGGTTTCTACGGCAGGGAGGCTCGAGCACTGCTTTCCCGTCTAGAAGCCATTGGGACCTAATAACAAACAAATAGTCCACTTGGCCCATAGCGGTATGTCCGGCACTCGTGAAAAAGTTGCGCAACGCACGTTTCCAATTTTCTACAGGCAAGGCGTTGACAAACGGGCGGCCGGCACTACGGTCAACTGAGGGGGGTCTGATGGCTGAGGGGAGAGGGAATGGAGCGGGAGCTGTGATGCTGCTGGAGGAGGACGCCGCCAAGGCGCTCGTCCGGCAAGGTCGGGAGGCTGGATTCCTGACGCAAGAGGAGATCGCGCGAAGCCTCGACGAGCTCGAGCTCGAGGCCGCGCAGATCGACGAGTTCTACCACGCGCTCGAAGAGCTGCACATCGAGGTGCTCGAGGTGGCTCCCGCCGACGAAGCGGATCTGGATCTCGAGCCAGAGGCGCACGATGTCTCCACCGATGCGCTTCAGCTCTTCCTGAAGGACATCGGCCGCGTGCCTCTTCTCACCGCCGCGCAGGAGGTCGAGCTCTCGAAGCGCATCGAGCGTGGCGACCATCGCGCGAAGCAGCAGATGGTGGAGGCGAATCTCCGCCTCGTCGTCTCGATCGCCAAGAACTACCGCAACCAGGGCCTGCCGTTCCTCGACCTCATCCAAGAGGGGACAATCGGCCTCGTTCGCGCGGCGGAGAAGTTCGACTACCGCAAGGGCTTCAAGTTCTCGACCTATGCGACCTGGTGGATCCGCCAGGCCGTCGCACGGGCGCTCGCGGACAAGGCGCGCACGATCCGCATGCCGGTGCACGTCGTCGAGAAGCTCAACAAGATCAGCCGGGCGGAGCGCAAGCTCCTGGCCGAGCTGGGCCACGATCCGACGGCCGAGGAGATCGCCATTGAGCTGGAGTTCGACCGCGACGAGGTCGAGCAGATTCGCCGGAGCGCGCAGGCTCCCATCTCGCTCGAAAAGCCGGTCGGCGACGAGGAGGAGTCCGAGTTCGGTCACTTCCTCGCAGACCACAGCGCTGCGCTCCCCGAGGAGGCGGCCGAGACGACGCTGCGCAAGGAGACCCTCAAGCGGATCCTCGGCGCGCTGTCTCCGCGTGAGCGCCGCGTGCTCGAGCTGCGCTACGGACTCGACGGCCAGCACCCGCGGACGCTCGACGAGGTCGGCCGGACGTTCAACGTCACACGGGAGCGCGTCCGTCAGATCGAGAACCACAGCCTGAAGAAGCTGCAGGCGCTGGCCGAGTCGCAGAAGCTCCGCGAAGTCGCGGCGTAGCCCGTCTCCGGCTCACTAGACTGGCCCGCCGTGAACGACCAGCTCGATCCAGCCTGGCTCGAAGAGCTTTCCGAGTGGCTGCGCATCCCCAGCATCAGCGCTGACCCAGCCCACGCGGGCGACGTCCAGCGCGCGGGGGAGTGGCTGCGTGACTTCGTCCAGGGAGCCGGCGGCGAAGCGGAGATCCGCCAGACGGAGACCTCGCCGCTCGTGATCGGCGAGATCCCGGCTTCGCACGGAGCGGAGGGGGCGCCGACCGTCCTCCTGTACGGGCATTTCGACGTGCAGCCGCCCGCGCCGCTCGACCTCTGGGAATCCGAGCCGTTCGAGCCCGAGATCCGCGACGGCTACCTCTACGGGCGCGGAGCCGTCGACGACAAGGGCAACGCGTACCTCCCGCTCAAGGCGGCGGCGCTGCTGGCCTCCGAAGGCGCGCTGCCGGTGAACGTGCGCGTCGCCTTCGACGGCGAGGAGGAGACGGGCGGCCACTCGATCGTCGAGTTTCTCGCGGCGGACGACCGCGGCGCGGATGCCTGCATCATCTTCGACAGCGGCATGCCCCAGGAGGACGTGCCCGCCTTCGACCTCGGCGTCCGCGGGCTCATCTACTACCACCTGCGCCTCCGCACGGGAGAGCGCGACCTGCACTCGGGCGTGTTCGGCGGCGCCGCGCTGAACGCGGCCCACGGGCTCATGCAGACTCTCCGGGCGGTCGTTCCCACGCCCGAGGAGCTGCGGGTAGGGGTCATCGAGCCAACGGAGGAGGAGCGCCGCTCCTGGGACGAGTTGGATCCGGGGGACGCGGTCCTTGCCGAGGAGGGCGCCAGGCCGGCCGACGAGACCGCTGCCGCGGATTTCTACGTGCGCACGCTTGCCGGCCCGGCTGTCGACGTGCACGGCATCGCCGTCGGCGAGGCGCACCTGCAGAAGACCGTTTTGCCCGTCTCGGCGGAGGCCAACGTCTCGATCCGGCTGGCGCCGGGGCAGGAGGTCGAGGAGATCGATGCGATCTTCCAGCGGCTGCTCCGCGAGGCGACGCCTGGAGGAGCCGACCTCGAGATCGAGCGGTGGGCGTCCGGGCCCGCCGGTCTCATACCGCCCGACTCACAGGCGGTTCGACTGGCGCAGGACGCGTTCGAGCGCGTGCTCGGCAGGCGGCCGCTGTTGGTTCGCAGCGGCGGGACGCTTCCGATCGTCCCCACCCTCGCGGACAGAGGGATCCCCACGATCATCACCGGCTTCTCGCTACCCGGCGCCAACATGCACTCCCCGAACGAGCGCCTGCTCGTGCGCTATCTCCCGCTGGGTGTCGCCACCGCGCGGGAAACGCTCGTCGCGTTCGCGGATCTCCCCGTTAGCCGCTAACCAACCAGCTGGGCGGAGCCTTCGTGCTCATGCCCGTGCTCGGGGACGAGCCACTCATGCCCGAAGCGGCGCATCGCGTCGATGATCGGAAGGAGGGCCTCGCCCTTCTCGGTCAGCTGGTAGTCGACCCGGCGGCGCTCGCTTGTCCGGGCGATGAATCCCTCCTGTTCCAGGACGCGCAGGCGCTCGGACAGCGTCCGCGGGCTAATTCCAGGACAGGACCGCTCGAGCTCGGAAAAGCGTCTCGGTCCCTCGGAGAGGTCGTGGACGATCACCGCCGTCCATTTCGCTCCGATGATGTCCGCCGTGCATGCGACCGAGCAGCTCTCGTCGTGCACCGGTCTCATCGTTCGCATGACCTGATTGTACTCGGCCGAGTTCCTAGGAGGACTCGGCGAAACATCGGCTGTGCCGCCGGAGGCGCGCTGCTCGCCCCCAGGCTTCGTCCTCGGTCGCCCCCGTATCTAACGTCGATACGAGGGCTCCCTGCGTCCTTGCCTGGGAACGACCGTCCCGTCCCGGCGACGACCGACGTTCCGCCAAACCCTCCTAGTCCCAGGGGGGCGGCCCGAAAACCCAGCGCCCGCCGAGCATCGTTGCAACGACATGGATCTCGGCGAGCTCCTCGGCGGGGCACTCGAACGGGTCGCGGTCGAGGACGACGAGATCGGCGAGATAGCCCGGAAGCAGCTTGCCGCGCCGGCGCTCGTCTCCCGCGAGCCAGGCTGGAGTAACACAGGTCGCGTGTAGGGCCTCTTCGACGGTGACTCGCTGCTCTGGGTGCCATGGCTCCCGCTCGTCGAGCGTCCGCATGACGCCTGCACGGATCCCGAAGAGCGGGTCGAGCTCTTCCACGGGCGCATCGGACCCATTGGCAACGACGGCGCCGGCGTCGAGGAGCGAGCGGAACGCATATGCGCGGTCGGTCAGGCCCGCCCAGTTCCTCTCCGCCAGGTCGCGGTCCGACGGGGCATGGCTGAACTGGACGGAGGCTGCGACGCCGATCTCGGCGAAGCGCGACACGTCCTCCCGGTCGAGAAGCTGTGCATGCTCGATCCGCTGGCGGAGGCCGCGCGGGCGCCACTCGTCGGCGGCGGCCTCGAACGCGTCGAGCGCGTCGCGGTTCGCCCGGTCGCCGATCGCGTGGACGGCAACCGGGAAGCCGGCGCGGGCGGCGCGGCGGACGATGTCCTCGAACTCCTCGCGGCTCGTGATCTCGACTCCCGACCCGTCCATGAGCCGCGCCGTGTGAGAGCCGAGAGTGCCGTCCATGAACGCCTTGATGTAGCCCACGCGCACAAGGTCGCTGCCCAGGCCGGCCCGCAATCCCATCTCGGCGAGGGCGTCGACATGGTCGTGCGGCAGCGACTGCCACACCCGCAGGGTCAGCGCTCCTTCCTGCTCGAGCTCCTGCCAGACGCCGAGGGCGCCGAGCCAACCATCCTTGTCGTGGACGGACGTCACGCCGCGCGCGTTCGCGATCCGGATCCCTGCGCGCGTCGCCTCGACCATCTCGTCGTGCGTGGGCCGGACGTGGACATCGCGAAAGTGCCATGCGCACTCCTCTTTCAGGATCCCCGTCGGCTCGCCGCGCTGGTCGAGCTCGACGACGCCGCCAGGGACCTGCAGGTTTCCGTCGGCCTCCGCCAGCGCTGCCGAATTGAGCCAGAGCGAGTGGTAGTCCTTCGACATGAGCGCGACGGGGATCGCGCCCGAAACGGCGTCGAGGGCCTGCCTCGTCGGCTCGGTGGGGGGCGACCAGGAGCCGCTCCGCCAGCCGTAGCCGCGCAGCCATTGGCCCGGTTGGACGTCCGCTACCGCTCCCGCCACCCGCGCCAGCGCGTCGTCGAGAGACGTCGAGTCTTCGAGGCGGACATCGCGCTGGACGAGCGACCACGTCGGAAAATGCACATGTGAATCGGTGAAGCCAGGGAGGATGCACCGTCCGCCGAGGTCGACCCGCTCCGGGGTGGCAAGGGCGGTCTCGTGGGTACCGACTCCGCCCCCGATGGTGTCGCCGACGATTGCCAGCGCCGCTGCGCGCGGCAGCGCCGGGTCCATCGTCCGGACGACGCCGTTCTCGAGGATCACGTCAGGCCACCACTCCCCGCAAAGATAGAGGGTCCTCGTGCCCCTCCTAGCTGCTAGGTCATCGCCAGCGAAGGCGAGGCCCGGCGGATGATGAGTCGGTCGAGGAGTTCCAGCGCGTCTGACTTTCGTGCGCCGCGACCGAGCCCGACGAACGCCTGAACGGTGGCGCCGTGGTCGACGAAGATCACGTTCCAGCCCTCGAACCCCACGCCGCACGAGATGAAGTGACGGTCTTCATCGCGAAGCTCGAAATGATCGGGTCGGTTCGGAAAGCCGTCGAACCCTGGCCCGACGACGAAGACCGAGATGTAGACGCCTCCTTCGTGGACTGTCGTCCGCTCTCCCGATCGCCAGTCGGACGGCAGGGCGAAAGACGAGAAAGCGAGCGAGGGACCGGCCTCTTCGCTCGCATGCCAACCGCGTGGATACGTCGCCGTGAGCCCAGCCGTGCCGATGGTCTTTGGCTGCGACCAGTCGGCGGCTCGCGCCTGCTTGGCCGGCAGGCTGTTCGCGACCGCGACCCAAATGACCGTTGCCGCTGCTCCGACCACGAGGGCGCGTTTCACGGTGCGTCAGGCGCCCACCCGGCGATGCTCGGGAACGACTCGGCGCCGGTCCCGCTTGGGCCGAACTCACGAGTGACGTCGGACACGGAAACCACCTTCCCGAGCTGAGGAAGTCGCCTGAAGAAGAGGAACTGATCCGCATTCGGCGAGGCAGCCGCGAACCAGCGTCCGTCGGGCGAGCTCGTGAGGTCGCTTACACGTCCGGCTCCACGGTACGCATGGATGTCCGGGATCAGCAGGCAGGCGCCTGACGTGGAGCAGGTCGGCACGACGAGCTCCGTGGCATCCGCCGCCTCGTCGTAGTCGGCGAAGACGACGCCGTGGACGGGCACGAGCGCGACGCTGAGGATCCTGTGGCCGCGTGCGACACGCTCGAACAGCGCCCGCTTCTGCGGGCCGAAGACCCAGATCTCTCTCGCCGTCACGGCGAGAACGCGTTTGCCGTCGAACAGGATCTGGCGGACCCCCTCGACTCGCGGCGTGCGCCAGAGCTCGCGACTGCTGTCCACGTCGACGACATGGATGCGCCCGTCGCTTCCCGCGTAGCCCAGCACGTGGGAGCCCGGCTGCCAGGCCGGCGCCACCGGCAACACAGTTTCTGTTAGCACCGAGTCCGGGGCGCCGTCGCCGGCGACGACGTGCAGCGACGAGCCGGCCCGGTAGGCGATGCGGGTGTCGAGACCCCCGTCGGACCAACGTGGGTCGGCCACTCGCTCCGAGCGGGAGAGCGACCAGCGGACGTCGCCGCTGTCAGAATCGAGTGTGACGAGCCGTCCTCCCTGCGTCGCCACGACGAAGAGTCCCCGCGGCGACCAGGCCGCGTCCTCGTAGTGGCCGAGCAGGCGCTTCGACCCGTTCTCGTGGACGACCCAGGGGCCCGAGGCGGAGAGCACGAGCAGACGGCCGCCTCCCGGGACCCGGTCGAAGGCGTTCTCCGGCGGCGGTTCCTCGGCGACCGTATTTCGGACGGTGTCCACCACGGCCCGACCGGGCGGCGTCACCGCTGCGACCGCCACGGCTGCCAGGGCCGCGAGCACGATCACGAGGCGCGAATGGCGCTCGATCCAAGGGACGCGCGCGCGCTCGGCGTGGGCAGCCCGCACGAGCTGCCAGGCGCGCTCGGCGGCCTCCGTTTCTCCGGGGGCTTGAGCCCGTTGCAGCCGCGCGCGAAGCTCCGGCTCGGTCACGCCTGCTCCTCCTTGATCCGCCCCTGGAGGGCGTCCAGCCCGCGGCGCAGCCGAGAGTTCACGGTGCCACGCGGCAACTGGAGCATGCGAGCGATCTCGCCGGGTGAGTACTCGAGCAGGTAGCGCATGACGATCACGGCCCGCTGGCCCGGCGGTAGCGCGGCGAGCGCGTCGCTCACGTTCTCCGAAATCGCCTGCGAGGGCGCCTCGGCGCGCGACTTCGCGCTGGTCAGAGCCTCGTCCCCAACTTCGTGTCTGAGCGAGCGCGCCCGCGTCCAGTCGATCGCCCGGTTCACGACGATGCGATGGAGCCACGGGCCGAACGGACGGCGCCGGTCGAAGGTGTCCAACGCTCTCACGGCTGCCAGAAACGCTTCCTGCGCGATGTCCTCCGCCGCCCCACGATCGTGGACGACGAGGTAGGCAGCCCGGTACGCCCGTGGCCAGTGCAGCCGGAAGAGCGCCTCGAGGTCCGAGGCCGACCCCGCCTGGGCGCCCCGCACCCAGGCGCGCTCATCGCGGCCTGCGCGCGGCATCGCCTGCCGACTATACGGCTGCAAACGCGCTGGAAGTCCACACGGAAGGTACGACCCCGACAGGCCTCCGGGTCCGTCGTGGCGCGATCTAGACTCGAAGCGTGGACGCGCTCCTCATCGTCGATTTCCAGAACGACTTCACTCCGGGCGGGGCCCTGCCGGTCGCGGACGGAGATCGCATCGCGCGCCCGATCAACGACCTCCTTGAGTCCTTCGACCTTGTCATCGCCACGCGCGACTGGCATCCACCCGACCACGGGTCGTTCGCCGGAATCGAGGTCGATCCGAATGCCTGGCGCGGCGCTGACCCGCCGTCCATCTGGCCGGTGCACTGCGTCCAGGGCACAGCCGGGGCCGAGCTCCATCCCGATCTCGACCGGGCCAAGGTCGACGTTGTCATCGACAAGGGACAGGACCCGAACAGCCAGGGCTACTCGGCCTTTCAGGACACACGACTGGGCGAGCTGCTGCGCGAGAAAGGAGTCGATCGCCTCTTCGTCACCGGCCTTGCAACGGACTACTGCGTCAAGCAGAGCGTTCTCGACGCCCTCAGCCAGGGGCTGGACGTCACCGTGGTCGAGGACGCCGTGCGCGGCGTCGACGTCGAGCCGGGGGACTCGGACCGGGCGCTCGAGGAGATGGAAGCGGCCGGCGCGAAACGAACGACCTCGTCCGA
This sequence comes from uncultured Actinomycetes bacterium, assembly GCA_963739065.1. Classification (GTDB taxonomy): domain Bacteria; phylum Actinomycetota; class Thermoleophilia; order Gaiellales; family Gaiellaceae; genus JAIBJP01. The sequence goes on from CAVTYV010000004.1 coordinate 176,951, forward strand.
AGTCCTCGCCGGCCGGCGCTAGACCCGGGCAGACACCATCAAGACCCGCGCAAGCTTCGTCACGGCGTACGCGTGGCGTGCTACCCGGTGCTCCGGTAGCGAGCCTGGAGCGAGCTCCACGACGAAGGAGCTCGTCCCGGGGAAGCGATGGTTCTGCCAGTTGGGCGCCGTCCCGTGGGGCCACCGGATGAGCCGAAACGCCATTCGCGCGTAGCGCGCGTACTTCCGGGCGGCGGGGACGCTCTGGCCCCACGCGCGGACGAGCTTCTGTGGCTGGTGGTACCAGATCGTGATCTGCGGCTGGATCCGCTTCACGAGTCGCCGAACTATCCTCGTCTCAGGCTCCGACCAGGGAGAGGGGCCCGAATACTCCGGGTCCCAACGGGCGCCGATCGGGATCCACTCCGAGCCGAAGTTGCGGTTGAGGTCGACACCGCGGCCGTTCTGGCGGACGTGGAGTCGGCGGCCGTCGGGATTGACGACGTTGATCACCCAGAGGTCGAAGCCGGTCGGAGGGGTGGATCGGATCAGGTAGCGCGTGACCGCGATCCCGGCGGACTCGTTCCCGTGGATGCAGCCGACGACCAGCACCTTCTTGGGGCTGGCCGGATCGCCCAGGCGATGAACCCGAATGGCGCGACCCTGTGACGAATAGCCGACCACCTCCGAGCTCCGGGTCGGATCGGACGTGGCCAGAGCCAGCGTTGAGAGGAGGATCTCGATGCCCACGGTACGAGTACGAGGACCGCGCCACCTGGGGTTCGCGTATCCGAATCTGTGCGCTCACTCTGCATGATCCTGCTGACGGTCGTCGCCTGCGGGTTCTCCAGCCCGTTCGCCGTAGCGCCCAGCTTCGTGGCGGCGCCGGATCGGTCCATTCGCTGGCACCACTCTCGAGCTCTCGGCACTCCGGCCTCCGGGCGGCTGGCGCGGGGAGTCCAGCTCCCCGCCGGTGGACCAACGTTCTTCACGTGGGATCCGCTTCTCCACCGGCGGCCGGATCGCGCCCGGCGGCGGTGGGGGACGGATTCCCTCGTCCGGGTCGTGCTCCGTGTGGTTGCCACGTATGCCCGCCAGAACCCCGCCGTTGGGCGAGTCGGGATCGGTGATCTCAGCAGACGGCGGGGTGGCCGGTTCGGCCCGCGGCACGCGTCGCATCAAAACGGCCTCGACGTGGACGTCTACTACCCACGGCTCGACCGGCGAGAGCGCGCGCCTCTGGATGCGTCCCAGATCGACCGTCGGCTCTCGCAGGCGCTTGTCGATCTATTCGTGCGTGCGGGAGCACGGCTGATCTTCGTCGGGCCCAACACCGGTCTTCGCGGCCCAGCGGCTGTCGTCCAAGTGCTCGCAGGGCACGACAACCACCTGCACGTCCGCATCAGGTAGCTCCTCGTAAAATCGGCCTCGTATGCGTTCAGAACCGTTGACGGACGTGCAGCGCGAGATTCGCGACCTCATCCGCACGCTGACCCGTGAGCGCATCGCTCCGCGGGCAGCCGAGATCGACGAGTCGGCTGAATTTCCCTGGGACCTCGTCGAGCTCTTCCGGGAGCAGGAGCTCTTCGGGCTCTCCTTCGACGAGCGGTACGGCGGCAGTGGAGCGGGCTCGCTCATGCTCCTCGTCGCGGTCGAGGAGGTCTCGCGCGCGTGCGCGACGACCGGACTCGTTCTCGCGGTGCAGGAGCTCGGGTCTCTCGCGCTCAGGCTTGCGGGGAGCGAGGAGCAGAAGGAGCGCTACTTGCCCGGATTGGGCAGGGGCGAATGGCTCGCCGCGTATGCGCTCACCGAGGCCGGGTCGGGCTCTGACTCCGCGGCGATGCGGACCGAGGCTCGCCGCGAGGGAGACGAGTACCTCCTCAACGGATCGAAGCGCTTCATCACGAACGCCGGCGTCGCCGGCCTCTACACCGTGTTCGCGAAGACCGACCCGGATGGGGGCCATGCGGGAATCTCCTGCTTCGTCGTCGAGGCGGACGCGCCGGGGTTCGAGGTGGGCCGCATCGAGCCGAAGATGGGAATCAAGGGATCGACCACCGGCGAGCTCTTCTTCAACGATTGTCGCGTACCGGCTGCGAACCTCGTCGGCGAAGAGGGTGACGGGTTCAAGATCGCCATGCGCATCCTCGACCGCTCGCGCCCAGGGATCGCGGCGCAGGCACTCGGGATCGCGCAGGGGGCGACGGACTACGCGCTCGAGTACGCGAAGAGTCGCGAGACAATGGGTGAGCCGATCGCGGAGCACCAGCTCGTGGCCGCGAAGCTGGCCGATATGGAGACACGTTGCGAGGCCGGGCGCGGGCTCCTCTACAAGGCCGGGCTGATGATGGACGAGGACGCTCCCGGCCTGACGAAGCTCTCGGCGATGGCGAAGCTCTACTGCTCCGACACCGCGATGGACGTCACGACGGAGGCCGTGCAGATCCTCGGAGGGTACGGCTACATCAAGGAGTATCCGGTCGAGCGGATGATGCGCGACGCGAAGATCACCCAGATCTATGAAGGGACGAACGAGATCCAGCGGCTCGTGATCGCTCGCGAGATGGTGCGCGAGGCCCGGTCGTCGGTGCTCGCCGAAGTCGGCTAGCCGTCGTTGCCGGGCGAGGACGCGGTCGTCGTCGGATCCGGCCCGAACGGGCTTGCGGCAGCGATCACGCTCGCTCGCGCCGGCCGGCGGGTGCTCGTGCGCGAGGCCGAGGGGACTCTCGGCGGAGGGCTTCGCGCCGCGGAGCTCACGCTCCCGGGTTTCGTCCACGACGTCTGCTCGGCAATTCATCCGTTTGTACCGGCGTCTCCCTTCTTCCGCCAGCTTCCGCTTGCGGACCACGGAGTCGAGCTCATAGACCCGCCGGCCGCGCTCGCGCATCCGTTCGACGACGGAACAGCAGTTGTGGTCGAGCGCTCCCTGGACGCGACGGCTTCCGGGCTCGGCCAGGACGCCGACGCGTATCGAAGGTTGCTCCGACCGCTCTCGGAGGGCTGGGACGAGCTCGCGGAGGGAGTGCTGGGACCGCTTGTCCGGATTCCGGCGAGCCCGGTCGCCCTGGCGCGGTTCGGAGTGCGGGGAATTCGGCCCGCGGCCGAGCTGGCGAAACATGCCTTCGTCACGGAACGGGCTCGCGCGCTCTTCGCCGGCTGTGCAGCGCACTCGATGGTGCCGCTCGAGCGGAGGGCGACTGCGGCGTTCGGCCTCCTGCTCCTGGCCGCGGCCCATCGCTTCGGCTGGCCGTTCCCCCGCGGCGGGGCGCAGCGCATCGCGGACGCCCTCGTGGCGGTCCTGCGCGGGTATGGCGGCGAGGCGGTCGCCGGGTCTCCGGTGGACTCGCTGGCGGAGGTGTCGGCACCTACCGTGCTCTGCGACGTCGCCCCCCGGGAGCTGGCCCGGATTGCCGGCTCGCGGCTCCCGCGAAAGTACGCGAGGCGACTCGCGGCCTTCCGTCACGGGCCGGCCGCCTTCAAGGTCGACTTCGCCCTGGAGGGCCCGATCCCCTGGCGCGCGGAGAACTGTGCTCTGGCCGGGACCGTCCATCTTGGCGGGACCCTGGCCGAGATCGCCGAGTCCGAGCGGGCCCCCTGGGAGGCCAGGCATGCGGAGCGCCCGTTTGTGCTCGTTGCCCAGCAGAGCCTCTTCGACCCGACTCGGGCGCCGACAGGCAAGCACACGGCCTGGGCGTACTGCCATGTTCCGAACGGCTCCTCGTTCGACATGACGCAGCGGATCGAGGCGCAGATCGAGCGCTTCGCGCCCGGCTTCGGCGGCCTGGTCGATCGGGAGGAGCGTCCTGGGCCCGGGCGATCTCGAGCGCCACGACCGCAACCTCGTTGGTGGTGACATCAACGGGGGCGCGGCGACGCTCGGAAGTCTCCTCGCTCGTCCGACCTTGACCCGATCGCCGTACCGGACTCCGCTGGACGGTCTCTATCTGTGCTCGGCATCGACGCCGCCCGGCGGCGGCGTGCACGGGATGTGCGGCTACTGGGCCGCGCGGGCGGCCTTGAGCGACGCCTTGTAAGCGCGCTTCTTCTCCTGGTAGGCCTCGAGCTCCTCGAGCGAGTCGACGTCTCCGAGCGTCGGGTGCGTGGGGAGGACTTCCTCCCACCCGCGCGGGCGGACGCCGAAGCGCTTGATCAGGATGGCGATGAGCGAGCGCGTCTTCATCGGGCCGATGCCCGGCAGGGCGAGCAGTCGGTCCTGGAGGTCGGCGCCGCTTTCGGCGTCCTTCCAGATCCGGGCGGCGTCGCCGTCGTAATCGCTCAGCACGGCGGCGGCAAGGTCTTGCGTCCGTTCGGCCATCGTGCCCGGATACCGGTGGAGCGCCGGCTTCTCTCGGAAGATGCGGTCGAGCTCGTTCGGGTCGGCCTCGGCGATTTGCGCGGCCTCGAGCGAGCCGAGCCGGCGCTTCAGCTCGAGCGGCCCGGTGAACGCCTTCTGAACGGGCACCTGCTGGTCGAGGACGAAGCCGATGAGAAGTGCGAGGGGCTCGTCGGCGATGAGGGCGTCCGCCTCGTCGTTGCCCGTGAAGTACAGGCGGTGGGGATGCGTCGTCGCCACGACGTCGATTCTAGTCCGCGCGTCTTCTCCACCAAAGCGCGTGCCACGCGCGCGCTCGATCTCCGTACGCTGGAAGCGGGAGGTGGGATGGGCGCATCCCTATAAAGAGAACGCCCGCCACCGCTGATCCCGCTCGCTAGGCTGAAGCGATGGACGCGCTTGCTCCCTTCAGTCCCCAGGTTCGCGACTGGTTCGAGCGAACCTTCGACGCGCCGACGCCCGCCCAGGAGCGCGGCTGGCCTGCGATCGCCTCTGGAGAGCACACGCTGATCCAGGCGCCGACCGGGTCGGGGAAGACGCTGGCCGCCTTCCTTTGGGCGCTCGACCAGGCGACTCCGGGCGCCGGAACGCAGGTGCTCTACGTCAGTCCGCTGAAGGCGCTCAACTACGACGTCGAGCGAAACCTGCGCGGGCCGCTCGCTGGGATCGGCTCGCAGCTCTCGGTGGCCGTCCGCACCGGCGACACGCCCGCCAAGGAGCGGGCAGCGATGCTCAAGCACCCGCCGGACATCCTCATCACGACCCCCGAGTCGCTCTTCCTCATGCTGACCTCGCGCGCGCGGGACACTCTCGCGAACGTCCGGGTCGTGATCGTCGACGAGGTGCATGCCGTGGCCGGCTCCAAGCGCGGCGCGCACCTCGCCCTCAGCCTCGAGCGTCTCGACCGTCTGACCGTCGAGCCTGCCCAGCGCGTCGGTCTGTCGGCGACCCAGCGCCCCATGGAGGAGATCGGCCGATTCGTCTCCGGGGACCGCCCGATCCAGCTCGTCGACGCGGGGCGCGCGAAGCAGCTCGACGTCCGCGTCGTCGTCCCGCTCGACGACATGCGGGAGCCAGGCGAGGGCTCATCGATCTGGCCGTCGATCTATCCGGCGCTGCTCGAGCTGGTCGAGGAGCACCGCTCGACAATCCTTTTCGTCAACAACCGCCGCCTCGCCGAACGGCTTGCTCTCCGCCTGAACGAGCTCGCTGACCGCGATATCGCCCGCGCCCATCACGGGTCACTCGCCCGTGAGCAGCGGGTCGAGGTGGAGGAGCTCCTCAAGAAGGGCGAGATCCCGGTGCTCGTGGCCACATCGTCGCTCGAGCTCGGCATCGACATGGGCGCCGTCGACCTCGTCATCCAGGTCGAATCTCCCAAGTCCGTGGCCCGGGGGCTCCAGCGCATCGGGCGGGCCGGCCACCGCGTGGACGAGCCGTCGAAAGGTCGCATCTTCCCCAAGTTCCGTGCCGACCTCCTCGAGTCGGCGGTCGTCGTGCAGCGCATGCGCGAGGGGCTGATCGAGGAGACGAAGGTCGTCCAGAATCCGCTCGACGTCCTCGCGCAGCAAGTCGTCGCCATCGCCGCGCAGGAGGAGATTTCCGTCGACGACCTCTACGAGCTCGTTCGCCGCGCCTATCCGTTCCGTGAGCTCTCGCGCCAGCAGCTGGAAAACGTCCTCGACATGCTCGCCGGGCGTTACCCCTCGGAGGAGTTCGCCGAGCTGCGCCCGCGCATTACCTGGGATCGCGTGCGCGGTGTCTTGCGCGGCCGCGAGGGAGCGCGCCGCCTCGCCGTCACGAACGCGGGGACGATCCCGGACCGCGGTCTCTTCGGCGTTTACCTCGTGGAGGGTGGCGGCCGGGTGGGCGAGCTCGACGAGGAGATGGTGTACGAGGCCCGGGCGGGCCAGACGTTCCTCCTCGGCGCCTCCACCTGGCGGATCGAGGAGATCACTCGGGATCGGGTGCTCGTTTCTCCCGCGCCCGGGATCCCGGGCCTCGTGCCCTTCTGGAAAGGCGAGGGCGTCGGGCGGCCGTACGAGCTCGGGGAGGCCATCGGACGCGCCGCGCGGGAGCTGGTCTCGCTCGACGACGACCGTGCGCGAGAGCGACTTCGCGACGATCACTCGCTCGACGAGCGCGCCGCCGACAACCTGATGGTCTTCCTGCGCGAGCAGGAGGCAGCGACCGGAGCGCTTCCCTCGGATCGGACCGTCATCGTGGAACGGTTCCGCGACGAGATCGGGGACTGGCGGCTCTGCGTGCTCACGCCCTTCGGGGGCAGGGTGCACGCGCCCTGGGCGCTCGCCCTCACCGCGCGGCTGCGCGAATCCCTCGGGCTCGAGGTCAACGCCATCTGGTCGGACGACGGGATCGCGCTTCACCTCCCGGACGCGGAAGCCCCTCCGCCGCTCGACGACGTACTCATCGCCCCCGACGAGCTCGAGGACCTCGTCGTCTCGGAGGTCGGCGGCACGGCTCTCTTCGGAGCACGGTTCCGCGAGAACGCGGCCCGCGCGCTCCTCATCCCACGCCGGCGGCCTGGACAGCGAACCCCGCTCTGGCAGCAGCGCCTCAAGGCCCAGGGCCTCTTGCAGGTGGCGCGGCGGTACGCCGATTTCCCGGTCGTCCTCGAGACCTACCGCGAGTGTCTCCAGGACGTGTTCGACCTGCCGGCTTTGAAGGCGCTGCTCGGCGCGCTGCAGCAGCGTCGGATCGATCTCGTCGAGGTCGAGACGCCGACGGCATCCCCGTACGCGACGTCTCTTCTCTTCGACTACGTCGCGACATACATGTACGAGGACGACACGCCGCTTGCGGAACGGCGCGCGCAGGCGCTTGCGCTCGACCGGGACCTGCTCAAGGAGCTGCTCGGCCAGGAGGAGCTCCGCGACCTGATCGACCCGCGGGCGCTCGAGCAGGTGGAGGAAGAGCTCCGGGGTGCACCGCGGTCGCCAGATCAATTGCACGACCTCCTGCTCCGCCGAGGCGACCTTCGGAGCGGCGAATTCGACGAGGACCTCGCGGCCGAGCTGGAGCAGGAGCGAAGGGCGGTCCGGCTCAGGCTCGCCGGAGAAGAGCGGCTGATCGCCGCAGAAGACGCCGGGCGCTTCCGCGACGCGCTCGGGGCGATGCCGCCCGCCGGCCTGCCCGATGCCTACCTCGAGGGCGGGGACGAGCCGCTGGGCTGGATCCTGCGCCGATTCGCCCGGGGCCGAGGGCCGTTCACGACGGCTGAGGTCGCCTCGCGCTATGGGCTTTCGTCCGACGACGCCGAGGAGAAGCTCATCGAGCTCGGACTCGTGCGTGGCGAGCTCCGGCCGGGCGGCAGCGAGCGGGAGTGGTCCGACCCCGACGTGCTGAGGCGTCTCCGCCGTGCGAGCCTGGCGGCCCTGCGGAAGGAGATCGAGCCGGTCGAGCCGGCGGCGCTGGCGCGCTTCCTCCCGGCGTGGCAGGGGATCGATCGCCATTCCACTCTTCGCGAGGCGCTCGTCCCCTTGCAGGGGGTCTCCTTGCCCGTCGGCCTGTGGGAGTCCGACGTCCTGCTTCGCCGCGTTCCTGGCTACGCCCCGGCGCAGCTGGACCAGCTAACCGCCTCCGGAGAGGTGGTCTGGGTCGGCGCGGGTCTCGAGCGAGCGGCGCTTTACTTCCGCGAGGATGCCCCTGCGCTCGGGCCTCCGGCGGCGTTGCCCGCCCCGGAGGGAAGAGACCACGATCGAATCCGCGACGCGCTGCGCGCGGGTGCGCTCTTCTGGTTCGACCTCGTGCGCGACACCGGCCTCGAGGCGGAGACGCTGTTGCCGTCGCTCTGGGATCTCGTCTGGGCGGGCGAGGTGACGAACGATGCTTGGCAGCCGTTGCGTGCCGAGCGGCGGAACGCGACTCCGCGGCCCGACCGCCGTGCCCGCCGTTTCTCGCGGCAGCGTGCCGACGCGATTACGGCCACGCAGGGGCGCTGGTCGACAACCGACGGGCTGTTCCGTGGCGAGTCCGATCCGCGGGCCCTCGCTGAGCTTCTGCTCGAGCGCCAGGGGATCGTCACGCGCGACGGCGTGCGGGCCGAAGGGATTCCGGGCGGGTATGCGCCGGTCTATCGTGAGCTGCGTCGCCTCGAGATCCTCGGAACGTGCCGCCGCGGCTACTTCGTCGAGGGGCTCGGCGGGGCACAATTCGCGCTTCCCGGCGCGGTCGAGCGCCTGCGCGAGCGACCGGCGGAAGAAACCGCCCTCGTACTCGCTGCCGCCGATCCCGCTCAGCCTTACGGCGCGGCCCTCCCCTGGCCTAAGCGCGCGGGCGCGCGCGCTGCCCGTGTGGCCGGCGCGTACGTCGTCCTGCTCTCGGGCGAGCCGGCGCTGTTCGTCGATCGGGGCGGGCGCTCGCTTGTCCCGCTCCGTGAGCCCGAAGAGGAGTGGCTGCGGACAGCGCTGGCTGCGCTCGTCGAGAACATGCCGCGGATGCGGCTCAAGCGGCTCGCGGTCGAGCGCTTCGACGGAGTGGCGGTGGCGGAGACCGAGATCATGCCCCTCCTCACCGAGGCGGGATTCGTCGCCGGCCCGCGGCGCGCCGTGCTGCGTGGCTGACGCGAGCGCATGCCCGAGGGAGACGCCTTGCACCGGGCCGCGAAACGCCTCCGCGTACTCGAGGGACAGGTCGTCGAGGCCAAGTCGCCACATCCGCGCGCCGCGCTTCTCGGGATCGCCGAGCGGATCGACGGAAAGCGCTTGGAGCGCGTAGAGGCCCGCGGCAAGAACCTCCTGCTCACCTTCGAGGACGGAATCGTCGTTCGAAGCCACCTGCGGATGCACGGACGTTGGCTGGTTCTGCCTGCCGGTCGCCCGGTGCTCGGGAAGCCGTGGCTCGTGCTCCGCGCCGGGGAGTGGCAGGCGGTGCAGCGCAACGGGCCCGTGCTGGAGCTCGGGACTCGCAGGCTCGAGCGGCTGGCCCCGGACGTGATGGCGGATCCCCCGGACCTCGGCGGCATGCTCGCGCGGTTCCGGCGTGTCGAGCAGACACGCGAGCTGGGCGATGCGCTTCTTGACCAGACGCTCGTTGCCGGCATCGGCAACAAGTGGAAAGCGGAAGCGCTCTTCGAGGCGTCGGTCTCGCCTTGGATGCCGCTGCGCGGCGTGTCCGACGAGGCTCTCGTCCGGGTGCTGGAGACGGCGTCGCGGCTGATGCGGGGGCCCCGCCGACGGAACCGCGTCTATCGAAAAGTGGGCCGCCCGTGCCTCCGTTGCGGCGCCACGATTCGGTCGCGCCCGCAGGGCGACAACGCCCGGATGGCGTACTGGTGTCCGCGGTGCCAGGCAGGAACGGAGGCCGCCGGGGCGTAACGAGGACCCCCGTGCCGGTGGCTCCCCGATCCCCCGACCTTTTTCGCGCGCTGCGGGCGTTCTGTCTCGGCGCCTTCTTCGAGCTCGGCAGAGAGCTCGAGCGCGGCGCCGACATTCCCGTGGCGCTCGCCGAGCACGGTGGCGCGAACAGGCCGACGCTGTACGAGTACCGGCCGCTTGTCGGCTCGTTCGTGGAGGGCTACGGCCAGCGTCTAGGAATGCGCGACGACGCTCGGGAGGCCCTGACGACCTTGAAGGACGAGCCGGCCGCAAGCATCTTCGCGCAGGCTCACGCCGACGAGGGCGTGGGGGAGGACGAGGCGCTTCGGCGCACCGTCCTCTTGCCGCTCCTTATCAAGACCGCCGAGGGCTGCTCCGCTTTCGATTGGGACGATGCGGTCTTCGAGCGCGAATACGCCGAGCTCGAGCGCTCGCTCTTCGGCGAGCGGCGTGCGTACCTCGCTCTTGCCCCCCTCGTCGGCCTGACGGCCGGGGGCACGATCGAGCTCGGACGTGGTCTCCGCGTTCGACCTGTCGCAAGCGGGGAGCTGACAGCTGCCTGGCCGGATGCGAACCGACTCCTTCCACCCGACTTCGGCCGCGAGGTCGATCGCACGCTCGTGCTCGAGCTCGAGCGTGACCTCGACGAGACCGCGTGCCAGGCACCGGACGCGGCGCATGAGTTCGGCCTCGCGGTCAGCGCGCTCCGCCTGGCCACGCCGGGAGCCATCGCCGCCGGCCCGGTGCTTTTCGAACGTCTCGACTGGCGACCCTACGGCGTTCGTCCCGTGCCCCCGCTCGCGGCGCAGATTCCGCCGGGTGAGGCGACGCGCCTGGATCCGTTCAGGGCGCGACTGGTCGCGGGGCTGCAGAGCCGACTGGCGGAAGGGGCTAGCGAGCCGGACCTGCTCGAAGCCGTCGAGCGCTGGGAGCTGGCGCTCTTTCATCAGGGGCCCATGCGCGCGGACGAGCTGCGCGAAGCTCTCGAGGCGCTTCTCGGCTGTGACGAGGGGCCCTGGGCTGCGGCGATGCGCGCTTCCGTCTTGCTGGGTGAAAGCGCTCGCGACCGCGGGGAGCTATTGACCGCGTTTCGAGCGCTGCTCGACGGCGACGGGCCTGGTGCGCGCGCCGAAGACGCGGTGCGCCGCGCTCTCGTCGAGACGCTCCTCCACGAGTCGCGCACGGAGCTCGTGCATGAGCTCGACGAAGCGCTCATTGGGGTTCGGCCCCGGCCTCAGCTCACCGCCGCCGCGCTTGTCGCCGCGGCCGGATGAAGTACCCGGCGCGCGTCCATCGCCGTCGCTGCATCGGCCTCCGGGTCGCGGTCGTCTGCGCCATCCTCCTCATCGCGATCAGTTGGGGAGACTGGCCGGTGATCTCCGTCGTCGGAGCCGGTGGGCTGCTCGCAGTCGTCGTCTATTGGCTGGACTGCCGCAAAGGCGCGCGTAAGCCGGCACAAAGCGACACAGACACGCGCGCTGCATAGAGCTAGCTTCTGCGCATGGACGAGGCAAGACGCGTGCTCGAACGGCTCGAGTCGATCGAACGACTCCGGGATGGCGGAGCGCCGGCCGCCATCTTGCTGGGCGAGGTTCGCGCCTTGCTCGTCGAGGGGGAGCGGTGGCTCGCGTGTGAGGGCCCAGAAGGCCTCGACAGTGCCCGCGCGGCGCTCGACCGCTGCGGGGCCGAGCTGCGCGAGCCGGCATCCCGGAATGCACCTGACGAGGAGGTTGCCTCCAGGACAGCCCTATAATCGCCCCCGCGCTGATGCCTCGCTACGGGCCGCCGGACGCGTTCGAGATGCCGCGGTTCTCAGGCCCGCGGACGTTCATGCGGCTCCCGCACGTCCGCGATCTGGACGGCGTCGATGTCGCGGTCGTCGGGATACCGACCGACGGGGCCGTCGTCTTTCGTAGCGGTGCGCGCTTCGGCCCGGAAGGAATCCGGAGCGCCTCGGTCATGCTGCGGAACTACAACCCATTGCTCCGTGTGGACGTCGTGGAGAAGCTCTCACTCGTCGACTACGGGGACGTGCCGACCGTGCCCGGCTCCACCGCGGACTCGCTCGAGCGCTCGCAGGCGGCTCTCGAGACGGTCGTGGGCGCGGGCGTGACGACACTCTGCCTCGGCGGGGATCACACGGTTCTGCTCGCGGAGCTCCGAGCCCTCGCAGCCGTGCACGGGACGCTCGCGCTCGTTCAGCTCGACGCGCACCACGACCTCTGGGACGAGTACTTCGGCCAGAAGCTCTTCCACGGGAGTGTCGTGCGGCGGGCGATCGAGGAGGGGCTCATCGATCCCGGACGCTCAGTGCAGGCAGGCATGCGCGGCTCGCTCAACGCTGCGTCGGAGGCTGACTTTCCGCGCGACCTCGGCACGGACGGGATCCCGTATGAGGAGCTCGTCGCGCTCGGTCCGGCCGGGTTCTCCAACCGTGTCCGAGAAAGAGTCGGTGACGCGCCGTGCTTCCTTTCGTTCGACATCGACTTCGTCGACCCGGCGTTCGCCCCTGGAACGGGCACCCCGGAGGTCGGCGGTCCGTCGAGCCGCGAAGCGCTGACGTACATCCGCTCGCTGGCCGGGTTGGACTTCCGCGGGTTCGATTGTGTGGAGGTGTGCCCCCCGTTCGATCCGGCAGGCGTCACATCGATCGTCGCGGCCAATGCCTGCTTCGAAATGCTCTCGCTCCTCGCTGTCCGCCGGTAGCTAATTGCGAGCCGTTCCTGTCCGCGATTTGCGGGCATTTTCCCGGTATGTGCAGGAGAAGGATTGTGCTACCCTGACCCGAAACAGGAGCCCGCATGGGCATAACCGGAATTCTCACGCGTCCGCGCAAGCGGACGTCCACGTCTAAGGGAGCGACACTGGGCCAGGTCATCGCCTTCGCCAATCAAAAGGGTGGCGTGGCCAAAACGACGACCACGATCAACCTCGCGGTCGCGTTCAAGGAAAAGGGCTTCAGCGTCCTCGTCGTCGACCTCGATCCGCAGGGAAACCTGACGATGAGTCAGGGCATGGATCCGGACACGGTCGAGCGGTCGATGTACGACGTGCTCGTCCATTCGGTTCCGATCGAGGAAGTGATCCATCGCGCCGAGGTCGACATCGCGGTTTCCTCCATCGACCTGGCCGGGGCAGAGCTCGCGCTCTCGAGCATGATCGGCCGCGAGCGGGCGTTGCAGAAGGCCCTGCTCCCGGTCCGTAGCCGCTACGACTACATCCTCATCGACACGCCGCCGTCACTCGGCCTGCTGACGATCAACGCTCTCACCGCCTCCGATGGCGTCATCGTCCCTGTCCAGTGCGAGTACCTCTCGCTCCGCGGGCTCGTCCAGCTGGAGAACACGCTGACGATGATCCGCGAGAACCTGAATCCGGTCGTCGACATCTACGGAATCCTCCCGACGATGTACGACTCGCGCACGTTGCACAGCAAAGAAGCCGTCGAGATGCTGAAGGAGAACTTCGGCGATCTCGTGTACGACACGCGAATCAAGAAGACCGTTCGCTATGCGGAGGCGCCAGTGCAGGGAAGCTCCGTCTTGAAATACGACCCGTCGAGCTCGGCTGCAGAGGCCTACCGCGACCTGGCCAAGGAGGTGCTCAATGGCGCGACGCCGCGCCAGCATGCGTGAGGGCCCGCTAGCGGAGCTCTTCAGGGCGACCGAAGCCGCGCAACGCCAGGCGGAGCGGGAAGAGCGCGAGCCCGACGGTGGCCATTCGGACGCCGACGCGGCGACCGTCGAGCAGGCGGCGACCGTCGAGCAGGCGCAGCCGGCGGACAGCGCGCCCGCGCCTGCGATCGAGGAAACGATTGCCGAGCCGGCCGCTCCAGAGCCCGCGGCACCCGAGCCTGCTGGGCGGACGCTCACGGCTGCGCCGGAGCCAGTACCCACTCCAAAGCCTCCTCCGGAGCCTCCGCGCGTCCGCTACGAGGAACCGCCGGTCTCTAGGCTGGCCGAGGCCGCCCCGCGCCTTCACCGCACGCCCCGCCCGGAATCCGCGGCTTACCTGGCCGTCATCCGGGTCGTCGGCGTCGGCGGCGGCGGGCTGAACGCCGTCAACCGGATGATCGAAGGCGGGGTCTCGCAGGTCGAGTTCGTGGCGGTCAACACCGACATTCAGCAGCTCCGCACCTGCGAAGCCCCGATCAAGCTCCACATCGGGCGTGAGCTCACGCAGGGTCTCGGCTCGGGCTCGGACCCGGACCTCGGCCGCAAGGCCGCGGAAGAGGGGTACGACCAGATCAAGCACGTTCTCCGTGGCTCCGACATGGTCTTCGTGACCGCCGGCGAGGGCGGAGGCACGGGGACGGGCGCAGCCCCGGTTGTCGCGCGCATCGCCCGCGAGGTCGGAGCGCTCACGGTCGGGATCGTCACGCTGCCGTTCCGCTTCGAAGGCACGCGCCGCCGCTCGCAGGCCGAGAACGGGATCGCAGCGCTTCGCGAAGTCTGCGACACGGTCATCGTCATCCCGAACGACCGGCTGCTCGAGGTGCTCGAGCGCTCCACGTCCATGCTCGATGCCTTCCGGATCGCGGACGACGTCCTCCGTCAGGGAGTCCAAGGCATCTGCGACCTCATCACCATGCCCGGGCTCATCAACCTCGACTTCGCCGACGTGCGGACGATCATGCAGGACGCCGGCTCCGCGATCATGGGCATCGGCTTCGCCACCGGCGAGGCTCGCGCCCGCGAGGCGGCCAGCCGCGCCCTCCGCTCGCCGCTCATCGACACGGAGATCATGGGCGCCCGCGGCATCCTCCTCTCGATCGCCGGCGGCGACGACCTGACGCTGCTCGAGGTCAACGAAGCGGCCGAGGTCGTGCGCGAGGCCGCCACCGAGGAGACGAACATCATCTTCGGAGCGACGATCGATGAGCGGCTCGCGGGCCAGATCTGGGTCACGGTCATCGCGACCGGTCTCGGAACTCCCGGGTTCCGGGCCGCAGCTCCCGTCACCGACGGCGATTCGCTCGAGCCGCCGAGCTTCCTGCGCGATCTTTAGCTCCGCGGCCTTCGGGCGCTAACCTCAAACCCATGAGAGGCGCAGTCGCCGCCGGCCATCCGTTGACCGCGATGACGGGCGCGCGGATCTTGGAGGAGGGCGGCAACGCCGTCGACGCGTGCATTGCGGCCGGTTTCACCTCCTGGGTCACGGAGAGCCCCCTGACCGGCCCCGGCGCGGGGGGTTTCATGCTCGTCCACCGCGCGCGCGACGGGTCGGACCGACTGTTCGATTTCTTCGTCTCGCTGCCGGGGCGTGGACTCGAGGGAGCGACGGCCGCGCCCATGGACGAGATCGAGGTCCCCTTCGACGAGCAGACCATCCAGTTCTTCCGGATCGGCGGCGCCTCGTGTGCGGTACCGGGAGCCGTCGCCGGTCTGAGCGAGGTGCATCGTGTCTACGGGAGCCTCCCTTGGGGGGATCTGATCGCGCCGGCGGTCGAGGTCGCCCGAGCGGGGGTGGAGCTGAATCGCCAGCAGGCGTTTCTCCACAGGATTCTGGACGTCCCGCTCCGCGCCGAGGACGATGGCCGAAAGGTCTACGGAACGAGCTGCGCACTCGTCGAGGGGGAGCAGCTCGTTCAGCAAGACCTCGCGGACACGCTCGAGCTCGTCGCAGCTGAGGGCGCAGATGCGTTCTACCGCGGCCCGCTCGCGCGGCGGATCAGCCAGGCCGTGCTGGAGCGGGGAGGCCTCCTCACGGAGGCCGACCTGGCCGAGTATCGCGTCATCCGCCGGCGACCCGTGCGCGTGCCTTACTCGGGCCACGAGTTCGTCTCGAACGCGCCGCCTTCCTCGGGCGGGCTGCTGATCGCTTTCGCGCTTCGTGTCCTCGACCGGTTGGGGTCCCCGGGGCCGCCGGGCAGCGTCGAGTCGGCCAGGGCGCTCGCCGAGGTTTCGCGGGAGGCCACTCGCGCCCGCGCGGGCGGTTTCCTCAGCGGCCTCTATCGCGGCGGCCTGGCCGAGAAGCTCCTCGCCGAGCCGACGGTGGCGGCGGCGGCGCGCAGGGCGCGCTCACGCGGTAGCCGGGTCGCACGAGAACCCGCCGGCGCGCCGTCGACCACGCACATCTCGGTGGTCGACGCGCGTGGAAACGCGGCGTCTCTGTCCGCGTCCACCGGCTGCGGCTCCGGGGTCATCGTCCCCGGCACCGGCATCCACATGAACAACATGCTGGGCGAGAGCGACCTGAACGCCGGAGACGGGCGCGCGGCCGCAGGGCGCCGGCTGACGAGCATGATGGCGCCCTCCATCGTCCTCGCCAACGGCCGGCCGCGCCTCGTGGTCGGCAGCGCGGGCTCAAACAGGCTGCGCTCGGCCATCCTCCAGATCGTCGTCAACGTCGTCGCGCACGGCCTCAGTGCGCAAGAGGCGATCTCTCACCCGCGTGTTCATTTCGAGGACGACCAGCTGAACCTCGAGGGCGGCACCGACCCTGCCGTCGCGGGCGCGCTCGAAGCGGACGGTTACGACGTCTTGCGCTGGGGCGATCTCAACCTCTACTTCGGCGGCGCCTCGACCGTCGCGCTCGACGCGGCCGGGAACCTCGACGCGGCGGGAGACCCACGCCGCGGTGGTGCCGGCGTGGTCGTCGATTGACCGTCCGCCACGCCGAGCCCGGCGACGCCGCGTCCCTCGTCGAGCTGGCCCGCGCCGTCGGAGCGGAGGAGGAAGGCTGGCTGATCACCGGAGGAGAGTGGCGCAGCGCCGCGGAGGAGCGGCGTTATCTTCGTTCGATCCGTCGTCATCCGCATGCCGCCGTGCTCGTCGCCGAGGACGAGGGGACGATCGTCGGGCGCCTCTCCATTGCCCGCGACCTGCATCCCGCGAGCGAGCATGTCGGAGACGTCGGTCTCATGGTGGCGCGCGACTACCGGCGCCGCGGCGTCGGGAACGCCTTGATGGAGGGTGCCGAGGAGTGGGCGCGGAGCGTCGGGATCCGGAAGCTCGAGCTGCATGTCTTCCCGCACAACGAGCCCGCCATCGCCCTCTACGAGGGGCTGGGCTACGAGCGGGAGGGCTTCCGGCGGTGCCACTATCGCCGCGGCACCGAGTTCGTCGACGCGATTCTCATGGCGAAAGAGCTCGAATGACCGAGCCCGGCGTCTACCAGCGACTCGACCTCGAGCTCGATGTCGAAGAAGACCTTTGGACCGATGACTCCCAGGATGACCACGCCGGGTGGTTCTGCGTCGCGACCGATCCGTTCCCCTGCCCTGCCGACGGCTGCCCGTTCGTGGCGCTGTTCATGACGGCTGTGCACCTGATCCTGGTCTGGGAGCGCCGTGACGACCCGAACCTGCTGCGTCACGCGCAGCGGGCGAAGGAGGTGGGGCGCAACCCGCGGGTGGTGACATACGAGCAGTTGTTCGGCCCGAGTGCGTCGTACTACGCTTGGGAGGCGGCCGGTCGCCCCGTCCACGGGATCCGCAAGGAATAAACGCATCCGGCTAGAGCCGCCGGCCAGAGCCGCTAGAGAGGCTCGACTCGGCCGTTGCCGGAGGCGCGCTCGCGGATGTCGCGGTCGCGCCTGACTGCGTCGGCGGCCTGATTCAGCATCGGCGCGAGCCGCAGGACGCGCTCGCGCTCTGACTGCAGCTCCAGCAGGCCTTGCTTGATCTCCGTGCCGAAGTCGACTCGCGCGGCGATCTGGAAGGCGATCGAGTCGGCGTCGAAGTCGAGGTCCTCGAGCTCCGCATCCGCGGCCTTCACGACGCGGTCGTATGCGGCCAGGCACTGCTCGACTTCCTCCTCGGTCGGCTGCTCGCCGTCGTCGTCGATGTCCACGACCTCGGCCGTCTGGTAGGAGAGGCCCTCGGTCACCTCGACCAGGCGGAAGCGCTCCCGGCCCTCGATGACGACGTTGAGCCGGCCGTCGTCAAAGCGCTCGAGCACCTCGATCACGCCGGCCCGTGTGCCGATCTCGCGGAGGCCCTCGTCATCGGCCAGGACGAGCCCGAACTCCTCGTTGTCGGCGAGGCACTCACCGATCAGCTCCTTGTAGCGCGGCTCGAAGACGTGCAGCGGCGCTTGCTCTCCCGGGAGGAGGACGAGGTTCAGCGGGAACAGCCCGAGCTCGGTCATTGCTGAAAAGATTAGGCCATCGCCGACGAGTCGCTCTTCCGTTCCGCCCTCGGCCCGCTGGTCCCGTACGAGCCCGGGAAGCCGGTCGAGGAGGTCCAGCGCGAGCTTGGCCTCGACCGCGTGGTCAAGCTCGCCTCGAACGAGGGCCAGTTCGGGCCCTTCCCCGAGGCGCTTGAGGCGATCGCCAAAGGGGCGCGCGAGCTGAACCGCTACCCCGACGGGGGCGCTTACCGCCTTCGGACGGCGCTCGCCGAGAAGCACGGCGTCGAGTTCGAGAACGTCGCCGTCGCCGCGGGCGCCGACGCGGTCGTGATGTACCTGTCGCTCGCGGTTCTCGACCCGGGTGACGACATCGTCTGTGGCTGGCCCTCGTTCCCGAGCTACGTCCTGGACGCGATCAAGCTTGCGGCCGAGCCCAAGCGCGTCCCTCTCACCGAGCACCGCTACGACGTGGAGGCAATCCTCGCCGAGATCGGGCCGCGGACGAAACTCGTCTACCTCTGCAATCCGAACAACCCGACGGGCAGGATGATCTCCCGGGACGAGGTGGAGAGCTACTTCGAGCGCGTGCCCGACCACGTCCTCACGGTCCTCGACGAGGCCTACTTCGAGTACGTCGATGCGCCCGACTACCCCGACGGGATCGAGGAGAGCTTCAAGGAGGGCCGCCGGGTTCTGGTTCTGCGCACCTTCTCCAAGATCTACGGGCTTGCGGGCCTTCGAGTGGGCTATGGGATCGCCGCCCCAGATGTGGTTGCCGCGATCGGCAAGGTGAAGAACGCGTTCGACATCAACCAGTCCGCGCAGGATGCTGCGCTCGCAAGCCTGGGAAACGACGAGGAGATCGCCCGCCGGCGGGAGCTGACTGCCGAGGGCCGCGCGCAGCTCGCAGACGCGTGCGAGCGCCTGGGATTGACGGTGGCAGTTCCGGCGGTGGCGAACTTCGTCTACGTCGAGGTGGGGGAGGACTCGCGTCCGGTGTTCGAGGCCCTTCTTCGCGAAGGCGTCATCGTCCGCCCGCTTGCTCCGTTCGGAGCCCCCGGCGCCATTCGCGTCACCGTCGGCACGAGCGAGGAAAACGACCTCTTCGCGACGGCGCTCGAGCGAGTTTTGGAGACCGCGAAGACCGCCCCTTGAGGGCTGCTCGCCTTTCAGAGGCGCTGCTACGGTGCGGTCCGTGACGCGGGCCCTGAGCGGGGCCGGACTCGGTCTGTTGCGGGAGGCCAGGAGCTTTCGCCTGCTCTTCCTCGCCAC
Organism: uncultured Actinomycetes bacterium; assembly: GCA_963739065.1. GTDB lineage: Bacteria > Actinomycetota > Thermoleophilia > Gaiellales > Gaiellaceae > JAIBJP01. The sequence goes on from CAVTYV010000004.1 coordinate 195,943, forward strand.
GCTCGCGTCCAGCATTGGCACCTGGCTCGCGTTCGTCGCGCTCGTCATCGACGTGTGGGACCGGACCGAGGACTCGAACTGGGTGAGCGCGCTCCTCATCGTCGAGTTCCTGCCGATCGTCTTCATCGGCCTCTTTGCCGGGCGCCTGATCGACCGGGCCTCGCGCCGCTGGATCCTCGTCCTCTCCGACGCCGCCCGCGCGGGCGTGTTCTTCGCGCTGCCCTTCGCGACCAGCGCGCTCCAGATCGTGATGCTCGCGCTGGCCGCCGGTCTCGCGACCAGCGTGTTCCGGCCGGCCGTCTACGCGGGGCTGCCGAACCTCGTGTCCGACGCCGAGCTGCCCCAGGCGAACGGGCTTCTCCAGACGGCGGACAACCTCACATGGACGATCGGCTCGCTCGTGGGCGGCGCCCTCGTCGCGGCGACGAGCCCGGACGTGGCCTACGTCGTCAATGCTGTCAGCTTCACGGTCTCGGCCGTCCTCATCCTCCGCATCCGCGGGCGCCTCGAGGAGGCCGAGCGCGAGCCCAGCCAGGGAGGGTGGAAGGACATCGTCGAGGGCCTATCGCTCGCCGTCCACTCGCGCGCGCTCGTGACGGTGCTCGTCGCCTGGAGCATCGTGATGCTCGCGAACGCCGGGGTGAACGTGTCGGAGGTCGTGCTCGCCAAGAAGGTCTTCGAGGGCGGCGACTTCGGCTACGGGCTGCTCGTCGCGGCGACCGGCTTCGGCCTCGTCATCGGGAGCTTCTTCGGCGCAACCTGGATCGCGCAGCGTGGCCTGGCCATCCCGTACGGGATCTCGATCGGGCTCATGGCCCTCGGATTCGGAGCGGCCGCAGCCGCGCCGAACGTCTGGGTGGCCGCGCTCGTCGTCATCGCGGCCGGAGCCGGAAACGGCGTGGCGGTCATCACGAACGCCCTGCTCGTCCAGCGCGGTGCGCCCGATCGCCTGCGCGGACGCGCGTTCACGGTGGTGATGAGCATCGGCTACGCGGTCCTCGGGCTCGGCATGGTGATCGCCGGCCCCCTGACCAACGCGATCGGCGCGCGCGCCGTCTGGGGAATCTCAGCAGCCCTCATGGCCGTCGGAGCGGTCGTCGGCTACCTGCTCGTTCGCGGTGTCACCGCCGAGGCGAGATCCGCCGAGGCCCTGCCGGCAAGCGATTGACCCGCGGCTGGACGGTCGAGCGGCTCGTGGAGGGCGTTCGCCAGGGCGACCGCCGGGCGCTCGCGCGCGCGATCACGCTGATCGAAAGCTCAGACCCGATCGCGTACGAGCTTGTCCGGGAGCTCTATCCCGAGACGGGTAAGGCGTACGCGGTCGGTGTCACCGGGCCGCCCGGCGTGGGCAAGTCGAGCCTCATCAGCGCGCTCGTCCGGCACGTCCGCGAGCGTGACGTGACCGTCGGGGTCATCTCCGTCGACCCGTCGAGCCCGTTCACCCGCGGGGCCCTGCTCGGAGACCGCATTCGGCTGGCCGACCATTTCCTCGATCCCGAAGTGTTCATCCGCTCGATGGGCACCCGAGGCCACCTCGGCGGTCTTGCAGAGGCCACGCTCCAGGCGGCGTTGCTCCTGGACGCGGCCGGCAAGGATCTCCTCTTCGTGGAGACCGTTGGAGCGGGGCAGAGCGAGGTCGAGATCATCTCGATCGCCGACACGGTGCTGCTCGTGCTCATGCCCGGCTCGGGCGACTCGATCCAGGCCCTCAAGGCCGGGATCATGGAGATCCCCGACGTGATCGCGGTGAACAAGCGCGACCACCCCGCCGCGAAGACGATGGTGAACGAGGTGCGCTCAATCCTCGCCCTCGACACCGAAGAGGGCTGGCAGCCTCCAATCGTGCTCACGGAGGCGATCAAGGGCGAAGGGATCGACGAGCTGTGGAGCAAGATCGAGGAGCATCGCGCGTATCTGCAGGACGACGGGCTGCTCGCCGAACGGCGCGCGCGCAACCTGGCCGCAGAGGTCTTTGCAGTGGCCAGCGCGCGGGCGAAGGGCCACCTCGAGCAGGCGGTCGGAGACGATCCCGAACTGCGACGTCTTCTCGACGCCGTGCAGCGTCGTGAGCTCGATCCGCTCACCGCAGTGCGCGAGATCCTCGAAAAGGTGTTCAAAATCTCCTGACGATGGCTACCAGGACCGGTCCCACCCTCGCCGAGATCGAAGCCGCCCGCGGGCGGATCGGTGGCCTCGCGCGGGTGACGCCGGTCTACTCGTCGGAGGCGCTCTCCCGCATGAGCGGGCGACCCGTCGTGCTGAAGGCGGAGAACCTTCAGCGCACCGGCTCCTTCAAGATCCGCGGAGCCGTGAACCGGATCGCTGCTCTGACGGACGAGCAGCGGGCGACCGGCGTCGTAACCGCGAGCGCGGGAAACCACGGTCAGGCGGTCGCGCTCGCCGCCCGGGAGGCGGGCGTCAAGGCGACGGTGTTCATGCCCGAGGACGCGCCGATGGCCAAGGTCGATGCCACAAGGAGCTACGGCGCGGAGGTCGTCCTCACCGGCGAGGGGTTCGACGAGGCGAACGTCGCCGCCCAGGCGCGCGTCGATGCGGGCGCCATCTTCATCCATGCCTTCGAGGACGAGATCGTCATCGCCGGCCAGGGGACCGTCGGGCTGGAGATCGCCGAGCAGGTCGGCGAGCTCGAGGCCGTCGTCGTCCCCATCGGGGGCGGCGGGCTGGCCTCGGGGATCTCGCTTGCGCTCGGCGAGCTCCGCCCCGAAGTGAAGATCATCGGCGTCCAGGCCGAGAGCTGCGCGCCCTTCGCGGGCGACGGGGAGCCCGGTCACACCATTGCAGACGGCATCGCGGTCAAGGTGCCGGGAGAGCTGACCAGGCGGATTCTCGACGACCGGCTCGACCGCGTCGTCACGGTGAGCGACCGCGAGATCGCGCAGGCAATCGTCCTCCTGCTCGAGCGGGTGAAGCTCGTCGTCGAGGGGGCCGGCGCGGCCTCGGTCGCCGCTCTGCTCGGAGGCAAGGTCCCCGGCAAAGGGCCGGCGCTCGCGCTGCTCTCGGGCGGCAACATCGACGCGACGCTCCTGATCGAGATCGCGCGCCACGGGCTGACGCAGGCGGGCCGCTTCCTCGTCGTGCGGACGAGGCTCGAGGACCGCCCGGGCGCGCTGGCCCGGGTGCTCGGCCTCATCGCCGGTGAGCGCGTCAACGTGCTCTCCGTCGACCACCATCGGGAGGGAATGGATCTCCCGGTGTCAGGGACGGAGGTCGAGCTCACCCTCTCCATGCGAGACGACGAGCACTGCGATGAGCTGCTCGCACGTCTCGCTGAGTGGGGCTACTCGACCGAGCGCGTCAGCTAGACCGGGCGGACGGCCGGCTGGTGCCTCTCGCCGCGGCTGGGGAAGAGGTTGCGGACCCGCGCGACCAGACCCGGGCGGTCGTCTTCGACGAGCCGCGCCAGCTCACGGTTGCGCGCGTCACGCAGCATGTCTTCGTGCCGGGCGCGGGAGATAGCCAGGTGCGTATGGGGGCTGTAATACATGCCCACTAGACGGACGTATGGCCAACTATCTTCCCGGCGATGCACAAGGACTACTCCCAGACGCCGCTCCCCGACAAGCTCGGCATCAAGGATGGCTCCCGCGTGGCCTTGCAACGCGCGCCCGAGGGGTTTGCCGAGCGGCTCGGTGTACGGCCGCGGAGCAGGGGCGAGCTCGACGTCGTCGTGCATTTCGCGACCAAGCGCGGCGCGCTGACCCGCGCGTTCGCGCCGCTCGCCCGCCGGCTCGCGCCGGCCGGCGGCCTCTGGGTCGCCTGGCCGAAGAAGAGCTCGGACGTCCGTACGGATCTCTCCTTCGAGGCGGTGCAAGAGATCGGACTGGCCGCCGGCCTCGTCGACAACAAGAGCTGCTCGATCGACGAGACCTGGCAGGCGCTGCGCTTCGTCTACCGGCTCGAAGACCGGCCCGCAAGCTCGAGCAAGCGCTCGGCGTAACGCGGGGCGGTGGGCTCGTCCTCGTGGCGGAAGTAGCAGTAGACGTCCTTGCCCTCGGCCAAAACCGGGAGAATCGCCTCGGCGGCGACGGCCAGACCGGCCTCGTCGTACGGGGTGTCGCGCAGACGGACGTACGCGAACGGAGTCGGCCCCTCGAGCGAGTCGACCCTCGCCACGCCGCGCTCCGCAAGCCGCTCGTCGACTTCGGGTGGAGACCAGGACTCGTGGCGGAAATCGAGTACCCAGCGCAACTCGGGAGAGAGCGAGTCCAGGAGCAGGAGCAGGAACCCGTCGTCCCGGGCCTGTGGGACCTTGATCCGCACCGGGCCGAGTCGTTCCCCGAGGACGCCGGCGGTCTGGACGAAGGCGGGGATACCCTCGAGACGGCCGAACGAGGTCGCGCCGCGAGTCATCGTGAGCGCGAAGCGGAAATCCGGCGGGGTTTGGGCCGCCCAACGCTCGAACTGCGCCTCCGCGGGCAGGCGGTAGAAGGTCGTGTTCAGCTCGACCGAGGGCAGACGCTCCGAGTAGAAGCGCAGAAAATCCTCAGGGCGCGCCTCGACCGGGTAGAACCCGCCCTTCCAGGACGGATATGAAAACCCGGACGAGCCGGCGTAGAGGCGGCCGGAGGCCAAGCCCTCTTTTACGACCCTTCCTGCACCTCGTAGATCTCGTCCGCGACGAGCCCGTGCGCGTCCCGGTGCACCTGAGCGGCGGTCTCCGCGTCAGGAGCCTCGACGAGGCAGAAGATCTTTCCCTCTGCCTCCGCGACCCAATAGCTCTTGTAGTTGACCCCGTGGTCTCCCTGGACCTCGAGATCCTTCTCATGCGCCTCGCGGACGGCGTCACAGGTGACTGTGCCATCCATGTTGTGGACGTCCATGAAGAGCGGCAAGCTGTCCTCCTTCGTCGGCTCGGCGATCCTAGCTCCGCCTGCTCACAGGCCCAAGTGCCTGGCGATCACTAGACGCTGCACCTCGTTCGTTCCTTCCCCGATCTCGAGCACCTTCTGGTCGCGATAGAGGCGGGAGATTGCATACTCGTCCATGAAACCGTAGCCCCCATGGATCTGCAGCGCGTGGTTGGCAACCCGGTGGGCGAGCTCGCCCGTGTAGAGCTTCGCCATCGCAGCCGCCTGGGCGAACGGACGGCCTTGATCCTTCAGCCAGGCGGCCTTGTAGACGAGGCCTCGCGCGGCTTCGATCTCGGTCGCCATGTCGGCGAGCTTGAACTGGATCGCCTGAAAGGTCGAGATCGGCTTGCCGAACTGCTTGCGCTCGCGCGCGTAGCTGGAAGCGAGCTCGAAAGCGCCCTGCGCGAGCCCGAGCCCCATGGCGGCGACCGAGATGCGCCCGCCGTCGAGGATCTCGAGAAACTGCCGCAGACCGGCGCCCCGCTCGCCGAGCAGGTTCCCCTCGGGCACGGCGCAATCGCGAAAGGAGAGCTCGCGCGTGTCGGAAGCCCGCCAGCCCATCTTGCGCATCGGCTCGGAGACCGAGTATCCCTCGGTTCCGCTCGGCACGACGAGGTTGGAGATCTCGTCCTCGCCGGTCCGGGCGGTGATCGTCACGCAGGCGGAGATGTCCGTGCCCGCGTTGGTGATGAAGATCTTCGAGCCGTTGACGAACCATTGCCCGTTTCGGAGCTCGGCGGTCGTCCGTGTCGCCCCGGCGTCGGAACCGGCTTCCGCCTCCGTGAGCCCGAACGAGGCGAGCTTCTTCCCAGAGGCCAGGTCGGGCAGCCAGGCCTCCTTCTGCTCATCCGTCCCGTAGAGGAGGATCGGCATCGTCCCGAGTGACGTGTGCGCCGCAACCGTGATCGCGACGGAGGAGTCGATTCGCGTGAGCTCCTCGATCGCAATCGCGTACGAGAGCGTGTCTCCGCCGCCGCCGCCGTGCTCCTCCGGGATCGGGATGCCCATGAGCCCGAGCTCGGCCAGCTCGGCGATCAGGTCGTACGGAAAGCGGTGCTCGCGGTCGAGCTCCTCGGCGACCGGAGCGATCCGCTCCTCCGCGAACTCGCGGACGGTGCTGCGCAGGAGCTCGTGCTCTTCGGGAAGGTCGAAGTTCAAGCGGACACGCGCCGAGCGAGCTCGGTGAGAAGCCGCACCCCGTATCCCGTCGCACCCGGGCTGTCGTAGTAGTCGTCGCGGCCGCGCTCCAGGTAGGCCGTGCCGGCGATGTCCATGTGGGCCCATGGTCCCTCGCCGACGAACTCCTCGAGGAAGCGCGCGGCGAGGATGGGGGAGCCTTGGCGGTACTCGGACGAGTTCTTCATGTCTGCGAAGCTCGAGTCGATGTAGCGGCGGTAGGTCTCGTGGAGCGGCCAGATCCACGCGTGGTCGCCACTCGCCTCGGCCGCCCCTCGGATGGTCTCCGCCCACTCCTGGTCGTTGGCGAAGAGCCCGGCGTAGTAGTCGCCCATGGCGATCACCATCGCGCCGGTGAGGGTGGCGAGGTCGATCATGTGGGTGGCGCCCGACTGGCGGGCGTGCCAGAGCGCGTCGGCCAGGATCAGGCGGCCCTCGGCATCCGTGTTCGTGATCTCGATCGTCTTGCCGTTGAGGGCCGTGATGATGTCGCCAGGGCGGTAGGAGTGACCGCCAGGCATGTTCTCGCAGGATGGGACGACGGTGAGGACGCGGACCGGGAGCTCGAGCTCCGCAATCGCGCCGGTCGCCGCCAGAGCCGCGGCCCCGCCGCCCATGTCCGACTTCATCTCCTCCATGCGGTCGGCAGGCTTCAGCGAGAGCCCTCCGGAGTCGAAGGTGATCGCCTTGCCGATCAGGCCGAGGACGACACCGCCCTTGGCGTTCGCCGGCTCGTAGGACAGCTTGATCAGGCGCGCTGGGTTGTCGCTTCCCTGGCTGACCGCCGCGAGTGCGCCCATACCGGCGGCCTTGATCTCGTCGATCCCGAGCGCTTCGAAGCTCAGTGTCGGGAAGCGGCCCGCGGTCTCCTCGGCCCACTCGGCGAGGCGGATCGGCGTGCACTCGTTCGGAGGCGCGTTCACGAAGTCGCGGCAGCGGTTCGTCCAGGAGGCGACGACGTTGGCGCGGCGGGCTTCGTCAGCCGCGGCAGCTGCGCCGGGCCCACAGAGGACGAGCCGCTCGATCCCGTGGCGGCGGTCGTTCTCCCCGGTCTTCCAGCGCCCGGAGTCGTAAGGGCCGAGTGCTGTTCCGTCGACGATCGCCCGCGCCTGCTGGGCTGCAGCAAGCCCGTCCTCCCCGAGGATCCAGGCTACCGACCGGCCGCCAATCTCTCCGGCGCGGATGGCGACCGCCGCGGCTGCGGTACGCAGTGCGTCGGCGTCGAGCGTCTCTCCCCCGACCCCGCCCACCCCGGCCGCCGCGACCCGGTGAGCTCCGAGCCGCCCGGACGTGTGGACGAACGTCGTTTTCCCGAGGCGGCCCTTGAGCTCTCCATCCTCGATCAAATGGCCCAACTCGCCGCCCACGCGCTCGTCGAGCTCCCGCCCGGACACGGGCAACTCGACGGGGTCTGGTACCGCGAAGGCGAGCACGTCGGCATCAACCTCCGCAGGCGAGATATCGACGGCTTCGATCTCCATCCTGGGCGGGCGGGATGCTATCCGAAGCCTGTTCTACCGTGATCCTCGAATGGGGGATACGTCTGTAGCCCTCAAGGCCGATGAGAGGGTTGCGCAATGAGCGCAGCTCTACCCTCTCGGCCCGCACCCTCCCCTCGCGGGCCAAACCCTCTCCCAGTGGAAGCCCTCCAAGAAGCTCTCGGAGGGCTTCTGCGCGAGAGGGAGCTCCTGCGCTTTTCGGGCGCAAAGCGCGCTCTCGAGCGGAACCGGCGAGAGATCGTCCGGATTCAGTGGGAGCTGACACACGCGCTCGTCCGCCGCTACCCCTAGCTAACCTCAGCGGCCGTGGCTGGGGTGGACCGGAAAGCGATGGCGGCCCTGTCGTCGGGCCATCTCGCGACCGACCTGGCGCAGGGGTCGCTGCCAGCCCTCCTGCCCTACCTCGTCGACAAGTTCGACCTCACGTACACGCTTGCCGCGGCGCTCGTCCTGGCGGCGACGATCTCGTCTTCGCTCATCCAGCCGGCGTTCGGCCTCTGGTCGGACACGCGCGGAGCGCTCTGGCTCCTGCCGGCCGGCGTGGCGCTCGCAGGGGTCGGCATGGCGGCGACCTCCGTGGCACCCGCGTACTGGGTCGCGCTCGTCTGCGTGCTCCTGGCCGGGATCGGAGTGGCCGCCTATCACCCCGAGGGCTCGAAGTTCGCGAGCTATGTCAGCGGCTCCAAACGCGCGAGTGGCATGTCCTTCTTCTCGGTGGGAGGAAACGTCGGCTTCGCGCTGGGCCCGCTTCTCGCCGCGGCCTTCATCAGCATCTTCGGGCTCCACGGCGCGGTATTGCTCGCGGTGCCGGGGCTCCTCGTCGCCGCGGCGCTCATCGCGGTCCGGGATTACCTCGCCGCGTTCGCCCCGAGCCGTGCGGAGCAGGCCTCGTCGGGCGCGATCCAGGCCGCTGAGCGCCGTGGCCTCACGCTTCTCCTCGTCGTGGTCGGCCTGCGGAGCGTCGCGCACATGGGCCTCTTCACATTCATCCCGCTCTGGGAGGAGTCGCTGGGGCACAGCGCGACCTTCGGGACGGTCGTCCTTGGCGGGTTCCTCATCGCCGGGGCTGTCGGAACCCTTTGCGGAGGCCCGCTCGCCGACCGTTTCGGCCGTCGCCCGGTGCTCCGCTGGAGCTTCGTCGTGGCGACGCCCCTGATCCTCGTCTATGTCCTCGTCGGCGGCCCGATCGGGATCGCGGCTGTGGTCCTCGCCGGGGCCGCCGTGATCGGGACGTTCGGCGTGAGCCTCGTCATGAGCCAGGAATACATGCCCTCGAGAGTCGGCATGGCCTCCGGGCTCTCAATCGGCCTCGCGATCGGCCTCGGAGGAGTCGCTGCGCTCACGCTCGGGGCGATCGCGGACGCCGTCGACCTGGAAACGGCCCTGCTTTGCACGGCAATCGGGCCGGCAGTCGCGCTCTTTGTCAGCATGTTCCTGCCTCCGGCCCCTGTCAGGCGCCGGGTCGAGCCGGCGCCCGCGACGATATGAGCTACAAAAGCGCACGAGAATTCTTCGAAAGCCTCCCGGGGAGGGTGGACCCCGCGCGGGCCCGCGCCCTCGCCGGCTCCTATCGCTTCGACGTCGAGGGGGCGGGCAGCTGGCGGCTCGAGGCGGAGGGCGACCGACTTGTCGTCACTGAGAGTGACGCGCCGGCCGACTGCATCATCCGCGCCGACGAACGCACCTTCCTCCGCATCGCCGCGGGCGAGCAGAGCCCCATGGGCGCCTATATGACCGGCAAGGTCAAGGTGGAAGGCGACCTGGGGCTCGCTCTGAAGCTCCGCGACGTCTTCGGCTAGCTAGCGACTCTGGACGGCGGACCCCGCCGGGCAAATACGCGTCCGCGTCCAGTTAGACGCTGACGCCGCTCGCCGCCCCAGAGCCCCTAGCTATGTGCGGCTGGCTTCGGCAGCCTGCTCGACCCGCATGGCGGTCTCGCCGTCACGGAAGGCTTCGACGATCGCCTCGCAGAAGGCCGGCAGGTCGTCCGGGTTCCGGCTGGAAATCAGACCGCCGTCGACGACGACTTCCTCGTCGACCCAGTTGCCCCCTGCGTTTCGGATGTCGGTTCGGAGGCTCTGCCAGGACGTCATCGTGCGGCCCTTGACGACGTCCGCTTCGACGAGTGTCCACGGCCCGTGACAGATGACTCCGATCGGCTTGCCCGACTCGAAGAAGCTCTTCACGAAGCGGACGGCGTCCTCGTCCATGCGGAGGAAGTCCGGGTTCGCCACCCCTCCGGGTAGCACGAGGCCGTCGTAATCGTCGACGTCCGCCTGGGAAACGTGCTTGTCGACGCGGAACATCTCGCCCTTGTCGAGGTGCTCGAAGCCCTGGATCTTGCCGCCCTGGGTCGAGAGCAGCTCGGGCTCCCCGCCTGCGTTCTCGACGGCCTTCCACGGCTCGGCCAGCTCCACCTGCTCGACGCCGTCGGTCGCGAGGAACGCGATCCTCTTGCCCTGCAGCTCGTTGGCCACCTTGCTCGACCTCCCTGTGGTTGCTCTCCAGGCGGGGGTACCCGTCGAACGTGCGAAGAAACCTTGCAACCGGGGCCGCACCCCTCTTCAATTGGCGGCTGTGGAAGCGCACGAGGAACTCCCCGCCTGGAGCCTTCCGGCAGACGCCGTCGACGGCATCGCGATTTCGGCCGACTGGCCCGAGCGAGTCGACCGCGAATGGGCGTGGGAAGGGTCGACCGGTGCCGGCGTTCGAGTGTGCATCCTCGACAGCGGCATCGAGGCCGGCCACCCGCTAGTCGGCGAGATCGAGGGCGCAGTGGCGGTGTCGATTGGAGAGGACGGCGAGCCCGTGGTCGCGGACGACGACGAGGGCGACCTCTGCGGTCATGGAACCGCGTGCGCAGGGATCGTCCGCTCGATCGCTCCGGACTGCGGATTGTTCAGCGTGCGCGTCCTCGGCGGCGGCTACACCGGGAGCGGCCCGGTGCTGCTCGCCGGGCTGCGCTGGGCGGTCGAGCAAGGATTCGACGTGGTCAACATGAGCCTCTCCACGACGAAGCAGCAGTTTGCCTCGACGCTGCACGACATAGCCGACAGCGCCTACTTCAAGCGCACCGTCCTCGTCGCATCCGCGCACAACATGCCGGTCGAGAGCTTCCCCTGGCGCTTCGCGTCGGTGATCTCCGTGGGCAGTCACGAAGGGAAGGGGGCGCTCGAGCTCTACTACAACCCGACCCCGCCGGTCGAGTTCTTCGCGCGGGGAGTGGACGTCGAGGTCGCGTGGCTGGGCGGAGGCTCGATTCGCGCCTCGGGGAACAGCTTCGCCACGCCGCACGTCGCGGGGCTCTGCGCGCTCGTCCTCGCCAAGCATCCTGAGCTCACGCCTTTCCAGCTCAAGCACGTCCTCCATCTGACCGCCGCCAACGTGGAGACGCCATGAGCGACGAGAGCCTGCGCGAGGCGGTGGCCGCGGGCGTCATGGGCTCGGAGGAGGCGCACCAGGCCCTCCTGCAGTCAATCGTCGAGGTCGCGCGCGCCATCTTCCACGCGCGTGCCTCCTCGATCTTCCTGCTCGACGAGGCCAAGGACGAGCTGGTCTTCGAGGCGGTCTCCGGGGAAGGCTCGGATCGCCTCGTCGGGACACGCTTCCCCGCGGACACAGGCATCGCAGGCTGGGTGCTCGTGACGAGGCAGCCGCTCGTGCTCGAGGACGTCGCTTCCGATCAGCGTTTCGCGCGCGAGGTCGCCGAGGAGACCGGCTACGTCCCCAACGGGCTCATGGCCGTGCCCCTCTTGCACGAAGAGCGGGCCCTGGGGGTACTCGAGGTGCTCGACCGGCCCAACCGCTCTCGGTTCACGCTCGCCGAGAGCGACCTGCTCGGGTTGTTCGCGAACCAGGCGGCGATCGCGCTCGACCTCCTACAGTCCGGCCGCCGCGCGCGCGCGGCGCTCACAGGCGCGTCTGGGGAGGAAGCCGTCGTCGCAAAGATCGCCTCGGCGCTTGCCGGCCTGGAAGGTGAGGAGCGGGCGGCCGGCCTGCGGCTGCTCACGGCGCTGGAGGAAGTGCTGCGAAGAGGTTGAGCCGGGCGGCGGCCTTGCCGCCCGGCTCCAGTTGCCGTCGAGCTAGGCCTTGTGGCGGTGAGCCTCGACGTCGTCGGACTCTTCGCCCGTCTCTCGACGCTCCGCCCCTTCGCGGTCGGCCTCCTCGTCGCCGTAGCCCTTGGTCCTATGGGCCTCGACTTCCGGGTCGTCCGACGCGGCGCTTGGTCCGCTCCTTTTCCTGCTCCGACATTGCGCCTCCTTTTCAGTGCCGCCTGTAAGCGGCTGGCCGCTCACAAGACGGCGACCTAAGGCCTATATCTTCCCACTCGACCGAAAAGGCGCAAACATCCGCGCAGTGACCAGGGGAGCGCGTGAGCGTCTAGATCGAGTCCTTGCGGGCGGTCCGCGCCGTCTTCGCCAACCCGCGCCTGCGCAGCCTCGAGCTGGCGCTCGTGGGCTCGGTCACGGGGGAGTGGGCCTACGCGATCGCCCTCGCCGTCTACGCGTTCGAGCAGGGGGGCGCGGGCGGCGGTGGGTCTCGTGGGCCTGATCCGCTTCCTCCCATCGGCCTTCGCCGCCCCTTTCGCTGCCGTGTTCGGGGATCGTTTCTCGCGCGTGCGCGTGATGGTCGTCTCGGACGTTCTCCGAGCGCTCACCATGGCCGGGGCGGCCGTCGCAATCTTCGGGGACGCTCCTGCCGGAGTCGTCTACGCGCTGGCCGGGGTCGTCGCTGTCGTCTCCATGGCGTTCCGCCCCGCGCAGGCTGCGCTGCTTCCTTCCCTCGCGAGAACTCCCAGCGAGTTGACGGCGGCGAATGTCGCCTCGACGACGATCGAGAGCATCGGGAGCTTCGCCGGCCCGGCCCTCGGTGGCCTGCTGCTTGCGGCGACCGACGCGGGCACGGTCTTCGCCGCGACAGCCGGGGCATTCGTCTGGTCCGCCGCTCTCGTGCTGGGCGTGGACTCCTCGCCGCCCGAGCGTCGCGACGCCGAGACGTCCGGCATCGTCGCGGAGGCGGTCGCCGGGTTTCGCGCGATTCTCGGCGAAGCCCGCCTCCGCCTGGTCGTCGCCCTCTACGCCGCCCAGACGTTGGTGGCCGGCGCGCTGAACGTCCTCATCGTCGTCATGGCGCTCGAGCTTCTCGACCTCGGCAGCTCCGGCCCGGGATTCCTGAACGCCGCGGTCGGGATCGGAGGCCTGTTGGGCGCCGTACTCGCTCTGGCGCTCGTCGGGCGCCAGCGGCTGGCCGGAGACTTCGGCCTCGGGCTCCTTCTGTGGGGGATCCCGATCGCGTTGATCGGCGTGTGGCCGCATGAGGCGCCGACGCTCGTCCTCCTGGCCGTGGTGGGGATCGGGAACACGCTCGTCGACGTCGCCGCGCTGACCCTGCTCCAGCGGGCGGCTCCGGACGAGGTGCTGGCCCGGGTCTTCGGCGTGATCGAGAGCCTGCTCGTCGGCGCGATCGGCCTGGGCGCGATCCTCGCACCGGTGCTCGTGTCGGCCTTCGGTGCGGACGGCGCCCTCATCGCCACCGGAGCGTTCCTCGCCGTCGTCGCCGCTGTGTCGTGGCCGCGCCTCCGCCGGATCGACGCCGAGGTGGCCGTTCCGGAACGCGAGCTGGCTCTGCTCGCGAAGTTGCCGCTCTTCGCCCCCCTGCCTCCGGCGACCATCGAGCATCTGGCGCGGAGCCTCCAGCCCGTGCTTGTGGCCGCGGGAGAGGAGATCGTGCGCGAGGGGGAGCCGGGAGACCGGTTCTACGTTGTCGCGAGCGGAGAGGTCGAGGTGGCCGCCGACGGCAAACCGCTGCGCACGCTAGGACCCTGGTGAGTACTTCGGCGAGATTGCCCTCCTCAGGCCCGTCCCGCGCACCGCGACCGTGATCGCCCGCGCGGACGCCGAGCTCCTCACGCTCGACCGGGACGAGTTCGTCGCCGCGGTGACCGGACATCCCGAGAGTCGCGAGGCGGCCGACGCAGTCATCGGCGCGCGGCTCGGCACGCTGCGGGCAGGCATGGCGTCCCTTTAGTCGTAGGCTTAGGCGATGCCCCGCTGCCCCAACTGCCAGGAGGAAAATCCGGACGCGGCCCGGTTTTGCCTCGCGTGCGGAAAACCCCTCGAGGAGCGGGCGGAGGAGCCCCGGGACGAACGCAAGATCGTCACCGTCCTCTTCGTCGACCTCGTCGGCTTCACCGCGCGCGCCGAGACCCTGGATCCCGAGGATGTGCGGGAGATGCTGAACACGTACTACACCCGCCTACGTTCGGAGATCGAGCCCTTTGGCGGCGTCGTGGAGAAGTTCATCGGGGACGCGGTCATGGCGGTGTTCGGCGCTCCGACTGCGCACGGAGACGATCCCGAGCGGGCGGTCCGGGCCGCTCTCGCGGTGCGCGAGGCGGTCGCCGATCTGAACGAGGCCGATCCCGAGCTCCATCTCCAGATTCGGCTCGCGGCCAACACCGGTGAGGCGATCGTCTCGCTCGCAGCCAGGGCCGAGGCGGGCGAAGCGATGATCGCCGGTGACGTTGTCAACACCGCCTCCCGACTCCAGTCGGCGGCACCGACGAACGGCATCCTCGTCGGCGAGGAGACCTATCGCGCCACGCGATCGTTGATCGAGTACGAGGAGGCCGACCCGGTCACCGTGAAGGGCAAACGGGAGCCGTGCAGCGTCTGGCTTGCTCAGGGAACCAGGACGGCCCCCGGCGAACGCCTCATGAGCACCGTGCCGATGGTCGGGCGAACGAACGAGCTCTCCGTTCTTCACCGGATCTTCGAGAGCGTCACGTCAGAGCAGCGGCCGCACCTGGTCACCGTCCTCGGGGACGCGGGAATGGGGAAGACCCGTCTGACCGCCGAGTTCACGTCCCAGCTCGAGGACCGCGGCATCCGCGTCCTCCTGGGACGCTCGCATCCCTACGGCGCCAGCACGTTCTACGGGCCCTTCACACAGCACGTCAAGTCGCTGGCCGGCATCTTCGCGAGCGACGATGTGCCCGCGGCGAGGGAAAAGCTGCGTGCGGCCATCGCGCAGCTGCTTCCTGGTGCCGGCTCCGAGGAGGTCGTCTCCCACCTGGAGCTCCTCATCGGCCTCGGCGCCGACGAGGAGGTCGCCGACCGCCAGACGCTGTTTCTCGCCGCCAGACGCTTTGTCGAAGGCCTCACGCGCGAGGGGCCTGCGGTGCTGGTGTTCGAGGACCTGCACTGGGCCGATTCGGGCACGCTCGACTTGCTGGAGATCCTCGCCTCGCGCGTCCACGGCGCGCCGTTGCTCCTGCTCGCCCTCGCGCGGCCGGTGATTCTGCTCGAGCGGCCCGGTTGGGGCGGCGGGCTGACCGCGTATACCGCTCTCACGCTCGAGGCCCTCGCCGAGGCGGATGCGGTCGAGCTGGCAGCCTCGCTCGCCGGCCCGGAAGGCCCGGCCGGCGATGCCATGCGGCTCGCCGCGGCCTCGGAAGGGAACCCGCTCTTCATCGAAGAGCTCGTCGCATCGGTCCGCGAGCGACCGGAAAGCGTCTCAAGCCATTTGCCGACCACGATTCGCGGGCTTCTCTCGGCGCGGCTCGACACGCTCCCGCCGGCCGAGCGGCTCGTCCTTCTCGATGCGGCCGTCGTCGGCAGGGTGTTCTGGCGCGGCGCTCTCGAGCGGATCCTCGGCGACGGCACGGACCTCAGAGAGGTTCTCGACGCTCTCGAGGCGCGCGATCTGATCAGGCGTGAGCCGTTTTCGTGGATCGAGGGCGAGGAGCAGTTCGCCTTCAAGCATGTGATGATCCGGGACGCTGCGTATGCGACCGTCTCGCGCGCCACGCGCAAGGAGCTCCACGCGGCCGTCGCCGAGTACCTCGAGGAGGCCACCGGGGACGCGGCAGCGACGGCGACCGCGCTCGCGGGCCACTGGCGCGAGGGGGGCCACCCCGACCGAGCCGTCGGCTACCTCGTGGTCGCCGGTGACCAGGCCGGCCGCGGCTGGGCGAAGGACGAGGCCGCGAGGCTCTATGGCGAGGCGCTCGAGCTCTTGCCGGAGGACGACGCCGAGCGCCGCCGGGAGCTCAGCCGCAAGCGGGCGCTCGCACTCGCGGCGTCAGCTCACGTCGAGGACGCTCTCAACCTCACCCAGGTCCGCGAGCGGGAGCCGACCGAGCGGTAGGAGGCTCTTGACAAAACATCGGCTGTTGCCGCCGGAGGCGCGCCGCTCGCCCCCAGGCTTCGTCCTCGGTCGCCCCCGTATCTAAAGTCGATACGAGGGCTCCCTGCGTCCTTGCCTGGGAACGACCGTCCCGTTCCGGCGACGAGCGACGTTCCGCCAAAAGCCTCCTAGACGGGCGGAAAGTCGTTCGGCGTGACGTCGCCGACGACTTCGTAGACCGCGAGGATCTGATGCATTCCCAGCGCGTCGGCGTGGCTGCGCACCGCATCCTCGCTCGGGGCGCCGTACACGCAGAACGTCTTGACCATGCCGCGCTCGTCCAGCGTCACGTGACTGTGGTGCCAGGTGATCTCCGGGAATTGGCCCTCGATCAAGGATCGCGACCGCCTGCCGATCGCTGGCATGTCTTCCTCTCCGACCTCGAACTGCCGCTCGACGAGGTACACCGGCACGGACGATCCTCCTGTTCGCTGACCGCGAAAGCTTACGCCAAGGCTTCAGGGTGCGAGCGGTTCTGCGCGCCAGCTCCCACCGTCGTTCCTCGAGTACCTGACTCGCTCGTGAAGGCGGTTCGGGCGGCTCTCCCAGAACTCGATCGTCTCGGGCTCGAGCACGAATCCGCCCCAGTGCTCAGGGAGTGGCACGTCGTCGGGATACGTCGACTCCGCCTCGGCGAACGCGTCCTCGAGCTGCTTACGGCTCTCGATCGGCCGGCTCTGGTTCGACACGAGCGCTGCGAGCCGGCTTCCTCGCGGCCGCGTCGCGAAGTAGGCCTCTGATTCCTCGCGCGGGACCCTCTCGACGCGCCCCTGGACCAGCACCTGCCTCTTCGGCTCCATGTGCCACAGGAAGACGAGGGCTCCCTGCGGATTCGCAGGTCAGCTCTTGGCCCTTGCGGCTCTCGTAGTTCGTGAAGAAGACGAAGCCTCGCTCGTCGACCCCCTTGAGCAGGACCGTCCGCGCGGAGGGCCGCGCGTCGGCACCCGCTGTGGCCAGCGTCATCGCATCCGGAAGCGGGGCCCCCGCAGCCTCGGCCGCGGCGAACCATTCTCGAAAGAGCTCGATCGGGTCGCTGACGATCATTCCTCGAGCTCCACGACGACCGCGCCACCCGCGACGCGGTCTCCTTCGGAGACGAGGATGCGGCGGACGACGGCCGCGTACGGCGACACGAGCGGCGTCTCCATCTTCATGGCCTCCAGGAGGACGAGCGGTTGGCGGGGCTCCACGCGGTCTCCCTCCGCGGCGAGCACCCGGAGGACGACGCCGGGCATCGGCGCCTTGACGACGCTCTCTCCGCCGAGCCCCTCCGTGGCCTGAGCCGTCGCCTCGACCGTGAGGGTTGGGCGCGGCCCGTTCGTTGCCCGTCCGAACGAGCCCGCCCAGGGTCCCGAGACCCGGGGCGCCCGGGAGAGCGGGGGGTAGTCGTCCAGGAAGGCGGTCGTGGCACGGCCGGCTCGAACCTCCGGATGCGCGACGAGCCAGCGCAGAAACGGCAGATTGGTCGTGACGCCTCGCACGTCGGTCACTCTCAGGGCGGCCCCCAGCAGGTCGAGTGCCTCCTCGCGCGTCGCCCCGTGGGCGATCAGCTTCGCGATCAGCGGGTCGTAGGCGACGGGGACTTCGTCGCCCTCCTCGACTCCGGCGTCCACGCGGATGTCCTCGGGTAGGCGCAGAAGCTCGACTCGTCCCGCCTGGGGAAGAAAGGTGCGCGGATCCTCGGCGTAGAGCCGAGCCTCGACGGCATGGCCTTGAGGCTCGGCGTCCTGGATCCCGAGCGGCTCGCCGATTGCGATTCGCAGCTGCTCCTCCACGAGGTCGAGGCCTGTCACGAGCTCGGTCACCGGGTGCTCGACCTGGATCCGCGCGTTCAGCTCGAGGAACCAGAAGCTCCCGTCGCCCTCGAGCATGAACTCGGCGGTCCCGGCACCTTGGTAGCCGACCGAGCGGGCGAATGCAAGCGCTGCGTGTCCGAGGGCCGCGCGAACGTCCGGCTCGACGCCGGGCGAGGGACTCTCCTCGAGGACCTTCTGGTGGCGGCGCTGCACCGAGCAATCGCGCTCGCCGAGCTGGACGACCGTCCCATGGGTGTCGGCCAGGAGCTGGACCTCCACGTGGCGCGGCCGTTCGGCGTATCGCTCGCAGAACACGCGGTCGTCACCGAAGGCGGCCGTCGCCTCGCGGCGGGCGGCAGCCAGGGCTTCCTCCAGGTCTTCCTCGGCCCGCACGATCCGCATACCCCGGCCGCCTCCGCCCCCGGCCGCCTTCACGATGAGCGGAAATCCCACCTCCGTGGCAGCGCCCTCGGGCAGCACGGGCACGCCCGCTTCGGCGGCGATCCGTTTGGCCTCGAGCTTGTCGCCGGCGGCGCGGATGATGCGCGCGGGCGGACCGATCCAGATGAGCCCGGCCGCGGCGACCGCATCGGCAAAGCCGGGGTTCTCGGCGAGAAAGCCGTATCCCGGGTGGATCGCGTCGGCTCCGCTCTCACGGGCGGCTCGCACGTGGTCGTCCGGATCGAGGTAGCTGGAGATCTCGGCCGTCTCTCCAGCCCTACGGGTGTGGAGCGCGCCGGTGTCGTCGGGGGCAGCGACCGCGACTGACTGGATGCCGAGCCGCTCGCAGGTCGTGAAGATCCGGACCGCGATCTCCCCTCGGTTGGCTACGAGGAGCTTGTGGATCTCCACGGGGCTGTGCCCTTGTCGAGGAAGGCGCGGAGGCCGGCTTGCCCCTCCTCGCTGGTCCGCCGCGCGGCCGCGATCTCGGCGGTCGCCCGGCCGGTCGGCCGCTCGCGGACGAGGCGCTTCGCCTCTCGCACCGCCTCGGGACCGGAAGCCAGCAGCGCGTCGACGACGGCGGCCACGGCCTCGCCCGGATCGGCGGCCACCTCGTGCACGAGCCCGATCCGGAGAGCGACGTCGGGCCCGAACCGCTCGCCGGTGAGGAACCAGCGGCGAGCAGCGCCGGCTGGAATCTTCGCGAGGACGAACGGGGAGATGACCGCGGGGACGATCCCGAGCCGCACCTCGGTGAAACCGAAGACCGTGTCCTCCGCGGACACTGCGATGTCGGAGCAGGCGACGAGCCCGCTGCCGCCGCCCAGCGCGTGGCCGTGCACCTGTGCGACGACGGGAGCGGGGCAGCCGTCGATCGCCTCGCACATGCGGTAGAGGCGCATGGCGTCCTCGACGTTCTCGTCATACGTGAGGTCGATCGAGGAGCGCTGCCACTCGACGTCCGCCCCGGCGCAGAAGCTCTCGCCGTCGCCGGCGAGGACGACCGCGCGGGCATCTCCTACGTCGGCGAAGGCCTCGGTGAGCTCGGAGATCAGTGCCGCGTCGAAGGCGTTCCGCCGCTCCGGGCGCGCAAGAGTGACGCGCAGGACTTCTTCGTCTCGCTCTATGCGCAGCGCGCTCATGTCGTCGCAGCTTAGATTTGTCACATGATCACGGGCGCGCTCGCCGCCGCATTGACCCCCCTGCGGGACGACGGCGCCTCGTTGGACGAGGACGCCTTCGGCCCCTACCTCGACTTCCTGGCCGAGGGCGGGCTCGACGGGGTCCTGGCGCTCGGGACGACAGGCGAGGGAATCCTTCTCTCCGTCGACGAGCGCAGACGGGCGACGGAGCTCTTCGTGGCCGCGGCCGCCGGCCGCCTTCAGGTCGCGGCGCACTGCGGCGCCCAGTCGACCGCCGACACGATCGCCCTCGTCGAGCACGCTGCGGCGGCCGGGGTCGACGCGGTCGCGGTCATCGGCCCGCCCTACTTCCGGCTGGACGACGAGGCTCTCTACGAACACTTCCGCCTCGCGGCGGCGGCGTGCGGCCCGACGCCGTTCTACCTCTACGAGTTCGAGGCGACGAGCGGCTATCCGATCCCAATCGGTGTGGTCGAGCGTCTGCGCGACACGGCGCCGAACCTTGCCGGTCTCAAGGTCTCAGACTCGCCCTTCGAGAAGGTGAGGCCGTATCTCATCGAAGGCCTCGACGTCTTCATCGGCGCCGAGGCGCTCCTCGCCGCGGGACTCGAGGCCGGCGCGGCCGGGGCGGTCTCCGGGCTGGCCGCCGCGTTCCCGCGAGAGGTCGCCGAGGTCGTCCGTGAGCCCACCGCCGAAGGAGCCGGGAATCTCGGCGAGCTGCGCTCCGGCATCGAGCGCTTTCCGCGCCACGCCGCGCTCAAGGCGGTGGTCGCGTCGAAAGGCGTCCCGCTCCGGGAGGACGTCCGTGCGCCGCTCCGGCCGCTGGCCGAGGCCGAGCGGGCGGAGCTCCTCGCATGGCTCGAATAGTCGTCGCCGGCGCCGGCGCGATCGGCGCGAGCATCGCTTATCACCTCGCCTTGCGCGGGGCCAAGGACGTGGTCCTCGCTGAGCGGGGCGAGATCGCTTCCGGTGCGACGGCCAGGGCCATGGGAGGCGTCCGCCAGCAGTTTTCGACCGCTCCAGAGGTTCGACTCGCCCGGGAGAGCGTCCGTTTCTTCGAGGAGCTCGGGCCCGAATACTTCCAGCAGGTCGGCTATCTGTTTCTCGCGACGACCGAGGGCGGCCTCGCGGAGCTACGAGGCCGGCAGGAGATGCAGGCGGCGCTGGGCGTGCCGATCGAGCTCCTCGACCCCGACGACGTCGCGAAGCTCGCGCCCGGAGTGGCGGTCGACGACGTTCTCGGCGGCGTCGTCTGCCTCGAGGACGGGGTCGCGGAGCCTCCCGCTGTCGCTCGGGAGCTCGTCCGCCGTGCAGCCGAGCTTGGCGTCGATGTCCGCGAGCGGACGCCGGCCGGCGAGGTGGAGGCGGACGTACGCGTGCTGGCGTGCGGTGCCTACTCCGGCGAGGCCGCCGAGGCCTACGAAGTCGAGCTGCCCGTGCGCCCACTGTGCCGCCAGCTCTTCGAGACGACGCCGGTTCCCGGTCTGGACGAGGCCCTGCCCATGGTGCTCGAGTCTGAGACCGGCTTCCATTTCCGCCGCTACGGCGATTCGCTCAGAGTCGCCATGCACGACGCCGAGCCTCGGTGGGGCTTCGAGCAGACCGTCGACGAGAGCGTTCTCCCCGACCGGCTGGAGCGACTCGCGAGACGATTCCCCGGCTCGGCAGGCGCTCGGGTGGCGCGCGCCTGGGCCGGCCTCTACGACATGACTCCGGACGCCCATCCGATCATCGGCTTCGTCGCCGAGGGCGTGTACGCCGCCTGTGGCTTTTCCGGCCACGGCTTCATGCAGTCGCCCGCGGTCGGCCGGTCGGTCGCCGAGGAGCTTCTCGATGGCGACTCGGAGCTCGACCTCTCCCCGTATCGGCTCGAGCGGTTCGCCGCCGGAGCTGGCTTCCCGGAGGAAGTGGTTCTCTAAGCAGCGAGCGAGACGCCCGCGCCCTGGTGGACGCGCTCGAGCACGCGCAGGTAGATCTCGACCTCTCTACGCGCAAGCTCGATCCGCACGTCCTCCGGAGGGATGAGCGCTATCGTACGCTCGTCGACCACGTCGGGCTTATAGGCGCTACCCTCGAAGAACTCGACAACCCTGGCGATGTCCGCCGGACGAGCTAGTGTGATTTGCAACTGATAGTCCACCAAGTTGTGGCCAGCACACCCCTTAAGTGGAGCCTCCGGTAGGCGTGAAACTTGCTCGGCGCAGGCGTGACAAATACCGCGAATCGGGCATAAGCGCGGCGTGAGCCCCTCTCACGGTCAGAAGATGGCGAGGGATCGGTCGTTCGAGCGCCTTTATCGGCGCCATCGCCGCGACGTCTACGGGGCCGTCCTGCGGGATGTGCGCGATCCGGACGAGGCCGAGGACGTGACCCAGATCGCGTTCCTGAACGCCTTCCGCGCGATCCGCCGTGGTGAGGAGCCCGAGAAGCCACGGGCGTGGCTTGTGACGATCGCGCGGAACGTGGTCAGGCGGCGCTACAACGCCCAGGCCCTGCGTCCGCAGGAGGTCGCGCTCGATCCGGAGGTCGCTGCCGATCTCATGGACCTGGAGGGACCGACGGCGGGCGAGATCGCGGCCGCAATCCGGCGCCTGCCGCCGAACCAACGGGCAGTCATTCTCCTCCGGGAAATCCAGGGTCGGACCTATGCTGAGATCGCCGAGGAGCTCGAGCTCTCCCTCGCGGCCGTCGAGACCCTCATCTTTCGCGCGCGCAGGAGCCTGAGCGAGCAGCTCAAGCTCGTCGACCAGGTTCCAATCACCCAGGAGAAGAGCTCCCGCCGTCTGCGCGGCCTCTTGGCGCTTCCGCTCCCGGGCCTCGGCAAGGTCTCACTCGGGTTCTCCGTGAGTCGGGCCGCGGTGGCCGCATTCGTGGGCGGAGTGGCGATCGTCACGGTGCCGGTGGCAGACGTGGCTGCCGACCCGCCGAGCCCGCCGGTCGTCCAGCGAGGACCCTCCTCGGCTGAGCGCGCCGGGCCGCCGGTCTCTAACGTCCAGGGAGCGGAGACGAAGCGCCCGCCGAAACGGGCGCGCCACAAGCGGGACGCGCCGGCCTCTGGCGCCCCCATCACCGACCCTTCCGACCCGAATGGCGGCGCCCTCCGCCCGCAGGACCTGCTGCCCGCGGTCGAGCTTCCGATTCCGGTGCCGACGGTTCCGCTGCCCGCTCTGCCGCCGTTGCCGGTCGAGCCGCCTGCCCTGCCGCCTGTCCCGCCTCTGCCACAGCCGGGCCTCGGCGGCTAGAACAAGGAAGGCCTACATCCGGAAGACGCCGAACGTCGTCTCCGGGATCGGCGCGTTCAGGCTTGAGGCGATGCCGAGCGCGAGCACTCGGCGTGTGTCGAGTGGATCGATGATGCCGTCGTCCCACAGGCGCGCGGTCGAGTGGTACGGGTTGCCCTCGCGCTCGTACTTGCTCCGGATCTCTTCGGGATCCGCTTTGCCGACCGTGGTGAGGACCGTGGCCGCCTGCTCGCCGCCCATGACGCTGATGCGGGCGTTGGGCCACATCCAGAGCTGGCGCGGTGAGAATGCGCGTCCGCACATGCCGTAGTTCCCGGCGCCGAACGATCCTCCGACGATGACCGTGAACTTGGGCACCTGGGCGCACGCGACGGCTGTGACCAGCTTGGCGCCGTCCTTCGCGATGCCGCCCGCCTCGTACTCCTTGCCCACCATGAAGCCGGTGATGTTCTGGAGGAAGACGAGCGGGATGCGGCGCTTGCACGCCAGCTCGATGAAGTGGGCGCCCTTGAGCGCGCTTTCGGAGAAGAGGACGCCGTTGTTGGCAAGGATCCCGACCGGGAAGCCCTCGATGTGGGCGAAGCCGCAGACAAGGGTCTCGCCGTAAAGCGCCTTGAACTCATGGAAGCGGCTGCCGTCGACGAGGCGGGCGATCACCTCGCGCACGTCGTAGCCCTTGGAGTAGTCCTCAGGCACGATCCCGTGGATGTCCGCCGGGTCGTAAAGGGGATCCTCGGGCGGCTCCGGCTCCCAGGGAGGCGCAGGCCGCGTTCCTCCAAGGTTGGCGACGATCTCACGCACGAGCGCCAGGGCGTGCTCGTCGGAGACGGCGTAGTGGTCGGCAACGCCGGATACACGCGCGTGCACGTCCGCGCCGCCGAGGTCTTCGGCGCTCACCTCCTCTCCGGTGGCCGCCTTCACGAGCGGCGGGCCGCCGAGGAAGATCGTGCCCGTCCCTTTGACGATGACGGTTTCGTCACTCATCGCCGGGACGTAGGCTCCGCCGGCCGTGCACGAGCCCATGACCGAGGCCACCTGCGGGATGCCCTTCGCGGACATGACCGCCTGGTTGAAGAAGATGCGGCCGAAGTGGTCGCGGTCCGGGAACACCTCGTCCTGTAGAGGCAGATAGGCGCCCCCCGAGTCGACGAGATAGATGCAGGGGACGTTGTTCTGCTCGGCGACCTCCTGGGCGCGCAGGTGCTTCTTCACGGTGAGCGGGTAGTACGTGCCGCCTTTGACGGTGGCGTCGTTGGCGACGAGCACGCACTCGCGGCCGTCGATCACTCCGATCCCGGTGACGATTCCTGCCGCTGGGGCCTCCCCCTCGTAGAGGTCCCAGGCTGCGAGCGGGCTCAGCTCGAGGAACGCAGAATCCGGGTCGAGGAGCGCGTCGACGCGCTCGCGGGCCGGCAACTTCCCGCGCGAGCGGTGCCGCTCCGTCGCTTCTGGCCCGCCGCCCTCAGCGACCTTGGCCAGGCGCTCGCGCAGCTCGGTGACAAGCTCCTCCATGCGCGCGCGGTTGGCCGCGAACTCCGCCGCGCTGAGGTCGACCCTCGTCTCGAGTATCGACACTTACTCGGGCGAGGGGAGCTTGGCGAGCACTTCCTTGATCGCCCGCAGGACGTCCGCCTCTTCGTGCCCGAAGTCTTCGAGATAGGAATGGAGCGCAGAGCGCACGAGGCGCAGCTCGTCGTCGGTCAGCTCAATCGTGTGCACGGGCCGTAGCCTAAGGGACGGAGGGTTTAACGAAGGAATTACACAGTCCCCACAGCTCGCTCACGGGGCGGTGGTTAGCTTCGATCGTCATTCCACCCCTCCTTGGAAGGGAGCCAGCAATGGGCAGGGCTGTGGTCATTCTCTTGGCCGTCGGGACGGTTCTCGTGGGGGTGCCGGCGGCATTCGCGGCGTACATCGTCGGGACGAACGGCGACGACGTCCTGACGGGCACGGTCAACCGGGACACGATCCACGCCCGTGGCGGAAACGACACGGTGATCGGCGCCGAGGGGAGCGATTTCCTCTTCGGCGAAGCAGGGAACGACAGCGTGTCCGGTGAGGACGGTCACGACTACATCTGGGGCGGCCCTGGCGACGACTCGCTCGAGGGCGGTCCTGCCGCCGACTACATCCAGGCGGGCAACGGCGTCGATGTGATCGACGCGGGGCGGGGTGACGACGTGGTCGTCGCTGCCGGTGACGACGAGGACGTCGACGTCGTGGACTGCGGGCCGGGACAGGACCGCGCGCTCATCCGAACGGGCGACCAGGCGGTCAACTGCGAGTCCGTGAGAAGCGCCGCCGGACACCGCCCGCGCGGCATCAACTACATCCGCGGAACCCGCGGGGACGACACGCTCGTAGGCACGGACGGTCGCGACTTCATGTTCGGCAAGGCCGGGAACGACACGCTCTCGGGCGGCCTCGGCAGCGACTTCGTCTTCGGGCAAGCCGGAGACGACACGCTGAACGGCGAGGACAGGGCCGACTACTTGTTCGGCGGAAGCGGTGACGACACCCTCGACGGCGGCGCCGGCCCTGATTGGCTCTTCGCCGGCTGGGGCGCCGACCGCCTCATGGGCGGCGACGGCGACGATCGCCTGCACGCCGCCGTGGAGGATTCGCTCGCCGACGCGCTCAATTGCGGCGCCGGTCAGGACCGGGCCGTCATCCGGCCCGGCGACTCGACCTCGAATTGCGAGGTCGTGAAGGCGATCTCCTAAAGAACGCGTCTAATCGGACGCGGATGCGTCGGCCTGCTCCTCCGGGAGCGGGCCCGCTTCGCCCTGCAGCGCTGCGCGAAGCGAGGCGACGTACTCACGCAAGGCCTTTGGGCCGCCTTCGTGGGCGACCTCCACCGCGCGGCTGCCGACGACGATGCCATCCGCGAGGGAGGCTGCTTCGCCCGCCTGCGCAGGTGTCGAGATTCCGAAGCCGGCGAGAAGCGGAACGTCGGTGACGGCCCGCGCACGCTCGACGAGCCCGGCGAGCTGGGAGGAAACTTCCGCCCTCGCGCCCGTCGTCCCCGTCAGGGACACGAGATAGAGCCAGCCGTCGGTTCCCTCGGCCGCGAGCTTCACCCGCTCGTTCGGCGTGGTCGGTGCGACAAGCTGCACGCGCTTCACCTCGGGGGCCGCCTCGATCGGCAGGTCGGCGACGATGAGGCTCGTGGCTCCTGCGGCCTCGGCGTCCGCCTGGAAGCGCTCGTAACCGTACGCCTCGAGGATCGACGCGTAGGTCATCGGGATGAGCGGCACCGCCACCCGGGCCCTTGTCTTCGCGAGGCACTCGAGGCACGCCTGCGTGCGCATCCCCTGCGCGAGCGCCCGCTCGCCCGCGAGGCGGATGACGGGCCCGTCCGCGAGTGGGTCGGAGAAGGGGAACCCGAGCTCGAGCAGGTCGGCGCCGCCGGCCACTGCGGCCTCCGCAAGCTCGGGCGTCTCGTGCCCCGCCATCAGATAGACGGAGAGCCTCTTCACCGCGAAAGAACCGTCGCGAGGTCCTTGTCCCCGCGCCCGGAGAGGCCGACGAGGACGAGCTCCGCGTCCAAGTCGAGCGCTCGCGCGAGCGCGTGTGCCGGCTCGAGTGCCGGGATGATCCCCTCGCGCTCGGCGAGCAAATGGAAGGCGGCGAGGGCTTCGTCGTCCGTCGCGGCGCGGTACTCGGCGCGCCCGGTGTCCCGCAGGAACGCGTGCTCAGGGCCGACTCCCGGATAGTCGAGCCCGGCGGAGATCGAATGGGCGTCTGCAATCTGGCCGTCCTCGTCGGCGAGGAGGGACGAGCGCGCGCCGTGGAGCACGCCTGCGCGCCCAGCGCCCAGGCTCGCAGCCCCTGCGGCCTCGACGCCGACGAGCCGCACGTCCCTGTCGTCGAGAAAGCCCGCGAAGAGCCCGATCGCGTTCGAGCCGCCGCCGACGCACGCGACGACCGCCTCCGGCAGCCGGTCTTCGGCAGCGAGCATCTGCTCGCGCGCCTCCCGGCCGATCACCGACTGGAGGTCGCGCACCAGCTCGGGATAGGGGTGCGGCCCCACGCAGGAGCCGATCATGTAATGGGTCGACTCGACGTTCGTGATCCAGTCACGGATCGCCTCGCTCGTCGCCTCCTTCAGCGTCTTCGTGCCGAACTCGACCGGTTGCACCTCCGCGCCGAGCAGGTGCATGCGCTCGACGTTCGGCCTCTGGCGCTCCATGTCCTCGGAGCCCATGTAGACGACGCACTCGAGGCCGAACCGCGCGCACACCGTCGCCGCCGCGACCCCGTGCTGCCCGGCACCCGTTTCCGCGACGATGCGCTGCTTCCTCAGGCGCCTGGCGACGAGCGCCTGGCCCAGGGCGTTGTTGATCTTGTGCGCGCCTGTATGACAGAGGTCCTCGCGCTTGAGGTAGATGCGCTTTCCGTCGCCGATCCGCTCCGCGAGGTAGACCGGGGTCGGCCGCCCGACATACGTCGCCTGGAGGCTCTCGAGCTCGAGCTGGAAGCCAGGGTCGTCCTTGATCTCGCTCCAGCCGGCCTCCAGCTCGTCGAGGGCGGGCACGAGCGTCTCGGGGACGTAGCGGCCCCCGTAGGCGCCGTAGAACCCCTTCGCGAGCCCGACACTCACGAGGCCGCCGCCACGAAGGCTCGCACCTTGTCGTGATCCTTGATCCCGGGCGACGCCTCCGTGCTGCGGCTCGCGTCCACCGCCCAGGGACGGACCGTCTCGATCGCAGTCCGCACGTTCTCGGGGGAGAGGCCGCCCGCAAGGAGGACGCGGCCCTCGACTCGGGTCGCCCGCTCGAGGTGTTCCTCGTCCTCCTCGAGCCAGGGCAGATCGAGAACCTTCGCGACCTCGGCGCCGCTCCGAAGCAGGACTCCGTCGCGCGCCCGATGGCCGTTTTCCTGTGCGTAGAGCTGGACGAGATCCGTGCCGACGTCCTCGTGCTCGCCGACGAAGACGCCGACTGAGAGCATCGAGTCGGGAACGGGAAGCGGCCCGTCGGCTCGCCGCGGGCTCTCGGCCAGCACGAAGCCGGCCAGGTCGGCGCCGGCGTCCGCGGCCGCGGCGACGTCCTCCGCCCGGGTCAGGCCGCAGATCTTCACGAACGGCCGGCGCAGGAGGTCGGCGAGCTTCGCTGCGGGATCCGGGGCGCGCATGAGAGCCGAGCCGACGAGGATCGCGTCGGCACCCGCGAGCTCCGCGGCGGCAGCGTGGGCACGGTTCTGTACCCCGCTTTCCGCGATCACCACCCGGTCACGCGGGGCACGGGCGACGAGCTCGAGCTGGGCGGGCCGGTCGATGTCGAAGGTGGAGAGGTCGCGCGCGTTCAGGCCGATCACCTCGGCGCCGATCGTCTCGGCCCGGCGCAGCTCCACTACGTCGTGGGCCTCGACGAGCACGTCCAGGCCAAGCTCCTGCGCGGCGGCCATGAGCTTCACCACGACGGGATCGTCGAGGTCGCGAAGCAGGAGGAGGGCGGCGTCGGCGCCTGCCTCGCGCGCCTCGGCGAGGTGCTCCGGACTGGAGAAGAACCCTTTGGCCAGCAGCGGTAGGGAGGTCGTGGTACGCGCAGCTTTGAGATCCTCCCAGGAGCCCGCGAAGCGCTCGTCGACGAGGATCGAGACGGCCGCCGCACCCGCCAGTTCGAAAGAGCGCGCGAGCTCGGCGGGCTCAGCGTCCGGGCGCAGGTCTCCCGCTGACGGCGAGCGCCTCTTGACCTCGGCGATGGCGCCGAGGCGGGGGGCACGCAGCGCATCGACGAACCTGCCCACTACGCCGCCGCCTCCTTTGCCTGCGAAAACGCGATCAGCGCGTCGAGCCGCTCGGCGGCGGCTCCCGAGTCGAGGGCCTCGACCGCTGCGCGGTAGCCCTCCTCGAGGTCGCGCGCGTGGCCGCCCGCGGCGATCGCGCCGCCGGCGTTCAGGAGCACGGCTTCGCGCTTGGCGCCCTTTGCGCCGGCGAAGATCTCCCGGATCGTGACGGCGTTCTCAGCCGGGGAGCCTCCGGCGAGCTCTGCGGGCCGGCAGCGTGGAACGCCGAAGTCGCGCGGATCGATCTCGCGCCGCCTCACCTTGCCGGCTTTCACCTCGCACACGAGGTTCGTGCCGGCGGGCGACAGCTCGTCGATTCCCCCGGCCCCGTGGACGACGAACGCCCGCCGAGACCCCAGGCGCGCCAGCACGGTCGCGATTGTCGGGACGAGCTCGGGGGCGTAGACGCCCACGACCTGCGCTCGCGCGCCGGCCGGGTTGGTCAGCGGCCCGAGGACGTTGAAGACCGTCCGGGCCGCGAGCTCCTTGCGCACTGGCGCCGCATGTCGCATGGCAGGATGGTGCGAGGGGGCGAAGAGGAATCCGAAGCCCAGCTCGTCGATGGAGCGCTCGATCCGCTCGGCGGGCAGCTCGAGCTCGAACCCGAGGGCTTCGAGGACGTCCGCGGAGCCGGACGATGAGGAGACCGCGCGGTTGCCGTGCTTGGCGACGGCGGCGCCCGCTGCCGCGGCCACGAGCGCAGCCGCAGTCGAGATGTTGAAGGTGCCGGCTCCGTCCCCGCCCGTGCCGGCCGTGTCCACGAGGTCGTCTCGCTTGGGCTTGACGGCGAGAACGTGCGCGCGCATCGCTTCGGCGCAGCCGGCGATCTCGTCCGCCGTTTCGCCCTTCAGGCGCAGAGCGACGAGGAACCCGCCGATCTGCGCGGGCGTCGCCTCCCCCTCCATGATCTCGCCCATCACCGCACGCGCCTCCGCCCGCGAGAGGTCGCGGCCTTCCAGTAGACGGGCGAGCGCTTCCTGGACGGTCATCTTCGCCCCTCGAGGAAATTCTTCGCGAGCGCGGGGCCATCGGGCGTCAGGACCGACTCCGGATGAAACTGGATGCCGACGACCGGCAGCTCACGATGGCGGACGGCCATGACCTCGCCGTCCTCGGTCGTGGCGCAGACCTCGAGCTCCTCGGGAACGCGTGTGGCGGCGAGGGAGTGGTAGCGCCCTCCCTGGAGCGGGTCGGGCAGGCCCGAAAAGAGACCTTGGCCATCGTGGGCGATCTCGCTCGCCTTCCCATGGACCAGTCGCTGCGCCTGTCCGACCTCGCCGCCGAAGGCCTCGATGATGGCCTGGTGGCCGAGGCACACGCCGAGCGTCGGGACGTTCGGCCCGAGCCGTTCGACGATCTCGAGGCTCACGCCGGCGTTTTCCGGGCGCCCCGGCCCGGGGGAGATCACGAGGTGGCTGGGAGCGAGGCGCTCCGCCTCGTCGGCATCGATCTTGTCGTTCCGAACGACCTTCACCTCGGCGCCGAGCTCCTCCAGCAGGTGGGCGAGGTTGTACGTGAAGCTGTCGTAGTTGTCGATGAGAAGGATCACGACTCGGCCTCTTCCAGCGCGGCTTCCAACGCTGCCAGCTTACGCAGGCACTCCTCGTTCTCCGAGCGGGGGTCCGAGTCGGCGACGATGCCGGCACCGGCCTGCAGCCGCGCGAGGCCGTCGGTGAGCACAACCGTGCGAATGGCGATGCACGTGTCGAAGGCCCCTCCGGGCAAGGCGTAGCCCACGGCACCTGCGTAGGGGCCGCGCCGGTAGCCCTCGAGCTCCGAGATGATCTGCATCGCCCGCACCTTGGGCGCTCCGGAGACCGTGCCGGCCGGAAAGCAGGCGCGGAGGAGGTCGAACGGCCCGCATTCCTCCCTGAGCTCGCCGGTGACCTCGGAGACGAGATGGGTGACGTGCGAATAGCGCTCGGGCTCGAGGAACCGGCCGACGCGCACGGTTCCGGCCCGGCAAACCCGCGAGAGATCGTTGCGGCCGAGGTCGACGAGCATCACGTGCTCGGCGCGGTCCTTCTCCGACGCGAGCAGCGCTTCCGCGTCGCCCGCGCCCGGGTGCGTCGTTCCGGCGATCGGGTTCACGCTCGCCCGGCGGCCTTCGAGCTTGACGAGCGTCTCGGGCGAGGAGCCGATGAGGCTGACGTCTCCGAGCTCGAGGAGGAAGTGGTACGGAGAGGGGTTGATCCGGCGGAGCGCCCGGTACAGCGAGAGGCCCGAGACGTCGGTGCGGCGCTCGGCCCGCTGGGAGAGGACGATCTGGTACGCGTCTCCGGCACGAATGGAGTCCTTCGCGACTCGAACCTGCTCCTCGTAGGCCTCCCCGGTCAGGTGCCGGACGGTCTCGCCCGGGCGCGAGGCCGTGACGATCGGCTCGGCGAAGGGCTGCGCGAGGTGGCCTGCAATCGCAACGCGGTCACCCGCGAGGACCTCGGCGACGCTCGCGCCGTGGTCGAAGCGGACGAGCGTGTCGGCGACGACGAACCGACTCTCGGGGACGTCGGGCCCGTCGTCGGGGAGCTGCACCGTCGGCTCGAGCTTCGCAATGTGGTCGTAGCCCAGATAGCCGACGACGGGTCTCCCGCCCGCGAGCTCGTCCTCCGCTTCCTCGAAGGAGACGAGGCGCCCTCCCGATCCTACGAGGCTGTAGCGGCCGAGTCGTCCCTTCTCCACCGATTCCAGCAAGAAGGTCGCGCCGCCCTGGGCCCGCAGGCGCAGGTAGGCCCCAAGAGGAGTGATCAGGTCTGCGTGGATGTCGGTGGCGATCGTCATGGCAAAACGAAAAGACCCTCCAGCCGGAAGGTCTTCGAGCGGAACGGGCTGTTCGGGCCTATCTCAGCAGGCGACGCTCCCGCTCCGCTCGCGGCGCCAGGCCCACCAGGTGCGGATCGAGGGAGTCATCTGTCGGAGCGTAGGCCACCGCAGGCAGGCCCGTCAACCGAAAAGTGCCCCTTTCGGGGATTGCATGCCCCTTGCGCCCCGCTCTTAGTGAGATCAAGCCGTAATCCCGAGTGCGGCAAGAAGGAGTCACCCGATGCGCACCTCCCGTCTCCGGCGCTTCCGGGAAGAAGAAGGACAAGCGTTCGTCCTCACCTTCCTGTTTCTCATCGTGCTGCTCGGCATGTCCGCAGCCGTGCTCGACGTCGGAGCGTGGTATCGGGCTCAGCGTCACCTCCAGGCGAGCGTCGACGCCGCCGCGCTCGCAGGCGCCCAGGCGATGCCGGATGACCCCGCCCAGGCGGTGGCGCTCGCCAATCAGTACCTGGACAAGAACGGCGGCGCCGTGACTCGTACGGTCGGGCTCAAGAGCGTCGAGAGCGCGAACGACAGCATCACCGTGAGCGCCACCCGTCAGGCTCCGGGATTCTTCTCGAAGGCTCTCGGTGTCGAGAGCGTCAAGGTGGCCGCCAAAGCAACCGCCACGGGAGGCAAGCAGCCGAGCGAGGCGACGGGAGTGGCCCCGATCGCCGTCGACGAAAAGCATCCCGACCTGCAGTGCAAGCCGCTTCCGTGCTTCGGGCACCCCACGACGCTCGACCTGAAGAAGACCGGGCCGGGCGCCTTCCGGCTCGTCAACCTCGACGGGTCACACGGCGGCACCGGACCGCCCATCCTCGCCGACTGGATCGAGAACGGCTACGAGGGGATGATGCCGCTGGCCTGGTACTTCTCGGATCCGGGCGCGAAGTTCAACTCCTCCCAGGTTCAGGACGCGCTGACCGACCGCATCGGGGACGAGCTCCTCTTCCCCGTGTACAGGGCGACGAGAGGTGGCGGAGCGAACTTCGAGTACGAGGTCGTCGGCTGGGTCGGCTTCAAGCTGACGGGCTTCGACGCCCGCGGATCGAGCGGTGAGCTCTACGGCTCATTCACCCGCGTCATCTGGCATGGGATCGAGGGCCACACGGGCGGCACGTCGACGGACTTCGGCGTGCGCTCGGTCTCGCTGAGCGAGTAACCAGGTAGCCACCAAGTCCGCTGGTACGCTGGCTTTGTGGCCCGCTCCGTCATCGTTTCAGCCGTCCGCACGCCGTTTGGCAGGCTCGGCGGCGCGCTGAAAGACAAGGAGGCGACGGAGCTCGGAGCCGTCGCGATTCGCGGGGCGCTCGACCGGGTGGACGTTCCGAACGAGGAGGTCGAGTACGTCCTTATGGGCCAGGTCTTGCAGGGCGGCGCCGGCCAGGCGCCCGCGCGGCAAGCTGCCGTCGGAGCCGGACTGCCCAAGGAAGTTCCGGCCGACACCATCAACAAGGTTTGCGCCTCGAGCATCCGTGCGGTCGAGATCGCCGACCTGATGATCCGCTCAGGAGACCACAGCGTCGTCGTCGCGGGCGGGATGGAGTCGATGACGAATGCGCCGTACATCCTCAAGCAGGCGCGCTTCGGCTACCGGCTCGGCGACGGCACCCTGATCGATCTCATGACGCACGATGGGCTCATCTCGACCTTCGACAACATGCACATGGTCGAGCAGGCGTCCTTCGTCTCCCGGGAGCTCGGGATCTCGCGGGAGGATCAGGACCGCTGGGCGCTCCGCTCCCACGAGCGGGCCGTGCACGCGATCGACAGCGGCCTTTTCGATGAGGAGACCGTCCCCGTTGGCGACGTCAAGGTCGACGAGAGCCCGCGGCGCGACACGTCGTACGAGAAGCTGTCACAGCTGAAGCCGGTCTTCGACCCTCAGGGGACGACGACCGCCGGCAACGCGCCGGGGGTGAACGACGGCGCAGGCGCCCTCGTGATCACGAGCGACGAGTACGCGAAGAAGCGAGGGCTCGAGGTGCTCGCCACGATCGTCTCCCAGGGCTACGTCGCAGACGACTTCGCCTACCTGGCCCGGACACCCGCGAAGGCGGGGAAGATCGCGCTCGACAAGGCGGGCAAGACCATCGGCGACGTCGAGCGCGTCGAGCTGAATGAGGCCTTCTCGTCGGTCGCCGTGAACTCGGCCAGGATGCTGGACGTCGATCCCGAGCGGGTGAACGTGAATGGCGGCGCGGTCGCGCTCGGCCATCCGATCGGCGCGTCGGGCGCGCGGATCCTCTCGACCATGATCTACGAGCTGCGGCGCAACGGCGGCGGGCTCGGTCTTGCGGCTATCTGCTCGGGCGGCGGGCAGGGCGACGCGCTCCTCATCGAAGTTTGAGCTGGGAACAATCCGGGGGCTGCGGCAGTCTCAGCCGCATGAAGCTCATTCCTCTGCTCCTCGTCGCCCTTCTCGTGGCTGCGTGCGGCGCCGCCCGGGAGGAGTCGAATGTGCCTGGCTCTTCGGGCGAAGATCCCGACCACGTCTCTCGGCCCTCCGAAGAGCGTC
The DNA here is from genome assembly GCA_963739065.1 of uncultured Actinomycetes bacterium. Classification (GTDB taxonomy): domain Bacteria; phylum Actinomycetota; class Thermoleophilia; order Gaiellales; family Gaiellaceae; genus JAIBJP01. The sequence goes on from CAVTYV010000004.1 coordinate 229,407, forward strand.
GTGACCGAGGCCGACCCCGAGCTGAAGCCGCCGCAAATTGTGCTCCTGAGCGAAACCGGCAGGCAACCGGTCGTGCAAGGGTCCTACTGCATGACCGGCGAAGGGCAGGGCGTGTGCGCTGACGCGGCCGGTCCGCTCGTGCCGAAAGCGGTGACCGTCGTCGCGCCAGGAGACTCGGTCAAGGTCGAGGTGTCGGGGACGACGCTGAGGAGCGGCAGCGGGATCACAATCCGCCCGCTGGGCTGTTTCGATCAGGAGATGAAGGCGTTCGACCTCCCGGCGAACGGCGAGCTCGAGTGGCCGGTCGATCTCGATCCGGGCGCATATCAGCTCGACGTCTTTGTCGTCTTCAAAACGGACGACGGCTTGACCGGAGACTCGAGCGGGACTCTCGGTCTCGTCGTCGGCGGCGCGAAGAGCGGAGACGCCCTGGGCGTCCTCCGGATGAAGCGTTCGATGATGGTCTGCGCCTTCATCGACTGATCGCTCCTGCGCAAGAACGTGCGGAGAAGCTAGTCGGGCAGCACCGACAGGGGCTTCGAAAGCACTGCTCGAGCCAGGACGCGGCCGGACGCGGCGTCCACGACGACCCGGCGCCTGTCATCGACGACGACGTAGGCGAGGTCGCCCGCCGTTTCGAGCCACCCGACTCGGCGGCCTTTCAGCACCTGGAAGAGCTCGCCGCCATGGTGGTCGTACCCGATGAGACCCAGCCCCTTGGCGGCCGGATCGCCCCATGACGTGTCCCCGAACGCCAGCAGCGTCGAGCCCGACACGGTGAAGTCGCTGGTCTCCTCGTTGATCTCGCGGAGCGACCAATCGCTCGTGTCGATGAAGGAGAGCCCCGCTGCTTGGACGTGCACCTCGGGCTGCCCATTCGAATCGTTCACGGTCGTGTAGTCGGCGCCCGTCAGTGCGATGAGCCCCTCGCCGAGCCACGTCGCCTTGCGCTGCGGCCCTTCGATGAGCTTCGCCTCCGCGCTCGGCTCGAGCCAGTTGTGAAGGCGGCCGAGGAGCGAGACCGGCTCGGACAGCTCGTGGTAGTCGAGCGCCAGGTTGCGGAGGCTGATCTCCGCGACCGTTCGTCCGGAGGGGACGATGAATGCTCGCCGTCCTGCTCGATCGATCGCTAGTCCGGGTGTCACCTGGCGCGCGCGGAAGCCGTCCGCCCCGTTCTCGGTCTCCGATCCGCCGAGAACATTCGGGATCGGGACTGAGCTCATCCCTTTTCCGCCGACGACAGTCAGCTCGACGGGTCCGATCGCGTTGCGTGGCGCGGTCACGAGAACGATGCTCCCGATGCCGTGCTCGACCGCGAGGATCGCTCGTTGGAGTCGATGGCGCTGTATCACCTGTCGCCCGACCGGATCGATGACGAAGACCGCGCCGTTCGTGTCGCTCTGGACCGCGGCGAAGAGCGTGCCGTGCTCCCAGAAGAGGTCCGTCACCCAGCCGGTGCCGCCGAGCTTCACGTAGCCGACCTCCTTCATCCGACGGAGGTCGATCAGCTGGATTCCAGGTGCTGCGGTGCCCACGGCCAGCAGCCTGCCGTCGGGAGAGACGCGCGGTCGCCGACCCGCCACCGAGCCGAAGCGGCGTCGAGCGGCCGGTCGGCTCGAGGGTCAGCGGTTTCAGCTGGGCAAGGCGCGGCTTGGCAAAGCCCGTCTCGTTCCAGAGGATCCCGAGCACGCTCGCGGGAACCTCGCCCGGGCCGGCCGGAGGCACAGGGGCCGGGGCCGGACCGCCGATCCCGACGGCCACGAGGAGCGCGGCGAGGAACGCTCTGATCATCCCGTTCGTCTACACCGCTGTCAGCCATCCCGTTCCGGCTAGGCTGGCGCGCCGTGAAGTTCGAGCACGTGCTGGTAGTGGGCGCGGGGCAGATGGGCGGCGGCATCGCCCAGGTGCTCGCGGCGTCGGGGCGACGGGTGTCGCTCCACGACGCCGCGCCGGGAGCTGTGGAGCGAGGGCTCGAGACGATGCGAAAGAGCGTCGAGCGCCTCGCCGCGAAAGGAGCCGAGCTCGACGCGGACGAGGTGCTTCGGCGCGTCGAGCCCGTCGACGACCTCGTTCCGGCCGACCTCATGATCGAGGCGGTCGTCGAGGACGCTGAGGTGAAGAGGGACATCTTCCGCCGCGCCGACCAGACGCTGCCTCCCGAGGCGATCCTCGCCTCGAACACGTCCTCGATCCCGATCTCCTCGCTCGCCGAAGAGACGAGTCGTCCCGACAAGGTGATCGGGATGCACTTCTTCAACCCTGTGCCCGTGATGGCGCTCGTCGAGGTCGTGAGCACGCCGCAAACGTCTCCGGAGACGCGGGCGGCGGTCGACGAGCTTGCGCAGGAGCTCGGCAAGACCCCGGCTGAGGCGAACGACTTCCCGGGCTTCGTCTCGAACCGGATCCTCCTGCCGTTCATCAACGAGGCCGTCTGGGCGCTCCACGACGGAGTCGCGGAGCCGGAGGCCATCGACACGATCGCGAAGCTCGGCTTCAACCATCCGATGGGGCCGCTCGCCCTCGCCGATCTCATCGGCCTCGACACGTGCGTCGCCATCCTGGAGGTGCTCCGCGACGGCCTCGGCGACGCGCGCTACGAGCCCTGCCCTCTGCTGCGCGAGCACGTCGCGGCCGGGCGCCTCGGCCGCAAGTCCGGCCAGGGTTTTTACTCGTACGCGTAACAATCCTCACCTTTTCGCGTGATCCACTCGGGGTCGCCGGAAGCCGATTCCTACGTCATGCGGCGCGGGCTCGCGCTCCTGCTCGTCACGGCCGTCGCGGCGGTGGCCGCGGGCTGCTCCGGCGCGGACGCGCAAGAGGCCCAGACGCTGCTCGCGGAGTCGAACGCCGCCTTCGCCCAGGTCCGCTCCGCCACCTTCACCGCTCGCATCGCGATGACCGGGGGTCCGCAGGAATTCGACATGACGATGAGCGGCGGCGGCTACGCCAAAGGCCGACACGCCGGCGAGTTCTACGTCGTCGCCACCTCGGACACGCTCCCGTTCCGGGAGCTGACCGCGATCAGCAAATCCGGCCGAGTCGCGATGACCGTCGACGGCACATCGCTCGGCAACATTCCGGCGCCGCAGCAGACGGACAACCCCATCCAGCTCGTCGACCTCTCCCAGTACGTGAAGGACGTCGAGGTCGAACACGGGAAGCTCATCGACGGCGAGTCCATGGCGAAGATCTCGGGTGTGATCGACACGGCCGGCCTCGCCAAGGGCGCACTGGCCGACGTCACGGGGATGGGGGAGAGCGGCATCGATCTCTCGAAGGCGCTCGGAGACACGCGCGTCGTCTTCTACATCTCCGAGTCGACGCACCTGCCCATGCGCGGGCTCGTAGACGTGCCGATCGAGGTCGCGGGGCAGAAGATCGAGATGCACCTCGACTTCGCGTACACGTCGTACGACACCAAGATCGACTTTCCCTAGGAGGGTTTGGCGGAACGTCGCTCGCCGCCGGGACGAGACGGTCGTTCCCAGGCAAGGACGCAGGGAGCCCTCGTATCGACGTTAGATACGGGGGCGACCGAGGACGAAGCCTGGGGGCGAGCGGCGCGCCTCCGGCGGCACAGCCGAGTTTCGTCATGCCCTCTTACGAGACGGGAGGGCGGGCGGCCGCCTCTATACTCGCCGCCGGGATGGACTTCGAGCTCTCGCCCGAACAGCTCGAGATTCGGGGGCTTGCGCGGGACTTCGCCGCGGCAGAGATCGAGCCCCACGCGGCCGACTGGGATCGGGAGCATCGCTTCCCGAGCGACCTACTCGTGCAACTTGCCGAGCTGGGCCTCATGGGCGTCTGCGTTCCAGAGGAGCTCGGTGGGGCCGGCGCCGACTTTCTCTCCTACATCCTCGTGCTCGAGGAGCTTTCGCGCGGCGACGCCGGCATCGGCGTCACGGTCGCCGTCCACACCAGCGCCGGAACCCTTCCGATCGTCGCGCACGGAACTCCCGAGCAGCAGGCCGAACACGTCCCTCCACTCGCGCGTGGAGAGAAGCTCGGAGCCTTCGCGCTGACAGAGCCGGAAGCCGGCTCCGACGCCGCGTCGCTGCGCACCCGCGCCGAGGCCGACGGCGACGGGTGGCTGATCACCGGCACCAAGCGCTGGATAACGAACGGCGGCGGGCGGGGGACGTTCGTCCTCTTCGCCCGCACCGACGCCGGCATCTCGTGCTTCCTCGTCGACGGCGGCGCCGATGGTGTCGAGATCGCCCGCGAGGAGGAGAAGCTCGGTTTGAACTCGAGCTCCACCGTGGATCTCGCCCTCGACGGCGTTCGCGTCGGCCCGGCCCAACTGTTGGGCAAGGACGGCAAGGGGTTCACGATCGCCATGCAGACCCTGGACGGTGGGCGCATCGGCATCGCGGCCCAGGCACTCGGCATCGCCCAGGCGGCCTACGAGGTGGCGCGGTCGTACGCGCTCGAGCGCCGCCAGTTCGGCAAGCGCATCGCCGAGTTCCAGGCGATCCAGTGGAAGCTCGCCGACATGGCGACTGAGATCGAGGCGGCTCGGGGGCTCGTCTACCGGGCTGCCGCGCTCCGGGACGCCGGCGAGCCCCATGCCGAAGCCGGGGCGATGGCAAAGCTCTTCGCCTCGGGTGTCGCGCGCCGCCAGACGGCCGAGGCGATCCAGGTGCTCGGCGGCGCGGGGTACACAAAGGATTTCCCGGTGGAGCGCTACTACCGCGACGCCAAGATCACGGAGATCTATGAGGGGACAAGCGAGATCCAGCGCCTCGTCATCGCGCGCTCGATCCTCGGGCTGAAAGGCCGTGAGAAGGTAACCGCGTGAGGAAGCGAAGCGAGCCCGTACGCCTCACCCGCATCTACACGCGCGGGGGAGACGCCGGCGAGACGAGCCTGGGGGACGGTCGGCGCGTTCCCAAGACCGATCCGCGCATCGAGGCCTACGGCACCGTCGACGAGCTGAACTCGGTGCTCGGGCTCGTCCTCGCCTCGCCCGAGCTGCCGGACGAGTTCCGGCCCTGGCTCGAGCAGGTGCAGAACGACCTCTTCGACGTCGGCGCCGATCTCTGCGTCCCCCTCGAAGACAAGCGCGAGCGCCTGCGTATCGATCCCGCGCAGGTGGGGCGGCTCGAGGCGCTTTGCGACCTCGTCAACGCGCGCCTGGAGCCGCTGAAGAGCTTCATCCTGCCCGGCGGCGGCGAGGCCGCCTCGCGCCTCCACGTCGCGCGCACGGTCTGCCGCCGGGCCGAACGGGCGGCAGTGGCGCAGGCCGAAGCGGAGGACGCGAACCCCGTGGCCCTCGCGTATCTCAATCGCCTCTCGGATCTGCTCTTCATCCTCGCGCGCGCCTCAGCGGTCGGCGACGAGCCACTCTGGAAGCCTGGGAGCTCCTCCTAGCCGGCGCGGCCTCCTTCGCGACCGCGTTCCTCGGCGGCGCGATCGGCCTCGTCCTCGGCAGCCTGCGTCTACCGGCGCTCCTCCTCGCCGCGACGAGCCCCGCGGCTGCGGCCGGGACGAACATCGCCGTCAGCGCCTCGGCCGCGCTCACCGCCGGCGCCACCCACGCCCGAGCCGGTCGCGTCGACTGGAGGATCGCCGCCTGGATGACACCTCCGTCGGTCGCGGCCGCCTTCCTCGGCGGCTACTTCGGCGGGCTCCTGCCGGAAGGGCTCCTGCTCGCGGCGATCGCGGCGCTGCTCGCCTGGAACGGCGCCCAGCTCCTGCTCGAGCTGGGGACGCCGCGCCGGGCCCGGCGCCCGCATCTCGCCGCAGCCCTCGCCGGCGCGGCGATCGGGCTTATCGGCGGCGCGGTCGGCCTCATCCTCGGCACCCTGCGGATGCCCGCACTGCTCGGAAGCGTCGGCCTGGATGCCTACCGGGCCGTGGGGACGAATCTCTTCGTCGGGTTCTTCCTGGGCGTCTTCGGATTCGCCGGCCATGCGATTCGGATGGAGGTCGACTGGGTGCTGCTCGCGGTTTGCGTAGCCGCGACCGTTCCCGCTGCGTGGCTCGGCGCTCGTTTGACCGGGAGGCTCTCGGAGCGCGCCGTGCGCCGCTGGCTCGGAGTTGCACTGATCGCGGTTGCCGTCGCGATCGCGCTTGCGGCCGCGCTCTAGTAGCTAGCGCCCGCGTGACGCGGCGGAAGCGACTGGCTCACCGTGTGCATGAGGCGCTGATCCCAGAACAGGATCGGGCTCGACGTTTCCCGCCGTGACGTTGCGGGGGAGACGCGGCTTGCGGGCGCGCAGCGCCATTGCGCCGGCCGCGACGAACGCGCCGCCGAGGAGGGTGAGACCGAGCCAGTCGGCGCAACGGTGAGGAGCTGTCTTCGCCCGCCGTGAAGCTCTGCGGCTGCACTTCGCCCGAGCCGCCCGAGCTTTCCGTTCCATCCGACCCGGTCGCCGGAGTCAGCGGGGTGCCGCCGGTCGTGCCTCCGGTCGTTCCTCCGGTCGTGGCCCGAGGTGGGGCCGGGAGTCGGTGCACCGCCGTTGTAGGAAGGCCCCGGATAGGTCGGCCCACCAGAGGTGGTCCCTGATCCGAACCCGCCGCCGGCCGGCGGCGGAGGAGTCGTGCCGCCCCTGCTGGCGGGCCCGCGGGAAACCGTTAGGCCGATCGCGGCACCCTTCAGCGCCACGCCCGAGCGCGAGCTCAGGACGAGCCCGGCGCCGACCGTTGCGGAGTAGGAGTAGCGCACCGCGCCGGTGCGAAGTCCGCGGGCGGTCAGGCGAGCCTTCGCCGCAGCCGGGGTCAGCTTCTGCACGGCGGGGACGATCACGAGCGCGCGGGTCTTGGGCCCGACGTTGCCGGCCGCGTCGCGCGCCGCGAGCTGGAAGGCCCGGGAATCCGAGGTCTTGAAGGCGCCCATGTTGGCGGAGCGCTTGGATCCCGCCAAGGTCTTGACCACGGATCCGTTCGCGTAGACGAGGTACGCGTCGACGACGCCGCTGTTGTCCGTGGCCGCCTTCCACTTGAGGACGAGGTGGCGGTTCCGGTTCGTGCCGGAGAACTTCCGAGGCTTGGTGGGCACCCTGACGTCCTTGAGGAGGCTGAAGGAGGAGAGGTGCTTCGTGAGGATGTGGACGTTCGACCCGGACTTGTAGAAGCCGTCGACCCAGCCGCTCGGGAGGCTCGTGCCGCTCGGGATGCGGGCGATCGTCCGCCAGGCACCGCTTTCGAACGTGGCGGGCACGACGTTCGCTGCGCCCGGGATGGTCAGGTCGAGGGCCTTCGAGAAGGTGTGCACCGCAGTGCCCGCGAGCGCCCAATGCGCCGAGACGTCGTAGATGTCGCCCGCAGTCTCGAACCCGCCCGGCACGGTCGCCGGCGGCCGCGGGTCGATCCGGATGACGAGCCAGTCGCCGCTCGGTGCGCCGCTCCACGCTCCCGACGGGACGTTGATCTGGCCCTCGCCGCTCGTCGCCGTCAGCGACGTCAGCCGACTCCAGGGAACGAGTTCTTCTCGATCCACGGGTAATCGGCCGCGGCGAGGCTCCAGACCGTGAAGTGGACTGCAATCGCATGCGCGGTTGCCCGCCGCATCCTCGAGCTCGCCGGTGAACGTGTGCGGCCCGTCCGCGAAGGCGGCGGTGTAGGTGGCGGTCCCGCCGAGCGAGGAGCGGGGCCGGGGCGGCCGAGCCGTCGAGGGTCGCATTGGCGATGCCGGCAGAGGTTCTCGTCCGCGACGATGGCCAGGGACCCGGCGGCGGCCACGAGCTCGCCGTCGGCGGGCACAGAGGAGGTCAGCGAGGGAGCCGTGTTGTCGACCGTGACCGTTCGCACGGGCGAGTTCGCGGGGTTGCCCGCGTTGTCGGTCGCCCGGGCACGGAGGTCGTAGCTGCCGTCGGCAACCCCGGTCGTGTTCCAGCTCGTGGCGATCGTCGTCCAGATGCCGGCGCCCGCAGGCGAGCGCTGGACGATGAGGCTGGCGACTCCAGAGCCGCTGCCGTCGTCTGCCGAGGGGCTCAGGGTCACGGTGCCGCGCAGGGGCGAGCCGGGGTCGGCCAGAGAGACGTTCGGCGCGGTCGCGTCGATCGTCCACGCGGCGCTGTCGGGCGTCGCGTCCGTGTTGGCCGAGCCGTCGGTGGCGCGAACGTCGAAGGTGTGGGCGCCGTCCGCGAGGCCGGTGAAGGTGGCAGGGCTCGAGCAGGAGGCGAACGCCGCGCCGTCCACCGAGCACTCGAAGGTGCTGCCGGACTCGTCGGAGGTGAACGCGAAGGTCGCATCCGGGACTCGCCGAGAGGGCGGGCGGGCCCGACGTGATCGTCGTCTCGGGCGGGTCGAGGTCGGCGGCGTTGTTGACCGCTGCTCCAGTCGAACTGGACGCTCACCGCGGAGCCCTGGTACGCGTTCTCCGACGCCGGGGCCGGCGTCGGGGAAGAAGACGCGGAACTCGTAGACGCGGGCCGCTCCGGCCGTCAGCGTTCCGAGCGCGACCGGCGTGAGCGCGTCGATCTTGCCGTTGTAGACGACGACTGGGGAGCCGGGGGCCGTCACGTCGCGAATGCGTAGGTCGAGCTCACCGGAGAGGACGCCGCCGCCGCCGCCCGGCGTGTCGACCAGGTTGGAAGTGGAGAGCGAGAGGTCGCCTTCGAGCGTGCCGGTGTTCCCGAGCGTCACGGTGTCGGTGACGGAGTCGCCCGGCCGCATCCCGCCGAGCGAGAGGATGGCGGCGCCTTCCTTGTCGTTGGAGAGGGTCAGCGAGCCGCCGGGGCCCGCAGCGAGCTCGAGCTGTGCGCGAGAAGGCTGCTGGCCGCCCGAGAGGACGGCCAGGCAGATCGCGACGATCACGACGGCGAGGACTTCGAGTCTGAGGAAGATGCGTCGCATTCCTAGAACTCCGCGTCCACCGGAGGGGAGGTCTCGAGGCAGGTCACCGTCGTGATCGCGTTGCCAGCGATGTCCGTGAGGGCCGCTGCGACCGGCCAGCTCGGTCTGTCCCGTGGTGCCGGCCTGGGTGAACTGGGGCTTGTCGGGGGCGCCGAGCGTCAGCGTGACCGTCGTCCCGCTCTGAGCGATCGTCGAGTTCGAGAAGACGACGGCCTTACCGTTCTGGATGTAGCCCGTGCCGCCGAGCGTGATGAACCCGTTGACGAGCGTCGCGCCGGTGATGGAGAGGTGGTTGCCGGTGTCCATCGTCACCGTCACGTTCTGCGTGCCGGTGCCGTTCCAGCCGGCGACGATCGTGCCGGGGGCAATCTGCTCGCTGAAGGTGAAGACGAGGGTGTCGCCCTGCTGCGGCTGCCCGGGCGTCGTGCCGGTGACGCCGGTCTGGACGTTCGTCGCCGTCGGCGCCGTGTTGTCGACGACTCGGTTCGAGACTGTCGAGGAGTTGGTGGCGTTGCCGGCGTTGTCGGTCGTGACCGCGCGGAGGTCGTAGCCGCCGTCGGAGACGCCGGTCGTGTTCCACGAGCAGGAGTAGGGGCTGGTGGCGTCGGTGCAGATCGTCGTCCACGTCGATGTGCCGGTCGGCGCGCGCTGGATGGCGACGTTGAGGACGCCGGAGCCGGCGTCCGTGCCCGTCGCGTTGAGCGTGACGGTCTGGCGGAGCGGCGAGCCGGGGTCGGTCAGGCCGGCCGTCGGCGCCGTGTTGTCGACGCGGCGGTTCGTCGACCGTGGAGGAGGTCGTCGTGTTCCCCGCGTTGTCCGTGGTAATAGCGCGGAGGTCATAGAGGCCGTCGGTGACTCGCGGTCGTGTCCAAGGCGCAGCAGTAGGGCGACGTGGCGTCGGTGCAGATGTCAGTCCACGTTCCGGCGCCGGCCGGCGAGCGCTGCATCTTCACGCTGGCGACCCCGGAGCCGCCGTCGGTACCCGTGGCGCCGACAGGTGACGGTCGGATGCAGAGGCGTGCCCGGATCCGTGAGGCCGGCGGTGGGAGCCGTGTTATCGACGCGCCGGTTCGTCACGGTCGACGAGGTCGTCGTCTTGGCCACGTTGTCCGTCGCGATCGCGCGCAGGTCGTAGAGCCCGTCGGAGACGGCCGTCGTGTTCCACGAGCACTGGAAGGGCGAAGTCGTGTCGGTGCAGATGTCCGTCCAGGTGCCCGCACCGGCGGGGGAGCGCTGGATCTTGACGTTCGCGACGCCGGAGCCTGCGCCGTCGCCCGCTGTCGCGTCGACGGTGATCGTGCCCTTGAGGTACTGGCCTGGATCCGTCACGGAGACGGTCGGAGCGGTGTTGTCGACGATCGCGCCCGAGTAGACGGTCGAGTTGGCCGTGTTGCCCGCGTTGTCCGTGGCGACCGAGCGGAAGTCGTACTGGCCGTCGGCGAGCCCGGTCGTGTCGTAGGAGCACGAGTAGGGCGACGTCGTATCGGAGCACATGTCGCTCCAGGTGTTCAGCCCGGTCGGGGAGGACTGGAACTTGAGGGAGGCGACGCCCGAGCCGCCGTCGCTCGCCGTGCCGTCGAAGCTCTTGTTCCCGGTGATGGGCGAGCCCGGATTCGTCATCGTCGCCGTCGGGGCGGTGTTATCGACGCGCCGGTTGGTGACGGTCGAGGAGTTCGTCGAGTTGCCCGCGTTGTCGGTCGAGACGGAGCGGAGGTCGTAGAGCCCGTCGGAGACGGCCGTCGTGTCCCACGAGCACGAGTAGGGGGAGCTCGCATCGGTGCAGATGTCAGTCCAGGTTCCGGCGCCTGCCGGCGAGCGCTGCACCTTCACGTTGGCAACGCCCGATCCGCCGTCCGTGCCGGTCGCGCTGACACTGACCGTTCCCTTGAGGGGCGTGCCCGGGTCGGTGATTCCGGCCGTGGGTGCCGTGTTGTCGACGCGGCGGTTCGTCACCGCCGTCGAGGTTGCGGAGCCGCCGGCGTCGTTCTGGACGAAGGCCCGGAAGTCGTACAGCCCGTCCGTGACGGTCGTGCTGTCCCAGGAGCAGGAGTAGGGCGACGTCGAGTCGGTGCACGCCGTCGTCCAGGTGCCCGCGCCCGCTGGGGACTTCTGAATCGTCACGAGCGTGATCGAGGAGCCGTCCCCTCCGTCCGAGGCTGTGGCCTGGAGCGTGGCCGTCGCGTGGAGGTTCGTTCCCGGATCCGTCATCGTCGCGCTGAGGTTGAAGGCGTTCGAAGCCGTGAAGCTGTTCCCCGAATTGGCGCTGGCCGCGGTGAACGCGGCCCCGGAGAACGTGACGCCAGCCACGACGAGAGCCGCGACCGCGAGGAACGATGCGAGGGCGCGAAGCCTCACGAACGAGCCTCCGGAGCCGTCGCAGCCTTGCGCACGTCACGGCGGAAGCCGACGAGCACTGCGAAGGCGATCAGGAGTGCCGGCAGACCGATCAGCACCATCCGGACCTGGCGGATCGCCAGGGCGGAGAGCACGTAGCCGACGTAGGGAACATGGAAAGCGACGCGAGCCTGTGTGGCTCCGTCGAGGGTGAACGTCCAGGGATCGGCCGACTCGTTGGCGTCGCCCTTCGTGCGAAGGGCCTGCCGGCCGAGCTGATCGGAGCCGATCCAGACGATCCGGTGCGTGATGCGGCCGCTCGGGCCGGAGCCCGCAGGCGGCGTGTAGGTGATGGCGTCGCCGACGCGGAGGTCGGAGACGGGAACCACCTTGTCGAAGACGACTGAGCCGCGGTCGTACGTGCCCGTCATCGAGCCGCTCGTGATGACGTACCGCTGGTAGCCGAGGAGTCCCGGCAGGAGCATGAGCCCCGCAAGACCCAGGCAGGCCGCACAGAGGGCGGTCGCCAGAGCCGTGCCGAGCCGCTTCCGCGGGTTCCTCGGCTCCCAGCGGTAGTGATAGTCGTACGCCGTCTTTGTCGTCATCGACGTCTCCTCTTCAGGCTTCGGAGTGGTGAGCACCGGTTGTCCGGTGGAGGCGGGGCCGCCGAATTGCGGCCCCGACGCCATTGCTCAATGGTCCGATCCGCCCTTAGGAGGCGTTCCAGTCGAACTGGACGCTCGAGCTGTCGCCCTGGTAGGCATTGGTCGCGCTCGAGTCGAAGGTCACCGCGAACTCATAGCGGTGCTTCTCGCTCGCCACGAACGTGCCGAGAGCCGTCGAGCCCATCGCTGCGATCGTCCCGGTGTACTTGACCGGGTCGCCGACATCGCAGGTCGGCGCGCCGCTCGAGAAGTCGCCGCAGTCCTTCACGACGAGGTTGAGCTTGGCCGACATGGGGTTGGCTCCGTCAGAGTCGACGATGCTGGAGCGCGAGAGCACGAAGGCGCCGGAGAGCGAGCCCGAGTTCTGGACGTCAACCGTGCCAGTCGCCGAGTCGCCGGGCTTCATGTTGCTCGCTGTGAGGACCGCGAGGCCCTCCTTCGAGTTGAGGATCGAGAGCGTCCCGGCCGCGAACGTGTTGCTCGGGTTCGCGGAAGTCGCCGTGAAGCTCGCGCTCGATCCGACTGCCACCGCGACTGCCGCGATCAGCGCCGAAAGGGCGCCCAGCGCGCGCAGCGGATGGCGTGCTACGAAGTCGAACGTGTGCATTTGACTTCCTTTCTCTGCCGCAGGTTGCCGTTTGCATCCCTGCCGTTTGACAGTCTCGATATCGACGGCCGCGGCGAGGCAAGGGCCGGAAGTCGGTAAGAAAACGGTCAGCAACCCCTCAAGAACCCTCATTCGAGGGACGTTTTCGGGGGTCGGCGGCGCGGCAGCCCTCATTTGGAGCCGCCGCGCCGCTGCCAAACCCTCCTAGCGGTGGATCTGGATGTTTCCGCCTGCGAGCACTGGTCGCCCGAGGCGTAGCCGTTGACGGAAGGCTTCGGCCTCCCGGACGTAGAATGAGCACGCCCATGGCCGCCACAGAGGACCGCCGGGAGGCGGACGCGACGGACGAATGGCGCCGCGAGCTCTACGCCTCCAAGGCCGAGCGCGAGGCGCTCTTTTCGACCGTTTCAGGGCTCGAGAACGAGCCCCTTTACACCCCGGACAACGTCGAGATCGACTACGAGCGAGACCTCGGCTATCCGGGCGTGTATCCGTACACGCGGGGGGTCTATCCCTCCATGTACCGGGGCCGTCTCTGGACGATGCGTCAGTTCGCGGGCTTCGGCACCGCAGAGGAGACGAACACCCGCTTCCGCTACCTGCGCGAGCACGGTCAAACCGGCCTCTCGACCGCATTCGACATGCCGACGCTGATGGGCTACGACTCCGACCACCCGAAGTCGCTCGGGGAAGTCGGGCGCGAGGGTGTGGCTGTCGACTCGCTCGAGGACATGGAGCAGCTCTTCGCCGGCATCCCGCTCGGCGAGGTCTCCACCTCGATGACGATCAACGCCCCGGCGGCGATGCTGCTGGCCTTCTACATCTGCGTCGGCGAGGAGCAGGGCGTCACGCGCGACCGGCTCCGCGGGACGATCCAGACGGACATTCTCAAGGAGTACATCGCGCAGAAGGAGTGGATCTTCCCGCCGGAGCCGTCCATGCGGCTCTGCGTCGACATGATCGAGTTCTGTGCGCGCGAGGTGCCGCTCTGGCATCCCGTCTCGATCTCCGGCTACCACATCCGCGAGGCGGGCTCGACGGCCGCGCAGGAGCTCGCGTTCACCCTGGCCGACGGATTCGCGTACGTGGAGGCGGCGATGGAGCGGGGGCTGGGCGTGGACGACTTTGCGCCGCGACTTTCGTTCTTCTTCAACGCGCACATCGATTTCTTCGAGGAGATCGCGAAGTACCGCGCGGCCCGACGCATCTGGGCGAAGGAGCTGCGCGAGCGCTACGGCGCCAAGAACCCGCGCTCCTGGCTCATGCGCTTCCACACGCAGACGGCAGGTGTCTCGCTGACGGCGCAGCAGCCGGAGGTGAACATCGTGCGGACGGCGCTCGAGGCGCTTGCCGCGGTGCTTGGCGGCACGCAATCCCTGCACACGAACTCCTTCGACGAGGCGCTGGCCCTCCCGACCGAGCATGCGGTCAAGCTCGCCCTTCGCACGCAGCAGGTGATCGCGCACGAGACGGGCGTCGTCAACACGATCGACCCGCTCGGCGGCTCGTACTACGTCGAGGAGCTCACCAACCGGCTCGAAGCGGAGGCTTATGACTACTTCGACCGCATTCGGGAGCTCGGGGGCGTCGTCGCGGCGATCAAGGAGAACTTCTTCCAGCGTGAGATAGCGGAGGCCTCGTTCCGCTACCAGAGCGAGGTCGAGTCCGGTCAGCGCGTCGTCGTCGGAGTCAATCGCTACGAGGATCCGAACGAGAAGGAGATCGAGATCCTCTCCATCGACCAGGCGCTCGAGAGCAAGCAGGTGGAGCGGGTGAAAGCGCTCCGCGCCCGCCGCGACTCGCGAGCTGCGGAGGCCGCTCTCGCCCGCCTGAAGCAGGACGCCGCCTCGGAGGACACGAACCTCATGCCCGCGATCGTCGACGCCTCGAAGGCGTACGTGACTATGGGCGAGATGTGCGACGAGCTGAGGGCCGTATGGGGAGTCTGGAGAGAGACACCGGTCTTCTGAATTCCGCAAGGACAAGGGGGTTGGCCGCACGTGGGACGTCGCGGCAGACTCCAACTGCCCTTCCGGCCAGTGGCGGAGGGTGCCTAGGCGGGCGTAAGGTGGCCCCCGGCGGCGGGGCTGGCCGCGGCCTTCGCCGGGGCGGAGCGCACTCTGTGCCCCTCCGTCGGGCGAGCGGGCAGTCCCGCAGACCAAACGGGGAGGCCCGCTCGCCCCCTGAAAAGCTCAAGAAACTCGCGAGGGCGGTGCCTAGTGCACGGTCTGCGGCCGCCCCAGATTGGTCGGAGGGCGGTGGCGCCCTTAAAGGGAGGAAATTGGGAGCGGCACGACGCTTGCCGAATCCAGCGCGCCGCCGATTGCTTCCCCTGCGCCGCTTCGGTCGAGCGAGTTCTGGAGGGCCTCGAGGACGTTGACGACACACGCGCTCTCGCGGGCGCCGGCGATCGGTTCGGCGGTCGATCGTACGACGGCCACGAAGTGCTCGCACTCGAGCCGGAGCGGCTCCCCAATGGGCAAGCGCGGGCTAACGAGGTCGCCGACGACGTTGTGGGCATCGTTGGTGAGGCCGGCGGAGGCGGGAGTCAGGCGTTCGCACACGGTGAGCTTGTGCGCCAGCTCGAGGTCGTCAAAGAGAGCCATGCCCGCCGAGCCGACGACTCGCAGCTGGCGCGTTCGCTGAGGCTCCAGCCATGAAAAGTGCAGATGAGCTTGAATTCCGGTCGCGAACGTGAGCGAACAGAACGCGGCGTCGACGAGGCTCGCATCCCCATAGGAGCCGCCCTGAGCCGACACTGCGACCGGCTCGTCGCCGAGGAGGTAGAGGACGGTGGCGACGTCGTGTGGGCCGAGGTCCCAGACGACACTCTCGTCGTGACGGGCCCTGCCCAGACCGAACCGGTTCCCGAGCAGGTAGTAGATGTCCCCTAGCCGGCCTGCGTCGAGCAGCTCTTTCAGCCGCTGGATCGCGGGGTGGAAGAGGAGAACGTGCCCCGTCATGAGGCGCCGCCCGTGCCGCGTCGCGCGGTCGACCAGATCGGTGGCGTGCGCTCCGGTGAGGGCGAGCGGCGTCTCGACGAAGACGTGCTTCTCGGCGTCGATCGCACGACAGGCGAGCTTGTAGTGCGTCGCCGGAGGGGTGGCGATGACGACGGCGTCGAGGGTCTCGTCGTCGAGAAGCTCGTCGAAGTCGTGAGTCGTCCGCACGGTCCGGAAGCGAGGCTGGAGGCGGAGAAGGGCAGCAGGGCTCTCATCGCACAACCAGCGCAGCTCTGCCGTCGGCAGCTCATCGAAGGTGCGCACGAGCAGCGGTCCCCACTCCCCGAGACCGACGACGCCGACGGTGACAGGCGTCCTCATGCTCGGCGGGTCCTCGTCAGGAGGAGGACAGCGAGGAGGACGAGATCCGTGAGCGTTGCGATCGCGAACGCGACGCTCACGCGCATGAGCTCGTCGCCGGCGAGGCCGAAGTAGAGGCCGACGAAGAGGGCCGCGGACGCGACCCACGCCGTCGCTGCAGCCGCGCCGCGGTCGAGAGCGAGCAGCGCCTGCGAAAACGTCGTCGCCGCGAGGTAACAGGCAACGCCGACGCCGAGGAGGACGAGCTCCACCCGGCCTGCGGCGAAACTCGACCCGAAGAAGAACTCGAGCGCCTCCGGGCCGGCGACGGCTGCGAACGCAACGATCAGGCCGCCGGCGACGACGAGAAAGCCGGCCGTTTGCACAACCGCTCGCTGGAATGCCCGTGGGTCGTCGGCCACATGCATCCGGGTGAGATTCGGGAGTATCGAAGAGGCGAGCCCCTGAAAGACGAAGACGGGCACCCGCACGAGCATCGTGGCCGCGAAGACGAGCCCCGCAGTTTTCGCCGCGCCGCCCTCGAGCGTGATGAGGAGCGGACTGCAGTTGACCAGGAGCTGATCCGCCGCTGCAATCAAGGTCGCAGGCCCCGCGAACGCGACGGTCGCGCGCAGGGGGAAGCGCCCACCATCGCCGGGCCTCAGGAGGGCCCGCAGGCGGTTGCGGCCGACCGTGAGCGGCACGAGCGCGCCGGCGAGGCCCGCAACAGCTACGGCAGCCGCGGCGATGTTCTGCGAGGCAACGACGAGGAGCGGTATCGCTATGGCGATGCGCGCGACCCCGTCCGCGACCAGCCCCAGGCCGTAGCCGCTGAACCAGCGTGCCCCCGTCATCGCTCCGCGCGAGACGTACGCGACGCCGTAGCACGCGATCCCGACCAGGAGCATTCCGAGGAGGACGTCGCTGCCGTCGAAGAGGCGGTCGGCGAGGAAGTCCCATGCGGATGCCGCGACGGCGACGCAAGCGAGCAGGATGGCCGACCCAACGACCGTGACGGAGCGGAGGACGCTGCGGACCTCCTCTCCGCGGGCCAGCCGCTCAGCGATCGTGCGCGACGCGGTCTGTTCGAGCGGCCGAAAGGCGACGATGACGACGAGAAACATCGCCGCCCAAAGGACGGCGATCTGTCCATAGCCCTCGGCGCCGAGGACCCTGGCAGCGAGCACCATGAACGCGTAGATGAGCGTCCCGGAGAGGATCGTGGAGGCCGAGACCACCCAGGCGCCGGCAAGTGCTGGGCGCCTTTCCTGCGGGGTGCTCGCGGCCTCAAGAGCGACGGCGTGGCTGCTCATGGTGCTGCTCCATGATCATCCTGCGACGCGTCACCGCGGAATCCCCGGAGGATCAGGATTCGGGCTCGAGTCCTCGCGGGGGGACCACCCAATCGGTTAGCTGCCTCGTCGCCCGAACGGTTTTCTCTTTCTGGCCTGGAATGGGCGTTCGGACGTCCATACGCTCGTGACTAGTCGGCCGCCCGCCGGGGTGCCGGAAAGGGGAGTGGGGAGAGGAAACGTGGCCTCGATCGCCGTTTCGATTTCGCCGCCAGAGGCGCTGCTCGATCGTGCCCCGAGCGAGCCGGCGGACTCTCCGCCGAACGTCTTCGTCATCCCCGCCTACAACGAGGAGCAGAACCTGCCTCGGCTGATCGGGGACCTCGAGTCTCGGCCGTCTCTCTTTCCGGCTGGAAGCCGTATCTTCATCGTCGATGACGGATCCGAGGACGGGACGGCGAACGTCGTGAGCTCGTACGACGGCGATCTGCCCCTCGAGCTCGTCCGGCTCGACCACAATCAGGGGCCCGGCGCCGCATTCCGCGCCGGCTTCGCTGCGGCGCTGAAGGACTGTCCTCAGGAGGCGCGCATCATCACGCTCGAGGCCGATACCACGAGCGACCTGGATGCACTCCCTCGGATGCTGGAGCGTGCAGCGACCGGCGCGGAACTCGTTCTCGCTGCCTGGGTCATGCGCAACGTGAGCTATGTCCGGCGGGTCTTGAGCGAGGGCGCCGGCCTCTTCGCGCGGCGCGCTCTCGGTCTCGAGGCCAAGACGGTTTCCTCGTTCTTCCGCGTCTACCACGCGAGCGTCCTCCGTGAGGGTTTCCGGCAGTACGGCGACGAGCTCATCCAGGAACAGGGCTTCGCCTGCAAGGCCGAGATCCTCGCCAAGCTCACCCGTCTGGGCGCACGCGTCGCCGAGGTCCCCGTCGACCTGGACACTTCCCGTCGCATCGGCAAGAGCAAGATGCCCGTGTTGCGCACGATCCTCGCCTACTGGCGGATGGCCGCACGCGAACGCGTGGCCCGGAGCAGCGCCGAAGCATGACCGGCCCCAAGGTGGGCATCGTCGGCGGGGGGATCCTCGGGCTGACCGCTGCTCTGCGCCTTGCGCAGGCAGGCACCCGGGTGACGCTCGTCGAGCGCGCGCCCGACCTCGGGGGGCTCGTCGGCTCCTTCCAGTTCGGCGACCGTAGCGTCGACCGCTTCTACCACGTGATCCTGCCCACGGACGACCGCGTGCGCGGGCTGGCGGAGGAGCTCGGGCTCGGCGATCGGTTCCGCTTCAGACCGACGAAGGTCGGCTTCTACGGCGATGGACGTGTCTTCTCGATGACGTCTCCGCGGGAGTTCCTCACCTTCCCGCTTCTTCGCCCTCGCGACCGCGTGCGTCTGGCCGCGTTCGTCGCGCGTTGCCAGCTGACCTCCGACTATTCGGAGCTCGACGACCTGCCGCTCCTCGAGTGGCTCGAGCGGCGAAGCGGGAAGGCCGTCGTCGAGCGGCTCTGGCGTCCGCTGCTCGATTCGAAGTTCGACGGTCGGTACGACGATCTGCCGGCCACCTACATCTGGGCCCGAACCCGGCGCATGGGGGGAACTCGGGATCGTTCGGGACGCGAGGTGATGGGCTGGCTCGAGGGCGGCTACCAGACGCTTGTCGATGCGCTGGAGGCCCGCATCCGCGCCCTTGGGGGCGAGATCCACGCCGGAACGGCCGTCGAGCAGATCGCAGGGTCACAGCAGCGCGTCACGGGTCTCGTCATCGAAGGGCGCCACCGGCACTTCGACTCCGTGCTCTGCACGCTCGCGCCGCCGCAGGCCCGGCAGCTCCTCTCGCCGGAGCTCGCGGCCTCCGCGCCCGAGGATCATTGCCGCTACCTGGGGGTCGTCTGCCTCCTCCTGCGGGTCAAGCGCAGCGTTAGTCCCTACTACCACTTGAACCTCACGGATCGGCGAGTGCCGCTGACGACGATCGTCGAGACGACGCACGTGGTCGATCCCGACTACGTCGGCGGCTCGCTGCTCTACGTCTCCAAGTACGTCGACCCCTCGCACGCAGACCACGAGCGGCCGCTCGACGACGTCAGGCGCGACTACCTCGCGCATGCGCGAACGATCTTTCCGGACCTGCGCGACGACGAGATCGTCGATTCGATCGTGCAGCGCGCGCGGATCACCGAGCCGGTCCACCTTCTCGGCGGCGCGAAGCGCCTGCCCGACATGTTCCCGCTCCCGAACCTGGCGCTCGCCTCGACAGCGCACGTCTATCCGGAGATCGTCAGCGGCCAAGCCGTGATCGGGGTGGCGGACCGCGTCGTGCCGGGAATCCTCGAGCGCCTCCCGGGCGAGACGAGGGCGGCCGCGTGAAACGAGTCGGGGTCACGGGCGCTGCCGGCTTCATAGGCTCGCACCTGTGCGAGCGGCTGCTGAACGAAGGCCTCGAGGTCGTCGGAGTGGACGATCTCTCGTACGGGTCCGTTTCGAATCTCGCTCAATGTCTCGATTCGCCGCGTTTCCGGTTCGAGGTCCTCGACTGCACGAACCGGCTCGCACTCCAATCGGCCTTCGAGGGCTGCGACGCGATCGCCCATCTGGCTGCGAAGAAGATCCCGCGCTTTGGCGGCACGCTCTCGACGCTCGAGGTGAACGTGGGGGGCGTCAATGCGGCCTGCGCGGTCGCCCTCGCGCTTGATGCGGATCTCATCGTCACGTCCACGTCGGACGTGTACGGCGACGGCAAGCCGCCCTATGCCGAGGACGACTCGCTCGTCATCGGTCCGCCGACCACGAAGCGGTGGGCGTACGCGGTCTCGAAGATGTACGACGAGCACGTCGCGCTTGCGCTCGCCGAGGAACGCGACCTCCGCGTGACCATCCTCCGACTTTTCAACGCCTACGGACCTCAGAATCACCTCAGTTGGTGGGGAGGACCGACGGTCACCTTCATCGAGGCGCTCCTCGACGGAAAGCAGATGGAGATTCACGGCGACGGGCACCAGACGCGGACGTTCACGTATGTCACGGACACGGTCGACGGTTTCGTGCGTGCCCTCGTGACGCCGACGTCCAGGGGGGAGGTCCTGAACGTGGGCGGCACGGACACCGTCACCATCGTCGAGCTCGCCGAGCGGATTCAGCAGCAGCTCGGAATTCCAGCGCCGCTCCGCGCGCAGTTCATCCCCTACGAGCAGCTGCCCGGCAAGTACCAGGACGTCAGGGACCGCATCCCGGACACGGCGAAGTCGCGGCGGATCCTCGGGTTCGAAGCGAGCGTGACCCTCGACGACGGGCTGGCGCGCACGATCGAGTGGCATCGGGGCCTGCGGTCGGCAGGCGTTGCCGGCGCGCTGTAAGAGGAGCTACTGCAGGGTAGGGCGCGCGCGAACTGCGAGCGGGTGGGTGAGGGCCGTCGTGGTGACGCGCTCCGCGCCGACCTCGAGGTAGCTCTCCACGGCCGAGGCGGCGCGCTCACCGGCGTGGCCGTCCCAGAGCGGTGGAGGCCCGGCCGGAACGATCTCGTCGAGGAGCGCGGGCACTTCGTCGATCCGGGCAGGCTCGAGCCCGAGGACCGTGTTGGTGCCGTGAGTGACCGTCACGGGCCGCTCGGTGTTCTCGCGTAGCGTGAAGCACGGAATCCCGAGGGCCGTCGTCTCCTCCTGGACGCCGCCCGAATCCGTGAGCACCGCGGCTGCGCCCACCTCGAGCGAGACGAAGCGCCTGTAGGCCAACGGCGTCGTGACTGTCAGGCGTTTCGAGGCGACGAACCCGAGGTTGGATAGCCGCTCGAGCGTGCGCGGATGAACAGGGAAGATGACCGGCAGGCTGCGTGCCACGCGCTCGAGCGCGGCCATCGTTTCGAGCAGCAGGCCCGGGTCGTCGACGAGCGCCGGCCGGTGGAGGGTGACGAGCAGGTACTCCCGGCAGCGGAGGCCGTAACGGCGCCACGCCCCCATGGAGCGGGCGCGGTCGACCGTGTTGAGGAGCGAGTCGATCATCGTGTTCCCGACGAAGGCGATCCGGTTCTCCGGAATTCCCTCGCGGGCGAGGTTGTCGTTGGCCACTGCCGAGTGGGTCAGGAGGAGGGACGAGATGTGGTCGGTGAGCCGACGGTTGTGCTCCTCCGGCATCTCCCAGTCGAAGCTTCGGAGCCCGGCCTCGAGGTGGCAGACCGGCGTGTGGAGCTTCACCGCGGCAAGGGCGGCCGCGAGCGTCGAGTTGACGTCGCCGGGGACGATGAGGAGGTCGGGACGGAGGTCGAGCAGCACCTGCTCGATGCCGGTTAGCGCTCGCGCCGTCTGTTCCCCGTGGGCTCCAGATCCGACCGCGAGCTGAATGTGCGGCCGTGGGAGGGGGAGCTCCGCGAAGAAGACGTCCTTGACGATCGCGTCGTAGTGCTGACCCGTGTGTACGAGGCGCTGCTCGACGTGCCCGCTTTCGGCCAGCGCCGCGTAGAGCGGCGCCACCTTCATGTAGTTGGGGCGCGCGCCGACGACGTGGAGGACGAGCTTCCGCTTCATCTCCTAGTACGCACCCCGCTTCCCGAGGACGACGGGAATCGTTTGACAGAGGATCTTCAGGTCCCACCAGAGGGACCAGTTCGTCACATAGAGGTAGTCGAGCTTGGTCATCTCCTCGAAGGGAAGATCGTTGCGGCCGAGCACCTGCCAGAGGCCGGTGATTCCCGGCGTCATGTCGAGCCGGCGGCTCGCCCAGCCGGTGATCTGATCCGCCTCGTAGACGACGAACGGGCGGGGGCCGACGAGGCTCATCTCGCCCTTGAGCACGTTCCAGAGCTGGGGCAGTTCGTCGAGGCTCGTCCGCCGGAGGAACGCCCCTACCCGGGTGACGCGGGGGTCTTTGCCCTTGATCTTGAAGAGCGGCCCGTCCACCTCGTTCATGTGGAGGACCTCGCTTCGCTGCGTCTCCGCGCCGATCGCCATCGTCCGGAACTTCGCGATCCGGAAGGTGCAGCCCATTCGCCCTCGCCGGGGCTGCCGGTAGACGGCCGGGCCGGGACTGTCGAGCTTGACGGCAACTGCGATCGCCGCGAGGACGGGGGAGATGAGCAGGAGCGCGACGCCCGAGACGGCGACGTCGAAGCTGCGCTTCAGGAGCCTCGAGCTGCGCCCGAGGCGCATCGGCGGAAGCGTCACGACCGGCATGCCCTCGATGTCGTCGAGGGTGGCGTGCGAAGTGAAGATCTCGAAGTAGCGCGGCACGATCGAGACGTGGACGTCCGGCCGCCGGACAGTCCGCACGAGGTCGAGCATCTCCTCGTGGCTCGCGATCGAGGAGGCGAGGAGGACGCGGTCGATCTCGAACTCGTCCACCACCTGCGCGATGTCGTCGGCGGCGCCGAGGATCGGGCCCGGCACGTCCTCGCTCTCCCGGCCTCCCGCAAGGAAGCCGACGACCTCGAGCCCGTACTCCGGGTGAGCCTGGAGCTTCCGGTACACGAGCCGCGCGTCGTGTCCCCCGCCGACGACGAGCGTTCGCCTCGGGCTCATGACGCGCGGGAAGACCCAGCTGCGGATCGAGCCGCGGACGATGGGAACCAGGACGAGGGCGGCTGTGATGAAGAACAGCGCTTCGACCGCGGTGTACACCCACCAGTCGAAGAAGAAATCGACTCCCTGGGACAGGATGAGGAAGCCGAGCGAACCGGCGAGCATCGCGTGGAAGAGGTCGCGCACTTCGTCGAAGCTCGCGATCGAGATCTTCAGATTGTCGTTTTCGTACAAGTGGTAGGCGGTGAAGACGGCGAGCCAGATCGGGCCCGCCACAACCGCGAGCGAGACGAGGAACCAGCCCGGAGCCGAGATGGGCGGGAGCGCCCCGAGCCAGTCGCTGGCGATGTACGTCACGACATAGGCCACGACCAGCGCGGCGAGGTCCCCTGTCGCGAGGATCCAGGTGCGGCCGCTGTGAAGCAGCCCCTGCTCCGGCACGGCCTGGGGCCGTGAAAGGATTTGCTTGGTCCCGATTTCCATGGTTTTCGCAGCGCTCGCGCGCCCGTGGAAGTGAGCGTATGACCCGGATACGGGTCACTTGAAGACCAGAAAACGAAAACCCACCGAGCGGCGAGGGACTAACCAATCGGTGAGTTGCCCGCCACGGGGGATCGAGGGAGCATCAAGTACGTGCGAAACCTCGCGGTCCTCTGCACAGCGGGCGCGCTCGCCGCGATCGCCTGCGTGAACATCTGGCCCGCCACGGGCGACCCAGTCACGTGGACGCCCGATGCGCTCTTCTACCAGGCGCGGCTGCTCGAGATCCGCGGCGCCGACCACGACGAGGCCATCGCGAGGACATTCGGCGGCCCCCTTTCGGCGGAGCTCCGGGCCCGCGATCCACTGCACACAGGTAACCCCACCTGGGTCGCCTACAACGAGCGCTTCTACGAGCGGCGGATCGCGGTACCGGTTGCCGGCGCCGCTCTCTATCCCGCCGGCCACGACCGCTCGCTGCTCGACATCTCTCTCGCGGGCTATGTGGCGGCCGTCCTCGCCGTCTTCGGGCTATTGCTGCTGCGGTTCAGGCTCGTCGTCGCCGCCGGAGCGGCGCTTGCGACGCTCTTCTTGCCGCCGCTCGTGAATCACTCCTCGTTTCCGCTCACGGACAGCTGGGGGCTCGCTCTCGAGGCGACGGCCTTCGCAGCGGCGATTCTCACGCTCGACCGCGGCCGACGCTGGCTCGCGCTCTGGGTTCCGGTCATCATCGTCCTCTCC
Organism: uncultured Actinomycetes bacterium; assembly: GCA_963739065.1. Classification (GTDB taxonomy): domain Bacteria; phylum Actinomycetota; class Thermoleophilia; order Gaiellales; family Gaiellaceae; genus JAIBJP01. Next base: position 253,137 of record CAVTYV010000004.1, read on the forward strand.
CTCACGCGGGACAGCACCTGGATCCCCGTCCTCGCGATCGGCTGGTGCGCTTGGCGCTTGCGGTCTAGAAGCGCGCTCTGGCTCTTCGGCACGGGGGTGGCCGCGGCTCTCCCCGCTCTCCTGCTCTTCCGGATTCCCGTACAGAACCTGCTCGCGTTGCTCGTCAACGACTCGAACCTCCCGTCGGACACGTCGTGGTCGTTCATCGCCCGCCACTACCCCGGCGCGGTCGTCGACCTGATTCGTGCGAACGCGGGCTTCCTGCGGGACGGCGAGTGGTACACCGCTCTCTACTTCCTCGGCGCGGGGCTCTCGCTCGTGCTGTGTCTCATCTGGCTGCGCCGGCGAGATCCTGTGACGCTGCTGATGGCAGCGGGCGCGGTTCTCTCAGTGCTCTATGTCGTCGCGGCGCCGGCGTTCAGCGCGTTTCGCCTCGAGCTCGCATTCGTGCCGATGGCTGCCTACGCCATCGCCCTCGCGATCGAGGCTGCCGTGGCGCGCATCGCCGGCAGAGCGCCCGCCGGGGAACACGTCGCGGTCGGTTCGCCGCGGCCCTAGCGGCTCCCGCTGCCCATAGGCAAACCGCGGCCTCGACCTATGGGTAGGTGCAGCCTGCACTTCGGGGCGTTGCCCCACAGGCCCTGAAAACGGGATAAATCCTAATACCGGCGAGCCTCGCCGGGCTCAGTGACGTGCGGACCGCAGCGGCCCAAACCAACCGCCTCTGGCGGCTGACCCGAACAACCCTCTGGCAGCGCTCCGCGCTCGCCGCCGGAATCATCGTCCTGGGCTTGATTCAGCTTGCCGGCTCGCAAGCGGCAGTCAGCGCGACGCCGGATGAGGTCGGGCAGTGGAGCGCGCCGGTCGCCTGGCCGCTCGTCGCCGTCCACATGTCCCTCGAACCCGACGGCCGGGTGTTCACGCTCGACGGGTTCGACGCAGCGCTGAACTCCGAACGGCTTTGGAACCCCGTCAACGGAACGTTCACCGCGGTTCCGTACAGCCGGAATCTCTTCTGCGCCGGCCACGTCCAGCTCGCGGACGGCCGCACGCTCATCGTGGGCGGCCACATCACAGCGAACTCGGGTCTCGCGGACACGACGATCTTCGATTCGCGGACGAACACGTACTTCCGCGGGCGCGACATGTCGGTGGGCCGCTGGTATCCGACCGCGACGGTGCTGCCCGACGGCCGCGTTCTGGCCTTCTCGGGCGACAACATCGTCCAGGACCGGCCCGGCGCAACGCATCCCTTCTCGGACGCCTCGGTTGACTCGCTCCCCTCTGTCTACGACCCGAAGACGAACACCTGGACGGACCTGACGGCTGCGACGCTGACGTCCCCGCTCTACCCATTCATGTTCGTGCTGTCGGACGGTCGCGTCTTCGACGCAGGCCCCGATACGACGACTCGCATCCTCGACGTCGGGACGTCCACGTGGACGACGGTGGGAACCAGCCCGATCGACGGCATGAGCGCGGTCATGTACCGGCCCAACAAGATCATGAAGGCCGGCACATGGGCCGACCCGGACTGGAACGGAGCGCTCGCGTACAACGCCGCAGGCGGCACGGCGGTCATCGACATGAGCGCTCCCACGCCTACGTGGCGCTCGACCGCGCCGATGGCGTTCGGGCGCTCGTACCACAACCTCACCCTGCTTCCCGACGGAACCGTCCTCGCGAGCGGCGGCATGTCCGGGTCGGATGGGACCGATCTCACCAAGGCCGTGCTTCCGGCCGAGATCTGGGATCCGGACACGGAGACGTGGACGACGGTCGCCTCGCTCCAGAACGGCCGGGAGTACCACTCGACGGCCCTCCTCCTGCTCGACGGCCGCGTGCTCATGGCAGGCGGCGGCGCTCTGCCGGGCCGGGCCACCGACCAGAAGAACGCGGAGATCTACTCGCCTTCGTACCTGTTCAAGGGAGCGCGCCCGACGATCTCGTCGGCTCCCTTGTCGGCCACCTACGGCTCTTCCTTCGACATCCAGACTCCGGACGCCGCCCAGATCACGAAGGTCTCCCTGGTCAGGTCGCCTTCGGTGACGCACGGGTTCGACCAGAACCAGCGCTTCCAGTTCCTCAACTTCACTCAAGGCGCCGGGAAGATCACCGTGCAGGCGCCGGCGAATGCGAATCTGGCGCCGCCGGGCGACTACATGCTGTTCATCCTCAACGGCTCGAAGGTCCCCTCCACCGGGGTGATGATGTCCGTCTCCGCGCCGGTCGACTCGGCGCCGCCGACGGCTCCCTCGAACCTCCAGGCGGCCAGCGCGCCGGGGCAGGCGTCGCTCACGTGGACCGCGGCGACCGACGACGTGGGCGTCGCCCATTACAACGTGCACCGCGGCACTACGAGCGGGTTCACCCCTACGGCCGCGAACCGGATCGCGCAGCCGGTCGGCACGAACTACACGGATGCCAGCCTCAGCGCGGGCACCTACTTCTACAAGGTCACCGCGGAGGACGTGGCCGGCAACGTCGGTCCGGCGTCGAACGAGGCGAGTGCGACGATCGTCGGCGGGCCGGCGATCGCTTCGTACGGGTTCGAGGAGGGGACCGGTTCGACCACGGTCGACATATCCGGCAACAGCAACAACGGGACGATCTCCAACGCGACGTGGTCCACAGCCGGGAAATTCGGAAAGGCGCTCTCCTTCAACGGCACGAACGCGTCCGTCTCGATCCCCGACTCGAGCTTGCTGGACCTCACGACGGGAATGACGATCGAAGGCTGGGTCAACCCGGCCGCGAGCGGCGGCTTCCGGACGATGATGGTGAAGGAGCGGCCCGGCGACCTCGTGTACGGCCTCTACTCGAGCTCGGACACGAACCGCCCGCAGTCGCAGGTCACGGTCGGGGGAACGGCGCGGCTTTTGAACGCGACCGCCACGATCCCCTCGGGCTCCTGGACCCATCTTGCGGCTACGTACGACGGGACGACGCAGCGTCTCTACGTCAACGGGACGCAGGTCTCGACGCTCGCCATTTCGGGGACGATTCTCACCTCGAACTCGCCGCTGAAGATCGGCGGAAACTCGATCTGGGGCGAGTGGTTCGCCGGGTTGATCGACGAGGTGCGCGTGTACAACCGCGCGCTCACTGCAACGGAGATCCAGGCCGACATGAATGCTCCGGTCAGCCCACCGGACCCGCTGCCCCCGAGCGCGCCGGGGACGTTGACGGCAACCGGCGGGCTGGGGCAGGTCAACCTGAGCTGGGGAGCCGCGACCGACAACCTCGGCGTCGCGAGGTACAACGTCCACCGCTCGACGACTCCGGGATTTACGCCGAGCGCGGGTAACCGGATCGCCCAGCCGACGGGGACGAGCTACACCGACTCCGGTCTGGCAGCCGGCACCTACTACTACAAGGTCACTGCTGAAGACGCCGCCGGGAACGTGGGCCCGGTCTCGAATGAGGCGAGCGCGGCGGCGACGGCCGATACGACGCCGCCGACGGCGCCGACCAACCTCCTGGCGACGGGAGCACCCCAACAGGTGAGCCTCACATGGACGGCGGCCACCGACGCCGGGGGAATCGCCCGCTACAACGTCCACCGGAGCACGACGAGCGGCTTCACGCCTTCGGCGGGGAACCGGATCGCTCAGCCCACGGGGACGAGCTACACCGACTCCGGTCTGGCAGCCGGCACCTACTACTACAAGGTCACTGCTGAAGACGGCGCGGGCAATGTCGGGCCCGGTTCGAACGAGGCCAGCGCCACCGTGCCCAACGGGCCGCCGCCCGGGCTCGTCGCCGCCTACGGCATGGATGCCGGATCCGGCACGACGCTCGCCGACCAGTCGGGCAACGGCAACAACGGCACGCTCGCGAACGTGAGCTGGGCCGGGCCCACGGCGGGCAAGTTCGGTAACGCCCTCTCCTTCAACGGGACGAACGCCTCGGTGAGCATCCCCAGCTCGGCCTCGCTCGCCCTCACGACAGGGATGACGCTCGAGGCCTGGGTGCGCCCGACGACGCTCTCGAACGGGGACTGGAACACGGTCATCTTCCGCGAGCGGCCCGGCTACTACGCGGACGCCCTCTATGCCAACACGGGTGCGAACCGTCCCTCGGGCAACATCTACACGAACCTCGACTACGACCTGCGCGGGACGGCCCAGCTACCGCTCGCCACCTGGACGCACCTCGCCGCCACCTACGACGGCACCGTGTTCGCGCTCTACGTGAACGGGACGCAGGCCGCGACGGTCTTCGCGAGCGGCTCGATCATCACCACCACGGGGGCGCTCAAGATCGGCGGCAACGCCATCTGGGGCGAGAACTTCAACGGACTGATCGATGAGGTGCGCATCTACAACCGCGCTCTCACCGTGGGTCAGATCCAGAGCGACATGAACGCGGCGATCACGAACCCCGATTCGACGCCTCCCTCTGCGCCCGGCACGCTGACGGCGACAGGCGGACTTACGTCTGCGCAGCTCACTTGGGGCACGGCTACCGACAACGTCGGTGTCGCGCGCTACAACGTCCACCGGTCGACGACCCCGGGCTTCACGCCATCGGCGGCGAACCGGATTGCACAGCCGACAGGGGCCAGTTACACGGACACCCCCGCCGCGGGGACCTACTACTACAAGGTGACCGCCGAGGACGCGGCCGGAAACGTTGGGCCCGCGTCCAACGAAGCCTCGGCCATCGTGGGGGACACCACGTCCCCAGGGTCCCCGGGGACGCTGACTGCGACCGGTTCGATCGGCACCGCCAATCTCAGCTGGGGTCCTGCCACGGACAACGTGGGCGTCGTTCTCTACAACGTCCATCGCGCGACGACGAGCGGCTTCACGCCTTCGGCCGGGAACCGGATCGCGCAGCCCACGGGGACGAGCTACACCGACTCCGGACTGGCACCGGGGACCTACTTCTACAAGGTCACCGCTCAAGACGCGGCTGGAAACGTCGGGCCGGCCACGAACGAAGCGAATGCCGTCGTGACGGCGGACACGACGCCCCCCACCAACCCGAGCGGGCTCGCCGCGCCGGTCACGGGCAACACCGCCAACCTGAGCTGGACGGCTTCCACCGACAACGTCGGAGTGTTGCGTTACAACGTCTACCGCTCGACGTCTCCGGGGTTCACGCCCAGCCCGGCCAACAGGATCGGTCAACCGACGGGGACGACGTTCAGCGACGGCGGCCTCGCCGTCAACACCTACTACTACAAGGTCACCGCCGAGGACGCCGCCGGCAACGTCAGCGGGCAGTCGAACGAGGCGAGCGCCACAGTGGCGGACGCGACGCCGCCCACCGCGCCGACCGGACTGACCGCCGGCGCGGCGGGGACCACGATCAACCTCTCGTGGACCGCGGCCACCGACAACGTGGGCGTCGTCCGCTACAACGTCCACCGGGGGACGACGACCGGCTTCACCCCCTCCGCGGCCAATCGGATCGCGCAGCCCACGGGCACGACCTACTCCGACTCCGGGCTGGGCCCGGGCACATACTTCTACAAGGTCACCGCCGAAGACGCCGCCGGCAACGTCGGCCCCGTCTCGAACACCGCCAGCGCAACCGTGGCGGACACCATTCCTCCCAGCGTCACGACGGGGCTCGCCGCCACGGGCGGCGCCGGTCAGGCGGTACTGGGGTGGAATCCCGCCACGGACAACGTGGGCGTCGTCCGCTACAACGTCCACCGGAGCACGACGAGCGGCTTCACGCCCTCGGCCGGGAACCGGATCGCTCAGCCCACGGGGACGAGCTACACGGACTCGGGGCTCGCTGCCGGGACCTACTACTACAAGGTGACCGCCGAGGACGCGGCCGGGAACGTGGGGCCTGCTTCGAGCGAAGCGAGCGCGGTGGTGACTGCACCAGCGACCGTGGGGCTCGTCGCCGCCTACGGCATGGATGCCGGATCCGGCACGACGCTCGCCGACCAGTCGGGCAACGGCAACAACGGCACGCTCGCGAACGTGACCTGGGCCGGGCCCACGGCGGGCAAGTTCGGTAACGCCCTCTCCTTCAACGGGACGAACGCCTCGGTGAGCATCCCCAGCTCGGCCTCGCTCGCCCTCACGACAGGGATGACGCTCGAGGCCTGGGTGCGCCCGACGACGCTCTCGAACGGGGACTGGAACACGGTCATCTTCCGCGAGCGGCCCGGCTACTACGCGGACGCCCTCTATGCCAACACGGGTGCGAACCGTCCCTCGGGCAACATCTACACGAACCTCGACTACGACCTGCGCGGGACGGCCCAGCTACCGCTCGCCACCTGGACGCACCTCGCCGCCACCTACGACGGCACCGTGTTCGCGCTCTACGTGAACGGGACGCAGGCCGCGACGGTCTTCGCGAGCGGCTCGATCATCACCACCACGGGGGCGCTCAAGATCGGCGGCAACGCCATCTGGGGCGAGAACTTCAACGGACTGATCGACGAGGTACGCATCTACAACAGGGCCCGGACGGTTGCCGAGCTGCAGGCGGATATGAACACCTCGATCAGCACTCCTGACGCAACGCCGCCGGGCCCACCTGGCACTCTGACCGCGACGGGCGGGCTCGGGCAGATCAGCCTCGGCTGGGGCGCGGCGTCTGACAACGTGAGCGTCGTCCGCTACAACGTCCACCGGAGCACGACGAGCGGCTTCACTCCCTCGGCGGGGAACCGGATCGCCCAGCCGACGGGGACGAGCTACGCGGACTCGGGGCTCGCTTCGGGGACCTACTACTACAAGGTGACCGCCGAGGACGCGGCCGGCAACGTGGGGCCTGCTTCGAATGAGGCAAGCGCCGCGGCCACGGCCGACAGCACGCCCCCGACCGTCGCGATCACGTCGCCGAGCGGTGGGGCGACGGTGTCCGGAACGATCTCGGTCAACGCTAACGCGTCCGACAACGGATCCGTGGGAGGAGTCCAGTTCAAGCTCGACGGGGCGAACCTCGGGGCCGAGGACACCTCGTCCCCGTATTCCCTCTCCTGGGATACGTCCACGGCGGCGAACGGCGGTTACACGCTGACGGCGGTCGCGCGCGACGGCGCCGGCAACACCACTCCCTCGTCGCCCGTCGCGGTCACGGTCCAGAACACCGGCTCTCCGGGGCTCGTCGGCGCGTGGGCGTTCGACGAGGGAAGCGGGACGACCACGGCCGACCAGTCGGGGAGGGGGAATACGGGCACGATCAGCAACGCGGTCTGGGTCACGGGTGGGAAGTTCAACAAGGCCCTCTCCTTCAACGGCACGAACGCCTGGGTCGCCGTGGCCGACTCCGCGACGCTCGATCTGACGAACGGCATGACGCTCGAGGCCTGGGTGCGGCCGACCATCGTCGGCGGCTGGCAGACAGCGATCGTCAAGGAACAGCCGGGGAATCTCGCCTACGGGATCTATTCGAACACGAGCGCGAACCGCTACGAGGCAGAGGTCTACGTGAACGGGGCGACGAGGGCCCTCAACGGGACGACCCAGCTGCCGGTTGCCGTCTGGAGCCATCTCGCGGCCACGTACGACGGGACGACGCTCCGTGTCTACCTCAACGGTAATCAGACCGCACAGCTGGCTCAGGCCGGCTCGATCGTCAATTCCAACTCTCCGCTCCGGATCGGCGGCAATTCCGTCTGGGGCGAGTACTTCAACGGCCTGATCGACGAGGTCCGTGTGTACAACCGTGCGCTCAGCCAGGTCGAGATTCAGAGCGATATGGGGCGGAGCGTCACTCCCGACAACACTCCGCCGACGATCACGGCGACGACGCCGGCGAATGGTGCGGCCGGAGTCAACGCGGGCACGTCGCCCACGGCGACGTTCAGCGAGCTGATGAACAGCGGCTCGATCACGAGCTCTTCCTTCGTTCTGAAGGATTCCCTCAACGCGCCCGTTCCAGCCAGCGTTTCCTATGACTCAGCGACGAACGTCGCGACGCTGACGCCGCAGAGCGCCCTTCAGTACGGCATGACCTACACCGCCACGGTGAAGGGCGGGGCGAGCGGCGCGGCGGACGCGGCCGGAAACGCGCTCGCGAGCGACTTCAGCTGGACGTTCACGACCGAGGCCTCGCCGCCTCCGATGCTCGTCGTCACGTCCGCGAACCGGTTCACCACGTACCTCGGTGAGATCCTTCGCAACGAAGGCCTCGACGCCTTCACGACCATCGACTCGTCGTTCATCAGCCCGAGCTTGCTCAGTCGGTTCGACGTCGTCGTCCTCGGCGACATGAGCCTGACCGCGGCCCAAGTAACGACCTTGTCCGACTGGGTGAACCTGGGCGGAAACCTCATCGCCGTGCATCCCGACAAGCAGCTCGCCGGTCTCCTGGGGCTCACCGACGCCGGGGCGACGCTTGCGAACGCCTACCTGCAGGTCAATACCGGCACTCCGGCCGGCAGCGGGATCGTCGGAAGCACGATTCAGTTCCATGGGACCGCCGACCGCTACGCGCTGAACGGCGCAACCGGTATCGCGACTCTGTACTCGACTGCGACGACCGCGACCGCGAACCCCGCGGTGACGCTCCGCTCCGTGGGGGCGAACGGCGGGCAAGCGGCCGCCTTCACCTACGACCTGGCCCGCTCGGTGGTCTACACGAGGCAGGGGAATCCCGCCTGGGTGGGCCAAGAGCGCGACGGTGTGTCCGGCATCCGGCCCGACGACCTGTTCTACGGCGCCCGGGCCTCCGACGTCCAGCCCGACTGGGTGGACACGAACAAGATCGCCATTCCGCAGGCCGACGAACAACAGCGCCTGCTGGCCAACCTGATCACGCTCATGGACGCCGACAAGATGCCGCTGCCGCGCTTTTGGTACCTCCCGCGCGGCGAGAAGGCCGCCGTTGTCCTGAGCGGCGACGACCACTCCCCGTCGCAGGCGCCGGGAGGCACGGCGAGCAACTTCGACCGTCTCAAGCAGCTCAGCCCGCCCGGTTGCGTCGTGGCCAACTGGGACTGCGTGCGCTCGACCTCGTACATCTATCCCAACAGCGTGCTCTCGAACGCCCAGGCGGCGGGATACGTCGCGGACGGCTTCGAGGTCGGGCTCCACCCCGTCTTCGGCTTCTGTCCGACGACGCCCATCTCGCAGGACGAGCTCGGTGCCGGCTTCGACACGCAGCTCGCTCAGTTCCGTGCCAAGTACACGAGCGTCCCGGCTCAGGTGTCCAGTCGCACGCACTGCGTGTTCTGGCCCGACTGGGCCTCCAATGCGAAGGTGGAAGCCGCGCGGGGTATTCGCATGGACGCGAACTACTACCACTATCCGGGCAGCTGGATCGGGACGAAGAACGGCTTCATGAACGGCGGCGGCTTCCCGATGCGCTTCGCCGACCTCGACGGCTCGCTCATCGACACCTATCAGGCGAACACGAACATCACCGACGAGACGACGACAGCCTTCACGAGCGCAATCACCTCGCTGCTGGATAACGCGCTCGGACCACAGGGCTACTACGGCGTGTTCGGAACGAACATCCACACCGACAATTCGGCCCCGCTTCCGGGCTATGAGCAGATCGTGCCCGCGGCGCAAGCGCGCAGCGTGCCGTTGATCTCGTACAAGCAGCTCCTCGACTGGGTGGACGGACGTAACGGCTCGACGATCCGTGGGCTTGGCTGGAACGCCGGCGTCCTGACTTTCGTCACCACGATCGGGGCAGGTGCCAACGGGCTGCAGACAATGCTTCCGACTCAGGGCCCGAGCGGGAGCCTGAGCGCGCTCACGTGCGCCGGATCGCCGACTGCATACACCACCCAGACGATCAAGGGCATCCAGTACGCAATGTTCAACACGATTACCGGCACCTGCAGGGCGACCTATTCGTGACTCGACCCTCGAATAGGCCCGCCCTTGACTTCTGCGGGGCGCGACGAAGCGTCCTGCCTAGCAAGATTGGGAAGATGCGTCGACCCGGTCGGCTTCGTGACGGCGGGCCTGCGCCGGGTAGGGCAAAGAAGGCCCTTCTTCGGCTCGCGCTGGCCCTGCCGCTCGCTCTCCTGTGCGTGGCCGTCCCGGCCGCCGTCAGCGAGGCAGGGGCCGCCGGTTCCGGGCTCGTCGCGGCGTACTCGTTCGACGACGGGACCGGCACGATCCTGCACGACACGTCGGGCAACGCACACCACGGCGCGACCGCGAACGGCTCGTGGACGACGGGACGGCACGGGGGTGCGCTCTCGTTCAACGGAACGAACGCCTCCGTCGACCTAGGCAGCCTGGGCACCTTCTACCAGCAGGCCTTCACGCTCGAGGCGTGGGTGCAGAAGGCAGGCTCGAAGAAGGACGTCGGCATCGTCGGCACGTGGGCGGGGAACGGCCCGATGCTCTGGGTCGACCACCTGGGCGGCGACTACCAGCTGACGCTCGGCGGGAACCTCTCCGACTACCTGGACAGCGGCCGCACGCCCGCCGTGGGCCAATGGGAGCACCTTGCCGCGACGTTCGACGGCGTCACTGCCCGCTTCTACCTGGACGGCGCGCAGGTCGCGAGCCGAACCGTCTCATCCGGCGTCGGGAGCTCCGACCGGTGGCGACTCGCTGCGTACGGCGCCACTGCAGGCAACTTTTTCGACGGCCTGATCGACGACGTGCGCATCTACGACCGTGCGCTCAGCGCTTCCGAAGTCGTGAGCGACATGAACCAGGCGGTTCCGAGCCCCGATACGACGCCTCCGTCGGCACCAGGGCAGCTGTCCGCAACCGGCTCGATCGGTGAGGCGGCCCTGAACTGGCAGCCGGCGATCGACGATGTCGGGGTGGCTCTGTACGACGTGCACCGCTCGACGGTCCCCGGGTTCGCGCCGTCCGACGCGAACCGGGTCGCTCAGCCGACCGGGACGGCGTTCACCGACACGGGGCTCGCCGCGGGGACCTACTACTACAAGGTGCGCGCGGAGGACGCCGCCGGGAACATCGGCCCGGCCTCGAACGAGGCGAGCGCCTCGGTGGTCTCGGATTCGAGCCCGCCGACGGTCTCCATCTCGGCGCCGTCGCCCGGGGCGGTCGTCGCCGGGATCGTGACGGTGACCGCGAACGCTGCCGACAACCGTGGCGTGGCCGGAGTGCAGTTCCGTCTGGACGGAGCCGATCTCGGTGGAGAGGACGTCACGAGTCCTTATGCCCTCGCGTGGGAGACGAGGGGAGAGCTCAACGGAAGCCACACGCTCACGGCGGTTGCCCGCGATGCGGCCGGAAACCTCGCAAGCTCGAATCCCGTCGCCGTGACGGTCCAGAACGACGGGGTCTCCTCGACCGGCCTCCGTGCCGCCTACGGGCTTGACCAGGGGTCCGGAACGGTAGTGCCCGACTCATCCGGGAACAACGCGACGGGAACGCTCAGCGGTGCGGGCTGGACGGGTTCCGGCCGGTTCGGCGGCGCGCTCGCTCTCGACGGAACGACCGGCGAGGTGGACCTGCCGGCGCTGGGGACGTTCTACAAGACCGGATTCACCTACGAAGCGTGGGTTCTGAAGCAGTCCACGAAGAAGGACGTGGGGGTCGTCGGCTCCTGGTCCGCGGCCCAGAACGGCGGGGCGATGATCTGGGTCGACCACTTCGAGGGCCGCTACCGCCTGACGCTCGGGAGCAACTTCGGGAACTACCTCGACTCGGGGCGCGCGCCCTCCGTCGGCCAGTGGCAGCACGTGGCGGCGACGTATGACGGCGCGGTGGCTCGGTTTTATGTCGACGGCGTCGAGACTGCCAGCGCCCCGTTCGCCGGCAACATGGGCAACTCGAACGTCTGGAGGATCGGCGCGTATGGGGCGCCTGCCGGCGGCTTCTTCGATGGGCGGGTCGACAACGTCCGGATCTACAGTCGGGCGCTCGCGCCCGCCGAGATTCAGAGCGACATGCTTTCCCGGATCCAGCCCGAGCACACGCCGCCTCAGGTGGCGTCGGTGAATCCGGCGAACGGATCCACGGATGCAGGAGTAGGCGGCTCGATCGTCGCTCGGTTCAACGAGCCGATGGAGGCGGCCACTATCAACGGGACGATCTTCCAGCTCCGCGACTCGGCGACCACCTTGGTTCCGGCGACCGTTTCGTACGACCCGGCGACCTGGAGCGCCACGCTCAAGCCCGCGAACGCGCTCGCGTTCGTTTCTCCGTACACCGCAGTCGTCAAGGCGGGCGGTCCCAAGGATCTCGCGGGGAACAGCCTTGCCTCGGACGTGACTTGGTCGTTCACGACCGAGGCGCGTTCGCCGATCCTGCTCTTGACGTCGTCGGCGAACCCGTTCACGACCTACCTCGGCGAGATCCTTCGCGCCGAGGGCCTCTCGGAGTTCACAACGCTCGATGTGTCGTCGCTCTCCGCCGGGCTCCTTAACGGCTTCGACGTGGTGCTCTTGGGCCAGACTTCCCTGAGCACTCCGCAGGCCAACGCGCTGGCGGACTGGGCCAACGGCGGCGGGAACCTGATCGCCATGCGTCCGGACAAGAAGATCCTCGGCCTCCTCGGGCTCACCGACGCGCGATCGACGCTCGCGAATGCCTATCTCAAAGTGGACACGACGACGGCGTCCGGCGCGGGCATCGTCGGGCAGACGATCCAGTTCCACGGGACGGCCGACCGCTACACGCTGAACGGCGCGAGTGCGCTTGCGACTCTCTACACCAACGCCACGACCGCGACCTCGAACCCCGCCGTGACGCTTCGCTCGTTGGGCACGAACGGAGGCCAGGCCGTCGCGTTCACCTACGACCTCGCGCGCTCGGTCGTCTACACGCGGCAGGGGAACCCGGCGTGGGCGGGGCAGGAGCGCGACGGCGCCCCCGGGATCCGACCGGACGACATGTTCTTCGGCGGCAGCCAGACCGACTGGGTCAACACCTCGAAGATTGCCATCCCGCAGGCGGACGAACAGCAGCGGCTGCTCGCGAACGTCATCACCCTGACGAGTCGAGACCGGATGCCTTTGCCGCGATTCTGGTACCTGCCACGCGGCAAGAAGGCTGTCGTCGTGCTCTCCGGCGACGACCACTCGCCGGACTACTCTCCAGGCGGCGTCGCGAGCAACTTCGACCGGTTGAAGCAGCTGAGCCCACCGGGCTGCGTCGTCTCGAAGTGGGAGTGCGTGCGGGCGAGCGCCTTCATGTTCCCCTCCAGCATCCTCACGAACTCGCAAGCAGCCGGCTACCTCGCCGACGGCTTCGAAGTGGGGCTTCATCCTCTCTTCGGCTCCTGCCCGATCGGAACCGTCACGCAGGCCCAACTGGCCGCCGGTTACGACGCGCAGCTCGCGGATTTCCGGGCGAAGTACACGAGCCTTCCGCCGCAGGTGTCGAGCCGGACACATTGCGTCTTCTGGCCCGATTGGGCCTCGAACGCAAAGGTCGAGGCCGCCCGCGGCATCCGCATGGACGCGAACTACTACCACTATCCGGCGAGCTGGATCGGGACGAAGAACGGCTTCATGAATGGTGGCGGCTTCCCGATGCGTTTTGCCGACACCGACGGCTCGATCTTCGACGTCTACCAACAAAACACGAATGTGGACGACGAGGCGACGACCGATTTCGCCGGAAGCATGGCCGCACTTCTCGACAAGGCGCTCGGCCCAGAAGGCTATTACGGTGCCTTCGGCACCAACATCCACCTCGACAACCCGGCGCCCACCACCGGATACGAACAGATCGTGCCGCTCGCCCAGTCGCGCGGCGTGCCACTGATTTCGTACAAGCAGATGCTGGACTGGGTCGATGGGCGGAACGCGTCAACCATCCGCGGCCTCTTCTGGAGCGGTGGGGTGCTCACCTTCGTCACGACAATCGGGACAGGCGCAGCCGGGCTGCAGACAATGCTCCCCACGCAGGGCCCAGCCGGCTCGCTGGCCAACCTCACCTGCAACGGCTCGCCAGTGGCCTTCACGACTCAAACGATCAAAGGAATCCAATACGCGATGTTCGATGCGGTCGCCGGCACCTGCTCGGCCTCGTACTCGTAAACGTGACCCGGTTTAGCCACCCAACCCAGCGGCCGTGTCCGTTTGTAGCTCGGTCGCGGATAGCGCACAGTTGTAGGTACGCACGTCGTCGATCAAGCCTTGGAAGTACTCGCCCTCGATGGAGTTGCCGCCGATCCAGGTTCTTACGGCCGTCCGGCTAGGGTGGCTGCCGCCGTGATCTAGCCGAACGGCTAGACGAGTTCTGGCTATCTGTTCGTAGTAAGCGGGCGCCCGGCGGCTTACGTTGTTGGGAATGAACCTGGTTCTTCGCAACGCACTCCGGGGCGCGTAGGCCGATGCGCGTTCTCATCACCGGCTCGAGTGGTCAGATCGGGACGAACCTGGCGTTGCGCCTGCTGGGTGACGGGCACTCCGTCTTCGGAGTCGACAAGCGCCAGAACGCCTGGACCGATGCTTTCCCGACTCTCTTGCAAGATCTGGCCGGACACGTTCCGGCGTTCCCCGGCGGGATCGGCGGCGTCGAGTATCCCGAAGTGGACGTCGTCGTGCACCTCGCCGCTCACGCCAAGGTCCACCAGCTCGTTGCGCAACCCCACCGCGCGTTGGAGAACTCGGTCATGACGTTCAACGTCCTCGAGTTCTGCCGCGGGAGCCGGATTCCATTGGTGTTCTCGTCGACTCGTGAGGTGTACGGAGACGTGCGCCGCTTCGAAGGCTACGGAGAGGCGACTGCGGACTTCGCCTTCACCGAGAGCCCCTATTCGGCCTCCAAGATCGCCGCTGAAGCGCTCATCTACTCCTACGCGCGGTGCTACGACCTGCCCTATCTCGTCTTCCGCTTCTCCAATGTCTACGGCCGCTATGACAACGACCTTCATCGGATGGTCCGCGTCCTGCCCCTGTTCATCCACCTCATGCTTCGAGGTGAGCCGATCACGATCTACGGACGCGACAAGTGTCTCGACTTCACGTACGTGGACGACTGCGTCGACGGAATTGCGCGCGGGGTCGAGGCGCTCGCGGCGGGTCGGCTCAGAAACGAGACGATCAACCTCGCCTTCGGCGAGGGGAACACGCTGTTCCGGGCCGCCGAGCTGATCGCGGAGCAGCTAGAGGTCGAGCCGCGCATCGAGACCGCTCCGGCGCGTCTCGGCGAGGTGACGCACTACGTGGCCGATATTCGCAAGGCGCGCGATCTGCTGGGCTGGACGCCGGAGATCTCGCTCGAGGACGGGATTCCCAGAGCGGTCGCCTGGTTCCTGGAGCACCGGGGCGCGCATCCTGAAGAGCACGCAACGGTGCCGACCGAAGGCCCTCCGATCGGCTGGAAGTCACCGGTGCCGGCTTCGCCTGTCTCCGCCTGACGCGTCGCCCTCTGGCGGCTAGACGACCGGGCGGCTGCGCCTGCCGGCGGCCTCGAGCAGGCGTTGTGGCAGCTTGCGGATGCTCTGCTGTCCGCGTAGGTAGGCCCGAGCCTGCGCGTCCGAGTTGGTCGGCTCCTGCCGCCAGGCGGCCTGTGCATAGCCGAAGATGAGGCCGAGGGCAGCCGCCTCGCGACGTGTGTGCCAGAGCGCCCGCAGAACGAGATACCAGGGGCGATATCCGAGGTAGTGCGCGGCCTGTCCTTGATTCCGTCGTGCACGCCAGGGAGTTCCGTCGCGCTCGCCCTCGCGCCGGTGATGGTGGAACGGAAGCTCCTCGAAGGCCACGGTGCGCCAACCGCGGGCGTTGGCTTTGAACTCGTCGACACCGTCCCAGGCGACCCGCTCCTCGAACGGCAAGACGTCGTGGAGACATTCCCAGCGATACGCGCGCGAGGCTCCCCAGACGGTGCTACCGGTCACGTAGCGCTGTTCCCAGGTTCCGCGGCGGAGCTCGTAGGCGCTTCCACTCGCGATCCCGAGCGAGGGATCGGCGCGGAACTTCGCGAGCAGGCGTTCGAAGTAGTCCGGCTCCATCGAAATGTCTGCGTCGACGTTCACGAAGACCTCAGGCGGTTCCGTCAGCGCGGCAATCCCGGCGTTGAGGGCCCGGACGACGGGCGCGCCCCGGTCGGCGGACGAGGTCCCGGGCAGCGAGATGACCTGCACCCAGGCGTGCTCCGCGGCCAGGTCGCGCGCGAGCTCGAGTGTTCCGTCGCTGGACCCGTTCTCGATGATCACCCACGTTGTGGGCGGACGGGTCTGCGCAGCCAGGCACGAGGCGAGCCGAGGCAGGTTGGCGGCCTCGTCGCGGGCGGGCGTGACCACCGCGTACGAGGAGGTCAGCGGACCGTCACCCTCTCGGGCTGAGCTGCGGGCGAACCCAGCGACCGGGGCAGGTAGGACGAAAGCCATACCTCGAGCATCAAGATCGAGAGAAGCAGATGGCCGTTCCGGCTGTCGGTGCCGTCCGAGTGCACCCTGACCAGCTTCTCGACAGAGCTCCGGTCGAGCATCTCGGCGTACCGTGGGTTGGGTCCAAGGAGGTAGTCGCTGATCGCGCCGCGCGTCTGCGCGCGGAACCAACCGTCCACGACCGTGTGGAAGAAACCGATCTTCGGCTTGTCGATGATGGAGTCGGGGACGAGGCCGCGAACAGCTCGCTTGAGCACATGCTTCGTGTCGAGCCGCCGGACCTTGTGTCTCGGGGGAATGGCGGCACAGAACTCGACCACGTGATGGTCCAGGAAGGGGACGCGAACCTCGAGTGAGTGCGCCATCGACGCCCGATCGAAGTAATGGAGCATGTCGTCCACGAGGCCAAGCTGCGCATCGAGGTACAGCGCGGCCGGCAACGGATCGTCGCCCACTCCGCCGAGACGCTCGCGGATCGTCCGCTCGGCCCGCCTGCCGTCGACCTCGGCGAGCCCCCCGCGAACGAGCTGACGTCGCAGACCGGGGTCGAGCCTTCCGCTCGCGGCCAGCAGCCGCTCGACGGGGTCGGAGGCGGCGAGCGTTCGTGACGCCCGCCCGGCTTTCGCCGGTGCGAGCCGGAGTGCGGCTCTCCCCATCGCCCGAGCGGGCCGCGGAAGTCGCATCCACTCTCCCGCGATCGCGGCGGCGCGATGCTTGCGATAGCCGCCGAGGAGCTCATCGGCGCCCTGACCTGACAGCGCGACCGTGACCTCCCTCGCGGTGAGTTCCGAGAGGGCGAGGAATCCGAGAGCGGAGAGATCGGCCAGCGGCTCGTCCATGTGCCAGACGAGCTCGCTCAGGTCGACTGTCTGCTCGCCAAAGGAGAGCTCGAGCTCGTGATGATCGGTCCCGAAATGCTCCGCCACGAGTCGCGCGTCGTCGAGCTCATTTTTCGCGCCCGCCTCGGCGAACCCGACCGAGAAGGTCTTCACCGGGTCGGACATCTGGCCTGCCATGAGCGCGACGATCACGCTCGAGTCGATGCCGCCGCTCAGCATGGCCCCGAGCGGGACATCGCTCATCAGCCGGAGCTCGACCGACTCCCCGAGGAGGGCCAGCAGCCGCTCCCCGGCTTCGTCGAGGCTCATCTCGACGGGAGCGGGCTCCGGGTACGACCAGAACGCCTCGGTGCGGACGCCGCTCGGATCGACAACCAGGCAGTGCCCGGGCATCAATTTGCGGACGGCGGCGAGAGGCGTGAGCGGCCCCGGCACGAACCCGAGCGTGAGGAACGCGTCGATCGCTTCGTAATCCAGATCGGTGCCTACCAACCCGCTCGCGAGCACGCTCTTCAGCTCCGACCCGAAGACGAGCAGGTCGCCGGTCTCGGCGTAATAGAGGGGTTTGATTCCCAGACGGTCGCGGGCGAGCACCGCGCGTCGCTTTTGGCTGTCCCAGACCGCGATGCCGAACATGCCTCGTAGCTGTTCCGGGAACGCGGGACCGGACTCCTCGTAGAGGTGCGGCAGGATCTCGGTGTCGGAGCGTGTTCGGAACCGGTGGCCGCGAGCCTCTAGTCGGTGACGGATCTCACCGTGGTTGTACAGCTCCCCGTTCTGAACGGCCCAGACGGTTTCGTCTTCGTTGGCCAGCGGCTGATGGCCGCCCTCCACGTCGACGATGCTGAGGCGGCGCACGCCGAGCGCGATGCCGTCGGCGACGTACGTGCCCCGGTCGTTGGGGCCGCGATGGGTCATCGCGTCCGTCATGCGGTCGAGGACGCCCGGCGCGCTCACGGGGCGCGGCTCCCCGCGCAGCTGAACGATTCCGCAGATTCCGCACACGACTCGTCAAACGCTATTCGGCGCCCTGAGCGATGGCGACGGCCAATCGGCCAGAACGCCTTGCCGTCGCCTAACCGAACGGCTAGCTCTGCGAGACCGCGAGCGGCGAGGACTCGAGATGCGTGGCCAGGTATTCGCCGAGGTCGCTCCCGAGCCAGGGCATGCCGGTCATCCCGCCGGCCGACGCGGTCGCCTGTGCGAGCGCCTCGGCCATCGCCGCAGGGCTCTCCACGACCGTCACGAGGCCGTTCGCCTCGAGCCGGCGGGCGAGCTCGAGCTGGTGGTCGTCGACGTGCTCGTCGAAGCTGTGGAGCCTCGGCATCACGATCGGCCGCTTCCCGTTGGCGAGCGCGACCATGACCGAGCCGACGCCGGCATGCGTCACGACGGCGCGCGCCGCGCGAATGTAGTCGACGACCTCGTCGAAGGAGAGGTACTCAGCCTCGAGGGCGAGCTCGGAGCGCACGCTCGAGGGACCGTGCTGGACGACGATCTGCTCGTCGAGCCCGAGCTCGTACACCGTACGGAGCAGGCGGTCGAACGGAGCCTCGTGCGTCCCGACCGAGACGAAGATCATCGGCCTGCGAACACGTTGCCGGCGTACCGCGCCTTCGGGACCGCGCTCGTCAGCTCCGGCCATTGCGCGTAGACGCGATCGGCCACCGGCGCGACCAGGCGGCCTGTGAGCGACGGACGCTCGATTCGCGTGAAGCTCTCGACGTAGACGACGCGAACGCCTTTCAGACGAGCCACCCACGCGAACGGGACCGCCACGCCCGCACCGGTCGTGATCATGACGCGGGGACGCACGACTCTCAGCGTGCGCCATGCCACCGCCAGATTTCGCAGCAGGTTCCTGAGGCTTCGGTTCGTCGGCGAATGAGCGAAGACGACGCGCTCGTCGCGCAGCAGCGAGCGTGCGTCGCTCTTGTCGAACGTGACCCACACGTGCGAGTACGAGCCCCAGGCAGACTGCAGGGCGAGCAGCTGAACGAGGTGCCCTCCGGACGAGCACACGAGCAGGAGGTCGGCTCTCTCTTCGAGGCGCTGCTCCACAGGGACGAGCGTAATCCGCTCGGTTGGCCACGACGACGCCCAATCGGCCAGAGCGCTAGCCGTTTTGCCTGACCGAACGGCTAGCTCTGTGCGGGGCGCGTCATCGCAAGCAGGAATGCGCGTGCATGGCCCGCCCGCACCGGCCGACCGCCCTCCGAGACGACGATGTGTGTCAAGCCCTCGAGGGCGATTCCGAGGCGCTCCACCAGGGCGGCCGATGCGCTCGAATGCTTCGCCGCATACCGGAGCCGGCTGGCGGCGAGCACGGGCAGAAGCGAGGCGCGCGGCGCCGAGGCGCCGCCTTCATGCACCACGGTCGCAGTCGGTTCGAAGAGCAGGTCCTGTCCCGCGTCCCGTAGCCGGCGACAGAGGTCGATGTCCTCGCAGTACATGAAGAACCCTTCGTCGAAGCCATCGAGTTGCTCGAGCATGGATCTTCTTACGAGGAAGCAGGCGCCCGAAACCCAGTCTGGCGACCCCCGCTCCGCGTAGGCGCCCGGCTCGCGGACGAGCTCGTCGACCCACTGCGCGGTCGGGAACATCCTGTGCAGGAAGAGGGCTCGGGCGTAGGTCGACCGGAGCCTCGGAAAGCGGCGCTGCGAGAAGTCCAGGCTGCCGTCGACATGGGTGATGCGTGGCGCCACCCCGCCCGCGCCGGGAGTCGCGTCGAGCACGCCGGCGAGCCGGCGCAGTGATTCCACGTCGATGCGGGCGTCGGGATTGAGGAAGAGCACGTAGGCAGCGTCGCCCGCCCGCCAACCCGTGTTGCAGCCCGCTCCGAAGCCGCCGTTCTGCTCACGCGCGATCCGCGTGATGGGCAGGTCCGCGACGACGTCCAGGCCCTCGTCGGGGGACGCGTTGTCCACCACGATGACATGCACGCCGTCCACGGATGCGAGCGGCTCGACGCACTCGCGGAGGTGATCACGGCTGTTGTACGAGACGACGACGACGTCGACTGTGGCCATTCGACGAGCCTAACAATGCCTTCATGACCCATTGTTAGTCTCGCTCGCCTGCCGCTTCTCTCATTGCCCCTCCGAACACTGCTGCTTGCGGTCGGCGTCTCCTTGGCGCTGTTGGCCGGAGCGCTTGCGCTTCCCGCGCACGCCGGCGCGGCTCGGGCCAACCTGTGGGTGGACAGAGACGGCGGCTCGTGCCGGCGTTCCGCCCCGCACTCGTATCTGGACGGCCGTGCCTGTGGCGGCCTCCATGCCGCGTACGGAGCTGCGGTAGACGGCGACACGATCCTGGTGCGCGGGGGGACATACGGACGCCAGGTCCTGCCCGGCGGGCAGAAGAGGCTCCTGATCGTGAGAGCCCCCGGTGCCCGGCCGATCTTCGGAACCACCACGGTCAGGGCTTCGAACATCACCCTCGCGGGATTCACCATCCGGAGGAACGACAACGCGGACACGGCCGCGACGCTCGAGGCGTTCGGCAACCACAACAGGTTCCTGAGAATCCGCGTCAACACGCTCAACAGACCGGGTCGGCAGGGAATTGCCGCGAGCGGCGACTGGAATCTCTTCAAGAACGGCAGCTCGGCGAACGTGGTGAATGAGAAGGCGGCTCTGGTCGGCGGCAGCCACGTCACCTTCCTCCACTTCAAGTTTCACGACGTCGTCGCGACGAACGAGGGGATCCACAACGAGTGCGTGTACTCGGTGGGGCCGCACCTCACCGTCAAGCGCAGCCATTTCTGGAACTGCGCGACCATGGATCTCTTCATTACTCGGGGGGACTACTGGACTCCCCCGCAGGCGCCGTACGGGGGCGTGACGATCGAGAACAACGTCTTCGAGCATCCCAGGATGGAGGATGGTCACGGCTGGCACTACTACGGGCTCCTCTTCGGGGGGCAGCTCAACTTCGACGGCGCGCTGCTCGACGACCTGAAGGTTCGCTACAACACCTTCGAGACCGCGGTGTCGCTGAACTCGACGTTCCGCGCAGGAGGCAACAGCGAGTGGATCGGCAACGTCGGCGGCGGGTGGGACTGCATCCCGGGCATGGTGTACCGCTTCAACGTCGGCGAGAAGTGCTCGGCGACCGACGTGAGGGTTTCACGCGCTTACTCATGCGGTCCTCCCGGGTGCGCGACCGTGCGTACCGCGACCCAAGGCTGGGTCAATCCCGCTCGCCACAACTTCCACCTCAAGCGCGGCGCTCCGGCGATCGGTCGTGGCAACCCGAACGATTTTCCCCTCGTCGACCTGGATGGCAGGCGGCGGCCCATGGGGGCCCATCCCGACGCAGGGGCCTTCGAGTACAGGCCTTACTGAGGGCTTCCACCCGCTCCTAGCCCGGGGGCCGAACCATCCGAGCAAGGCGTATTGCCGCCTTCCTCGCTCCTCAGCCGCCGATCACTCGGCCCAGTTATTACCAGGTAGGGGCCTCCAGACGATAAGCGCTGCGTGTGGGGAGCCGCACCCACTCGCGGGGCGCTTGGCGCCATTTTCGCCGCAGTCTCCCTCGCCGCTCTTGCCGTAGCGGTGGCGAGCCCTGCTCCGGCAGCCGCGGCGCGTCCTCCGGCACTCCATGTCGCCAAGAACGGCTCGGATCGAGGCGTCTGTACGCGGTCGCGGCCCTGCCGGAGCTTCCAGCGGGCGTACCGGGTTGCGCGCTCGGGCCAGGACGTCATCGTCCACGGAGGGCGCTACGGGAGGCAGACCATTCCGTACGACCGCCGCAAGCGGTCGTCGAATGATGTGAGCTTCCGACCCGCCTCTGGCGAGCACGTGGTTGTCAGCGTTCTGACGGTGGGCGGGAGGCACATCGAGCTTCGCAGCATCCGTACCGCGCTCTGGAGGACGCTGGGAACGGCGGTCGACGTGACGTTGCGATCGGTCTCGACTTCGCGTTTCGAGATTCAAGGTTCCAAGCACGTGAGGATGCTCGGCGGCAGCGCGGGGCCGGCGAGCGACTACTCGAACGTGATCGCGCCCGCGACCCCAGGCGCTCGACGGGGCCCGGCCGCCATCACCCTCGACGGAGTGAGGATCGAGGGCTACGCGCGCAGTGGTCCGGCAGGGACGATCGGCTGCCTCGACGTGCGCGCCGCGTCCGGGCTCACGATCAGGAACAGCCGCCTGTTCGACTGCCAGGACTTCGGCCTTCGCCTTTCGGCCAGCCCCAACGCGGGAACGCCGACGGACGTCTTCGTCGAGAACAACCTCTTCTCGTGCTGCCGCTCGGGCTCGCGCGCTCTACTCCTCGACGACGCCACCACCCCCGCCTGGGAGAAGGTGACCGTGCGGAACAACTCGCTCTCGGGCTCGATCGAGATCGGCCCCGCAGGGAGCGCGGTTCACGTGGGTGTGTACTCGAACGTCGCGTTGAGCCTCTCCGGGTGCGGGCTGAGCGGCGTCGCCGTGGACTACAACGTCTGGGCGGCGGGATATCCGTGCGGCCCCTCCGACATCGTCGCGCCGAGCGGCTTCGCCAACCCGGCCGCGTACGACTTCGACCTACTCCCAGACGCCGCCGCGATCGATCACGGCAGCCCCGATGCGAGCGCGCTCAGGGACATCGACGGACAGCCTCGGCCCCTGGGAGCGGCGGCCGACGCCGGCGCCAAAGAGTCGCGCAGCTCGGGACTCGTGGCCGCCTACTCGCTGAACGAGAATGCCGGCCCCACCGCATTCGATGCGTCTCCCGAGGACAACGACGGCGCGCTCAACGGAGCCAGCTGGACGTCGGCAGGTCGTTTCGGCGGGGCCGTCACGTTCGACGGGGCGAACGACTGGATCACGGTGTTCGACGATCCTTCGCTCGACCTGACGAACAGCTTGACGCTCGAGGCCTGGGTGAAGCCGCGTGAGCTCGGCTCGGTCTGGCGAACGGTGATCATGAAGGAGCAGCCCGCAGGCCTCTCGTACGGCCTCTACGGTGAGACGAGCTCGGGCCGTCCGAGCGGCAGCGTCAACGTCGGGACGGAGCTCGACACACGCGCCCCGTCGCCTCTCCAGCTGAACTCCTGGACGCACCTCGCCGGGACGTACGACGGCGCAACGTTGCGGCTCTACCTGAACGCGAAGCAGGTCAGCACACGCTCGATCTCCGGAAACCTGATCACCTCGGGGAGCGCCCTTCGGGTCGGCGGGAACGCCGTCTGGAGCGAGTGGTTCGACGGAACGATCGACGAGGTCCGCGTCTACCGGCGAGTGCTCTCCCCGCGCGAGATCGCGAAGGACATGACCTCGCCGGTCAAGGTCGCCGCGGACGCGCCGCCGCCGTCCGCGCCGACGCTCTTCGCCGCGACTGGGTCGACGCCGACCTCGGTCTCCGTCGCCTGGAGCCCCGCGGCGGACGACACCGGCGTCGCCGGCTATGGCCTCTACCGAAATGGCGGTCTTGTGAGCACGACGGGAACCGCGAGCTACACCTTTGGCGGACTCGCCTGCGGAACGACATACACGTTCGCCGTCGATGCGTTCGACGCCGTGGGGAATCGGTCGGCGCAAGCGTCACTGTCGGCGGCCACGAGTGCCTGCCCGCCCCCGGACACTCAGGCCCCCACGCCGCCCGCGGCGCTCCTCCCGACTTCTTCGACCCAGTCCAGCATCAGCGTCTCGTGGACGCCCTCGACGGACAACGTGGGCGTGACCGGGTACGAGCTCTTCCGCAACGGGACGAGCGTGGGCACGACGACCGGAACGTCGTACACGGTGGCGGGGCTCCTCTGCGGGACGAGCTACACGCTCGGAGTCGAGGCGTACGACGCCGCCGGGAACAGCTCGCCCAAGTCGACCCTGACCGCCTCCACCAACGCCTGCACAGACACCACGCCGCCCTCGACGCCAACGGGCCTTGCCTCCACGGGCGCGACCCAGACCTCGATCTCCGTCTCCTGGAACGCCTCCACGGACAACGTCGCCGTCACCGGCTACGGCCTGTACCGGAACGGCACGAGCACGGGCTCAACCGCCGCGGGTACGCGCACGTACACCTTCGGCAGCCTCAGCTGCGCCACCTCGTACACGCTCGAGGCGGACGCCTACGACGCGGGCGGGAACCGCTCCGGCAAGGCGAGCCTCACGGCCTCGACGAGCGCCTGCCCGCCGCCCCCACCGCCGGGCTCGGCGAACGTGTTCGTGGCCGCGAACGGGAGCGACGGCGGCGCGAACTGCAAGCGTTTCGCGGTCGGGACCTCGAATCCCGATCCCACCGGCTCGAGTCTTTGCCGGACCCTCGACAAGGGGTATCACCTCGCGAGCCCGGGCGACGTCGTGGAGGTGGAGGCCGGCGGCTACCCGGCCCAGACCTTGACGACCAAGGCAGGTGCGACCTCCCCCAACGTTTTGCTCCGGCCGGCCTCGGGGACTTCGGTCACGATCGACAGCCTGACGACCCAGGGCAGCTACGCAACGCTTCGGGACATGACCGTCCCGACCGGCAGCAACCACGCCCGCGGGTGGTTCAACAGCGGCAGCAACATCATCCTCGACAACGTCGACGTCACCGGGCCCTGGGCCAACGTGAAGATCACCGGCGGGACGAACGTGACGTGGAAGAACAGTGGGCTCGGGACCCCCGGGAACACCGTGAAGCGGCTGTGCGCCCAGGGGGACGGAGAGCCGATGGAGCTGTCCAACGTCACGAATCTGCTGATCAGCAACGTCGACTTCTACCCGTTCCAACCTGAGCTCGGAAACCCGGTCTGCGGGCCCGACAGCAACATGCATCTGGAGACGATCCGGGTCTGGGACGACGTGAACGGGTGGACGCTCGAGCGCAGCCGGTTCCACCGAGGCGACGGCTCAGGCTCCGCCAGGGTGTTCTTCAGCAAGATCGGCGGCGGGGACCCGGCGAACATCACTTTCGTGAACAACTGGTTCGGTAGCTCTTCCGGCACCGTCTCCATTTACCTGACCGCGAACAGCGCCTGCAACAACTACGTGTTCGCCTACAACCACTGGGAGGAGGGCTTCGTGGACGAATGCAGCCCCAAGACCTCCCTGAAGCTGATCGGGAACACCGGCACGCAGCCCTCGTATCTGCCCTGCATGGGCACCGCCAACATCCGAGACCTCTGGGCGTGGAACACCGCCGGGGATTGCGGCACCGACCAATGGGTCATCGACTCGGCAAACTCGATCGCAGCGCTCAAGTACGCGTCGGACGGCTACCACTTGCAATCGAGCTCCCCAGCCATCGGCGCAGGCGAGACATCTCAGTGCTTGAGCCTCACAGGGGGCGTCGACATCGACGGTGACCCGCGTACCGGGCCATGCGACGCTGGTCCGGACGAGTACTCGCCGTAACGACGCTAATTGGGGCCGTGGATCCCGGCCTGCGCCGCATAGATGCCCGCGAGCTCTTCGCCGGCGGCAGCCCAGGAGAGGCCTTTTGCCTGCTCGAGGCCGGCTTCGCGAAGTCGGAGCAGCAAAGCGCGGTCGGCCAAGACCCGGCGGATGTGCTCTGTCAATGCGGTGGCGTCCCCGGCGGCGTGAACGAGCCCTTCGATGCCGTCTCGACATGCCGCCCCCGAGGCGTCGGAGACGAGATTCACGCAACCACATGCCTGCGCCTCGTAGGTGACGAGCGCGCTGCCCTCCTCGAGCGACGGCAGCAGCAGCACGTCGCTCTCGCGCATCAGCTCAGCCGGGTCGGAGACGAACCCTCGGACCTCGATCCCAGGTTGCTGGAGGAGACCACCGAGCGCTTCGGCGTAGCCTGGCGCGAACGAGCCGCAGATCGTGAATCGCCCACTCGTGCCGGCGCCCGACTCGAGCCATGCGCGGAGTGCATGGTGAAGGCCCTTGCGCGGCTCGCAACGACCGACGAACAGGGCCCGCAGGCTCCCTGGAGCGTCTCGTCGAAGCCCAGGCTGCGGTGGGTAAAAGCGGTCAGGGTCGTACCCGTAGCGGTGGGCGAGCAGCTTGCTCGCAGGAAATCCCCGCTCGAGAAATGTGCTCCGCGAATAGTCCGACGGGACGAGCAGGGCATCCGCACGCCGGTACTCCTCTTCCTCACGGGCCAGCCTGGCCGAGTCGAATGTGTGGGAGTCTCCCGGGACCGGTTGCATCCCCAGCCGTTCGACCTCTCGGGCAACTGCGTCAAATGCGTGCGCCGTGTGCGTGTTGGGAACCTCTCGAAGGGACGGAACCCCCGACCGGCGTGCGGCGCTGGACGTGTGAATCGTCGCTCGGGGCCAACAGTGCACGACGTCGACCTCGGAGCCGAGGCGGCGCAGCGCGGCGGCCACTCGGAAGTCGTGGTAGCGATAGGTGCGCTCGATACCGAGGACTCGGTGGGGAAGACGCCGCCCGGCCAGCGAAAGCGTCCGTACCACCTGCACGTTCCCGGGAACTTCCTCGTGGAGGCTCGTGCAGTAGAGCAGGACGTCAACGTCCTGTCCTGCGATCCCCCGAACTTGATGCAGCGCGGTCGTGCCGATCCCAGGGCGGCCAAGTCCGTCCGGGAAGCTGTAGAGCACCTTCACGCTCACAGCCTCACAGAGCGGGTGAGGAGCGTCTACCGCGAAGAGGGTCGTTCGCGACGCTCTGTCTGCGAGGCGTGCTAGCTTCGGCGACCGTGCCCGATCGTCTGCGGCATGGGTGGTTGGTCCCCATTGTGGTCCTTGCATCCCTGACCTCAGTCCCTGCGGTCAGCGCTCAGCTCCTCTTCGTGAGCACCAGCGGGTCCGATTCGGGCAGATGCACACGAAGCTCGCCCTGCGCGAGCTTCGGACGGGCCTATGCCGTTGCTCGACCTGGAGCCGTCGTGCGGGTCAGGGCAGGAAGCTACCCCGGGGGGACGATTCCCTCGCTTCCCAACCGGCGCGGACCCAAGGTCGTCTTCAAGCCGGCCCGTGGCGCGCACGTCACGGTCAAAGGCGAGCTGACGGTACGAGCCTCGTACCTCGAGCTACGCGCCATGACCCTCAAAGACCTGGAGCTTCCCCAGGATGCCGACCATGTGACTTTCCGCAACGTGCGCAACAACGGGTTCTGGATGCAGGGCCCGTCTCACATCACTTTTCTCGGGGGTGAGGTGACGTGCGGAGTCTGTCCTTTCCACTCCCTCATGGACCAAAGCGGGTCGCCCAACCACAAGCCTCCCACATGGATCCTCTTCGATCGGGTGAGATTCTACGACTGGCACTCCCAGGCAGGTGAGCACACGGAATGCCTGCAAATCCTGTCGGGAGACCATGTGACGATCAGGAACTCCGTCTTCAGGCACTGCGGCACGGCAAACGGCGGCCTCGGGGCGACCGCCGACCTACACATCTCCTGGATAGGAACGGGGCCCGTGACTCGGAACATCCGGCTCGAAAACAACTTCTTCTATCCGTCGGGAAACCCGTTTGCGATTCAGATGGACGACCTCGCGAACCTCGATCTTCGCTACAACTCGATCGCCGGGCCGGTGATCATCTTCGATCGAGCGGGTCCTGGCACCGGGATGGACTTCATCGGCAACGTGATGACCTTCTCTGGATGCACCGCCGAAGGAAGCGGCGTGGCCATCAACTGGCGCCACAACGTCACGAGCGGAGGCACCTGTGGAGCAACCGACCTCAAGGCGCCAAGCGGCTTCTTGAGCCGTACGCGGAACCTCCACCTCAAGGCTGACGCGGCTGCTGTGAATCGAGGAGATCCGGCGAGCTATCCGCGGCGTGACATCGACGGTCAGCAGCGTCCGAAGGGAGCCCGTCCGGATGCCGGCGCCGACGAGAGGCGCTGACCGGCCTGCGTCGGCTGAGGTCCCTCGGCGGGGGCTCCGGGTTTAGAGCGAACTACGAGGAGACGTGCCTCCCGACGCGATCTTGCGCTTGGTTCTGTGCCGAGCTCGACGCGCTCCCATTCTTGGGTGCGTCTTGTATCGGCCCTTCCCGCCTTCTCTCCGCGGTCGTCCCAGCTCGCGAAAAATCGATGACGTAGAAACACACCATCTTGACGAGCTCGGTGAGGTAGACGAGCTTGCGGCGGATCGGCTCATCCAGGAGCGCGATCTTCCGCGCGTCTCGCATCAGAATGCCGACGGCGTCTCGAAGCGTCCGGAGTCTTGTCCGGCGGCCCTCCGTTCGGTCTCCGGCGCGATGGATGTCGATCATGCGCAACGCCTGCTGCCGTGCGTTCTCCGTATGTGAGTGCAGCACGACAGCGGCCGGTTCGTACACAATCGTCCATCCCTCGGTGACGACTCGCCTGGCCCAGTCGTGGTCCTCCGCCGCCGCCAGCGTGAAGGGAACGTCGCGCCACACCGTTCGGCGGATCGAGGAGGCGGCGTTGCTGAAGACGATCTGCTGCTCCGTCTCGCGGGAATAACCCTGCAGTGAGCTACCGAACTGGTGCTGGAGGCGATGGACTTCCTGCCATGGCGCATCCGGCCAAGGCACCTGCCGGCTTGCTACGCCCGCCACGCCCGGGTCATCGAATGGCGCCGTCATCCTCTCGAGCCAATCGTCAGTGGTGGGAATCGCATGGGCCGAGAGGCTGACGATGAGATCTCCTGCCACGCGCTCGATTCCCACATTGAGAGCTCGCGAGTAGTCGAACTCGCCGGGCTGCAGCTCCAGGATTCCGGCGCCATAGGACCGAGCGATCTCGAGTGTCGAATCCGTCGATCCGCTGTCGACGACGACGATGTCGAGCTCGAAAGCGCCACGCTGCCCCCGCAGTGTTTCCAGGCAGCGTCCGATGAGCTCGCTCTCGTTCAGCGTCCTGATGACGACGCCGATCGTCATGGTTTCCGTCCGGCGTACACGAGGGTCGCGTAGTGAAGCCGTGGATCGCGTCCCTTCCCCCGGGGGAGATCCTTGCGAAGCACGGGCTCCAGTCCTGCGAGGTAAGGCTCGAGATCCTCTAACCGCAAGCGGATCGGATGCCCGACGTCGTACGGGTGACGGGCGAGATCCTGTTCGTTGCTCAAGTCCTGCCCGAGCAAGAAGTACCCGCCCGTGCGGAGCAACCCAATCGCGTTGCGCATGCAGAGGTTCGCGTCGCGAACGTGGTCGAGGACGTTGATCATCACGACGACATCGAAGCTCCCGGGAAGGAATGGAGTCTCCTCGATGGGGTGGTCGTCGATCTCGATGCGCTTGGCTGCATAGGCTTCCGCCAGCCACCGTCCAGAGAAGGAAACGTAGGACCGGGCAAGCGGGTCGCTGCATACCACCCGGCTCGCTTGACGGCCTCTCAGGATCAAGCGTGTATTCGTGAATGGTCCACAGCCGAGCTCGACGTAGTCTCCAACGTTCGCTGGAAGGAATCCGTAGTTGTCGAACCGCCGTTTCCACCAGTGATTCCAGTCGTCGCCCCATGCCCGCTTCCAGTCGATCGCCCGCAGTCCGGGCGCGACGAGCGGCCAGACGAGGCGCTTCCAGCCCCGTTTCCGCTGACCGTCGCGCCAGAGTGCGAGTTCCCAACTCTGGGCCTGATACCACCGTTGGGCACTCACCTGACGTACCGACACCTGCTCTGACCGTGGGTTGACAGTCATGCGCCTACACAGCCGCGGTGAGCTCTGCCGGTTCGGGGACGCCAACGAGCTGGTCGAAGACCCACGCGAGCTGGTAGGCGAGATTCCGGTAGTCGTAGCGGCTCAGGAGCTCGGCGGCGGGCGAAGGAGCCGGTTGGCCGCCCAGCGAGCGTTCGTAGGCTCCGACGATGGCGCTGACGATTCCGTCGACGTCCTTCGGACGGCAGAGCAGCGCTGTGCCCCCGGCGGCCAACAGGTCCCTCGCATCACCGTCGGGAACCGCCGCCAGGATCGGTCGGCCCGAAGCGAGGTACTCGTACGTCTTGCTCGGCACGACGGTGGCACGCGTGCCCTCCGGAAGGTCGTGCATGGGCAGAAAGAGCAGATCGGCGGATCGCGCGAGCTTGAGAGACTCGTCATGCGCGAGAAAGCCGAGCGTCCTCGCGGCCGGCGACCTGCGGGCGACCGCGAGATCTCGGCTCGAGAGCACGCCGGCGAAGTAGACCTCGATCCGCCGCCCTAGCTCCGGGTACTCTCGCCGTATCCGTTCTACGGCCTCGATCAGGAAGACGTGTGAGCGGCCCAGGATGTCGACGCCCTCGACGGCGCCGCCCAGGAGGCGCCTGAGAAACGCAGAGCGACGCTGGTGTTGCCCCAGCTCGGTGTGCAGGTAACCGGTGTGCACGATCCGAAAGGCGCCGTCCGTGCGCGCAGGTGGCTCGCTGAGGAACTCGGTCGCATCGAACCCGTTCGGGATCGTCAGCACGATCTTGTCCTCGAACTCCGGAAACGCAGCCCGAATCCGACGCTCGGCCTCGGGAGTGCTCATGACGATCGCCGAGGCGGTCCCGAGGAGCCGGCGCATCAGCCGAAGCTCGAGGCGGCGGTGCAAACCGCTCGGGTAGATCATCATCTCGTCGAGCGCCCATGGATCGCCCAGGTCGGCGACCCAGGGCCTGTCGATCGCGCGCGCGATTCGCATCGCCGCCTCGGCCGAGTGATACGGCTGCATCCAGGCGTAGACGAGGTCGACGTCCAGCTCGCGCGCTGCTTCGATCCCGGCGCTCGTGGAAGCCTCGACCCAGGACCGCGTCCACGGATCGCGGAGCCGGAGCCAGCGCTCGGCCCGGTGCCGCCAGCCGGTGCTCGACGGCGGCTCGGGCCCGGGAACGCGCCGGACGATCGTGTGCGGGGGAAGTCCCGAGCCGAGCGAGTTGTCGGTCGGCGTCCAGCGCTCCTCGGCGGGCCGCGGCGCGGTCAGGACGACAGGCTCGTACCCGAGATCGGGCAGATACCGGGCCATTCGCGCTGGACGCTGGGCTCCGGAGCCTCCCGTCGGAGGGAAGTGGTAGGCGTGGAGGAGGACTCGCCTCACTGACGAGGCGCCCCCGACGGGCGATCGGCCGACGGCGCGACGGCCTCCGGCGGGACGAACCACTCGAAGCGGGCGTTTAGGCGCGGGAAGAAGGGAATGCGGTAGAGCGCCCGCTTGACCGCCGCTCGGCGTGCGCGCCTCGCCTTGTACTTCTTCCAGTACTCGATCTTCGCCTCCGAGGCCACCGTGTAGTGCGGGCCGCCGGTGTGGTGGACCTTGAGGTCGGCAAGCACCGCAGAGCCGAAGCCAAGTCGGCCGATGTCACCGATGTACGTCTCGTCCTCGAGCCAGAAGATCCGCTTCTTGTCCTCGCGAAACCCACCAACGCGCTCGTTGAGCTCGCGTGAGGTCATCGCGCAGCCACCCCCTGCGGGCCCTCGGAGGAGCCGGACGCCGTTCTCCTCGACCAGCGTGTACTCGTGCGGACGAATGTGGTGCCGATACCGTGAAGCCAGGTCGTGTGGATCGTCCTCGAGGTCGGCGGCCAGAAACCCGATTTCGGGGAGCCGCTTGAACGCGTCCAGGAGCATCGCGTCCCACTCGGCCGGGGCGTCGACAACGTCGTCGTCGAGCTCGACCAGGTAGGGAGATGTGGTCAGCCGGAAGGCCCGCGCGTATGCGTTCTGACCGATGTTCTCCTCGCTTTGAATCACTCGGATCCGCGGGTCGTCGAGCGATTGCAGATACGCGGCCGTTCCATCGGTTGACGCGTTGTCCCAGATGACGATCTCGCGCGTCGCGGCCGAGGTGCGCTGCAGGACGTTCTCGACGCATTGCTGGAGCAGATTGACGCGGTTGTGCGTCAGCACGACAAGCGCGATCGCGTCGGCAGGCGCGGATCGCTCTCGGTCGGTCGGAGCGGGTGAGGACTGCACGGGGTCCATTCGACCCAAATGCTAGAAAGCGTGCCGCCTGGGGTCCACGGTCGGACAGCCAGGATTTAGGTGGACCCCCTAGCCGAACGGCTAGACGACTTCTAGCTGTCCGGTCGTGGTCGGTTCACAGGGATCGCGGTACGTTCTGCCTGGTGCCCGACGCCTCTGACTCGATCGGCTCGAGGATCCTGAGCGGCCTCGCCTGGAAGGCCGGGTCGCAGGTCACGCTGCAGATCACGCGGATGCTGGTGGCGCTCACGCTCGCGCGCCTCCTGGCTCCCGACCAGTGGGGCGTCGCCGCCATGGCACTGGTCTTCTCGGGCTTCGTGATCGTCTTCACCGACAACGCGCTCGGGACGGCGCTGATCCAGCGGCGGGAGCTCCTGCCGGGCGACCGTTCGACGGTCTTCTGGATCAATGCCGGCGTCGGACTGCTGCTCATGCTGGTCGGCGTCGCGATTTCCGGGCCGCTCGCGGATTTCTACGACGAGCCGCAGGTGCGTCTCCTGTTTGTCGTGCTCTCGGTGAGCTTCCTCGTGAACTCGCTCGGCACGACACAGGCAGCGCTCCTTGTCCGGGACATGGAGTTCCGTCTGCTGGAGCTTCGGCTGATCATCGCGACCGTCGCCGGCGCCGTCGTGGCAATCGTGGTCGCGCTAAAAGGCTTCGGAGCTTGGGCGATCGTCACACAGCAGCTCACCGAGGCCGTCATCTCGACGGTGCTCCTCTGGCGCTTCAGCCCGTGGCATCCGTCCGCAACGTTCTCGGTCGACAGCATCCGGCGCCTCGGTCGCTTCGCTGGAAACGTTTTCGCGGAGAACCTGCTGTACCAGGGTGGTCGGAGCGGGGTCTACCTGATGGTGGGCAGGTTCCTGGGAGCCGCTTCGCTGGGAACCTACGCGCTTGCGACCAACGTCATCCTGACGCCGTTCTCGCGTATCGGAGCGCCTCTTCAGCAGATCTTCCTGCCGGCATTCTCGACGATGCAGGACGACCCGAGCCGGATGGCGGCCATGTGGATTCGTGTAACCCGACTTGTGGCGGCGGTGGCGGCGCCCGCGCTCGTCGGACTCATCATCATCGCGCCCGACTTCGTGAACGTCGTCCTCGGCCCGCGCTGGAGCGCGGCCACGCCCGTCATCCAGATCCTCGCGCTCGTCGGTCTCATCCAGGCGCTGCAAACCTTGAACGGGGAGATCCTCCTCGCGATGAACCGGTCGGGGACTCTTCTGAGGTTCACGATCCTCTGGTTCGCCGCCACGCTCGCCGCCGTGGCCGTGGGCCTGCACTGGGGTCTGCTGGGCGTCGCGACCTGTTATGCGGTCGCCACGGTGCTGGTCGAGCTCGTTCGGGCACACCTCGCCGCGCACGTCCTCGGAATCACGGTCTGGCGGTTCGTCCGCTCGCTGGCCGGAGTCGCTCAGGCCACCGTCGCAATGGGCGCGCTCGTGCTTCTCGCGCGCGCGGTCCTCGTCGCTGGGGACATACCCCCGGCGGCGCGCCTCCCGCTCCTGGTGGCGATCGGCGGCCTCGTCTATGTCCCGTTGTGTGCATGGCGCGCTCCCGAGGTGGCGGCAGAGATACGAGCTGTGATCGCCCGGCGGCGACCTGCCGTGGGTCTAGCCGATCGGCTAGGCGATCAGCCGCCAACGCTGGCCCAACGGCTGTAGGCGAAGGCTCGATCCGCTCCTAGCATTGGCATCGTGCTCGACGAGGCGATGCATGGTGAAGAGCAACCCGGGCTGACGGTGCTCACAGCGCGAGAGCTCGAGGTGCTGCAGATGATCTCGATTGGCCTCTCGAACGCGGAGGCCGCCAAGCGGCTCCATGTGAGCGTCCATGCGATCAAGTTTCATCTGGCTGCGATCTACAGCCGGCTCGGTGTCACGAATCGAACCGAGGCCGCGGTGAGGTACCTGCGGCTGACGAACGGCTCCCTCGGCACCGAGCCGCAAGGCGACTGAGATGGATTTCGGACTCTACGCACGGGTTCTCTGGCGATTCAAGCTCATCGTCATCGGCGGCTTGCTGCTCGCCACCGGTGCAGCTGTTCTCTCCGTCATTCGAATCGCCCCTAGCGGGATCAGTTACCGCCAGGACGAGCTCTGGGCGAGCACGGCGCGTCTTGGAGTGACCCAGGTCGGTTTCCCCTGGGGGCGGCTCTTCGCGGTACCGACGACAACCGAGGGCTCAACCGGAAGCGGGAGCGACAAGGACGCCGATCAGATTCCGCTTGCCAACCCGGATCGATTCAATGCGCTCGCCATCCTGTATGCGGAGCTCGCGTCGAGTGATCGTGTCCGTGCCTTGATGCGGCACGACGGCCCCGTCCGCGGTCAGATCGTTGCGACGCCTCTCAGGGACGCCGATTCGGGCGTGCTCCTTCCGCTCATCGATTTGACTGCGATCTCGACCTCGCCGCAGGCGGCGACCGGGCTGGCATCACGGGGAGTGGATGCTCTCCAGACCTATCTCGAACAAGAGCAGCGGACGAACGGCGTCCCCGCCTCGGACCGCGTCGTCCTGCAGGAGGTCACGCGCCCGACCAGCGCGCACGTCTTCCAGCCCCGCTCGAAGACGATGCCGGCGGTCATATTCCTCGCGGTCATGTTCGCCACAGTTGCTCTCGTGTTCGTGCTCGAGAACTTCCGGCCCCGCTTCCGTGAAGCGGCTGAAAGTGCGGACGCCGTGGTGAGCCGGCCGGCGCAACGGCGCACGGCCTAGGCAATGGCTCTCGCTCCGGCAGGAAGGGGAGTGCGCTCCGTCGACTTCCCCTCCCTTGCGCCGCTTGGTCTCATCAGCGGAGCGCTGGCCCTTCTCCTGACCGCCTTGCTGAGCGGCGCGCTCGTGACTGTTGCCGTGGCGCTCCTCGTTCTCATCGCCCTCGCCTCCGTCACGGGCTTCACGGCCGTGGGCTGGCCGCGCCTGTTCGCTGCCCTGTTCGTGATCATCCTGCTCATCCCGATCCGGCGCTATGCGCTGCCGGGCAACCTGCCGTTCCAGCTCGAGCCGTACCGCGTGTTCGTGATTCTGCTTGTGGTCGGCTGGGCCGCGTCGCTGCTCGTCGATCGCCGCGTGCGGCCACGTTGGACCGGCTTCGAATGGCCACTGGGGATCATCGTCGGAGCGATGGTCGTATCCATCGTGGCGAATCCCGGCCGCGTGCAGGAAGCATCGGTGGAGGTCAACAAGAGCTTCACGTTCTTCCTCAGCTTCCTCCTCCTTCTCTACGTCCTCTGCAGCACGATTAGGCGGCTGGAGGACGTCGACCGACTGGTGAGGACGCTCGTCGTCTCTGGAGCCGTGGTCGCGCTCTTCGCGCTCGTGGAGGCGCGCACGGGTTTCAACGTCTTCAATCACCTCGGCCGCGTGATTCCGTTTCTCCGCGATCTCGGGGACGTCGGCGGCTTTCAGCGTGTGGGAACGGCAAAGCTTCGCGTCTTCGCTTCCGCACAGCATCCGATCGCGCTCAGCGCCGCGCTCGTCATGCTGAGCACGCTCGCCGTCTACCTCGCCCACCGCTACGGTCAGCGCCGCTGGATCCTCTGTGTGTTCCTCTTTGCGGCCGCATGCGCGTCGACCGTGTCGCGCACCGGGATCGTCATGTTCGTCGTGGCCGCGCTCGTCTTCCTCTGGCTGCGCCCGCGCGAGACGAGGCGGCTCTGGCCGGCTGTCCTTCCGCTCCTCGTCGCCATCCACTTCGTCCTCCCCGGCACGCTCGGCGCGATCAAGCAGTCGTTCTTCCCGGCAGGCGGTCTCGTCGCCGAGCAGAGCGTCTCGCCGGGCTCGAGCGGGAGCGGGCGCCTTGCGGACGTTGGCCCGGCCATCGCCGAATGGAAGGTGCAGCCGCTGTTCGGCGAGGGATTCGGCACTCGCGTCACCTTTCCGACCGGCGCATTCGCGACGAGGAGCAACATTCTCGACGACCAGTGGCTGGGCACGCTGCTCGAGACAGGTGTCCTCGGCGCTTTCGGCTGGCTCTGGTTCTTCGCCAGGGCGGTTCGGCGCTTCGGCCGCGAGGCCAAGCGGGACGCCACGGATCGCGGCTGGCTGCTGGCGTCTCTCACGGCCGGCGTGGCGGCCTTCGCGGTGGGAATGGTCACCTACGACGCCTTCTCCT
Source organism: uncultured Actinomycetes bacterium (assembly GCA_963739065.1). Classification (GTDB taxonomy): domain Bacteria; phylum Actinomycetota; class Thermoleophilia; order Gaiellales; family Gaiellaceae; genus JAIBJP01. The sequence continues at coordinate 289,044 of CAVTYV010000004.1, forward strand.
TCATTCAGGTCACGTTTCTGCTCTTCATCTTCGTGGGGCTCGGGTGCGCGGCCTTGGCCGAGAGCCCCCTCCGGCTCGCGGTGCCGGAGGGGGACAAATCGCCCGCCCGCCGCGCTCCCCCACCTACCCGAATGGCTAGGGGCGAGGTTTGACTGTCTGGTCTTCAACACGGAAGGCGGTCTCTTTACTCTCATTGCAGGGAAGCCCCCAAACGCCGGACCAGCGCCCGATGACGTCCTCCTCCGCCGCAGTCGCCGAGAGAGCATCGCCCACACCTCCGCTCACGCCGGCTCGGCCGGGGCCGGCGGCCGTCGAGGTGCGAGAGCTCTCGCGGCGCTTCGAGTCGAAGCTCGCTCTCGACCGTGTGTCCCTGCGCGTGGAGGATGGTGAGATCCATGCCCTCCTCGGGCCCAACGGCGCGGGGAAGACGACCTTGCTCAGGATCCTCGCGGGGCTCGTGACGCCGAGCGAGGGAGAGGTCTACGTGAACGGCACCCCGACGGCCGGCAGCCCGCGGGCTCTCCGGGCCCTCATCGGCCTCGTTCCCTCGGGCGACCGCAGCTTCTACCTTCGAATCACCGGGCTGGAGAACCTGGTCTTCTTCGCCCGGCTGCAGGGGTTCTCGAAGCGGGCGGCCTTCGCCAAGGCGGAGGAGACGCTCGCAGATGTCGGCCTCGCCGACGATGGGCGCACCCGCGTTGGCCTGTACTCGCATGGGATGCAGAAGCGCCTGTCGGTGGCGCGGGCTCTGCTGACCGATCCGAAGGTGCTCCTCGTGGACGAGGCGACGCACGATCTCGACCCAGAAGGCGGGCGCCGCATTCGCAGCCTCGTCGCAGAGCTGGCCGCGGGCCGGGCCGCCGTGGTCTGGGCCACGCAGAGACTCGACGAGATCCGCGGCTTCGCGGGGCGCGTGACGCTCCTCGGCCAGGGCCGCACGTGTTTCGCCGGCACCGTCGCCGAGCTGATGGAGCACTCGGTGCCACGCCGCTTTCTCCTCCGGCTCCGGAATGGCAGCGAGAACGGAGCGCTCGAAGCGGCGCTGCAGGCAGCACTGGGCTCCCTCGCCACGGTCGAGGGCGCAGGGCGCGAATCGGAGCACTATCTCCTCTCGCTGCGCGAGGACGCCGTGCTCGGCGATGCGCTCGGCGCGCTCATCGCCGCTCGGTTCGAGGTCCTGGCCTGCCGACAGGAGCGCTCCGAGATCGAGGATGCGTTCGTCGCTCTGACCGGGAGCCCGGACGCATGAGCATCGCCGTCCCGACCACCCAGCCTCGGCGGGAGCTGCTTCTCGGAGAGCTCAGGAAGCTGCCGGCCTTCATCCGCCGGGACTTCCTGGTCGCGCTGAGCTATCGCATGTCCTTTTTCACGGACGCGCTGAGCCTCGTCTCGCTGACCCTCGTCTTCTACTTCGTCGGTCTGCTGGTCGACCCGAGCAAGCTGCCGACGTACGGAGGCTCCCAGGTCTCCTACATCGAGTTCGCGGCCATCGGGCTGGCGCTGGGCGTCTACACACAGTTCGGCCTCGACCGGGTCGCCAGCGCGATCCGCTCCGAGCAGATGATGGGAACGCTCGAGTCCCTGCTCATCACCCCGACCGCGCCCTCGACGATTCAAGTCGGTTCTGTGGCATTCAGCTTCCTGTATCTGCCCGTGAGGACGTTGCTCTTCCTGGTCGCGCTCGCAGTCGCGTTCGGGCTCGATTTCGAGGCGGGTGGGATCCTGCCGGCGCTCGCGATTCTGCTCTTCTACGTCCCGTTCATCTGGGGATTCGGGGTGATCGGCGCGGCCGTCGTGCTCACGTTTCGCCGCGGGGGCGGCCTCGTCGCCCTGGGCGCGATGGCTCTTGCGCTCGTCTCAGGAGTCTATTTTCCGCTCGACTTGCTACCCGACTGGATTGCGTCCATCTCGCAATACAACCCGGTTGCCCTGGCGATCTCGGGGATGCGCGAGGCGCTCCTCGGCGGCGAGGGCTGGTCGGTCATCGCTCCCACGGTCGGTTTGCTGGCCGCGATGTCGTTCGTATCCCTCATCCTCGGCCTGGCAGTCTTTCGTCTCGCGCTCCGGCGAGAGCGCCGCCGGGGAACCTTGGGGCTCTACTAGCCGTGGAAGTCGCGACTCTTGCTCGGGAGCAGGCGGTGGTTCGAGGCAGCGGCGCTTCCGTGACCGCCAACGCCGGTCTTTGGGACGCCGTCGACCGGCTCATCGACCGGGCCCCGCACCTTTCCGATCTGAAAGCGCACGGTCTCCATCTGCTGGCCGCCAGGCGCTGGCGTCAGCTCGGGCTCGAGGTTCCCCCCTCACTTGTGCAGACCCAGCGAGGAGCAGCGTTCGTCCAGCTGATGGTGCCCGCGCTCCTCGGACGGCTGCGGGCCTCCTGCACCGGACCGCTCGTCCTGATGAAGGGGCCCGAGGTCGCAGTCCACTATCCGGACCCGGCCCTTCGCTCGTTCCGGGACCTCGACCTGCTGGTGCCCGACGCACAGTCCACGCAGCACGAGCTCATTGGCGCGGGCTTCGAGCTCACGGGTGATCCGACGCTTTACGAAGACATTCACCACCTGCGACCGCTCACCTGGCCCGGCCTCCCTCTGCTGGTCGAGATTCACGACCGGCCGAAGTGGGTGGAGGGCATCGAGCCGCCCTCCAAGGAGGAGCTCATCGAGTCGGCGGTGCCGAGCTCGCTCGGCGCCGAGGGCATCCTCGCCCTGCCGCCCGTGACACATACGCTCGTGCTCGCTGCCCATTCGTGGGCTCATGTGCCACTCAGCAAGCTTGTGCACCTCGTCGACATGGCGGCAGTCTCCGGTGGAGCTGACCGCCGCGAGCTCGATGCTCTCGCACGTGAATGGGGCCTTCTTCACGTCTGGCGGGCGACGCAGAACGCCTCAGACTCCGTTCTGTTCGGCCAGCGACGGTCGCTTCCGCTGCGGACCTGGGCCCGAAACCTCGACGCTGTACGCGAGCGCACGGTCATCGAGGCCCACGTGGAGAAGTGGCTGAGTGTGTGCTGGGCGCTTCCGGCGCGCCGTGCGCTGCGGAAGACCGCACATGGCCTCGCCGCCCAGCTGCGACCCGAGCCGGGTGAAACGTGGAGACGGAAGATTCGGCGGACGCGCCACGCCTTGCGGGACGCCTTCGTTCGACTCTCCGAACATGACCGAGCCGTCGAGGAAGGCGGCGCCGAAGCCCCTTCGATGCGAGGAGGACGATGAACCGGCTCAAGCTCCGAGATGAAGGTCTCACCTGGCGCGAGATCGATGACGAGGTCGTCGCGCTCGACGTCGAGACGGCGACGTACCTGAGCGCCAATGCGAGTGGCCGACTCCTCTGGCGATCGCTCTCGCATGGCGCGACGCGGGAGGAGCTGGTCTCGTGTCTCGTCGCTGAGTTCGAGATCGATGCAGAGCGGGCGGGGGCGGACGTCGATGCGTTCGTCGGCGAGCTGTCGCAACGGGGGCTCCTGGAGAACTGATGCGCCGGCGCGTCGACCTGGCCACCCTCCGTGCGGCCCTCTGGGCCCAGCGGGCCCTCTGGCAGGCGCGTCGGAACCTCCGTGATGGGCGCTTGGAGGACATCGAGCTGATCCCGCCACCTTCCGTCCCATCGACCGCCGAGCGCGGAGTACACGCGCTCCTGCGTCGGCGCCCGGCCACCTGCCTCGAGCGCGCCCTCGTGCTCCAGCGCTGGCACGCGGCCCGCGGCGTTCCCCGCGAAATCGTGATCGGGGTGAGGGGCCCGACCGAGGAGTTCACAGCCCACGCGTGGCTGGACGGGGAGCCCGACGGCGAGGCCCGGGACTTCCAGGAGCTCCTGCGGCTGCCGGCGTCGTGAACGCTCCCGAGATCCAGCCGCTCACACCGCTCGAGCTGGCCTCGGGCCTCGTCTTCGGCGACGCCGGGCCTCTTCCCGAGCTTGCCTCGGAGACGCATCCTGTTTCGCCACGGGCTGCCCTGGAGCGCGCGATCCTGCCGGCGCTCCGTCGCCCACCGTGCTTAGTCAGCTTCTCGGGCGGACGCGACTCGTCGGCCATTCTCGCCGTGGCGACGGCCCTGGCGCGCCAGGAAGATTTGGCGCCGCCCATACCCGCGACCAATCGGTTTCCGGCCGCGGACGGCGCGGGGGAGACCGAGTGGCAGGAGCGGGTCATCGCGCACCTCGGACTCGACGATTGGCTTCGGCGCGAGTTGACGGACGAGCTCGACTGCGTCGGGCCGGTGGCCACTCGCATCCTGAAACGTCACGGAGTCCTCTGGCCGTGTAACGCGCATTTTCACGAGCCGCTCTTCGAGGCAGCGGCGGGGGGCTCGTTTCTCACCGGGATCGGGGGAGACGAGGCCTTCATGACGCCGAGCCGCAGCGATTACCTCGGCGTCCTCACCCGCCGGCGGCGCCCGCGGCCCCGGGACGTTCTCCGCGTCGGCTTCGCTCTCGCGCCGCGATCCATCCGCCGCCGCGTGATCGAGCATCGGTTCCCCCGCATCTGCTGGTGGCTCCAGCCTGACGCGCTGAAGGAGGTCCGGGCCGCGATGGCGCTCGAGGCCTCGAGTGAGCCGCTCGGCTGGCGGGGGCGCTACCGCTGGATCCGTGGGTTCCACTACCTCGAAGTCGGCCTGAAAAGCCTTGGTCTCCTCGCTCATGACCACGAAGTGGTCGCTGTGCACCCGTTTGCGCGACCCGAGTTTCTCGCCGCCCTGGCTGAGTTGCCGCGGGAGAGTCGGTTCGACTCGCGCGACGCTGCGATGGAGGCCCTCTTCGGGGACCTCCTGCCGCGTGAGCTGCACACGCGCTCGACGAAGGCGCGGTTCGACGGCGCTTTCTGGACTGAGCACAGCCGAAGCCTGGTGATGCGCTGGCAGGGCGAGGGGGTCGACTCCGAGCTCGTCGACCTCGAGGTCCTTCGCAATGAGTGGACCTCGTCAGCACCAGATGCCCGGTCGTTCCCCCTTTTGCAGGCTGTCTGGCTCGAGCTCGACGGCCGAAATGGAGCCTCACCCGACGCGTTCGAGCAAGAGCTCCATAGCGTCGTCTAGCGAGTCCCAGCCCGAAGGCCGGCGAAGCTCGAAACCATCGAGCGCGGCGACCCCGAGCAGCGCGGTGGGATCGGTCGGAGGAAGGCGAACCCCTCGATGCGCGAAGAGGCGTTCGAGTCGCTCGGAGCCCGACAAGCGGACGAGCTCGAGGCGGTCGCCCCACTCGAGGAAAACGCAGCCGATCAGAGGAACCGGTGTAGTGGAGCCGCCTGCGACGTCGAGCCTCCAGCGCTCGCGAGCCCCTGTCATCCCGATCGACGCGGCGCTCGTTCCAAGGTGGTCGGCGGCCTCGCGCCGCAAGTCGACCGAACGCGGACCGAAAAAGACGCCGTGTCCGTCGAAGATGAGCATGTCGTCGGTGACGATCTCGTGGCCTGCTTTCGACAGGTATGCCAGCGTCGAGCTCTTCCCGGACTCACGCTCGCCGAGGAGCGCCCACGCCCCTGCTCCGGCCAGAAAGGCCCCCGCGTGGAGGCTCTCCCGGCCGTGCCAGCGTTGCACGATCGCCGCAGCGGGTGCGAGGTACGGATGGATGATCTCTTCATCGCGAAGGACGCGCGGAACTGTGTAGAGAGCAGAGCTCTCGACCCGGTCGATGTCGAGTCGCCCGCCCGCCCTTAGCTGCAACTCCGCGCGATCGGCCGACACGCGCTCCTGGCGGATGGACCCGTCGCCAACCGCCTGAGAGATCGTCAATTCGGGCCAGTCCGAGCGGCCCTCCATGAGCAGAGAGGATGCCCCAACCCCACGAACCCGAAGCCCGTAAGCGCCCCTCGAAGACTCCTCCGCGCCCTCTGACTCGTCCCGGCGCAAGAATGGCGAGCCCATAGGCCAAAATGAAGTCTAGCCGCATGGCTAGTTGTGAAAAGGCCCATTTCGGGAGTACCATTTCGCACATGGAAACCTCTGACCGTAGGGCCGCAGGTTACGAAGCCCCCTCGCTGACGGTGCTCGGCACGCTGCACGGCTTGACCGAGGATCAGGACAAGAAACTTGGCGTGAGCGATGGCTTCACCTTCCTGGGCCAGCCGATCTCCAACAACTCCTAACGGCTCGACGCACATATGAACGAGCCCAGGGACACGGGCCGAGAGGCCTACGAAGCTCCTGCGCTCACCACGGTGGGGACGGTGGCGTCGCTGACTCAGAGTCATCAAGGCTGGTGCGTTCCGGTCCTCGAGAAGACGATCGGGCCGCCGGACTACTTCGTCTGGATTCCGATCACGACCTGCTCGACGTAGCCGAGCCTTATCCGCGGTCGGCCGTTTCGCAGCTCGAGCCCACGACGTCGAAGCGGTCGACCAGCGCTAGATCGATCCCGTTGCCGCAGTTGACGTAGTCGCGGCGACCGTCGCCCATTGTCAGGCGATCGTTCCCGTTGCCGCCAGACCGACGGCCTAGGCCCGCACCGCCCGTCAGGTTGTCTTCCCACCTTCGCGATAGAGCCTGTCGGGGCCGGAACCGCCCGAGACGGTGTCGTCTCCTCCTCGCGCCGGATGACGTCGGCGCCGCCCTTGCCGAAGAGCCGGTCGTCGTACCAGGCTCCCTGGAGGGCAGCCGCGCCGGCCGTGCCCATGATCGGAAGGGCGGCGGCGATTGGTCCCCCCCGCGGGCGCTGGACCGACCGCCAGCAGCAAACCGGCGGCGACGGCTCGGAGTCGAGGCCGGCATTTCGTTCCCGTGCTCGGATTCATGGCTAAGGCGCTCCCCTTGCACGTTCCCTCATCGTGAGGAGTGCCACAACTGGCCGTCAGAACCGGGGTTTCAGCCGTACGAGTTCGCCGCGGTGCGGCTAGGCGCTGATTGTTTGCGCGGCGGCTGGCGCCGGCGTGGCGAGCAGGCCGCGAAGCTGCGCCCAGCGGCTGGCCTCTGTGCGATTCGCCACGTCGAGCTTCCGGTAGATGTTCGACAGGTGGAACTTGACCGTCTGCTCGGTGACCCAGAGCATCCGCGCCAGCTCGGCGTTTGAGTGGCCCTCGGCGACGAGCTTCAGAATTTCGAGCTCCCGTCGCGTCAGCCCGGGCGAATCGTCGAGCTGTGCAGCCGGCGGTGCCGCCGTCGGGCGCACGCCGGCGAGATAGATCGAGTGCTCGAACGCCTGACGAATCGCCGACGTGAGATCGTCTGGATGCGCGGTCTTGAGCACGTACGCGACCGCTCCAGCCGAAAAGGCCGCTTCGATGTGCTGGGAGTCGTCGTACATCGAGAGGACGATCGGCTTGAGGTTCGGGAACCGCTCGGTCGCCTGGCGTACAAGCGCCACGCCGTCCGCTTCGCCTTCGGGCATCTTGATCCCGGTGATCAAGAGGCCTGGCTCGAGCTCGTCGAGCTTGGCGAGGGCGTCCGAGGTGGACGTCTCCTTGGCCAGAACCTCGACCTCGACTCGACTTACGACTTGTTCAACAGTGTCTAACCACAGTGGATGCTGGTCGACGAGGATTGCGGTACGTCTTGGTTCAGAACGCGACATCGAAAGGGCCGCCTTTCGATTGGGCTTTGACAGAACACCAAGAATTACTGGATTGTTGGGTAAAAGTAAAGGCCCAGAACCTATACAAAGGGGTGGAAAACTCGCGATTTCCCCATATCTTCACCGGTTCTCCTGTGGAAAAGGCTGGGGATCACCACTTGAAAGTCGTGTGGACGACGACGGCTAGACGTCGACGCTCAAGCCGTCGAACGCGATTGGGACCCCCTGGGAGGGGGGCTCGAGCTCGATCGGCCTATGCGTGAGGAGGATGGGACCGTCGGCGGCTGCGAGCGCCTCCTCCGCCGACAGATGCCCACGAGGCGTCCCGTCCTTGTCTCCGCTCGAGAGCGTCGCTTCGCAGACGAAGAGGTCGGCGCCGCGTGCGAGGTGCTCGAGCTGCGGCGTCGGCGCGCAGTCGCCTGAGTAGGCGAGGACCTTGTCGCCGGCCCCGACCCGGAAACCGTAGGCCTCCATCGTGTAGTGCGGAAGGCAGTGCGCCTCGAGCTCGAATCCTGCGATCGTCGTCGGCGTGCCGCCTTCGTACTCGTGCAACTCGAAGGCCTCGTCGAACATGCCGTCGTTCCCCCAGTGGGCGGCGAAAGAAGTCAGCTCCTGAATGCCGTTCGGGGGCACCCAGACGCTGCAGTCGAGCCGGTGGTCCGACGGCCCGTAGGCGTTGAGCCATGCCCAGGGGACGAGGTCGCCCCAGTGGTCGAGGTGCCAGTGGGTGATAGCGATCGCGTCCACCTTCAGCCCGTTCTCCCGGAGCCGTCCCAGGACGCCCGGACCGCAGTCCAGCAGCAGCTTTCCGGGCCCTTCGAGCAGGTAGCCGGACTGAGCGCTCCCGGGGTTCGGCCACGCGGGAGAAGAGCCCATGACGGTCAAGCGCACGTCCATATACTTGCCGACATGAGGGGGGCAAGCCCCCCTCATCCACCCCCCCCGTATGAATCCAGGGCGCAAAATTCGAGTTGTCATAGCCAAGGCGGGCTTGGACGGTCATGACAGGGGGGCGAAGATCATCGCCCGCGCCTTGCGCGACGCCGGGATGGAGGTCATCTACACGGGCCTCCACCAGACGCCCGAACAGATCGTCGAGACCGCCATCCAGGAGGACGCGGACGCCGTCGGGATCTCGATCCTCTCGGGCGCCCACATGACGCTCATCCCGAGGATCCTCGACGGCCTGAAGGAGAACGGTGTGGACGACGTCCTCGTACTCGTCGGCGGGACGATCCCCAAGCCCGATGTCGAGCAGCTGAAGGCGCAGGGCGTCGCGGAGGTCTTCACGCCGGGCGCGCCCGTTTCCGAGATCGTGGACTTCCTCAAGGCGCAGATCCCGGTCGAGGCCTAGCCCCTTGTCGATCGACGTCGAGCGCGAGGGCGGCATCGCTACCGTCACCGTCAACCGCCCGGAGGCCCTGAACGCGGTCGACCTCGAGCACGCCCAGTCCCTCCGCGACAGTCTCGAGGAGCTCGCCGGCGACGAGACGACGCGCGTTGTCATCCTCACCGGCGCCGGCGAGAAGGCGTTCATCGCCGGCGCGGACATCAAGTACATGCAGAACCTCGGCACGCTCGAGGCGCGCCGGTGGGGCGAGCTCGGCCACGCCTGCGGGCAGCTCCTCGAGACAATGCCGAAGCCGACCATCGCCGCGATCAACGGCTACGCACTTGGCGGCGGGCTCGAGCTCGCGCTCGCCTGCGACCTGAGACTCGCTGCTTCGACCGCCACGCTCGGCCAGCCGGAGATCGACCTCGGGATCCTTCCCGGCTGGGGCGGCAGCATCCGGCTCGCGCGCACGACCACTCTCGGCTTCGCGAAGGCGATGATCTTCTCCGGGCGCTCGATCGACGCTGCCCATGCGCTCGAGCACGGGCTGGTCAACGCCGTGCACGAGCCGGGCGATCTCATGCAGGAGGCCCGCTACTTCGCCGAGGGGCTCGCAGCCAAGAGCCCTGTCGCCCTTGCGTACGCGAAAGAGGCGACGAACCACGCGCTCCAGGGCCCCCACCGCGCGAACCTCGAGACCGAGGCGCGGCTTTTCGCGCTGGCCTTCTCATCCGAGGACCAGAAGGAAGGCATGGCCGCGTTCGTCGAGAAGCGCCCGCCTGAATTCCGCGGTCGCTAGGTGTTGTCGCCGGACTCGGGAGGGCTGTCGAAATAGACGTAGCGGGTGGTCGACTCCCGCTTCCCGTTGGAGATCACGGATTCCTCGAGCAAACGCTCCACCCGGCCGAGGCGCCTGTCCACGCTCCGCCAGCCGGTCGTGATGAGCTCGGTGATCAGCGCCACGTCGTCGAGACGCTCCTGACGCTCCCGCTGGATGCCCTGGTCTGCGCTCCGGATGTACTCGACGAGACTCTCGACGAGCTTCTCCATCTGAGCGATCTGCGTCGCAACCGGCCGTACCTCCACTCGTAGCGCCTCGTAGACGATGCTTCCGACGCCCTCGGGAAGCTTGGCCTCGAGCTCGGCGGCCGTTTCGGCGAACCGATCGAGAAGTTGCTTCCGCGTGCGGTCGAGTGTCGCCTCGACCGGCAGCGGCTCGAGTGCCGTCCCGGGATAGGGGGGAGGTCCGAGCTCGTCGATCGCGCGGCGAACGCGTTCGGCGACGACTGAGCTGACCGGCTCCCCGTTGACGACTCGCAGCACGTTCTCCGCCGACGCCTCCGCGTGCTCTGCAATCTCGAGGATGCTGGCCATGCCTGACAGCGTAGGACGCGTCAAAGGCTCGATCAAGTCCTACGTCCGGACTACATTGATGCTGTGGACTGTTCGAACTGTGGGCAGACGCTTCCGGACGGCGCTCGGTTCTGCTCGCGCTGCGGTGCGCCGACGGGCGAGCCGCCGCTCCAAGCGGGCGAGTTCGCCCACGTACGGCCGGCCGAGCCTGCTGGCTACGAGGTCTGCGAGATCGACTACTGGCGCGGATACCTGAAATGCGACTTCTTCGCCCTTAGCGTCGCCGTCGATGGCGCGGAGGAGGTCGCTCGCTCGCCGCTCTTCCGCTGGTTTCGGAACACCCCGCCCCCGCGCGACGGCAAGGCGCTCGCTGCTCACACGGTGCTCGTGCAGCGCCTCATCGACGCTGGATGGGAGCCCGAAGGCGCGAACGGGCCTTGGTATGCGCAGCGGTTTCGACGCGCGATATTCGGAGACCCCGCAAACGCTCTCTTCACCGCTCCCGCCCGCAGCCGCGAGGTCACGGCGGAGGATTGGCCGGCGAGCGGAGCGAGCCCCGAAACGGGCTGACTCGCCCGGAATCAAGATCACAAGTCAATGCTGCGAGCCAGGAAAGCAGGGCCGCCTGCTGTCCTAGCTCGCGCAAGGGTCAATTACACGCCATTCGTGCGGTTCGTGTCAATCGGTAACTGCGCCTCGTCGGGAGGCGAACGGCCGGCTTCAGCGGAAGCGAGCTGCCGCCGATGCTGGAGGGGTGCATGCCCTTCGAGTCGTAGTCTTCTTCGTTGCGATGGGAATTCTCCTCGCCGCTGCCGGGTGGAAGGAGTGGCGGGTGCACCGGGCGATCACGGCAGGGCCCGAAGCAAAGGCTCTCGTCGTCGGGAAGGGAAGTTGCCCGGGCTGGCAGTCGTGCACCCCAGGTGAGAAGGCAATTGCGGTCGCCTTCCGTCTCCCGGACGGGACTCCGCAGGGGGCGAGTGTCACGGTCGCGAAGGACGAGAGTCACCCAATCGGCTCCCGGCTCGCCGTACGCTATGACGCGCGGCACCCCGGTCGCGCGGAGTATGTCGACCATGGCTCCCAGGCGCTCGTGGCCTTCGTCCTCGGGGTCATTTTCGTGATCGGAGCTGTGGTCGTGGGCGCGTTCTTCCGCCGCGCACCGCTGCTAGCCTGAGGGGAGCGGGAGCGCCTGCCACGGGCGCTGAGAGGCGGTCACGAGGCTGCGACCGGAGAACCTGATCTGGGTCATGCCAGCGGAGGGAGAAGGATGCAGGACACGTTGACGATCGCGGGGCGGAGCTTCGGCTCGCGCCTCATTCTCGGCACCGGCAAGTACGAGACCTTCGAGACGATGCGCGAGGCCGTGCTCGCCTCGGGCGCGGAGATGGTCACCGTGGCGGTCCGCCGCGTCGACTTCGACGATCCCGGCGAGGACATCACGTCGTTCCTGCCTGAGGACGTGCTCCTGCTGCCGAACACGTCGGGGTGCGAAACGGCCGAGGAGGCCGTGCGCATGGCCCGCCTCGCTCGCGCCGGCGGCCTCCCGGACTGGGTCAAGCTCGAGGTCATTCCCGACCCGCGCTACCTGCTTCCGGACCCCGTCGAGACGCTCAAGGCAGCCGAGACGCTGGTCGCAGAGGGGTTCACCGTCCTTCCGTACATGCTCCCCGACCCGGTACTCGCGAAGAAGCTCGAGGAGGCAGGGTGCGCCACCGTCATGCCGCTCGCGGCGCCGATCGGCACGGGCCGCGGCCTGAAGCTGCGCGACGCCATCCGGATCATGATTGAGCAGTCCGAGGTCCCGGTCGTGGTCGACGCGGGCCTGGGCGCGCCCTCCCACGCGGCGGAGGCCATGGAGCTCGGTGCCGATGCGGTGCTGGTCAACACCGCGATCGCCCGCGCCGAGGACCCGGTTGCGATGGCCGCCGCCTTCAAGCTCGCCGTCGAGGCGGGCCGGCAGGCCCGGCTCGCCGGGATCATGGACGAGGAGGAGACGGCCACTCCGTCCAGCCCCGTGGGAGGAACGCTCTGAGCGTCGTCCTCGTCAACGGGCGCAAGCAGGCGCTCGAGCCGGGGGAGACGCTCGCCGAACTCCTCGACCGGCTGGGCCTGGGCGCGCGCTTCGCCCTCGTCGAGCGAAACGGCGAGCCCGTTCAGCGGGAGCGTTATCCGGAGGTGGAGCTTGCGGATTCCGACCGGCTCGTCGTCGCGCGCCCGGTTGCTGGCGGATAAGAAGCTCTATCTCGTCACGGCCGTCCGCGCCGACCTCCCCGAGTTTCTCGACGCGGCGCTCCGCGGAGGCGTTGACGTCGTGCAGATCCGCGACCGATCGGTTCCGGATGGCCCACTCCTGGAGGCGATCGCGCGTGCTCGGATCGTCACCAAGCTGCACGGCGCGCCGCTTGGTGTGAACGACCGGCCGGATCTGGCTGTCCTCTCGGGCGCCGACTTCGTTCACGTCGGGCAGGAGGACATCCCCGTCGAGGCGGCCAGATCCTTCGGGCTGCCTGTGGGCCTCTCCACGCACGCGCCCCAGGAGATCGACGCGGCCGACGCGGACTACATCGGAGTCGGCCCCGTCTACGCGACGCCGACGAAGGAGGGGCGGCCCGCCGTCGGCCTCGAGCTCGTCCGGTACGCGGCAGCCAACGCCCGCGTGCCCTGGTTTGCGATCGGCGGGATCGACGCATCGAACGTGCAGGACTTGGTCGCCGCCGGCGCCGAACGGGTCGCGATCGTGCGCGCCATCGGCGATGCGGCGGACCCGGAGCGGGCCGCAGCCGAGCTGCGCGCGGCTCTTCCCGGCTAGGAGGGTTTGGCGGAACGTCGCTCGTCGCCGGGGCGGGACGGTCGTTCCCAGGCAAGGACGCAGGGAGCCCTCGTATCGACGTTAGATACGGGGGCGACCGAGGACGAAGCCTGGGAGCGAGCGGCGCGCCTCCGGCGGCACAGCCGATGTTTCGTCAAAGTCTCCTACTAGCGCAGGGTTACAGCATCCGCGGCGAGGACGCCCGCAGCGGCGCGCTGTGTCATCCAGGACGGCACGAACTCGGTCGTCCCGACCCAGAGGATCATCCCGGCTTGGAGGTCCGATAGCTGAAGACTGGTGCGGCCGGTCGACGTCACACGCTGTAGCCGTGCGTCACCCATGACCGACAGCACGACGTTGCGGGCGAATGGATATCCGGCCTGAGAAGGGAGAACGCGGATTCGCTTCGTCCTCACTGTCAGCGTGCTCGCCCCGGGGTCCGCAGACACCACCTTTGCCTTGTTGAAGCTGAGCGTTACCGGGTCGCTGGCCGCCGGCCGGGGGTAAAGCAGGTGCTTGGCCTTGTTCAGGTACGTGAACGGGTTGAGCCTTTGCCCGCTCGGCTTGTGCACCTCGAAGTGGAGGTGGGGCTGAATGCCGTTCGCGTCCCCGGAGTCCCCGACGAAGCCCACGAGCTGCCCGATGCGGACCGACTGTCCTTCGCTGAGCCCGGGCGCGTACGCCTTACTGCAGCCGGCGTTGTTGTCGTTCGTGGCGGCCCGAGGTCGTTGTTGAGGTGGATGTACCAGTAGACCATCCCGCTCTTGCCGTGGAGCTCGAGCATGCACCCGCCCGAGCCCGGCATCTTGTGCACCCAGCCGGCCTCGAATGCGACCGCGGGCTGGTGGCGCACCGACATGATGTCGTTCCCCTCGGTGGCTCCCTCCGGGCCTGGGGGCACCGAAGTCGTCGGTGTAGGTGACGTTGCCGACGACGGGGAAGGCGGTTATGGCGGGTACGGTCGCCGCGGCCTGCGCCGTCCCGGCGAAGACCCCCATCAAAAGGAGGAGACAGAACTCCTCGGGCTGTCGTCCGGTGGCGTCTGGGCATGGCTCCGGTTCGCGCGCGAAGCGGCGGAACGGTAACAGACCCTTCGGCAGGACGGCCGCGAATCTTGAGTCGTTAGGATCGCGCGCGTGAAAATCGTGGTCTGCGTGAAGGAGGTGCCCGATGCGTCGGCGCCCGAAGCGCATCGATCCGCAGACGTTCCGGCTCGACCGCAGCGTGCCGGGGGCGCTGAACGAATTCGACACCCACGCCATCGAGGAGGGACTGCGCCTCAAGGAGAGCGGCGACGGCGAGGTCGTCGCCCTGCTCATGGGGCCCGAGAAGGCCGCCGACTCGCTGCGCAAGGCCCTCGCAATCGGCGCCGACCGGGCTGTCCACGCTGGCCGACGAAGGCGCTCGCCGGATCTGATCTCGTCGCGACGAGCAAGGCCCTCGCCAAGGCGCTCGAGCGGGAGAGCGCCGACCTCATCCTCTTCGGGCAGCAGGCGGCCGACTCCGACGGCGCCGTCCTCTGGGCGGCGGTCGCCGATCGGCTGCGTCTCCCGGTCATCTCCCAGGCCGCCAGCCTCGACCTCGCCGACGGCAAGGTGAAGGTGAAGCGGCAGACGGAGTACGGGTACGACGTCATCGAGGCCCCGCTTCCGTGCTGTCGTCGCGGTCTCCGATGCGATCAACGAGCCTCGCTACCCGTCGCTCAAGGGGATCATGGGCGCGAAGAAGAAGCCGCAGGAGACCGTCTCCCTCGCCGACCTCGGCCTCGACGCCGGCGAGGTGGGCGAGCACGGCTCGCGACCGAGGTCTACGCCGTCGGCGAGCCGCCCTCGCGCGGCGAGAGCCGCGCGGATCGAGGACGACGGCGACGCGGCCGCGGCCATCCTCGAATATCTCGCGGAAAAGAAGCTGGTCTGATGCCGACTCTCGTCTACGTCGAAGACCACGAGGGCGAGCCGGTCAAGGGCTCGCTCGGGGTGCTCTCGAAGGTGGCGCAGCTCGGGGACGACGTGGCCGCGGTGCTCTGCGGGTCGGGAGTCGAGGCGCTCGGCGAGCAGGTCGGCAAGCACGGCGCGAAGCGCGTTCTTCGTCGCGGACGATCCGGCACTCGAGGCGCCGCTCTCGCAGCCGCGCGTGGACGTCCTGGCGAAGCTCGTCGAGTCCGAGGGCTTCGACACGGTCGTGTTCGGCGCCTCTGTGCTCACGGCCGACATCGCCGCGGGGCTCGCCGCGCGGCTCGACGCCGGCCTCAACTGGGATCTCGTCGACCTCGTGCTAAGAGGGCGGCAAGCTGGTCGGCAAGCGGCCGGCTCTGCAGGACTCGGTTCTCGCTCGAGGTCGGCTGGAGGACTGAGCCGCGCCTCGCGCTCATCCGCTCCGGGACCTTCGAGCCGGCGGAGAGCGGCGGCTCGCGCCGAGGTGACCAAGATTCCCGTCGAGATCGAGGACTGGTCTCAGCAGGCGAAAATGCTCGAGCGCGCCCACGAGGAAAGCGAGGGCCCGTCGATCGAGGACGCCGAGGTGATCGTCGCGGGCGGTCGCGGGCCTCGGGAAGCCCGAGAATTTCTCGCTCGTCGAGGACCTCGCCAAAGCGCTCGGCGGCGCCGTTGCCGCCACACGCGCGGTCGTCGACGCAGGCTGGTACCCGTACGCGAGCCAGGTCGGCCAGACGGGCAAGACCGTCTGCGCCGAAGCTCTACATCGCCTGCGGGATCTCGGGCGCGATCCAGCACAAGGTGGGGATGCAGGGCTCCGGCACGATCGTCGCCATCAACAAGGATCCGAACGCGCCGATCTTCGAGTACTCCGACCTCGGCGTGGTCGGCGACGTGCACGAGATCGTCCCCAAGCTCACCGAGCTCGTGAAGCAGAAGCGGAGCGGATGAGCGTCCGGCCCGCCGATTTCCCGCCGCCCTTCGACCCGGCCGAGTTCGTCACCGAGCCCATCGACCCGGCCGAGGAGCGGATCGACGTCGGCGCCCTCGTCGTCGGGGCCGGCCCGGCCGGCCTGTCGGCGGCGATCCGCCTGGCCCAGCTTCTCGAGGAACGGCCCGACCTGCGCGAGCGCCTGGGCGAGGTTCCGATCGCCGTCGTCGAGAAGGGCAGGGCTCCTGGAGCCCACCTGCTCTCGGGCGCGATCGTCAACCCGCGCGCCTTCCGCCAGCTCTTTCCCGGCATGCACACCGAGGACATGCCCTTCCGCTCCCCGGTCGAGCGCGAGGGCCTCTACTACCTGACCTCGAAGCGCGCGATGCGCGTCCCTGCACCGCCGACGATGTGGAACCACGGGAACCACGTCGCGTCGCTCGCCGAGATCGGGCGCTGGCTCGCGGAGCGCGCCGAGGAGCTCGGCGTGACGATCGTCCCCGAGACGGCAGCTCGCAAGCTGCTCGTCACCGGCGGCCGGGTCACGGGGATCCGCACCGGCGACCGCGGGCGTGGACGGGACGGCGAGGAGCTGCCCAACTTCGAGCCGGGCTCGGACATCCGCTCCCGTGTGACGATTCTCGCGGAGGGGACGCAGGGCCATCTCACGGGGGTCGCGATGTCGCACTTCGCGCTCTCCTCGAAGCCCCAGGTCTGGGCGCTCGGGGTCAAGGAGCTCTGGGAGGTGCCGAAGCCGCTCGACCGCGTGATCCACACGATGGGCTGGCCTCTGCGCGGCGGGCGCAAGTACCGCGAGTTCGGCGGCAGCTTCATCTATCCGCTCGACGAGTCGCTCGTCGCCATCGGGATGGTGGTCGGGCTCGACTACACCGACGCGACCCTCTCGGTCCACGATCTGCTCCAGGAGCTCAAGGGCCACCCGTTCGTCCGGGGCATCCTCGAAGGCGGGAAGCGCGTGGCTTGGGGCGCCAAGACGATCCCCGAGGGCGGCTTCCTCGCCCTTCCGGACCGGTTCCACTTCCCGGGCGGGATGATCGTCGGGGACGGCGCTGGGCTCGTGAACGTGCCCGCGCTGAAGGGCATCCACTATGCGATGCGCTCGGGGATGCTCGCTGCCGAAGCCGCGTGCGATGCGCTCGCCCCCGGCCGCACCCCCTGGACGCCGGGCGCGCTCGCGCCTTACGACGCCGCCCTGCGCGAGAGCTACGTGTGGAAGGACCTCGAGCGCGTGCGCAACATGCGTCCTGCGTTCCAGCATGGGTTCGTCCGGGGCGCGCTCCTCGCCGGGGTGTCCATGAACACGCTCGGCAAGCTCCCGCCCGGGAACCTCGAGCTGGAGGCCGACGCGGAGGTCCCGGTCTTCTTGGGCAACCGCGAACGGCAGTACCCGCAGCCCGACGGGCGGCTCTTCTTCGACAAGCTCTCGAGCGTCTACCTGTCCGGGAACAAGACGCGCGACGATGCTCCGAGCCACGTCCTCGTTGACCGCAAGGTTCGGCGCGAGCTCGCCGAGACGTGGGTACACATGTGCCCCGCCCAGGTGTACGCGGCAGGCGGCGAGGAGAGCCCGGCCGGGAACGTCGTCGGCGTCGAGGTGACGGCCTCGAACTGCATCCAGTGCGGCGCGATCTCGGCGAAGGGTGGACGTCTGACGCCTCCCGAGGGCGGGGACGGTCCCGAATACAGCCTGATGTGACGACGCTCCTGCGCACCCCGCTCCTGCGGTCCACCACCCTGGGAGCGGCGTTCGGCGGCACGGCGCTGCTCAAGGCCGAGCTCTTGCAGAAGACCGGCTCTTTCAAGCCGAGAGGGATCCTGGCCAAGCTCGAGTCTCTCTCGCCGGAGGAGAAAGAGCGCGGCGTCATCACGGTGTCGGCCGGCAACGCGGCTGCTGCAGTCGCGTACGGCTGCGCGCTCGAACGGGCGGACTGCCTCGTCGTCATGTGGCAGGGCTCCAGCGAGCTCAAGGCCGCGGCCGCGCGGGGCTACGGCGCAACGGTCGACCTCCGGGCGTCCGATCCGGCAGGAGCCTTCGAGCGCGTCGAGGAGCTGCGCGAGGCCACTGGGCGGGTGTTTGTCCATCCCTTCGACGACCCGGTCGTCATCGCGGGACATTCGAGCCTCGGCCGCGAGATCGTCGAGGACGCTCCGGAGACGGAGGTGATCGTGGTCCCAGCCGGTGGAGGTGGGCTCGTCGCCGGAGTCGCGAGCGGCGCGCCCGGCGTCCGGGTGATCGCTGTCGAGCCGGAGGGCTCGTGCGCGCTCCACGAGGGCCTGGTCGCCGGACATCCCGTCCAGGTTGAGACGAACTCGCTCGCCGATGCCCTCAACGCTCCGACGGCCGGTGTGCACACCGTGCGCGTCTGTGCGGAGGCCGGAGTCGAATCCTGCCTCGTTTCGGAGGACGACATTCGCGCCGGATTCCGGTTCCTCTACGAGCGCGCGAAGCTCGCGGCGGAGCCGGGCGCGGCTGCGGGCACCGGTGCGCTGCTCGCCGGCAAGGTCCCCGATGTCGAGGGCAAGATCGTCGCCGTGGTTGTCTCAGGAGGCAACGTGGCCCCCGAAATAGCTGCTGCTATTCTCAAAGGAGAATGAAGCCAGACATCCACCCCGAGTACGTCCTCGCCACAGTCCGCTGCTCGTGCGGGGCCGAGTTCCAAACCCGCTCGACGAAGCCCGAGCTGCACGTCGAGATCTGCTCGGAATGCCACCCGTTCTACACGGGGAAGCAGAAGCTCCTCGATACGGGCGGCCGCGTGGAGCGCTTCCAGCGTCGGCTCGAAAAGGCCGGCCGCGGCAGCGCGGCCTAGGAGCGCATGAGCCAGCCGATCGGAGGCCAGGCGGTCCTGGAGGGCGTGATGATGCGTGGCCCGTCCGCTTGGTCGGTCGCGGTGCGCAAGCCCGACGGCATGATCGCCGAGGTCAACAAGCCGATCACGTCCGTGCTCCTGCGCCACCGCTGGCTGCGGATCCCGATCGTGCGCGGCGTCGTCGCGCTCGGCGAGTCGCTGGCGATCGGCTTTCGCGCGCTCGCCATCTCCGCCAACTACGCGGCGCAACAGGAGGGCGAAGACGGCGAGGTACAGACCGAGCTGACGCGCGGGCAGCTGCTCTTCGCCTTCGGCATCGCGATCGGCTTCGCGCTCCTCCTCTTCAAGGTCTCGCCGGCGCTGATCACGAACTGGCTCCCGATCGAGTCGACCAGCGCCTTCGTGGTCGTCGAGGGCCTCGTGCGCGTGACGATCTTCATCGCCTATCTGCTCCTGATCTCGATGCTCCCCGACCTCAAGCGGGTCTTCCAGTACCACGCCGCCGAGCACAAGGCGATCAACGCCTACGAGGCCGGCGAGGAGCTGACTCCGGAGAACGTTCAGCGCTACAGCCTCCTCCACGTCCGCTGCGGTACGGCGTTCCTGCTCTACGTCATGGTCGTGGCGATCTTCGTCTTCGCCTTCTTCGGGCGGCCGGCCTGGTACTGGCTGATCGCTTCCCGGATCCTGCTTCTGCCGGTCATCGCCGGCATCGCCTACGAGATCATTCGCTTCGCCGGCAAGCACTCCCAGAACACCGTGTTGCGGGCGGTGCTCGCCCCGGGTCTCTGGCTCCAGCGCCTCACCACGCGCGAGCCTTCACTCGACCAGATCGAAGTCTCGATCCGCGCGCTTCGTGAGGTGCTCCGTCTCGAGGGACGGATCACCCCTGAGGAGCGCAAGGTCGAGGTAATGGCCTAGCGGGCGGCCCTGGGCGGAGAGTTCAGCCGGGCAAAGCCCGGCTTCCCCACCTGACGCCGCTCGCGGCAGGATCCGCCCGCTAGTCACTGTTGGTGCGGTCCGGGGGCTATCCTGACCCGGCCATGTCGGACGCCGTCGAAAACCTGATCCAGGAGCTCGAACGCTCCTATGGAGAGGCGCAGGAGCGCATGTCCGACCCTGCCGTTTTCTCCGACCGGCAGGCGGCAGCTGAGGCAGGAAGGCGCTTGAAGGAGCTCGAAGCGGCCCACAAGCTGGCGGAGGAGTGGACGACGACGCGGGACGACCTGGTGGCGGCCCGCGACGACGCCGAGCTCAGCGAGCTCGTGCCCGAGCTCGAGGAGCGCCTCGCGCAGCTCGAGGAGGAGCTCAAGCTTTCGCTCGTCGAGCGCGACCCGAACGACGCGAAGGACGTCATCGTCGAGATCCGCAAGGGAGCGGGGGGCGACGAGGGGGCGATCTGGGCCGGCGACCTCTTCCGGATGCTCACGCGCTACGCCGAGCGCCGCGGCTTCAAGTGGGAGGTGCTCGGCTCCAACCCCAGTGAGGCCGGCGGCTTCAACGAGGTCACGTTCGAGGTTCGGGGTGACGGCGCGTACTCGGTCTTCAAGTGGGAGGGCGGCACCCATCGTGTCCAGCGCGTCCCGGCGACGGAGTCCCAGGGGCGGATCCACACCTCGACGGCGACGGTCGCCGTCATGCCGGAGGCCGAGGAGGTCGAGGTGGAGATCGACCCGAACGACCTCAAGATCGACGTCTACCGCTCGACGGGGCCGGGTGGGCAGAGCGTCAACACGACCGATTCCGCTGTCCGCATCACGCATGTCCCGACGGGCCTCGTCGTCGCCATGCAGGACGAGAAGTCCCAGCTTCAGAACAAGCAGAAGGCGCTGCGCGTGCTTCGTGCCCGACTCCTCGAGCTCGAGCGCGAGCGGCAGGAAGAGGAGCTCTCGGAAACGAGGCGCTCCCAGATCGGCCGCGGCGAGCGGGCGGAGAAGATCCGCACCTACAACTACCCGGACAACCGCGTGAGCGACCATCGCGTCAATCTCACCGTCAAGCGGCTCGACCGCATCGTCGAGGGCGATCTCGACGAGTTCACAGAAGCGCTCGCCGCGGAAGAGCGACGCCGCGGCCTCGAAGCAGCGGCAGCGGCGTGACCGCGCTCGAAGCGGTTCGAGACCTCGCCGCCTCGTTCGGCGAGAGCGGGGTCCCTTCGCCCCGGGTCGACGCGGAGATTCTCGTGAGCGATGTCCTCGGAATCACGCGCTCGGAGCTCTACGCGGACGGCCGGGACGTCTCGGACGACGAGGCCGGCAGGCTCGAGTCGCTCGCAGAGCGCAGGCGGGCGAGGGAGCCGCTCGCCTACATCCTCGGCGAGTGGGGCTTCCGCGGGCTCAAGCTCAAGATCGACCGGCGGGCGCTGATTCCCCGTCCCGAGACGGAGGGGGTAGTCGAACGGTGCCTCGTTCAGCTACGCGACATTCCGGAGCCTCGCGTGCTGGACGTCGGTGTCGGTTCGGGCGCGATCGCACTGTCGATCGCCGACGAGCATCCGGGCGCAAAGGTCGTCGGGGTCGACTACTGCGCGAGCGCGCTCTCCCTCGCAGAGGAGAATCGCCTGCGCACGGCGGTCGACGGCCGCGTGCAGCTGCTGGAGAGCGACCTTTTGGACGAGGTCGCCGGCCGGTTCGATCTGGTGGTCTCCAACCCACCGTACGTCTCACCCGACGAGTTCGAGAGCCTTCAGCCTGAGATCCGCCTCTACGAGCCTCGCAAGGCGGTCATCGGCGTAGAGGTCGGAGCTGAGATTGCTCGCGAAGCGCGGAGAGTCCTCGTGCCCGGTGGTTGGATCGTCCTCGAGTGCGGGGACGGCCAGGGAGCGCATCTCGCCGCCGAGCTCGAGGCTTTTGGCTACACGGACGTCGTCCAGACGCCGGATTTGGCGGGACGGGACCGCGTCGTCGAAGGTCGATGGGAGTAGGAGAGGCCGTCGAGGCGATTCACTCCGGGCAGCCGGTCGTGCTGCCCACCGACACCGTCTACGGCCTCTGCGCCGACGGCTACGGTGCCGGCCCGGTCGAGCGCCTGCGCCGTCTGAAGGGCACACCGGAGGAGCAGCCGATCTCCCTCCTCGCGGCGGAGCTCGAGGTGCTTCTCGACGCGATCCCTGAGCTGCGCGGCCGGCCCGCCGTCATGGCGAGGGCAATCCTGCCCGGCCCCTACACCCTCGTCCTGCCGAACCCGGCCAAGCGGTTTCGCTGGCTCGCGGGCGCCGATCCGGCCAAGATCGGGATCCGCGTTCCCGACCTGCCGGACGAGTCGCGGTCGGTGCTCGACGAGGTGGGCGCGGTCGCGGCGACGAGCGCGAACGTCCACGGCGGCAGGGATCCGGCGAGCCTGGACGAGGTTCCCGAGGAGATCCGCCGCGGTGTCAGGGCGCTGATCGACGCCGGGCCGCTGCCCGGGACGCCCTCGACGGTGGTCGACCTGACCGGCCCTCAGCCGCGCGTGCTGCGCGAGGGTGCCGTCCCGGCCGCCCACGCGCTTGCCACGATCGCGCGAGTCGCGAACGAATAGACGAGGAACGTCGTCGCCACGGTGGCCAGCCACTGGGCGACGGGATAGTCGGCGAGCGGCAGGGCGAGCATCAAGGAGACGGCGAACGCGGGGACGACGAGCGCCGTCGTGGCGAGCGCCCCCATCCGGCTGAGCGCATAGCTGCGCCGCAGGTCGGCGTACTCACGTCCCAGAGGGACGAGCACAACGGCTGCCAGTAAGGCCACGACTCCCACTCCCACGAGCTCCACGATTTCACAACGGGGGTCGAGTCTCAACCGTTACGGCCCGCTACTATCGGCGCAGCCATGAGCATGAACCAGAGCGGCAAGCCGAAGGCTCTCGTCACCGGCGGTGCGGGCTTCATCGGCTCGCACCTGTGCGAGGCCTTGCTCGCGGGGGGCTGGGAGGTCTTCGCGCTCGACGATCTCTCCACCTCGACGGGCCAGAACGTCGCCCACCTGCAGGAACGGTGGGACTTCCACCTCGTCGTGGACTCCGTCCTCCAGCCCGCCGTCCTCAACGAGCTCGTGCACAAGTGCGACGTCGTCTTCCATATGGCCGCCGCCGTCGGCGTCCGCCTCATCGTCGAGCAGCCCGTGCACACGCTGGTCACGAACGTGCGCGGCACCGAGCTCGTGCTCGAGTACTGCAACCGCTTCGACAAGCGCGTGCTGATCGCATCGACGAGCGAGGTCTACGGGGACCACCGCCAGGAGGTGCCGCTCGCGGAGGATTCCCGGCGGATCTACGGCCCGACCACCGTGCGCCGGTGGGCCTACGCGGACGCGAAGGCCATGGATGAGCTCCTGACGCTCGCCTACAACCAGGAGAAGGGGCTCGACGGTGTCATCGTCCGCCTCTTCAATACCGTCGGCCCGCGTCAGAGCGGCCAGTACGGGATGGTCATCCCGCGCTTCGTCGAGCGCGCGCTCGCGGGTGAGCCGCTCGAGGTGCACGGCGACGGGAACCAGACGCGCTGTTTCTGCCATGTGTCCGACGCGGTTCGCGCGCTGACCGGCCTGATGGACGAGCCCAGCGCCTCCGGCCAGATCTTCAACGTCGGCTCGACGCGCCAGCTGAGGATCATCGACCTCGCCGAGCGGGTCATCCAGATGACCGGCTCGAGCTCGGAGCTCGCCTTCGTCCCGTACGACAAGGTCTACGGGCATGGGATCGAGGACATGGAGCACCGCATCCC
The DNA here is from genome assembly GCA_963739065.1 of uncultured Actinomycetes bacterium. GTDB lineage: Bacteria > Actinomycetota > Thermoleophilia > Gaiellales > Gaiellaceae > JAIBJP01. Next base: position 312,437 of record CAVTYV010000004.1, read on the forward strand.
CTCGATCGACAAGGTGCGCGGCGCGATCGGCTGGGAGCCGAACCTCGATCTTGACGTGATCCTCGCCGACGTCATCAAGTTCATCCAGACGAACGGCCCGAGGCCTCTGCCCGAGACAGAGGCGATCGAGACCTGAGCGAGTAGAGTTCGGCGATGGCCGTGGCGCAGGTCAGTACCCTGGAGGAGCTTCGCCAGGCGGCCCTTGCTGACGTCGATCCCTCGATCGCAGAGCTGATCGGGCAGGAGCTCGAGCGGCAACGGGGTCAGATCGAGCTCATTGCCTCCGAGAACTTCACCTGGCCGAGCATTCTCGAGGCCGTCGGCAGCGTGCCCACGAACAAGTACGCGGAGGGCTATCCCGGCCGACGGTACTACGGGGGCTGCGAGATCGTCGACGAGATCGAGCAGCTGGCGATCGACCGCGCCAAGGAGCTGTTCGGCGCCGAGCACGTGAACGTCCAGCCGCACGCGGGCGCGCAGACGAACATGGGTGTTTACTTCAGCTGCCTCAAGCCCGGCGACACGATCCTCGCCATGCGGCTCGACCACGGCGGGCACCTGACGCACGGCCTCAAGGTCAACTTCTCGGGGAAGCTCTACGAGATCGTCGGCTACGGAGTCGACCGCGAGTCGCACCTCATCGACTTCGACGAGGTTTTGCGCCTGGCCAAGGAGAGCCGCCCGAACTTGATCGTCTGCGGGGGCTCCGCCTATCCGCGACGGATCGAGGCCGACCGCTTCCGCGAGATCGCGGACGACGTCGGCGCCCTGCTTCTCTGCGACATGGCCCACTTCGCCGGGCTGGTCGCCGCGGGGCTCCATCCGAATCCCACGCCGCATTGCGACTTCGTCACGTCGACGACTCACAAGACGCTCGCGGGGCCGCGCGCCGGCTTCATCATCTGCAAGGAGGAGCACGCGCAGGCGCTCGACAAGGCGGTGTTCCCCGGGATGCAGGGCGGTCCGCTGCTCCACGTGATCGCGGCGAAAGCGACCTGCTTCAAGATCGCCGCCTCGGAGGCGTTCCGCACGTACCAGGGTCAGGTGCGCGCGAACGCCGACACCCTCGCCGCCTCCCTCCTCGATGGCGGCCTCGACCTCCTCACGGGCGGCACGGACACCCATCTGATGCAGATCGACCTGCGCAAGAGCGACTGGACGGGGAAGGCCGCCGAGGAGCGCCTGCACGACGTGAAGATCACCGCGAACCGCAACACCGTCCCCTTCGACGAGCGCCCGCCGATGGAGGCCTCCGGCGTCCGGCTCGGTACCCCCGCGGTGACGATGCGCGGCTTCGACGAGGACGACATGCGCGAAGTCGGCGCGATCATCTCCGGCGCGCTGGAGGACGGCGGGGATACAGCGGACCTTGCCGCACGGAGCGAGGCGCTCTGCGAGCGGCGACCGCTGTACCCCGGCTTCCGCGGCTACACGGCCTACACGACGACGTGAGCGTGGCCACCGAGAAAGTCGTGGTAGTCGACCACCCGCTCGTCCAGCACAAGCTCGGGCTCCTCCGCGACCAGACGACGCCCACGCAGGTCTTCCGGCAGCTCGTGGACGAGCTGACGCTGCTCCTCACATACGAGGCGACGAAGGACCTCGCCACCGAGGAGGTCGAGATCGAGACGCCGCTGGAACGTACGAGCGTCCAGCGGATCACCGGCAAGAAGGTCGCCGTCTGCCCGATCCTTCGCGCCGGAATCGGGATGCTGGACGGTGTGCTCTCGCTGATCTCCGGCGCCCGCGTGGGCTTCATCGGGCTCTATCGCAACGAGGAGACGCTCGAGCCCGTCGAGTACTACGTGAAGCTCCCGCAGGACATCGCGGAGCGCGACGTCATCCTCCTCGATCCGATGCTCGCGACCGGCAACTCGACGGCCGCGGCGGTCGCGACGGTGAAGCAGGCCGGCGCGGAGTCGATCCGTTTGATCGCGATCATTGCCGCGCCGGAGGGGATCCAGCGCCTCCATGCGGAGCACCCTGACGTGACGATCGTCGTCGCCGCGATCGACCGCGAGCTGAACGAGCGCGGTTACATCGTTCCGGGCCTGGGCGACGCAGGCGACCGGTTGTTCGGCACGAAATAGCGCCAGCGGACGATGCTCGACACGTTCCTCGACCACCTGGACGTCCTTTGGGGCTTCCTCGTCTCGTTCGCGATCGTCGTCGTGATCACGCCCGGCGTCGGCCGGCTTGCGCGCGTCCTCGGCGTCGTCGACGAGCCGGGCGAGCAGCGGCGGATGCACCTGCGCACGGTTCCGCGCCTCGGCGGCCTCGGTCTCTTCCTCGGCTTCTTCGTCGCCGCGCTCGCATTCGTCGACCTCGACGGGCCCTACCGGGGAATCCTCCTCGGCGCGGCGCTCGCGACGACCATCGGTCTGGTTGACGACTTCCGCGGCATGCCCTGGTGGCTCAAGCTCGGCGGGCAGTTCGCGTGCGCGTCGATCCCGATCATCGCCGGGGTGACGCTCGACCGCTTCTCCTTCCCGCTCCTCGGGGTCCACGAGCTGCCGAACTGGCTTGGCGTCGCCCTGACCCTCATCTGGATCGTCGCGATCATGAACATGGTCAACCTGCTCGACGGGATGGACGGGCTCGCGGCGGGGATCTGCGCGATCGCCGGCTCGACGTTCGCGATTCTCGCGCTCTCGCTCGGCCAGCCCGAGGCGGCGGTCATGTCGGCGATCGTCGCGGGAGGCTGCATTGGCTTCCTCCGCCACAACTTCTATCCGGCCCGAATCTTCATGGGCGACTCGGGCTCGCAGCTCCTCGGCTTCACGCTTGCGGCCGTGGCCATCCAGGGGACGCTGAAGACGGCTGCGACGATCGCCCTGTTCTTTCCGCTTCTCGCGCTCGCGATCCCGATCGTGGACACGTCGTTCGTCGTCGCTAAGCGGCTCAAGTACGGCCGGCCGCTGCACGAGCCGACGCCGTGGCATCTCTACCACCGCTTCCGGAACATCGGCTTCTCCCAGAAGCGGGCAGCGCTTTACTTCTACATCTGGGGCGTGATCCTGGCCGGCTCGGCGCTCGCCACCCGATTCGTGCCCTTCCGCGAGCACGGCCGCTGGCACCTCTGGCCGACCGTCGCCGTCGCGGTGATCGCATTTGTCGCGCTCGTCGCGTCGCTCTACATGGTCTACGTGCTCGAGATCCTCAAGCTCTGGCGCGTGCGCTCGTGGGCGGAAAGGCGGCGCGAGGCCAAAGAAGAACAAAGTCGCGCCCTTTCCGCATAGACAAGCCGTTTTAGCCGTCACAAAGTCGGTGCGCACTGGTAAGCTGACCCCGACGTAAGAGTTCGGTTCAGGATGGGGCTCGTCGCGGGGGCGCGATAGACGGATGCGAGACAAGGACGCAGGGAGCGCTCGTATCGAAGGAGATACGGGCGTGACCGAGGACGCAGCATCGCGCCGTCTAGCGCGATCCCAGCGGCACAGCTCTCATTCTGGAGCGGGCTCTTTAAGATGCACGGCGGCGTGGCTGAGGAGCGTTCGACCCTCGATCCACTGGGTGCAGGCGCGCTTCTCACTGGAGTTCTCTTCGCCTGTGTCGGAGCCGGCGCGCTCATCGGCTCTCTCGCAGGCTCGGTTGGGGTAGGAGTCGCAATCGGCGCAGTAATCGGAATCCCGGCGGCCATCGGTGCGGTGTACCGCCGCTACAGGGGGGCCTTCTGATGGCCACCACGCTCAGTCCACGCCCGCTGCCCGCGCGGCGGCTGCCCGTCATGGCCGGCGCGCTCGTCGTCGCCTTCAGCCTCCCGGTTTTCGTCCTGGCCGGATGGACGCTCCGTGGCTGGGCGCTCGGCGCGCTCCTCTGGCTCGCGAGCCAGGCCCTCGGGCTCCTCTTCGACCGCGTCGGCATCCACGAGCCGACGCTTCGGGGCTCAGGAGTTGTCGCCTTCGGGATGATGACCCGCGGGATCGTCGTGATGGTCGTCGCGCTCGTCCTCGCGGTGAACAACCCTGACCTCGCGCTCGCCGGCGCGCTTGTCTACGCGTTCGCCTACTCCGTGGAGCTCGCCCTCTCCCTCGTCCTCTACTTCGGCGGGAGGCCGGTGCAGTGATCGCGTCGCTGCTACTCGCCGCGACCGGCGACTTCGAGCCGCAGGAGGAATTCGAGCTTCCGGCCTGGGTGCCGATCCACATCGGGCCGCTCGACATGTCGATCAACAAGGCGGTCGTCTACCTCTGGGTCGGCGCGGCGGTGACCGTGCTCGTGGGGATCTGGGTGATGCGCTTCGGGTCTCGCGATCCGCCCGGGTCGGCGGCAGACGATCGGAGAGGGTCTCTACGAAGCGATTCAAGGCCAGATCGTCGAAGGGAGCCTGCCCTCGAAGGGCGTCCATACCTGGTTCCCGTACGTCGCCTCACTCTTCCTCTTCATCTGGATCCTGAACCTGATCGGGTTCATACCGCTGCCGATCTCGAACGACCACTTCCATGTCGCCGGGGTCGAGCTGCCCACGTGGGGGATCTACGCAGCCACCGCGAACCTCTCGGTGACGCTCGCCCTGGCGCTGATCACCTTCCTCGCGACGCACGTGGAGGGGATCCACTACAACGGCGTCGTCCGCTACTTCAAGAGCTGGGTCCCGCAGGGGGCGCCGAAGCCGCTGCTCGCGCTGATCGTGCCGCTCGAGGTCATCTCCCAGTTCATGCGGCTCATCTCGCTCTCGGTCCGGCTCTTCGCCAACATGCTCGCCGGGCACATGCTGATCCTCGTCATGCTCGGTCTCATCTTCATCTTCGATTCCTATGCAATCGCGGTCATCGCCGTCCCGGTGGCGACCGCCGTCTACATCTTCGAGGTCGGGATCGTGGTGACGATCCAGGCCTTCGTCTTCGCCCTGCTCTCCGCGATCTACATCGGCGGGGCAATCGAACCCGAACACTAGGAGGGGAAGTGAACACACTTCTTGCAGCAACGACAGGCGACGTCGCCGACCTCGGCAAGGCGATCGCGTTCGGCGTCGGCGTCGGGCTCGGCGCGGTGGGCGCCGGCATCGGCATCGGCAACATCTTCGGCTCGATGATCCAGGCGGTCGCGCGGCAGCCCGAGCTTCGGGCGGAGCTCACCGGCATCCAGTGGCTCGGCTTCGCACTGACCGAGGCGGTCGTCTTCTACGCGCTCCTCGGCGGCCTGCTCGCCTACGTGCTCGTCTAGCGAATGCTGCTCGCCGATCTCATCTCCGTCGTCCCGGGCCTGATGGTCTGGACGATCATCGCCTTCGGGCTCACGTTCGTCCTGCTCCGCCGTTTCGCCTTCGGGCCCGTCCAGCGGATCATCGACCAGCGGCGCGACCGCATCCGCGAGGCGCTGGACGAGGCGGACAAGGCGCGCCAGGAGTCCCGCCAGCTCCGTGAGCTGACTGCGAAGGAGCGCGAGCAGGCGAAGGCGGACCGCGAGCAGATCCTCGAAGAGTCGCGCCGGCAGGCGCAGGCGCTCTACGAGCAGGCCCGCCAGAAGGCCGACGACGACCTGCAGGAGCGGCTGGCCAAGAACCAGGAGGAGCTCGAGGCCGAGATCCGGCGCATGCAGGAGCAGATCCGCCGCGACGTCGTCGAGCTGACCCTCCTGGCCGCCGAGAAGGTCACCGGGAAGGCGCTTGACGCGGACGACCAGCGCCGGCTGATCGACGAGACGATCGAGGAGCTCGACGTCAAGCGTTTGGTTTCGGAGAACTAGGCTTGGCCGTCGCTCACCGCGTCTACGCCGAAGCCCTCTTCGAGGCCGCACAGGAGAAGAAGCGACTCGACGACGTACGGAAGCAGTTCGACGATCTCGCCGCCGCTGTCGAGGGCTCGGACGACCTGCGGGGTTTTCTCCGCAACCCGCAGCTGGAGGCGCAGGCCAAGCGCGGCGCGCTCGAGGAGATGCTCGAGGGCGCGGACGAGCTCTTCCTCAACTTCATACGGCTGCTCGTGGAGAAGGACCGCGTCGCGGAGATCGAGGACGTGTACATGGAGTGGACGCGTCTGCTCGCACGACAGGAGCGCATCCTCGAGCTCGAGCTCCAGACAGCCGTCGAGCTGTCGGACCAGGAAGCCGCCAAGGTCGTCGAGCAGATCGAGAAGGCGTCGGGCCGCAAGGTCGTTGCCTCGCGCACGGTCGATCCCGATCTCATCGGCGGCCTCGTCGTCCAGGCGGGCTCGGTCCGCCTCGACGCGAGCGTCCGCGGCCGCTTCGAACAGCTTCGCGAAGAACTGATGGCAATTACGTAAGGAGAGAAGGAGAAGCTTTGAAACTTCGCCCCGAAGAGATCACGTCGATCCTCAAGCAGAGGATCGAAGAGTTCGACGTCGAGACCGACCTGGCCGAGGTCGGCACCGTCCTTCAGATCGGAGACGGCATCGCCCGCGCCTACGGTCTCGAGAACTGCCTGGCGGCCGAGCGCCTCGAGCTCGAGCACGGCGTCACCGGCATTGCGCTCAACCTCGAGGAGGACAACGTCGCCGTCGCGCTCTTCGGCGAGTGGGAGAAGATCTCCGAGGGCGACACCGTCAAGCGCACCGGCCACGTGATGAGCGTCCCGGTCGGCGACGCGCTCGTGGGCCGAATCGTGAACCCGCTGGGTGAGCCCCTCGACGGCATCGGCCCGATCGAGACGGACGAGACCAGGCCGCTCGAGTTCAAGGCGCCCGGCGTCGTCCAGCGCCAGCCGGTGAAGGAACCTCTCCAGACGGGCATCAAGGCGATCGACTCGATGATCCCGATCGGCCGCGGGCAGCGGGAGCTCGTCATCGGCGACCGCTCGACGGGCAAGACCGCGATCCTCGTCGACACGATCCTGAATCAGAAGGGCCAGGACATGATCTGCGTCTACGTGGCGATCGGGCAGAAGGCCTCGACGGTCGCGCAGGTGTACGAGCGCCTGAAGGAAGCCGGCGCCCTCGACTACACCATCATCGTCACCGCCTCGGCGACCGAGGCCGCGCCGATCAAGTGGATGGCTCCCTATGCCGGGTGCGCGATGGGCGAGCACTTCCTCTACTCGGGGCGCCACGCCGTCTGCATGTACGACGACCTCTCCAAGCACGCGGACGCCTACCGGCAGATGTCGCTGCTCCTGCGTCGCCCGCCAGGGCGCGAGGCCTTCCCTGGAGACGTCTTCTACCTCCACTCGCGGCTCCTCGAGCGCTCCTGCAAGCTCTCGGACGAGCTCGGCGGCGGCTCGCACACGGCGCTGCCGGTGATCGAGACGCAAGCCGGCGACGTGTCCGCGTACATCCCGACGAACGTCATCTCCATCACCGACGGTCAGATCTTCCTCGAGAGCGACCTCTTCTACTCGGGCGTCCGGCCGGCCATCAACGTCGGCATCTCGGTCTCCCGCGTGGGTGGGAACGCCCAGACGAAGGCGATGAAGAAGGTGGCGGGGCGATTGCGCCTCGACCTCGCCCAGTACCGGGAGCTGGAGGCGTTCGCGCAGTTCGGCTCGGAGCTCGACCCGCAGACCCAGAGAACGCTGCAGCGGGGCGAGCGCATGGTCGCGACCCTCAACCAGCCGCAGTACCAGCCGTGGCCGCTCGAGCAGCAGGTCGTCGCGATCTTCGCCGGCATCCACGGCTACCTCGACGACATCCCCGCGGCGCAGGTCCCGCGCTTCCAGGAGGAGCTGCGGGAGGTCCTGACGACCGACGGCTCGGTCTACGACGAGATCCGCGAGCAGAAGGATCTCTCCGAGGAGCTCGAGAAGCGCCTCCACGACGCGCTGAAGAAGTTCAAGGACACCTTCGCAGTCAAGGAGGACGCCGGCCTCGTGGGAGCGTCAGCCGAGTAACTTTGCCGGCGGCCCCCCTCATCACATCCCGTGACGGGCGCTGCGCTGCGAAGCGTCGCCTCGCTGCGTCCTCGGTCGCGCCCGTATACGCATCCGCGTCGAGTCACACGCACTTGTGCGTCATTTCGAACGCGGATGCGTATCGCTTCTCGCGGGCGCGCGCCGCGTCCTGCTCTGACGGGGGTCGCTAGTGGCCACCATCCAGGACATCAAGCGCCGGCTGCGCTCGGTCGGCAACACGCGCAAGATCACGAAGGCGATGGAGCTCGTCGCCGCCGCGAAACTCCGCCGCGCCGAGACGCGCATCGCGGCGATGCGCCCGTACGCGGAGCGCATGCGCGAGCTGATGATCGGGACCGCGCGGGCGACGCCGTCGCGGCAGTTCCCACTCCTCGAAGAGCGCGAGGACGCACGCTCGATCGCCATCGTGCCCGTGACCGGCGACCGCGGCCTGGCGGGCCCGTTCAACTCGCAGGTCGTGCGGCGGTCGCTCGCCCTGGCCCAGGAGGCGCGCGCGCAGGGCCTCGAGGTGAAGTGGGCGGTCGTCGGGAAGAAGGGCCAGTCGACCTTGCGCTTCAGGCAGCTTCCCGATCGCCGAAGCCTGGACTGGATTCACAGATCGAGCCGGCGCACTCAGACGCACGGGCGATCGCCCACAAGGTCGCGGAGCTCTTCACCGAGCGCGAGGTGGATCGCGTCGTCATCGTCTACAACCATTACGTCTCGCCTCTGACCCAGACCGTCGAGGTCGAGGACCTGCTCCCGATCCCGCGCTCGATCCTCGAGGATGAGGAGGAGAAGTCGGCGTACGAGATCGCGCTCGAGGGCGACTTCATCTACGAGCCAGAGCCGGAGCAGATCCTGGAGCGCCTGCTCCCGACCTATCTCGAGACCTCCGTCTACCGGGCGCTGCTCGAGTCGGCGGCGTCGAAGCACGGCGCCCAGATGACCGCGATGCGGAGCGCCTCGAAGAACGCGGGCGAGCTGATCGACACGGCTGACGCTCGACATGAACCGGGCGCGCCAGGCCGAGATCACGCAGGAGATCCTGGAAGTGGTCGCGGGCGCCGACGCGCTAACGCAGTAGCGCGCGCCGCCGTCAAAGTCAAGACAATGAGGGTGATCCTCGCCGTGGCGCTCGTCGTGGCGCTCGCAGTCGGCCTGGCCGCGTTCGTCGGGACGCGCGGAAGCGGCGAGGCCCGTGCCGAGCAGGCGCCGTGGACCTTCGCCCGCTCCATGTCGCAGCGCCGCAGCTACATCGCGGCCGCCGACCTCGACGGGAAGATCTACGCCGTCGGCGGGATGGTGGGGGAGACCGGCCGGTTCCTCGCGGTCGCCCAGCGCTTCGATCCGCGCGCGAACAGCTGGTCGGGCCTCCCGGCCGCTGCCCGAGCCGACCCGCGCGGCCGCCGGGGCGGCACTCGACGGGAAGATGTACGTCATCGGCGGCCAGTCCGAGCACGGCGACGGGCGCGAGGTCTACGTCTTCGACGCGCCCGGGGAGTGGCAGACGCGGGCGCCGCTGCCCGAGCCTCGCTTCAATCTCTGCCGCCGTCGCCTTCGACGGAAAGATCTACGCGATGGGCGGCTACAGCGGCGCCGAGGAGCACGCCGACGTCTTCGTCTACGACCCCGCGACGGATTCGTGGAGCCGTGGGACGCCGCTGCCGGCGCCCAATCACACCTTCGGCGCGGTCGTCTTCCAGGACGAGATCTGGGCGATCGGCGGCCGGCGCGGGGAACGAGGTCCTCCGCTCCGTCTGGATCTACGACCCCGAAACGGAGAAATGGCGCCCCGGGCCTGCGATGCCGAAGCCGATGGAGCTCGTCGGGCGGCCGCGACGGAGAACGAGATCCACGCCATCTGGGAGGGGACGTACCAGATCTATGACGACCGCACGGGAGAGTGGCGCGACGGGCCTCGCCCACTCGTCACCCGCCACGGCCTCAAGGCCTTCGCCATCGGCAATCGCCTGTACACGGTGGGCGGCTGCACGACCGGATCTCCACGACAGCTCAAGTCGTGGAAACACGAAAAGTGCACAGTCGATCCGCTAACTTTCCGCCGCCCGGATGCGTCTAATGCATCTGGTTGGCCGCGCGGGCCCAGTGATTTTCGTGCGGCCGGGTACGTATCAGTAGAGGAGGGCAGACGTGAGAAGAAAGAAGATTGCTTCTGCTCGTCGTCGGCCTGCTCGGCGCATCTCGCGCTCGCGGCCGCAGGATGCGGCGGCGGCGACGAAGGGTCGGAGGAGGCGGGACGACGGGCGGCGGCGACAGGTGCAGCCGCCGATCAAGTCATGACGATGGGTTGGGGTGCCGAGCCGCCGTCGCTCGATCCCGGGTCTGGCCACGGACACGACGTCGTCGAACGTGCTCCTGGCCATCATGGATCCGCTCGTGAGGCTGAACCCCGACACGAACGAGGCCGAGCCTTCGCTCGCCGAGAGCTGGGACGTCAGCGACGACGGCAAGACGGTCACGTTCCACCTGCGTCAGGACGGCAAGTGGACGAACGGCGATCCCGTGACCGCGGGCGACTTCGTCTATTCGTGGAAGCGGACGCTGTCGCCCGAGCTCGCCGCGGACTACGCCTACCAGCTGTACGGAATCCAGGGCGCCGCGGAGTACAACTCGTGCGAGAAGAACTGCGACGCGCTGGCCGACAAGGTCGGCGTCGAGGCGCCGGACGACTACGACGCTCGTCGTCCACCTGACCGTCGCCGCAGCCGTGGTTCATCCAGCAGGTCGTCGCACCACTCGTTCCTCGCGGTGCAACCAGGCGGCCGTCGAGCAGTTCGGTGACAAGTGGACCGAGCCGGAGAACATCGTCACCAACGGTCCGTTCAAGCTCGTCAAGTGGGAGCACGAGGCCGAGATCGACCTCGTGAAGAACGACGAGTGGCGTGACGCAGCCGACGTCAAGCCTGACGTCGATCCCGGGCAAGATCATCGTCGACGGCACCACGCGGGTGCAGGCGTTCGAGTCGGGCGAGATCGACGCGCTCGACGGCGGCGGACTGCCCCCCGACGAGATCGCCCGCCTGAAGGAGACGCCGGAGTACGAGAACTACCCGTCGCTCGGGACGTACTACTACGGCTTCAACATCAAGAACATCTCCGACATCCACGAGCGGCGTGCTCTGTCGCTGGCGATGAACCGCCAGGAGATCATCGACCAGATCGCCCAGGCGGATCAGATCCCCGCAACGGGCATGTCGCCGAAGGGCATCTCCGGGCTTCGACACGATCAACCCGAACTCGCCTTGGCTGCCGGCAGCCGGTGACCTGGACCAGGCGAAGGACGAGCTGTCGCAGGCCGCGAGCCCGAAGAAGGACATCACGCTCTTCTTCAACAACTCGCCTGGCCACAAGGAGATCGCCACCGCCGTCCAGGCGCAGTGGAAGGAGCTCGGGCATCAACACCACTCTCAAGCAGCAGGAGTGGGCCCAGTACCTCGAGTTCCTCGGCCCTCCGCCGAACAACGCGGTGGACGTCTATCGCCTCGGGTGGATCTACGACTTCCCGGATGCGATCAACGGTCTCGAGCTCTGGACGTGCGATTCGGGCAACAACAACACCAACTACTGCGACAAGAACTTCGATGCCCTCGTCGCAGAGGCGAAGGCAGACGCCGGACGACACGCGCGCGGTACGACATCTACGCACAGCTCGAAGACATGCTCTTCGGCCAGGACGGCGCGCTGCCGATCATGCCGATCTACTGGTACACGTTCCCGAACCTCGAGAAGCTGTCGGTGAAGGACACGTTCTTCATCAGCCCGCTCGACCAGATCGACTTCACGAAGGTCGTGGTGCACGGGCTAGTCAGGCACTTCTCGAAGAAGACGAGGAACCGGCGGGGCGCCAGGGCGCCCCGCCGGCTAACGCTCGTTGCAAAGTGACGACGAAACGGGTAAAGATTCGATCTAGATGACCATCGTTCATCATTCGCCGGGTTGTCTGGACGATTCCGGTGATCTTGCTGGTCATCCTGATGACGTTCCTTATGATGCGGCAGATCAAGGGGAACCCCTTCCGCAACACCGAGCGCAACGTGCCGCGCGGCGATCCAGGAGAACCTCGAGCGGAAGTTCCACCTCGACAAGCCCTGGTACGTCGCAGTACGCCTACTACGTCAAGGGCGTCTTCACGTTCGATCTCGGCCCGTCGATGTCGCAGCGCTCGCGCACGGTCAACGACATCGTCAAGGACGGCTTCCCGCGCTCGCTTAAGCTCGGCCTCCTCGCGTACCTCTGGGCGATCGTCTTCGGTATTCCCGCAGGCATACTCGCGGCGCTCAGGCCGAACTCGATCTTCGACTACTTCGCCATGCTCTTCTCGAGCATCGGCTTTGCGTTACCGAGCTTCTTCGTCGCCACGCTGCTCATCTACTACGTGGCGGTGAAAGCCGGGCTCGTGCCGACGAACGGCTGGCCGTCAGGCTTCTGGCAGTTCGACGACCGGGTGATACTGCCGTCGCTCGCGCTCGCCCTGTTCCCGATGGCGTACTTCGCTCGCCTCGTCCGCGGCGCCATGCTCGAGACGATGCAGCAGGACTACGTGCGCACCGCGAAGGCCAAGGGCCTGCGCGTACCGGCGCGTGATCGGGCTCCACGTGCTCCGCAACTCGCTCATCCCCGCGGTCACGGCGACGGCTCCGCTGCTCGGCCTCATCATCACCGGGACGTTCGTGATCGAGTTCATCTTCTCGATCCCGGGCATCGGGCGCTACTTCATCAACTCGGTCTCGAACCGTGACTACTCGGTCGTGATGGGGATCACAGTGCTGACCTCGCTCATCATCGTGATCGCGAACCTCTTCGTGGACATCATGTACGGCGTCCTCGATCCGAGAACGCGGGAGGCCCGCTAGATGGCGGTCGACCGGCGCGAAGCCGCTCTCCCGACCGCCGCCCCCGGCGGTCGGGGCGGGCGTCGCCGTCGAGGAGGGGAGCGCCGGCGCGCCCGATCGCACAGGCGAGCCTCTGGCAGGACGCCTGGTACCGCTACATCCGGAACAAGGCGGCGGTCGTCGCGGCGCTCGTCTTCATCATCATGGTGCCTCTACTGCCTCCTCATTCCGGGCTTCTGGAAGATCCCCGGGATCTGGACGATCGCTCAAGGACTACGACCCGAACGCGGTCGACTTCTCGCAGTCCTACGCCGGCTTCAGCCTCGACCATCCGTTCTCGACCGACAAGTTCGGCCGCGACCTCTTCGCACGCACGGCGGTCGGCGGCCAGATCTCGATCGCGATCGGCTTCGCCGCGACCTTCGTCATCCTCGTGATCGGCGTCGTCTACGGCTCGATCTCGGGCTTCGTCGGCGGGAAGCTCGACAACGCGATGATGCGCTTCCTCGACGCGCTCTACGGGCTGCCCTACCTGCCGTTCGCGATCATCACGACTCGCCGATCATCGGGACGCAGAACTTCTGGACGATGGTCGTCGCGCTGACGATCGCGAGCTGGTTCACCGCCGCTCGCGATCGTGCGCGGCCAGGTGATCACGCTGAAGGAGAACGACTACGTGCGCGCGGCGAAGGCGGTCGGCGCGCGCTGGTACCGGATTCTCGCCCGGCACCTGCTGCCGAACACGCTCGGCGTCCTCGATCATCGCCGATCTTCCTCGAGCTCCCCGGCGTCGTCCTCGGCGAGGCGTTCCTCTCCTTCATCGGTCTCGGCATCAACCCGCCGACTGCCTCGTGGGGGTCGATGGCCCAGGACGGCCGCGAGGCGTACCGGCTCCATCCCGAGGTGCTCTTCATCCCGAGCCTCGCGATCGCCACCCTCGTCATGTGCGCGAACTTCATCGCCGACGGCCTGCGCGACGCGCTCGATCCGCGCACGCGCGAGACGGGGTAGGGCTGATGGCCGCTTCTCGAGGTCAAGGACCTCAAGACCCACTTCTTCACGCGCGAGGGCGTCGTCCAGGCGGTCGACGGCGTCAGCTTCGACGTCGAGAAGGGAAAGACGCTCGGCATCGTCGGCGAGTCCGGCTGCGGCAAGTCCGTGACCGCGCTCTCGATCATGGGGCTGATCCCGAAGCCGCCGGCGAAGATCGTCGGCGGCGAGGTGCTGTTCGAGGGCAAGGACCTCACCCAGCTCGACGACAAGGCAGATGCAGAACGTCCGCGGCCGCCAGGTCGCGATGATCTTCCAGGACCCGATGACGTCGCTGAACCCGACGCTGAAGATCGGGACGCAGATCACGGAAACGCTCGACCGCCACTACGGACATGTCGAAGGACGAGGCCCGCAAGCGGGCGGTCGAGCTGCTCGAGGAGGTGCGGCATCCCGCGCGCCGCCGAGCGCCTCGACGACTATCCGCACCGCTTCTCCGGCGGCATGAGGCAGCGCGTGATGATCGCGATCGCGCTCTCGTGCAATCCCGAGCTCCTGATCGCCGACGAGCCCACGACGGCGCTCGACGTGACGATCCAGGCTCAGATCCTCGACCTGCTCGACGAGCTCCGCCAGCGAGCACGAGATGGCGATGATCCTCATCACGCACGACATGGGCGTCGTCGCCGAGACCGCCGACGACATCGCGGTCATGTACGCGGGCCAGATCGTCGAGTACACGGACTCGCTCGAGCTCTTCGACCATCCCGAGCACCCCTACACGGAGGCGCTGCTCGGCGCGCTGCCGCAACTCGAGGGCGACGAGCACGAGATCCGCGAGGGTCGGCTGACGTCGATTCCGGGCCGGCCGCCCGACCTGGTCAACCCGCCCGAGGCGTGCCGCTTCGCCGCCCGCTGCCCGTATCGCGCACTACGAAGACTCCTGCACCGATCGTCGAGCCCAGCTGCGCGAGATCCGGCCCGGCCACTTCGTGCGCACGGCGCATCCGACGAGCGAGCGCGTGGGCGAGCCGGAGCCGGTGGAGGCATGAGCGAGCAGGAGCACATCCAGGGCAACGGCGGCCAGAACGGCGCCCTGCTCTCGGTCCACGACCTCGCAGAAGCGGTTCCCGATCCGGAAGGGCGCGCTCGTGGGAGCGCACGGTCGGCGAGGTCAAGGCCGTGGACGGCGTCAGCTTCGACATCTCCGAGGGCGAGACGCTCGGCCTCGTCGGCGAGTCCGGCTCGGGCAAGTCGACGACCGGCTACTGCGTCCTCCAGCTCCTGAAGCCGACCGGCGGGAGCGTGCGCTTCATGGGCAAGGAGCTGACCGACCTCGGCCGCGAGGAGCTGCGACGCATGCGCCGCGAGATGCAGATCGTCTTCCAGGACCCGTACTCGTCGCTCGATCCGCGGATGACCGTCGGCGGCATCGTCGCGGAGCCGCTCGAGGTGCACGGGATCGGCACGCGCTCGGAGCCGGCGGGAGACCGTTCGGCGGCTGCTCGACATCGTCGGCTTCAACCCGAACTTCACGAACCGCTATCCGCACGAGTTCTCGGGCGGCCAGCGGCAGCGCATCGGCGATCGCGCGCGCGCTCGCGCTGAACCCGAAGCTGATCGTCTGCGACGAGCCGGTCTCCGCGCTCGACGTCTCGATCCAGGCGCAGATCCTCAACCTGCTGAAGGACCTGCAGCGGGACTTCGGCCTCACGTACCTCTTCATCTCGCACGACCTCGCGGTCGTCCGGGCGATGAGCGACCGCATCGCGGTCATGAACCAGGGCAAGCTCGTCGAGATCGGGACCGCCGATCAGATCTACAACGACCCGAAGGACGAGTACACGAAGGCGTTGTTCACGGCCGTGCCGGTTCCCGACCCGCGACGCCAGCGTGAGCGGAAGGCCGAGCGCGCGAAGCTAAAGATCGAGCGCCTCTCGTCCGATGCCGAAGCACTGACCTAGTTACTGACCTAACCTCTCCGGTTAGCTATCGTCAGAATCGATATGGCTGGCGCCGATTTTCCGCTTGGAGAAGCACGTTGCGACCGTGCGCGACAGTGGTCGTCCCTGCGCCTCGACGGAGAGCTCTCCGAGCTCGAGAGCGTGCTGCTCGACAAGCACCTGGAGACCTGCGGCGCCTGCCTCTCGTTCGACCGGCGGCTCCACACCGCGGCGACGACGCTGCGGCTGACTCCTCCCGAGCCCCCGCGCACGCCGATCGAGCTGCCCGAGCGCCCGGTTGCCTTCCCCGTCCGGCGCCGCTTTGTGATCGCCGCGGTCGCGGCTGCGCTCGCGCTCGGAAGCGTGGTCGGCTCCACGCTCCACCGGCCGGCCCCCGACACGAGCACGCCGGGCCCGCAGGTCAGCCTGCTCACCCGCGACATGAGCCAGCTCCGAGAGATTCCACGCGGCAAGCGCGTCTCGCCGCCCGCGCCGGCGCACGACCCCGGCGGGCCGCCCGAAGGCCTTATCTAGACAGCGGCGCTTTCGGCAAAGGCGCTTGGATAGACTGGTGGCTAGGCGACCGGGGAACTCTTTTGGCTGAAAGCAAGTCGAGCAAGAACGTCGGGAAAATCGTCGAGATCAAGGGCGTCGTCATCGACGCGGTCTTCCACGGGAAGCTCCCGGAGATCTTTCACGCGTTGCGCATCGACGTCCCCGAGCAGGACGGGCGGCCCGCGATCGAGCTGATCGCGGAGGTGCAGCAGCATCTCGGGAACGACCGCGTGCGCGCGGTGGCGATGGACGCCACGGACGGTCTCTCGCGTGGGATGGACGTCGAGGACACCGGCGCGGCGATCACCGTCCCCGTCGGCGAGCCGACCCTCGGCCGCATCTTCAACGTCCTCGGCGATCCGATCGACGAGGGCGACGAGGTCGAGTCCAGCGAGCGCTGGCCGATCCACCGGCCGGCTCCCGAGTTCGACGAGCTGCGAGCCCACGATCGAGGTCTTCGAGACCGGCATCAAGGTCATCGACCTGCTCGCGCCCTTCGTGAAGGGCGGCAAGGTCGGTCTCTTCGGCGGGGCCGGGTCTGGGCAAGACCGTCCTCATCCAGGAGCTCATCCGCAACATCGCGCAGGAGCACGGTGGCTACTCCGTCTTCGCGGGCGTCGGCGAGCGCTCGCGCGAGGGCAACGATCTCTGGCTCGAGATGACCGAGTCGAGGGTCATCGACAAGACCGCGCTCGTCTTCGGTCAGATGAACGAGCCGCCGGGAGCGCGTCTCCGCGTCGGCCTCTCGGGCCTCACCATGGCGGAGTACTTCCGCGACGAGGGCCGCGACACCCTGCTCTTCATCGACAACATCTTCCGCTTCGTCCAGGCGGGCTCCGAGGTCTCGGCGCTGCTCGGACGCATGCCTTCGGCAGTCGGCTACCAGCCGACGCTGGCGACCGAGATGGGGCAGCTGCAGGAGCGGATCACCTCGACCCGCAAGGGCTCGGTCACGTCGGTGCAGGCGATCTACGTCCCCGCCGACGACCTCACCGACCCGGCCCCGGCGAACACCTTCGCGCACCTCGACGCGTTCATCGTCCTCTCGCGCTCAATCTCGGAGAAGGCCATCTACCCCGCGATCGACCCGCTGGACTCGTTCTCGCGGGCGCTCCAGCCGGGCATCGTCTCGGACGAGCACTACGAGACGGCGACGCGCGTGCAGGAGATCCTCCAGCGCTACCGCGACCTGCAGGACATCATCGCCATCCTCGGCATGGACGAGCTCTCGGACGAGGACAAGCTCGTCGTCCAGCGCGCCCGCAAGGTGGAGCGCTTCCTCTCCCAGCCGATGTTCGTCGCCGAGGCCTTCACCGGCCGCCCGGGCAAGTACGTCGAAGCTCGAGGACACGATCCGCGGCTTCGCGGAGATCATCGCGGGCAAGCACGACGACCTGCCCGAGCAGGCCTTCTACATGGTCGGCACGATCGAGGAGGCCGTCGAACAGGCGAAGAGCATGTCGGGCGAGGCCGACGAGCCCGCGCAAGAGGCGGAGGCAGAGGACGAAGCCGAGCCGGAGCGCGAGCCCGAGCCCGAGCCTGCCGCCGCGTAGCCGTGGCTGCGACGGAGAACGGCCACCGCACGTTCGATCTCTCGGTCGTGACGCCCGAGGGGGCGGCGTTCGAGGGCGAGGCGCAGATGCTGATCGTGCCCGGCGCCGACGGGGAGATCGGCGTCCTGGCCCGCCATGCCCCGCTCGTCGCGATGCTGAAAGCCGGCGAGATCCGCGTGCGCGTCGCCGGGGAACGAGTGGCAGTCGTTCGCTGCGGGCCCGGGCTACTTCAAGGTGCAGCGGGATCGCGCGATCGTGCTCGTCGACGACGCCGTGCGCGCCGAGGACATCGACATCGAGCAGGCCCGCCGCGAGGTCGAGGAGGCGCGCGCCCTGCTCGAGCGAGCCGAGGCGGGCGAGGAAGGCATCGACCGCTGGCAGGCCGAGCAGCGCCTCCGGCACGCCGAGAACAAGGTCGCCGTCGCCGGCCGGTAACCAGCCGGTTAAGAAGGCTTGAAACATCGGTTTCGGGGCCTTGCGGCCGGGCGGCGCGCCGGTAGCGTGGATCGGGTAGTCGACCGAAGGAGGCCGATGCTCTCCACGCTCATGAGATCCCTCGTACAGCTCGAAAATGGCCGCTACGGCGAGCTTCTGCCGCTCGAAGCGGATCACTACTGCCGCCGTTGCGGGGCTTCCATCTCGCTTCACGACCTCTTCGGCTTCGGCGAGGGAGTGTGCCCGAGCTGCCGTAGGTAGCGAAAACCACGACAAACGCGTGCTCGCTAAGCTCCCGTCGTCGCCGGCGGGAGTTTCCGTTTCAGGGAGGACTGTTGCAGCTGAAGGCATACGCGCCAGGGATCTATCCGCGCTCGGAAGCGCTCGTGCAGGCGACGCGCGACCTCGACCGCGGGCGTACGAAGCAGGAGGAAGTCGATCAGCAAGTCGAGCGGACGCCGAAGAGTTCGTCGCCGTCCAGGAGCAGGCCGGCCTCACGCTGATCTCGGACGGGCTCCTCGAGTGGCAGGATCACTTTCGACCCCTGGTCGACCGCTCGGAGGGCCTCGCTGCGCGCCCACTCTCGCGCTTCCTGGACACGAACACGTTCTTCCGCGCCGTGCTCGTGGAAGGTGAGCCGCGCCTGCGTCACCCGATTCCCGCGCCGAACCTTCCTGCTGGACGCTGGCTCGCGAGCCTGCCGTCGCCCTACGCCTTCTCGCGCGCTGCCGAGGGCGCCGTCTCGGCGAAGGCCCTCGCGGCGAACGTCCTCGCGCCGCAGATCGAGTCGTACGCAAGGGAGGGCGCCGCCTTGGTCGTCCTCATCGATCCGTTCGTGGCCCGGGACGGAAACGTTGCGGAGCTCGTCGGCGCCCTGGCCGAGCTGCCCAACGAGGTCCCGTTCGCCCTGCAGCTGTCCTTCGGTGACGCCGGCCCGGTGCTGGCGGAGCTCGCCGAAGCACGCGTGGAGGCGATCGGGGTGGACTTCTACTCCACGAGCCTCGATGCCATCCCCACCGGCTACCCGAAGGAGATCATGGCCGGCGTCATCGACTCGAGGAGCTCCGCGCTCGAGAATCCAGCTGAGCTTGGCCGCTTTGCGGGGGAGCTCGCTGGCGCGAAACCCCGCAGGCGTCTCCCTCAGCCCGAACGGAGACCTGCAGTTCGTCCCGGAATCGATTGCGCGGGAGAAGATCGCACGCCTCGGCCGCTCGCAGGCCGCGCTCGAGGAGGTCGCGTGAGCGACGTCAGCTTCCTCACCCGGGAGATCGGCAGCCTCGGCAAGCCGTCCTGGCGCGTGAAGGCCTTCGCCGGCCGGCCGCTCGAGGAGACGCGACATCGGCGAGGCCGAACGTTGGGGCCGGCGATTCGAGGTCGAAGGGCACGAGCAATTGTTGAAGGTTCTTCGTCGCGGGAAGTTCGACGCAGGAGAACTTGCCGCAGATCGACGACTGGGCGGCGATCTACGCGATCCGGCTGCTCGAGCAGGTCGGGCTCGACGTCGTCTATGACGGCGAGCAGCGCCGGACAGAGATGTACGACCACGTCGCCGCCTTCGCACGCGGCTTCGAGCCGCGCGGCACGGTGCGCTCCTTCGACAACAAGTACTACACCAAGGCAGCCGTCGTGGAGTCGCCGTCGGTCGACGGTCCCCAGGACGTCGAGGAGTACGAGTTCGTCCGCGCGCACACGGATCGGGGTGTGAAGGTCCCTCTCACGGGCGCCTACACGATGGAGGACTGGTCCTACGACGAGCACTACGCTCACGAAGGCGCGCTCGGCGGGTCGCGGGAGCGGCGCTACGAGGCCCGCAGGCGCTTCGTTGCCGACGTGGCCACGAACGTCATCCTCCCGAACGTGGAAGGCCTCGTCGCGGCCGGCGCCGACTGGATCCAGATCGACGAGCCCGCCGCGACGACGAAGCCCGACGAGGTGCCGCTCGTGGTCGAGGGCTTCAACGCCGCCACGCGTGGGGTGGAGGCGAAGAAGTCCATGCACATCTGCTTCTCCGACTACAGCGCGCTCTGGCCGGCCGTGCTCGACCTCGACGACTGCCTCGAGCTCCAGCTCGAGTTCGCCAACCGCGACTCGCGCGAGCTCGGTACTCGCGACGAGGACCGGCCAGGCTACGAGGACACGCTCAAGCTCTTCAAGGAGCACGGCTATCCGAACGTCGGCCTCGGCGTCCTCGACATCCACTCGGACTTCGTCGAGCCGGCCGAGCTCGTGCGCGACCGGATCCTCTACGCGACCGAGGTGCTCGGCGATCCGGAGCGGATCCAGGTGAACCCTGACTGCGGCCTGCGGACTCGCAGCTGGGACGTCGTCTACGAGAAGCTCGCGAACATGGTCCAGGGCACGCGCCTCGCCGAGGAGGCCCTCAACCGGGCCCCCACCTCGGCGCCCGCCTAAGCCAGTCGAGGAGGATCCGGCGGACGTCGTCGCCGGCGTCTTCGAAGATCCCGTGGCTCGCGGAGACCGGGACGACCTCGGCGCTCGGGAGGCCGGCCCGAAACCGCGCCAGGGCGCGCCGGCGCAGGTCCTCGTACTCCGGCGGCTCGGTCGAGTGGACGAGCAGGACGGGGATCCCCGAGGCTTCAACCTCCGGAAGCAGCGGGACTACGGGCTCGTCGTTCGACCCCTGCATGACGGCGGCGATGACGTCGACGGGCGCATCCCACGACTCGCCGGCGTCCACCTCGGCCTGCAGGGCTGCTTCGCGGCCCTCGAGGGTCACCGACGGGTTGTAGTCGGGATCGTCCTGGGGAACGAGGTAGCCGCCGTCGAGGAGCGCGAGCGCGCCGATTCGCCCCGGCGAGCGCACCGCCGTGTGCATCCCGATGTTCCCACCCCACGAGTAGCCGATCCAGACGACCTGCTCGAGACCGAGCTCGTCGAGGAGGGCGGTGGCGCGGCCGGCGATGTTGGAAGCGAGATAGGCGCCGGGGTCGAGCCGCTCCGAGCCGCCGTAGCCGGGCGCGTCGGGCGCGTAGACGCGCCACCCCGCCTCCGCGAGAGGCGGGACGATCTCGGGAACCTCCTCGCTCGCGCCCCCGCCGCCGTGCCAGTAGAGCGCCGGGCGGCCGTCCTCGGGGCCCGCGCGCCGGACGAGGATCCGGGCGCCCTGGACCTCGACGTGGTCGGCCTGCACGCTCGCTATTGTCGCCGACTTGGAGCAGAACTTCGGCAAGAGCGCCCCGTTCAGCCTGGGGGTCGAGGAGGAGTTCCAGATCCTCAACCGCGAGAGCTACGAGCTCGTCTCGCGGATCGACGAGATTCTGCTGGCCTTCGAGGGCGGCGAGAAGGAGAAGCGCGTCAAGGCGGAGCTCCTGCAGTCCGTCGTCGAGGTGGCGACCGACGTGGCGGCGACCGTCGAGGAGGCGATGGCGGACCTCCACGACCTCCGCCTCCACCTCCGTGACGTCGCGCAGGAGGCCGACGCGCTGATTGCCTCCGCCGGCACGCATCCGTTCTCCCGCTACGAGCACCAGGAGGTCACCGACCGGCCCCGCTACACCGACCTGATCGAGTCGATGCGCTGGGTGGCCGAGCGCGAGCTGATCTTCGGGCTCCACGTCCACGTCGGCCTCGACTCGCCGGACAAGGCGATCGCCTGCGCGAACGCCCTTCGCACGTACCTGCCGGAGCTTCTCGCGCTCTCGGCCAACTCGCCCTTCTGGCAGGCGCGGCCCACCGGGCTCGCCTCCACGCGCGTGAAGGTCTTCGAGCCCTTTCCGCGCGCCGGGCTGCCGCCTGCATTCGCCTCGTACGAGGAGTTCGAGCTGCTCGTCGAGCGTGGGATCAAGACGAACTCCTTCGAGGACTACACGTACATCTGGTGGGATCTGCGGCCGCATCCCCGGCTCGGGACGATCGAGCTGCGGGTCTGCGACGCGCAGACTCGCCTCGACTCGGTCGCGGCGATCACGGCGCTCACCCAGAGCCTCGTCGCCACGTTCGCCGCGGCTTTCGACCGCGGCGACACACTTGCGGTCGAGCCGATCACGCTCATCGCCGAGAACAAGTGGCGCGCCGCGCGCGACGGCCTGAACGCGAAGCTGATCGACCTCTCCAACGACACCGAGCGCCCGGCACCGGACGCTGTGCGCGCGCTGGTCGAGCCAGGCCGCGCGGCGGCACAGGAGCTCGGGTGCGAGCCGAGCTCGACCTCATCGAGCCGATTCTCCAGCGCGGGAGCGGGGCCGACGAGCAGCTCGCGATCTACGAGGAAACGGAGAGCCTGCTCGCGGTCGCAAAGTGGCTCGCCGAGGAAACCGTTAGGGCACTTTGACACCCGCGAGCTTGGTTATCCTCCCGTAGTCGCCGCTCCGGCGACTTTTCGTATGCGAACGACGCTCAAGCGAGGACACCGGCCACGCCAACGGGAACGGCCACGGCACGATCCCCCTTACTCCGCTGACCCCGGTGAACCCGCTACCGCGCCAAGCGCCGGGGCCCGCTGCGCCTCCTCGGCAAGGTCTTCCTCTGGCTCGTCATGGTCGTTCTCGTCGCGGCGGGCGCGCTCGCCGGCGGCACCTGGCTCTTCATCAACCAGAGCGTCTCGGCGGTGGCGCGCACTCGAAGGAGCTGATCGAGGCGCAGCAGGTCCTCGACGTGCCGACGCCCGACCAGCCGACCGTCGCGCTCGTGATCGGGCTACGACATGCGCCGGCACGGAGTCGACGCGGGCGGCGGCTCGCGCTCGGACACGATCATGCTCATCCGCGCCGACCCGGACAAGAAGGTCATCTCGATGATCTCGTTCCCCCGTGACCTCATCGTCGACATTCCCGGCTGCAAGGGCCGGGCCCGTTCCGGGGCCGGATCAACGAGGCCTACACGTACTGCGGGCCGCACGGGACGCTCCGAGACGGTCAAGGAGCTGACCCACATCCCCGATCAACTACATCATCACGGTCAACTTTCATCGGCTTCACGAAGATCGTCGACAAGCTCGGCGGGGTCTACATGGACATCGACCACCGCTATTTCAACGACAACTCGAGCGGCGGCGAGACCTACGCGACGATCGACGTCCACTCGGGGTACCAGCAGCTCAACGGGGGACGAGGCGCTCGACTTCGTCCGCTTCCGCCACACGGACTCGGACCTCTACCGCGTCGTGCGCCAGCAGTAGCTTCGTGAAGGCGATGAAGCAGCAGGTGGCCTCCTCCTGGTCGGTGACCAAGATCCCGGGCATCGTCAACACGATCACCGAAAACGTCGAGGTGGGGGTGGGCGGCGGGAAGAAGCTCGACGTCGGCGACCCTCTACACGTACGCGAAGCTCGCCTACGGGCTGCCGTCGGGGAACTTCCAGCAGGTGCAGATCGAGAGCATCACCGGCTACAACGAGCTCGTCTGCGCCCGAAGGGGCGATCGACGGACGCAGTCGACACCTTCCTGAACCCGGACGTCGACGCGCCGGAGAAGGCGGCGACCGCCGCGCTCGGCCGGAAGCCGAAGCGGGACACCGGCCCGCCGCCCTCCGAGGTCGTCGATCGAGGTTCTCAACGGGAACGGCATCGCGGGCGCGGCCGACGACGCCGCCTTCCGGCTCTCGCAGCGTGGCTACAACGTCGTGAACGGCGGCAATGCGGACAACTTCAAGTACTTCGAGACGAAGATCTTCTACGACCCGAGCTCGCCGGACTCCGAGGCGGCCGCCAAGCAGCTCGCCGACCTCTTCGGCGACGCGCAGGCGGATCCGGTCGCGAGCCGGGATCGCAGCTCACGACGATGCGTGCGGGTCGTCGTCGGCCAGACGTTCCACGGCGACCCTGTCGCCGGTGCCGGCGGACGAGACGCCGCAGCACTCCGCGCCGGTGATCGCGAAGGACTCGACGAGCGCGCTGCCGTACGTCCGAGCCGCGAAGAAGAAAGCCGACTTCGATCTCCTCGTGCCGACGGTCCGCGAGGCTCAACTCGTCGCTCGCCTCGGTCGAGCCCGCGCGCGCCTACAAGGTGAGCGGACCACCGGGCGCTCCGCCTCGTCTACGGACCGGGCTCCAGCGAGTACTGGGGCATCCAGGAGATCGGCTGGGAGGACCCGCCGATCCTCGACGGGCCGAGCGTGACCGCAGACGATCAAGGGACGCGAGTACCGGCTCTACTTCAGCGGCCCGAAGCTGCACATGGTCGCGTTCCGCGAGAACGGAGCCTCGTACTGGGTCATGAACACGCTGCTCAACCGCCTGTCGAACGAGACGATGCTGGCGATCGCGAAGGGCCTCCAGCCCTTGGGCTCGAAGTAGCCTTACTACACTCTTTAGAGATGCATGAGCCGCTCGGAGTCATCGGCGCCGGCTGGGTCGGTCTCGTCACCGCGGCCTGCTTCGCCGACCTCGGCCACGAGGTGGTCGTGCGCGACGTCGTTCCCGAGCGAATCGCCGAGCTCGAGGCCGGGCGCGTCTCCGATCTACGAGCCCGGGCTCGCCGAGCTCCTGGAGCGAAACCGGGAGCGCCTCCGCTTCACGCTCGACCCGGCTGACGTCTTCGAGGCGCGCCGGATCGCCTTCGTCTGCGTCGCCGACGCCGCCGACCTACTCGGGCGAAGCCGATCTGTCGGCGGTCTGGAGCGTGCTCGACGAGCTGCCCGAGCTGACGGAGCGGACGCTCCTCGTCATGAAGAGCACGGTGCCCGTCGGGACCGGGGAGAAGGTGCGCTTCCGGCTCGACAGCCGCGGCCTCGCTCACGTCGGCTACGTCTCGAACCCCGAGTTCCTGGCCGAGGGCACCGCGCTGGCCGACTTCACGCATCCGGACCGCGTCGTCGTCGGCGCGTTCGACGAGGCCGACGGCGACGCCGTCGCCGCGCTGTACGAGCCCCTCGACGCGCCGGTCGTGCGGGCGGACGTCGCCTCGGCGGAGATGGTGAAGCTCGCCTCGAACGCCTTTCTGGCCACGAAGATCTCCTTCATCAACGAGATCGCGAACGTCTGCGAGGAGACCGGCGCCGACGTCGCGCGTCGTCGCGGAGGGCATGGGGCTCGACCGCCGCATCGGCTCGCTCTTCCTGCGGCCCGGCATCGGCTACTCGGGCTCGTGCCTCCCGAAGGACGTGACCGCGCTCAAGCAGCTCGCCGGGAACTCGGGCTACCACTTCCAGCTCCTCACGGCCGTCATCGAGGTGAACGAGCTCCAGAAGCGGCGCGTGGTCGGGAAGCTCGCCAAGCACCTCGGGGCCTGCGCGGGAAGACGATCGCCCTCCTCGGGCTCGCCTTCAAGCCGAACACGAACGACATGCGCGACGCGCCCAGCCTGGTCCTCGCTCCGCGGCTGCTCGCCGAGGGCGCCGACGTGCGCGGGTGGGATCCGGTCGCCCTCGAGGAGGCGCGGGGCTCATGCGCGGGGTCGAGCTGCGCCCGACGATCCTCGAGGCGGTCACCGGAGCGGATGCCGCCGTCATCGTCACCGAGTGGGAGGAGCTCAGGGGGCTCGCTTCGCCGGAGGTGCGCGACGCAATGCGGACTCCGCTCATCGTCGACGGCCGCAACGTGCTCGATCCGGAGACGGCCCGCGCGGCCGGCTTCACGTACGAGTCGATCGGCCGCGCGGCCTCTGATCTCAGGCGCGCTCGCCGAGACGGAGGAAGCCCGAGCCGAGCTGGCCTGACGGTCTTCGTGGAGGCGATCATCCTCGCGGGCGGCAAGGCCGAGCGGCTCGGTCGCGGCGGCCGAAGGGCGGCCGAAGGCGCTCGTCGCGCTCGGCGGCCGGCCGCTGGCCGCCTACCAGGTCGTGCTCGCTGGCCTAGGCGGGCGTCGACCGCGTGATCGTCAGCTGCTGCGGCCGGACAGAGGGTCGCTCTTCGAGGACGAGCTCGGCGGCCTCGGGCCCGAGATCGTCCCCGTCGAAGAGCCCGAGCCGCTCGGGCGCGGCGGCGGCCTTCGGCTTGCGGCCGAGCAGCTCCAGGAGCGACGAGGTCTTCGCCTGAACGGCGACGAGCTCGTCGACCTCGACTTTTCCGAGCTCCTGCCGGCAGCACGGGAGCCCGGTGCGGCGGCGACGATCGCGGTCGCTCCGCTCGAGTCGCCCTTCGGCGTCGTCGAGCTCGGCGAGGACGATCTCGTCACGGGGTTCCGAGGAGGCGCCCGCGCCTGCCGCACTGGGTCAGCTGCGGCATCTACGTCCTCGGCGAGGAGGCGATCGAGCGGCTGCCCGAGCGAGGCGACCACGAGCGACACGACCTTTCCCGAGCTCGCCGCGGAGGGGAAGCTCGCGGCGTTCCGGCACGAGGGCTCTGGCTGACGGTGAACACGCCCAAGGACCTGCGCCGCGCCGAGGAGGCGCATCGCCGCGGGCGGCCTTGACTCGAATCGGTTGACTGGGGTAGGACCGCGGCGATGAGCGAGATGTCGCCGAATCTCCTCGACCTCGATCGGTTCGCCGTGGACGTGAAGCGCGTCGACAAGCCGTGGGGCTACGAGCTCGTCTACGCGACCACCGAGCGCTACTGCGGGAAGGTCATCTTCATCCGGGCGGGCGAGCAGCTCTAGCTGCAGTTCCACCGGGCGAAGGACGAGACGATCTTCGTCCAGTCCGGCCGCGTCGAGTTCGAGATCGGCGATCCGGGCGGCCCGCTGGACACGGAGGTGGTCGGCGCCCGGCCGCGCCTTCCACCTGAGGCCGGGCACGGTCCACCGGATGCGCGCCCTCGAGGACACGGCCGTTCTCGAGGTCTCGACGCCGGAGATCGAGGACGTCGTCCGGCTCGAGGATCGGTACGGCCGCGCGGATACGGCAGGGCCTCACTAGAGCTTCGCGCTGCATGGCGACGACCGCTCCGCAGCACGACGTCAGCGATCTCGCGCTCGCTCCCGCGGGGCGTGACGAGCATCGAGTGGGCCGACCGGCAGATGCCGGTGCTGGCCGCGATCCGCGAGCGCTTCGAGCGCGAGCGGCCTCTCGACGGCTACCGCATCTCCGCCTGCCTGCACGTGACGACGGAGACCGCGAACCTCGCGCGCACGCTGCAGGCCGGCGGCGCCGACGTCCTCCTCTGCGCCTCGAACCCGCTCTCGACGCAGGACGACGTGGCCGCTGCGCTCGTCGCCGAGTACGGCGTGCCCGTCTTCGCGATCAAGGGCGAGGACGACGACACCTACTACTCGCACATCACCGCGGCGGTCGACCATCACCCGCAGCATGACGATGGACGACGGCGCCGACGTCATCGGCGTCCTCCATTCGAAGCGGCGGGAGCAGCTCGGCGAGATCATCGGCGGCACCGAGGAGACGACGACCGGCGTCATCCGGCTGCGCGCGCTCGAGGCCGACGGCAAGCTCGGCTTCCCGATCGTGGCCGTGAACGAGGCGAAGACGAAGCACCTCTTCGACAACCGCTACGGCACCGGCCAGTCGACGATCGACGGCATCATCCGCGCCACCAACATCCTGCTCGCCGGGCGTCGCTTCGTCGTCTGCCGGCTACGGCTGGGTCGGTCGAGGCGTCGCAATGCGGGCCCGTGGCATGGGCGCGCACGTGATCGTCACCGAGGTCGACCCGCTGCGCGCTCTCGAGGCGTTGATGGACGGCTTCGAAGTGCTCGACGAGCGAGCGGCGGCCGAGGTCGGCGACATCTTCTGCACCGCGACCGGCGACAAGCACGTCCTCGCCAGCGGCACTTCGAGCGCATGAAGGACGGCGCCATTCTCGCCAACACGGGCCACTTCAACGTCGAGATCGAGATCCCGGCGCTCCGGGAGATGGCGGTCGAGACGCGCACCGCGCGGCCGTTCGTCGAGGAGTTCCTGCTCGAGGACGGCCGGCGCATCTACCTCGTCGCCGAGGGCCGGCTCGTCAACCTCGGCGCGGCGGAGGGCCATCCTGCGTCCGTGATGGACATGAGCTTCGCCAACCAGGCTCTCTCGGCCGAGTTCGTCGTCGAACAACGCCGACGAGCTCGAGCCGAAGGTCTACGTCGTCCCCGAGGAGATCGATCGCGAGATCGCCCGGCTGAAGCTCGAGGCGATGGGGTCGAGATCGACCAGCTCACCGAGGAGCAGGCGAAATACCTGGCTTCTTGGGACGAGGGCACGTAATCCTTTCGGCATGAGACCGCGGTTCGGGGGCGGGTCGGTGGATCTCCGGCCGGAGGAGATCGTTCGCCTCGAGGGCGACCGTGTCGTCCTGCTCGACCAGCGTCGCCTTCCCGACGAGGAGGTCGAGCTCGAATGCCGCTCGGCCGCCGAGGTCGCTGAGGCGATCCGGAACATGGCCGTTCGCGGCGCGCCGGCGATCGGCGTCGCCGCTGCGTACGGCTACGCGCTCGCGGCGGCGAACGGGGAGGACCTCGAGGAGGCTGCGGCCGTCTTGCTCGCGTCCCGGCCGACCGCGGTCAATCTCGCCTGGGCGGTCGCGGAGATGCAGAGGACGGACGGCGATCTCGCCGAGCGGGCGCGGGAGATCCACCGCGACGAGGTGGAGCGCTGCCGGCGCATGGGCGAGCACGCGGCCGCGCTCTTTGCCCCGGTGCCTCTCCGCTGACCCACTGCAACGCCGGCGGCCTCGCGACGGGTGGCTACGGCTCCGCGCTCGGTGCGCTCGAGGCCGCCTTCGAGCCGCGGCCTCGTTGGCACGTGTTCGTCGACGAGACGCGGCCGCTCCTGCAGGGGGCCCGGCTGACGGCCTGGGAGCTCGAGCGCGCCGGGATCCCGGCACAGCGTGATCGCCGACTCCGCGGCCGGCTCGCTCATGGCGCGCGGCGAGATCACGCACGTCATCACCGGCGCCGACCGGATCGCCGCGAACGGCGACACGGCGAACAAGATCGGCACGTATTCGCTCGCCGTGCTGGCGGCCCATCACGGCATCCCGTTCTACGTCGTCGCGCCGACGTCGACGCTCGATCCGGCCACGCCCACCGGCGCGGAGATCCCGATCGAGGAGCGCGACCCGGCTGAGGTGACATCGCGCTTCCCGGCGCGGAACCCCGCCTTCGACGTCACGCCGGCGAGCTTGATCGCCGCGATCGTCACCGAGGAGGGCGTTCACCGCGCGCCCTACGAGGAGTCGCTTGCCCGGCCAAGCGGAGCTCCGCCCTCGGTCTCCTGGGGCGCCGATGGCAAGGGAAGCGAGCGCGAGGGGCGAGGACAGTACAAAACAAGTACGGCCGAGTCCCGAGCACGCATCCGCGTTGAAAATGACGCAGCGGCGTCAGGCGGCCGCGGAGCCGGGCTCCGCCCGGCGGGAGCGGCAGCCGACCAGGAGGGCGAGGGATGAAAGCGATGGTGATGGCGGCGGGCCTGGGGACGAGGCTGCGACCGCTGACCGACTTCCTCCCGAAGCCGATGATGCCGGTCGCGAACCGGCCGGTTCTCCATCACCTGCTGAACCTGCTGCGCCGCCACGACGTGCGCGAGGTCGGGATCAACGTGCACGCCTTCTCCGAGATGATCGAGAACTACTTCGGCGACGGCTCGTGCCTGGACATGTCCATCCTCTGGTCGCACGAAGCCGGAGCTGCTCGGCACGGCCGGCGGGACGAAGAAGCTGCAGGACTTCTGGGGCGGCGAGACGATCCTCATCACGTCGGGCGACGGCCTGCACGACGTCGACGTGACTGCCCTGCTGGGCCACCACCGCCGCACGGGCGCGCTCGCGACCCTCACCGTGAAGCCGGTCAGCGACCCGTCCTCGTACGGCGTCGTCATTCTCGACCGCGACACGCGGGTGCGAGGGTTCCAGGAGAAGCCGACGCGCGACGAGGCGCGCTCCGATCTCGCCAACTGCGGCGTCTACGTGATCGAGCCCGAGCTCCTCGAGCGGATCCCCGCCGACACGTTCGTCGACTTCGGCACCGACGTCTGGCCCTCGCTCGTCGCCGCGAACGAGGAGGTCTACGCGTACACGACGATGGCGTACTGGAACGACGTGGGCGACCTCGACGAGCTCCGCAACACGATCCTCGACGCCGTGCTCGGCCACGTGCGCGTCGACATCCCGGGCGAGGAGGTCGCCCCGGGTGTCTGGGCGGAGGCGGGCTGCCAGATCGCCGACTCGGCTCGGCTCGACGGGCCGGTCGTCCTCGGCCCAGACGTCGTCATCGCGACGGGGCGCAGGTGCGCGGGCCTGCTGCGATCGGCGCCGACTGCCGCGTTGGCGAGGGCGCGGCCATTCGCAGCGCGGCGCTTCTCCCGGGCACGGCCGTGCCGGACGAGGGGCTCGCGATCGCGGGGATCTTCGGCGACGCGTCGAAGCTCGCCGACGCCGTGCTGCGCTACCCCGCGGCCGGCTAGAACGTCTCAGGCGGGGCGATCCGGTACCAGACGGCCCCGGTGCCCGTGTCCCGGATGGCGAAGAGAAGTGCGACGAAGTCCTCGAGCGCGCGTGCCGTTTCCAGGCCGCCGGTAAGCATGGGCTCGTAGCCGACGTCGCGGATGAGCTCTCCGGTGACATCCCGGGCCCCCTCGTCGGCCGCGTAGAGCATGCTCGGGGGGACCGGCGCCTCGCCGAGCCGGCCGTAGAGCGAGGCGAAGTTCGCGTTGAAGGCCTTGGCGACCGGGCCGCCCGTCAGCGATCTCACGTACTCGGCCAGCGAATCGAAGCCATCGGGCCGCCCGCCGGTGGGAACGTTGACCGCGTCGATGACCGGCAGTCCCGCGATCCCCTGCACGCCTGCGAGCGCATCCTCGATCTGAGCCGCCCGCACTGCGAGGAGAACGACGTCCGACCCGGACCCGTCCCCGCCCTCGCGGCCGAAGGTCGTGACATCATGGCCGGCCTTCGTCCAGATGTCGGCGAGGCCGCCGCCGACGTTTCCCCTGCCGATCACCGCGATCTTCATCTCGTCGCAACGTTACAAAGGCGGCACGGACCACGCACCACGGATGCGCACCCGCCCGCTATCCCTCCCCCGGGGTGGGTATGGGCACGAATCCTGGCGCCGGTCGGCGCCGCGAGATTGCGCGGCTGCTCGACCTCGTCCTCCCCGAGCGCTGCGCTTCCTGCGGGGCCGGCGAGCGAATCGTCTGCTCCGCGTGCCTCACCGGCCTGCGCCTGCTGCGGGGGCCGCTCTGCGCTCGCTGCGGGGCTCCCACGGCCTGGCCCGTCGCGCGCTGCGCCGAGTGCTCCGGCCGCCGCCTCTCGTTCGTGTCCGCCCGTGCGGCGGCCACGTACGAAGGGTCTGCCCGGCCGCTCGTGGCCGCCTGGAAAGAACGCGGACGCCGTCGCCTTGCCCGAGTCTTCGCCGACCTCGTGATCGATGTCGTCACGAGGCCGCAGGTGGAAGCCATGACGTTCGTCCCCGCCGATCACGAGCGCGGCCTCTGGCGCGGGCAGAACCCGGCCGAGACCCTCGCGCGCCTCCTGGGCCTCGCCTGGGAGCTCCCGGTGACTCCACTCCTCACCCGCACGAGACAAGGCCCGCCTCAACGCGGGCTCCCGCGCAACGAGCGCCGCCAGAACGTCCGCGGAGCCTTCGCAGCCACAACCAGTGCGCCGCCATCCGTCGCACTCATCGACGACGTGTACACCACCGGCGCGACGGTCGGCGCCGCGGCGACGGAGCTTCGCCGCGCGGGCGCGCGGTCTATCCACGTCGTGACCTTCGCCCGCGCCGTCCGCCGCTGAAGCCGCCCAGGGCCGATGCGGTACATTCAGACCTTCCCCTAAGAGGAGGCTCTGGTGAGACTTCAGGTCAAGGGCAAGAACGTCGACGTGACCGACTCGCTCAGGGACTATGCCCTCCAGAAGCTCGGGAAGCTCGAGAAGCATCTGAACGATCAGGCCCGCCTGGAGCTCGAGCTGCAGGTCGAGAAGAACCCGTCCATCTCGGAGAACCAGGTGGCCGAGGCAACCGTCTGGACGAAGGGGCCCGTGCTGCGGGCACGGGAAAGCTCCTCGGACATGAAGGCCTCGATCGACCTCCTCGTGGACAAGCTCGAGCGCCAGGCACGCCGCTATCGCGACAAGAGGCGCCGCGGCCCGCACGGCAACCACGACCACGTTCCCGAGGGGACCCCCGTCGTCCCTTCCGAGGAGACACCAGTGATCGTCAAGACGAAGCAGTTCGCGATCAAGCCGATGACGCCGGAGGAAGCCGTGCTCCAGCTCGAGCTGATCGGACACGACTTCTTCGTGTTCCAGAACGCGGACACGGACGACGTCAATGTCGTCTACCGGCGTCGCGACGGGAACTACGGGCTCATCGAACCCCAGCTGACCTGAACGAGGACGTCTCCGACCCCCGCACGTTCCGCTGGGTCGAGGCGGGCATCTCGGGCATCCCGCGCACGCGCGAATGGGATGCCGTGGCCGCTACGCGCTCGGCTGCCGAGGGCGACGAAGCGGTCTTCGTGCTGCTCGACGAGGGACGCCTGATCCCCGTTCACGGCGCCCAGGAGGCCATGGAGGCGGCCGCGCGCGCGCTCGAAGGTGAGCTGGAGACCCCATACAGGGCGCTGGCGGTCCGACGGGAAGGCGATGCCTGGGCGGTCGGCGCCGTTGCCATCGAGGTCGCAGAGCTCCCTGCCGATACGGAAGGGGAGGAGTTGTTGCTCACCGTGACGGAAGAAGGAGAGCGGGCGCTGGAGATCGACGGGAGACCCACCCTGGAAGGTATCGAGCCCATCGAGCGCGCGGCAGGAGGGCGGTACGACGCCTACGTGCTACGCGGGACGCGGCTCGACGACCGCCTCTGGGAGATCGGGATCGACCCACTGTGACCTTCGGTACCCTGACTAACTGATGCCCCAGAACTACGGTGCACTGGAGCGCGTCCTTCGCGTGGGCGAGGGCCGGCGCCTCAAGAAGCTGGCCGACCAGGCCGCGTACATCACCTCGCTCGAACCGGACTTCGAGGCGCTGTCCGACGAGGAGCTCGCGGCGAAGACCGCCGAGTTCAGGCAGCGGCTCGAGGACGGGGAGGACCTCGACGAGCTCGTCTTCGAGGCCTTCGCGGCCGTCCGGGAAGCCGCCAAGCGCTCGATCGGCCTGCGCCCCTTCGACGTCCAGCTGATGGGCGCGATGGTCCTCCACGAGGGCGACATCGCCGAGATGAAGACCGGCGAAGGAAAGACCCTCGTCGCGACAATGCCGCTCTACCTGAATGCGCTCGGCACCGACGGCGTCCACCTCGTCACGGTCAACGACTACCTCGCCAAGCGCGACACCGAGTGGATGGGGCCCGTCTACGAGAAGCTCGGCATGCGGGCCAGCTACATCCGCAACATGATGCCCTTCGAGGAGCGCAAGGAGGCCTACGAGGCCGACATCATCTACGGGACGAACTCGGAGTTCGGCTTCGACTACCTCCGCGACAACATGGCCACGTCGCTCGAGGGCACCGTCCAGCGCAGCCATGCGTACGCGATCGTGGACGAGGTCGACTCGATCCTCATCGACGAGGCGCGCACGCCGCTCATCATCTCGGGCGAGCCCGAGACCGCCGCGAAGACGTACTACGACTTCGCCCGCGTCGTCCGGGGCGCTCACCGGCGTCCCGGCGAAGTTCGTGCCCAAGGGCATGGAGAAGCCGGAGGACGACGCCGACTACGAGTTCGACGAGAAGTTCAAGACAGTTTCGCCGCGGGAGTCCGCAATCGAGACGGTCGAGCGCGCGCTCGGAATCGAGAACCTCTACGCACCGCAGAACGCGCAGCTGGTCAACCACCTCGTCCAGGCGCTCAAGGCCCAGGCGCTCTACCAGCGCGACGTCGACTACGTCATCCAGGACGGCGAGGTGAAGATCGTCGACGAGTTCACCGGCCGCATCATGGAAGGCCGCCGCTGGTCGGAGGGCCTCCACCAGGCCGTCGAGGCCAAGGAGGGCGTGGCGATCAAGGAGGAGCACGTCACCCTCGCGACGATCACGCTCCAGAACTACTTCCGCCTCTACGAGAAGCTCGCCGGCATGACCGGTACCGCCAAGACCGAGGAGAAGGAGTTCCAGGAGATCTACGACCTCTCGGTCGTGGAGATCCCGACCAACGTGGCGGTTGCCCGCGACGACGAGGACGACTTCATCTACAAGACCAAAGAAGCGAAGTACAACGCGGTCATCGAGGACATCAAGGAGCGCCACGAGGAAGGCCAGCCGGTTCTCGTCGGCACGATCTCGGTCGAGGTCTCGGAGCATCTCTCGCAGCTCCTCACGCGCCAGGGCATCCCGCACAACGTCCTGAACGCGAAGCAGCACGAGCGCGAGGCGGAGATCATCGTGGGCGCAGGCGAGCCCGGCGCGGTGACGATCGCGACCAACATGGCCGGCCGCGGTGTCGACATCAAGCTCGGGCGAGGGCGTCCGCGAGCTGGGCGGCCTCTACGTGCTCGGCACCGAGCGGCACGAAGCTCGGCGCATCGACAACCAGCTCCGCGGCCGTTCGGGCCGCCAGGGCGATCCCGGCGAATCGCGCTTCTATCTCTCGGCGCAGGACGATCTCGTGCGCCTGTTCGCCGGCGACCGGATCTACAAGATCATGGAGCGCTTCAAGCTCCCGGACGACGAGCCCATGGAGCAGAAGATCCTCTCGAACCAGATCGAGAACGCGCAGAAGAAGGTCGAGGAGCAGAACTTCGTCAGCGCGGAAGAACGTCCTCAAGTACGACGACGTCATGAACGTTCAGCGCATGGTCATCTACGAGCAGCGCCGCCGCGTGCTCGAGGGCGACGATCTCTCCGAGGACATCGGCGGCTGGGTCGACGAGCTCATCGAGCGCATCGTCATCGAGCACACCTCCTCCGAGTATCAGGAGGAGTGGGATCTCGACAGCCTCTTCAAGGAGATGGCCGACATCTACGAGCTCCAGGTGCAGCCCGACGAGGTCGATTCCTCGATGACGCAGGACGAGCTGATCGCGGAGTTCCAGGACGACGCCCGCGACGCCTACGAGGCGAAGGAAGAGGAGCTTGGCCCCGAGCTCATGCGCGAGATCGAGCGCTTCCTCATCCTCCAGGTCGTCGATACGCGCTGGCGCGAGCATCTCGACGCGATGGAGTACCTGCGCGACGGGATCCACCTACGCGCGATGGCTCAGAAGGACCCGCTCGTCGAGTACCGGAGCGAGGGTCACGCGATGTTCGAGGAGCTCGGGCAGATCATCCGCGAGGAGGTCGTCCGCTACCTCTTCCACGTGGAGGTCGAGCGGGACGAGGCGCAGCAGCTGACCCCGGCCGCGGCGCCGCAGGCGGACTCGCTCTCCTACGAGCACGATTCTCTGGCCGGGTCGGAGGCGATCGCGGCCGCGGGCGGCGGGAACGGCGCCGGGAACGGCCGCGGAGCAGGGGTCACCGCCGGCGCCGTCGGCGGAGGAGCGACGTCGGTCGTCACCGGCCAGCGCACGGTCTCCGAGGAGCAGAAGGTCGGTCGCAACGACCCCTGCTGGTGCGGCAGCGGCAAGAAATTCAAAAAGTGCCACGGCGCTTGATCGGCCGAAATCTTCGGCTGCGCCGCGATTTCGGCCGACGAACTCGACACGAAGGCGCACGTGGTCGGCGCGGAGGCCAAGCCCGTTACGAGTACGCTCGTTAGGTAATGGCCGACCGCGCCGCCCTCGAGCGAGAGATGGAGGAGATCAGGGCCCAGCTGGACTGGGTCCGTGATTACCTTTGACCCGGACGCGCTGAGCGCCCGCGTCGGCGAGCTCGAGGAATCGATGGGAGCGCCGGGCTTCTGGGACGACCAGAAGCGTGCGGCGGCGATCTCGTCCGAGCACGCACGCCTCGCCAGGCGCCGCGAGCGCTACGACTCGCTGGCCGGCGATGCCGACGACCTCGGCCAGCTCCTCGAGCTCTCCTCGGACGACGGCGAGCTCGACGAGGTCGAGGACGCGGTCAGCGACCTCAAGAGCCGGCTCCTGCGCGTCCAGGAAGACGCGCTCTTCTCGGGCGAGTACGACGCGGGCGACGCCGTCGTCTCGATCCACGCCGGCGAGGGCGGCACGGACGCGCAGGACTGGGCCGAGATGCTGCTGCGCATGTATCTGCGCTGGGCCGAGGGGCGCGGCTACCAGACGGAGCTCCTCGAAGCTTCGCCGGGAGAGGAGGCGGGCCTCAAGTCGGCCACGTTCACGGTCGCGGGGGAGAACGCCTACGGCGTCCTGAAGGCCGAGCGCGGCGTGCACCGGCTGGTCCGGCTCTCGCCCTTCGACGCCGCGCACCGCCGCCACACGTCCTTCGCCCAGGTGATCGTGAGCCCGCTCCTCTCCGACGACGCGGGCATCGAGATCGACGAGTCGGAGCTTCGCATCGACACCTACCGGGCGAGCGGGGCCGGAGGCCAGCACGTCAACAAGACCGACTCGGCCGTGCGCATCACGCACGTGCCGACAGGGATCGTCGTCAGTGTCCAGAACGAGCGCTCCCAGCTCTCCAACAAGCAGACGGCGCTCAAGATCCTGCGCAGCCGCCTGGCCGAGCTCGAGCAGGAGCAGCGCGAGGAGGAGCTGGCCCGCGAGCGAGGCGAGGTCATGACGACCGGGTTCGGCAGCCAGATCCGCAGCTACGTCCTGCACCCCTACCAGCTCGTCAAAGACCACCGCACCGACGTGGAGGAGGGGAACACCCAGGCCGTGCTCGACGGGACGGCTCGACGAGTTCATCCAGGCCTACCTGCTGCAAGCAGGCTGCCGCAAGCGGGAGCTAACCCGTCGAAGCCGACCGAGCTTTGCGCTAGACTCCGGCGCCTGTAAGCCACCTGATCCGGCGCGCCAGGCCCAGGGCGCCCCCTATTCCGAATCCGGTGCAGGAGACCCAACTCTCACACGTACCCGAAGCCCCCGAGGCGCCTGTCGAACCGCAGGCGAACGGCCAGGCACCGCCGGCGCCAACGCCGGGCGCGCTCGCCGATGATCGTCTTCGAGGGCGTGACGAAGGTCTACGAGCCCCACGTCGTCGCCCTTCGCGACGCGTCCTTCATGATCGAGAAGGGCGAGTTCGTGTTCCTCGTGGGCCCATCGGGCTCCGGCAAGTCGACGATCATGCGGCTCCTTCTCAAGGAGCTCGACCCGACAGGCGGCCGGATCATCGTCGGTGGCCGTGAGCTCGACCGGCTCAAGAACTCGAAGGTGCCGATGCTGCGCCGCAACATCGGCTGCGTCTTCCAGGACTTCAAGCTCCTTCACAACCGCACCGCGTCGGAGAACGTCGCCTACGCGCTCAAGGTGCAGGGGGAGTCGAAGCGCGACATCCGCACGAAGGTCCCGGAGGTGCTCAACCTCGTCGGCCTCTCCGCGAAGACGAACTCCCTCCCAGACGAGCTCTCCGGCGGCGAGCAGCAGCGCGTCTCCATCGCGCGCGCGTTCGTCAATCACCCGCCGCTCCTCATCTGTGACGAGCCGACCGGGAACCTCGACCCCGACACCTCGGTCGGGATCATGCAGCTCCTCTACCGCATCAATCGCACCGGAACGACCGTCGTCATGGCCACCCACGACCGCGAGATGGTCGACAAGATGCGCAAGCGGGTCATCGCGCTGGAGGACGGCAGGTGATCCGCGACGAGCGCCGCGCGGCGCAGTACTACGACCGGAGTAGCAGTGCGCGAGGAACCAAGCTTCTTCGTCAGCGAGGCAGTTCGCTCGATCGGGGCGAACATCTCGACGACCGTCGCGGCGACGATGACCGTGCTCATCGGGATGTTCCTGCTCGGCCTCTTCATCGCCCTCTTCTCCTGGGTCAACTCCTGGACCGATCACGTCCGCAAGGACGTCATCGTGAAGGTGTTCTTCGTCCAGGACGCGAGCGAGACGCAGATCAACGCCGTGCGCTCGAAGGTGCTCACGTTCCCGGAGACGAAAGACGCGGTCTTCATCTCGAAGGAAGAGGCGCTCAAGCCGCATGAAGCAGAAGTACCCGGAGCTGACCGACAACCTCTCCTCGAACCCCCTCCCGGCCGCCTTCGAGGTGACGCCCAAGAACGCCGACCAGGTGAAGGGGATCGCGGACAAGCTGCAGCCGCTTCCGGCAGGCGTGGACAAGATCGACTACGCGGAGAAGAAGACGGAGCGGATCCTCGCCGTCACGAACGTGATCAAGTACATCTTCCTGCTCGGCAGCCTGATACTGCTCGCCGCCTCGACGATCCTCATAGCGAACACGATCCGCCTCTCGATCTTCTCGCGCCGGCGCGAGGTCGAGGTGATGAAGCTCGTCGGAGCCTCGAACTGGTTCATCCGCGGGCCGTTCATGCTCGAAGGGGTCATCTGCGGACTGATCGGCGCGGTCGCCGCAGTCGTCCTGCTCGTCCTCGCAAAGCAGTTCGCGCTGCCCGTCATCGAAGGGCACAGCTCGACGTTCAGTGAGGACGACGTCCACGCGCTCAGCTTCCCGGTCGTTGCGCTCATCCTCGTCGGCGTCGAGCCTCCTCGTGGGCGCGGCCGGGTCGGGCATCACGCTCCGGCGCTTCCTCCAGATCTAGACCGCCGGGGCCTCTCTATAATCTCCGGCGCGCCCTAATGAGACCTCGACGCGCGGCCGGAATCGCCCTTGTCGCCTCCCTGCTCGCGGCTGCCTTCGGGCTCGGCCTGTTCCTGACGCTTCGGTCGCCTGGGATCGTGGGCACGACGCATCGGCAGTCGGCTGACGCCAACCGTCCGCAGCGGGTGATCGACGAGGTGCGCGAGGCGCTGGCGACGTCCTACTACCGTCCAATCGGTCGTGACGTCCTGCAGCGTCCGACGATCGACGACGTTCTCGGGCAGCTCGGCGATCCGAACACGGACTTCCTCACCGCGGCCGAGTACGGCCTCCTGAAGAGCCAGACCGCGAGGAGCTATTCGGGCATCGGATTGACCGTCGAGCCTTCGCGCGCCGGACTGGTCGTGACCTCGGCGCTCGTCGGCCCCGCGCGGGAGGCGGGTGTCCGCAGAGGCGACATCATCGTCCGTATCGAGG
Organism: uncultured Actinomycetes bacterium; assembly: GCA_963739065.1. GTDB lineage: Bacteria > Actinomycetota > Thermoleophilia > Gaiellales > Gaiellaceae > JAIBJP01. The sequence goes on from CAVTYV010000004.1 coordinate 351,382, forward strand.
GCCGACCCGCGGGGAGGTTGACGTTCAACCAGGCGCTCACCCTCATCAAGGGAGAGCAGGGAACGGTCGTCCACCTGACCGTGCGTCGGGCGCACGCGAAGCGTTCGCGGGTGACCGTCGTGCGGCAAGAGATCGCCGTGCCGTCGTTGCGCGCCCGCCTCATCCAGTTCCGCGGAGACGAAGATCGGCTACATCCGCCTCGTCTCCTTTCCGGACGCGGCGGCCGAGCGGATCAAGCAGGCGACCGAGTCGCTTGTGAAGCGCGGCGCGAAGGGGATCGTCCTCGACCTGCGCGACAACCCAGGCGGGCTCCTGACGCAGGCCGTGCGGACGGTCTCGGTGTTCCTCGACGACGGAGTCGTCTGCACCGTCGCCGGGCTCCACCAGGACGAGATGACCTACGAGGTGACCGGCGAGCGCCGAGTATCCGAACATCCCGCTCGTCGTCGCCGTGAACCACGGCAGCGCGAGCGCGTCGGAGATCGTGGCCGCCGCCCTTCAGGACCACGAGCGCGCCGTCGTCATCGGGCACCGGACGTACGGCAAGGCCTCTGTCCAGTCGATCCGACCGCTCTCCCACGGCACCGCGCTCAAGCTCACGACGGCGATGTACCGGACTCCCGCAGGCCGCGACCTGACCGGGGAGGGCGTCCACCCGAAGATCCGGGTCGACGACGATCCGCTCACGGACGTCGACGAGGTGCTCCGCTCGGCGGAGCAGGAGCTCCTCGAGCTGCTCGCGGTCTGACCGTGCCGCTGGTAGTCGCCGAGCTTGCCCGGCGCGGGAAGCTCCTCGTCGGCGAGCCCTACTTCGAAGGCGGGAAGCCGATCGTCGTCGACCGGAAGGGCGCAGGGGATGCTTCGGTCGGCGACCTGGTCGTGCTTCGCGTCGGCCGTGGCCGCGCCCGGCTGGAGACGATCCTCGGCCCTGCGGATCACATCGAGGCCGTGCTGGAGGGCCTCCTCTGGCAAGAAGGGGTGCGGCGCGAGCCGCCGCTTTTGCCGGACGAGCCCGCGGTGCTAGAGCCGTCCCGTGTCGACCTCCGCGACCTCGTGGCCTTCACCATCGACCCGGAGGAGGCCAAGGACTTCGACGACGCCCTCAGCTTCCGCGCCGAAGGCGACGGCCTGCGCGCCTGGGTGCACATCGCCGACGTCTCGCGCTTCGTGCCGCCCGGCTCGCCGCTCGATCGGGACGCCGAGGACCGCGCCTTCTCCGTCTACGTCCCCGGCCGTGTCGAGCCGATGCTGCCCGAGCGCCTCTCGGCCGACCTCTGCAGCCTGCGGCCGGACGTCGACCGGGCTTGCGTGACGGTCGAAATTCCGTTCGACGGGGAGCTCCGCCTCGGTGAGCCGGCCTTCTACCGCAGCCTCATCCGCAGCCGGGCCAGGCTGACGTACTCCCGCGTCGAGGCAATCCTCGCGGGCCGCGAGCGGATCGGGGAAGACGTGATCGAAGGGCTCCGGCTGGCCGAGCGGGTGGCGATGGAGCTTCGCCGCCGCCGCTTCCAGCGCGGTGCTCTGGCCATCGAAGCCGGGGAGACCGAGTTCTCGTTCGACGGGGAGGGCGGTGTCGCCGACGCGTGGATTCAGCGCGAGCCTCACGCGCATGCCCTTGTCGAGGAGCTCATGATCGCGGCCAACGAGGCCGTGGCTCGATTCCTCGCGGGGCGAGGGCGCCAGGCCCTCTACCGGATACACGAGGAGCCCGAGCCGCAGGCCGTCGAGCTCTTGCTCGCGAAGCTCGCTGCACTCGAGGTGCCGACGCCGCCCGCGCCTGACGACCTGTCACCTGCCGACGCCGCGCGGCTCGCCGCTCGGATCAGCGAGCGAGTCACCGAGTACGTCAAGCAGTCCGGGCGCGGAACGACTGCGTTCCCGCCGCTTGTCCTCCGCTCGCTGAAACAGGCACGGTACGACCCTCGGAACCTCGGACACTCTGGGCTCGCGAGCAAGGCCTACTGCCATTTCACGTCGCCGATCCGCAGGTATCCGGACCTGGTCGTGCACCGAGCACTGCTCGGCGAGCTCGGGCCTGGCCGATGAGGCGGTCCCCGGGGAGCTGGACGAGCTGGCGGCCTGGACATCGGAGCGGGAGCGAGCCGCAGCCGAGATCGAGTACAAGGCCGATGAAATCTGTCTCGCCTGGCTGCTCGAGCGGCGACTGTTCCAGCTCGGGTGGGATGCCCCCCTGGACGGCGAGATCACCGGCGCGATTGCCTCGGGCCTCTTCGTGCGCTTCGACGAGGTGTTCGAGGGCTACCTTCCCGTGCGGCTGCTTTCGGGTGACTACTACGAGCTCGACCCACTGGGCGTCGCTCTCGTGGGCCGGCGCTCGGGGCGCTCCTACCGCCTCGGCGATCCGATCTCCGTCCACGTCGAGCGGATCGAAAAGCCGACCGGGCGAGTCAGCCTCCGGCCGGTGTGAATCGGTCCGAAAAAGCCTCGAAGAAAAAACACGCTCTTTGCGACTTCGAGATTTTCCGTTCCCTTGCAGGGACCTGTCCGGGATCGTAGTGTGCCGCTTGCGCCGAGCACGGGGCGCGAGTAGGACGAAGCCTCACCGGTAGGCAGTAGGCGGAAGCCGAAAGTCCGTCGGAGAGGTGGACGAAAGCGACACCCGGCTCGGCGAGTTTTTGGTCCAATCCTTGGCTATGGCCGGCGGGACCAAGCTCATCAGCGAGAATCGGCGCGCGCGCCACGACTACCACCTCCTCGAACGCTTCGAGGCGGGGCTCGTGCTCACGGGGACGGAGGTCAAATCGCTCCGTCAGGGCCAGGCCACGCTGCAGCGGGCCTTTGCGGACCTCCGCGACGGCGAGCTCTGGCTCGTCGGCGCGCACATCCCGGAGTACGCGCAGGGGAACCTGGCGAACCACGACCCCGACCGCGACCGCAAGCTCCTCCTTCGCCGGCGGGAAATCGACTCGCTCCTCGGCAAGGTGCAGGAGCGGGGCCTGACCCTCGTCCCGACGAAGCTCTACTTCAAGAACGGACGCGTGAAGATCGAGATCGCGCTCGCGCGGGGGAAGGAAGCCCGCGACAAGCGCCGCGACATCGCCGAGCGGGACGCGCGCCGCCAGATCGAGCGGGAGCTCAAGAGCCGCCGCGGCTGAGCGCCAGCACGTGGAGCGCGGCGGCGAGGGCGAGGAAGGCGGCCGCCGACCACAGGACGACGATGCCGTGGGAGTCGGCTCCCGACTTGCCGGCGGCGAGCCATGCGACGAGGATCCCGGCGGCGAGCGCGCTCCCGACCGCGACTGCGCTCGCCGTCGCGCGGGCGGCTGCAGTTCCCGCGAGCCGCCACTCTAGGACGGCGATGGCCACGAGCGCAGCGCCCAGCAGCTGGGCATACCAGGCGGGCTGGGGGAGGGGGAGGCCGAAGAACTCGAAGAGGCCGTCCCAGCTCGCGGCCAGGAAGAGCGCCGCGAGCGATGCGTTCGAGACCGCGTCGATGCGCAGGACGAGTCTGGGCGAGAGTCGAAAGCGCCGCATTTCCACGGCTATACTTTGTTCTATCTGGGGGGCGACCTGGTTTCGACGTGGTCGGTTCTCCGGAAGAGCTGCAAGCCGAGGTCCCCGGTAGGCCTCGTAAAACAACCGGGACAAACGCAAGTGCGAAGAACGATCTCGCACTCGCCGCCTAACGAACTAGTTAGGTAGCGACGTCGCTCCGTCTTGGGCCCGTGGGACGGAATCCGGCGCCAACCAACGGGCTTGCCGCCGAGGGAGAGCCAATCGCCCGGAGCGGGACCTCAAAGGATGGCTAGCCCGTCGGTAGGTCGCCTGCCACCGGCCGCCGGGCGAAATCCAACGGCAGGACAAGCTTGTAGAGGCTCTCTCCGGTGCGTCCGCGGACGCGGGTTCGATTCCCGCCGCCTCCACCTCAGGTTTCAAGCCGAAGATTGACCGCGACAATCGTTACATCCCGCAGGTGATCGAACCAGGGAAATCTCGGGATGGGCGATCCGACTAGTTCACGAGCGGGCGCAGCTCCGCAGATTCGTCCGCGAGACTCGTACGTCACGGTCTCAGAGTGCCACTCGACGCAGCGCGAGGCTGGTTTCAGGATAGGGTGGATCGGTAGCGGCAGAGCTTTCTAGCCCGATAAGGGAGACCCGAGATGCCCGAAGAGCGTCCCCGCGAACACCTTCCGATCCCTGACCAGTCGTACTCGGGGCCGGTGTACGAAGATGCCAAGGACCCGGAGGCGAAGTTCCCGCCCATCGAGCCTCTACGGCCTCCGGACGGCGCACCGAATGTCCTCATCATCCTGCTCGACGACACGGGCTTTGGCGCCTCGAGCGCCTTTGGTGGCCCCTGCGCGACGCCGACGGCGGAACGTTTGGCGGCGAACGGGCTGAAGCTCAACCGGTTCCACACGACTGCGCTCTGCTCGCCGACGCGGCAGGCGCTTCTCACGGGGCGCAACCACCACAGCGTCGGGATGGGCGGCATCACGGAGATCGCCACCTCGGCTCCCGGATACAACTCGATTCGGCCCAACACCTGCGCGCCGCTCGCCGAGACGCTGCGGCTCAACGGCTATTCGACGGCCCAGTTCGGCAAGTGCCATGAGGTGCCGGTATGGGAGACGAGTCCTCTCGGACCCTTCGACTCGTGGCCGACCGGCGGAGGAGGCTTCGAGCATTTCTATGGCTTCATCGGAGGAGAGACGAACCAGTACGCCCCCGCCATCTATGACGGCACGACGCCCGTCGAGCCCGACCGCACGCCTGAGGAGGGCTACCACTTCACCGAGGACATGACCGGCCGCGCGATCGACTGGATTCGCGAGCAGAAGGCGCTCATGCCCGACAAGCCGTTCTTCGTCTACTTCGCACCGGGCGCAACGCACGCACCCCATCACGTTCCTGCCGAGTGGTCGGACAAGTACAAGGGGCGCTTCGACGAGGGCTGGGACGCGCTTCGCGAGCGAACGCTCGCCCGCCAGAAGGAGCTCGGCATCGTGCCCGAGGACGCGGAGCTCACGAGCGCGTCCGGAGGAGATTCCCGCCTGGGACGACATGCCGAACGAGCTGAAGCCTGTGCTCGCCCGCCAGATGGAGGTCTACGCCGGCTTCCTCGAGCACACCGACCACCACGTCGGCCGGCTCATCGACGCCCTCGACGACCTCGGCGTTCTCGATGACACCATCGTCTACTACATCATCGGAGACAACGGGGCTTCAGCGGAAGGCACGCCGAACGGGTGCTTCAACGAGCTCGTCGTCCTGAACGGGGCGGTCGGGCTCGAGACGGTCGAGTTCATGACTTCGAGGATCGACGACTTCGGCACGCCGCGCGCATACAACCACTTCGCAGTTGGATGGGCACACGCGATGGATGCCCCGTACCAGTGGACGAAACAGATTGCGTCGCACTGGGGCGGGACGCGCAACGGGACGGTCGTCCACTGGCCCGCTGGCATCCGCGCCAAGGGCGAGGTCCGATCGCAGTTCCATCACGTGATCGACGTCGCCCCGACGGTGCTCGAGGCGGCCGGGATTCCCGAGCCGAAGTCAGTACACGGTGTGACTCAGAAGCCCATGGAAGGCGTGAGCATGCGCTATGCCTTCGACGATCCGGGGGCGGCCGAGCGCCGCACGACGCAGTACTTCGAGATGTTCTGCAATCGGGGCATCTACCACGAGGGGTGGACTGCCGTGACGCGGCACAGCATCCCTTGGGTTGCCACCGAGATGCCGGCGCTCGCCGACGATGTCTGGGAGCTCTACGGCCCAGACGATTGGACGCAGGCACACGATCTCGCCAACCAGCACCCAGAAAGGCTCGCCGAGCTCCAGAGCCTCTTCTTGGACGAGGCGAGGAAGTACAACGTACTGCCCCTGGACGACCGCCGCTTCGAGCGGTTCAACCCGGACCTTGCGGGACGCCCGCAGCTCGTCCGCGGCACCTCCCAGCTCCTCTTCGGAAGGATGGGCCGCTTGACCGAGAGTTCGATCGTCGCGCTGAAGAACAAGTCGCACGCCATCACGGCCGCGATCATGGTGCCGGAGGTTGGCGCGAACGGCGTCATCCTGTCCCAGGGTGGCGCGTTCGGCGGCTTCGCGCTCTACGCGAACGACGGAAAACTGGCCTACTGCTACAACCTCTTCGGTCTCCAGTACTTCAAGGTCTACAGCGAGGGCGCGATTCCCGCGGGCGATCACCAGGTGCGTATGGAGTTCGCCTACGACGGCGGCGGGCTCGGGAAGGGTGGGGCTGTCACGCTCTTCATCGATGGGGAGACCGTCGGCGAGGGGCGCGTCGAGGCCACCGTACCCATGCTCTTCTCCGCAGACGAGACGACTGACGTGGGAAGCGACACCGCAACACCGGTGAGCGACGACTATGGGCCGCGCGACAGCGAGTTTACGGGCACGGTCGAGTGGGTGCAGCTCGACATCGACGAAGCTGCTGAGGACCTCGATCACCTCATCTCCCCGCAGGAGCGCCTGCAGATCGCGATGGCGCGGCAGTAGCCGACCAGGCGAAGGAGCCTCCGGTGGCGACCCCTAAGCGCTCCGCAGCAGAGGACGGAATGGTCCGGATCGAGGGCGGGGCGTTCCGGATGGGCTCCGAGGACTTCTATCCGGAGGAGCGGCCCGTGCGCGAGGTGAGCGTGGCCGCTGAGCGCGAAGCGCGAGGCCCCGTGGTGCCGGCCAGGGGCGCGGGGGCCCGCACGGCGCTAAGGGTCGAGCGGCGGGAGGAGGCGCTCGTCCGTAGATCAGCTCAGATGAGCCGCTTCTTTCCTTGAGGCGGGCGGCAACAACTAGTTTCGGCCCAACCGGTGGAATACTGAATGAGACGCGATGACAGATAACGACGCGGACCGCGAGCGACTGCCCGGCTGGGCGCGAATTGCAATCGGTTCCATCGCGCTTCTCTTCCTCGTGTCCGCCGTGTTCTTTACTTTCCGTCCGCCGGATCGCACCGTGGCGCTTACAGGCTGCCCGAGCCAGGATTCAGACTGCCTCGTGAAGGTGGACAGCGATACCACAACACTCGCTGCGGCACTCCTCGCGCTCGCAGCGGTGGCAGGTTTGATCGCGCTTATGGGCGTCCGGCCCAAGTCGGTCACGGGTCCGGGGGTGGGGCTCGATTTCTCAACGGCGGCGGCGGGCCTCCCCAGCGCCGAGCCACAACCGCCGGCCGATGATCAGGAAAGCGCGGACGAAACCGAGGCGCGTGACGGCGACGCCGGCGTCCCTGAACGCGCCGAGTCCTCCCCGGTGCGGGTTGAAGTCAAACGCGGAGTCGGCCGGGAGCTTGGCATCGCCCCTGTTGCGGTCGCGTCCCTCGATGTTCCGATGAATGAAATCGATGGAAAGTTGCTGCGCGACTACCAGTCGGCGCGGCGGACAAGTCAGCACGGCTGGTTTCTTACACACATCCTGGGCCCCGCCACGAGCCCGGGCCAGAAGTATTCGGTCGCAATCAAGGTGACTCCCCATCGGAGCGCGCAGGAAGACGTGAGAGCCGCGAGGTTCTTTTTCGGTAAGGCCTGGGGTTACCGAGTCTTTGACGCCTCGCGGGGAGCAGACGGCCGGTTCGGAATCACGACCGAGGCATACGGCCCATTTCTTGCGCTCTGCGAAGCGGAGTTAACGTCAGGAGAGCGCCTCCTACTCGACCACTATTGCGACTTCGAGATGGGTGGCCTGGTCAGCCGGGATGGACGGAAGTAGCCTCGTCTTTGCGAACGGCGACCGCCTCGAAGGTCGTTCATCCCGAGACGTTTGCTCTTCAAGTGTCCGGCCACGCTGTGATGCCCGAGTGTCTGGCCGCTCGCACCGATCTCGAGCTAACGACTGATCTCGTCGATCAACCTGTTTGCTCGCCTGAGCACGCTTGCGATTGTCGCAGTCGGACCGGCCTTCCCCGCCTGACGACCGGACGGTCGTGGCCGGACGGACACACCGTCCGATTCGAGCCGGTTGCTCGCCTTTCGGCCTCGCTGATCGAAACGATCCTTGATGAAGGGCTGAGCGGCGAAGAGACTTACGCTGCAATCCGAGATGCCCCGACCATAGGTCCATTCCCCGAGGAATAGTTCTCGGACCGTCGTCAACCTCTTCTACAGAGGCTACCCAGATGGTTGGCGAGCTATCGAATCCTCTGTTGCTCGATCTCCAGCCGTCCGATTGAAATCTTGCGCGGGTTCGATTCCCGCCGCCTCCACTTTCCCCGCAAATGGCGTTGTTGGGTTGGAACATTTAGTCGCCGCCCTCCTGGAGCTCGAGGAAGGCCTGCGCCAAGTCGGCCGTGTCCAGATGCGCGTACCGAGCTGTCGGAGGAACTTGCTGTTGGTGAGGGGGCGGATTCTCAGTCGCTGTTGAGAATCCGCCCCCCGCCAAAAACTGCCTTGCGCGCGTCAGCTGATGGCGTCGACCACCGACATGAGGTTGTCGAAAAGGCCGGTGGACAGCGCCACGAGCGCGGCGATGACGGCGACCGTGATGACGGCGAGAATCACGCCGTACTCAGCCATGGTCTGACCCTCTTCACGCCGGCGCATCGCGGCGATCAGTTCGGTGAGGTAGCCGTAGAACGTCATATGCGTTTCACCTCCTTCGTCATCAAGTACGAAGGTGAAACCTGTTTGCCGCTCGAAAGCGATTCGAATCGGGCAGCGACTATGGTCACGACTTGAAACCTCCATGTCCTCGGCGTGACCGCTCCGCCGCGCAACGACTCCGACAAACTCCTCCTAGCATCGACCAAGTGCGGGCCTCCGAGAATCCCCCTCGTGCGGGATTCGAGGTTCTTTGCTCCGGTTGCGGGATGACCGGCCGTCGGATCGCCGCTTACAAGGAAGCGGACGCACGCCAGGCTCTGAATGCGACCCGCTTGACCAGGCGCCAGAGGTAGCTGAGGGCAGCACCTCGGTTGTGCCCGTAAACAGCCACCGGAGGGGGAGCGGGGGTCGATCGTGAAGGCGAAGTCCCATGACACCCACGCAGGCCTTGGAACCGAAGCGGCCCACAACGCTTGCGGAAGGGCGGCGGCATGGGAAAATTTGAAAGTTCCCTTACAACTCGATGGGATACCATGCCCGGCGCATGGCCGCCGCAGCCCTCCGCAGATGGTTTGTGCCTGCTCTGGGTCTCGCCGCGACGGTTCTACTGCTTGTGATATCACCGCCCGCCAGCGCGCAGGTTGTGACGTGCTTGGGACAGGTCGCCACGATCGTGGGCGACGACACCGACCAGTTTCTCGTCGGATCCCCTGGTGACGATGTCATCGCCGGTTTTGGCGGCGCCGATGTGATTAACGGGGGCCTGGGTAATGACGTCATCTGCGGAGGCGACGGAAACGACCAAATCGCGGGCTCCTTCGGCAACGATCAGTTGTCCGGTGAGCTCGGCGTCGACCGCTTGGCCGGAGGCGACGGGAGTGATTTCTTGACAGGCGACCTCGGGGCGGACGAGCTTTTGGGCGGCGAGCAAAACGACAAGCTTTACGGCGGCGAAGGGAATGACCTCCTGCGAGGCGACGACGGCGGCGACCTCATTAACGGCGGAGGTGATCAAGACATCATTCGGGGCTCAGACGGCGCCGATCAGATTTACGGCGGCGAAGGCGCGGACACGATCGTGGCCGGTACGGGCGGGGATCGCGTATTCGGCGGCAGCGATAACGACTCGATCTGGGGACGGCGCGGCAGCGACCGGCTCTTTGGAGGCGGTAACGACGACAGACTCTTCGGTGGCCGCGGCGGAGACATTCTGGACGGCGGTTCCGGGTTCGACAGGTGCAACGGCGGGGCACAAACCGATGTGGCGTACAGCTGCGCGGTGACCTCGGGCGTCCCCTAGGATCGCTCCGCCGCGGCTAGGTGCGGGAAGCGCTGCGGGAGGGCGGCGGCGGGCTGGGAACTTCTGCGTCGAGGTGCTGGAGGCGGACGCCGCCCTGCCTACGGTCACTCGTCCCAGCCGGAGGGCACGAATTCACGCTCGGCACACTCGGGGCAGAAGATCAGGACTTCGGTGTCAGATTCGCCCTCGACACCGTTGAGAATAAATGCCAGCCAACGAGTGGCGAACACGTCGCTCTCGACGCCGCAGTCCTCGCACCGAAGGAGCGTTTCCGTTCCTTCCACGGGGTTCCTATCCCTCCGGGCGCGAGCGCGGATCAGTCTGCTCCGCGTACTCCGCCCCATAGAGCTTGCGCACGAGGAAGTAGCTATCGCTCGCCGACGTGACCTGCTCGATCTCGGGTATCTCGTGCCCGGGGACGATGACGAACTGGTTCGAGCGCGAGCGCACGCGCTCGTAATCCAAGAGCGTGAGCGGAACCGCGTCCGTGCACTCGAGGTTGCTGCACTCGCACAGGAACTCGGTGGTGCCTGGCGAGGCGCCCAGCAGTTCGAGCAGGTGCTCGTTGGCCTCGCGGAAAACCACTTGGTTGAGGGCGAGCCGTTCAAGTCGAACGGAAATCATCGGAAGGACCTCCCCTCCCTAGACGGCTCGCCGGAAACGACCTCAGGGACGCCGCGGGACCAGAGCCCTAAGTGCGACGGAGGAAGAGAAGCGCCAGAAAGAGCGCGACCGACGTTATGAGATCTCGGAGTCTACGCCTGCGGAGCGTAATTAGATAGGGGAAAGCTGCTGGCGGAGTGGAGTGTGGCTTGGAGCGGGGCCGGAACGCTTGCGGAAGGGCGGCGGCGGGCCACGCTAGGAGGCAACGCTTAAGCTGCCATCGTGGAGCGAGTCGTTCTGGTTGCGCGTCTCAAGCCCGAGACCCGCGACCGCGCGCCCGCTGACGTGACGGTGACCGCACCCCTCGATGATCAGGAAGCCGGGCCCCTGAGATACACCATTCCCGCCGCCTCCACCTTTCCCTTACGGCCCTGGGCGATCGCCCTCGCGCGCATCGCCTCCGGGCACGTCCTCCAGCACGTCCTCGATCATCTCCTCGAGTTCGAAGCTCGAATGCGCATCCGCGATGTGTTTCTGCGCGCCCTCGATAGCCGACTCGACATCAGGGGCGACGAGCTCGTACTCGCAGCCCGCGTCCACGCACGTCCAGCGCTTGGCCATCGTGCTCTCTAGCCGGCCTCCACGCCAACGACGAAGTCGATCGACGGATCGAGGATCTGCTCGATGAGCGTCTCGTCGGGAGTGATCCCCATCTCCCGGCACCGGTTCCGGTAGTGGCGCACTTTCATCACCTGGTACTTGTTCAGATCGAGCCCGGGGACAGCCTTCTGGTACTCGACCAGGCCGACGATGTTCCCGCGGTAGGCGTCGAAGACGCGGTGAACCTCATCCTCGTACGACGGGTCCTTCTCGATCAGGACCTTGCACGCATACGTCCCGAACGTGATGTGGCGCCCCTCGTCCATCAGGATCAAGCGGAAGCCCTGGCGCAGCGTCGGAAACGCGCCCCAGTTCGAGGTCGTGTCGATGACGATCTCGTACGACGGCATCGTCAGAACGCCCTCTACGAACGAGTTGTACGCCGCCGAGAAAGCGACGAACGCGCGCTCGATATCGGCCTCGACGCCGCCCATCGTCGCGTCCATCAGCCGTCCCCCGTAGTAGGGCAGCGCCTCGTGGAGCACGTCGCGTACCTCGAAGCGCCCGCTCGGATCGATCGTCTTCCCCCTGACGAGGAAGTGCTCCGCCACCTCCGCTGGCTCGAGCACACCGACGACGCGATCGTGCCAACGCATGAAGAACTCGGCGTGCTTCGCCTCCTCCATGAGGAACGTCGAGAGGTAGACGACCCAATCGAACCGTTCGAGCGCGTGCGAGGCGGCGAGCATCGGCACGAGCTCGTCCGTGACGTTCTGCTCACCTGCGAGGAAGCGAACGGTGACGCCAAGCAGCCCGCGTCTCTGTTCGTCGTCGATCCGTTTCCAGTCCTCAGCGTCCTGCGTGAAGTCGAGGTTCTCGACGCTCCACACCTTCCGGGTCGCTTTTTCGTACTTCCGGTAGACCGGCCCCTCGATCATCTCGCGCGTGAAGTGGAACTTGCGCACCACGTCCGGGTCGACGGGCTGCCGCGCGGTCGTCGCCATCGCTTGTCTCCTCTCGAGCGGTCTTGTGAGCAAACGATAAACCGTCCGCGACGTCGTGCGGCAGGGCGGGCGCGCTACTCGATCAGGCCACGCCGCATGGCTTCAGCGACGGCAGCCGCCCGGTCGGAGACCCCGAGCTTCTCGTAGAGATGCTGCACGTGGGTCTTGACCGTGGTCACGCCAAGGTAGAGCTCGCGCGCGATCTGGGGCAGGCTCTTCCCTGCGGCGATCAGGCGCAGGATCTGCTGTTCGCGGTCGGTGAGCGCAGGCGCGTCGTTCGACCCACGTAGGCGAATCTCGGCCACGAGGCCCGAGGCGACTCCGCTCGGGAGCACGTTCTCTCCTCGTGCGCAGGCGAGGACTGCATCCACGATCTGCTCACGCCTCGCCTCCTTGGAGATGAAGCCGGCGGCTCCGGTCTCGAGGGCCTTGTACACGACGCTGCTCTCCGTGAAGGCGGAGATGAGGAGCACGCGAGTCACGAGCCGGTCGCGGACGACCGCGTGCGCAACCGCAACCCCGTCCAGCTCGGGAAGCTTGTAGTCGAGCAGTGCCACATCTGGCTGATGCTCTTCGATCGCCGAGAGGGCCGCGCGGCCCTCATCTGCCTCGGCCACGACCTCGACCTGGCCGCTGCTCGTGAGCGCGCGGACCACGCCTTCTCTGTAGAGGGGGTGGTCGTCGGCGACGACGACGCGCACCTTCTTGCCCGCCGCGGGTTGCTTTCCACTCGCATCCGCTCCCTTCTCCGAGGTGGCCGGCGGCAGCATGAGCGTGGTCTCTGGTGTGGGCCGCGGGACACGGGTCGAGATTCGGGTGCCGAACAGGCACTGAGCAACCCTCGTGGAGAGCACGGCTGAGGCTCGAACACGGCCACTCGATGTAGGGTCGCGCAGAAATGAGCCGGCGGGCTTCCGGTATCGCGGTCTCGAACGAAGCGCTTCGCAGCTACGCCGAGCGGCTGCTGGCCGGCCCGGTCGCGCTCGACGGGCTCGCCCTGTCCTTCGCCGAGAGCAGCGCCTCCTCCGTCGAGGTCTTCGTCGAGGGCGAGACCTTCTATCCGCCGATGCTCGCCGACATCGAGGCGGCGACGTCGTCCGTGCACATCAACCAGTTTGGGTTCCGGCCCGGCGTCGTCGGAGACGCCTTCGCGGAAGCATTGATCCGCAAGGCGCAGGACGGCGTGCCCGTCCGGCTCGTGGTCGACCGGCAGGGATCGGACCCCGAGGGGAGCTCCCGTGAGCACTACGCGCGGCTCGAGGATGCCGGTGTTCAGGTCTGCGTCGTCCGGGCGACGAAGGCGCGGGCGGCCGCCGGCTCGCTCGGGAGCGGCGGCCCGGTGCGCTGGAACCTCGCTGGACTGGGGCACATCGACCACCGCAAGGTCGTGATCGTGGACGGCCGAGTCGGCTGGGTCGGCGGCGCAGGAATCGAGGATCACTTCCAGGACGGACGGTTCCACGACCTCTTCCTACGCGGGAGCGGGCCCGTTGTCGCGCAGCTCCAGCTGGTCTTTCTCGCGAGCTTTCGCTGGCTCGGAGGCGCCGTTCCCCGCGAGGAGCTCGACGGATTGTTCCCGCCAGCGGAGGCCGGCGAGGACGCGATCCCCGCCGTCGTCCTCCACAACGCGCCGGGGAGGTACCGCCCCATCACCGACCAGATCGCACGCATGCTCGAGGGTGCCCGCGAGACGCTCGACGTCGTCAACCCCTATGTCACCGACCGCGGGATGATCCGGCGGATCGAGCGTGCCGCCCGGAGGGGCGTTCGCGTGCGCCTCTTCGTTCCGGCGAATGCGAACAACTGGGCCTGCGCGGCCGCACAGCAGTTTCACCACGCCAAGCTCCTCGAGGCCGGCGTGTCCATCCTCGAGTATCCGACGATGCTGCACGCGAAGGCATTCGTGCGCGACGGTGAGGATGTCCTGGCCGGCACGTGCAACCTCGAGGCGTGGAGCCTGAAGCGGTTCTTCGAGATCGACCTTCTCGTCCGGTCGAAAGCCCTGGCGGAGAGCTTCGAGGAGCGATTCAGCACCCCCGCGGAGGCTCGCTCAACGCCAGGCCGACGCCTAACCGGCCTGAAGCCGCGGGCCAGGGCAACGGTCTTCGCCGCTCTGTCCCCGTTGCTCTAGGCGTTCGCTCACAATCAACGAATCCGAGATGACGGCCGACGGAGCTGGCAGAGCGGACGAGGGCCATCGCCGCAGGCGAATCTCATGGCGTCGCCTGCTCGTCGTCGGGGTCGTGATCGCAATCGTCGTCGCGATTTTCGCGTTCGTCCTGCCGAAGATCGCCGACTACCGGGACGTGTGGGCCGTCGTCCAGACGCTCTCGTGGGGCGACGTCGGCCTCCTCGCCGGAGCGACGCTCTTGAACCTCGTCACGTTCGCACCTCCCTGGATGGTCGCACTGCCCGGCCTCCGTTTTGTGCAGGCGTTCGTGGTCACGCAGGCCTCGACGGCGTCCACCTACGTCGCTCCGGGGGGAGTGGCGGTCGGGGCGGCGCTCTCCTTCGCGATGCTTCGCGCCTGGGGGTTCGTCGGCTCGGCGGTCGGCCTGGCGGTCGCAGTGACCGGCGTCTGGAACCAGCTCGCCATGCTCAGCTTTCCGACCATCGCGCTCGTGCTCCTGACCCTGACCGGGGACGCCCATGCGGCGCTCGACACCATCGCGTACCTCGGGCTCGCGATCCTCGTGGTCGTGGTTGCCGCCTTCGCTGCCGGTCTGAGCACGCCGAAGCTCGCCCGCTGGATCGGAGACCTGACGGCCCGAATCGCGTCCCGGGGGCTCCGTCTGGTCCGGAGAGGGCCGGTGAACTGGGACGGCGAGTCGTTCGTCCGCTTCCGGGACGAGACGAACCGGCTGCTCAAGCGCCGGTGGCACGTGCTCACGCTCACGACGCTGGCCGGGCATCTGACGGTCTTCCTCGTACTCCTCGTGTCTCTCAGGGCTCTCGGCGTCTCCGCGGACGACGTGAGCGCCGTCGAGGCGTTCGCTGCGTGGTCGCTCGTCCGCCTTCTCGGTTCGATACCGATCACCCCGGGCGGCCTCGGCGTGGTCGAGCTCGGCCTCACAACGGCCCTCGTCGGCTTCGGGGGCGGCCAGGCCGAGGTTGTCGCAGCGGTCCTGGTCTATCGCGCCCTGACCGTCCTGCCCACTCTCATCATCGGCCTCGTCGCAGGCGCGACCTGGAAGCGGTATCGCCCCGACTATCTGGGTTGAAATCCTTAGACGGCGTCGGGGCTCTCCCCGCTCGGTTGCAGGCGGGGAGCCCGGGTGAGATACTCGAAGCTGCTTTGGCCGCCTGAGCCTCATCCGAAGTGACGCCGATTGCCAAGGCTGGCGATCGGCCGTTCAACCTTGAAAGGAATGAGGACTCATGCGGATTCATCTCAAGCGGCCATCGGTTGCGCTCGCCATTGCGCTGCTTGGCTCTCTTCACCGCTGCCGTTGGCGTTCCTTGCTGCGTGCGGCGGAAACGAGGCAACCGATTCGACCTCTACGTCATCGGCAGCGCTCCCCCTACGACGACGACAACGGCCCAGCAGTCCTTCGTGTCGGACCTGTACGGCTACTCCGTCGATTCCTGGACGGGAACGTCGGCCCAAACGGCGTGGGACGGCACCGGCTCGCCCGGCGACGGCGACCCGACAGTCGACAGCCTGTCTGGCCCGGAGCTTCAGCGGGCGTTTGCGTTCGCCGGGCCGACGAAGGCGACGCTGAAGAGAGTTCGTCGCCAAGAGCCGAGGGCGACGAACGCGTAGCTTCGCGGTTGCCCGGTCGAAGCCGGAGAAGCGGAGATCCACAACAATCGACGGGGAGCAGGCGATCATTCGAAGAGACTGTCTTGCCGGTGGTGGGCCGTTCGTACTTAAGCGCGATCACGACTCACGCCGGGCAGGTGTACGTCTTCTTCACCTACGACCAGCCGGGGAAGGAAGCGGAGATGCGGGATTGGTTCCGTTCGCTACTCCAGGCTGTCTCGTTCGACGCGTAAACGTCTCAGGACAGGTCTCTTGAAGTCGAGGGGCCGCGCTCACTCGGGCGCGGCCCCTCGTTACCCGATCACAGCGTCCTCTGCCGTGGCTCCGCCGGCAGGACTGCAATCGGGGAACACGAAACTCGCCGACGTGCCGAACGGAACGAGATTCGAGCGCTGGCTCGAAAGGACGATCGCCCGCGCCACGAATCCCCGCGGGGCCGCGATTGTGATCGCGGCGGCCTCGACCGCGGTCACCTTCGGGGCCGGCCTCCTCATGACTGTCGTCGATCGCGAGAGCTATCCGTCTGTGGGATCGGGACTCTGGTGGGCCGTGCAGACCGTGACGACTGTGGGATATGGCGACCACGTTCCGGAGAATGTCGCCGGGCGGCTTGTCGCGGCAGCCGTGATGCTGTTCGGTATCGGCTTCTTGACGATCATCACTGCCGCAATCACCAGCACCTTCATCTCTCGTTCCCGTCTCGAGCAGCTGCATTCTGGAGCCGAGCCCGCCACCGCCGAGCAGCTCCGCCAGGTCAGCGAGCGGCTCGAACGCATCGAAGCGGCTCTGACGCGCCCCTCCTAGATGGCCTCCGCGTTCGGCTGGGGGCTT
Source organism: uncultured Actinomycetes bacterium (assembly GCA_963739065.1). Classification (GTDB taxonomy): domain Bacteria; phylum Actinomycetota; class Thermoleophilia; order Gaiellales; family Gaiellaceae; genus JAIBJP01. Next base: position 368,004 of record CAVTYV010000004.1, read on the forward strand.
CTCGCCGGCTCGTCGCTGCTGATCGGGGCCGCAGTCGCGCTCCGCTTCCGCATCGGCCTCCGGGCGATCGGGCTGATCATGGGCTTCGGCGCGGGCGTGCTGATCAGCGCGGTCGCATTCGACCTCGTGGAGGAGGCAGCCGACAAGGCATCCGGCAGCAGCTGGGCCATTGGCGGACTGTTCGTGGGCTGCGCCGTCTTCTTCGGCGGAGATCGGCTCATCGGCCGCTTCGGAGGCAGCGAGCGCAAGGACGCGGCCGGCGCCCAGGCGGACGGATCGCCGCTCTCGATCGTGCTTGGAACCGTGCTCGACGGCATTCCCGAGTCGGCGGTGATCGGCCTGACGATCTTCCAGGGCGGAGCCGTGGGCGCCGCTTACTTGAGCGCGGTCTTCATCTCCAACCTGCCCGAGGCGATCTCCTCGACATCAGGGCTCAGGGCCAGCGGCTGGAAGAGTTCCCGGATCCTCTGGATGTGGACTGCCATCGTGCTGATCTCGGGGCTTGCCTCGGTCGCCGGCTATGGCCTTTTTCAGGATTCCTCCCCGGACGTCGTCGCCTTCGTCCTCACCTTCGCCGCGGGAGCGATTCTCACCATGCTCGCGAACACGATGATGCCCGAAGCGTTCGAGCACGGAGGCAAGCTGGTCGGGGTAGCGACGACGCTCGGATTCGCGGTCGCGTACTCCATCCATGCGCTGAGTTGACGGGAGTGAGAGGATCGGGGGACCCCCAGAACCGAAGGAGTCCTCCTTGTCCCCAAACCCCAGCCGCAGCGTGACGTACTGCCGGTTCCCGACATCACGCCGGTCGGGCTCACGACGTACGACGCGAAGGATCCGGACACGGCGTTCCCGCCGATCGAGCCGCTGCGGCCGCCGGAGGGAGCCCCCAACGTCCTCATCGTCCTGATCGACGAGTCGGCTTCGGCGCCTCGAGCGCCTTCGGCGGCCCGATCAACACGCCGAACGCCGAGCGCCTCGCGGCGAAGGGCCTCAAGTACAACCGCTTCCACACGACCGCGCTCTGCTCACCCACGCGCGCGGCGCTCCTGAGCGGCCGCAACCACCACACCGTCGGCATGGGCGGCATCACGGAGATCGCGACGTCGGCGCCCGGCTACAACTCGATCCGCCCGAACACCTGCGCGCCGCTCGCGGAGACGCTGAAGCTGAACGGCTACTCGACGGCGCAGTTCGGCAAGTGCCACGAGGTGCCGGTCTGGGAGACGAGCCCGATGGGCCCGTTCGACAACTGGCCCACCGGGAGCGGCTTCGAGTACTTCTACGGCTTCATCGGCGGCGAGGCCCATCAGTACTACCCGGCGATCTACGAGGGCACGATCCCGGTCGAGCCCGAGAAGACGCCCGAAGAGGGCTACCACTTCATGGCCGACATGACGGACAAGGCGATCAAGTGGATCCGCCAGCAGAAGGCGCTGATGCCGGACAAGCCGTTCTTCGCCTACTTCGCGCCCGGCGCGACGCACGCGCCGCATCACGTCACGCCCGAGTGGGCCGACAAGTACAAGGGCGCCTTCGACGACGGCTGGGACGCGCTGCGCGAGCGGACGTTCGCCAAGCAGAAGGAGCTCGGCGTGATCCCGGCGGACGCCGAGCTGACGGCCCGCCACGAGGAGATCCCCGCCTGGGACGAGATGCCCGAGGACCTGAAGCCGGTGCTCCGCCGCCAGATGGAGATCTACGCGGGCTTCCTCGAGTTCACCGACTACCACGTGGGCCGGCTGCTCGATGCTCTCGAGGACCTCGGCGTCCTCGAGAACACGCTCGTCTACTACATCATCGGCGACAACGGCGCCTCCGCCGAGGGCACGCTGAACGGCACCTACAACGAGATGATCAACTTCAACGGCGCCGCCGCGCTCGAGACGCCGGAGTTCATGATCGAGCGGCTCGACGACTTCGGCGGCCCGGACTCGTACAACCACTACGCGGTCGGCTGGGCGCACGCGATGTGCGCCCCGTACCAGTGGACGAAGCAGGTCGCCTCGCACTGGGGCGGCACGCGGAACGGCACGATCGTCAACTGGCCGGCCGGGCATCAAGGCGAAGGGCGAGATCCGCAGCCAGTTCGCGCACGTGATCGACGTCGCACCGACCGTCCTCGAGGCGGCCGGCCTGCCGGCAGCCGACGTTCGTCGACGGCGTCCAGCAGAAGCCGCTCGAGGGCGTGAGCATGGCGTACTCCTTCGACGACGCCGGGGCCGCCGAGCGCCACACGACGCAGTACTTCGAGATGTTCTGCAACCGCGGCATCTACCACCAGGGCTGGACCGCCGTCACCAAGCACGGAACTCCGTGGATGCTGGTCGGCCAGGAGAAGCCGGCTCTGGACGACGACGTCTGGGAGCTCTACGACACGACGAGCGACTGGACGCAGGCGAAGGAATCTCGTCGGCGGAGCAGCCCGGAGAAGTTCGCAGAGCTCCAGCGCCTCTTCCTGATCGAGGCGACGAAGTACAACGTCCTGCCGCTCGACGACCGCGTCGCCGAGCGCTTGCTCCCCGAGACCGCCGGGCGGCCCACGCTCGTGCAGGGCGACCGGCAGCTGCTCTACGGCGGCATGGGCCGGCTGTCGGAGAGCTCGGTCGTGAGCATCAAGAACAAGGCGCACGCCGTCACCGCCGAGATCGAGGTGCCCGACGGCGGCGCCGAGGGCGTGATCATCGCCCAGGGCGGCAGCATCGGCGGCTGGAGCCTCTACGTGAAGGACGGCAAGCCCCGCTACTGCTACAACCTGCTCGGCATCGAGCGCTTCTACGTCGACGGCGACAGGAAGGTCCCAGCGGGCACGCATCAGGTCCGCATGGAGTTCGACTACTCACGGCCCGGGGCTCGGCAAGGGCGGCGACGTCACGCTCTACCTCGACGGAGTTCACGGTGGGAGAGGGCAAGGTCGCGGCCACCGCCGCCATGATCTTCTCCGCCGACGACACCTGCGACGTCGGGCGGGAGAACGGCGCCCTCGTCGCGGACGACTACCCCGTGCCCAACGACTTCACAGGCGAGGTCAACTGGGTCGAGATCGACGTCGGCACGGCGGCGGAGGACGCGGACCACCGGCTCGACGACGAGGAGGTCTTCCGCGTGGCGATGGCGAGGCAGTAGCGGGCGGACGCGAGGAAAGAGCGCGGATGTCGGCACCGGGACCGCCCCCCGCGGAGGACATGGCGTGGGTCCCCGGCGGGACGTTCCTGATGGGATCGGAGGACTTCTATCCCGAGGAACGTCCCGTCCGGAGCGTCGCCGTCGACGGGCTCTGGATGGACACGAAGCCGGTGACGGCTGCTCAGTTCCGGCGCTTCGTCCGCGAAACGGGGTACGTCACCGTCGCCGAGCGGCCTCTCGACCCGCAGGACTACCCGGATGCGGATCCCGAGCTGCTCGTTCCCGGCTCGCTCGTTTTTCGCAAGACCGCCGGGCCGGTTCCCCTGGACGACGTCCGTAACTGGTGGGAGTACGCGCCGGGCGCGAGCTGGAAGCGCCCCGGGGGCCCCGGCACGACGATCAACGGGCGCGACCACCATCCCGTCGTCCAGGTCGCTTTCGAGGACGCAGCGGCGTACGCCGCCTGGGCCGGAAAGGAGTTGCCGACCGAGGCGGAGTGGGAGCACGCTGCACGCGGCGGGCTCGAGGGGGCGCCGTTCGTCTGGGGCGACGAGGAGCTCCCAGGTGGAGAGCCCGCGGCGAACACCTGGCAAGGCCGCTTCCCCTGGGAGAACCTGAAGCTCGACGGCTACGAGGACACCTCGCCCGTGGGGAGCTTCCCCGCGAACGGCTACGGCCTCTACGACATGGCCGGCAACGTCTGGGAGTGGACGACAGACTTCTTCGCGCCGGACGGGAACGGCGGTGCACTCCGTGTGCGCGCCGCCTCCTATGCCGGGCGAGCGCTTCCCGCGCCGCGTGATCAAGGGCGGCTCGCACCTCTGTGCGCCCAACTACTGCCTGCGCTACCGGCCGGCAGCGCGACAGAGCGAGACCGTGGACACGTCAACCGGCCACATCGGGTTCCGCTGCATCGTGCGCGCGTAGAGCCCCAGCCGCCCCGCCCGGTGTAGGGGCGGAGCGGCTGAGTGACATGAGTGCTTTAGGAGGCGGGCTCGCCCTTGATGATCCCGAAGACCGCGCCCTGCGGATCCTTGAGGATCGCAAAACGACCGACGGTCGGAACGTCCATCGGCTCGACGATGACTTGGGCGCCGAGCTCGGTCGCCTTCTTGCACGTCGCGTCGGTGTCCTCGACGCCGACGTACGGCGTCCACATTGCGGGGATCGAGGGGTCGGGATTCTTCATCAGCCCGGCGACCTGCTCCTCGCCGCGCTGGAGGATCCTGTAACCGCCGAAGTCCTCGCCCATGTCCTTCGTCGTCCAGCCGAAGACCGCTTCGTAGAAGCGCTGCGCGCCGTCTGCGTCGGTCGTGCCGAGCTCGTCCCAGACGAAGACGCCCGCGGCCCCGGAGCCCTCTTCGTGAGACTGATAGGCGCTGATGTACGCGCCTTGAGGGTCGACGAGAATCGCCATGCGCCCGACGTCCTCCATGTCGAACGGGCCGGCCGCCACCTTGCCGCCTGCGCTCTTGGCCTTCTCGATCGTCTCGTCGAGGTTCTCGACGGCGACATGGCTGAGCCAGTGCGGCGGAGGCGCGCCCTCCATGGCCTTGCCGAACCCGCCGTGGGTCGAGCCGCCAGACGAGATCATCGTGTAGTCCATCTCGCCGGGCTTGAAGACCTCGGCTCCCCATCCGAACAGCTGTGTGTAGAAGCTCTGTGCCTGACCGGGGTCGTCAGAGACCTGCTCGTGCCAGACGAACTTCCCGATCCTCGTTGCGACTGTGCTCACTGTCTTTCCTCCCTCACCTTGGGTTGCAACGGCGACCCTAACCACTATGCTTGTGAAAAGCAACTGTTAAGTTTCTTAACCAAGTGATTTCCGAACGGACATACAAGCAGTACTGCGGCGTCGCTCGAGCGCTCGATCTGATCGGCGAGCGCTGGGCGCTGCTCGTCGTCCGCGAGCTTGCGCTCGGGCCGAAACGGTTCACGGATCTCAGGCAAGGCTTGCCCGGGATCGCGACAAACGTCTTAAGCGTCAGGCTGCGCCAGCTGGAACGAGGCGGAGTCGTCACTCGGCGGCTGCTTCCGCCGCCGGCGCCCGCGCAGGTCTACGAGCTGACCGACCTCGGCCGGGAGCTGGTGCCGATCATGCTTTCCCTCGGCCGCTGGGGCGCAAGCACCATGGGCGAGCGCTCGCCCGAGCAGGCGATTCGCGGCGAATGGCTCGCACTCGCGCTCAAGGCTTTCTTTGACGCCGAGGCGGCGGGAGGCCTGAGCGCGACGATCGCGCTCGACCTCGACGGCGCCCCGTTCACGCTCTACCTGGAAGAAGGGCGGCTCGACGTGGCTCCGGGCAGGGACGGGCCCGCCGACCTCACGATCTCGACCGGCACGGAGCTCTTCCTCCAATTCCTCGCAGGCGCGCCCGTTCCCGTCCGGGCGGAGGGCGACCGCGAGCTCCTGAACCGGCTGCCCGAGCTCTTTCCGCTAGGTAGGAGCGCTTGACGAAACATCGGCTGTGCCGCCGGAGGCGCGCCGCTCGCCCCCAGACTTCGTCCTCGGTCGCCCCCGTATCTAACGTCGATACGAGGGCTCCCTGCGTCCTTGCCTGGGAACGACCGTCCCGTCCCGGCGACGAGCGACGTTCCGCCAAACCCTCCTAGGCTGACGCCGTCAGCTCGCTCGCGAAGAACTCGAGCGCCGTCTTCGTCTTCGTCTGCTGCTCACCGGAGAGGTCGACGCCCTTCCCGGTCAGAAACGCGCGCGCCTCGGCCGCGACCTGCATCATCTCGGCCGGCGCGCACTTCGTCGAGAGCTCGAGGATTCGCGAGCCGTCCGGGTATAGCCAGAGCTCGGCGACCAGGGGCCGCCCGAAGTCCTCGTCGCTCCACTTCAGCTTGAGCACGAAAATCGGCCCGAGGACCGAGAGGCTGTCGAGCTCGACGCCTTCCGGCGCGTTCGCGGTGAAGAACCTGCGCTGCTCCTTCGAAAAGAGCTTGCGAAACGGCTTTCCACCGAGGATGGCGTCCCGGATTTTCGTGGGGCCGAGCTTATCCTTGAGGGTCGCGGAGCACACGAATCCGCCTGGCATCGCGTCGACCTCGACGCCGAGGTTGCGCGACGCTCGGAGGTCGTCCGGCAATTCGGCGGGCACGACCGGACGCAGCTTGACGACCGAGTCGCTCGCTTTGCCCTGGATCCGCCTCGCGCGCGCGACGACTCCCGCCTTGTTGAGCGTGAGCTCGGGCGTGTCGAAGAAGAAGACCTGCCGGATCTGAGCGTCGAGCGGGTCCATCCCGAGCGCTGAGATCGTCCCGCGGTGATCGGACTCCGGCACCGTGAGCTTCAGCTCGACGCTGTCGGCGCCCTTGACCAGTTCGAGCACCTCGATGAGCTGCTCGTCCGAAAGCCGTTTGTCAGCGGTAACTGTGGCCACGACGTGTTGCCAACCCTACCGCAGTGGCCGCGAGTCGCAACTGCGGCCTTCGCGGTCACCCGGCTGCGTGGGCGAGCGCTGACGGACTGAGGCGCCCCACGATCGCGGGCGCCTCGTGGACGAGCTCGTCGTTCTCGAGAGCAGCCACCATGAAGAGGGCGAAATCGACGCGTCGAGTCAGGTTGCTCTCGAGGATCGGATCGCCGACGTGCCGGCTCCAAATGGGCAGGCCCTGGCTCTTTCCTTCCTCGAGATCGCTCCCGCGCACGACGGTCCACCGCGTGTCGCTTTCGAACACCCGCCGGCAGGCCTCGACCTGGTCGTCGAGATCGGCGAAGCGAGCCAGGCGGGCGAGCGGGCCGGCAATGTTCACGAGCGCCTTGAGCTTCCAGGAGTACACGTCCTTCCCGTCGCGGGTGATGTGCCAGCCGCAGGAGAAGACCAGCCGCGCGCCCGGGGCTGCGTCGTCGAGGACCGCTTGGGCTGTTCCGGTCGAGTAGCCGTGGACACCGCGCGGGACGAGGACGACCAGCACCCCGTCGCATCCCGCGACGGCGCGCCCGATGACCTCCGGGTCGTCCGTCGCGCCCGGAACAACCGTGATGCGGCCCTTGAATTCATCGAGCTTCCCGACGCTTTCCTCACGGCAGACTCCGACCACCTCGTAGCCTCGGTCCAGCGCGTGCTGCACCATGTAGCGCCCGAGCTTCCCCGACGCGCCGACGATGGCAACCCTCATGGGCTCTTCCTGTCGGTTACGAGTGCTCGTGCCAACGCTCGGGCTCGACGAGGGCGCTCACGCGCTTGCGGTCGCGGGTCCGGTACGGCTCGCCGCGGTAGCGCTGTGAGAGGCGGTCGATGTCGACGAGGCCTTCGTCGTCATGGATCTCCACGACGCGACCAAGGACTGTGACGGCGCGGTACCAGTCGGCAACGTCGAGCACCGTGAGCGACACTCGAGGGTCGCGCCGCATGTGGCTCAAGCGCAGGCGCTCGAAGTCCATGTTGACCAGCAGGCGCCCGCCGTCCCAGTCGTACCAGGTGGCGGCGGAGTAGGGGGCGCCGTCTGAACGGACGGTCGCGATCACCGCCGCATGCGGCTCCCGGAGGAACTCGACAATCTCGTTGGGCAGGGGCGCGAGCGGCATGCCCCGAGTCTAAGGCGTGCCATCCCCCATAACCTCCTTTCGTTCGCTGCCTCCCGCGTACCGGTCGCCGGCCTGGTAGCGTCGAACGAGGCGATGGCCTTCGAAGAGCTGAAGAAGAAGCAAAGCGCGATGTGGGGCAACGGGCCCTACCAGCGCATCACGGAAACGATCGCCGATCTCCAGGACAGGGCGGTCGAAGCGCTTGACCCGCAGCCCGGCGACAACTGGCTCGACCTCGCCTGCGGCACGGGCGCGACATCGGAGCGCGCTTGCGCGGCCGGGGCGACCGTGACCGGCCTCGACCTCTCACCCGTCCTCATCGAGACGGCCAAGGAACGGGCGAAGGAGCTCGGATTCGAAATCGACTACGTCGTCGGCGACGTGGAGCAGCTCGCCTTCGAGGACGCCAGCTTCGACAAGGTGTCGTCCACGTGCGGGGTGATGTTCGCGCCCGACCAGGAGGCGACGGCGAATGAGATCGCGAGGGTGACGAAGCCCGGCGGACGAATCGCGCTCGTCAACTGGACTCCCACCGGCGGCATGGCAAAGGTCTTCAAGGTGATGGCGCCCTACCAGCCGGCGCCGCCGCCGAGCAATCCCTTCCTGTGGGGCGACGAGCAGCACGTGCGCGACCTGCTCGGCGACGCATTCGATCTCGATTTCGAGGAAGGCGTGTCCACCTTGCGGGTCCCCTCGGGCGAGGCGTACTGGGACCTCTTCTCGACGAGCTACGGGCCCACGCGGTCACTCGCGGAGTCGCTGGGTGACCGGCGTGAGGAGCTCCACCGCGACTGGGTGAACTTCTTCGAGCAGAACTACCGCACGAATGGAGAGATCGAGCACACGCGCGACTACCTACTGGTGCTCGGTACCCGCCGTTAGGCGGGGCGCGTGCCCGATACCGGCCCGACGCGGACGGACTTCGGGTTCAGGCAGCCTGACGCGACCAGCTCGACCGATTCGAAATTGTCTGGAAGCGTGACCTTCACACGCTCGAACTCCTTGCAGGGGCCGGCATCCGTGTCGACGTCGCTCCAGTAGCTGACGAAGTAGAGCGACTCGCCGGGCCCGAGGACGACTCGCTGGGGCGCCTGATCGGTGCCCGGGAGGGTGCCGCCGCGATGCACCTGGACATCGAGCCAGCCGCCGGCCGTGTGGAAGTCCATCCCCGGATAGCCGAAGGAGCGGCACTCGACCGACGTGTTCTTGACGCGCCACGTCGTCTGGATCGTTCCCGCGGCGCCCTGCTGGGAGTCCACCTTCACCTTGGCCGCCTGATCGGAGCAGAGCGGGGGCGAGGAAGAGGTCGACGTCGACCCGGTGGTCTCGGTGGTGGTCGCCTCCGAGGTCGTCGCCGAGGTGGTCGTCGGCTCGGAGCTGGTCCCGCTGGGGACGGGCCCGGCCTCCTGGGCTCCGCTGCTGCACCCGGCGGCGGCGACGGCGAGTGTGAATACCGCAATCAGGGCCTTTGTCATGACCTTGATCGTCCGCCGCCGAGGTAACTCGGCGGGCCTGGCTTCGTAACAACTCCGCAACGCACCTGCGATTATCTCCCACTTGACACGTAACCAAAAGGTTACATATCATCTCTCCATGGACAAGGTGTTCAGGGCGCTCGCCGATCCGACGAGAAGGAAGCTCCTCGACGAGCTCTACGAAGAGGACGGCCAGACGCTCACGGCCTTGGAACGGCGACTGCCGATGTCCCGCATCGGCGTCATGAAGCACCTGCGCATCCTCGAGGGCGCGGGTCTCGTGACGACGAAGCGACGCGGGCGCGAGAAGCTGCACTTCCTGAACCCGGTCCCGATCCGGCTCGTCCACGACCGCTGGGTGAGCAAATACGCAGAGCCCTGGGCGGCCACGCTCACCGGGCTCAAGAAACGACTGGAGGAAGAGTGATGGAGAAGGTCTTCGAGATCTACATCAAGACCACCCCCGATCGGCTGTGGGAGGCGATCACCGACCCGGCTATGCGGGCGCAGTACACGTTCGGAGTGCGCACCGAGTCCGACTGGGCGTCGGGGTCCAGCTACCAGGCGGTGCACCCTGGGGCGGGAATCACGATCTCCGAGGGCGAGAACCTCGAAGTCGATCCGCCGCGGCGGCTCGTGCAGAGCTTCAACGCCCTCTGGAGTGACGACGTCAAGGCCGAAGGAACGTCGCGGGTCACCTGGGAGATCGAGCCGATCGGCGACGACTCGTGCCGGCTCGTGGTCACTCACGACCAGCTGCGCGAGGGCGCCAACGACGAGATCTACGGCGGCTGGCCGATGATCCTCTCGGGCCTGAAGACGCTGCTCGAGACGGGGGAGAAGCTGACCACTCCCGGGTCGCTCATGTACTCGGAAGCGTCCGCCTGGACGGGCTGAGCGAGACGCCCGGCGAGGCGCCGTCCGTCGCGGCGGCGCCTCGCTTCCTCAGGGTGGAAACGCCTTCTCGACTCGAGTAACGTAAACGGTCCCCTCCAACGTCTCAGGAAGGAGACGTCTATGGCAATCGGACCCGTCCAGTTGCTGGTCCTCGGATTCCAGGACCCTGACTTTCAGGGTGAGGTCCTGGCTGAGCTCGACCGTCTCAAGGAAAGCGACATCGCGCGGGTGATCGACGCGATCGTGGTGTACAAGGACGCCGAAGGCGACGTGTCCATCCTCAAGCGGAGCGACCTCAGTGACGCGGAGGCGGCCGAGTTCGGCGCCACCGTCGGCGCTCTTGTCGGTCTTGGTGTTGCCGGCGAGGAAGGCGCGGAAGCAGGCGCAGAGCTCGGAGCCGCCGCAATGGCCGAAGGCGCCGAGGTTTTCTCCGAGGAGGAGGCCTGGGACGTCGTCGACGACATTCCGCTTAACACGGCCGCCGCCCTCGTGCTGCTCGAGCACCGGTGGGCGATCCCGCTCCGCGACTCGATCATGCGCGCCGGAGGCTTCCGGATCGCAGACGGCTTCATCCATCCACTCGACCTCGTCGCCGTGGGCGTTCTCGCCGCCGAGGAAGCGGAGGCAATGACCTCCGCCACGAGCTGACGACCCCAGGCTAGGAGGAAACATGTTCGGACCAAGTCGCAGAGTCGCTCGTCGCACCGCACGCAGGACCTCGCGTCGCCAGATGGCGATGCAGGGCGGATATGACGAGCCCGAATACGCAGAGCCGGCTCCCGCCGCTGCGCCTGCTGCAGCACCCGCCGAGCCGAGCTACACCGAGGAGCTCGAGCAGCTCGCTCAGCTGAAGGCGCAGGGAATCCTCAGCGAGGAGGAGTTCGAGGCCAAGAAGAAGCAGATCCTCGGAATCTGACTCTCAACTCGAAAGGATCGAGATGAGCACAAGAACAGCCGTTGGCCCTACTGGCTGGGCGATCTTCGCTGGAAGCGTCCTGGCCATCGTCGGAGGCATGAATGTCATCTACGGCCTCACGGCGATCTTCAAGGATGAAGTCCTGACGTCCGTAGGCGGGCGTCTGATCGTCACGGATCTGACCACTTTTGGGTGGATCCTCCTCATCTTCGGGTGCTTTCAGCTTCTGGCGGGCGCCGGTCTTTTCTCAGCCCAGGAATGGGCTCGCTGGACCGCGGTCGTGCTCGCCGGCCTGAATGCGCTCGTAAATGTCGGGGCGATCACGCTGTTTCCAATCTGGACGCTCTTGATCGTCGCTCTCGACATCATCGTCATCTACCAGCTCACCGCTCGCTGGGCTCGCGCTGACGCAGCCGGCTACGTGGGCGAGTACGAGACGCTCGACGATGTCGGCGCAAGCCCGACGTCCGCACGCGACCAGATGACGAGGACGAGAACCGGCCTCTAGGCCAACAACACCCGGCTCATTAGAGTCGGCAACCACATGGTCTCGGTTTCCAACCCCGTTTACGCGGAGGATGTCGGCTGGCAGCCCGCTCGTCCGCGTTTTCGGCCCGTGCGCCTGGTGCTCATCTGGATCATCACGGCGCTGTCTTTGCTCGCGGCGGCCTGGATCGTCCCGGGCGTCGACGTCAAGTCGTTCGGCGGCGCGCTGCTGGTCGCGCTCGTCATCGGCATCCTGAATGCGATCCTGCCGCCGCTGGTCGCGGCGGTCCGGCTGCCGTATACCGTCGCGGCGGGGTTCATCCTCGTGCTGGCCCTCAACGCGGTGATGCTGATGCTGGCATCCGACATCGTCCCGGGCGCGATCTCGGTCGACGGTTTCGGGTGGGCGCTTCTCGCCGCACTGGTCACTGCAGCGGTCGGCGTCGTCCTCGAGGTGATCGCGGGTGTCGACGACGACGACGTCTACACGCTGAAGGTCGTGCAACGGATTGCTCGACGCTCGGGTGAGCGGACGGCGACGGATGTGCCCGGCATCGTCTTCCTCGAGATCGACGGCTTGGCGCTACCCGTGCTGCGCCGTGCGATGCGGGACGGGAACGCGCCGACGATGGCGCGTTGGCTCGCGGAGGGCACGCACCGGATCACCGAATGGGAGCCGGACCTCTCCTCGCAGACCGGAGCCAGCCAGGCAGGCATCCTCCTCGGCTCGAACGAAGACATTCCGGCGTTCCGCTGGGTGGACAAGGAGGCGAAGACCGTGACGGCGTGCTCGGCGCCCGGCGACTGCGCCGAAATCGAGCGTCGTCTCGCCACCGGTCAGGGCCTGCTGATCAACGGGGGCGCGAGTCGCGGCAACCTCCTCTCGGGCGAGGCCGAGCACCTGATTCTCACGGTCAGCCGGATGGACGTCGAGACGAAGGCCAATCCGGGTTATCGCGCCTTCTTCGCCAACGGGTTCAACACGACGCGGGCACTCACGCTGTTCGCCTGGGAGGTCGTCCTCGAATGGACCGCGGCGTTACGCGCAGGGAGGCGCGACGTGCGCCCGCGCGGCCATCGAGGCGGCATCTATCCCTTCATGCGTGGGGCGATGTGCGTCATCGTCCGCGACCTGATCGTCTACGGCGTCCTCACGGACATGATGAAAGGGCGCCCCGCGATCTACGCGACGTTCTCGAGCTACGACGAGGTCGCGCATCATTCCGGGCTCGAGCGCGCGGACACGCTCGAGGCGCTGCGCAAGCTCGACCAGCAGTTCGGCCGCATCGAGCGGGCTGCGCGTTACGCGGCCCGGCCCTACGAGATCGTCGTCCTTTCCGACCACGGCCAGACGCAGGGGGCGACCTTCAAGCAGCGCAACGGCTACTCGCTCGAGGAGCTCGTGGAGCGCTCGCTCTCCTCCGGCAAGGTCAAGTCGTACACGGGTGGAGACGAGCAGCAGGCGATGGTCGGCCTCGCCGTCAACGAGGCGACCGGGATCAGCGACGGCAAGAAGCGCAAGAAGAACGACGTCGGCGACCGGCAGGTGATCGTGCTCGGCTCCGGCAACCTCGGCCTCATCTACCTCATGGAGGAGCCGCGGCGGCTCACCCGCGAGGAGATCGACCAGCGCCATCCGGAGCTGCTAGACGCGTTGCGCAACCACCCGCACGTGGGGTGGCTCCTCGTCCGCTCGGAGCAGGACGGGCCGCTCGCGCTCGGCCCCCACGGCACCCGGCACCTCGCGGACGGCCGTGTCGAGGGCGAAGACCCGCTCGCGGCCTTCTCGCCGAACGCGGCCGCCCACCTCCTGCGCACGGACGGCTTCCCCCACGTCGCGGACATCATGGTCGGGAGCTTCTACGACCCCGAGCTCGAGGAAGGGTGCGCCTTCGAGGAGCTCATCTCTTTCCACGGCGGGCTCGGCGGGCCGCAGACGCGGCCCTTCGTCCTCTATCCAAAGACCTTGCCGCTTTCCGATGAGCAGCTCGTCGGTGCCGCGCGGATCCACCAGCTCCTGTCGGGTTGGCGGGCGGCGCTGCAGGGAGCCGCCGGAGCCTGACCGTGGCCGACCTCTACTACCTCGTTATCCGCGGCAAGGGGTCCTCCTGGGACCACTCCCGAGCGCGGCGGGAGCAGTCCGGTTGGGACGAGCACGCGGCCTTCATGGACGCTCTCACGGACGAGGGCTTCGTCGTCCTCGGCGGGCCGATCGGGGCCGGCGACGGCGAGGACACGCTCCAGGTCGTCGATGCCAAGAGCGAAGGTGTTGTGCGCGCCCGGCTCGCCGAGGATCCGTGGGGCGAGGACATGCTCGTGACGAAGAGCGTCGAGCCGTGGCAGGTCTGGCTTCGCCGCCAGCCTCAGCCCTAGTCACGACCCGACGACGCTGTTAGTTTCGAGCGCCACGTGACCACCGGGAGAGGCTCGCTCTGCGCCGCTGCGGCCGTCTCGGCGCTTGTTGCGCTGTGCCTCGCCGCGGGCGGGATCGCGGCGAACCCGCAGGCCGTGTATTCGCCCGGGGCTCGCGGGGTGGCTCTTCACCGCCCGGAAGCGTGCCGCCTGCGCGTCCGCGCCGAGCGTGTCCGTCGCGCGCGTCGAACGCGCGCCCGTCTTCCGCCGCTTCGGGAGCTGGTTTCGCCGGTGGGCCTGCTGAAGTAGAGGTCAGGCCTTGGCGTCCGCCGTCCAGGAGGCGATCGACGAGCGTGAGCGCTCGATCATCTCCTCCTGGCGCTCGGGCTCGACCTCGGCCTGCATGGATAACACGATCACGCCGTCGAACTCGGGGCTCTCGACGTACTCCAGCATGACCTCGTCGAGGTCGGGGAGGGCCTCGCCGCAGAACGCCTCGAACTCCTCGGTCTGGAAGTACGCGTCCGCCAGTGCCCCATAGCGCGCAAGCTTCTCCTCGTAGGGGAGGTCCGAGTCGCCCACCTCGAAGTAGTCGCGGGTGTTCTGGTTGATGCGCATGTGCCGGCCGGTGACGGCGCAGAACACGCACCAGGAGACGAGCGCCTTGATCGCCCACGGGAAGTAGTAGTGGAGGCTCGCGAGGGCGATGTCCGGGGAGGCGTTGGCGTAGTCGATCGGATGCGCGTTGCCGTCCTTCACGATCACCTCGCAGGAGTTGAACTCCCAGCGGAAGAAGGCGTTGACGAGCCGGCTGATCGCCGCGACCTCCGCCTCCAGGCCGGGGTCCAGGAACCCTTCCCCGACGATGTAGCGGTAGTTCCCGTGGGCGGCGGGGTCGTACTGCATCACCTTCGTCTGCGGGCCGATCGAGAGGCTGCGCGTGAAGACGTCGAAGTCCTCGACGCTCGACTGGACGTGCATCAGCCGCTCGCCCGAGTGGTCGTATGCGAACCGGAGCTCCTCGAGGGTCGTGATGCGGCTCACGCCGACCCACATCCCGCCGTCGAACGGCTTCATGAAGAGCGGGAAGCCGACGGCCTCGCCGATTTCCTCGAGATCGAAGAGCGGGTTGTAGCGCTCGGCCATCGGCACGTAGCGCGGGTTGTCCGGCGGGAGCTTGTGGGGAATCAGCCAGGTGTCGGGCACCTTCAGGCCGAGGCGCATCATGGCGCAGTAGGCCGCGTGCTTCTCCATCGCCTGGAACGTGAACGGGTTGTTGAGGAGGTAGATGTCGTCCATGAGTGCGACCTTCTTCAACCACTCGCGCGGGAGGTCGTACCACCAGGAGAGCCGGTCGATCACCACCGAGTAGTGCGGCCGGTAGCGCAGGTCGAAAGGCTCGTTCGTGATCCGCTCGGTGGCGAGCTCGTGCGTCTCACCCCGCCAGTGGACGGATCCGACCCTTTCGATCACGGCCTCGAAGGCGGCCGGCCAGTCCTCCTCGGTCGCCAGCAGAAGGCCGATGAGATGGCGCCTCGCCATCGGGGCACCGGAGTCTACGCTGCCCGAGAACCCGACGGAAAGGAGCGCAGATGGTCCCCGAAGCGAAGTTGGAGCAAGCAGGAGGGAGGGCTTGCACCCAGGGGCGAAGGCTGGTTCGTCGTCAACGCGCGCGAGGCCCAGTGGTTCGATCACCCGATCTTCGGCCGCTACACCCGTTTCGAGGGCGACGTGCGCTTCCCCGAGGTCGGGATCAACATCAGCCTGCTCGAGCCGGGGAACGCGAGCTGCATGTATCACGGCGAGAACGCCCAGGAAGACTTCCTCGTGCTGGCGGGCGAATGTCTCCTCCTCATCGAGGGCGAGGAGCGGCCCCTCAAGGCGTGGGACTTCGTCCACTGTCCGGCCTGGGCCGAGCACGTCTTCGTCGGGGCCGGCTCGGGCCCCTGCCTGATCATCGCCATCGGCGCTCGTAAAGACCCCGAGGAGGTCATCTACCCCGTCGCCCCCGTCGCGCAGCCCTACGACGGCAGCGCCCTCGAGGAGACGACTTCGCCGGAAGCGGCCTACGCGCGCTTCCCGGGGTCGGTGGAGCGTCCGTACAAGGAAGGTGACCTCCGCGACTGGTAGACGAGTCGCGTCAGCCGCTCACATTTCGCACTTTCAAGGGGTAGAAGCATTCCCCGATCGGGGGACGGCGGTCCGGGATTGCTCCCCTACCTTCAGAGAAGCGTGCGACGCCGCACTTCAACACGCTGGGCCCTCATCGCCGCCGTGGCAGCGGTCGCCGCGTGCATCGTCAGCCCGGTGGCGACGACCGCGAGCTTCCCGATCACGACCACCGGAACTCCGGTCGTGGTGACCGTCTCGTCCGCGGGCGGTACCTCGAACGCGCATTTCTCGGGCACGGCCGGCCAGCGCGTCAGCCTGAAGATCTCGAACGTCACGATCACGTCGACGAAGGTCTCGTTCCTGAAGCCGGACGGCACGAACCTCGTCACCCCGTTCACCGTCTTCAAGTCGGGCTCCTACCTCGACGTGAGGACGCTCCCCGTCAACGGGACCTACAAGATCTTGGTCGACCCGAAGCTCGACTACACGGGCAAGATGACGCTTCGGCTCTTCGACGTACCGGCCGATCCGACCCCTGCGATCACGACGGCCGCCCCGGTCACCGTCACGACGACTGCGCCCGGGCAGAACGCGAAGCTCACGTTCTCCGGCCTGAACGGGCACCGCCTGGCGGTCAACCTGACGGATTCGACGTTCAGCAACGCGAAGTTCCGGATCTACAACCCCGACATGTCGCTGCTCTCGCCGGCGGCGACCTTCGCCCGCGCCGGGACATTCATCGAGCCGAAGGCGCTTTCGGCGGACGGGACCTACACGCTCCAGGTCGACCCGACGCTCGACGCCGTCGGCTCCGTGACGGTTCAGGTCTACGACGTCCCGGCTGACTCCACGACCCCGGTGACGGCGTGCACGAGCCTGCCCTGCTCCCCGACGACGCTCCCCCTGACCTCCTCCGGGCAGAACGCCAAGGCGACGTTCTCCGGCACGGCGGGCCAGCGGGTGAGCGTGGTGGCCGGGAACTCCCTCTACGCGTCGACGGTGAAGGTCTCGCTCCTCAAGCCGGACGGGACGCCGCTCACCTCGCCGCCGCTCACAGTGGGTGGGTTCGACGGCTTCATCGAGCCCCAGACGCTGCCGGCGGACGGCGTGTACGCGATCCTCGTCGATCCGCAGCTCGCGGACGCCGGGCAGCTCGACGTCTCGCTCTTCACCGTGCCCAACGACATCAGCGCGGCGATCACTCCCGGTGCAGCGCCGCTGACGGCTACGACGACGATGCCGGGCCAGAACGCCGTCTACACGTTCACTGGCCTGAACACGCAGCGCGTGAGCCTCAACCTCTCCAATGTCACCTACGGGAGCGCGAAGGTCTCGATCCTCAAGCCGGACCTGACGCAGCTCGCACCGCCGCTCTTCGTGCCGAACACGTTCGGGAACTTCGTCGAGCCGCTGAAGCTGCCCGTGAGCGGGACGTACCGCGTCAAGGTCGACCCGCTGGGAGCGTCCACGGGCTCGACGGACATCGGTCTCTGGCTCGTTCCCGGCGACGTGACGGGCTCCGTCACGGCCGGCGTCTCGAAGCACGTCTCCATCACGACGCCCGGCCAGAACTCCGTGCTGACGTACGCGGGCACGAGCGGTCAGCGGATCACGGTCGACGTGCTGAACGTGACCCTCGGGACGACGGAGTGTTGCAGCGCCCACATCAAGATCACCCGCCCTGACGGCGGCACGCTCCAGACGTCGAAGGAGTTCGGGACGCTCGGAACCTACGTCGACGTGAAGACTCTCACTGCGAACGGCACCTACAAGATCTGGATCGACCCCGTGGACGAGTCAGTGGGCGATCTCGACGTGCTCCTCCGCATCGTGCCTGCCGACGCAGCCGCGACCAGCGGCGCGCTCACGTCGGGCGGAACGAACGTGAACGTGACGACGACCGCTCCGGGGCAGGGCGCGAAGGTCAACTTCAGTGCCACCGCCGGTCAGCGCTTTGCGTGGAAGCTCGTCACCTTCTCGGGCGGGTTCTGTGACATCAAGGCTTCGCTCTACAACCCCAGCGGCGTGAAGATCACCGGGCCGACGTGTGCACCGAACGACTCCTGGTTCGACACTCGGGTCCTGCCGGTCGCCGGGACCTACAAGATCCTGCTCGACCCGCAGGCGTCGAGTGTCGGAACGGCCAGCCTGACGCTCTACGCGGTGCCGGCCGACATCGTCACGGCGCTCGGCGGCTCCGCAGTGACGCTGACGCCCGGCCAGAACGCCTACCTGAGCTTCACCGCGACGGCCGGCCAGACCGCGACCGTGACTCCCGATGCGGGCGGGACGGTTTCGCTCGCGCGAGCGGCTATCTACAAGAGCGACAAGACGACCCAGGCGTCCGGAAGTGGAGCCGAATACTGGGATCCGTCGGGCGGAGTGGCTGTGTCTGCCTCAAGTCTCACGGCCGGGACGTACTACCTGAAGTACGACCCCATCGGCGGCGCGAGCGGCACGAGCATGACGTTCAGCCTCGCCTTCTCGTAGTCCTGGCGAGTCCATAGCCTTCGCGGATCGACCGCGAGCCCCCTTTTGACCCGCATGAAGCCGAACGGATCGGCCCCGTTCCGCCGCTGCCTGCCGCCGAGGAGGGCGGCCGGCTACGCCGGCTGGCCGGTTCTGCGGCCATCGACATCGGTCCCCTGCGCCGTCACCGCGACTTTCGGCTGCTCTTCATCGGGCAGGCCGCGTCGTTCTTCGGCTCGATGGTCACCTACGTCGCGCTCCCGTACCAGATCTTCCAGCTGACCCACTCGACGCTCGCGGTCGGCCTGCTGAGCCTCGCGGAGTTCGTCCCGTTGATGGTCATGGCCTTCGTCGGCGGCGCGCTCTCCGACGCCTTCGACCGCCGGCGCATGGTGGCGATCGCCGAGCTCGGGTCGGGCCTCGGGATCGGCGTCCTCCTCGTCAACGCCCTGCTTCCCCAGCCGCGGACCTGGGTCCTCTTTGCGGTGGCGCCGATCCTCGCTGCGCTCTACGGGATCTTTCGCCCGTCGCTCGACGCGATGGTGCCGCGGCTGGTCACGAAGGACGAGCTTCCCGCCGCGTCGGCTCTGGAGGGGTTTCGCGGGACGCTCGGAGAGATCGCCGGGCCTGCGCTTGCGGGGATCATCATCGCGACCGCCGGTCTCCCGGTGGCCTACGCCATCGACACGGCGACGTACGGCATCTCCCTCGTCGCGCTCTGGCTCATGCGCGCGATCCCGCCGGCTGCCGACGCGCCTCCGGTCAGCCTGCAGAGCATCACGGAGGGAATCCGGTATGCGCGAAGCCGCCGCGATCTCCTCGGCACCTACCTCGTGGACATCATCGCCATGTTCTTCGGGATGCCGATGGCCCTGTTCCCCGCCATCGCCGCGGGATTCGGCGGCGCGGGCGTGCTGGGCCTCCTGTACACGGCGCCGGCGGTCGGCTCCCTCCTCGCAACGGTGGCGAGCGGTTGGGTAGCCCGGGTCCACCGCCACGGGCTCGCGATCATCGCCGCCGCATCGGTCTGGGGACTCGCGATCATCGCGTTCGGGCTCGCCCCCGACCTCTGGCTCGCCCTGCTCAGCCTCGTGGTCGCAGGCGGGGCCGACATGGTCAGCGGCATCTTCCGCATGACGATGTGGAACCAGACGATCCCGGACCGGCTCCGCGGCCGGCTCGCGGGCATCGAGCAGGTGAGCTATACGAGCGGGCCCTTGCTCGGGAATCTCGAGGCCGGCGTGGTCGCGTCCCTGACGAGCGTGCGGACGTCCGTTGTCTCGGGAGGAGTCCTCTGCGTCGTCGGCGTCGCGCTCGCGGCGATCGCACTGCCCGCCTTCCGGCTCTACGACGCTCGCACCCATGCTCCCGAAGGGGGCTTGTAACGAGCCGCATCATGCGTACTCTCGGTGTATGGGGCCGCAACCCCTCCGGCACGCCGCGTTCGTCGCGGTGCTGCTCGCCGCCCTGGTCGCCGTAGGCCCTGCGCCGTCGGCGCGAACCCACGCGCGCGCAGAGATCCTGGTGGGCTTCGAGCCCGGCGTCTCGCTTGCCGCGCAGCGCGACGTCCTGGCCAGGCTCGGCGCGGCAACCGAGGAACGCTTCAGCCGGATCCGCACCTATGTCGCCTCCGTGCCCGCGAGCAGCCGGCCCGCGATCATCCGCGCGCTCGACCGCGACCCGCGAGTCCGCTACGCGGAGCGGAACGTCCGCTTCCGGGCCAACCAGGTGCCCGACGATCCCTCGCTCACGCAGCTCTGGGCGCTGGACAACTCCGGGCAGGGGGTGCAGGGCGTTTCCGGCACTCCTGACGCCGACATCGACGCCCCAGAGGCGTGGGAACAGTCGACCGGCAGCACCGACGTCGTCGTCGGCGTGATCGACACCGGCATCGACTACACCCACCCCGATCTTGCGGCCAACATCTGGATCAACCCGGGTGAGGACTGCGCCGGCTGCCGGACGGACGGGATCGACAACGACGGCAACAGCTACGTCGACGACTGGCACGGTTGGGACTTCCTGAACGACGACAATAACCCGTTCGACGACAACGGCCACGGGACGCACGTCGCGGGAACCATCGGCGCCGTGGGGAACAACGGTCAGGGAGTCGTGGGCGTCGACTGGTCGGTTCGACTCATGCCGCTCAAGTTCCTGGGCGCGAACGGGGCGGGGGATGCAGCGGACGCGGTGCAGGCCGTCCTCTACGCCGCCTCGCAGGGCGCGGTGGTGACGAACAACTCCTGGGGTGGCGACGGGTACTCCCAGGCGCTTGCCGACGCGATCGCCTACGCGAACTCGCGCGGCTCGCTCTTCGTGGCTGCCGCCGGCAACAGCTTCTCGGACAACGACGTGAGCGCGAACTTCCCCTCGAACTACGAGCAGCCGAACATCGTCGCGGTCGCCTCGACGGACAACCGCGACGCACGCTCCTGGTTCTCGAACTACGGCCGGACGACGGTCGACCTCGGCGCTCCCGGCTCGAGCATCCTTTCGACCTGGCCAGGCGGCTCGTACCGGTATCTGGACGGCACCTCGATGGCCGCGCCGCAGGTCAGCGGCGCTGTCGCTCTCGCCAAGGCTCGCTTCCCTGGCGCGACCGGGCTCGGCCTCAAGGCCCTGCTTCTCCGGACGGTCGACCCGAACGCCTCTCTGGCGACGAAGACCGTCACCGGCGGCCGCCTGAACGTCGGCAACGCGCTCGCGTGTGACGGGGCTCCGCAGGCCTGGTTGGAAACGCCCGCACCCGGCTTCACCGTGGACGTCGGGGACTCGGTCGACGTCGTCGCGCTCGGCGCGGCGTGCGGCGATCCCGCGGCGGCAACCGTCTCGGTGACCGCGAACGGGGACCCCGTGACCCTGACGACGGACGGCGACGGCCTGTACACGGGGAGCTTCGTCGCGAGCGAGGCAGGCGGCATCACGGTGACGGCCACCGCCACGGTCGGGGCGGCCTCGGATTCGGTCTCGGTGTCCGGCGCCGGAAGCGTCATCTACTCGATCGTCCCGGGAGGCGATCCGGTCAGCGTCTCGTCGGCCGGCGACACAGCCCGGATTGCATTCGACGGCGAGGCGGGGCAGCGTGTGAGCCTCAAGCTGACCGACGTCACGATCGGAACGTCAGGCTGCTGCTCCTCGAAGGTGTCCATCCTCGGGCCGAGCGGGGCGGCCGGTCTGGCTCCGACCTACTTCGGAACGAGCGGCGGCTTCGTCGACACGAAGACGCTCGCCGCAACAGGCACCTACACCATCCTGCTCGATCCGCAGGGCACCGCCACCGGAGATGCCACGGTCACGCTTTACGACGTCCCGCCTGATGCGACGGGGACGGTCGAGCCGGGCGGAGATCCGGTCAGCGCCACCACGACCGTGCCCGGCCAGAACGCGCGCCTCAGCTTCGCCGGAACCGCAGGCCACCAGGTCAGCGTCAAGCTGACCGACGTCACGATCGGAAGCTCCGGCAGCTCGAGCGCGAAGGTCTCGATCCTCAAGCCGGACGGCACAACGCTCGTCAGCCCGACGTCGTTCGGCACGAGCGGCGGCTTCCTCGACGCGAAGGCGCTGCCGGTCTCCGGCAGCTACACGGTCGTGCTCGACCCGCAGTCGAACGCCGTCGGGAGCGCCACCGTGACCCTCTACGACGTACCGCCCGACCCGGCAGCAGCCATCGTTCCCGGGGGGCCCGCCGTCACGGTAACGACGACCGCGCCTGGGCAGGACGCGGCGCTCTCGTTCGACGAAGTCGCAGGGCGCCGAGTGAGCTTCAAGCTCACGAACGTCACCATCGGGACCTCGTGCTGCTCGGGCGCGAAGGTCTCGCTCGTCCGTCCCGACGGCGTCGTGCTCGTCTCCCCGACCTATTTCGGGACGAACGGCGGTTTCGTCGACGTGAAGACGCTGCCCGTCAGCGGGACGTACCAGATCGTCCTCGATCCGCAGGGCAACGCCACGGGCAGCGCGACCGTCACGCTCTACGACGTGCCGGCCGATGCCTCTGGCTCCTTCTCGATCGGAGGCTCGGGGACGACCGTGTCGCTCACCGTGCCCGGGCAGAACGCCCGGCTCACCTTCGCCGGAGCCGCCGGCCAGCGGTTGACGCTCAAGCTCACCGGCGTGACCGTCGGGACGGCTTCGAGCACGAGTGCCCAGGTCTCCGTCCTCAATCCGAGCGGGACGACGCTCCTCTCCCCGACGTTCTTCGGGACGAACGGCAAGACGATCGCGCTCACGCTCGGCGTCGCCGGCACCTACTCGATCCTTCTCGATCCGCAGAGCAACGCCACGGGCAACGTCATGGTGGCGCTGACCTCGCCCTAACTACCGACGGCCGGGCCCACGTGGGCCCGCGTGACGTCGGCGGGCTTCGGGCACCCGAGCAGCGCGAGCCCGAGCGCCACCTCCTCGCGTAGGAGCTCGAGCACCTTGCGGACGCCCTCCTCGCCTTCGACGGCAAGGCCCCAGAGCGGTGCCCGCCCGACGAGGACGGCGCGGGCGCCGAGGGCAAGAGCCTTGAGGACGTCGGTGCCCCGGCGCACGCCGCCGTCGAGAAGCACCGTGATGCGCTCCGCACTCGCCTCGACCACCTCGGGCAGCGCGTCGAGAGTGGCCGCCACGCCGTCCAGCTGCCGGCCTCCATGGTTGGAGACGACGACGCCTGCAACGCCGTGCTCGCAGGCGAGCTCCGCATCCTCCGCGGTGAGGATCCCCTTGATGACGATCGGGAGGTCCATGAGCGAGGCGAGCCACTCGAGGTCGCGCCATGTGATCGTGGGATCGACGACCTCGCCGAGGGCGAGATGGAAGTTGCCTCCACCGAGGTGCTGAGAGAGGTTCGGGAGCGGCAGGTCTGACGGGAGCTCGAAGGCCGCCCGGAGATCGCGCTCGCGCCGGCCGGCGAGCGGCAGGTCGACGGTGAGCAGGATCGCCGAGAAACCTGCCGCGTCCGCCGCTTCGACGAGCGCGCTCGTGAAGCCGCGATCGGGCGACCAGTAGAGCTGGAGCCAGTTGTGCCCACCTGAGGCCCCCTCCGCGATCTCGGCGGGCGAATAGCTCGCGAGCGTCGAGAGGCAGAAGGCCGTCCCGGCGGCGGCGGCACCGCGGGCCGTCGCCAGTTCTCCATCCGGGTGCGCGAGCCGCTGGAATGCCGTCGGCGCGACGACCACCGGCAAAGACAGGTCTCCGCCGAGCACGGTCGCGGCCGTGCTGACCTCACCGACGTCGACCAGCATCCTCGGGCGGAGCACCCAGCGGTTGAAGGCCGCTACGTTCTCGCCGAGTGTCCATTCGTCTCCGGCGCCGCCGGCGAAGTACCCGTAGGCGCCCGCGTCGAGCTTCTTGGCGGCCAGGCGCTCGTAGTCGGCGACGTTCAGAGGCTCGCTCATCGACGAGCCGGATCGTAGAACGTGCGGCTAGAGCGGGTGGGCCTGGAGCGCTTGCGGCGCCAGGCGGATGAACGCCTCGACGACCTCGGGGTCGAACTGCGTGCCCGCGGACTCGGCGAGGCGGCGGATCGCCTCCTTGATCGGCAGGCGCGAGCGGTACGGCCGATCGGTCGTCATCGCGTGGAAGGCGTCGCAGACGAGGATGACGCGAGACTCGATCGGGATGTCCTCGGCGGCCTTCTTGTCCGGGTACCCGTCGCCGTCCCAGCGCTCGTGGCAGTGCCGCACGATGAGCCGGACGTCCTCGAGACGGGTGATCGGGGCCAGGATTCGCTCGCCGAGCTCTGGATGCGTCTCGATGACGGCGCGCTCTTCATCTGTCAACGGGCCGGGCTTGGAGAGGATGGAGGTGGGGATGCCGATCTTGCCGATGTCATGGAAGAGGGCGCCGAGCTCGAGCCGCTTGAGCGTCTTCGCGTCGAGACGGAGCTCGCGTCCGACCTCGAGCGCCATGTCCGTGATCCAGCGCGCGTGCGAGGACGTGTACTCGTCGTTGGCCTCGAGTGCGTTCGCGAGCGCCTCGACCGTCGACAGGAAGGTCTCCTCGAGGCTCTGGAAGCTGCTCGCGTTCTGGATCGCCAGCTTGGCCTGGTGGGCGATGCCCGCCAGGAGCCGCATGCTCCTGTCGTCCGCGGCAAAGCGGCTCTCGGGCGCCAGCGCGGCGATGCAGCCGACGCGCTCGGAATCGAGATGGAGCGGGGCGATCGCGACCTCCATTCCGTCGATGTTCGGAGCCCCTTCGATCGTTGCGGCCTTGCGTGCGTCGAGGATGAAGGGCTCACGTCCGGCAAGCAGGTCGCGCGCGACCTCGCGCGGGAAGCGAAGGGTGAGGAGACTCCGCTCCGCTTCCTCGTCGCTCCCGCAGACGGCCATCGGCACGAGGTCGCCCGAGTCGCCCTCCTCGAGCCACACGGAGGTCCGCTCGGCGCCGAGAGTCCGCCCGGTCAGGTCGACGAGGCGCTCGAGGACCTGGTCGAGCCCGTCCGCGGCAGCGAGCTCGCGGCTGAACTCGAGCAGAGAGCTGGCAATTTCGAGGGATTCCTTCGCACGGGCGGCCTCGTTGCGCTCGGCCTCGTAGAGCCGCGCGTTTTCGAGCGCGACCGAGGCATGGCCGCCGAGCACTTCGAGCAGCCGTACGTCGTCCTCGTCGAACTGGCCGACGCCGAGCTTGGAGATGACGACCACGCCGATGACGCGCGCCCCGTACTTGAGCGGGACCGCGATCATGGACTCTTCGATGTCGTCGGTGCCGGGGATCGTGACCGCCCACTCGATCTCGAGTGCATTGGGGATGAGCAGCGACTCACCGGTGACGGCCGCGTATCCGGTGATTCCCTCGCCGAATTTCGATTGGAGCTCCTCGGCGTCCTCGTCCTCGTAGGGGCCGAGGTCGCCGCGCCAGGCGATGGGAATCAGATCCTCGCCGTCCGCCAGATAGACCCGGCAGCTGTGGTAGTCGACCAGCATCCGCAGCTCGTTGACGATCGTGGCGCCGATCTCGCGCACGTCGTTCAGCCTGTTGAGCTTGCCGGCCAGGCTCTGGAGCATTTTCAGGTGCGCGATCGACCTGACGTCGTCGCGACTTGCGGGCGCTGCGGCCGGGCGCTCGGTGGCGCCCTCGTGGAAGAGCACGGCCTGCTTCTTGCCCCGCGCCTTGGCGGTCATCATCGCGGCCTCCGCGCACGCGACGAGCTCGCGAGGGTTTGTCGCGTGGTCGGGCCCCTGCGCGATCCCGATCGAGAGGGTGAGGGCTCCCGCGGGCTCGAACGTCTCGTTCTCCATGCGCTCGAGCAGGCGCTGGGCGAGCGCGAGCGCGTCGCCGGCCTCGAAGTCGGCCATGATGATCCCGAACTCCTCGCCGCCGAGCCGGCAGACGACGTCCGAGAGGCGAAGGCTGCCGCGGAGGACGTCGGCGAGCGCAACGAGCACCTGGTCGCCGGCGCCGTGGCCGTAGACGTCGTTGACGCGCTTGAAGTCGTCGATGTCGACCATCAGGACGGCGATCGGATCGTGCGTCCGCGTGGCACGGGTCAGCTCGGTGCGCAAACGGTCGTGGAAGTAGCGATGGTTGTAGAGGCCGGTGAGGGAGTCGGTCTGCGCCTGGAGCTCGAGCGTCGCACGGACCTGCGCGTTGTCGAGCGCGAGAGCCGCCGCGTCGCCGAAGCGCTTGGCGAGCTCGAAGTCCTGCTCGGTGAACACGGCGTCGTCCCCGAGGCGGTAGATGTTCAGCGCGCCCTGGATCGCGTCGCGCGCGACGAGCGGGATCGTGATGAGGGCTTCCGGCTCGTCCGGCGGCGTTCCCGGGACGACCTCGACACGCGGGTCGAGATGAGCCTGGTTCACGAGCTGGGCCTGGCGGTGCTCGACCGCCCACCCGGTGATGCCCTGCCCGATCAACGGGCGGTCGTTCATGATCTCGTCCGCGTAGGTATCCCGCGCCATCACCGGGATGAGGCACCGCCGCGCCTCGTCCGCCTGGTAGATCGTGAACGCGTCGTAGGGGACGATGTCACCGAGAGTGTCGGCGATGCGCTCGAGGAGGGAGTCGAGGCGCTGCTGCGAGAGGATGTCGTGGAAGACGTCTGCGAGACGCCGGTAGGAATCGACGAGCGTGTCGACTCGCGTCAATGTGGGGCGCGCGGAAGCAGGCACCGAAGCACCCATCGAGGCTGCCTTTTTTGCCTCTCGCAAAACTCCCATAGCCGCAGCGGCCCTCCAAGTGTGGCTGCATCCAGAATTCAACAGGGTTCGCGAGTTCCCCCCCTCCCTGAAAAGGGGGATATGGAGGCCGCTTGCCACGAGCGGCTCGTTCCGTGAAGATCGGCTCACAGAAAGGAGGTCCGCATGCCCCGGCACTGGTTCATCCCCATCAAGGCGAGCGACGCCAATCAGCGCAAGAAGGACGTGCAGGACGGGCTCCGCAAGCATGGCGCCGCCAACTTGCAGGGCTTCTGGAAGACGCCCGACGGAAATCAGCTGTACGCGCTCGTCCAGACGTCCGACGTGAGCCACGATTTGCTGCGCGACATCGGCGCGAACGGCAGGCCGATGCCGCTCGAGGACGTCTAAGGAGATTTCGCGAGCAGCGCTTCTGCGGCGCGCACGTAGCGCGTAGCGCCGACGCGCGTGAAGAACTCGAGCGCCGGCTCGAGCTCGGCCTGGGCTTCGTCCCGGCGTCCCGCTGCGGCAAGCAGCTCAGCGCCCTGGAGGCGCGCATGCGCCTCGTGTGCGAGCGACCCGATTCGGGCGTACGTCGTCGCTGAGCCCAGGGGATCGTCGGCCAGCGCGAGGGCGGCTTCGAGCCACAGCGTCTGTAGCGGCGCCTTGCTAGCCGCGCGCGCGAGCTCTTTCTGCCGGCCGAGCGCAACGATTGGGGGGGCCGCATAGGCGAGCCAGCTCGACGCGAACGTGAAGGGATTCGAGGCCCAGCGAGCGAGGAGATCGTCGATCAAGGGGGCGGCCTCTTCCTGCCGCCCGATCTCGACGAGCACTCTCGCCCTGCAAGCGAGGACAGGAAAGAGGAGCTGCGGGTCTGGGGAGCCCTGGACGAACTCGAATGCGACGGCCGAATCCTGGTCGGCACCGGCATCGTCTCCGCGGTCGAGGCGGATCAGGCCGCGGTTCACCCGGGCGTCGATCTCCCTTACGTGGCGGATGCTCGTGTTGCTGTCCGAGAGCATCGCGTCTGCCATCTGGACGGCCGCGTCCCAGTCTCCGCGGTGGTAATGCCAGTCGACTTGCTCGGCCTCGAGCCAGAGCACCATGGCGCTCCACCCGATCCGGCGGGCCACCGCGACCGCTTCGACCTCGTACTGGTAGGCCTCGTGCAGCTCCCCGAGCGTGGCGAGCGTGCTCGCGAGGTTGTTCAGGCCGCGAACCAGCTGCGAGGAGACGAGCTTGCGCGACATTTCGATCGAGCGCCGAAGATCGTCCAGCCCGTCGCGATCGCCGGTCATGACACGGCAAACCCCGAGCGTGTTCAGGGCGCTCGCTTTCAGCTCGTCGAGGCCGAGCTCTTCCGCCAGCTCGAGGGCCTGGGAACCGACGAGAACTGCTGTCTCCGCTTCGTCGCCCATCATGCGAAAGCGCGCAAGGTTTGCGAGCGCGAACGCCTTCGCGCGTGACGGCTCTTCGTCCGCGACCAGCTGCACCGCGGCCTCCATGTGCTCGAAGGCCTCCGTCTGGCGGCCGAGGTGCCAGAGGACGTCGCCGAGGAGAGCCTCGGCCTCGGCAGCGCCCTCCCGGTCGCCCCCGTCGAGGAGCTCCTCTGCCGCCATGGCGAGGAGCTCGTTTCCGCGGCCCTGCGGCATGAGGACGCGGCCGTAGCGGAGGAGGAGCTCCGGGCGCTCGTTGTCGTCCTCAGGCCAGAGGGCGAGTGCCTCGCTGTAAAACCGCTCGGCTGCCTCCAGGGCGCTCAGTGCAGCCGCGCGGTCCCCTGCATCCCGGAGCGCGAAGCGGGCTTGCTCTGCAACTCCTGCCGTGTCCTGGCCGGTGTTGCGCAGGAGCCTGAGGGCACTCAAATAGTGGTGCGCGACGACGTCGGCGAGGTCCTCGCCGCGATCGCCGCCGAGCGACTCGATCCACTCCGCCGCGCGCTGGTGCTTCTCGATTCGCCGGGCGCGCGGAAGCTGCCCGTACGCGACGTCGCGGACGAGCACGTGCCGGAAGACGTACGCAGTCTCGCCCGCAACCGACGAGCGCCGCTCGCGACGAACGAACTCCTTCCGCTCGAGCGCCTGCAGGCGCTCCACGACCGCGTCCGGCGGGAGGGACGCGATGTGCACCAGCTCGCCGAGCCAGAAGACCTTTCCGAGCACCGCGGCGTCCTGGACGAGTGACTTCTCGTCCAGTGGGAGCGTGTCCAGCCTCGCGGCGATGAGTCCCTGCACGGAGTCCGGCAGGGCGAGTGAGCCGCCGTTCCCGCTCTGGGCGAGCATCCGGGCGTATTCCTCGGCATAGAGCGGGTTGCCGCCGGCGTGGGCCACGAGCTCGGGCTTGTCCGTTCCGACGAGCTCCTGAATGAGCCGGGCCACGTCGTCGTCGGCGAGCGAGGAGAGCGAGACTGTGGCGGCGTTCCGTTTGCCGCCGCCCCAGCCGGGCCGCCGCTCGAGGAGCTCGGGACGAGCCGTGCAGACGACGAGCAGGGGCACGTCGGTCGTCCATTCCGCCAGGTGGTCGATGAAGTCGAGCAGCCCGTCATCGGCCCAGTGGACGTCCTCGAAGACGAGCACGAGCGGACGCTGCTCGGCGAGAGCCTCGAAGAAGCGGCGCCAGGCGGCGAAGGACTCGTCGCGGCGATCGCCACCGTCTCCTTCGGCCGGCAGGCCCACGAGTGGCCTCAGGTGGCCTGTGATCCACCCTCTCTCCGACTCGTCGTGCACCGCCTGGCCCACTGCCTGCAGGAGCTTCTCTTCGGCGGCGTCCGCGCCGTCGTTCTCCAGGATCCCCGCTTGCGCCTTCGTCATCTCGCCGAGCGCCCAGTAGCTGACCCCATCCCCGTAGGGAAGCGAGCGGCCCTGACGCCAGAAGAGGAGGTCGGGCTGGGCCTCGAGGCCGGCCCAGAGCTCGTAGACGAGCCTGCTCTTGCCGATTCCGGGCAGCCCGACGAGCGTCACGAGTTGCGCGGTCCGCTCACGGCGGGCGCGGGCGAACGCGTCGCGGAGGGAATTGAGCTCGTCGTCGCGGCCGACGAGCGGGGCGCCTCCGCGGAAGGCGATGTCAACACCCAGGCGAGACCGGGGAGCGACGGCCTCCCAGACGGAAACGCGCTCCGCCTTGCCCTTGGCCTCGACCGGATCGCCCTCGCGGTAGTCGATCGTGTGATCGGTGGCCCTGTAGGTCGCCTCGTCGACGAGGATCGAGCCCTCGGGTGCCGCCGACTGGAGGCGGGCCGCCGTATTGACGACGTCTCCGGCGGCCATGCCTTCTCCCTCCAGGGCGCGCGCGTCGCGCGTGACCAGCGCCTCGCCGGTGGTGACGCCGATCCGCACCGTCTCTCCCAGCTCGGCGGCCGCCTCCCGGACGGCGAGGGCCGCCCGCACGGCTCGCTCGGGGTCGTCCTCGTGCGCCAACGGGGCGCCGAACAGCCCGACGGCGGCGTCGCCGATGAACTTCTCCATCGTGCCGCCGAAGCGCTCGAGTTCGTGCCGAACCGTTGAGTGGTAGGTGTCGAGCAGAGACCGCACCTCCTCCGGGTCGAGCCGCTCGGCGCGCGCCGTGAACCCGACGAGGTCGGCGAAGAGGACGCTCACCGTCTTGCGTTCGTCCGTCGGGAGAGCGGGCACGGGGTCGAGCGCCTCGCCGCAGGAGGTGCAGAAGGCGACGTCGGGAGCCACGACCGCGCTGCACGAGGGGCACTTGCGGCCCACCTGGGAACCGCAATGCCCGCAAAACAACGCGTCCACGGGATTCCCGGCGCCGCAGGCAGGGCAGGCTTGAGGGGCCATGCTGTGTCAAGTCTAGGCCGGGGCGGGCGATCCACCCGAGTGGATTCGGCGTAGCTAGAGTGAACCGATCCCTGAGGAGGAGGTACGGCCATGACTCGACGAGCTTCGGCGCTGGTGATCGTGCTAGCAGCTTTTGCTCTCGCCCTCGCAGCTTGCGGAGGCGGAAACGACGAAGCCGCGACGACCTCCGGCGGAGGCGGCGCCACGACGAGCGGCGGTGGGGGAGGCGGCGGGTCGACCGTCCAGATCTCCGCTGATCCGAACGGGGCGCTCAAGTTCGAGCAGACCTCGGCTGATGCGACCGCAGGCTCGGTCACGATCGAGTTCACGAACGATTCCTCGCTCGCGCACGACGTGAAAATCGAGGGCAACGGCGTCAGCGGCGAGGGGACGGACGAGGTCACCGGCGGCAGCACGAGCGCCACCGTGGATCTCCAGCCGGGGACGTACACGTTCTACTGCTCGGTCGACGGCCACAGGGCCGCCGGCATGGAGGGCACGCTCGTCGTCAAGTAGAGCGGTCGAGCCACTCGACCTCCTCCACCTGGGGCACCCCCGGGTCATCGCCTCCTACCTCCTGCCCGGTGACGAGCCGGCGCTGATCGACTGCGGGCCCACCTCGTGTCTCGCTGCGCTCGAGGCGGCCCTCGGGCGCCGTGGGTTGGCCCTCGCCGACATCCGGCATCTCGTCCTCACCCATATCCACCTCGACCATGCGGGCGCGGCAGGAGCCCTCGTCCGGAAGAACCCCGGTCTCCGCGTGTACGTGAGTGCGATCGGCGCTCCGCACCTCGTCGATCCGAGCCGCCTCGAGCGGAGCGCGCGCAGGCTGTACGGCGACGACTTCGACCGCCTCTGGGGCGAGCTGGTCCCGGTCCCGGAGGAGGCCATCGAGATCGTCGGGGACAAGGTGCTCGAGCTCGATGCCTGGCCGACGCCGGGCCATGCCTCACACCACGTCTCGTACCTGGCTCCCGACGGTTCCTGTTACGCGGGCGACGCAGCCGGGGTGCGTGTCGTCCCCTCGTCCTACGTCGCCCCGGTGGCACCGCCGCCCGACATCGACCTCGAGGCCTGGGAGCGCTCGCTCGACGAGATCGAAGCCCGCGGGCCCGCCCGCCTCTGCCTGCCCCATTTCGGCGTTGTCGAGGACGTCCCCGACCACCTCGCGGAGATGCGGACCCGCCTGCGCGAGTGGGCCGAGCGGGTACGCGACGGTGCGACCGAGGAGGAGTTCGTCGCCGAGGCCGAGGCCGAGCTCGCCGCCGCGGGCGGAGAATCGGCGGCCGCGTACACCCAGGCTGGGCCCTTGTGGCAGTCCTACCAGGGCCTCAAGCGGTACTGGGACAAAAGAGTGACGCAGACCGCCGGGACTTGATCTAACGTGAAAGCGATGCGCAAGCTCATCGGGGTCGTTGGGGTCGTTTCGGCTGCGTGCGCACTGGGTCTGAGCGCGCCGCAGGACGCTGGAGCCGTCAGGCTCGCGCGGGTCGCATCGTTCAACACTCCGGTGTTCATCACCGCACCGCGCAGCGCCGCTCCTGGGACGCTCTACGTCGTCGAGCGCGACGGCCGGGTGATTCGTTACTACAAGGGAGCCCGCGCGACCTTTGCGGACATCACCGGGAGCGTGCAGTGCTGCTCGGGTGAGCGGGGCCTGCTGTCCATCGCGTTCGACCCCGACTGGACAACGAATCGGCGCGTCTACTTCTACTACACGAACAACGACGGAGACATCGTCGTCGCGCGGTTCCGGGCGACGGCCAACGGCTCGCAGATCATGCGCTCCACCTTCCATCGCCTGCTCCTCGTGCGCCATCGGACCTATGACAACCACGACGGCGGGCAGCTCGCGTTCGGGCCGGACGGGAACCTCTATGCGGGCACCGGCGACGGAGGAGGCGGCTGCGATCCCTTCGAGGCCGGGCAGAAGCTCGGCACGAAGCTCGGCAAGATCCTGCGCATCAATCCCTCGACTGGTGCCGTAAGCATCTTCATGTACGGAGTTCGCAACCCCTGGCGATTCTCGTTCGACCGCGCCAACGGCAACTTCTGGCTCGGCGACGTGGGGCAGGGCTCGCGCGAGGAGATCGACTTCCGGCCCCGTTCTGCGCTTGACAACCGCTGGAATGGCGGCTGGGACGTCCGCGAGGGCAACGTGAGCTCGACTGCGAGCGGCTGCGACGGCGCCGGGCTCAACAGGGCGTCGCCGCTCGTGAACCCGGTCAGCGTCTACTCCCACTCGGGCGGCAACTGCTCCATCACCGGCGGGTACGTGTACCGCGGACGGAACCTCCCGATCAAGGGCTGGTACATCTACGGCGATTTCTGCACCGGGATCATCTGGCGCATTCGCCGCGGCTCGGACGGTCGCATGCACCGCGTGCAGCTCCAGGACACCTCGCTGAGCATCTCTTCCTTTGGGGAGGGAGTCACCGGTGAGGTCTACGTCGCCGATCTGAACGGCGACGTCTACCGCCTGGTGCGTTCGTAGCTTCGTAAGCTTTCGGCTTGCGCTACCAGTTCGTCGATTGCCGGTGGGAGCTCGGCAAGCCTGAACGCGGCCGCGAGCTCTACCTCGCGAGTCACATCCCCGGGGCGTCGTTCCTGGACGTGGAGGGCGAGCTCTCCGCGCCGCCGGGAGGCGCCAAGGGGGGCCGCCATCCGCTTCCTGCGGCTGACGATTTCGCGCGCGCGGCGGGCAAGGCGGGCATCGGGAGCGGCGTCTTCGTCATCGCCTACGACCAGGGGATGACCGGCGGCGCGGCGCGCCTGTGGTGGCTGCTACGCCACTTCGGGCACGACGACGTCGCCGTGCTCGACGGCGGGATCGAGTCGTGGCTCGGTCAGCTCAGGAGCGGGGAGGAGGCCATCGCCTCCGCGGAGTTCGCTGCCCGGCCGCGCGCCGACGACGTCATCTCCGCGGAGGAGCTCGAGGCGGAGCTGGGTGGCGACCTCGTCGTGGTCGATGCTCGCGCTCCGGAGCGTTATCGCGGAGAGCACGAGCCCATCGATCCGGTGGCCGGACACATTCCGGGGGCGCGTAACCTCCCGTACGCGAACGCAGAGTCTGTCCCCGACGACCTCGTTTCGACCGAAGACGAGATCGTCGTCTACTGCGGCTCCGGCATCACCGCGTGCGTCGACATTCTCGCCCTGGAGCGGGCAGGGGTCGGCGCGAGGCTCTATCCCGGTTCCTGGAGCGAATGGTCCTCGCGGGGACTCCCGGTCGAGCGTGGCTGAGGCGAGCATCCGCCCGGCCACGCAGGCCGACGTCGAGCCCGCCTACGCGGTCCTCGAGGCCTGCAAACTCGGCCCGTGGTTCGAGCTCACGGCCGAGCAGTTCGGAGGCTCGTGGTGGTCGAGCTATGAGGGCATCTGGGTAGCCGAGGAGGATGGAATCGTCGGCTACTCCACAGCTCGCGGCGAGAGCGTCGAGGTCTACGTACTCCCGGAATCACGTCGGCGGGGGATCGGGTCTCGCCTCTTGGCCCAGGCCGAGGCGGCTGTGCAAGGGTCACTTGTCGAGGCGACGACGAGGAGGGACGAGCCGGCCGGTGCGCCCTTTCTCGAGGCACATGGGTACGAGGCCTCCTACGAGACCTGGGTCATGCAGGTGGAGCTCGGCGGTGAGATCGCTGAGCCGAGCTGGCCGGAAGAGATGACCGTCCGCACGTTCCGAGTCGAGGAGGCGGCGCGGGTGAAGGATCTGGTCGACGTCGCCTACGCCGGGGAGCCGGACTACGAGCCGAGGCCCTTCGAATACTGGAAGAGCTTCATGTTCGACGATCCGAGCTTCGAGCCCCGGAGCTGGTTCGTCGTCGAGGCTCCCGACGGATCGCTCGCGGCGGCCGCCCTCAACTGGAAGGAAGGCTTCGTCAAGGACCTCGTCGTTCATCCCGACTACCGGAGGCGCGGCCTCGGCGCAGCCCTCCTCCGGCACGTGTTTCGCCACTTCCAGGGGCGTGGCCTCGAGCGCGTCACGCTGAAGACCGATTCCCCCAACACGTCGCAGGCCTGGCGACTGTACGAGCGCCTCGGGATGCAGACGATCCGCACCCTCGACGCCTGGCAGAAGCGCCGCTAACCCAGCTAGCCGGCAGCGCTGTCGGACTGCCAGAGGGAGAACGCGTTCCCGCCCGGGTCCTTGCAGGCGGCGAACCAGCCCATCTCGGGAACGGGCATCTTGTCCTCGGCCTGGCCGCCGAGCTCACGCACCTGGCCGACGGCGGCGTCGATGTCGTCCACGCCGAAGTAGACCTTCAGCCCGGTCGCGCCGGAATCGGAGGGGAACACGGCCGCGCCCTGACCCTCGCCGAGGTCGACCATGCGGTAGTCCATTTCCGGCATGGGCTGCGAGAACTGCCAGCCGAAGAGACCCTCGTAGAAGCTCTGCTCCCGGTCAGCATCCTGCGCCGGGAACTCGACGTGCACCACACGCGCTGCCATCTCTACCTCCTAGATCGTAATCTCGGTGACTCCGACGAATTGAGTGTTATCAGGGTTAGCGCGGCAGGCGTTTGGCCGATTGCTTCCTAAGAAGCGTGCGGCGAACACTCGTTCGCCAGCTGTCTGCGATCTCGCAAGCTTGACAGTGCGTTCGCCTCGCGCAAACGTATCGGTGAGATCCAAACCGCCGTTGCGGCCGGCAGCAAGGAGCCGTGCAGTGGCGTTCATATACGCGAGAGGCGAGCCTCGATGCTCCGGGCTAGTGGGTTCGTCCGCCGACACACGGCCGGGACCGGCGGTGCTAGCGGCGAGTGAGTCGCCTCCGAGTCGCGGCGGACATGGCTGAGCACACCAAGCACGGCGCCGGGGCGAGAACGGAGCCGCCCGGCGTCGCGGAGCCCTTTCGGATCTTCCTCAACTATCGACGCGAGGATACCGCCGGACACGCCGGCCGCCTGTGGGACGCGCTCAGCGACGGAGTCGAAGCTCTGCCCGGCTTCGACGAGACCCAGATCTTCATGGACATCGACACCATCGAGCCTGGCGTCGACTTCCGTGAGGCAATCCGCCAAGCGGTGCAGGTCTCTGACGTGTTCCTCACGGTGATCGGCAGACACTGGCTGACGGCGACGGACTCGAACGGTCGACGGCGGCTAGACAACGCCGGGGACTTCGTCCGCGTCGAGATCGAGGCGGCGCTCGAGCGGGCCGCGGAGCACCACGATGTCCGAGTTGTGCCAATACGGGTGCAGGGCGCCGACATGCCAGGTGTCGAGGATTTGCCGATCGAGCTTGCGGGCCTCGCCCATCGAAACGCGATCGAGCTCAGCGACGAGCGCTGGCACTACGACGTGGGCCGCCTCCTCGCGTCGATGAAGAAGCTCGAGCGAGAGAAGCTCGAACGAAGTAGGGCCGAGCGCGAGCGCTTCCTGCGCGAGCCGACGAAGGAGACTCACCGGCATGCCGAGCCTGAGCCCGCCGGCTTGTCGACAGTGACGGTGACGAGCCCGGTCGGAGTTCCCAAGCGCGTCGAGCCACGAGAGCCGCTTCTCCGTCCTGAGACGGAGGAGAAGCGGCGCCAGCGGAACCGGAGACTGGCGGTAGGCGGGGCGATCCTCGCTGCCGCCGCGGCGGGTGTCGCGCTCTTGATCGCAGTGCTTCCGGATGGGAAGCAGTCGACTGAGACACAGCAGACGACCTCGACAACGCCGCCCCCTCCCACAGGCGGCTCGCTCGTCTGGAAAGGTCTCCAGGGCGCCGCCTTCGCCGCAGAAGGGGAGCAGGCGATGACGTCCATCGTCGAGGCCCCCTGGGACGGGTTCGTCGCCGGCGGCTTCGACACGTCGTCCGGGGACCGCGACGGTTCGATCTGGACGTCGGAAGACGGGCGCAAATGGAGGCGAATGACGCCGGGCCAGCCTTTGGAGGGGGCGGGAGACCAGCAGATCAACAGCATTGCTAACTTCGCCGGGGAGGCTGTTGCTGCGGGAACAGACAGTTCGACCGGGGACCCCGACGCCGCCTTGTGGCGATCCTCCGACGGATCTCACTGGGAGTCCGTCTTGGGCCCTGCGCTGCCAGGAACGAGCGAGATCAGGCGCCTGACGAACATCACAGGCAGCCGGCTGGCGGCAGCGGGGTGGCAGTCCACAGGCGGAAAGCGCGGACAGGAGGGTGCAGTGCGGATCTTTGCATCCACCCTGGACCCTGTGGCGCCAGTCCTCGTCGGTGGTGCCGGCGACCAGCGGATCAACCGCGTGGTTCAGCTCAAGAACCAAGGGGGACGACTGGTCGCCGTTGGATTCGCCGACGGCGATGCGGGCGTCTGGGTCTCGGACGACGGACACTCCTGGGCCGGCGTCAACGCGGCTGCGCTGGGCGGAGAGGGCGATCAGGAAATTCTCGACGCAGCACTTTTTGCGTCGGGTGTGGTGGCGGTCGGGACCGAGACTGTCGACGGGGAGAAGAAGGGTGTGGCTTGGCTCTCCGCGAACGGCGACTCCTGGACCCGCGCGCCCGATCCTGAAGGCGTCCTCGCAGGTCCGCTTAACCGTGTCTTTTCACTGGACAGGCTATCGAAGGGCTTCCCCTCGCTCGTTGCCGGGGGCTCCGCTCAGGGCGATGCCGCCGTGTGGACGTCGAACGACGGCGTGGGTTGGCTGAGAGAAACCGACTCGGACGGTGCGCTCGGACGCCCCGGTGTGATCAACAGCTTCCGGGCCACCAAGAGGTCGGTGCTCGCAGTCGGCGCCAGTGGGTCCGAAAGCGTTGCGGACGCCCTTGTCTTGATCGGGGCCCGGCGGTGAAACGGCGCCGTCCTGACGCGCCAGTCGCCACGGCCACCGAGGTCACGTTCGAGAACGGAAACCACGCGTCTCTCGTCGACGCGGACGTCGATTCCGACCCCGAACGGCTCCTGACTGCCCTCGGGCTTGCTCCCGGCGACCCGCGTCCGGTCCTCGCGGTCTTTGGCGGGGCTGGAAACCTTGACGGCAACGGCGAGGCGCTCGCGGTCCGTGTCGTCGGCCCGGGCGTCCTCGATGCCGCCGAGCTGACCGACGCCGCCCTCGTGGACGGCGGCACAGCGGTCGGCGTGATGGCGGTCTTGGGCGAAGCGGCCGCCGAACGGGAGAATGGTCGTCCCATCCTGCTCGGCGTCGCACCGGCCGGCCTCGTCGCGCTCCCGCACGGAGACGAAGCGGACGCCCGTTCCTCCCTCGAGCCGAACCACTCCCATTTCGTGCTCGCTCCCGGCTCCGAGTGGGGTGCCGAGACTGAGCTTCTTCTCCGCCTCGCCAGGGCGCTGGCCGGTGGTGCGCCCGTGGTCGCCGTCCTCGTTGGTGGCGGAGAGATCAGCAAGCAAGAGGCGCTCACCGCGACCCGTTGGGGATGGCCCGTGTTTGCCATCGCGCAGACCGGAGGGGTGGCAGACGAAGTGGCCGCCCGGAAACGCGCAATTGTCGACCCCGAGCCCCGAGGGCTTCGTCGCCTTTCAAGGAGGTGGCGTAGAGCCGAGCAGCCCCTGACGGACGATGCCGACGTGGAGGAAATTGCCGCCGGGGATGCCGTCGAGCTCTTCGACGGCGGCAGCTCGACCGCACTCGCACGGGAGCTCGCCTGGGAGCTTCAGAGCGAGAGAACCCTCAAGCGCGCGTGGTCGGTGTTCGCCGGGTACGACACGCTTGCCAACCAAGCGCACAAGACGTTCATACGCTTTCAGGCGTCGATCCTCGCGATTGGCATCGGCGGCACGTTTCTCGCGCTTCTCAGCGAAGGCGTCGGGTTCGGTTCGTGGCCCGGTGACATCGTTCACTGGGTGGTCGTCGCGGTGCCAATCGCCCTCTCCCTCCTGATTGCGCTTGCGGTTCGGCTCGGGTTTGGCAAGCGCTGGGTCCTCCTGCGCGGGTCGGCCGAGGCGATCAAGAGCGAGATCTACAGGTTCCGTACGCGCACCGGCATCTACGCAGACGCTGCCGTCGAGAAGGAGGGGCTCTCCAGGGACGAGGTTCTGGCCGTCCGTCTGAACGCGGTCGAACAGAGACTCTTGCAGACCGAGGTGAGCAGCGGGCCGCTCCCGCCCTACGAGGGCCCGCTGCCTCCAACGATGTACGGGGCGAGCGCGCACGACGACGGTCTCAGCCCGCTGGACGCCGAGCGCTACCTTCTGATGCGGGTCCGCGATCAGCTCGCCTACTACCACCCTAAGACCGCACGCCTGTCACGCGAGCTTCGCCTGCTGCAGGCGTTCGCCCTCGTTGCCGGGGCCGCGGGAACGCTCCTCGCCGCTGCGGGTTTCGAGGTGTGGATCGGTTTGACGACCGTGATCGCGTCGGCTGTGGTCGCGTACCTCGGCTATCTGCAAGTGGAGCCTACACTTGTCGCCTACAACCAGGCAGCGAACAGGCTTGAAGGGCTTCGCCTCACCTGGGAGGCGACGCCGAGCGAGAAGCGTGACTTCGAGCGACTCGTCGCGGATGCCGAGGCAGTCCTCGCGACGGAATTGTCCGGCTGGGTGGAACAGATGAACCAGGCGATCGAAGAGGCAGCCAGAGGGGCCGCGGTTTCGCCCACCGCGGACTTGGCACTGCGACGAGAAGCGTCGGAAATCCCAGACAGAGGCTGTGGCCGGACCGCGGACTGACGACCATGCCCCAAAGGGCCTGCGAGCACTCCTCGCTACCCCACTTCGATGGTGACAGCCTCTGCGAATGCTTCAGCAGCGGGGTCAGCGCGCCAGCGCTCGTAGACCGCGATGGCGACCGCCAGGTCCTGGACGGCCAGACCGGTCGAGTCGAAGACGGTGATTTCGTCGTCGCTCCGGCGCCCTTCCTCCTCACCGGTCAGAACTCGCCCGAGCTCGGCGACGTCTTCGCGCCGGAGGCTGCCCGCGTCGACAGCGCGGCCGATGTCGCCGTTGTGGCTCGCCTGCTCCCACTCGTCGCAGACGACCCGCGCCCGCAGGAGCTCCTCGACCGCGATCTCGGCCTTGCCAGGCCCGTCCGCGCCCATCAGGCTGGCGTGCTGGCCGGTCCGCAGGGATCCGCGCGGGAAGAGGATCTCGCCGCCGGGCGTGACGGTCGCGACGACGTCGGCGCCGAGTGCCTCATCGCGGTCCGAGGCGACGGTGGCGCCCTCGCCGAGCTCCTCCGCCAGCGAGTCGGCCTGGCCCGGCCGCGCGTCCCAGAGGAGCACCTGGCGGCCGCGTGCGACGAACGTGCGCGCCACTGCTCTTCCGTTCACGCCGCTCCCGACCACGGCGGCCGGTGAGTCCGCGTTCCGGCCGAGGATCTCGGCGGCGAGGACCGCAGCGGCCCCGGTGCGGAGCGCGGTGACGGCTCCGGCGTCCATGATGGCGCGGAGCTCGCCGGTGGCCGCGTCCGAGAGCAGCACGACTCCCGCAACGGTGGGAAGCCCGCGCTCCGGATTGCGCGGAAAGGACGTGACCCACTTCAGCACCGTGTAGCCCCCGCCGCGCGCGGGCATGGCGCGGAAGTCGCCGTCCGGCGGCGCTGGGACATAGACCTTGGACGGCATGTACCACTCGCCGCTGGCGTGGTCGACGAACGCCTGGCGCACCGCCTCGAGGGCCGCGGCGGGGTCGAGAGCCGCGTAGACGTTGTCGCGGGCGAGGAACGGTACGCTCACGGCCGAGGATCATGGCAGCGGCCGTCACCATCTGCGACGTCGGGCCGCGCGACGGCCTCCAGAACGAGGCCGAGACGCTCGAGCCGAGCGTGCGGGCCGAGCTCGTCAACCGGCTCGCGGGGACGGGGCTGCCGAAGATCGAGGCGGTGAGCTTCGTCAATCCCGAGCGGGTGCCGCAGATGGCCGGCGCAGAGGAGGTCGTCGCCGGGATCGAGCCGCGGGAGGGCGTGGCCTACTCGGGGCTCGTGCTGAACGAGAAGGGCTACGAGCGTCTGGCCGCCACCGATCTGGACGAGGTGCACTTCACCCTCGCGGCCACGGAGACCTTCAACCGGCGCAACGCGAACCGCTCGGTGGACGAATCGGTCGAGGAGCTGACGCGGATCCCAAAGCAGCGCCCGGTGAGCGTCTCCATCTCGGTCGCCTTCGGCTGCCCGTTCGAGGGTGAGGTGGAGGGGAGTACCGTCGTCCGCCTCGCAGAGCGGTGCGTCGCGGCCGGCGCTGAGGAGATTGTCTTCGCCGACACGATCGGCGTGGGTGTCCCGCGCCAGGTTCGGCAGCTTCTCGGAGGCACGAAGAGCCTCGGCGTCCCGGCGGGCGTCCACCTCCACGACACCCGCAACACGGCGGTGGCGAACGCCTACGCTGCGGTCGAGGCCGGGGCGACCGTCTTCGAGGCGTCGGTTGGCGGCCTCGGCGGCTGCCCCTTCGCGCCGCGCGCCACCGGGAACGTCGCGACCGAGGATCTTGTCTACTTGTTCCATGGCGAAGGGATCGACACCGGCGTCGACCTCGACGCGCTCGTCGGAGTCGCCGAGTGGCTCG
Source organism: uncultured Actinomycetes bacterium (assembly GCA_963739065.1). Classification (GTDB taxonomy): domain Bacteria; phylum Actinomycetota; class Thermoleophilia; order Gaiellales; family Gaiellaceae; genus JAIBJP01. The sequence goes on from CAVTYV010000004.1 coordinate 408,679, forward strand.
CAGGAGTCCTCGGACGGCAGCTCCCGGGCCGGGTCTACCGCGCGGGCGCTTCGCGCGCGGGTTAGCCCGCTCTGGGCGATCGCCGGAGTTGCCGGCGCGGCCGTCTTCCTTCTCGTCCGGCTTGCGCCGGACGTCCACGGCAAGCCGCTCTTCGAGGACGAAGCCGTCGCAGGGCTGATCGGGGCGCGCCCGCCCTGGGAGATCCTCGTCACGACGCTCTGGGACCGGGGTGGGGCACCGCTCCACTTCCTGCTCGTCCACGTCGCGTTCCTCTTCGACTCGTCGCCCGAGGCGCTGCGCTGGCTCTCGATCGTGTTCGCCCTGGCCACGGTCGCGGCCTGCTACGACCTCGGCCGGCGGCTTGAGGGTCCTGTCGCGGGCCTGACCGCCGCGATCGTCGCCGCCTGCTCCGGGATGCTCGCCGTCTATGGGAGCTTCGGTCGCATGTACGCGCTTCTCGCCTTCGCGGCCGCGCTCGCCGCCGACCTCTTCGTTCGTGCGGTCAACCTGCGGACGACGGGAGCCGCCGCGGCCGCAGCGGGCGCCGCTTGGCTCCTGCCTGCGGTCCACCCCTACGGAGGGATCGTCGTCGCCCTGGAGGCCGTGGTCGCCCTGCTCATCTGGCGGGGGCGCCCGTTCAGGCCGGCGATCCCCGTCTTGCTGATCGGGCTTGCGCTCATCCCCTTCGTCGTGGCCGACCTTCGGCTCGCGAACCGCTTCGAGGTGAGCTCCGGCTCGACCAATCGGCTGGCGAGCCGCCACGAGGCGTGGAACCAGCTCACCGACGCCCTGCGCGGCTTTGCCGGAGGCTCCGGTTGGACATTCGTCGTCTTTCTCGTCCTGGGAATCGCGGGCGCGGTCCTCCTCGCCCGCCGTCGCGCGGCATTCGTCGCCTGGGGCCTCGCCGCGCTCGTCTTGCCCCCGCTCCTCTCGACGCTCGTCCACACGGGGCGCGCGCCCGACCTCTCTCCCCGGCACCTCATCTTCGTGCTGCCCTTCTGGGTGGCGTTCATCGGGACGGCCGTCGCCAGGCTGCCGTTTCGCCTCCTCGCGGTCGTCGTCGTCGCCGTAGTGGCAGCCATCTCGCCCCCGGGCATCCACGATCCGCGGTCGATCACGTACACAGCCGCACTGGGATCGGAAGAGAGTGTCGCGCCGCCCGCCCGCTACCTGAAGAGGCACGTCCGGGAGCGGGACGTGCTCTATCCGTACTCGTCAGTCTTCCTTGCCGCCCTTCCCCAGGCCGGGGACGCCGTCAGCCTGCCTCGCGGCCAGACGCAGTCCCTCGTCGCGGCCGTGAAGCGTGTCGACTACCCCGTCCGCGAGGTGTTCATCGCCATCCCGAGCGGTGACGAGTTTCCCTTCGGGAACTTCGGGGTGATCGGCGAGCAGGTCTTTCCCTCGTGGATCCTCGTCCGCCGGATCGGGCCGTTCCAGAACGAGGTGGCCCTCCTCCAGGACATCTATGCGTCGCTCGAGCCGGCCCGGGCCGCTCTGCTTCCGACCGCCCCCCGCCCGCTTGCGGGTTGGTTCGACCTCAACATGGACGTTATCTGCAACTCGCTGCGCGAGCTCGGGTCGGAATGTGTTAGTGAATAGCGATGCTCCGGCGGGCGGGCGTGTTCCTCGCAGTCCTGGTTTGCCTCTGGGCTGCCTGGGAGGCCTACAAGGCCTTCGGTGAGGCTGTCGGGCTGACCTGGCCCTTCGAGGTCAACGACCGCACCTTCCCGCACATCCACGACATGTTCGGGCAGCTGTTCGAGCCCTCACGGCGGAACGGCCCGCTGCTCATCTCCGTCCTCTTCGACGCGGCGCTGTTTACGGCGAAGGAGGCCGCGGTCGGCTTCGTCCTCGGTGCGAGCGTGGGCTTTCTCCTGGCCATCGTCCTCGTGCACTCGGAGATCCTGCTGCGCGGATTCATGCCGTACATCGTCGCCTCGCAGACCGTGCCGATCCTGGCGATCGCTCCGATGGTCGTGGTCTGGCTCGGTGGTCGCGGGCTCCCGGGCTGGTTCTCCGTCTCGGTCATCGCCGCGTATCTGACCTTCTTCCCCGTGACGATCAACGCGCTCCGCGGGCTGCACTCGGTCGATCCACGGGCGCTGGAGCTGATGAGCTCCTACGCAGCGAGCCGCTGGACGACCTTGTGGAAGCTCCGTGTGCCCGCCTCGCTGCCCTACCTCTTCGCCGCCTTCAAGATCTCGGCGACCGCGAGCGTCGTCGGCGCGATCATCGGGGAGCTCCCAGCCTCGATCCAGGACGGGCTCGGCGGCGCCATCCTCAACTTCAACCAGTACTACCTCAGCTCGCCGCCGAGCCTCTGGGCGACGAACATCATCGCGGCGCTGCTCGGGATCTCCTTCTTCCTCATCGTGGTGCTCGCCGAGCGGCTCGTCGTCAAGCGGGCGCCGGAGCGATTCGCATGAACGAGCGCGCAGACGTCGTCTCCCTCCAGAAAGTCTCGAAGCGCTTCGAGCGAGGAAACGTGCTCGCGCTGTCCGAGATCGACCTGTCGGTGCGCCCCGGCGAATTCGTCTCACTCATCGGCCCTTCGGGCTGCGGAAAGTCGACGCTGCTCCGGATCGTCGGCGACCTCGTCGCGCCGTCGTCGGGCCTGGTCGTGGTCAACGGGAAGAGCGCGGAGCAGGCCCGGATCGACCGCGACTACGGGATCGTCTTCCAGGATGCGGTGCTCTACGACTGGCGCACGGCCGCCAAGAACATCGCACTCCCGCTCGAGATGCTCGGCTGGGATCGCGGCCGGAGGGCCGAGCGCGTTCGCGAGCTCGTCGAGCTGGTCGAGCTCGGCGGCTTCGAGCAGCACTATCCGTGGCAGCTCTCGGGCGGAATGCAGCAGCGCGTATCGATCGCGCGGGCACTGTCGTTCGACCCCGCGCTGCTCCTCATGGACGAGCCCTTCGGGGCGCTCGACGAGATGACCCGCGAGCGCCTGAACATGGAGCTCCTCCGCATCTGGGAGGCGAGCGGAAGCACCGTCGTCTTCGTCACCCACTCGATCGCCGAGGCCGTCTTCCTTTCGACGCGAGTGGTCGTCATGTCGCCCCGCCCCGGCCGCATCACCGGCATCGTCGAGATCGACCTGGCGCAGCCCCGAAACGCCGGCACGCGCGAGGAGCCGCACTTCTTCGAGCTCGTCACGCAGGTGCGCGACATGCTGCGCGCGGCAGGCGCCGACTTCGCCGATCCGATCTCGGAAGAGGAAGAGGAGCTCATCGCCGCCGAGGAAGGACTGACTCCGTGAGCGCGCGGCTTCGCACCTGGGGCCCGGCCATCGCAGTCTTCGTCCTCGGGATCGCCGCGTGGGAGGGGCTCGTCCGCGGGCTCGGCGTCGAGCGCTTTCTCCTGCCGCCGCTCTCGGACATCGTTCGGACCTTCTGGGACGACCGCGAGACCTTCGTGGATGCGGGGATCTTCACGTTCAAGGAAGCGCTCGGCGGCTTCCTGCTCGGCTCCGCCGCGGCGATCGTCTGCGCGCTCGTGCTGGCCCGCTGGCGCCCGCTCGGAAATGCGCTCATGCCCTACGCGATCGCAGCGAACGCCGTCCCGATCATTGCCTTTGCGCCGATCACGAACAACTGGTTCGGGATCCTCTCGCCCTTCTCGAAGATCGCGATCGCGGCGGTGATCTGCTTCTTCCCGGTGATGGTGAACACGCTGCGCGGGTTGACCTCGGTGCGGCCCGAGTCCATCGAGCTCATGCACTCCTACGCCGCCGGCCAGCGCGAGATCTTCCGCCGCGTCCGCATCCCGAATTCGCTGCCGTACATGTTCGCGGGCTTGAAGGTCGCGACGGTTCTCGCGATGATCGGCGCTATCGTCGGCGACTACTTCGGCGGGTCACAGGATGCGCTCGGAATCCTCATCAGACGGTCTGCAGGGATATTCGCTTTCGAGCAGGCGTGGGCGGCGATTCTCGTCGCGAGCGTGCTCGGAATCCTCTTCTACGCGGCGGTTGCGCTTGCCGAGCGGCTCACCATGAGCTGGCACCCGTCGATACGAGGAGGCCGGACGGACTGACAGGCGGGGAACGAAAGGGGAAGGCATGAAGCGAAGGTGGTTATGGCTGGCCGTCGTTGCCGTCCTGGTGCTCGTCGGCGCCGGGTGCGGAGGCGACGAGGAAGGGACGGGTGGCGGGGGCACCGGCACCGCCGCCGCGCAGATGGACAAGGTCACCCTGCAGCTGAAGTGGGTGACGCAGGCGCAGTTCGCCGGCTACTACGCCGCGGAGGCGCAGGGCTACTACGAGGACGAGGGGCTCGACGTCACGATCAAGCCCGGCGGCCCCGACATCGTCCCCGAGCAGGTCGTCCTCGGCGACCAGGCCGAGTTCGGCATCGACTGGCTCGACAACCTGCTTGCGACGCGCGACCAGGGCGGCGACATCGTCAACATCGCGCAGGTGTTCGCCCGCAGCGGGATGACCGAGGTGACCTGGAAGGACAGCGGTCTCGACCAGATCACCGCCCTCAAGGGGAAGAAGGTCGGCGTGTGGCTCGGCGGCAACGAGCACAAGCTCTTCGCCGCGTTGACGAAGAACGGGATCGACCCGCAGAAGGACGTCGAGGTGGTCGCGCAGCCGTTCGACATGAACCTGTTCCTCAATCGCGAGGTCGACGCGGCTGCCGCCATGACCTACAACGAGCTCGCGCAGGTGCTCGAGCAGGAGAACCCGGACACCGGCGACCTCTACTCACTCGACGACCTCAACGTGATGAAGATGTCCGACCTCGGCACGGGTGCGCTCGAAGACGGCGTCTTCGTCCGCAGCGACTGGCTGTCCGACGAGAAGAACAAGGACATCGCGGGTCGTTTTCTGAAGGCGAGCTTCAAAGGGTGGGTCTTTTGCCGAGACAACCCGGAGGAGTGCCTGCAGATCGTGCTCGACAATGGGCCGACTCTGGGCGAGGGACACCAGCGGTGGCAGTTGAACGAGATCAACAAGCTGATCTGGCCCAACGACGGAGGGATCGGGATCATGAATCCCGACGACTTCGCCAACACGGCGAAGATCGCGCTCGATTACAAGATCATCAAGGCGGCCGCGAGCGACGACACGTACGACGACACGTACGCGCAACTCGCGGTCCAGGACCTGAAGGAGGAGGGCGTCGACGTGAACGGCGCAAGCTGGCAGGCGCCGACCGTCGAAGTGACCCCGGGCGGCGAATAGACCGACGACGCTGAGTGGCCGCCGGAGCGATACTTTCGGCGGCCACTCGCTTTCCAAGGAGGCAGGATGTCCGTTCTGATCAAGGGTGGACGCGTCGTCACCGCCGACGAGGACCGCGTCGCAGACGTCTACGTCGAGGACGAGACGGTCACGCAGATCGGCGAGTCGCTGGACGTCCAGGCCGATCGCGTCATCGACGCGGCCGGTAAATACGTCCTCCCGGGCGGCGTCGACCCGCACACGCACCTCGACATGCCCTTCGGGGGCACGATCACCGTCGACGACGTGGAGTCCGGCCAGACCGCTGCAGCCTTCGGCGGGACCACGTGCCACGTGGACTTCATCATCCAGCCAAAGGGCTCCACCTTCGCCGAGGCTTTCGACGAGTGGAGGGGGAAGGCGAACGGCAAGCAGGTCATCGACATGGGCTACCACATGGCGGTCACCGACCTCCACGAGGGCGGCACGCTCGAGGAGCTCGCGACGCTGCCCGATCAGGGGATCACGAGCTACAAGCTCTTCATGGCCTACAAGGGCGCGATCATGGTCGACGACGAGACGCTGTTCCGCGTCATGCAGGTCGCGGCCGATACACGGCGCGCTCGTCATGGTCCACGCAGAGCACGGCGACTCCATCGACGTCCTCGTGAGGCAAGCCCTGGCGGAGGGGAAGACCGAGCCCAAGTACCACGCACTCACGCGGCCGCCGGAGACCGAGGGCGAGGCGACGAACCGCGCCATCCAGCTTTCACACGTGGCCGGCTGCAAGCTCTACGTGGTTCACGTCTCGTGCCAGGAGGCGATCGAGCCGATCGCCATCGCGCGGAAGAAGGGCTGGGACGTCTGGGGCGAGACCTGCACCCAGTACTTCTTCATCGACTACTCGTTCCTCGAGAAGCCCAATTTCGAAGGCGCCAAGTACGTCTACACGCCGCCACCGCGGGCGAAGGAGAACCAGGACCGCCTCTGGGAGGCCGTCACGAACGACGTTCTCTCCGTCGTCTCGACCGACCACTGCGCCTTCCTCTGGGACGGGCAGAAAAGCCTCGGCAAGGACGACTTCTCGAAGATCCCGAACGGCGGGCCGGGGCTCGAGAACCGGCTCCAGATGATCCACGAGTTCGGGGTGCGCCAGGGGAGGATCTCGCTCAACCGCATGGTCGAGCTCCTCTCCACGAACCCCGCGAAGCACTTCGGCCTCTACCCGCGGAAGGGAACGATCGCGGTCGGCTCCGACGCGGACATCGTCGTCTTCGATCCGGAGAAGAAGGTGACGATCTCAGCTTCGACCCACCACTCGAAGTGCGACTACAACCTCTACGAAGGCACGGAGGTGACCGGCTCGCCGGAGGTCGTGCTCCTCCGCGGGAACGTGCTCGTCGAAGGCGACGAGCTCGTCGCGGAGCCCGGGATTGGACAGTTCGTCAAACGGGCACGCTCCGGGGAGCAACTGACCGCGGTCGGAGCCACGGCCTAGACCCATCGCGAAGGAGGAAGAACTTGGCTACACCGGAGCGTCGTTATGGCCCAGGAGCCGGGATCACGCTCGGCGGCATCATCGTCATCGTCGGGATCCTCATCCTGATCTTCTGGAGCGTCTGGCTCGGGATCATCTTGATCCTCATCGGGCTGCTCGCCTTCGGAGGCTTCGCCAGGGGCCGCTGGTACTGAGCTAGGAGGCTTTGACGAAACATCGGCTGTGCCGCCGGAGGCGCGCCGCTCGCCCCCAGGCTTCGTCCTCGGTCGCCCCCGTATCCAACGTCGATACGAGGGCTCCCTGCGTCCTTGCCTGGGAACGACCGTCTCGTCCCGGCGACGAGCGACGTTCCGCCAAACCCTCCTAGGCGGCAGTCGCCGCCCGGGTCACTCGAGCTCGCGTTCGATCGCGTACGCGAGGTCTTCGGGCTTGAAGCCGAACGGGCCCTCTCCGCCCTGGAAGGCGATCCGACCGTCGCGCCGGATCAGATAGAGGCGGTCGGGCCAACCGCCGTACGCCGAGGCGACAGCGTTGTCGGCTCCGTCCACGACCATAGGCATTCGCATTCGAAGGCTCACGGCGCAGGCCGAAGCGACAACCAGTCGCTCCTCCTCCGTCTTGGGCTCGTGCACGGCGACTCCCGAGCGCCGGTTCTCCGGAAGGATCCATCCTTCCTCCGGGTGCGCCTCCCGGATATAAACCACAAGAAAGCGCACGCGCTCCCTGTAGCGCCCGGCGATTTCCTCGAGCAACCCAACCTGGGCGCGAAAGGGTGGTCAGGTGTAAGAGCCGAAGACGAGCGCCACGGGTCGCTCGTCCAGGAGCGAGCTCAGGCGGACGGTGCTCCTGTCGTCGACACTGGGCAGCTCGAAATCCGGAGCGCGGTCGCCTGTCGCCACCTTGGGTGTCCGCAGGTCTCGGTAGTCGGCTCGGGCCATGACGTCCTGCAACGTCAAGGGTGACTCCGGCACGGCCAAGCCGCGGCCGTGCCGCAGGTTCGAGAGGATCATGCCCGGCACCGACCAGGGTGGGTCGACCGGGCTTCCGCGCGCGACCGTTCGCATGTACCCGAGCACTTCCCGCGGGCTCGGCATGGCCTCAGACTACCTCGGAGGGGGTCACCGGTTTCGCCGTCAACCCGGGCCGGATCAGGCGCGCGGGCCGGCGAAGCCCCGCGTCGTTTACGTGCGGGTTCAGCGGCTCCGTGAGCGCCGGCGCGCCGTAGGAGCGCGCAGTCCGCTCGGGATCGGGAGTCCCGTAGAGCGTCGTTCGCTGCCGCGGCGCCCGCCCGATCTCCCGGATGGCGGCTTCCATGCGCTCGGGCGGCATCTCCTGGCCGTGGCTCGCTCCGGCCGCACGCGAAATCGATTCGTTCATGAGCGTCCCGCCGAGGTCGTTTGCCCCGGAGCGCAAGCACGCCTGCGCTCCGGCAACGCCTAACTTCACCCACGAGGCTTGGATATTGGTGATCCAGGGGTGCAGCGCCAGCCGCGCCACGGCATGCATGAGGACCGCCTCACGGAAGGTCGGCCCGGGCCGCGCGCGTCCCTGCAGGTAGATCGGCGCTTCCATGTGGACGAACGGCAGCGGCACGAACTCGGTGAAGCCGCCCGTCCGCTGCTGCTGCTCCCGTAGCCGCACGAGGTGCCGCGCCCAGCTCCGCGGGCTCTCGACCGATCCGTACATGATCGTCGTCGTGGAGCGGAGGCCCACCCGGTGGGCGGCGTCGTGCACCTCGAGCCACTGCTCGGTGTTGACCTTGTCCGGACAGATGACACGCCGCACCTCGTCGTCGAGGATCTCCGCGGCCGTCCCCGGGAGGGACGCCAGCCCTTCGGCCCTGAGGAGACCCATGTACTCCTCGAGCGGCAGGCCGAGCGTCGCGGCCCCCTGCCACACCTCGAGCGCGGAGAAGGCGTGCACGTGGAGATCCGGCAGCTCGCTCTTGATCGCGCGGACGACCTCGAGGTAGTACTCGCCGGTGAAGCCCGGGTGGATCCCGCCCTGGAGGCAGACCTCGACGGCCCCGCGGTCCCAGGCTTCGCGGCAGCGCCGCACGATCTCCTCGAGCGGGACGACGTAAGGGGCGCCGCGGAGGTTCGCCGCGAGCTTGCCCTTTGAGAACGCGCAGAAGCCGCAGCGGAAGTAGCAGACGTTCGTGTAGTTGATGTTGCGCGTGACGACGTAGGAGACGGTGTCGCCCGACACCTCGCGGCGCAGCTCGTCGGCCGCGGCGAACACGGCGGCGAGATCGCGTCCCCGCGCGGAGAAGAGGGCGGCGATTGCGTCCTCGTCGAGCTCGTCGCCGTCCAGGCGGAGCGGAGTGCCTCGGGACGGCAGGCTCGGCTCCGGCGCCGTCCCGCCTGCGGCCCAGCGGTCGTCACGTGCGAGTCCGTCCGCGTCGGCGTGCCGGAGGACCTCTGAGGCGACGCGGGGGTCGGCCCAGCGCTCGAGGTCGGCAACGTATTCGGGGTAGATGGGGAGCCTGGCGACAAGCTCGGCGCCAGCGGCCTCGGTCGCCTTGCGCAGGCGGAGGATCTCCGGCCAGGGCGCCTCCGGATTGACATGGTCGATCGTCACCGGAGACACGCCGCCCCAGTCGTCGATCCCGGCCTCGAGCAGCCTGGGAAAATCGTCGTAGGCGAGGTTGGGCGGGGCCTGGATCTTCATGCCCGGGCCGAGGACCTCGCGCGCGGCAAGGATCGTCCAGAGGTGGTCGTCGAGGCTCGGCTCGGGGGCGTCGGCCATCTTCGTCCCCGGCTTGGCCCGGAAGTTCTGGACGATCACTTCCTGGATGTGGCCGTAACGGTCCTGGAGCGCGCGGATGGCCTCCAGCGCTTCGATGCGCTCCTCGCGCGTCTCGCCGATCCCGATGAGGATCCCGGTGGTGAAGGGGACGTCCAGCTCGCCGGCGAGCTCGATCGTCTCGAGCCGGCGCGCCGGGACTTTGTCGGGCGAGCCGTAGTGCGCTTCACCCTTGGTGGAGAGCCGCTCGGAGGTCGTCTCCAGCATGAGGCCCATCGAGGCGGAGACCGGCCGGAGCAGCTCGAAGTCCTCGCGGGTCATGACGCCCGGGTTGACGTGCGGCAGGAGGCCCGTCTCTGCGAGGACGAGCTCGCACATGCGCGCGAGGTACTCGAGCGTCGTCTCGCAGCCGAGCTCGGCCAGCTCCTCCCGCGCCGCTCGGTAGCGGAGCTCCGGCTTGTCGCCGAGCGTGAAGAGGGCTTCGTGACAACCGGCTTCGGCACCCGCTCGGGCCACGGCGAGTACTTCGTCGCCCGTCATGTACGCACGCTCGCCGCGCCGCGGCGGCTGGGCGAACGTGCAGTAGTGGCAGACGTCCCGGCAGAGCTTCGTCAGCGGGATGAACACCTTCGGCGAGTAGGTGACGAGCTTCGTCATAGGCGCGCGACGGCGAGCTCGTAGTCCTCTGGACGGTCGACGTCGAGGCTCAGGCGCTCGTCGTCGAGGAGCACCGGCTCGATCCCGGCTGCACGGGCGCGGGCCACCGTCTCGGCCGCGGGCACGCCGAAAACGGGCGCGAAGAGCGAGGGATCGCGCAGCGCGAGGGCGTTCACGCCGCCGTCACGGGCAGCCACGAGGGAGAGCGGCTCCGCCGCCTCGGTTAGCGCGTCGAGCGCGTCCGGCGTCGCAAGCGGGCAATCGGCCATGACGACGATCGCGCCCTCTCTCGCGCGAGGATCGGCAAGCGCGAGCGCGACTGCATCCGCGTGCCCAGTCCCCGCGTCCACGAGGATCTCGGAGTGGAGACCGCGGAGGCTCGGATCGGGCGTCACGAGTAGCGTTCTCGCGATGGACGCCGCCCCCTCGCAGGCGACGAGCACGCGCTCGAGCATCTCGACTGCCACCCGCGCCCGCTCGGCCGGCGAGAGCACGGCCGCCAGCCGCGTCTTCCCGCCGTCGAGCCCCTTGAACGGGACGATCGCGAGCACGCGGTGAGCATAGCCATCCTCTGCGGGGGTCTCGGAGGCTCACGCTGCGTGGATTCGCTGGCTCGGGCGGCGGGGCCCGAAGCGGTCACGGCGATCGGCAACGTCGGCGACGACCTCGAGTTTCTCGGCCTCCACGTCTCGCCGGACCTCGACACCGTGCTGTACACGCTCGCCGGCCTCCTCGACGAGGGGCGCGGCTGGGGCGTCCGGGACGAGACCTACAACGCGCTCGCGCTCGCGCGGGACCTCGGGGCGGAAACGTGGTTCACGCTCGGAGACCGCGACATCGGCCTCCATCTCGTCCGCACCGCCTGGCTCCGCAGCGGTCTCCCGCTCTCCGAGGCAATGCGTCGGCTGGCAGAGGCGCTCGGCGTCGGCGTTCGCCTTCTCCCGGCGACCGACGATCGCCTGCGGACGAAGATCGGGACCGCGGACGGTGAGCTCGACTTCCAGGAATGGTTCGTCGCGCGCGGGCACAGCGATACCGTCACAGGCGTCCGCTACGAGGGGGCGGAGGCGGCCGCGCCCGCCCCTGGGGTCATGGAGGCCGTCGAGGCGGCCGAGCTCGTGGTGATCGCGCCCTCGAATCCCTTCGTCTCAATCCTCCCGATACTGGCCGTGCCGGGGATGCGCGAGGCGGTGGCCGCCAGCCGCGTCGCCGCGATCTCGCCGCTCGTGGGCGGGAAGGCATTTCGCGGCCCGCTTGCGGAGATGCTGGTCTCGTTAGGCCACGAGGCGAGCCCGGCCGGTATTGCAGAGGTCTACGGTGGCCTCGTGGACGTCCTGGTCGTCGCTCCCGGTGACTCCGGCCCCGCAGGGGCGGTGACCTGCGACATCGATATGGTGGCTCCGGAACGGCGCGAGGAGGTCGGGCGGAAGCTCTTGGAGGCGCTCCTGTGAGAGTCGGCATCGTGGGCGGAACCGGGGACTTCGGGCAAGGCCTGGCCGAACGACTGCGCCGGGTCGGCTACGAGGTCGTGCTCGGATCGCGCACGCCGCACGACGAGTACGTCTCGAACACGGAGGCGTGCCGCTTCTGCGAGATCGTCTTCCTCTCGATCCCACCCCAGAGCGTCGCGGAGATGTGCAGCCTGCTTGCCCGCGATCTCGAAGGTCACATCGGAGTCAGCGTCGCGAGCCCGATCGTCTTCGAGGACGGCAAGCCTGCGGCTGCCGTGGGCGAGATCTCCCTCGCCGAGCAGGCGCAGGCCGCCGCGCCCGGTTGCCGGATCGTGGCGGGCTTCCACACGGTCAGCGCGCGGGCGCTCGCGCGCGTCGACGAGCCCCTCGACGAGGACGTGCTCATCTGCGGCGACGACGAGGGCGCGAAGGCCGCGGTCGCGGAGCTCGCCGGGCGGATCGTCGAAGGCCGCGCAGTCGACGCGGGCCGGCTCCAGGTCGCCCGCTGGATGGAGCCGATCACGGCGGTGCTCCTGAACGTCAACCGCGTCTACAAAGCCAACAGCGGCGTCAAAATCACGGGACTCGGCTGATGCCCTCTCACCTCATCGATCGCGACGGGACAATCCAACCCCGCTACGACCGCGTGGCCATCGAGTCACGCCTGTCGAGCGGCGAGTTCTTCTGGCTCGACCTACATCAGCCGACCGAAGATGACTTCCAGCTGCTGCGCGACGTCTTCCGGTTCCATCCACTCGCGCTCGAGGATTCTCAGAACTTCGGCCAGCGCCCGAAGCTGGAGGACTATGGCGACTTCGCGTTCTTCGTGTTCTACGGCGCGGCTCCGCCCCCTGATGAGGACCGGCTCGTCGAGGTGCACTTTTTCTACTCGCAACGCTTTCTCGTCACCGTCCGCAAGGACGAGGCGCCGACCTGCGAGATTCTGAAGGAACGCTATTCGAAGCGGCCGGCGCAGCTCGAGAAGCCAATTGCGCTCCTCTACCGGCTCATGGACGGTCTCACCGACAGCTTCTATCCGGCTCTCGAAGACTTCGACGAGCGGATCGACGAGGTCGAGGACCAGATCTTCAGCGGGCCGAGAGAGGAGCAATTGCAAGAGATCGTGCGCATGAAGCGCCGGCTCAACCGCCTCCGCCGGGTGCTGGGCCCTCAGCGTGATGTGGTCGGCCAGCTCTTCGGCGGTGCGACTCTGCTGCCGGGAACCGACGTCGAGGCCGAGCGCTACTTCCGTGACGTCTACGACCATCTCATTCGGGTCACCGATCTGATCGACAGCTACAAGGACCTGCTGACCGGCGCGATGGACGTCTATCTCTCGTCCGTGTCGAACCGGCTCAACGTGGAGACCACGCGGCTGACGGTGCTCGCGACGATCGCACTTCCCCTCATCGTCATCTCAGGGTTCTTCGGGCAGAACTTCGGCTTCTTGGTCCGTCACATCAACAGCGCCGCATCGTTCTTGGGCCTTGGGGTCGGCCTTCCGGTCCTCTCCTTCGCGATCCTGATGCTCTACCTGCGCCGCCGGCACGTGATCTAGCCCTCCGAGGCGAAGGAAACCAGCCCGCTGCGTCGCACCTGTCCGACGTGTGGCACCACATCTGGCACCTGGATCTGACGGTGGCCGAGAAGGTCATCCGTTCCATCCTCATCTACGCGTTCCTGATCATCGTGCTCAGGATCATCGGCAAGCGAGAGCTCGGCCAGACGAACACGCTCGACCTCGTCGTGCTGCTGCTCGTGGCGAACGCCGTCCAGAACGGCGTCATCGGGAACGACCTCTCGGTCACGGGGGCGTTCATCGGGGCGGGGGTCCTCTTCGGCTTGAACGAAGGGCTCAATCGCGTCACGTACCAATTTCCGTGGGCGGAGCGACTGGTGGAAGGCGAGCCCACGATCCTGATCAGAGACGGCAAGCCGGTCGAGAACGCCCTGCGGCGGTGGGGCATATCGCTGACCGAGTTGCTGGCGACCGCGAGGCGCCAGGGATTCACCGACCTCAGCGAGGTGCAGACCGCGATCCTCGAGACGAACGGCGTCGTCAGCATGTTCAGGAAGGGCGAGTCCCCGCGTGATCTGCATCCGGCGGAGCCCGGAGGGATCGTGCTCGGGAAGCGCAGGCGCGCGCGGCGGTAGGCTCGGCCCGGGTGAGCGAGGTTCGTGTCATTCCGCTGGCGGGCATTCCGGAAATCGAGCCGGGCGACGATCTCGCCGCGCTGCTCGGCGACGCAGTCGAGCGCGCGGGCGGCCTGGAGGAGGGTGACGTCCTCGTCGTCTCACAGAAGGTGGTCTCCAAGGCGGAGGGCCGAGTAGAGGAGGCGGACGACGTCCTCGAGGTCATCCTGCGGGAGGCGCGTGCCGTCCGGAGGCGCCGCGGCGACCTCGTGATCGCCGAGACCGAGCATGGCTTCGTCTGCGCGAGCGCGGGGGTTGACCGCTCAAATACGCCTGGGGACGGTTGGGTCGTGCTCCTGCCGAGGGATCCCGATGCCTCGGCGACCCGGCTCCGGGACGGCCTGGCGGAGCGGTTCGGCGTCGCCCCCGCGGTCATCGTCAGCGACTCGTTCGGGCGCGCGTGGCGCGACGGCACCACCGACGTCGCCATCGGGGTTGCGGGCATGAGCCCCCTCCACGACCTGCGCGGGACGAATGACGCGCGCGGGCGGACGCTCGAGGCCACTGTGATCGCGGTCGCGGACGAGCTGGCCGGAGCCGCCGAGCTCGTGCTGGGGAAGGCCGCCGGCGTTCCGGCCGCGCTCGTGCGCGGCTACGAAGTGCCGCCGGGGGACGGCTCCGCGCGGGAGCTCGTCATCCCGCCTGAGCGGGATCTCTTTCCCTAGGAGGGTTTGGCGGAACGTCGCTCGTCGCCGGGACGGGATGGTCGTTCCCAGGCAAGGACGCAGGGAGCCCTCGTATCGACGTCTAGATACGGGGGCGACCGAGGACGAAGCCTGGGGGCGAGCGGCGCGCCTCCGGCGGCACAGCAGATGTTTCGTCAAAGTCTCCTAGCTCTCACAGTTTGTGTTTCACACGCACAAGCACACAGACGGTGGTTCCAGGCCCGGCGGCTGGCCCCGCTCCTCTCAAAACCAGGGTGGAATGGAGAATGAACTTTGTGCCCGTGGAGCACAAGCGTGCCTACGGCGCGGGGACGATCCAGGTCGACCGCGCGGCAGCGAGGAGCGTTGCCCGCCTCGTCGAAGAGCGCCGAGCCCGCGTAGCGCTTGCGCCCGTCCTCGCCGATCGGCCAACCGATGACGACGGCCTCGCGGCCGCTCGCCGGCATCGCCCGGAGAGTGGCGCCCATGCGTCCGAGGAGGACACCCTCCCGCTGGAAGTCGTCCACCGCCCAGCCGCTCGGACAGTCGAGCGCGGCCCAGACGATCTCCGGGCGCACGTCCTGAGGCGTCCACGGCGAGGCGACGATGCCGTCGCGCCCCTCGACGGGCCCAGGGAAGATGCCGAGCCCGTCGTCCCGCTTCGGCCCACAGGTGAAGCAGGTTGGGTAGGCATGGTGCTCGAAGCCGGGATAGCTCTTGGAGGCTTCGCGGGCGTCCTCCACGGAGACCGGCTCCGGGGCCTCCAGCACCGGCGCGGTGAGACGGCGCGCCTCTGCGATCACGACGTCGCCCTGCCTGAGCTCGTGGCCCACCAGATCGAGGTCAACGCCGAGGGGAGGCGGGCGCAGGAGCGTGACCTCGAAGCCGCCGCCGAGCGCCTCGGACACGAGTCCGCAGGCGTACCCGCCATTCGCGGAGTCCGGCGGCCCGTTGAAGCGCGGCGGGATGATCACCGTTCGAGCGTGAGGTGGATGACGCCGTAGGGCGGCCGCGCGTCTGTGTACACCTTCACGCCGTCGTCCGCAATCGCGGTGTCCCACAGACGGTTCTGCGCGTCGAATTCGATCAGCTCGATGTCCTCGAAGCGCTCGAGGACGCGCACGCCCATCTCGTGGACGAGGTGCTGGATGGATTCGGAGACGAAGTCGTCGAAGGTAGCTGCGAGGGCGTCGCGGACCGCCTCGCTCGGCACCCGCTTCTCGAAGTCCCGGTGACGCCACCGAAGGTCGAGGTGCACGAACAGCGGCCGGTCCTCGGCATCCGGGAGCGTCGTGTACTCATCCCGGACAAAACCTCGGAAGGCACCGCCGCGGAGCTTGACGAGGTGAATTCGCTCGCGCCCGGAGCGGTGGTCGCGGATTCCGTCGCGCCCGACGTCGAGCCACGCCGTGCCTCGATCTGCATACGTCTGCTGGTAGAGAGCGCCTCCTCGTCGCTCGAAGGTGTGTTCCCGGCCGTCGACCGTGACGCGCTCGACGTGCTCGTACCGCTCGAGGAAGCAGCGCGCGACGAGCGCAAGGAACCCATCCAGCGAGTCCCCGTCGAAGTCGCGCGCGCAGGAGTGGATGAAGTTCTTCATCGAGTCCGTGGCGACGACCTGCGAGTTGTCGCCCTCGGTGTACGAGGAGAGGAAGACGTCCCCGTGCGCGACGAGCTCGACCTCGGCGGCGAAGAGGTTGCAGGCTTCGTCCGCCCGGTAGACCGAGACCGCGGCCTTCCCGTAATTGATCGTCAGCGGCTTTGCCATCGGTCCAGCGCGATCGCGACGAGCTCGTCCAGGCCGGTGCCGAGCTCCTGTTCGCGCGAGTGTTGCAGCCGCTCGCGCATGACGGGAAGGATCTCGGCACGCGGACGGCGGTTGACGAAGATCACGAAGCGGAAGCCGAACTTCTCCTCGTAGCTCTTGTTCAGGCGTCGCAGGGCGGCGAGGAGGGCGGGATCGTCGTCGGAGCCCTGCTCCCCTTCCGATTGTTCAGAGCCGCCCGATTCGCCGATACGCGGGTGCGTGTTCAGCGCTTCGATGCGGGCCGTCTCGGGAAGCTCCTCGAGGAGCGCCCGGGCCTGACCGAGCGGGTCGTCCCGTTGCGCAAGCTCGTCGGTCAAAGCCGAGTGCCCCTCGAAGAGCTCGTCGAGCTCCTCGACGCTCAGCTGCCGCGGTAAGTGGTGCATCCGTATGGGGCCAGGAGGAGCGGCACGTGGACGGGGCTGGTGTCGTCCAGGGCGATTTCGATCTCGACCTTGCGGAAGAAGGGCGAGGACTCCGGGAAGAAGACCAGCCGGTAGACCCCGGGATCGAGGTCGCCGGCCAGCTCCTTGATGCGCCCGTCGGCGTCCGTCTCCTTCGCTGCGAGGAGCTCGGCGCCGCGGTAGAGCTCGACGCGCACCCCCTCGGCAGGTCGCCCGCGTTCCGTGTCGAGGACGTGTGTGGAGATCACGCCGCGAATCTTTGCGCCTGACGGCGGTGTTCGGCGGTGATTTCGTGCTCGTCGGCGTGGGAGAGCCGCCCGTCGCGGACGACCGCCTTGCCGCCGACGTAGAGCCGGTCGGGCCTGTGCGGGGCCGAGAGGACGAGTGCGGCGACGGGATCGTCCGCCCCCCCGAACTGGAGTGAATCCGTTCGCCAGACCGCGAAATCGGCGCACTTCCCGGGCTCGAGCGAGCCGAGATCGTCGCGGCGGAGGACCTCGGCGCCCCCTCGCGTGGCCAATCTGAGCGCTTCGCGGACGGTCATCGCTTCGGGCCCGCGGCGGGCCCTCGCGACGAGCAAGGCCTGGCGCGTCTCGTTGAGCAGGTCACTGCGCTCGTTCGACGCCGGCCCGTCGACGCCGAGCCCGACGCGCACGTGCTCGTCGAGCATCTCCCGCACGGGCGCGATCCCCGCGCCGAGGCGCATGTTCGAGCTGGGGCAGTGTGCGACCCCGGTCCCGGCCGCGCCCATCTTGGCCACGTCGGAGGCGTCGAGGTGGACGCAGTGGGCACACCACACGTCGCCCTCGAGCCAGCCTAGCTGCTCGAGGTACTCGAGTGGCCGGCAGCCAAAGATCCCCTGGCAGAACTCCTCCTCCTCGACGGTCTCGGCGAGATGCGTGTGCAGCTGCAGCCCGAGCTCCCGCGCGAGCTCGGCAGACTCGGTCATCAGGCGCTTCGTCACAGAGAAGGGGGAGCAGGGCGCGACGGCCACCTGGACGAAGGCCCCCGGACCGGGCTCGTGCAGCTCTGCGACGCGCCGTGTCTCGGCGAGGATCTGCTCGCGGTCTTCTACGAGCTCGTCGGGCGGGAGGCCGCCGTCCGACTCTCCGAGATCCATCGACCCCCGGCCGGCCATGATCCTTACGCCAAGCTCGCGGGCAGCCTGGATCTCCGCCTCGATCAGCCCCGGCTGCCCCTGCGGGAAGACGTAGTGGTGGTCGAAGACGGTCGAGCAGCCCGAGAGGGCGAGCTCGGCGAGCCCCGCGCGGGCGGCCGCGTACTCCGCGTCGGCGTCGACCTGCTGCCAGAGCGGATAGAGGTGCTTGAGCCAGGTGAAGAGGTCGGCCTGTTGCGCCCGCGTGCGCGTGAGCGTCTGGAAGAGGTGGTTGTGCGTGTTCACGAGGCCGGGCGTGATGAGCGACCCCGCGACGTTCTCGTAGGCCTCCGCGGGCGGCGGGTTCCCGCTGCCGACTTCCTCGACGAAGCCGTCGTCCAGCAGGAGCCAGCCGTTCGGGATCTCCGTGCCCGCGCCGTCCATGGTCACGATGTGCGCATTCGCCACGAGCGTCCGCATGGAAGGATCCTTGCATGACGACGGGTCTCCGCGGCCGCGAGCTCGGGCTTCTCGGGGGAGTAGCTGTTCTCACGGCCGTCACCGGTGCGCTCGAATACGCCGGAGGGAGCGATGTCGCCGTCTTCCTCGTCGGTGCCGCTGCGCTGGCCGGGCTCGCCTGGGTCGTCTCCTTCGCCACCGAGGCCATTGGAGAGCGGTTCGGGCCGGCCCTTACAGGTGTGCTCCAGTCCACGCTGGGAAACCTCCCCGAGCTCTTCGTGGTCCTCTTCGCGCTCTCAGCCGGGGAGCTCGTCGTCGCCCAGTACTCGATTCTCGGCTCGCTGTTCGCGAACGCCCTGTTGATCCTGGGGCTCGTCATCGTCGTCGGCGCGCAGGTCTCCACCGACGGCTGCTTCCGCTTCAAGCGACGGTTGCCGAACGACACCGCCACGCTGCTGATCCTCGCGATCTTCATCATCGTGCTGCTCGCCCTCTCGAACAACGCGGGCGACCGGGCGAGCGAGCACCAGGTGGCGATCTCGGCGATCGGAGCGGTCGTCCTCCTCGTGGTCTACGCGGCCTGGCTTCGCTTCTATCTCGGTTCGAGCACCGGAGAACAGCAACGGGGCGTGTCGCTGCGAATCCCCCTTCGGTTCTCGGTCGGTCTCCTCGCGGTGAGCGGAGTGGCGGCCGCGCTCGTCTCGGACTGGTTCGTCGGGGCGTTGAGCCCCGCAGTCGAGGAGCTCGGCATCTCGAAAGAGTTCACCGGACTCGTGATCGTCGGCATCGCTGGGAACGCGGTCGAGAACGTCGTCGGCATCACTCTCGCGGCGAAGGGGCAGAGCGACCTCGCTGTCTCGGTCGTCAAGAACTCGGTCGCGCAGATCGCGGTCTTCCTCTTCCCGGTGCTGGTCCTGCTCTCGCTCTTCATGAGCACGCATCTGACCTTCGTGCTGCCCGGTCTCTACGTCGGCGCCCTCTTCCTCATGGCGATCGCGGTCTGGCAGGTCACCGGCGACGGGGAAGCGGCCGCGTTCGAAGGTCTGGCCCTCATCGGGCTTTACGCGATCCTCGCCGTCATCACCTTCTACGAGTAGGCGGGCGCCCGCCGTCCGGCGAAGGCGCTAGTTTCGAGTCCAGGCGACGAGGCCTGTGGAGCTCCGGCTCCCGGGCCTCTTTTTGCGTTCAAGGGGAGGTGACGACGTGAAGACGAGCGACCTGGTGATTGCGGCCAACACGATCTGGGTCGTCCTGGCGGCCGTGCTCGTGATGTTCATGCAGGCGGGATTCGCTTTCCTCGAAGCCGGCCTGACGAGGATGAAGAACGCGGCCCACGTCGCCGGCAAGAACGTCCTGATCTTCGGCCTTTGCTCGCTCGTCTACTGGGCGGTCGGCTTCGGCCTCGCCTTCGGCGACGGCAACGCGTTCCTTGGGACGAGCGGCTTCGCACCCTCCGCCGACGCGCTGCTCGGCGTCGCGCAGGCCCCGTTCACCTTCTTCGGGTCGATCCCGGGCGCGGGCGCCTACTTCTTCGAGGTCGTCTTCGCGGGCGTGTCGGTGGCCATCGTCTGGGGTGCCATGGCCGAGCGGGCGAAGCTCTGGGTCTACTTCGTCTTCGGCGCAGCCTTCACGGTCGTCTACTCGGTTGTCTCACACTGGGTCTGGCATTCGGGCGGCTGGCTCTACTCGCTCGGGATGCAGGACTTCGCCGGGTCGACGGTCGTTCACCTGCAGGGAGCCCTGGCGGCTCTAGCCGGAGCGCTGCTCCTCGGGCCCAGAATCGGCCGGTTCGGCAAGGACGGGCGCGCGCACGCGATCCCGGGCCACAACATGCCCTACGCCGTCCTCGGAACGCTGATCCTCTGGTTCGGCTGGTTCGGCTTCAACCCGGGCTCGACCCTCGGAGTCGTCTCCGGCGATCGGCTCGGCTACTTCGCGTACGTGGCGTTGACAACCAATCTCGCCGCCGCGGCCGGCGCGCTCGGCGGCATCGGGACGGCGTGGCTCGTCCTCAAGAAGCCCGACATCGGGATGATGCTGAACGGCGTGATCGCGGCTCTGGTCGCGATCACCGCCGCCTCGGGATTCGTCGCCCCGTGGGCGGCGATCGTCATCGGAGCAGTCGCCGGCACGATCGCCGTCTACGGCGTCCTCTTCGTCGAGCGCCTGCGGATCGACGATCCCATCGGCGCCGTCGCCGTCCACGGTTTCTCGGGCGTCTGGGGGACTCTTGCGACAGGCCTCTTCGCCGTGCCGGCGCTCGCCGCCAACCTCGCAACCGGCAGCGGAGGTCTCTTCTACACGGGAAGCTTCCACCAGCTGGGGGTGCAGGCTCTTGGGATCTGCGCAGTCGGCGCCTTCACCTTCGCCGCGTCGTACGGCCTGCTGTGGACGATGAAGGCGCTCTTCGGCATCCGAGCCGAAGCCGAGCGCGAGACGGCAGGTCTCGACGTCTCCGAGCACGGCCAGGCCGGGTATCCCGAGCTCTACCCGCAGCTCTACGAGCTCGAACGGCTCGAGGCGAGTCTGCGAAAGGCGGCGTGAAAACGTATCCGGCGTATATGGCGGTGCGTTAAGACGACGATGTGCGTCCAGTGCGGCAATCCCCACATCTCTGACCGCTACGGGTTCTGCCTGGCCTGCTCGATCGAGCTTCGGCGCGAGTTCTACGCCGGGCTCGAGCGCCTGACCGCCTACCTCGCTTCGTGGGCCGCCTTCGAGGAGTGGGAGGCGGAGCACCCGGTCCAAGCCCAGTAGCCCCGGGGCGGGCGTATCCTCGCCCGCGTGAGGGAGATTCTCGAGACCATCGAGGGCTGGACCCGCGAGGGGATGCGGGTTGTGGCGGCCACTCTCGTCGGCACCGAGCGCTCCGCCCCGCGGGAACCCGGTGCGGCGATGGCGATCTCCGAGCGAGGCGATGTGGCGGGGTCGCTCACCGGCGGCTGCGTGGAGCCGGCGCTCTACGAGGAAGCGCGCGCGATCCTCGCGGGTAGCCCGCCGCGTCTCGTGACGTACGGCATCGCGGACGAGGCCGCCTTCGAGGCGGGCCTGCCGTGCGGGGGAACGGTTCACGTTTTCCTGAACGAGCTCCAGCCGAGTGTCGTCGAGGAGCTCGCCGGAGTCGTGAGCGCCGACGAGCCGGTCGCGCTCGCGCAGACCGTGTCGGGGCCGCAGATCGGAGCCCAGGAGCTGGTCCCCGTCGACGGGCGTGCCGACCCGGTGCTCGAGGGCGACGTCTTCGTCCTGCCCTTGCTTCCACGTCCCCGGATGTACGTTTTCGGGGCCGGTGACCATGCCGCCGCGGTGGCCCGGGCGGGGAGCCTGCTCGAGTACCACGTGACCGTCTGCGACGCGCGTGGCCGGCTACTCACCCGTGAGCGCTTCCCCGAGCCGGACGAGCTCGTCGTCGCCTGGCCGCACGAGTTTCTCGATACGGCCGCCGTCGACGAGCGGACGGCGATCTGCGTCCTCACGCACGACCACAAGTTCGACGTGCCCCTCTTGCAATCGGCGCTGGCCACCTCGGCCGGGTACATCGGCGCGCTCGGCGGGAAGAAGACACGCGAGGATCGCGCCGAGCAGCTCCGTGCCGAGGGTGTGACCGACGAGCAAGTGGCGCGGATCCACGCGCCGATCGGGCTCGACATCGGCGCGAAGACGCCCGAGGAGGTCGGCGTCGCGGTCGCCGCGGAGATCGTCGCGCTACGGCGAAAAGATCAGGAATAGGCCAACGAGCCCCGAAGGGCTCGTTGTTTGCACGCCGTTGAGGAGGAGAATCCGACTAACAGGCGCCGGAGGTGATATCCGCCGCTGGCCCACCCTTCTTGTAGGTGTTCTGGCCGACGGTGCTCTGGACGCAGTACGAGGTTGCAGTGTGTCGGACGACCTGCACGTTCTTGATCCCCTGGTCATAGGACGCTTTGAGGACGGCAGACGTCAGGTTCGAGTACGTGTTGTGGTCGGCGTAGAACGCCTCCACACCGGGGATCGACGCGCGAACGTCGGCCTGGGCGGCCGCCTTCTCGGCGCGTCCCCGGAAGCTCAGGTAGGACGGGATCGCGATTGCGAGCAGGATCCCGATGATGATGATCACGACGAGAAGCTCGATCAGCGTGAATCCACCCTGATTGTCCTTCCGCGTGACCCGTCTCGTGAGCCTCTGAATCATGAGCGGACTCCTTCGGTAGAGCAACATCAGTTGCGTTGGCTCGCCAGGAATATCGGCCCTGGGTGGGGTAATCGGACCCCCTGAATCGGGGGAATCTCGGCGAACCGGTTCAACTGACTGGAAAAGAGGTTCGGTCTACGCCGCCTGGCTCCAGGCGTCCCTCAGGCAGTCTCGGTAGAAGACCCAGAGAAGGCCCGCGACAATGAGCAGGACGCTCTCGTCGTCGCTAGGGCCGCGAGGTCAGACCAGGGACCTTCGTGCGTCACGGCGACCGCGACTGGATCGTTATCGAGGTTCAAGAGGGCGAACCCCCGTCGGTTATCTGTCGTCCTGCGGTTGAGTACTAAGGGCCGAAGCGTCGCCGTCTCGGAGGACGCCGACCACCTCGTCGATTGCCTGCAAGCTGGCTCTCCGGGAAGCGCCGAAGGGGGATTTTTCGATCTGCGCCCGCCTGCGGAGGAGGACTTGGATAAGTCGGGCCTTTTCGGACTCCGCAGGCTTATGTCGCGTGGTAGGTGGTCCCTACCCGGCTTTATTTCGCCAAACCCTTCCTAGGCGGCACCCAGGAGGCACCACAAATCCTCGCGGTTACGTGAGGACGCTAGAACAGGTAGTCCTCGACCTCTTTCGGATCCAGGTGGTTCCGAAGCCAGAGGCCGAGCAGCACGAGCGGGGCGCCCGGGAAGACCATCATCATCACGAGCGGCACCCAAAGGAGGCTGCTCACGCCGGGGCCGACGAGGGCGAGGAACGGCGGGAACGCCAGGAGCGCAAAGGTTTCCTGGCGTGGCATGGCGAAGCCGGCGCCGAAATGCACGAGCATCGCTCCGATCAGCCCGAAGAAGATGAGGATGCCCGGCACGTGCTCGCTCGTGTTGGCGAAGCCATACACCCAGACCGTCATGAACACCAGGTAGACGAGCGAGGCCTTGATGTGGGTCAGGCGCGTCGCGGGTGTGCGCTCGATGAACGTGGTCACGTCTAGTCCCTTTCCCGGCGTGACCGCTCCGCCGATTCCTCGGTGCTAGACCGCATAATGGGCCAGAAAGCGCGATCTGGGCATCCCTCGCAACGGTGATGAAGGAAGCGACCTACTACGTGCAGTTCTCCTCGCCGGTGGACGACCCCGAGCGCTGGCACACGATCGCGCGCGTCGAGGGCAAACCGCTTGCGAACGAGATGGTCCGACTCGTCGAGGGCTCCTACGGGCGCGTCGCCGTGACCTACCACTACGCCGGGCGGGCGCTCTCGCGCTCGGCGCTGCGTAAGGCGGGCGCCCTGCAGCACGCCGACTGGGAGCTCGGTGTCGGCCACCATCGCGCATACGGCGACGCGCTCCGGGAGAAGGCCGTCCGGAACCTGGGAGCGGTCTCGAACTAGGTATCCGCAGCACCGGCCGGGTGCCGATAGGAGTCGTAGGCTCGATGACCCGGCGCCGCATCCTCACTACCGTTGCGCTCTCGCTCTGGTGCGCGTCGCTCTCGCTCGCGGGCAGCGCCGTCGCGGTGCGTGCGGCGGGCCCGGCGGTGACCGCCTTCACGCTCGGCACCGTGGAGTCACAGATGGGGCCCGCTCGCTCCGGGCACTTCGATGCCTACGTCCCGATCGTCGACTGGGGGGTGCGCGCGCACCCCTACCGCGCGCCGCTGGCTGTGGAGCTCGAGTTCCGTTCGCTGGATCGCGACGCGGCGCTGGCCGCGGCGCGTTCGGGCCCGGCCGCCCAGGCGAACCTCCGGCTCGTGGAAAGCCAGCTCCGCGAAAGCGTCGACGCCGGCTTCCGCCGTGCTGCGCTGGCAGCCCTCGCGGGCGGGCTCGCGGGCGGCTTCGTCGCCGGCGCGGTTGCGGTCGCTTTCGGCCGGCGCCGGCGCTGGCTTCCGGTTGGCACCGGGACTGGCTTCGCGACGGCTGCCGCTGTCGTCGTCCTGGCCGGCATGACTCTCGTCGGCGCGGATTGGAACGCGCTCCGCCAGCCGACCTTCTACGCGCACGGCTCGGAGTTGCCGAAGCTCCTTTCCTTCTCCGATCAGATCCTGACGGCTGACGAGACGTACACCGATTCCTACGACCGCGCGGTGGCCGGCCTCGAGAATCTCATCTCGGCGACCGAGCGGCCGCGTCGGGCGCCCGCTGTGAGGACGGTGGTGGTGGCCTCCGACCTCCACTCGAACGGGCTCGTCCTCCCGGTGCTGGCGCAGTACTCGGAGGGAAAGCCGGTCTTCTTCGTCGGCGACTTCGCCGAGCTCGGCACGAAGCTCGAGGAAGGGGTCGTCCCCGAGGTCGCGGGCTTGGGGAGCCCGGTGGTCGCGGTCTCGGGCAACCACGACTCCGACACGCTGATGCGGGCGCTGGCTCACGAGGGCGTGACGGTGCTCACGCGGGCCCGCGGGGTCGTCGACGTCGACGGGATGGCGGTGGCCGGTTTCGAGGATCCGCTCGAGCGCGACGGCGGCTTCGGCGGCCACGTCCTCAAGCTGAAGACGGGGGAGAGGGTGAGCGCTGCGGCCGAGCTCGTCGCCTGGTTCGATGGGCTCGAGCGGCGGCCGCAGCTCGTGCTCGTCCACCAGCACGGTCTCGCGCATGTGCTCCTCGACCACGTCGGGGCCCAGGGAGGTGCGCCGTTGATCATCCTCACCGGGCACGACCACCGTCAGCACGTCGACCGGCGAGGGGCTGTGATTCTCGTCGACGGTGGCACGGTCGGCGCGGGCGGGCCGTTCGCGATCGGAGAGGCTCCCGCCGGATTCGCCCTCCTGCACCTGACGGCTGCGAATCGATTGCAGGCCGTCGATCTCGTCCAGGTGGAGCCGCTGTCGGGCGAAGGAAGCGCGCGGCGCCTGGTCTTCGACCCTTCTCGCTGAACCAGCTGAAAAGGAAAGGGGCGGCCTCACCGCATTGAGTCCGCCCCATCCGAGTCCTGGATGCTCCCGCCGCATCGGAGCCCCCAGGGATACCGCCCTTGACGCAGTCCTCAGTGTGGCTGGTCGAGGCCGCTTGATTCGTCCCGCTTTCGGTGGTTCACCTCAGCGGTTGACCGCACTAGGCTTCCGCGCGTGGAGGTCCTGACACCGCGGACGCTGGACGACGCACTGGCGCTGAAGGCGGAGCGGCCCGACGCGGTCCCGATCCAGGGCGGGACGGACGTGATGGTGGAGCTGAACTTCGACCGGGCACGTCCGGAGACCCTTCTGAACCTCAACGAGGTTCCCGAGCTGCGCGGGTGGTCGCGCGAGAACGGGTGGCTGCGCCTGGCGTCGGGTTTGACCTACGCGGAGGCGATGCGGCCGCCGCTCCGCGAACAGCTGCAGGCTCTGGCCGAGGCTTCTCGGACCGTCGGCTCCCCCCAGATCCGCAACCGCGGGACGATCGGCGGGAATCTCGGGACGGCCTCGCCCGCAGGCGATGCGCTGCCGCCTCTCCTTGTCTACGGCACCGAGGTCGTATGCGGGAGCGTGCGCGGGGTGCGGACCGTTCCGCTCGAACGGTTCCTCTTGGGCCCGAAGCAGAACGCGCTGTTGCCGGACGAGCTCATCCTCGCCGTGCGGCTCGAGCCGCAGGGATGGCGGCAGACGTTCATGAAGGTGGGGCCGAGGAACGCGATGGTCATCGCAGTGGTGTCTTTGGCGCTGGCGGTCGACGAGGAGCGCGGGGAGATCCGGGCGTCCTACGGTTCGGCGGGGCCGAAGCCGGGGTTCCTCGTAGCGCCGCTAGAGGAGGCGGGCGACTTTGCGGACAAGGTCGCGCGCGATGCCTCCCCGATCGACGACGTGCGCGGGACGGCGCGCTACCGGACGCATGCGCTGCGGGTGCTGGTCGAGCGGGCATTGAACAGGTGCCGGACGTGAGGGTCGCGCTGACGGTCAACGGCGAGCCGCGCGAGGCGGAAGTGTGGGAGGGGGAGAGCCTCCTGTATTCGCTGCGTGAGCACCTGGGGCTGCCGGGATCGAAGAACGCGTGCGAGCAGGGGGAGTGCGGGTCGTGCTCGGTGCTCCTGGACGGGGAGCTCGTGTGCGCGTGCCTTGTGCTGGCGGCGCAGGCGGACGGGCACGAGGTGGTCACGGTGGAGGGGCTCGGTTCGTCGGAGGCCGAGCTCCACCCGGTGCAGGAGGCGTTCGCGGCGACGGGAGCAGTGCAGTGCGGGTTCTGCACGCCCGGGCTGATCGTGGCGACCGTCGACCTGTTGAAGCGGGTGCCGGAGCCGTCGGATGACGAGATCCGGGAGGCGCTGAGCGGCAATCTCTGCCGGTGCACGGGGTACGCGAAGATCTTCGATGCGGTGAGGCTGGCGGCAGGCAGATGAGAAGGCAAATGGGGCCACCCCGAACCACCACCCGCTTTCGAGCGTACCGCCGGAACTCGCGCATGTGGCGCGTGAACAGCGCCAAAAGGCGCGAGGAGGGGCGCCGATGAGCGCACCAGCCCGCAAGCTCGAACATGGACGCGTTGGCGAGTCGATCCGCCGCGTCGACGCGATTCCCAAAGTCGCCGGCGAGTTCGCCTACGCGAGCGACCTCTTCGCTGCCGGCATGCTCTTTGGCCACACGCTTCGCAGTCCGCACGCGTCCGCGCGGGTCAAGCGCATCGACACCGGCGAGGCGAGAAAGATGCCTGGCGTCCACGCCGTCCTCACTCACAAGGACGTCCCGGGCGAGAAGCGCTATGGCCTCGAGTTCGCCGACCAGCCCGTCCTCGCGATGGAGGACGTTCGCTACTTCGGCGAGCCGGTCGCGATCGTCGCGGCCGAGCACCCCGAGCAGGCACGCCGCGCCGCCGAGAGGATCTACGTCGAATACATCGCTCAGGAACCGATCGCCGACGCCGAGCATGCTCCGGAGGCTTGCCGCGAGATGAGGATCGTCCACGGCGACCCGTTCGCCCCGGGCGAGGTCACCGTCGAGGGCGTCTACGAGCTCGGCATCCAGGACCAGGCCTTCCTCGGGCCGGAGTCCGGCCTTGCTGTCCCGGACGGAAGGGGCGGCATCGACATCTATGTCGCGACGCAGTGGCTTCATGTCGATCGCGACCAGATCGCCCCCTGCCTCGACCTGCCGCCCGAACAGGTTCGGATTCATCTCGCCGGCGTGGGCGGCGCCTTCGGCGGGCGCGAAGACCTCTCCATGCAGATTCACGGGGCGCTGCTCGCACTCCGGACGAATCGCCCCGTGAAGATGGTCTACAACCGCGAGGAGTCTTTCGCGGGCCACGTCCACCGGCACCCGGCGAAGATCTGGGCTGAGCATCGGGCGGGGCGCGACGGCAAGCTCGTGAACGTCCGCATGCGGATCCTCCTGGACGGCGGTGCGTACGCCTCCAGCTCGACCGCGGTGTGCTCGAACGCGGCCTCGTTCGCGTGCGGTCCCTACGCGGTGCCGAACGCGCTGATCGAGTGCAAGGCCGTGTACACGAACAATCCGCCGTGCGGCGCCATGCGCGGCTTCGGCGCAGTCCAGACCTGTTTCGCGGCCGAAGCGCAGATGGACAAGCTCGCAATCGCCCTCGAGCTCGACCCCGTCGAGTTGCGCCTTCGCAACGCCCTCGCGCCCGGGGACACGCTCCCCACCGGCCAGCAGATCGACGGTTCGCTGCCGGTCGCGGAGGTCATTCGCCGCTGCGCAGCGCTCCAGGAACCGGAACCGGAGGAGCTTCCGCGTGACCCGATCCGGCTCCCCGGCGGAGCGGGCAACACCACGCGCGGCGACGGCATTCGCCGCGGCACCGGATTCGCACTCGGCTTCAAGAACATCTGTTACTCGGAGGGATTCGACGACTACTGCGCCGCGCGCGTCCGGCTCTTCACCGACGCTGACGGAGAGCTCGTCGCGGAGATCAACTCGGCGGCCGCAGAGGTGGGGCAGGGCGTGACCAACGTGATGGTTCAGGTCGCCCGAACGGAGCTGCCCGAGGTCGCGGACGTCGTGCTCGCGCCGCACACCACCGCCGCAGTCGGATCCGCCGGCTCTTCGTCAGCCTCCCGCCAGACGTGGATGACCGCCGGCGCCGTTCGGGCGGCATGCCTGGCCGTCAAGGACGAGCTGCGTCGTCGCGGAGGGACGCTCACGCCAGGCGAGGAGATCGACCTCGAGCGCGTCTACCGCCACCGCTTGACGGCGCCCCTCGATCCGAAGACGGGGCAGATCGGGAAAGAGCCCGCGCATGTCGCTTTCGCCTGCGCGGCGATGAAAGTCGTGGTCGAGGTGGACGTGGAGCTGGGCCTCACCCGCGTCGTCTGGATCGGAACGGCCCAAGACGTCGGCAAGGCGATGAACCCGCAAGCCGTCTTCGGACAGATCGAGGGCGGTACAGCCCAGGGCCTCGGGCTGGCGCTCATGGAGGAGCTTCAGACGCAGGACGGGCTCATCACCAACGCGAGCTTCACCGACTACCTCATTCCGACGGCGCTCGACATGCCGCCCGTTGCGGCGGAGCTGGTCGAAGAGCCGGAGCCGTTCGCGCCCTACGGCGCCAAGGGCGTGGGGGAGCCGCCCACTGTCGTCTCGACAGCGGCGATCGTCTCGGCACTCCGCACAGCGACAGGGCGGCCGCTCACTCGCGTCCCGGTCCGCCCCGATGACATCGTAGGTCTCTAAAGACCGTACGCCGGTTTGCGTCGCGCCCGTACGCCGGTCTGTCGAGCCTCCCAAACGGCGAGGTAGAGCTCGAGCTCACGGCGCGCCGCCTGCTCGTTCGGCGCGTCGGGTAGCGAGACCGTGATCCTCCTCGTGTCGTCGAGGCGCGCGTCGCAGGCTGCCGAACGCAGGAATGCGATGAGGTCCCCTGCCCGCGAGGGGTCGCTGATCTCGACGATCACGACGGGTAGACGAGGTCGGCGTCGATCCCGGGGTGGCGGGCACGCCAATTGACGAGGTAGTGAGCTAGATGCATCTGCGCTTGCTCGATTGTCGATTCGTCCGGAGCCCTCACGACGACCGTGTTCTCGTCGACCGGCGTGGCGACGTAGGCGGCCCGCTTCAACCAGTAGACCAAGTCGTAGACGAAAGCCGGATCGCTGACCCTGACTTCCATGCCGCAGCACCTCCTTCGCTCCTTAAGGTGAATCGGTCCGTGCGCGACGACAACTGTCCAAAAGTCCGGATTCAGACCAGGTGCGCGCTACCCGATCGGCCGCAGAGGCAAGATTTCGTCGAGTCGCCGCGTGTTGAGGGCGTCCGCGGCCGTCGCCCACCCGCGCCTGGCCGTGTGTACGGCGAGCTCCATGTTCCCGAGGCCGCGAACCGAGTGCGCGTCGGTGGAGACGACGATCTTCACGCCCGCCTCGACAGCCCGCCGGACGTGCTCGCCACTCAAGTCGAGGCGGTCCGGCAAGCCGTTCACCTCGACCGCGACACCGGTCTCCAGAGCAATCTCGAACACCCGATCCAGATCCAGTGCGTTCTCGGGCCGGTGGTTGAGGATCCGGCCCTTCGGATGGCTGAGGCAACGGACGTTGGGGTTCCGCATCGCCTCGATAGTCCGCTTCGTCAGCTCACGCGCGGGCATCCGCTGCCCGCCGTGGACGCTGGCCTGCACCCAGTCGAGCTCGGCGAGCACCTCGTCGGGCAGGTCCAGCGACCCGTCGCGGAGGATGTCGCACTCGATCCCGCGCAGGACCCGGAACGGCGCCAGCGCCTCGTTCGCAGCCGCGATCTCCTCGCCCTGGCGGCGGACCATGTCCGGCGTGAGTCCGGGCACGGCGCCTACGCTCGGCGTGTGGTCGCAGATCGCCACGTACTCGTAGCCGCGCGCTCGCGCACCCTCGCCCATCTCGAGGACGCTCGCCTTGCCGTCGGACCAGGTCGTATGGCAGTGGAGGTCGCCGCGGACGTCGGCTAGCTCGAGGAGCGGAGGAGGCTCGCCACGAAACGGCTCCTCACGAAGCTCGGGCGGACACCAGGGCACGCCGAGCGCGTCGTAGACCTCCTCTTCGGTCGCCCCGGCGGGGAGCGGCTCGAGCGCGGCGACGTATGCCTCCGCGCCGGTTGCGCGTAGCAGCTCGGTCCCGAAGCGACCGGGCGAGGCGACGACCAGCTCCACGGGCACGCCTTCGACGGTGACGCCGACGGTCTCGTCGACCACGGCCACGATCTCGGGCAACTCGCGAAAATGATCCAACACATTGTTGTCTGAACTGACAATAGCGAGGCGCTCGGACAGATCCCGCCAGCGCCGCGGATCGCCCGCCGCGACCCCGCCGAGCGCGTCCGCCATCGGTTCCACCAGGGCCCGCGCCCGGTTCAGCAGCAGGCCGCGCCGCGGGCGCGGTCGCTCCTCCCGCTCGAGCGCAGCGAGTATCGCCGCCTCGCGCTTCGCCCCGATCCCCGGTACCTCGTGCAGCCTCCCGGCCCGTGCCGCCTCCCGAAACTCCTCGGGCGTCGCCACTCCCAAGGCCTTCGCGATCTCAACAGAACGCTTCGTTGACAGCCCGAGAAACCGCCCCAGCCCCACGATCTGCGGCTGCACCTCGCGCTCGAGCTCGTCGAGCTCCGCGATCCGGCCGGTCTCGACGAGCTCCACCAGCCGTCGCTCGATACCCGGCCCGATCCCGCGCAGCTCCCGCACGCGGCCCTGCCGGACGAGCTCCGCGACGGGAGCCGGCGTCGAGCGGATCAGCTCCGCCGCCCGCCGGTACGCGCGCGCCGTGTAGTACGAGGCCCCGGCCAGGTCGAGCAGGGCCGCGAAGGCCTCGAGCCGTTCGGCCACCTTGGCGTTGTCCAGCTTCGGTGCGACTCTCGATCGAGCCATGTCACTGCGGATTCTGGCCCTCGTAGCCCTCCTCGCACTCGCCGCGTGCGGCGGAGACGATCCCCAGGCAACCGTCGCGCGCGTCCTCGACGGCGACACGATCGTTCTCCAGGACGGGCGCCACGTCCGCCTCGTCCAGCTCGACGCACCCGAGACGGACGAAAGGGAGTGCTACGCCGACGAGGCCAGGACGACGCTCCATCGCCTGATCCCACCCGGTACCGACGTCGCCATCGAGACCGACCCATCTCTCGACCAGGTCGACAGATACGGCCGCACGCTCGCGTATCTGAAGAAAGACGGCACCAACATCAACCTCGAGCTCATCCGCCGGGGAGCTGCAGCGCCGTGGTTCTTCGACGGCAACCGCGGCCGCTACGCCACCGACCTACTCGAAGCTGCCCACGACGCCCAACAACACCAGCGCGGCCTCTGGGGCGCCTGCCCCGGCACCCGGTTCGACCCGCTCCGCGCTGTCGAGGCGCAAAGTTAAGAACCTGTAAGCCCGACGAGGACAACGCTCGGATTTGGCTAAAGCGAACTCGAGTGCTTCACTTACGTTTGGTGGGTCGGGCCGCAGATCGTCCACCGCTCACGAGACTGAAGCAATGGCCGCATATGCGTGCCGTTGTCGCCGCGGCTCTCGGAGCAGCCTTCGAGGCGGGCGTCAGCCTGGGGTTCGGGCCCGGTGGGCTCGAAGGAGCCGTTCTGGCCGCATCGCTCGGCGTTCTGATCGCCGTGCTCGCGGGAGCGTTCGGCGGTCTTTGGGCCGGGCTCGTCGTCGCCGCGGCGGGGTGGAGCCTTCACTTCTTCCTCGTCTCGGACCAGTCCTGGCGGGACATCGTCGCGCTCGCAGCCTGGGTCGCCGCTGGCGCGGCCGCCGGCTGGCTCTCGGACCGACTGCGCTTCCGCTCGACGGAGTACGAGATTCTCGGTGAGCGCAACGGCGCTCTCCGCCACGCCACGCACGACGCGGTCATCGCTCTCGACTCGGACCGCACGATCAGTGCGTGGAGCGACGGCGCGGAGAGGATCTACGGCTACACCGCCGTCGAAACACAGGGTCGCAACTTCGCGGAGCTCCTCGCTCCGGCGGACGCGGAGGAAGCGACGCTCGCTGTCCTCGAAACGCTCGGTCGCGGCGACGGCATCGCTGACCTGGACGTGCTTCACCTGCGAAAGGACGGCGCGATTCGCACCGTTCGCCTGGCGGCGACGCCGGTTCGCGAAGAATCGGGCTCGGTCGGAGGCGCGATCGTCGTGGCGACCGACATCACGGCCCTCGTCGTCTCTCGCCAGAGGACCGCGGAGCTTGAAGCCCGCTACCAGTCGCTCGCCCAGCAGCTTCCGGGTGCGACGTACGTCCACGCGGTCGAGGGCCGCAACGAGTTCGCCTACATAAGCCCGCAGGTGGGCACCTTGCTCGGCTACCGCGCAGAGGATTGGCTCACCGATCCGGGGCTGTTCTTCCGTCTCGTGCACGAGGAGGATCGCGCGCGGGTCCAGAGCGAGCTGGAGCTCGCCCTCGAAGCGGGCAAGCCGTTCGTGAGCGAGTACCGGATGCTGAGCAGAAACGGGAACATCGTCTGGATCCGCGACGAGGCCACGACGTTGCGCGGGCAGAACGGCGAGGCGCGTTGCGTCCAGGGGTACCTCCACGACATCAGCGCCGAGCAGGAGGCCCGCGTGGAGCGGGAGCGCTTGCGCGCCTCCGAGCGAGCGGCCGTGTCGGACGCCCGCGATCGTCAGTTGAAGCTCGACCTCCTGGCGAAGGCGAGCCTGGCGCTCACCGGCTCGGTCGACGCCAACGCCGGCCTCAGGCGAGCCGCTGAGCTTCTGGTGGAGGGCTTTGCCGCGTGGTGCGTCATCGATCTCATCGACGACAAGGGCGCGACCGCGCGGGCTGTGGCGGCGCGGGGCGAGGCCGATCCCGTGCTGGGCGCGCCGCTTTCGGAGCCGGAGCCGGCCGCCATCGAGGTCATGGAGACCGGGGAGGCCACCCTTTCGCAGGCTCGGATCTGCGCGCCCATCGGCGCCCGCGGCCGCATCGTCGGGGCGATCACGGTCGTGGCCGGCACGAACGGGCGTCCGTACGGACCCGACGATCTCACGTTCGCCGAGCACCTCGCGCTTCTCGCGGGCCTCGTCGTCGACAACGCGCGGCTGCACCAGCAGGTGCAGGAGGGCGCGGACGCCGCTCACGTGCTCACGTACGTCGCCGACGGGGTCTTCCTCGTCGACCGCGGCGGCACGATCCGCCTCTGGAACCCAACCATGGAGGCAATCACGGGGTTCGACGCCCACACGATGGTCGGCGCCCAGGCGGCGGACGTCATTCCCGAGTGGCAAACCCTCGCCGATCGGATCCCGGTGGGCGGAGCCGAGCCCGTGCACCCGGAGACCGTGCCGCTCGAGACGGACTACGGGGAGCGCTGGGTCTCCGTCTCGGGCGTGGAGTTCTTCGACGGGACGGTGTACGCCCTTCGCGACCTCACGGAAACGCGGCGGCTCGAGCAGCTGAAAGCCGAATTCGTCGCCACGGCCTCGCACGAGCTGCGCACGCCGCTCGCCGCCGTCTACGGAGCCGCGCAGACGCTGCGGCGGCACGATTTCGCTCTGGACGAGTCGGGCCGCGAGCGCTTCGTCTCGCTCATCGTGGACGAGTCCGAGCGGCTCGGGAGGATCGTCAACGACATCCTGCTCGCGAATCAGCTCGACGTCGGCAACGTCGAGCTTCGGACCGAGCTCTTCGATCCGGGCGACCTCGTCGAGCGAGTCGTCGAAGCCGCGCGCGCCCACGCTCCCTCGACGATCGCGATCGACATCGCTGCAGGGCCCCAGCCGCCGCCGGTCGCGTCCGACCGTGACCGCGTCCGCCAGGTGCTCGTCAACCTCGTCGAGAACGCGGTCAAGTACTCGCCCGACGGAGGACGGGTGGAGGTCGGGGCCGTTCCGGCTGAGCGGATGGTGCGCTTCTTCGTCCGCGACGAGGGGCTCGGTATTCCGGAGGAGGAGCAGGGCCGGATCTTCGACAAGTTCTATCGCCTCGACCCGCACATGTCGGCCGGGATCGGCGGCACCGGCCTCGGCCTCTACATCTGCAACGAGCTCGTGCGCCGAATGGGCGGACGCATCTGGGTCGAGTCGAACGGTGAGCGGGGCTCGACGTTCTCTTTCGTCATTCCCCCCGGGGAGTCATCGTCTGGCCGCCCGCGGCTGCAAGAGGTCTTCGACTCCTCGGGTGGCTAGCCGCCTGCTCGTAGGGGCGTGCGCGCTCGCCGCCCTCGTCTTGCCGTCGGCTGCGCGGGCCGGCTCGGCGGACGTCGCGGCGCTCCAGGTTGCGCTCCGCCTGCACGGAGCCCATCACGGGGCCATCGACGGGGTCCTGGGTCCCGAGACACGGGCCGCCATCCGGCGGTTTCAACGGCGCGAAGGGCTCGTCGTGGACGGAGTCCCGGGCCGCGCGACGTTGAAGGCACTCGGCCCGTTCGCCAGACATAGATCGGGAGGCCGTCCGCTGCACAGCGGGATGTTCGGGTGGGACGCCGCGGCGCTCCAGTTCATGCTTGTTCGGTGCGAGCTGCGCATCGGGGTCATCGACGGTGCTTTCGGCGCTCGCACACGCGCCGCCGTCTTGCACTATCAGCGTCAAGCCGGGCTCTCTGCGGACGGGGTGGTCGGCCCGCTGACTCTGGCCGCGCTACGGGTCGCGCGAGGATGCCGCCGCGTCAGCGGAACGATTCCCGCCGGCGTGAGCGTGTCGGGGATCGCTCTCGCCGGAATGACCGCCCGGGCGGCTGAAGCCGCGCTTCGGTCGGCATTCGCGAGGCCGCTGACGCTTCGGGCCCGCGGACGAAGCTGGCTGCTCGATCCCGATGGCTTTGCCTGGGCGAAGGTCTATTGGGCTGTTCGCCGGGCCCTTCGTGGCCCCGCGAACCAAGCGCTCTCCCTTCCGGCGCGGGTGCACGCGGAAAGCGTCCGACGGTATGCGGCAGTCGTCGACGGCCGCATCTGCACTCCTCCGGTCGACTCGCGGCTCCTCGGCGTGCGGGAATTGCGGCCGGTGATCAGCCGAGCGCGGGCGGGCTGCCGTGTGAGCCGCTCGCTGCTGGCGAAGACGCTGATCCGAAGGATGCGCGGTCTCGACCGCGCGGTCGTGCGCATTCCGATCGTACGGGTGCCGCCTAGGGTGACCAGGGCGAGCTTCGGCCCGGTAATCGTCGTGCGGCGCACCAGGCACCGCCTCCTCCTCTATCACGGGACGCGGCTCGGCCGGATCTTGCCCGTCGGCACCGGCAGGCCCGCGAACCCCACACCGCTCGGCCGCTTCGCGATCGTGGGGAAGATCCGCCGCCCCTGGTGGTATCCGCCGGCCGCTGACTGGGCGGACGGGCTGCAGCCGATCCCGCCCGGGCCCGGAAACCCGCTCGGGAGTCGGTGGATGGGCCTGGGCAGGGGAATCGGCATCCACGGGACCCCGGATGCCTCCTCAGTCGGCTACTCGCGCTCCCACGGCTGCATCCGGATGCTTCCGCGCGAAGCGGAGTGGCTCTTCCGGCGTGTGCGCGTCGGTACGCCGGCCG
The DNA here is from genome assembly GCA_963739065.1 of uncultured Actinomycetes bacterium. Classification (GTDB taxonomy): domain Bacteria; phylum Actinomycetota; class Thermoleophilia; order Gaiellales; family Gaiellaceae; genus JAIBJP01. Next base: position 444,287 of record CAVTYV010000004.1, read on the forward strand.
TCATCGTCGCCGCGTAGGAGGTCTTGGCGGGACGTCGCTCGTCGCCGGGACGGGACGGTCGTTCCCAGGCGAGGACGCTGGGAGCCCCGTCACTTTGAACGCGGATGCGTTGGGGGCGACCGAGGACGAAGCCTGGGGGCGAGCGGCGCGCCTCCGGCGGCACAGCCGATGTTTCGTCAAAGGCTCCTAGGCCGGCCGGCCGGCCGCAAGAAACAGGCTCGGCGATGACTCCTCTCTAGGGAGCCGGGCCAGGCACGGTCATGCGGCCCGACCTCGGTCCGGCTCCCGCTGTGACGCAGCTTCAGCGCTATCATCGCCGCGGGTGGGCTTGTTCAGGCGCAAGACGACGGTCGAGGACGCTGTTCGCAGCCACCTCGAGAGGCTCGGGATTTCGCCCTTCTGGCTGCGTTCGGCTCTCGACGCGATCCACCACTGTGAGAAGAGCAGGCAGTTCGAACCGGTTTTCAGCGTGGCCGGTCCGGCACCGGCCCGCTCGGTCGTCGCGCTAATGGGCCTAGAACGGTTCCTTCGCGGTGAGATCGACTGGTCGATCTCACCAAGCGAATCGCCGCTCTGGGTGGGATCGGTCGGGGATTTGCACGATGAGATCTTCGACGCGACCGCAAAGCGCTTCCTCGAGCTCTACTCCTCGGCCGACAACCCGGCCATGCGCCCCGAGGTCGAGGATGCAATTCGCAACGCCGCCGAGGAGGCACCCGTGGTGAAGGGCCGGGAGGGGGGCGACCAACAAGTGGTTTCCACGGGGCTGGAGGCGCTCGGCATGGCCGGATACGTTTGGCGTGTCGCGGAGAGCCGGGCTCATACGACCGACCTCAATCTGCGCGCCGACCTGATGAAGGAGGTCGAGGCGGTTGTGGCTTTCTGCGCCGACCCGTCCGGCCCCAACACCGTCGGTCGCGCCGCCGGCGAAATCGTCCGCCGCGAGCTCCTGCTTGGCTCGGGTTCCCCGGGCGGCTGGTCGACCGGCGGAGAGTTTCTCCGCCGAGGATTCCGCTTTGCGGACCGACATCTCTGGCCCGACGCCGAGGCGCCGCGGAAGGCGCGGTGGGGCGGGTTCGTATTCGGCGTCGCCCTCTTCGAGGTGGACGAGAGCCTCGCCCGGCGACGGGCTTGGTCTGAGCGGAATCGACGAGCGGCCGCCGCCGCCCGCTAGCGGCACGACCCTAGGAGGGCCTGGCGGCGAGCGGCGCGCCTCCGGCGCAGCCGATGTTTCGGCGATCCCTCCTACTAGTATCGTCGCGCCATGCCGGATCTGGCCCGACGCCTCGCGGTCGCCCGCGGGGACGAGCTCGCAGACGTCGTCATCGAGGGCGGAAACGTCTTCTCCGCCTTCACGCGCGAGTGGCTCGAGACCGAGGTCGCGATCTGCGACGGGTACGTCGCCGGCCTCGGCGAGTACGCGGGCAAGGAGGTCATCCACGCGCGGGGTAAGTACGTCGTCCCGGGCTTCGTGGACGCGCACATGCATCTCGAGTCGTCCAAGCTCCTTCCGGACGAGTTCGCTCGCCTCGTCCTGCCGCTCGGGACCACGACGGTCGTCGCCGACCCGCACGAGATCGCCAACATCCTCGGCACGGACGGGATCCACTGGCTCGCCGACCTCGCCGACGAGGTGCCGCTGGACATCTTCTTCATGGCCTCGTCGTCCGTTCCGGCCTCGAAGTTCGAATCGCCGCGCCGCGCGCTCACCCTCGGAGACCTGCAGGGGCTCCTCCACCGCCGCCGCGTGATCGGGCTCGCCGAGATGATGAACTACCCCGGCGTCGTCGCCGGCGACCCGGACGAGCTCGCCAAGCTCGCGCTCGACGACATCTCGCACGTGGACGGCCATGCGCCCGGCGTCCTCGGCCGCGAACTGCAGGCCTACGCGGCAGCGGGCGTTCGCTCCGACCACGAGTGCTCGACCCCCGAGGAGGGCCGCGAGCGCCTGCGCGCGGGGATGTGGGTGCTGATCCGCGACGCGACCGCCGCCCGCAACGTCGAGGCGCTCGCGCCGCTCGTCCTCGAGTTCGGGCCGGCGCGCATGGCCCTCTGTACCGACGACCGCGAGCCCGAGCACATTGCGGACGAGGGCCACATGAACGCGGTCGTCCGCCGCGCGGTCGAGGTCGGGATCGCGCCCGAGGACGCGCTCGTCATGGCGACCGCAAACTCCGCCACCTGGCACGGCCTGCGCGACTTTGGCGCTATCGCGCCCGGCTTCCAGGCGGACATCCTCCTCCTGCCGGATCTGGAGTCCTTCGAGCCGGAGCTCGTGCTGAAGCGGGGCGCGCCGGTGGAGGAGTTCCCGCGCGCGGAGGTGCCGGAGTGGGTCAAGCACACCGTGCGCGTGCAGTCGGTGGCGAACAACGACTTCCAGATCCCGTGGGAGGGCGGCTCCGCCCGCGTGATCGGGCTCGTCGAGGGGCAGATCGTGACGGAGGAGCTCCAGGAGGAGTTGCGCGCCGAGGATGGGCTGGCAGTCGCGGATCCCGCCCGTGACCTCGCCAAGATCGCCGTCGTCGAGCGCCATCTGGGCACCGGGCGGATCGGGCTCGGGTTCGTGCGCGGCTTCGGCCTCCAGCGCGGCGCGATGGCGACCACGATCGCCCACGACGCCCACAACATCGTCGTCGTGGGAGTCGACGACGGCGACATGGCGCGCGCCGTTCAGCGGCTGGCCGAGATCGGCGGCGGCCTCGTCGTGATCGCCGACCGCGGCGTGCAGGCGGAGCTGCCGCTCCCGGTCGCCGGCATCGTCTCCGATGCGCGCTACGAAGAAGTCGTGGAGGCTTCGGAGGCCTGCCTGGCCGCAGCCCGCGAGCTCGGCTGCACCTTCCCGGCGCCCTTCCAGACGCTGAGCTTCCTCGCGCTCTCGGTGATCCCGAAGCTCAAGATCACCGACCGCGGCCTCGTCGACGTCGATCGCTTCGAGGTCGTCCCCCTTTCCGTCGGCTAGATCTGGCGCCCACCCAAAACCGGGCTAATCCACCGGTGGGGAGGAATCGATCTTCGCCTCGTCCGTCGGCCCGACGTTGCCCGCCGCATCCGTGGCGCGCACCTGGACGAGATACGCCTTGCCCCCTTCGAGGCCCTCGAAGACCCTCGGGCTTGTGCAGTCCGCCACACGGTCAACTTCGGTGGGTCCCGACTCTTCGAGCTTGAGCAGGACGCATTCGATTCGACTTTCTGACTCCCCCGGGGTGAAGCTCACGACCGCGGTCTCCCGGCCCTCGCGGACGGCCGAATCGATCTCGACAGTCGGGGGCGTGGTGTCCACAGTCCAGCGATATTCGGCCGGCGGGCCCGCTGTTCCGTCGACATCGAATGCGCGAACTTCGAAGGTATGGTCGCCCTCTTCGACGGTGCGCGAGACCGGCGACCGGCAGGCCTCGAAGTCGCCGTCGTCGACTCGGCACTCGAGCCGGTCGGCGTCGGGCGCCTCGATCGTGAACTCGGCCGTGGTTTCGTTTGTGAGCGGCTCCGGGCCGTCCACGACGGTCGCCTGTGGACCCTCTCCGCGCTCGACAGTCCAGCGGTACCTGGCGGGTTCGCCCGTATTGTCGGCGAAGTCGGTCGCGCGCACGAAGAAGACGTGCTCGCCGAACTCCAGAGGCCCCGTGATGTTGTGCGGGTCGAAGCACTCCTCGAACGGGCCGCCGTCGAGGCGGCACTCGAAGGTCCGTACGTCCTCGTTCGCGCTGAAGGCGAAGCTCGCGCTTCGTTCCTGGGCCGGGCTCTCCGGCACCTCATCGAAGCTGACGACCGGCGCAACTGTGTCTATGGCCGGCGGGTCGTCGTCCTGAAGCAGTTTGGCAACCCCTACGCCCGCAGCTCCCAGGAGGAGAACGCCGGCCAGGACCGCTCCGGCGACAAGGGGCCTCGGCCAGGACGAGCCGTTCGGCTGGGGGCCAAAAGCCTGACGGAGGACAGTGAGATTGTGCTCGGTGACCTCCGCTCCTCGCTCGTCGCCAATCTCCCTTCGCAGGCGCAGCGCCTCCTTTAGCTCACTGTTGGCGGCCTGGGCGTCCTCGGCTCCGAGCGAAAGAGTCCCGAGCTCGTGCCGCGCCCACCCTTCCCCCGCGCTGTCGCCGAGCGCCCGGGCGGCCTTGAGCGCCAGCCGGACTGCCTGAACGAGCGCGACCCAGCGCATGAGGAGCGCGAGCAGGCTCGCCAGGGCTCGGGCGAGGCGAAAGACATCGTCGTACCGACCCTCCCGGTCGAGTCGCTCGAGGACACCGAGCAGCACGTCGACCTCTTTGAGCACGACTGCTCGGTCGACTCGGCCCTGGGCGACGGCGGTGAAGAGCTCGAGCGCGTGCTCGACCCTGCCCGTGACGCTCGCTGCCTCACCGATCGACTCTTCCGCCGCTCCGAGTGCGTCCGACGGGCCTGGCTGGCTCAGCGCGACGGCGAGGTCGGTGGGATCGGCGCCAATCGTCGCGGGGGCCGGGTCCGCGCGCGTCCCCGCCGGTGCGCCGATCTCGAGCACGAAGCGGCCGATCTGGACGCGGCCCGTGACCTTGACGGCCAAGCCTCACCTTCCTGCCGCAGATCCGTAGCTCGCGTATCCGAAAGCGCCCGGAAATGCTCCCAACGGCCTCAGCTCATGTCAAGCATGGCCAACTCACGGCTCGCCTCTCCTCACGGAACGAGCAACTTGCCCGGTGCCAGCTTCTTCTCGGGCAGCCAGACCGACCACATCGAACCGCTCATGTGGTGCTTGAAGATATGGGAGACGAGGCGGGCGAGAGGGTGCTCGATCTTGTACGTCCGCATGCCTTCGAGCAGTCTGGTCAGTCCCTCGCCGAAGATCGGCACGCCGGCCTCGATCGCCTTTGCAAACGCAGCCTTCGCCTGGGCATCCCGTCCGGCAGCCGCCTCGAACTCGCCTCGGATCACATGGACGTCACTCAGGCCGGGGAAGCGAGTTGTCAGGTTCTTCACGGTGTCCTTGAGCTCTTCCGTTCTTCCGAGCCGGAGATAGACATAACCGGCAAGGCAGCCGGCGACCGGGTTGTTGACCTGGCGGGCGAGGAGCTCGTTGGCCAGCTCGTAACCGGCGTCGAGACGCCCGTCGAGCATGATCCGCTCCAGCAGCTCGACCCGCCGGAGCGCGTCTGCGCTCGAAGAGGAGTCTGGAACGAGCGAAGGCGAGTACCCGAAGATCTGCGTCAGTGTGGGGTGGACCTCGATCGTGAGGAGCGCCAACCGCTTTGGCAGCACGGCGAGAGCCAGCACCATCGGCTGGCAGCCCTTCGGCTCGAGCGACAGCCAGTAGGCCCCGGGAGCCGGGCTGGCGGCGAACTCGGCGATCCCAGGAGCACCCGGCGCGATGCGTGCCTCTTCGACCGCCTTCGGGACCGGATCGCCGATCTTCCACAGCCGAAACTTCAGCCCGGAAAGGTAGCTCTTCAGTTTCTTCGGGTTCGTCGAGTCGTGGCCGAGCACGACGTAGACGCCGGCCTTGGCGGCGGGGTCAAGGTCACTGAGCGCGTGCAGGCCGAGGCGGCGGAGGCCGTTCCCGTCTTCGGCGTCGTTCTGGATCGCCGCGCCGGCGGCGAGCGTCAGGATCGTCGAGACCTCCGGCGAAGCGATCGGGCCGGCGGACTCCGAGACTTCGACGGTGTTGTCGTCGTTGACGGGAGCGGCGATCGTTTCGACAAGCCCCTGGACCGCAGCTGAGGCAGCCGTCGCTTCAAGGTGGACGGTCTGCTCCGCTCCGGGAGCGAGCTCCACGAGGTGCTCGTCGACGGCGCCGCCCGGTGGGATCAACCGCACGCGGTAGAACCCGGCCGCCAGGTCGCTGAGAGAGGCCCCCCCGTTCGAAACCTGGAGCACCTTTCCGGTCTGGTCGGCGACCTCCACCGCAGCCAGCGGATCGCTCGTTTCGACCACGAGCTTGCCCGTCGGAAGAGGCTGGTCGAGCCCACGCGTGCCGGCCCCGTTTCCGCCGGGCGCAGGTGCGGCCGCAGCCGCCCGCCCGAGCTCGAGAGGGATCTCGCGGGTGCTGTAGAGCTCGATCGGGGGGCGCGCGACAGCCTTGTCGTACTCCGGCGCCGTCGCGTGGAGCGCATACGTCCGCGGTGGCAAGGTGAACTCCACCGGCAGGCCGGCCAGCTGGCTCTTCGTCTGCACGGCCTCCGCGGCTTCGTCGAGCACGGTCACCTCGGCGACGGAGACCACCTCGTCCGGGCTCAGGAGGATTCGAAGCTGCTCGTCCGGAAAGGCGTTACTCGGGAACTCGGCGAGAACGGGATTCCGCTCTCGGCCCGCCACTCCGTGGGCGCCCGTGTCCTGGGGGATTTGGAAGACGTCCTGCGCAACTCCTTGCGCGACGGTAAGCCTGCGCTCCTCGACCTCGTTCTTGATGTAGTCGACCAGCCGCTCCCAGCGCACCTGGTAGTTCTGCGACTCGGGCGACCAGGCCTTCGCCGTGGACGTGCCGCGGAGACCGTTCAGCAGCACTTCGGTGAAGGCGCCGCGCTCGTTTCCCGCCTCCTGGAGCTCCTGGGCGCGAAGGCCCGGGGAGGTCGCGTAGAGGATGAACTGCTGCGCCGGGGGCAGGCCGGGATCGCGCTTTCGCGGCAGCGGCCAACGACCGACCTCGAACTCGACGTTCTCCCAGGGGATGTTCCGGCAGGCGTCGACGAAGAAGAACTGATCTTGGAACTGCACGGTTTCGAAGAACTCCCAGAGCGAGCGGAGGGCGAGCGAGTTCATCGTCAGGAGGTCGCTGAAGTCGGAGCAGACGAGAGCGTTCTCGTCCCGCTGGTTGACCCGGGCCGTGAGCCCGTGGCCGGCGTAGAAGAAGTACAGGCGCTCGCCTTCGCCCTTGCTGCGCTTCAGCAGGTCCGCGATCGAGCTGACGATGGCGGCGTTGGTCCCCTGGACGGCTTCGACGCCCGCCGGCTTCTTCTTCGCGAGGGGTGAGAGCACGAGGGCCATGTTCTCCTTCGGCACGTTGCCGCCCGCCGGGTCGAGGAGCCAGTCGCGCATCAGCAAGGCGTCTGTGACCGCTCCTTTGAGGCACGCACGCTCTGACCAGTAGTGGTCGATTCCGATGACGACCGCCCAGTTCATTCGTCCTCACCGAGCACCACGAACAGGTCGGTGACGGGCTCGACCCTGCCGCTTCCGAACGCCGTCAGGCGGTAGGCGCCTTCCGGGAGCGGCCTGAGCTCGGCCTCGTGCCAGCCGTCGCCGCCGGGGGTCAAGGTCTCGCGGGCGACCTCCTCGTTCGTCTCGGCATCGAAAACCTGGACGAGCAGCGACTCGGCCGGCTCTTCCTGGGGCCGCACGCGAATCGGCACCGGCTCTCCGGTCTGGTACACGTCGTCGAGCTCGAGACCGAGCCCGATGGTCGGGAAAGCGTCCCGAAAGCCGGGAAAGTCGACGTCGAGCCCGCTCAAGACTCCGCGCAGCTGCACCAGCACGGCGTCTTCGTTCTGCAGCGAGGCGTGACGCTCGGACGCGAACATCGCGTTGGCCTCGCGCTCGACCTCGGCCGGAGTGGCAGAGATGCGGGGCACTGTGCCATCTCCCTCCTGGTCTTCTCCGTCATAGGAGCGAAGCAGCGTGACCCCTTCCCCGGAAGCCCGGGCGGACTGAGACGTCGGCTGCAGGATGCCGATCACCGGGCGGATGTCGTAGCGGTTCTGCTGGTACTCGTCGTCCTGTTCATGGGCCTTCACCGCATTTCGGATCTCGTCATGGAACTCGGCGGCTGCCTTTGCCTTTTGCGGGTCGACGTTCGGAATCGTCGCCTCGGTGACCCCCACGAGCTTCCCGTCTCCGCTGTCGTAACAGGCGTACGTGGGGAGGAGCTGGTAGATGGCCGTCAGCGAGCGGACGAGGTCGGAGAGGTCGATTCCGACCGGGCCGATCTTCTTCTTCAGCCCGTTGACGAGCGTTCCGATCGAGTTGAGCGAGCCGCTGTAGGGCGTCCCGAACGTCACGAGCATGCGTGTGTCGCGCCAGCCGTCCAGACACTCCAGGTAGTAGCGCGAGATGATTCCGCCCATCGAGTGTCCGACGAGGATGAGCTTCGCGTCGTCCGCTCCCGACTTCTCCCGCCAGGCAGCGAGCCAGCCCTCCGCGTCTCTCGCAAGCTTGCGCGCGGCGACACGGTTGTCCCTCCGCCAGTCGTAGGGGAACTCGAAGAAGTTCTCGCCGGGGACGACGTCGAAGGTGTCCGCGATGTATTGCAGCGGCTTCGAGTATCCATCGATCTTCCAGAGGCCCGGAATCAGATGGATGTCGCGCATGATCGTGGGCGCGGTGACGCCGTCGCCGAGGTCGTCGACGTCCGACGGATCTTCGTCGAGCGCCAGGTCCTTGACGTTCTGCCCGAGGCTCAGGAGCGCCCGCAGGACCGACCCAGCGGTGACGTTCCAGACGTCCTTACCGTCCTTCTGGAGGACGCTGCCGGTGATCCCGGGTAGCAGGACCACGATGTCCCGCATCGCCTTCTTCGCCATCGGTTTTCCCTCCTCGGCCGCTCCGCGTCAGATCGTCAGCGGCGTTTGCCGCCTGAACTTCGGGTCGCTCACACCTGTGCGGAAGAAATTCGGGCTCTGGGTCGGAGGCATCTTCGACCCGATCGCCTTCCAGAACTTGCGGTGGCCGCCTTTCCACTTGCCGTTGTCCCAGACTCCGAGCAGCGTCTGCGTGAAGAGGCCGTTTCGGTCTCCGTCCAGCGAGAGCTGGTTGTCCTGGCAGCCCGAGATGAGGATGACGCTCGCTTTCACATCGACATCTCCTGCGGGCTCGTGCGAAGCCTGGATCTGGCGATAGAGCTCTTCGTTGGCGCGGTACGTCGCGTCCTGGACGTCGCGCGGCAACTCCTTCGTGCGCGGCGCTTGGTCGTCGATCATGCCCTTGTCGACGATCTGCGGGACGAGTGCGTCGAAGAGATCCCTGGTGACCGAGCCGCTGTGGCAGCTGTCCGAGAGCACGAAGATGCGAACGCCCGGTTCGAACGCCGCCCAGAGGGCGTAGAGCTCGTCGTCCACGAGCTGGCGGTCGTACAGCACCCACGTCTCGTCGGTGGAATCGCCGGTCTCGTCGGCATTGGTGTCGGGCACCTGGCCTCCGTGGCCGGAATAGGTGAGGAAGAGCAAGTCCCCATTGCCCAGTTCGCCGCGGGCCCGCTGAATGGCGTCGGTGACGGTCTCGGCGGTGGCCTCCTTCGAGAGCATGATCGTCGACTCGAAGCCTTTCGTCTCGGCGATCGCTTGCATGTCCTTTGCATCGGACTCACACGCCTGGAGCTGCCCGTCCCAGCCGTTGTAATGAGCTGGATCAACGCTGTTCAGCCCGATATGGATCGACTTTCCGTTCGCCATCGACGCCTCCCTCTGTTCGTCGGCTTGTCCCGTGATCCGATGCCGCTCTAGACGAGCTTCTCGAGGTCGGGCGCGAGCGTGATCAGCACCTTCTCGAACCGGTCCTTCGCCTGCGCCGGATCTCGCTTCTCGACCTTGCAGATCTGGACCAAGAGCTCCTCTGTCTTGGCGAGCATGTCTTTCGTGCCTTGGACGCCCTTGCCGCTGCTGACCGCCCCGAAGAGGTCGCTCTTCTGTTCGGTTCCCAGCTTCTGACCGGCACCCGTGACCGCTTTCGCCGCCTTGCCTCCGATCGCCACGAGGCGAGGACCGGCGCGGAACTTCGCCATGGCAGCCTCTCCGGCGGCGGCCTTGACGTTGGGACCGCTGTGGATCGCCATCGCGTCGACGCCTTCCGAGCGAAGGGCGCCCGCGAACGCGGTCGCGATCAGGCCGGTGTTCCGTTCAAGCCCGGCAATGTTGTACTTCTCCATCTCAAGCTCCCCTTCCTGGACGCCATGGTCCGTCGGATCCGTCTTCGCAAACACGCGGCGGCGGATCTCCTGGAGTGGAAAGTTGTCCGAGGTGTCCGCCTTTCGGCCCCTCGGCATGCAGATGTCCCGGTGGCGGGTCAGCATCTTGCGGTCGGTAATCCCGAGACGCCGCCTGCGCTCGCGGCATCGCCAGACGACCGCGTCGATCTGCCGCTGGGGATAGGGGTCGCTGCCGTTGCCGAGATTCTCGATTTCGATGCCCCAGCCGTGCGCGTTCCAGTCCGTGATCCCGTGCAGATTGGCCTCTCCCGCGTGCCACGCGCGCTTTGGCAGCTCGCACAGCTCGAAGATCCTGCCCTGCTTGTCGATGAAGTCGTTGGCCGAGACTCCGGTGCCTTCCTTGGTCAGCGTGGCCAGGTCGCTCTCGAACCTGCCGCCGGTGTGGTGCAAGACGATCCCGAACGGCGGCGACATCTGCGTGCGCGTCGAGAAGTTCGCGCTGCGGATCTTCGTTATGACCTTGAAGCCCGTTCCCTTCGTGTCCTTGGTCTGCGGCGGCAGCGCGGACTTGACCTGTCTGAGCTCCCCTTCGCTGAAGGTCTTGACGTCCGCGGTGCCGTCATAGAGGCAACCACGCGCTTGCTCGGCCATGGATCTCCTTCTTTCTGTATTCGGACGTGTCTTGCAGCGGTCAGCGAGACCGGTGAATCTGCCGCAGACATCGCTAAAAACGTGCTTCTGAAGCAAAGCTCGCACGGTCCAGGGCGCATGTCAAGCGGGTTCGCCCAGGGTTGAGCGGCGGATCCCGGTGCTTTATCGTCCCTCGCACGGTGCCCACTCCGGTGTCGTTGCAAGGCGAAGCAACGACACCGCCGCGCACGCCGCGGAGCGGTGAGGAGGGCTTGTTCGGGCGACTTGAAAGGAGCCGTCGGCTTGCCACCGCTCTTCTCCAAGCTCCTGGCCACCACCGCTCACGCCGTCGATCGCTCGGTGGGGTGGCATCGCCTGCCACGACCGCTCGGCATCCTGACCCTGGTCGGCCTGCGGACAGCGAGATCGTCGCCGTCGGCCACGGAGACCCGATCCGATCAGACGGACACCGCCAGGTTCGCGACCTCGTCGACGGCCTCGAACGCAACTCCTATCGAAACGGAGATCACCAATGGCCAGACCAAGACGCGCCAAGAGAATCCTCAACGTCGAGCCGTCCCGCGCCACCGAGCGGGACTGGCGCATCGAGCACGCGCGGGACTCCGGCGCCCTTCCCCGCACCCGCGCAGCTATTCCGTCCTCGAAGGATCTTCGTGAGCCTCTCTGGTGGAAGATCGGCGACCAGGGGGCCACGGGCTCCTGCGTCGGCTGGGCGACGGGGGACTCCGTGCTTCGCTGGCACTTCGTCAAGGCGGGGCGGATGGCGAAGGAGCACAAGCTCTCCCCGCGCTTCATCTGGATGGCGTCGAAGGAGACGGACGCATCGACGTCGCAGCCGACGACCTTCATCGAATCGGCCGGAACGAGCCTGAAGTCCGCTCTCGACGTCGCTCGGAAGTTCGGAGTCGTGCACGACTCGCTCCTTCCGTTCACTACGGAGAGGCTCTATCTCGGCCAGTCGAAGACGTTCTACGCCGTGGCGGCTCGGCTCAAGATCGGCTCCTACTTCAACCTCTCGCTCGGAGGGAGCCACGATCTCGACGATTGGCGCACGTGGATCGCGACGAAGGGGCCGATCCTGACCCGACTGGACGTCGATCGCACCTGGGACGACGCGAAGGCCAACAAGGGGAACATGGACGTCTACCGGCCCGATACGACGCGCGGCGGGCACGCGGTGGCCCTCGTCGGCTACACACCCGATCGCTTCATCGTCCGCAACAGCTGGGGCACCACCGGATGGGGCGACCAGGGCTTCGGCTATGCGTCACTGGCGTATGCCCAGGACGCGTTCACCGAGGCGTACGGCGTTTCGCTCTGAGTGGAGAAAGGCTAGATCTTCGCGTTCTTGACGACGTCCCAGCCGGCCTTGACAGGCGCATCGAGCGACCCGTCCGCCTTCTGCGGGCGGTACTCGACCTCGATCCTGGCGAAGCCGAGGGAGACCTGATCCATCGGCCCTGTGGTCTCGTGAGTCGAGCCACCGGTCTGGTAGGACGAGACGATCACATCCGAGAACTTGTAGATGAGGTATTCCTGCTGCCCCTTGCCGGCCTTGCGCGCGGTGAGAACAGCTGATTTCAGGTGCTTGCCGTTCGCGCAGGCGAGGAGAAGCGCCGGAGAGGCCTTGTTGTATCTCATGACGAACTGGAGGTCCTGAACCGTGACCTTGCCGGCGCCCCCACCTCCGGGGCCCGCGTGCCCGGCCGAGCTCATCTCGCCCCAGCTGAAGGCCTCGAGCTCGATCTCGCCCTTGTGTCTCGCATCGACGGACTCGCCCGCGACGCCGTCGATCTTCAAGAAGTAGTCGGATTCGGCCATCGATCACCTCGCAAAAGAGACGCGGGCCGCATCCGCACATACCGTGAACGAGCTCGACGTTAGCAGCGATTGACTCGAGAGAACACGTCCGCGTACGCTCACGAGAGAGGCTGACCGGGCCACAATGGCTGACAACAGCAAGCAGAGCCCGTAGTCGTGCTTCAAGCGCCTGAACTCGCGCTCGACAGCGGAGCGCACCTCTCTGCAGGCATAAGGGAACGAATGTTCGCACCCGCCCTGACCGAAGCAGCTACGTCAGCGTGTGGTGCCGCTTCCACTCGCGTCGTGCAACGCGGGCGATGTTCAACCCGAGGATCGGCAGAGACCCAATCACGACAACTCCGGCGACCGCGTAGACCCACGTCCCGATGTAGGGGGCGAGGATGATGGCAAGTGCTCCAGCCCCGAAATCGAGCGCAAGCTCGACGGCGATGCTCGCCAGAACCACACTGAGGGTGCGGCGAATGGTAAAAACGATGCGTTGCAACGCGCGTCCTTTCGGCGCGTCCTCCCGCCTCCTCAGACTCCTAAGTGGAGCGCTTTCCAGCGCGGCTGGGTCGGCGGACGCTAATCACCATTCTAGCCCGTTATTTCGCCAAACCCTCCTAGGGCGCTATTCCAGCTCGAGCCTCTCGAACGCGAGCGTGAGCTCCTCCATGGCGACGTCGCAGCCCTTCGCGTTCAGCGGGCCGCTCACGTGCTTGACGATGCGGGCGCGGAAGAGCTTCCACGTCAGTGCCGCGGACGTGTGGTCTTCGTTCTGCAGCTGGATCGTGACGTTGCGGAGGGCGTTCTGATCGCCGTTCCGGATTTCATTGAGCCACTGGTAGAGATCGAGCGACCCAATGATGCCTCGCTTGAGCGTGACGTCGTGTGCGTGGGCCAGTCCGGTGAGCTTGCGCACTTCGTTCGCCCTCTCGTTGCCGTTTCGGTACTCGATCACGTCCACGCTCATCCCGATCGGGCCGACCTCCTGGAAGCCTGCCTGCGGCCCGTCGGTGACTCCCGTGCCGAGGTCGACGAGGAAGTTGAACTCTGCGTAGGGACGCTCGCGAAGGACGGCCATCTCAGGCTCCTTGGGTTGGGGTGCGGGATTTGGAAGGAGGGGTCGGCGCGACGGTCTCCGCCTGCCAGACCAGGTCGTCGAAGGCGAGCTCGACCTCCTCATAGGCGACGCCGCTCTCGGCTGCGTCGAAGGTGGGCCCGGACCAACGGCATGGCCAGGCGCGCTCGAGCCTCCAGGAGTTGACGATCGTGCCGGCGGGAGCGTCGAGCTGCTGGATCGTGACGGGACGCCGGTCGTCGGCTCCTCCGACGATCTTCCGGCGCCAGTCGTAGAGCTCGGTCGAGCGCGTCAGGGCACGCCGGAGGACGACGGTCTCGAAGGTGTGGGGGCGCTCTTCGGCCGGCAGCGCGAGGTCGGTCTGTGACGTGAGGCGCCCGACGGCGCAAAAGCCGAGCTCGCGCTTGCCGATCAGTACGCGGAAGTGACTCGTTCCGAGCAGAGGCTCGGGCTCGCGCGGCATGTCTTCCTAGGCGGCGGCCCAGGCGATCAGGCCGACGACGGTGACGAGGACGCCGAGCGCGAAGATCACCGACCCGAAGGCCGCGACCCGCTCGCCGGTGGCGTGACCGGGGCCGGTGAGGACGGGGAATGCCTTCTTGACGACGTCGAGGAACCACTTGTAGAACGGATCGGCAGGGCCTCCCCGAGTCCTCGTGCGCTGCATGCGCCAGCCGAACCAGCTGATGACCGGCCCGGTGACCAGGAGGACGAGGCCCACGATGAAGATGGCCACGTTTGCGCCCCTTCTCGGTTGACGACGGCCGCGCTACCGTAGACCCGAATGGCCGACTCGGTCAACCACGTCGAAAGCGCCGGCTTCGACGAGTCGTTCATCGGCACCGACGTTCCGCTGCCGAAGCTGGCAGCGAGCGCGAAGCGGCTCGACCCGGGCGGTGGCGGCGGCGGCGACCCGATTCTCCGGTACGAGCATTTCAGCATCGCGATGAGCCCCGCGCGGAAGCTCGCGTACTTCGTCGCGGTCAACATCGACGGTGCTCGCACGATCGACATCGGCCCGCGCGGAGACGACAAGTGGATCTTCGACCCGCGCATTCCCGAAGACGCCCAGATGGGGGAATGGCTCTACGACAACAACGACTTCGACAAGGGGCATCTCGTGCGGCGTCTCGATCCCGTGTGGGGCGACACCCGCGAAGAGGCGCTGCGGGCCGAGGCGGACACGTTCCACTTCACCAACTGCGCGCCGCAGCACTGGCGCTTCAACCGCCGGCGCGAGTTCTGGCAGGGGATCGAGACGTACATCCTCGACAACACCGAGCTCCACGACCTCCGGATCTCGCTCTTCACGGGCCCTGTTCTCGCCGGCGACGACCCGCCGATGGAGGGAACGCTGGTGCCGCGCGACTACTGGAAGGTGGTCGCCATGCGCAAGCAGGACGGCACGCTCGCGACGGCCGCGTACGTGCTCTCTCAGGGCGAGCTGCTCAAGGCGCTGCCCGAGGAGTTCGTCTTCGGTGAGTACAAGGCGTTTCAGGTGCGGGTCTCGGAGATCGAGGAGAGGACAGCGCTCAGCTTCGGCGAGCTCCGGGAGCACGACACGCTAGCGCGCCTGCGGGCCGCGGAGCCTGGGGTGCCCCCGCGGATCGAGCTCGTTCAGCACGAGCAGATGGTCCTCTAGCTCCGGTCGAGGCGCTCGCCTCGCTGGATCACTTGCGCGATCATGCCGCGGGCGCATGCAGATCGGTAAGCCGGGCGATCCGGTCACCCATATCAGCCAGGCCTATCCCGACCGGGTCGAGGTGCGCGGGCGCGATCTCTCGGGCGAGCTGATGGGAAGGCTGAGTTTCACCGAGTACTTCCATCTGCTCGTGACAGGCCAGGAGCCGAGCGAGGAACAGCGCTTCTTCCTCGACCTCGTGCTCGTCGCGCTCGCCGAGCACGGGATGATGCCCACGAACGTGGCCGCGCGGATGACGCTCGCGGCCGATCCGCAGGCGTTGCAGGGGGCAGTTGCCGCAGGAATCCTCGGGGTCGGGCCGGTCATCGTCGGCACCGCGGCCGAATGCGCGCGCCTGCTCGAGTCGGGCGAGGAGCCGCTCGAGGCCGCCCGGCGCATCCATGCGGCCGGCGAGAAGGTCCCGGGCTTCGGCCATCCGATCCACAAGCCGGTCGATCCGCGGGCCGAGCGGATCCTCGAGCTCGCCGACGAGCGCGGCGTCTCCGGAGCCGCCGTCGCCCGCGCGCGGGCGTTGCGCGACGCCGTTGCCGAGGTGTGGGGCAAGCCGCTGCCCATGAACGTCTCCATGGCCATCGCGGCGGTCATGCTCGACCTCGACTTCCCCGCTGCCGCCATCGAGGCCGTCCCGATCCTCGCGCGCACAGCCGGCCTCCTCGCCCACTTGGCCGAAGAGCAAGAAAATCCGCTCGGCTTCCTTCTGGCCGGGCAGGCCGAGGAGGCGGTCGAGTACCGGCATGACTGAGGCCGAGCGGCTGCCCTGGGACGAGCAGCTCGCCCGCGACGACGAGAGCTACCGCGGCCAGCTCGCCTACCTGCTCGAGCGCTCGCCCTTCTACCGGCAGAAGCTCGCGGGGCTCGAGCCGGACGGACTGGCAGAGATCGCGGAGCTCCCGTTGACCGAGAAAGACGAGCTGCGCGCGACCGTCACGCCAGAGAACCGCTTCGGCGCGCATCTCTGCGTCTCCCGCGACGAGATCATCCGCATCTACTCGACGAGCGGGACGACCGGGACGCCGAGCTACATCCCGCTGACGGCGAGCGACTACGAGAACTGGGTAATCGGCAGCGCGCGGAGCTACGGCGCTTCGGGTCTCAGTGCCGGCCAGCGTCTCGTCTCGACGTACAACGCGGGGCCGTTCGTTGCCGGTGCCGCGCTCGCCGCATTCGACCGCATCGGCGTTAGCCACATTCCCGTCGGGACGGGAAACACCGAGCGGCTCCTGAAAGCGATCGAGCTGCTCGAACCGGAGGCAATCGTGCTCACGCCCTCCTACGCCGCCCACCTGATCGAGCGTGAGCCGGGCCTGGTCGAGTCGAGCGTGGAGCGCGTTCTGGTCGCCGGCGAGCCCGGCGGCGGCGAGCCGGCGTTCCGCGCGAAGCTCGAGGAGGGCTGGGGCGCGAGGGTCACCGAGGCGATGGGGATCGGCGACATCGGCCCGTCGCTCTGGGGCGAATGCGACGAGCAGGACAGGATGCACCTCGGCGCGCGCGGCTACGTCCACGCGGAGCTGATCGATCCGGACACCGGCGAAGCCAGGCCGCTGGAGGATGGGACGAGCGGCGAGCTCGTCCTCACGCACCTGCGCCATCGCGCCGCGCCACTCCTGCGCTTCCGCACGCGGGATCAAGTCGAGGTGCGGACGAGCCCGTGTCCGTGCGGCCGGACCGGCCCCCGGGTGCGCTGCATCGGACGAACGGACGACATGCTGATCGTGCGCGGGGTGAACGTCTTCCCGTCGGCCGTCCGCGAGGTCGTGGCCGAGTTTGTCCCGGCCGTGACCGGCCGAGTCTTGGTCAAGCCGGCCTCGCCGGGTGCTCGGCAGGACCCGCCTCTTCCCGTCAGCGTCGAGCTCGGCGAGGCCGTTACGCCCACGGATGGATTGTCGAAGTCGATCGCTGCGCGCCTGCGGGAGACTCTCGTCTTCCAGGCGCGCGTCGACCTCGTCCAGTGGGGGACGCTCGCGCGCAGCGAGTACAAGTCGATGCTCGTCGAGCGATGAATCCATCCGACTTCACCGGCCGCGCAGCTCTGGTCACGGGCTGCGGCAGCGAGGCGGGCATCGGGTTCGCCTCCGCGCGCCTGGGCGCCCGCTGGCGCGGTCCCGTGCCGAGCTCTGCGAGCTCATCGCCAAGCGTCTCCGCGACCGCAAGCTCCTCGCGCCTGACGGCGTCTTCGAGCTTCGCGAAGACACCTCGGCGTAGGATCAGTCCGTGGCAGTAACGGAGTCCCTGAACGTCCTCGAGACTTCGCCGCCGCGTTTCTCGCCCGAAGAGGTGGCGTCGATCGCCGCGGACCTCTTCGACCTCCACGGCGAGGCCCGCGACCTCGGCAGCGAGCGCGACCAGACCTTTCTTGTTGGCGACGGCGTCCTGAAGATCTCGAACACGGGCGAGGATCCCGCTGTCCTCGACCTGGAGGCGAAGGCGCTTGCCCACATCGAGCGCATTGACCCCGAGTTGCCGATCGCGCGGCAGCGAGGGTCCGCGACGTACGAGGGCCACTTCGTGCGCCTCTTCGATCGCATGACCGGCCGATCGGGCGCGCGTGATCTCGACGACGACGCGGTCTTCGCCTTCGCCGCCACGAACGCGCGGCTCACCCTCGCGCTGCGCGGGTTCTTCCACCCGGCGGCTGGACGTGACCTTCTCTGGAACCCCGGGCAGGCGGCACGGCTCCGTCCGCTCATCGCATCCATCCCCGACGCGGGCCGCCGAGCGATTGTCGAGCGTGCCCTCGACCGCTACGAGGAGCGCGTCCTCCCGGGCTGGGACTACCTCCCGGCGCAAGTCGTGCACGGCGACTTCACGCTCGACAACGTGCTGGTCGACGAGCGCGGACGCGTCTCCGGGATCACGGACTTCGGCGACCTCGGCTTCGGCACGCGGGCGGGGGATCTGGCCATCGACCTCTGCTCGATCCTCCGCGTCGGCGGCGCGGAGCTCTTCCGCACCGCGCGGATCGCGATCGACGGCTACCAGTCCCGGATCCCGCTCGAGGGCGAGGAGCTCGACGTCCTCGGCGACCTCGTCTTCGCACGACTGGCGGCCCTGGTCGCCATCAGCGCTTGGCGCGTGGAGCGCTATCCCGAGAACGCGGTGTACATCCAGTCCTGGGACGACGAATCCTGGTCCTTGCTCGAGGAGTTCGACGCGCTCGGCTTCGAGGCGGTGGCTCGGGAGCTGGGTGCGCCGCAGCCGCCTGTCCCGACGGGCGACCTCTTGGACAGGCGCTCTCGCGCGCTCGGCGCGGCGCTGACTGGGCTCACGTACAGGAACCCCGTGCACGTCGTTCGGGCCGAGGGCGTCTGGCTCTTCGACGCGGACGGCCGGCCGGTACCTCGACGCCTACAACAACGTCCCCGTTGTCGGTCACTGCCACCCGCGTGTGACCGAGGCGGTCGTCCGCCAAACGCGCCTTCTGAACACGCACTCTCGCTACCTGTACGAGCCGCTCGTCGAGCTGGCCGAGCGTCTGGTCGCCACGATGCCGCCCGAGACGGGGCTCGACGCTGTCATGCTCGTCAACTCGGGGAGCGAGGCGAACGACCTCGCGTGGCGGCTGGCGACGACGGCGACCGGTCACTCCGGCGCGATCGTCACGGAGTTCGCCTACCACGGCGTCACGACCGCCGTTGCCGACTTCTCTCCGGAGGAGTGGCCGGCGGGGTTCAAGTCCGAGCACGTGGAGACGATCTCTCCGCATGGGGTCGGGATGGCCGGATGCGGTCGAGCGGCTTGGACGCACGTGGTCATGGCCTGGGGGCGACGTATCTGGACTGCGGCTTCACGAGCGACGGCATCTGGACGCCGGCCGCGGACGACGTGCAGGCAATCGCGCGCGCGACACGGGAGGCCGGCGGCCTGCTCGTCGCGGACGAGGTGCAGGCGGGCCACGGGCGGACGGGCGAGCACCTGTGGTCGTTCGTGCAGTACGGCATCGTGCCGGACGTCGTCACGCTCGGGAAGCCGATGGGGAACGGCTATCCGGTCGCCGCGGTGATCGCGCGGCAGGAGCTCTTCGACCGCCTGAAGGCGGAGACGGAGGTCTTCAGCACCTTCGGCGGGAACCCGGTCGCGGCGCGGGCGGCGCTCGCGGTTCTGGATGTCATCGACGACGAAAGGCTGATCGAGAACGCCAAGCGGGTTGGGGAGGAGCTAAGGACTTCGCTCGCGGACCTTGGCATCGGCGAGGTGCGCGGCCGCGGCCTCCTCGTGGGCGTCGAGCTAGACAGCGCGGAGCGTGCGGAGGAGACCGTGAACCGGATGCGCGACGCGGGAGTCCTCATCAACCGCACGGGCCCGAAAGAGAACGTCCTGAAGATCCGTCCGCCGCTCGTCTTCGGCACGGAGCACGTGGAACTGCTTCGCGAGGCAATTGGGCAGAGTGGCCACGTTCGAGTTTGATACGCCGCACGGTCTGGCACGAGCCCACGTGCAGCCCGCGGCTGACCCACGAGCCGCGTTGGTCCTCGGCCACGGGGCTGGGGGAGGCGTGGCTTCTCCAGACCTGGTGGCGGTGACCGACGTTGCGCGCGCGGAAGGGGTGAGCGTCGCGCTCGTCGAGCAGCCCTACCGTGTCGCGGGCCGCCGGAGCCCTGCGCCGGCGCGACAGCTCGACGCTAATTGGTCGGCAGCGATCGACTACCTGCTCGCGGGCGAGCTGCGCGGCTTGCCGCTCCTCGTCGGCGGTCGATCTCTGGGAGCGAGGGTCGCCTGTCGCACCGCCGAGGCGACCCGTGCGCTCGCCGTGCTTTGCCTCGCGTTCCCACTGCGAGCGCCCGGCCGCCCCAGCGCGGCGAGCCGCCTGGACGAGCTCGATGCGGTGACTGTCCCGGTGCTCGTCGTGCAAGGGGAGCGAGACCCATTCGGGATGCCACCCACGGCCGAGCATCGCACCGTCGTGCAGGTGCCGGGTGACCACAGCCTGAAAACGGACCTCGAGGCCGTGGCAAACGCCGTCCGGTCCTGGCTTCCGAGTGTTCTTGCTCAGATCGCCCAGACGGCATCGCGATGAAGCTCGCCGCCGAGGTATTGGTCTTGGTGATCCTTTTCGTCCCGCTCGCAGTCGTCCTCTACCTCTTTGTTTGGGCAGCGCGTAAGGATGGCGAGGAGGATCGGGCGCTCCAGCGCCGCCTCGGGATCCGGCGGAAGACGAGGCTGGGGCGTTAGACGTGAGGGCGAGCGGTGTCGACCTTCGCAACTCGCGCTGGCCGCCGGAGCTCAGCTGACCCGGGCCGCGGGCTTCGGCAACGCCTCGATCGCCTCGAGGGCCCGCTCGATCTCCTCGTCGGCCAGGGCTACGTCCTCGAGCTTTCCGGCCAGGTAGGCGTCGTAGGCGCCGAGGTCGAAGTGGCCGTGACCGGAGAGGTTGAAGAGAATCGTCCGCTGCTCGCCTGCTTCGTCCGCGGCCGCGGCCGCCTCGACGGCCCCGTGGATGGCGTGTGCCGCCTCGGGAGCGGGGATGATGCACTCGCTGCGAGCGAAGCGCACCGCGGACGCGAAGACGTCGCCCTGCGTATACGCCTCCGCCCTGATGAGCCCGTCGAGCACGAGCTGCGAGATGAGCGGAGCCACGCCGTGGTAGCGCAGGCCGCCTGCGTGGATCGGCGCCGGGACGAAGTCGTGGCCAAGCGTGTGCATCGGCACGAGTGGAGTCAGCTGGCCGGTGTCTCCGAAGTCGTAGGCGAACGGACCGCGCGTCAGCGTCGGGCACGCGGCCGGCTCGCACGCGAGCACCTCGATCTCCTTGCCGGCGATCTTCTCGCGCAGGAACGGAAAGCTCAGGCCTGCGAAGTTCGAGCCGCCTCCGACGCAGCCGACGACGAGGTCGGGGAACTCTCCGGCCTGCTCCATCTGAGCGAGCGCCTCCTGACCGATGACCGTCTGGTGGGTGAGAACGTGGTTGAGCACGCTGCCGAGCGAGTAGGCGGTGTCCTCCCGCCCCGCGGCGTCCTCGACAGCCTCCGAGATCGCGATGCCCAGGCTCCCGGGTGAGTCCGGATGCTCGGCGCGGATCGACCGGCCCGACTGCGTGTCCTCGGAAGGGCTCGGGACGACTTCCGCGCCCCAGGTCTCCATCATCGAGCGGCGGTACGGCTTTTGCTCGTACGAGATCTTGACCATGTAGACCTTGCACTCGAGCCCGAAGAGGGACGAGGCGAGCGCGAGGGCACTGCCCCACTGGCCGGCGCCCGTCTCGGTCGAGACGCGCGTGCGCCCATCTTGCTTGACGTAGTACGCCTGCGCCACGGCCGTGTTCGGCTTGTGGCTCCCGGCCGGGCTGACCCCCTCGTACTTGTAGTAGATGTGAGACCCCGTCCCGAGCTCGGCCTCGAGCCGGTGCGCGCGGTAGAGGGGCGTCGGCCGCCACAGGCGGTAAACGTCGCGGATCGGATCCGGAATAGGGATCTCTCCGTCTTGGGAGACCTCCTGGAGGATCAGCTCCATCGGGAAGAGCGGGGCGAGGTCGTCCGGGCCGACCGGCTGGCCGGTGCCCGGATGGAGCACCGGCTGCGGCGCATTGGGCATGTCGGCCTGGATGTTGTACCAGCGCTCCGGGATTGCGGATTCGGGCAGCGTGAATTTCGTTTCGGTCATGGCGGTGAGAATACGCCTACTCGCTTGAGGACGTCCGCGAGGCGCTCGACCGCGGTCTCGAGCTGTTCGTCGGAGAGGTAGGGCGCCGGTCCGAGGCGGAGATAGCGCCCGCGGGCATCGGTCAGGACGCCCTCGTCGGCGAGCTGCCGCGCCACGAGCTCGGCCTGCGGGGACTCGAGCGCGAGGAAGCTGCCGAACGCCTCTCGCGGAGTGGCCCGGTCGCGGGCGATGACGCTCTCGGACAGGTCGAACTCGTCGACGAGACGAGCGAGGAGGCCTGTCTGGTGCAGCGATGCCGAGCGCAAGAATTCCGGGGAAAGCGAGCGCTCCTCGAAGAAGTCGAAGACGCGCGCGGCGCGGTAATGGCTCGTCGGGTCGTAGGTCGAGCCGGCGAAGCGTGAGGCCCCGCGGCCGTAGCTCACGCCGGCTGCGCTGTGCTCGGCGCCAAGCTCGTCGAACTCGGCGAACCAGCCGGTGAACACCGGCCGCATCGCGTCGGCCTGGGGCGGGAGCCGCATGAAGCAGTTGCCCTCGCCGAGCTGTAGGTACTTGTAGCCGCCGCCGACGATCCAGGCGCCCTCGAGCTCGTGCTCCGCGACGCTGAAGGGCAGCGCCCCGAGCGCGTGGTAGACGTCGACCAGGAGCTCGGCGCCGGCGCCCGCGCAGGCGCGCGCGAGGCCGTCGAGGCCGGGAACGATCCGAGCCGTCTCGTAGAGGACGGCGGAGACGAGCACCGCACTCGTGCGCTCGTCGACCTCCGCAGCCATCCGCTCGGCGAGCGTGTCGACCGGGTCAACGGGAACGCGAGCGACGTCGAGCCACTCCTCGTCGAGCCGCGCCAGCTGCCGTCGAAGAGTGTGGAACTCGCCCTCCGAGGTCACGAGCCGCGGGCGCGCACGGAGGTCGAGCGCCGAGAGAAACCGAGTGACGAGCTCGTGTGTGTTCTGGGCGAGCGCGATCGGCCCGTCGTCGTCGAGGAGCTGCCGGAAGCCGTCGCGGACGCGCTCTGCCTTCGCGAAGGCACGCTCCCATTTCTCGTCGACGTGGCGCGCCGCGTCCTCGAACGCCTCGAGCTGGCCCTCGCGAGCGACGTCCGGCCAGGCCTGATGGGAGTGGCCGGTGAGGAGGAGCCGCTCGCCCACGCGGAAGGCGGAGTAGTGCGGGGCCAGCGCGTTGGGGGACCTGCGGAGCTCCTCCAGCGAGGTCACAGCTCGCTGCGGACCGACCAGAGGTCGGGGAACATCGGCTGGTTGAGCGTCGTGTGAAGGTATTGCGCTCCAGGCGACCCACCGGTCCCGGATCTCGACCCGATCGTCCGCTCGACCATCTTCACGTGCCGGTAGCGCCACTCCTGGAAGCCCTCGTCGAGATCGACCATCCGCTCGCAGACCTGGGCCGCTTCGCCGTCGTCGCGGTAGGCGGCGAGAACCGCCGCGTGCACGGCCTCGGACTCCTCCACGGGCAGCGTGACGTCGCGCTCGAGCCGGTCGGTGGAGACCTCGTAGCCGCGCAGCGCGAGATAGCGCAGGAACGAGTCGTACAGGGAGCGCCGACGGAGCGCCGCCTCCACGTGCCGATACTCCTCGCTGCCCTCTTCATAGGCGGCGAGCATCGTCCGATCCCGCCGCCCGAGCACCGCCTCGAGCTCGCGGAACTGGGCCGACTGGAAGCCGCTCGCCGACTCGAGCCGCTCGCGGAAGCTCAGGAACTGCACCGGCGTGAGCGTCTCGATGACGTCGATCTGCGCGACGACGAGCTTCAGGATCGTGAGGATGCGTTTGAACGTCGAGAGCGCCTGCGGGCCTCGTCCCTCCTCGAGCAAGCGCTGGAGGTAGGCCAGCTCGTGGAGGAGCTCTTTGAACCAGAGCTCGTACACCTGGTGCACGACGATGAAGAGAATCTCGTCGTGCTCGTCGGAGCGCGGTCGCTGCGCCCCGAGGATCTCGTCGAGCGCGAGGTAGGAGGTGTAGGTGAGAGCCTTGGAGTGCTCGCTCATGCGGTCACCCTGAAGAGCTCGCGGGCGATGATCTCTCGCTGCACCTCGGAGGCGCCCTCGTAGATGCGCGGCGCGCGCACCTCGCGGTAGAGATGCTCGAGCAGATGCCCTTGCTCGAGCGCGCGCGCCCCGTGAACCTGGATCGCGACGTCCACTGCGTCCTGGGCCGTCTCCGTCGCGAAGAGCTTGGCCATCGCCGCCGTCTGCCGGACCGGCCGCACGCCGGCGTCGTAGAGCGTGGCGGCGTGATGGACGAGCAGCCGTGCCGCCTGCACACGCATGGCGACGTCGGCCAGCTGGTGCCCGACGGCTTGGAACTCGGAAAGAGTCTTCCCGAACGCGCGACGGCGCGCCGCGTGCGAAACGGCCGCATCGAGGGCCGCCTGCGCCATGCCGACGGCGAACGCACCGACACTCGGGCGGAAGAGATCGAGCGTCTCCATCGCGACACCGAAGCCCTCGTCGACCTTGCCGAGCACTTGCTCCGGTCCAACGGCCACGTCCTGGAAGTCGAGCTTCCCGATCGGATGCGGGGCGAGGAGCGCGAGCGGCTCGCCTGTGAGGCCTTCGCTCTCGCGCGGGACGGCAAAGGCCGTGACGCCACGGGCGCGCGCGTCCTCCGTCGTCCGCGCGAAGACGGTGTAGACGTCAGCCTCGGGGGCGTTCGAAATCCAGATCTTCGTCCCGTTCAGGCGAAAGCCGTCGCCGTCCGGCTCGGCCCTGAGCGCGAGCGCCGCCGCGTCCGAGCCGGCCTCCGGCTCGCTGAGCGCGAACGCAGCCACCGCCTCGCCGGCCGCGAGCCTGGGGACCCACGCCTCCCGGACGCCCGGTTGCGCGCGCCGCAGGATCGGATAGCCGCCGAGCCCCTGGAGAGCGAGTGCCGTCTCGGCCTCCGTGGAACCGTGGGCGAGCCCTTCGCGGAGCAGGCAGAGCTCGACGGCCGAGCCCTCCCCCTCGGCCGGCAGCACGCGTGCGAGCAGTCCTTCGTCGCCCAGGGCCCGGAGGAGCGCCCGGTTGACCCGTCCCGGCTCGCCCTGCCGCGCCAGCGGAGCCATCACTTCGTGTCCGAGTGCCCGCGCGCGCTCGAAGAGGTCCTGCTGCTCCGGCGAGAGATGGCTCCCCTCAGCCATCGGCGACGACCGCCACCCCCATCAGCTCGATGCGTGCGTCTGGATCGGCGAGACCGGAGACGCCGACGAGCGCCATCGCCGGGTAGCGGCGCCCGAAGTGTCGTCGCCAGACCCCGCCCAGCTCCTCCATCGCGGCCCGGTACTCGTCGACGTCGGTCGCGTAAACGACGAGCGAGACGAGATCTTCAGGCTCGCCGCCCGCCGCACGCAACGCGGTGACGAGGCTCGCCGCCGCAGCGTCGAACTGGGCCGCGACCGTGTCGCCGGTTCCGGTCTGCCCCCCGAGGTAGACGGTCCGTCCGGGGGCGGCGACGACGGCGTGCGCGTATCCGACCGGCTGGGGGAGCTCGGGCGGGTTGACGATTCTGTGCCGGTCGCTCATCGGCCGGTCCAGTCGGGTCGTCGCCCTTCGGTCCACGCGGCGTGGAACTCTCGATGGTCCTCGCTCTGCATCATCAGCGCCTGGCCGAAAGCCTCGAGCTCGATCGCGCCGGCAAGGTCGAGGTCGAGCTCCCGCGTGAGCAGCACCTTGGTCGTCGAATAGGCCAGCGCGGGCCCATCCGCGAGCCTGCGGGCGAGCGCCTCGCTCGCGACCGGAAGCTCGTCGTCTGCGACCACCTGGGTCGCGAGGCCGATCTCGAGAGCGCGGTCGGACGGGAGGTCGTCCCCAAGCACGAGGAGCTCCATGGCCCGCCCGAAGCCGACGAGGCGCGGCAGGAGGTAGGCCGCGCCCATGTCGGCGCCGGCGAGGCCGACCCTGGTGAAGAGGAAGGCGAACGAGGCCGAGCGCGCCAGCAGGCGGAAGTCGCTCGCGAGAGCGAGGACAGAACCTGCTCCGGCGGCGACGCCGTTGACCGCCGCGACGATCGGGCAGCGGGCACTCGCGCATCGCCTTGACGACGGCGCCGGTCATGCGCGTGAAGGCGAGGAGGTCGGCCGCGCCGGCTCCCTGGAGCTCGCCGATGATCGCCTCGACGTCCCCGCCGGAGCAGAACCCGCGCCCTTGGCCCGTGAGGACGAGCACACGCGCATCCCCGCGGTGCGGGAGCTCCCCGAGCAGGTCGCGAAGGTCGGCATAGACGTCGAAGGTGAGCGCGTTCAGCTTCTCCGGGCGCGACAGCGTCACCGTCGCGACGCCGTCGGAAATGCCGAGCTCGAAACTCTCCCAGCGCTCCGTGAACGCGGCCGAGGCGCGGAAGGGGCTCAGGTCTGGATCCCTCCTCCGTCGAGCACGAGCGTCTGGCCGTTGATCGCGCCTGCCTCGGGAGCCGCGAGGAACGCGACGGCGAACGCCACCTCCTCGGGCTCGAGCAGGCGCCCGAGCGGCGAGGAGGCGGCGAGCGCCGCCTCGGCCTCCTCCTCGTCGCGACCCGTCGCGGCGACGATGCGGGCGACCGAGCGGCGCGTCATGTCCGTCCTGACGTAGGCGGGGCAGACCGCGTTCGCGGTGACGCCGGTGCCCGCGACCTCGGCGGCGACGGCGCGCATGAGGCCGACCGCTGCGTGCTTCGAGGCCGTGTAGGCGGCGGTGTAGCGGGTGCCCGCGCGGCCCGCGGTCGAGGCGACGGTGACGATGCGACCATCGGCGCGCTCGATCATGCCGGGGACGACTGCGCGCGTGCATAGGAAGGCTCCCGTCGCGTTGACGGCCAGTTGCGCGTTCCAGTCGTCGAGCGTCGTGCGCGTGAGCGGATCGCTCGTTGCGAGCCCGGCGTTGTTGACGAGCACGTCGACGCGCCCGAGCCGCTCGAAGAGCCCCGCCACCTCGGCCTCGTCGGTGACGTCGCAGACCTCGGTGACCGCGGCCTCGGTCTTCTCGAGCGCCGGGCGGTCGCGGCCGACGGCGACGACCCGGTCTCCGGCCGCCGCGAAGCGCGCCACCACTGCCCTGCCGATGCCCTTGCCGCCGCCCGTGACGACGACCATCCGACTCACGCGACCGCCTCGAGCCGGTCGAGAAGCGCGCGCCGGTCGATCTTGCCCGAAGGAGTCTTGGGGAGCTCGGCGGCGAAGCGCACGTCGCGCGGGTACTTGTGCGGGGAGAGGTTGGCGCGGACATGCTCCTGGAGCGCCACGGCCATCTCCGCCGAGGGCTCGACGCCCTCACGGAGGACAACGTGCGCCCGCGTGAGCGTCAGCCCGCCCTCCTCGTAGCCGATGACCGCGCACTCGACCACGTCCGGATGGGAGGCGAGGCACTGCTCGACCTCGGCGGGCGCCACCCACACGCCGCCGACCTTGAGGAGCTGGTCGCCTCGCCCTCGAAACCAGAAGAACCCTTCGGAGTCGCGGACGAAGAGGTCGCCCGTCTTGACGAGGTCACCGCTGAACGTCTCCTTCGTCTTCTCGTGCTCGTTCCAGTACATGAGCGCCGCCGTGTCGCCCTCGATCCATAGCGTGCCCATGTCCCCGTCGGGCACCTCGTCTTCGTTCTCGTCGACGACGCGGGCCCGGTAGCCGGGCACGACCTCGCCCGCGCTGCCCGGGCGCACGCGACCGGGCCTGTTGGAGATGTAGATGTGGTAGGCCTCCGACGATCCGATCCCGTCGAGCACCTCGACGCCGAAGGTCGTCCGCCAGCGATCGTAGAGCTCGGCCGGGAGGGCCTCGCCGGCGGAGGTGCAGAGGCGGAGGCAGGAGAGATCCTGCGCTGCGGCGTCGGGGTGGGCCGTCATGGCCGCCATCATCGTCGGCACCTGGACGAGGATGCTGGGCCGGTGACGCGCGACGAGGTCGAAGATGCGCTCCGGCGTCGTCCGCTCCGGGAAGACGATGCCAGCCGCGCCGACACCGAAGGGATAGAGCGCGGTCAGGTCGCGGGCGTACCCAAAGAAGAGCTTCGGGACCGGCAGGACGACGTCCTCCTCCCGCATTGCGAGCACGCCGCGCGCATACCAGTCGAAGCTGAGCAGGGGGCTGTGCTGGGGGTGCACGGCCGCCTTCGGCGTTCCCGTGCTCCCCGTGGTGAACTTCCAGAGAGCGATGTCGTCTCGCGTGGTGGGAGCGGGGTCGAGCTCGTCGGAAGCCTCGGAGGCGAGGCCGTCGAAGGCCGACTCTCCCGGACGCAGCTCGTCGTTCGGGCCGACGACGAGGACCTGCCGCAACCAGCGGCTCGCTGCCGCCGCCTCGCGCACCCGCCCGATCGTCGTCCCGTCGGCGATCACGACGCCTGCCCGCGTGTAGTCGAGGTAGTAGGCATAGTCCTTGGGCTGGAGGAAGGTGTACGCCTCCGCAGTCACCGCGCCGATCTTCTGCGCGCCGTACCAGAGGGCGACGAACTCGACGCTGTCCGAGAGGACGAGCAGCACGCGCTCCTCGGCGCGCACGCCGAGCTCGCGAAGGACGTGCCCGCTTCGGTTCGTGAGAGCTGCGAGCTCCGCGTACGTCGTGGGCCCGTCCGGCCCGATCAGGGCCGTGCGCTCGCCCCGACCTTCGTCGACGTTGCGGTCGACGAACCAGCTCGCGAGGTTGAACCGGCGCGGCACGTCCTCGTAGGTCAGCACGCGGCTACCTCTCGGACGAGCCGGATGACCAGCTCGGTCAGGGTCTCGAACGTCCCCTCGCCCTCCTCGGCCGTCGCTTCCGCGGGGGCGCCGCTGTATGCCCGGTCCATTCCCATGGCCATGAAGTCCGTACGTCCGGCGGCGATGGCCGCCGGCATGTCGATCATCTTCGATTCGAGGCCCTCCATGCGCTCGCGTCGAACGAGGCCGGCATTCTCGGCGAGGACGAGCGAGGTCTCGTAGCGCCCCGCGTGGCCGGCACCGGCGCGGAACTCCTCGGTGAGCTCGGCGGCCACCGCCCGCCGGGTCGGGTCGAAAAGGCGCACCGCCCCGCCGAGCTCGGCGACTGCGTCCCGGAGCGTGCGCACCTGCTCCGGCTCGAGGTGGCTGTTGACGAGGACGACCCGCCCGAGGCCCTGCGCGGCGAGCGACTCGCAGATGTCGACGACGGTCGCGCGGAGTGCCGCCTCGCCGATCGACACCGCACCGGGAAAGGCCGCGGCGTAGCGGGTGACGCCGTATGGAAGCGGCGGCAGCATGAGCACCCGCACCTCGGGGTCGCCCTCGAGCTTCCGGGCGGCCCGTTCGCAGATGCCCACGGAAATGAGGGTGTCCGTCGCGAGCGGGGCATGGGGGCCGTGCGGCTCGAGGGCGCCGAGGGGGAGGAGGAGCACGACGGGCCGCTCGCCGGCGAGCAGCGCTTCGAGATCCGGATAGGCGAGGTCGCCGAGGCCGGTCACGTGTGCGCGACCTGCCACTCGGCTGGCTCGGCGGGCGCAGTCACCTCCTGCTCGACGCCGGCGGGCGGCAGGTCGAGGATGCAAAGGTCCGCGCGCCCGGCCCCGACTACGGTGTTCACGTCGTCGAGGGTGGTCAGGTGGCCGCCCACGAGCGTCGGGACGCGGGCCTCGGTGCGCACCCGGTCGCTCAACGCGGTGAGGAAGCCGCGGCGGTAGTCGGGGCGGTCGTCGTGCACGGTCTGGCCGGCGACGGTGTGCACGAGGTCGCAGCCGTGCTCGACGAGCGCGCGGGCGACGGCGACACCGTCTTCGACGGCGAGCCCGCCGCGGGCCCAATCGGTGACCGACAGGCGCACCGAGAGAGGGCCCTGCCACGCGCCTCGCACGGCGTCGAGAATCTCCAGCGGGAAGCGCAGCCGCTCGGTGCCGTAGCGGTCGGAGCGCAAGTTCGTCAGCGGCGAGAGGAAGCTCCCGAGCAGGTAGCCGTGCGCGAAGTCCAGCTCGAGGACGTCGACCCCGAGCTCGGCCACGCTTCGCGCGGCCGCGACGAAGTCGTCGCGAAGCGCCGCCATGCCCGCGTCGTCGAGTTCGTGCGGCATCGCGCTGAAGGGCCCGTACGGAAGCGGCGAGGCCGAGAACAGCTCCCAGCCGTGCTCGAGCGGGAGGTCGACACCGCGCGCGCGAGGGAGGCACGCGCCGCGGCGACCTGCATGGCCGAGCTCGAGCAGGACGGGTCGATCCGGCGGCGTCCACTCCTGGATCGTGGGCGTGTTCGAGTCGATCCGGCCGGCGGGCGAGACGGCGACGAATCCGCTGAGGACGAGGCCGGCTTCGGAGGCGGCCTCGGTGCCGGAACGGGCCACGATCCGGTTTCCGAGCGTGAGGTCGCGGAGGTCGAGCGGTGCGAACACGGGCGGTGGCGCGACGCCGGCGCCCGTGCCCGCGAACCAGGCGTCGAGCGCGCGGGTGAAGGCGGGGTCGCGGACGGTGAGGCTCGCGTGCGTGATGCGGCCGCTTCGCGTCAGGAGGTTGAAGGCGAACTGCATCGGCTCGAGACCCGTGTAGCTCTTGACGCGGGTGAAATACGCGGCGCTCTCGCTGGCCGCCTGCTGCGTCCGCTCGACGACCGGCCGGCGCTCGAGCTCGTAGTCGACGAGAGCCGCGTCGACGTCCCACGAACGCCGCACGAGCGCGTCCCTGAGGGCGATCGCATCCTCCATGGCGAGCTTCGTGCCGGAGCCGATCGAGAAGTGCGCCGTGTGGGCCGCGTCGCCTATGAGGACGGCGCGGCTCGTGTGCCAGGTCTCGTTCGTCACCTTGGGGAAGCTGAGCCAGACGGAGCGGTTGGAGAGGAGCTCGTGGCCCTTGAGATCGCGAGCGAAAAGGCGCTCGCAGAAGGCGAGGCTCTCGTCCTCGTCGAGCTCGTCCAGGCCGGCGCGCCGCCACGTGGCCTCGGGGCACTCGACGATGAACGTGCTTGTGTGCTCGTCGAAGGGGTAGGCGTGCACCTGGAAGAGCCCATGCTCGGTCTCGCGGAAGATGAAGGTGAAGGCGTCGAAGACGAGAGGGGTGCCGAACCAGACGTACTTGCACCCTTCCGGCTCCACCTTCGTCCCGAAGTTCCGTTCGTGCGTGCCGCGGACGATGCTGTTCACGCCGTCGGCGCCGACGACGAGGTCGCTCCCGCCGGGCACCGTCTCGACCTCGTGGCCGAACTCGAGGCTCGCGCCGAGCGCGCGGCAGCGCTGCTGAAGGATCTCGAGCAGCCGCCTGCGAGCGATCGCCGAGAAGGAGTGGCCGCGCGAGCGCAGGATGCGATCGCGGTAGCGGATGTCGACGCGGTCCCAGCGCGCGAAGGTGTCCGTGATCGCCAGGTAGGTCTCGTGGTCGGCATCCCGCAGCGCGCCAAGCGTCTCCTCGCTGAAGACGACGCCCCACCCGAAGGTCGCGTCCGGAGCGTTTCGTTCGAGCACCTGTACCTCGATGGTCGGGTCGGCCTTCCGGAGGAGGATGGCGAGGTAAAGGCCGGCCGGCCCGCCGCCAACGATCGTCACTTTCATACGGCCACCGCCTCGGCTAGACGGTCGACCTCGGCGGCGTCCGCGACGGTGGGAAAGAGGACGAGCTCGTCGCAGCCCGCTTCCTCGTAGCCGCGGAGGAAGTCCTTGATCGCGCGCGCGCTCGTCAGGTTGGCGGCGACGACGCGCTCGGCGAACGGGCCGGTGAAGGCGTAGTAGTGCCGCAGGTACGCATTGCCGCGCTCGGTGTCCCCGAGGGCGAAGTACCCCTGCCCCCAGAGGCGCGGGCGGCCGGGGCGGCCGAGGTCCCGCCAGGCCGCCTCGGCCCGGGCGGCGGCGCCGGCGAACGCTCGCGGAGGCCCGCCGCCGTGGGCATAGCCGTCCGCGTAGCGGGCCATCCTCGCGAAGGCCGGGCCGCTACCGCCGCCGACGAGCAGCTCGATCCCATTGCGGGCCGGCCCGACCCGCTCCTCCTCCACCGGCCGCGTAGATAGGCGAGCTGCTCGGCGAGACGCTGCCCGCGACCGCGGTGCTCGACGCCGGCCGCCTCGTAATCCTCGAGACGGGCTCCGAGCCCGAGCCCCAGCGTCAGGCGCCCTCCAGAGAGGAGGTGCACCGAGGCGGCCTCCTTGGCGAGGAGCCCCGTAGGACGGAGCGGGCCGACCGCAATCATGGTGGCGAGCCGCACGCGAGCCGGTGACGCCCGCGGCGGCGGCGAGCACGGCGAAGGGGTCGAGGCTGTCATAGGCGACGCGATCGAGCACGGCCACGCTCGAGAACGGCCCGGCGTCGGCACGCTGCGCCCACTCGACGACAAGGGCGCCGTCGGCGCCGGGCGTCGTGGTCGGGAGGCCGATCCCGATGTTCATGCGATCTTCCGGGTCCGCGTCCCGGGAGCTTTACACTTGGCCGCCGTGACGTGGCAACCGATGCGGGCGTGCGCCATCCCGTGAGCGACGTAGAAGGCTCAGGCGCGCGGCTGCTCGAGGCCTCGCCGTTCGACCGCCACTACGGGCTCGAGATCCTGGAGGCGGGCGACGAGCTCGTTCGCGGCCGGGTACTCGTCCGCGAACACGTCACGCAGCCGACGGGGCTCGTCCACGGCGGCGTCCACGCCGCGATTGCCGAGGGACTCGCCTCTCTGGGGACGAACCATGGCGTGGCGGGCGAAGGCAGGGTCGCGCTCGGCATGTCGAACAACTGCTCCTTCCTGCGCCCGATCGGAAGCGGCACGATTCATGCCACGGCGCGACGGCGGCACCGCGGGCGGACGACGTGGGTCTGGGACGTCGAGCTCACGGACGACGAGGGGAAGCTCTGCGCGCTCAGCCGCGTGACGGTCGCAGTGCGAGCCCTCTCATGACGTAGCCAGATGTCGCCCGCCCGTAGGCAGGAAGAGAAAGCGGTCGTGTTCGCTGCTCTACACGAGGGTGACGCGTTCCTCATCCCGAACCCGTGGGACGGCGGCTCGGCGCGCGTGCTCGAGGCGCTCGGCTTTCGCGCGCTCGCGACGACGAGCTCCGGCTTCGCCTTCACACTCGGGCGCCTCGACGGGAGCGTGACGATCGACGAGGTTGCGGCCCATGTCGCGGCGCTCGATGCCGCGACCTCCCTCCCCGTGTCGGCCGACCTCGAGAACGGCTACGGCCCCTTACCGGAGGATGCTGCGCACGCGGTCGCCCGCGCCGCTGAGGCGGGGGCCGTCGGCGGTTCGATCGAGGACTACGACCCGGACAGCACGATCTACGAGCTCGCGCATGCCGTCGAACGCGTCGCGGCAGCGGTCGAAGTGGCGCGCTCCCTCCGCTTCCCGTTCGTGCTCACCGCCCGCGCCGAGAACCACATCCGCGGCAACCCGAATCTCGATGACACCGTTGCGCGCCTGCAGGCCTACGAACGCGCGGGCGCCGACGTCTTGTACGCGCCGGGCCTGCGCACCGTCGAGGAGATCCGCGTCGTCTGCGCGGCGGTCGCGAAACCCGTGAACGTGCTCGCCGTGCCGGGGCTCACGGTTGCCGAAGTCGTCGAGGCGGGCGCGCAGCGGATCAGCGTGGGCGGCGGCCTCACCTGGGTCGCTGCGAAGGCGCTCGCAGACGCGGCCATGTCGCTCCGGGACGAGGGAGACTTCGATGTGCTCTCCGCTCGCGCGCCGCTTGCCGACTGGTTTCGGGGCTAGCCGATGGAGTGGGCGCATCTGTTCTCGTCAGGGCCTCGATTGGGCGCATGGCGGACCAACGCCTGACCGCAGAACAGGTCCGCTCGGCTCTGATGGGCGAGAATGCCCGCCTGCTCCTGCGTCGGCGCGTCTTTCGACGACTGCCTTCCCCTCCGCGGTGCAAGCTGTGCGCAGTGCCGTTCATGGGCATCGGAGGCCTCGTTCTCCGGCACGTCGGGTTTGCACGCTCCCCTGGGAACCCGTCTCTGTGCACCAAGTGCCTGGGGAAGCTCCGCAAGCAAGGCATGAGCGGCGTCGAGATCCCCGTCACACTGCTCTTCTCGGACGTCCGCGGCTCGACGGCGCTAGGTGAACAAATGCGCCCGACCGACTTCCACGCTTTCCTCGAGCGCTTCTATCGGCTGGCTTCGGAGGCGATCATCGGTCACGACGGTCTCGTCGACAAGGTCGTCGGCGACGAGGTCGTCGCCCTCTTCTTCGGGGGAATCAGCGGACCGAACCACGCTGCGGCCGCGGTCGCAGCCGCGATCGACGTGGCCGAGCGCGCGGCGCGCCCCAACGCGACGCCGTCCGGCCCGATTCCGGTGGGAACTGCGGTGCATACGGGCGAGGCGTTCGTGGGAGGGACCGGCCCGGGGGACACGATCGAGGACTTCACGGCGCTCGGCGATGTCGTCAACACGACCGCGCGGCTAGCATCGGCTGCAAGCGCGGGTGAGTTGATCGTCAGCGTCGCGGCGGCCGAGGCAGCGGGCGCCGACGGCCTCGAGCGCCGCACTGTGGAGATCCGCGGCCGGGTGGAGCCGATCGAAGTGATCGTCCTCCGCCCGGCCGAAGTCGAGATCGGCGCCAGCTCGTAGTCCGGGAGCCACGGAAGGCCGCCGCTCCTCTCCGCGGCGACCTTCCGGGCGATTGGTGTCAGTAGGCGGTTCTGCCGTGTCTCCGGCCGGTGACCGCGCGGTAGATCAGAAGCAGCACGATCGAGCCGATGATGGCTCCGAGCCACGTGCTGAAGTCGAAGAACTCGTCGATCGGGTCGCCGAATCCGAGCGCCTTCGTAATCAGGCCGCCGCCGAATGCTCCGACGATTCCGATCAGCGTCGTGACGATGATTCCTCCGGGGTCGTCGCCCGGGAGGATCGCCTTGGCGATGATCCCTGCCACGAGTCCCAGCACTATCCAGCCGATGATGCCCATCGCACCTCCTTTTGCGCCCTATAACGAAGCTCACCCGGCTTCGGATACGCAGGACGAGAGGTACTCGAAGGTGTATCGGGTGCGTAAGGGGGCTGGGGCTACGGGCCGGGCCCTCGCGGGTAGCTTCCTGACATGCGAGCGAACCTTCCGGACGCACTAGCCCGCCTGCGCGACGACCTCCGCGCTGTCCGCCTGGACCTCGCGGTGCCGGGAGCGGAAGAGGCACGGCGCACGAGGGACGACCTCGTCGCACAGGTCGACGACTATCTCCTCCCGCGGCTCGGGCAGATGGACGCGCCGGCGCTCATCGTCGTCGGCGGCTCGACGGGTGCCGGGAAGTCGACGCTGCTGAACAGCCTCGTCGGGTCGGTCGTGAGCCCGGCAGGCGTCCTGCGCCCGACCACCCGCGCGCCGGTGCTCGCCTTCCATCCGGACGACCTCGAGTGGTTCGAGGGCGCGCGCGTCCTGCCCGGCCTGCCGCGGGCGAGCGGCGGCGAGGCGCGGCCGGGGACGGTGCAGCTCGCGCCCACGCAGTCGCTTCCGCAGGGGCTCGCCCTCCTCGACTCGCCCGACATCGACTCCGTCCTCGCCGAGAACCGCGCGCTCGCCGGCCAGCTCCTCGCGGCGGCCGACGGATGGCTCTTCGTCACGACCGCCGCCCGCTACGCCGACGCGGTGCCCTGGGAGTTCCTCCGAGCGGCGCGCGACCGCGGGACGGCGCTCTCGCTCGTTCTCAACCGGGTCCCCGAAGACGCCGGCCGGGAGGTGCCCGCGCATCTGCGGCAGATGCTCGAGGACGAGGGCCTGCCCGAGGCGGACGTGCTCGTCGTGCCCGAGACGCCTCTTGCAGAGGGCCTCCTTCCTGCGCCCGCGCTCGCTCCCGTACGCGGGTGGCTCGACGACCTCGCCGCCGACGCGCAGGCGCGGGCCGCGCTCGTCCATCGGACGCTGCGCGGTGCGCTTGCGAGCCTTCCGGCTCGTGCGGCCGCCGTCGAGGCGGCTGCGGTGGAGCAGCTCTCGACCGCCGCCGAGCTTCGCGCGGAGGCGGACGCCGCGTACGCCGCGGCGGGACGGGAGGTCGAGACGGCGCTGCGAAGCGGCTCGCTCCTGCGCGGCGAGGTGCTTGCGCGTTGGCACGAGGTGGTCGGCACCGGAGACATGATGCGGACCCTGGAGTCGCGAGTGGGCTGGGCGCGCGACCGGCTCAAGAGCTTCGTCAGTGGGAAACCGGCCGCCGAGGACGAGCTGCGCGAGGCGGTCGAGGACCGCGTCGAGGGGGTCGTCCGCGCCGCGGCCGAGCGCGCCGCCGAGCGGACGGCGCGGGCCTGGCGGGAGCGCGTCGCCGGGCGCGCCCTCCTCGACGGGACGACGGGTCTCGATCGCGCCTCCGCGGAGCTCGCGGCCGCAACGGAGGAGGAGGTCCGGGCCTGGCAGGGCGTCGTCCTCGATCTCGTCCGCGAGCAGGGCGCCTCGAAGCGCGCGACCGCGCGGCTTGCGTCGCTTGGCGTGAACGGGGCGGGGCTGACCGTCATGCTCGCCGTCTTCGCGCACACAGGCGGGCTGACCGGCGCCGAAGTCGTCGTCGCGGGCGGCACGTCTGCGTTGAGTCAGAAGGTGCTCGAGGCGATCTTCGGCGACCAGGCGGTGCGGACGCTCGCGGCGCAGGCCCGGGAGGACCTCTTCGCGCGGGTCGAGCGTCTCCTCCGCGAGGACGCCGCGCGCTTCGATGCGATCCTCGACGAGGCCGCGCCCGAGGCGGACAGCTTCGCCCGGCTCCACGGGGCGGTGGACGCGATCCGCCGGGCCGCATGAAAGGAAAGCTCGACGCGCGTCTCGCCGCCCTCGGCGAGGCCGCAGACCTCGCGGAGGGACGTCTCGACAACGAGGCCGTCGAGCGGGCCCGCGCGGTCGTCGCCCAGGCCGGGGAGCGGCTGGGCCTCGGGCTCGAGTCAACGGTCGTTGCGCTCGCGGGCCCGACCGGTGCCGGGAAGTCGCGGCTCTTCAACGCGCTCGCCGGGGAGGACCTGGCGGCCGTCGGCCGTCGCCGGCCGACGACGGACGCGGGGCAGGCAGCCGTCTGGGGGGACGGCGCCGATCCGCTGCTCGACTGGCTCCAGATCCCGCTCCGCCACCGGCTCGCGGCGGACGGCCTCGACGGCCTCGTCCTTCTCGACCTCCCTGACTTCGACTCGGTCGAGTCAGCGCACCGTCTCGAGGTCGACCGAATCGTCGGGCTCGCTGACCTCGTCGCGTGGGTGGTCGAGCCGCAGAAGTACGCCGATGCGGCCCTCCACGACCGCTACCTGCGTCCGCTCGCCTCGCACGGAGAGGCGATGGCGGTCATCCTGAACCAGGCCGATCTCCTCTCCCCAGGGGACGTGGACGCCTGGCGCGCAGACGTGGGGCGCCTCCTGGCCGAGGACGGCGTGCGCGGCGCGCCGCTCGTGGTCGTTTCCGCGGAGACGGGAGAGGGTCTGGACGAACTGCGGCGGTTGCTCGCAGAGCGCGTCCGGGCGCGTGACGCCGCGGTCGCGCGGCTGGCGGCCGACGTGGACGACGCGGCGGAGGCACTCGGCGGCGCGTGCAGCGATGAAAGCGCGCCCGGGGTCCGGAGCGAGGATCGCCGTCGCCTCACGGTGGCGCTCGAGGACGCGGCCGGAGTCCCGGCCGTCCTCCGCGCCGTCGAGGCTGCGCATCGGCGGCGCGGCTCTCTCGCGGCCGGCTGGCCGTTCGTCCGTTGGGTGCGCCGCCTGCGCCCCGACCCGTTACGGCGCCTCCGTCTGCCCGAAACGCCCCGCCCGGAGGTGCGCACATCACTCCCGCGGCCCACCGACGTCCAGACCGCCCAAGTGGCGACCGCGGCGCGCCGGCTCGCCGACCGCGCCGCCGAGGGTCTTCCGGAGCCGTGGCCCAGGCTCGTGCGCGAGGCCGCCACCGCGCGCGACGCGGAGGTCGCGGACCGCCTCGACCGGGCCGTCTCCGGCGCCGACCTCCATGTCTCGCGGCCGCGCTGGTGGAGCGTCGCGTCCCTCCTCCAGAAGGCACTCGCGCTCGCGGTCCTCGCGGGCGGCCTCTGGCTGCTCGTCCTCGCGGTGCTCGGCTTCCTCCACGTGGACGAGGTCGTACCGCTACCGGAGGCATACGGCATCCCGATCCCGACCTGGCTACTCGCCGGGGGCGCACTCGTGGGGATCGCCTTCGCGTTCCTCGCACGCCTCGTGAACGGCGGAGGTGCACGACGGCGTGCTCGGGCGGCCGCGCGCTCGCTCCGAGCCAGGGTCGAGGAAGTCGGTCAGGAGCTCGTCGTCGCCCCGGTCGAAGCTGAGCTCGACGTCGAGCGGCGGCTCTGCGAGGCGGTCGCGAGCGCCCGCCGCGGCGGGAAGCGCGCGCCGATGAGGCGCGGACGCGGTCAGCGTCCTGCGCCGGATCCTCCCGCTCGCGGCTGCGGTCGGCCGCGGGGTGCGCACGCTCGGGCTCGTCGGGCTCGCGGGCGGCGGTCGCGATCGCGCTCGTCGTCCTCGTCCGCTGGACTCCGGGTGACGGAGAGGACTGGGCCGGTTTCGTCGTTCTCTGCGTCGTGCTCGCCGTCCCGGCGGCCGTTCTGCTCGCGTTCTCGTTCGTGCTCGGGGAGGTGCTCGAGCTGCCCGACAAGCTGCGCAGCTACCCGGGTATGACGCGCGAACACGTCGCTGAGCTCCGCGCGATCGCCGCAGGATGCGCAGAGGCGCGAACGGCCTGCCTGGCGGCGCCTGCCGGGGAGCACGTGGCGGCTCGCGACGCTCGTGCGCTCGGCCCGTGACCTGCTCGCGCCCCACGCGCCGCTGCTTCCGCTCTTGAGCGTGCCGTTCCTCTCGCGACGCTCTTCTCGGCGCTCCTCGTGCCCGTCGTGGTCGTCGCCGCGCTCGTAGTGCTCCTCGCGGCGGCTGCGGCGTAGGCGTCGCACGCAGCACGAGGTCGAACCGCATGGCTGCATACCAAAGCGCACGGAGACGCCCGGATTCCTGGGTTAGTGACGAGACGCGGGGGCGGCAGAAGCCGCCTCCTACTTCCAAACCCCAGGTAGCGTGCGGGCGATGAAGCACGCCACACGTCGCTAGCGATCCCGCGCTATGCATGGATCCAGTGGAGAGATCGATTTCGAGCAGGCGATCGATGACGCTCTCGACTCACTCCCTGCGGACTTGCGCGAGTTCATGTCGAACGTCGCGATCGTCGTCGAGGAGGAGCCGCCGGCGGGCAGGCCCCTGTTGGGGCTCTACGAAGGGTTCCCTTTGACCCGGCGCGGTAGTGGGTATGCCGGGGTGGCTCCCGACAAGATCACGATCTACCGGCGTCCGCTCGAGCGTCTCTGCGGTGCTGATCCCACCCGCCTGCGCCGCGAGATCCGACGGGTCGTCCTGCACGAGGTGGCCCACCACTTCGGTATCAGTGACGAGCGTCTCATCGAGATCGACCGCTACTAGCTCCGCGATTGAGAGGAGGACCGTGAGCGTCACGTTTCCAGGAGAGTCAGCGGAGTACCGGGCGGCACGCGATCGGCTGCTCGCCCAGGAGATCGAGCTGCGTCGCACGATGGAGGCGGTCGCCGCTGCTAGGCGCGAGCTGCCGCCCGGCGGGACGGTTCCCGAGGACTACGTTTTCCAGGGTGTGGGAGCGGACGGTGCCCCGACCGACGTGAGGCTCTCGGAGCTGTTCGAGCCCGGCCGTGACTCGCTGGTGATCTACAGCTTCATGTTCCCGCGCGATCCGGGCGACAAGCGGCCGGGGCCACCGAGCGGCCAAACGGCGCTGCTCCCGCTCGCAGAGGGCCCCTGCCCCTCGTGCGTAGCGCTCCTCGACCAGCTCGACGGTGCCGCGGAGCACGCCACCCAGCATGTCAACCTCGCCGTTGTCGCGAAGGCCCCGCTGTCTCGCGTCGTCACCTTCGCGGAGGAGCGCGGCTGGCGAGGGCTGCGGCTCTTGTCCTCGGCCGGCAACGCCTACAACCGCGACTACCTCGCCGAGACCGCGGAGGGAGCCCAGAGACCGATGCTGAACGTGTTTCATCGCG
Organism: uncultured Actinomycetes bacterium; assembly: GCA_963739065.1. Taxonomy (GTDB): domain Bacteria; phylum Actinomycetota; class Thermoleophilia; order Gaiellales; family Gaiellaceae; genus JAIBJP01. The sequence continues at coordinate 483,751 of CAVTYV010000004.1, forward strand.
ACGGCGAAGCGATTCGCCACTTCTGGGGCTCGGAACTCTTCTACGCGCCGACCGACCCCGGTCAAGACCCACGTCATGTCGGCACCCTCGAGCCGCTCTGGAACCTGTTCGACTTCACACCGGAGGGGCGTCCGAGCGACTGGGACGAGCAGCTGAGCTACTCATGACGAAGGGAGGTGTGATGGCGAAATACGTGGAGCTGAGGCGGCACACGGACAACGAGGGAGACGTCCTCACGCCTGAAGGTGTGCGGGCTGCGGTCGAGATCGGATCGCACCTTGCGGGGGGCTACGACCTGCTTGTCTCGACTGGCGCGCAGCGGGCGACCCAGACGCTCGCATGCTTCCTCGCCGGACTCGGGGAGAAGGTGCCGCAGGGCGTCGTGGTCGAACCGGGGCTGCGCTCAAGCGCCGAGGAGCGCTGGCGGGCGGCTTATGAGAAGGCCGGGAGCGGCACGCTTCAGGCGCTCCGCGAGGCCGACCCGGAGCTCGTCGAGGAAGACTCCGCCGAGCTCGCGGCTGCGCTCCGTCGCGTCCTCGGCGCAGTGCCCGAAGGCGGTCGCGCGCTCGTCGTCGGCCACAGCCCGACGAACGAGGCGGCGGTCCTCGGTCTCACGGGCGAGATCGTCGAGCCGATCCCGAAGGGCGGCGGCGTGCTCGTCGTCGAGGAGGACGGAGCCGTTCGAGTCGAGAAGCTCGGTTAAGAAGCGACACCCGACCGTGCTCCGGCAAGGCGACAGCCCCGGCCGGTCGGGTCGAGGCTGTCGCCGAGAAGCGTTGGCTTACGGGCTTCCCACGGTCGCCCACCAGGCGTCAGCCGATGGGGTCGTGGCGTCCGATCTCGGGGGACCCGCCGTTCACTCTGTCCGCGGACGAGGGCCGTTCTCGCGCGCGAGAACGCGGAGAAGGTCGTCTCCGTACCGTTCAAGCTTCGCCGGTCCGACGCCGGGGACCTTGGCGAGCTCCCCCAGCGTCTTCGGATCGCGGGCGGCGATCTTCTGGAGCGTCGAGTCGTGGAAGACGACGTACGCAGGCACGGCGTCCGTGCGCGCCCGCTCGAGGCGCCACGCGCGCAGCGCCGCGAAGGCCGGGGACGGCTCCCCGTTCGTCGGGGCGGCAGGCTCGCCCGCGAGCCACTCGACGCCCACGGACTCGGCAGAGCGCTCAACACCAAGCTCCGCGAGAAAGCGGCTCGGCTCGGACGCCGCACACCACGTGATGTGAAGACGCGATTTCGCCCGAGTGAGGCCGACGTAGAGAAGCCGCCGCTCCTCGGCGAGCGCTTCCCGCGTCCGGGCGCGCTTGAACGGGAGCAAGCCCTCCTCCAGGCGCGGAAGAAAGACGACCTCGAACTCCAGGCCCTTCGCGCGGTGATAGGTCAGGAGATTGACGCCGCGGCCCTGCGACTCGGCGCCGAAGCGCTCGTCGAGGTCGGCGAGGAAGTCGGCGACGGTACACGTGCCATCGTCGAACTCCTCCGCGAGACGCACGAGGCGTCCGAGGTCGCTCTGCCGCGTCATCTCCTCTTCGCCGAGACCGTCCGGGGGGACGGCAAGCAGACCCTGCGCCTGAGCGGTGGCCCGGACTGTCTCGGCCACCGGGGCCCCGGCCGACCGCCCCAGCACCCGGAGCATCTGCCGCGCGGCCGGACGCGATAGGAACGCGCCGCCCCGCACCTGATACGGAATCCCGGCGCGCGACAACGCTTCTTCGAAGTCCTCGGACTGGGAGTTGATCCGGTAGAGCACGGCCATCTGCTCGAAGGCAAGGCCGTCGCCATGCAAGGCCCCTACCTCTCGGACGAGAGCCGCGACCTCACTTGCAAGATCCGGATGTGCTCGCGCGATGGGCTCAGGCCCGGCGGGCCGCACGGGCGTGAGGACCTTGCGCGCGCCGCCGAGCTTCGGGACGAGCCGGTTCGCGAACGCGAGGATCTCCGGGGTCGAGCGGTAGTTCTCCTCGAGACGTACGACCGCCGCGTCCGGGAAGCGGCGTGGCACCGCCAGCAGGTACTCGGGCGTCGCGCCGGTGAACGAGTAGATCGATTGGTAATCGTCGCCGACGACGCAGAGGTCTCTCCGCTCGCCGAGCCACTGCTCCAATAGCGTCTGCTGGAGCAGGTTCACGTCTTGGTACTCGTCCACGGTGAACGCCCGGTACCGCTCCCGGAAGGTCTCGACCGCGGACCGATCCTGGTCGAAGAGCCGGATCGCGAGCTCGAGCAGGTCCTCGAAATCGATGCGGCGCTGCGCTTCCTTCCGCCGCTCGTACTGGTGGAAGACCTTGACCATCAGGTCGGGGGGAATGGGCGGCTCGTGGTCGCCCAGCCCATCGAGGTAGCTCTCCGGCGTGAGGCGACGGTTCTTCGCCCACTCGACCTCGGTCGCCAGGTCGCCGACCGGACGGAACCGGAACGCGCGCGGCAAGGAGTTGGCGCTCTGCTTGAGGATCAGCGCCTTCGAGGGGAGGACCTGGCCTACACCGTCGCTCGCGAAGTAATGCAGTTGAGCGAGGGCGGCGGCGTGGAACGTCCGCGCGGCGATGCCGACGACGCCGAGCCGGCTGAGCCGGTCGCGCATTTCACCCGCGGCCTTGTCCGTGAAGGTCACCGCCAGAATCGCCGAGGCCGGGAACGCACCGGTGACCACTTGGTTCGCGATCCGCCGCGTGATCGTCGTCGTCTTGCCGGATCCGGCGCCGGCAAGGATGCAGACGGGACCGCTTACAGCCTCGACGGCTCGTCGCTGCTCGACGTTGAGACCGGCGAAGACCCCGTTCGCGTCCACTGAGAGAGACTAGGAGACGCCCCGGCGGGCTTCAACGCTCCGGCGATCTTCGGTACGGAGATGCGCGCGACTGTGCCACCGGCGTGACCAGATCGTGCGTGAGCCGGCTAGCGAAAGAGGAAGAAGCGTCTCCGGCGGGGCGCGGCCCTGTTCCGCCTCGTCAGCCGCACGTTTCCGCGCTTCGAGCTCTTCGTGGCCTCTCTTTGCGCGCTCGTACAGGCGTCGCGAGCGGTCGTTCTCGCCGGCTTTCCACTCGGCCCACTCCTCGGGCGTCATCCAGGGCGGGTGCCAGTCCCGTCTACGGCCCATCTTCCTCCTCGTCTTCAAGGATACGCGCCTATTCGTGTCAGACAGCGGCTAAGCCGCGCGCCTTCCTCGACGCAGCCGTCTGCCGCTTCTGCGCCGCAAGCTCCACCTTCCGTAGCCGGATAAAACTAGGCGTCACCTCGACGCACTCGTCCTCGCGGATCAGCTCGAGCGCTTGCTCTAAGGACAAGGGCCGCGGCGGGATCAGGCGCACCAGCTCCTCCGCGGTCGAGGAGCGCATGTTCGTCAGCTTCTTCTCCTTCGTCGCGTTGACGTCGAGATCCTCGGCCCGCGCGTTCTCGCCGACGACCATGCCCTCGTAGACCTCCGCGCCCGGCGCGATGAAGAGCTGGCCGCGCTCCTGCAGGTTCAGCAGCGCGAACGACGTCGCCGCGCCGGCGCGATCGGCCACCAGGCTCCCCGTCGGGCGCATCCGCAGGTCCCCGTGCCACGGCTCGTAGCCGTCGAAAACGTGGTGGAGGATGCCGGTGCCGCGCGTCTCGGTGAGGAACTCCGTGCGAAAGCCGATCAGCCCGCGCGCGGGCACGAGGTACTCCATGCGCACCCAGCCGGTTCCGTGGTTGACCATCTGCGCGAGCCGGCCCTTGCGCAGCGCGAGGAGCTGCGTGATCACGCCCACGTACTCCTCCGGCGCGTCGATGGCCAGGCGCTCGACCGGCTCGTGCCGCTTGCCGTCGATCTCGCGGGTCACGACCTGCGGCTTCCCGACCGTGAGCTCGAAGCCCTCGCGGCGCATGATCTCCACGAGCACCGCGAGCTGGAGCTCGCCGCGGCCCTGCACCTCCCAGGCATCCGGCCGCTCGGTCGGCAGCACGCGGAGCGAGACGTTGCCCACGAGCTCCTGCTCTAGCCGCGCCTGCACCATGCTCGCGGTCAGCTTGTCGCCGTCGCGGCCGGAGAGGGGAGAGGTGTTGATCCCGATCGTCATCGCCAGGCTCGGCTCGTCGACGCCGATGACGGGAAGCGGGCGGGGGTCGTCCAGGTCGGCCAGCGTCTCGCCGATCGTCACCTCGGGGATTCCGGCAACGGCGATCAGCTCGCCTGGCCCGGCATCCTCAGCGGAGACGCGATCAAGAGCCTCCGTGACGTAGAGCTCCGTGACCTTGGCGCGCTCGATCGACCCGTCGGCACGGCACCAGGCGATCTGCTGGCCCTGCCGGATCGTCCCCTCGAAGACGCGGCAGAGCGCGAGCCGTCCCAAGTAAGGAGAAGCATCGAGGTTCGTCACCAACGCCTGCAGCGGATGGCCCTCCGTGTAGGAAGGCGCCGGAATGTGCGCCGCCAGCGTCTCGAACAACGGCTCGAGATCGGGCGCCAGCTCATCCGCCGCCAACCCAGCCTGCCCCGCGCGCGCATTCGAGTACACGATCGGGAACTCGATCTGGCTCTCGTCGGCGTCCAGGTCGAGGAAGAGCGCGTAGACCTCGTCGACGACCTCGCGGATCCGTGCATCGGGCCGGTCGACCTTGTTCACGACCAAGATGACCGGGAGTCGGGCTTCAAGGGCTTTGCGCAGGACGAAGCGCGTCTGCGGGAGCGGCCCCTCGCTCGCGTCGACGAGCAGGAGGACGCCGTCCACCATCGTCAGGCCGCGCTCCACCTCGCCGCCGAAGTCCGCGTGGCCCGGCGTGTCGACGATGTTGATCTTGAGGCCGCCGTGGCGCACGGCCGTGTTCTTGGCGAGGATCGTGATGCCCTTCTCGCGCTCGAGATCCATCGAGTCGAGCACGCGGTCGGCCACCTCCTCGTTCTCCCGGAAGGAGCCGGACTGCCAGAGCATGGCGTCGACGAGCGTCGTCTTCCCGTGGTCGACGTGGGCGACGATCGCGACGTTGCGGATGTCTTCGCGCAAGGGCACCCACCGAGAGTAGCGAGCGGGGGGTTCGGCTAGCCGTACCCCGGAATACCTGGCCGCCTCACTGCGTTCACCCCTTCTGTTAGCGCAGGCTAACTCCAGCGAACCAAAGTGCTCACGGAAGGACAGATGCCATGACTCAAGAGACTTATGACAACCGCTGGAAGGCGCTCGCCGTCCTCGGCATCGCGTACCTCATGGTCGTCCTCGACGTCGCGATCGTGAACGTCGCCCTGCCGTCGATCCAGACGGATCTCGGGTTCGCGCCCGAAGATCTGCAGTGGGTCGTCTCCGGCTACGCACTCACGTTCGGCGGCTTCCTGCTGCTGGGCGGGCGAGCCGGCGACCTGCTCGGGAGACGCATGATCTTCATGATCGGCCTCGCCGCGTTCGCCGCCTTCTCGCTCCTCGCGGGGCTTGCGACCACGCCGGAGATGCTGATCGGCGCGCGCCTCCTGCAGGGCGCAGCCGGCGCGATCCTCTCGCCGTCGGTCTTCTCGATCACCTCCGTCCTCTTCAAGGAGGGCCCGGAGCGGAACAAGGCGCTCGGGATCCTCGGAGCCATCGCCGGCTCGGGGGCCGCCATCGGCGTCCTCGCGGGCGGCGTGCTCACCGAGTACCTCGGGTGGGAGTGGATCTTCTTCGTCAACGTCCCCATCGGCCTCGCCGCGCTGGCCTTCGTGCCGCGCTACGTGACCGAGAGCCGCGCGGACGGGCTGACGAGGCACTTCGACACCGCCGGCGCGGTCACCGTCACCGGCAGCCTCATGGCCCTCGTCTACGGGCTCACGCAGTCGACGAACAACGGCTGGACGTCCGTCCAGACCATTGGGTCGCTCGCAGCCTCGGCCGTCCTGATGGCCGCGTTCCTCTGGATCGAGAGCCGCTCGCCCTCGCCGCTCGTCCCGCTCGGCTTCTTCCGCCGCCGGACGCCGACGGCCGCGAACGTCATCGGCCTCGGACTCGGGACGATCACGTTCGGGACGTTCTTCCTGCTCTCGCTCTACATGCAGCAGGTGCTCGGCTTCTCGGCCATCAAGACCGGCGTTGCCTACCTGGCCGTCGCCCTCACCGCGGTCGTGTCGTCGGGCATCGCCCAGGCACTCGTCACGCGGGTGGGCGTGAAGCCGATCCTCGCCGTGGGCATGGGCCTCCTCGCCGGCGGCCTCGCGTACTTCACGCAGGTCTCGGTCGGCGGCTCATACGTCGCGGACCTCCTGCCCGGCTTCCTGCTGATCGGCGTCGGGCTCGGGTTCGCGTTCGTACCGGTCTCGATCGCCGCTTTGGCCGGCGCCACCGGCAAGGACGCGGGGCTCGCGTCGGGGCTCATCAACACGAGCCAGCAGATCGGCGGCGCCATCGGGCTCGCCGTTCTCGCGACCGTCTCGACGACGCGCACGGAGAACCTGCTCGCGGACGGCGCGGCTCCCGCAACCGCGCTCACGAGCGGATTCCAGATCGCCTTCTGGGTCGGCGTCGGCCTCGCCGTCGCGTCCTTGGTCGCGACGCTCGTCGCGCTCCGCGGGAAGGATCTGCAGCAGACCGGCGAACCGGTTCCGGTTCCCGCATAGGTTCCCTCTACCGATAGGGGAAACGAAGAGGGCCGCTTCGGCGGCCCTCTTCGTGGTTCCGGGTCAGGCAGACTGGCGCAATGGAGCTGCTACCCGGCTTCCGGATGCGGCCCCCGCTGGACGAGGACGCGGAGCGAGGTCGCTGCCTTTTCGAACGAAGAGTGCGTGGCGTGGCTCGGCGTGCCGGTCATCGACGCCGACTGGCTGCGGGCTCGCTGGACCGCGCCGGGAGTCGATCGCGACCTGGACTTCGCGGTCGTCGAATCGCCCGAGGGGGAGCTGTGCGCTTTCCTGAGCGTCGAAGCGGCTCCGCCCTTCACCGAGGTTTTCGCGCTCGGGATCGTTTCTCTCGCGTTCCACGGGCGCGGGCTCGGTGCTGCGATCGTGTCCGAGAACGAGCGACGAGCCGGCCGTTTCGTGTCGCTCGCCGACCCGAGCGCGCCGCGTGCGTCATCCACGCCGGCGCGCTGGCGGGTGAGCCCAGGGTGACCGCGCTCATGAGCTCAAGGGGCTACCGCGAAGTCCGCCGCTTCGAGCTCCGGCGCGTCGACTTCGCGGGCGAGCCCGCTCCACCGCGTGACCTCGAGGGCATCACCGTTCGCAATTTCCACCGCGAGGAGGCGCGCCAGCTTTACGAGGCTCATGTGGAGGCGTTCGCCGACCACTGGGGTGACCACATGGAGACGTTCGAGGACTTCCGGCACCACCAGTTCGAGGCGCCGGACTTCGACCCAGAGTTGTGGTTCGTCGCCTGGGATGGAAGCGAGCTCGCCGGCTACGTCGGGCGCACAGGAGAAGTCGCGCGAGGACCCCGCGCGCGGATACATCGGGCTTCTGGGGGTGCGCCGTCCCTACCGGCGCAGGGGTCTAGGAGAGGCGCTGCTGCTCCAGGCGTTCGGAGCCCTCCATGCGCGCGGCCTGCGGGGAGCCGAGCTACACGTCGACGCCGATTCGCTCACCGGTGCGACAGGGCTGTACGCGAAGGTGGGCATGAGCGCCCACCCTCGCTTTGCGACCTGGGAGAAGGAACTGCGGCCCGGCGGCGCCTAAACGCAAGCTTCGAGGGCCGCCTCGGCGGCCCTCTTTCATGGTCTGGGTCTTTACAAGCCGCGGGAAACGCGGAACGCTCTTGGCGTGCGCGACCTGCCGCGCGGCACCGTCACCTTTCTCTTCACGGACATCGAAGGGTCGACGCGGCTGCTCGCAGAGCTCGGGAGCGAGTACGCGGATGCGCTCGCCGAGCACCGCCGCCTCCTGCGCGAGGCCTTTCGTGCGCACGGCGGGGCCGAGGTCGACACCCAGGGCGACGCCTTCTTCTACGCGTTCGCGGAGGCTCCGGACGCGGTCGCGGCAGCGACGGAGGCGCAGGAGGCCCTTACGTCGGGGCCGATCCGCGTCCGCATGGGCGTCTACACGGGCGAACCGCAGTTGACCGACGAGGGCTACGTCGGGCTCGACGTTCATGCAGGCGCCCGAGTCGCGGCGTGCGCGCACGGTGGCCAGGTGGTGCTGACGAAGCGCACGCGCGATCTGGTGGACGCCACCTTCCGCTTCCGGCGATCTCGGCGAGCATCGGCTCAAGGATCTGGACGAGGCGGTCTGGCTCTACCAGCTGGGCGACGAGCTCTTCCCGCCGCTGAAGTCGCTCTCGAACACGAATCTCCCGATTCCGGCGTCATCCTTTCTCGGTCGCGAGACGGAGCTGGCGGAAGCGCAGGCGCTCCTCGACGACACGCGGCTGCTGACCGTCTCGGGGCCCGGCGGGACCGGCAAGACGCGTTTTTCGATCGAGCTCGCGTCGCGGCAGCTCGACGACTGTCCGAACGGCGTCTTCTGGGTGCCGCTCGCTCCGCTCCGCGATTCCGTTCTCGTGACCGAGGAGGCGGGCCGCGTGCTCGGAGCCAAGGATGGGCTCGCCGCGCATATCGGCGACAAGAGGATGTTGGTCCTCCTCGACAATTTCGAGCAGGTGGTCGAGGCGGCGCCGGCGCTCGGGGATCTTCTGCGCGCGTGCTCGAATCTCCGCCTGCTCGTAACGAGCCGCGAGACGCTCCGAATCGACGGGGAGACGGAATTCGCGCTGCCGCCGCTCGTTGAGGAGGAAGGCGTCGCCCTGTTCTCCTCTCGAGCCCGAGTGGAGCCGAGCCCGGCGGTGCGCGAGCTCTGCCGGCGACTCGACGGGCTGCCGCTTGCAATCGAGCTCGCGGCTGCGCGGGCGAAGGTCCTTCCTCCCGAGGAGCTCCTGCCGCGACTCACTGAGCGCCTCGACCTCCTCAGAGGCGGACGTGATGCCGAGGCGCGTCACGCCACCCTCCGGGCGACGATCGCCTGGAGCTACGAGCTACTCGAGCCGGGCGAGCAGGAGCTCTTCGCGCGGTTCGGAGTCTTTGCCGGCGGCTGCACGTTGGCTGCGGCCGAGGAGGTCTGCGGAGCCGATCTCGACACCCTGCAGGCACTCCTCGACAAGAGCCTTCTGCGCCGCACGGGCGATCGCTACTGGATGCTCGAGACGATTCGCGAGTTCGCCCTCGAGCGGCACGCCGAGCGCTCGGACGCGACGGAGACCCTGAGGAAGCGTACGGACTACTACGTCCGCGTAGCCGAGGAGGCGTATGAGCATCGCCGCGGCGCCGCGCAGGGTGAGTGGCAAGACCGGCTCGACCCGGAGCACGACAACATTCGGGCATCTATCGCCCATGCGAGAGAGATGGGGGACGGTGAGCTGGAGCTCCGACTCGCGGTTGCCGTCGCACCTTTTCGGATCAGGCGCGGCTATTTCTCGGAAGTGCTCTCGAGTCTCGACCATGCGCTCGAGTTTCCCGGGCGTCCCGATCTCCGGGCAGCCGCGATGCACTGGGCGGGTTGGACCGCATCCATCTTCGGGCGAAGTGATGACGGGGAGCGGTTGCTCCGCGAGGGATTGGCGCTCGCGCGTGAGCTCGGCGATCCCCAGGTGATCGTCGAGGAGCTCTACACGCTCGCCGCCATGGTCTCCGACCGGGACCAGGGCGAGGCGCAGCCCATGTACGACGAGCTGCTGAAATTGGTCGAGCAGCACCCGGAAGAGCGTTTCCCGGGCGCGTTCGTCAACCTCGGCGATTTCGCCCTGCGACGGGGCGACTACGCACGCGCTCGGGATGTCAGCGCCCGGGGCATCGAGCTTGCGCGCGAGGTCGACGATCCGTGGCCGCTCGCGCTGGCGCTGTCGAACCACGGTGAAGCGCTCCTCGGTCTCGGCTTCGCCGAGGAGGCGATGGAGAACTTCCGTGAGGCTCTGCGCGTCATGCTGAGGACGCAGGACGCTCATGGGGTGGCACTGATGCTCTCGTCGATCGGTGTCGCGGCCGTCGAGATCGGGGACCTGGAGCGTGGGATTCGTCTGCTCGCCTGCGCCGACGTCCTGGTGGTGGAGGAGCTCGAAGCCGATTTCACGGGCTACGAGGGGGCGCTCCACGAACAGGCGGTCGAGAAGGCTCAGCAGAAGTGCCCGCGGTTCGACGCTGAGTGGGCGCGCGGGCGAGCTCTCACTCGAGACGAGGCTTTGGTCGAGGCACTCCCAGAGGCGGCGAAGACGAAAGCGTGAGGCGCTGCCTCGCGAGGAAGGTAGAGGGCCGCTTCCGCGGCCCTCTTTCGGTAATCCGCGGCCCGCCTTGTTTGCTCACCGGCTTCTGCGATTCAATCGCTGGGTGAACCGAGCGGTTCACGCCCTCGCCGGGCTCGTTGCCGTCCTGCGCAACGAGAACCTCCGGCGTCTCGAGGTCGCATGGGGCGCGGCGATCACGGCCGAGTGGGCGCACTTCGTCGCGCTCGGCGTTTTCGCCTACGACTCGGGCGGGACGGTCGCGGTGGGCATCGCAGGGCTCGTCCGCATGCTCCCTGCGGCGCTCATCGCTCCCTTCGCGGCTGCGCTCGGCGACCGGTTTCGGCGTGAGCGCTTCCTCGTCGCGATTGCGCTCATCGGCGCCGCCGCGCTCGCCGCCTCAGCGGTCGTCTTCTTCGTGAGCGAGAACGCGCCCGCGATCTTCGCTCTGGCGGCTGTCGTGGGGCTCGCTGCGACGCTCGTCCGGCCGGCCCAGCAGGCGTTGCTGCCCTCGCTCGCGCGGACGCCCGAGGAGCTGATCGGCTCAAACGGGGCGACGTCCACAATCGAGAGCCTCGGGACACTGGTCGGGCCGCTCCTCGCCGGCGTGCTCGTTTCGGTTGCGGACGCGGGCGTCGTCTTCGCCGTCGGGGCGGGGGCATTGCTCGTCTCGGCGCTCTTCTTTGCCTTCGTCAGGGTCGAGGGCCGGCTGCAAGCAGCGGCCGTCGCCGGGACGGAGCGCGCGCACCGCCTCTTTCTAGCGGGTCTTGCGTTCGTCGCTCGGAAGCCGACGCCGCGAATGGTCGTCGGGCTCGTCGCGGCCCAGGCTTTCGTCCGCGGCTGCCTGAACGTTCTGATCGTGGTCACCGCATTCCAGGTCCTCGACGCGAACGCCGGCGCCGTCGGCTACATGACCGCCGCCCTCGGGGTGGGAGGCCTGCTCGGCGCCCTCGGTGCCTTCACGCTCGAGGGACGCCGGCTCGCGGTCGTGTTTGGCCTCGCGCTCGTGTTCTGGGGCCTTCCCATTGCGCTGATGGCATCCTCGTCCTTCCTCGCGACGGCGCTCATCTTGCTCGCGGTGGTCGGCGCCGCCAACTCGATCGAGGACGTGGCCGCGTTCACGCTCCTCCAGCGGATCGTTCCCGACGACATTCTCACCCGTGTTCTCGGTGCCCTCTGGGGCCTCGCGATGGGAGGCGTCGCACTCGGCTCGATCGTGGCCCCCGCGGTGGTGAGGCTCGTTGGCCCGCGAGCCGCGCTCGTCGCGGTCGGCGCAATCCTCCCGGTGCTCGCGCTCTTGGCGTGGCGCCGGCTCGTCGAGGTCGACCGGAGCGCGCCCGGCCCGACCGCCGAGCTGGCGGTGATCGACTCCGTGCCGATGCTGACGCCGCTCTCGCTAGCGGCCAAGGAGCACCTGGCAACGAGCCTCATGCCGGTGAGCGTTTCGACCGGTGACGTCGTCATCCGCGCCGGCGACACGGGCGATCGCTTTTACATCGTCGCGGAGGGCGAGCTGGAGATCGTCGGGGACGGCCTGCACCGCAGTGCGGGGGCAGGTGACCACTTCGGCGAGATAGCGCTTCTTCGAGACGTGCCTCGAACCGCCACGGTTCGAGCGGTCACGGATTCCAGACTCTATGCCCTCGAGCGCGGTGACTTTCTCGCCGCGGTGACCGGCCACTCGGACGTGCGAGCGGCGGGCGAGGCGATCGCGGCCGAACGCCTCGCGCGCGGAGGCCACTCTGCGCCAGCGGCCTAGTCGGATAACGCGGCAGAGCGGATCGGCTTACACGCGAGCGCAGATCGCTTTGAAATCATTCTGATATCATCACGATATGAACGCCGCTCCCCAGGACACCCGGGTCAGCTTTCCGCTTCGTCTCCCGGTCGGCCTGCGGAAGCAGCTCGAGGATGCTGCCCGTGACTCCTATCGATCCATCAACGGAGAGATCGTTTTTCGGCTCGAACGATCCTTCCGAGAGGAGCGGAGGGAGTCATGGGACTCGCGAACCTAATTTCGCCGCTCGCGCGGGTCGGCCGCTCGAAGCGAGGGCGACTCGCCATCTCGCTGGGATTCGCGGTCGTCACGACCGCCGTGCTCGCCGTCGTGGGCCGCTCTCTCGTCCACTCCGGCTGGCCCCTTGCCCACGGGAATCCGGCCCTCGTCGCTGCGGCAGGGCTTCTCTTCGCGCTCGCGTACGGATTCAAGGCGTATGGATGGCGCCGGCTCTTCAGGAAGACTGAGCGTCCCGGGCCCCTCGCGCTCGCCGCGGCCGGCGGAGGCGCCTCGCTCATGGGCCTCGCCCTTCCGGGGCGCTTCGACGAGATGGTTCGAATCGCCATCGTCCGCCGTTACCCCGGCTGCCCGGTGGGCGTCCGCGGTCTCTGCCTCTCCCTCGTGACGCTCGGCCTACTCGACACGGTCGCGCTCGCGCCGTTCGCCATTGCGGCGGCTGCGTTCCCCGGGAACCCACCCGCTGTCCGCGCAGGGTTCATCGTCGTGGGTCTCGGTGGGATCGGGGCGGCGGCGGTCATCCTCTTGCTGCCGCGGGTCTCGGCGGCGACCCGGCTCGCTCGATTCCGCATCGTCAGCTGGCTCGCGCCTCGCGCGACGCCCTGGCGCGAGGCGGCCCGCGCGTGGGGACTCGTCGTCACGTCCTGGCTCGTCCGCGTGGCGGCCATCTTCCTCCTCCTGGCGACCTTCGGGATCGGACTTTCCGTCCCGCTCGCCGTCATGTTCATCTGCGCGGGCGCAGCCTCAGCGGCCATCCCCATCGGCCCAGCCGGCGCGGCCACCCAGGTTGCCGCCGGGACGACGCTCCTCGTCGTCTCGGGCGTCGATGCGCCGAAGGCTTTGGGCTTCGCGCTCGCCGCCCAGGCACTTCTGATCTTCTCCGGCGGCGCCATCTTTCTCGCCGCGGTCGCGTGGCGATTGGGTCTCCACGCCTGGTCGTTTCGGCCTCGGCGGGCATCGCGCCTCGTTCGGGCGCCGACTCAGGTCTACTCGAGATGAGCCCTGCTCTTCGACGCCACCACTCGAAGATGGAGGCTGCCTTGGCCGTGCCGGCAGTAGCAAAGCATCCGGGACCCGGGCGCGCCCCCAACCAGCCGGCGCACTGCGGCATCTGCAAGAGCGAGCTCGAGGGCCAAGAGTTTCACCGCCACGAGGGCCGGGAGGAGCGCGGCTCGTATTGCTCGCCGGGGTGCCTCTCCGCCGCCGAGGCACTGGTCGCCCTTCAACTCTGGTCGGTGAAGCTGGATTCGACCGGTCGTCGCGCCGAAGCCGAAGCTCGCACCACGCTCGCAGACGACCTCTTGGTGCTCTGGCGAAAGCACACCGGCCCCGATCCAGAAGGTGTGAACGCAGCGGTGGAACTTGCCCGGTCTCGGAGTGAGACCAACTGACGCCGCCCCAGTTCATTCTCGCCTGGGCGATCGCGGGCAGCGCGGCGATCGCGGTCTTCCTGCACGCCGACCGCCACCGCGTGGCTCACTCCACCGCGTGGGGGATCGGAGTCTTCCTGGCCCTCGGCTTCGCGCTGCCGCTCTACGTCATCCACTACCTCCGGCAACGAGGCGCGCGGCGCTACTAAGCCGATCGCCGTCTTGCCCCGCGCCCAGTTGTCACCGGTGGCAACTTTTACCAGGTACACTGATTAAGCGCAGAAGGTCAAGCGCGGAAGCCGCTGAGGCTCCCATTTCTTCCTCGTCGTCTGTCTCATCTGGCCTGAGTGCATCAGGAGAGCTCGTCCGAGTTCTCCGTCCTTAGATCCACTGTTAGGAGCAGCACATGCATGCCATCGTGAGACGCTACGAAGGAATCGACACGAAGCGCACCGACGAGCTGAAGCTGAAGGTCAGCGAGAAGCTGACCCCGCGCCTCAGCAAGCTTCCGGGCTTCGGCGGCTACTTCCTCATCGAGGCCGGCAACGGCGTCATGAGCTCCGTCAACTTCTTCGACACCTCGGCCCATGCCGATGAGTCGACCCGCGTTGTAGCCGAGTGGCTGCGCGAGGAGAAGCTCGAGAGCCTCGTCCCGAACGCCCCCAAGATCACGGGCGGCGAGGTCATCGTCAAAGAGATGAACGGCGAGCTTCGGGCGTAACAGTCCGCAGCATCGTTCGACGTACGACGAGAAGGCCCGCGCTTTGCGGGCCTTCTCTATATCTGCTGGCGGTGAGCTCAGTCGGGAAGGAGCGGCACCGTGATGCCCTGGGAGCGACCGAGGAGCACGGCCCGCGTGACCGCGTCCGAGCCGTAGCGGCGGCGGATCTCGTCCAGCGCGACGTCCAGCGCCAGGCCCCCGACGCGGTCGAAGGGCAGCACGAGCTGGACGGCGTCGTCGTTCTCGAGGTTGGCCACCGACAGGCCCACGAGGGTGGCGCCCCGGCGCTCCAGTTCCGGCATCGCGACCGCGAGCAGTCCTCTCGCCGCGCTGAGGATGGTCTCCGTGTGCGCGGTCGCCTGGGGCAACGTGTGCGAGCGCGTCGCCCGCGAGAAATCGCCGAAGCGGAGACGAAGCACGACTGTGCGGCCGACCCGTCCGGCGGCTCGCATGCGGCGCGTGACCCGGTCGACCAGCGCGATGAGGGTGCTGTCGAGCTCCTCGAGCGGGTACTGCCGCAGTCCCAGCGCCCGCTGGGAGCCGATCGAGCGGCGCCGCCGCCCCGGATGGATCGGGCGCGGATCGCGGTTGTGCGCCAGCGCATGGATGTGCCGGCCCGAGGCGCGTCCAATGAGCGCGATCAAGTCGCCCTCTGCCATTCGCGCGACCTGGCCGACGGTTGTGATCCCGAAGGAGCGCAGCTTGCGCCCCGTCACCGTGCCGACGCCCCAGAGCGCCTCGACGGGAAGCGGATGGAGAAACGCCAGCTCGCGATCGGACGGCACCACCAGGAGGCCGTCGGGTTTGGCCACGCCGCTCGCCACCTTGGCGAGGAACTTCGTCCTCGCCACGCCCACGGTGATCGGGAGCCCGACGCGCTCGCACACGTCACGGCGCAGACGGACGGCGATTTCCATCGGCGTCCCCGAGATCCGCTCCATCCCGCGGACGTCGAGGAACGCCTCGTCGATCGAGAGGCCCTCGACCAGCGGCGTCGCGTCCTCGAAGACGCGGAACATCGCCTTGCTGGCCTCGGCGTAGGCCGACATGCGCGGCGACACGACAATCGCCTGGGGGCAGAGGCGCCGCGCCTGCCGTCCGCCCATCGCCGTGCGCACGCCGTACGCCTTCGCCTCGTAGCTCGCCGCGAGGACGACGCCCGCGCCGACGATCACCGGCCGCCCGAGCAGGCGCGGATCGTCGCGCTGCTCTACCGACGCGTAGAAGGAGTCAGCATCGGCATGGAGGATCGTTCCGACCGGCTGCACGAACATATGTTCGCACGACGATCAACCGTGTTCTAGGCGAGCTCCTCCGATGGGACTCTCACCGTCGGCCCAAGATCGGCATCCCGCGCCACCAGGCGCGCATACGCTCCGCCCAGCGCGAGCAGCTCGTCGTGCGTCCCGCGCTCGACGATCCGGCCTCGGTCGAGGACGATGATCTGGTCGGCGTCGCGGATCGTCGACAACCGGTGCGCGATCGCGATCGTCGTTCGGTCCTCGGCCAACCGATCCAACGCCTCCTGCACAGCCCGTTCCGTCTGTGTGTCGAGCGCGCTCGTGGCTTCGTCCAGCACCAGCACGGGAGGATTGCGCAGGATCGTGCGCGCGATCGCCATGCGCTGCTTCTCCCCGCCCGAGAAGCGGTAGCCGCGCTCGCCGACGACGGTGTCGTAGCCCTCCGGCAGGCTCGCGATCAGATCGTGGATCCGCGCGGCGCGCGCGGCTTCCTCGATCTCCTCGTCGGTGGCCTCCGGCTTCGCGAAACGCAGGTTCTCCTTGATGGAGGCGTGGAAGAGGTACGTCTCCTGGGAGACGACCCCGACGGTGCGGGCCAGGGACGACAGGGTGGCGCCACGGATGTCGATTCCGTCGATCGTGATGCGCCCGCGGTCGACGTCGTAGAGGCGCGCGACGAGATAGCCGAGCGTCGTCTTGCCGGAGCCGGTCTCGCCGACGATCGCGGTGGTCGTGCCGGCCGGCACCTCGAAGCTCACCTCCTCGAGCGTCCACTCCGCTTCCTTGTCGTAGCGGAACCACACGTCCTCGAACGCGACATCGCCGCGGCAGGGCGGCAGGTCGACGGCGCGCTCCTCCTCGTCGATGTCCACGGGCAGATCGAGGTACTCGAAGACGCGGTCGAAGAGCGCGAGGGACGTGTGCGCGTCGATCTGCACCGAGAGCAGCGAGCCGACCGGCCAGAAGAGCCGTGTCTGCAGCGTCGTGAACGCCACCACCGTCCCCAACGAGACGGCGCCGACGAAGCTCTGGCCAGCGAACCAGTAGACGAGCGCCGGCATGATCGCGAAGCTCATCTGGATCGAGGCCATCACCCAGCGGCCGGCCATCACCTGCCGTACCTCGAGCCCGGCGAGCTCGGAGGACTCGCGCTCGAAGCGGTCGGAGAGCTCGCCGCTTCGGCCCATCGTCTTCCCGAGCAGCATCCCGGAGACGGACAGGGACTCCCCAACGAGCGTCGAGATGTCCGCCATGGTCTTTTGCCGGTCGGTCGTGATCCGGCGGCGCTGCTCGCCCACGCGCCTCGTCAGGAGGACGAAGATGGGGACGAGGGCGAGAGAGAAGACGGCGAGGCGCCAGTCGAGGAGAAACATGGCGGCGACGGCCGCAATCACCGTGGTCACGTTGGAGACGATCGAGGTCGCCGTCGACGTGACGACGCGCTCGACGCCACCGATGTCGTTCGCGATCCGAGATTGCACCTCGCCCGTGCGCGTACGGGTGAAGAAGGCCAGCGAGAGCCGCTGCAGGTGCCGGTAGACGGCCGCGCGAAGGTCGTGCATCACCTGCTGCCCGACGACGTTCGAGAGCCAGGTCTGGGCGACGCCGAGGATCCCGGTGACGACCGCGATCGCGATCAGCCCGAGGACGAGCAGCGACAGGAGGCGGTCGTCGTTCTTCGGCAGCGCCTCGTCGAAGATGTCCCGGACGAGGAAGGGGGAGACGATGCCGAGCAGCGCGGAGAAGCAGATCAGCGCAAGGACGGCGCCCAGCCGCCCGCGATACGCCTTGAAGAGGCGGGCGACGCGACGAAGGTTGGCGCGGCGGACGGCGGGATCCGCCGGGCGCTCGGGCTTCTCGCGGGGTCTCATGTGCCCACGTTAGCTACGCGTACGATGGCGCCCGCGTCATGGAACTAACCGCGCCCCAATTCCTCGTGGCCTGGGCGCTGGCGGGCGCGGCGGCGGTGGTCGTCTTTCTGCACGCCGACCGGCGAGGCGTCGGTCATGCGACCGCCTGGGGAATCGGCGTCTTTCTCTTCCTGGGCCTCTTCCTACCGCTCTACGTCATTCACTACCGTCGTCAGAAGCGGAAGCGACAGGACTAGCCTCGTCGGTGGGGGTCGCCTCCTCCGCGGCCGCAGCCTTCCGATCCGCCTTCTTCTGTCGCTTCGCCTCGCGGCGCTCTTTGAGCTCCCGCTCGCGGCTCATCTTCGAGAACGTCTGGCGTTTCTTGGCACTCGAACCCATTCATGCCTCCTTCCGTGGGATGACTCCTACCACTTGGAGCGACGGCCGCGACGGCTCGTGTAGACGAGCTTCGCCGGAGCCGACCGCATCCCGGTCTCTTCGAACTGCTCTCCGTGCCCGAGTCGGCGCGCGACGCGGCTGGTCTCCGCCTGCTGCTCCGGGAGGACGAAGGTGATCGCCGTCCCGCTGCGGCCGGCCCGGCCGGTGCGACCCGTGCGATGGACGTAGCCCTTGTCCTCGTCCGGGGGATCGAAGTTGATCACGTGCGTGATTCCTTCGAGGTCGAGGCCGCGTGCGGCGACGTCGGTCGCTACGAGCGCTCGCACCTTGCCGCGCTCGAAGCGGGAAAGTGCGCGCTCGCGGGCGTTCTGGGACATGTTTCCGTGCATCGCCACCGCGTCGACGTCGTAGCGGCGAAGCTTCTGTACGAGGCGGTCGGCTCCCCGCTTCGTCCGCACGAAGACGAGCGTCAGCCCGTCGGACGCCTGGATGTGCTGGGCGAGCGTCTCCACCTTCGTATCGACGGTGACCGAAACGAAGCGGTGCTCGATCTCGGCCGGCTGGCGTCCGCTGGGAAGGTCCGCCTCGAAGGACGAGGCGCTCCGCGTGTACATTCGGGCGAGCTCCCCGACTTCACCGTCGAGCGTGGCCGAGAAGAACATCGTCTGGCGGTTCTGCGGCAGGCGGCGGACGATGCGGTCGACCTGGGGGCGAAAACCCATGTCGAGCATGCGGTCGGCCTCGTCAAGGATGAGGATCCGGATGCCGGAGAGGTCGACGAGGCGTCGCTCGACGAGATCCTGGAGGCGCCCCGGCGTCGCCACGAGGATGTGGGCGCTCTTGGCGCGCTTGGCCTGAGCGTGCAGTGCGACGCCGCCGTAGACCGATGCGACGGAGAGACCCTTGACGCGCGCGAGGGCCTCGAGCTCGCCGGTCACCTGGCTCGCGAGCTCGCGGGTCGGGACGAGGACGAGTGCAGACGGCTGCCGGTCGGCGGGCGTCGTGCGCTCGACGATCGGCAGCGCGAAGGCGAGCGTCTTGCCCGAGCCCGTAGGCGCCCGCGCGAGAATGTCGAGTCCGCCGAGCGCGTCCTCGAGGACGAGCGCCTGAATGCGGAACGGGGTATGGATGGAGCGAGCGGCGAGCGCGTCCACAACGGGACTGGACACGCCGAGCTCGCGGAACGATTGGTGCATATCTGTTCGACTTCCTTTCGGATTCGAGACTTGCCTGCCTCGAAACACCCGAAGGAGGAACGAGAAGCTCATCTCACCGGAGGGGCTCGATTGCCCGTCCGTGCATACAACCTAGCAGTCGGCCCGGCCTCTCTCCTTTTGGCGCTAGAACTCAAGCGCCCCGACTCGTACCCTTTCGGGGTGTCCCTCGTCTGCTCGAACTGCGGTCAGGAGAACCCCGAAGGCGCGCGCTTCTGCAACAACTGCGCCGCGCAGCTCGCGGCGGAGCATGCGGCAGGGCGCGAGGAGCGCAAGGTCGTCACCGTCTTCTTCGCCGACCTCGTCGGCTTCACCGGCCGCGCCGAGCAGCTCGACCCGGAAGACGTCCGCGGCATGCTCTCGCCCTACTACGCGCGGCTCCGATCGGAGATCGAGCGCTTCGGCGGCACCGTGGAGAAGTTCATCGGGGACGCTGTCATGGCCGTCTTCGGCGCCCCCGTCGCACACGAGGACGACCCCGAGCGCGCCGTCCGCGCGGCGCTCGCCGTCCGCGACGCCATCGAAGAGCTCAACGAGGCCGACCCGCGCCTCGACCTCCACGTCCGCGTCGCCGTCAACACCGGCGAGGCAGTCGTCGCCCTCGATGCCCGGCCCAACGAAGGCGAAGGCATGGTCGCCGGCGATGTCGTCAACACCACGGCGCGCCTGCAGACGGCCGCTCCGGTGGACGGGATCCTCGTCGGCGAGACGACTTACCGAGCAACCGAGCGGGCGATCGAGTACGCGGAGGCAGAGCCCGTTCAGGCGAAGGGGAAGGCCGAGCCGATCCCGGTCTGGGAAGCGCTAGCTGCGCGAGCCCGCTTCGGTGTCGACGTGCAGCAGCGCGGTGGCGCCGCGCTCGTCGGCCGCCGGGCCGAGCTCAATCTCCTGACGGACGCCCTTGCACGTGCTCAGCGAGAACGGACGCCGCAGCTCCTGACGCTCGTCGGCGTCCCGGGCATCGGGAAGAGCCGGCTCGTCTGGGAGCTCGCGCAATCGGTCGACGCCAACCCCGATCTCATCGTCTTCTGGCGCCAGGGCCGTTCGCTCCCGTACGGGGAAGGTGTCGCCTTCTGGGCCGTGGCAGAGATGGTCAAGGCGCAGGCGGCAATCCTCGAGACGGACCCGGCCGAGACCGCCGAGAAGAAGCTGCACCAGACCGTTACGGATTTGATCGAAGACGAGGCGACCGCAGGGTGGGTGGAGAAGCACCTGGCCCCGCTCGTCGGTCTCGCCGGCGAGGGCGATGCCGGCGGGGAGCGCCGCGACGAGGCCTTCGCCGCCTGGCGGCGCTTCTTCGAGGCGCTCGCCGAGCGCCGTCCCCTCGTGCTCGTCTTCGAGGATCTCCACTGGGCCGACGACAATCTCCTCGACTTCGTCGACTACCTGGTCGACTGGGTGACTGACTCGCCTCTCCTCGTCATCGGAACCGCGCGGCCCGAGCTCCTCGAACGGAGACCAGGGTGGGGTGGAGGCAAGCTGAACGCGGCGACGGTCTCGCTCTCTCCGCTCTCCGAGGAGGAGATCGCGCGCCTTCTGGCCAGCCTGCTCGACCAGCCCGTGATGTCCGCCGACGTCCAGGCGCCGCTCCTCGCACGGGCCGGCGGGAACCCGCTGTATGCAGAGGAGTACGCGCGCATGGTGTCCGAGCGGGGCCTGGCGCCGACCGAGGACACTCCGCTGCCCGAAAACGTCCAGGGAATCGTGGCCGCCCGGCTCGACGGCCTTTCTGCCGAGGACAAGACGCTGCTCCAGGACGCCGCCGTGCTCGGAAAGGTCTTCTGGAGCGGAGCGCTCGCTGCAATGACCGGGCTCCAGCGCTGGACGGTGGAGGAGAGTCTGCACCGGCTCGAGCGCAAGGAGTTCGTCCGCCGCGAGCGGCGCTCCTCCGTGGCCACCGAGACGGAGTACGCCTTCCGCCATGTCCTCGTCTGCGACGTCGCTTACGGCCAGGTGCCGCGGGCGCAGCGAGCGGAGAAGCATCGGCTCGCGGCCGAATGGATCGAGGCGTTGAGCGCCGACCGCGAAGACAGTGCCGAGATGCTCGCCCACCACTACGCGAGTGCGCTCGAGTTCGCCCGGGCCGCCGGCCAGCCGGCCGACGATATCGCCGAGCGTGCGCGCGAGGCCCTGCGCGAGGCCGGTGACCGCGCCTACGCACTAAACGCTCTCGGAGCCGCGTCGAAGTTCTACGAGGGCGCCGTCGAGCTCTGGCCCGACGACCAACCTGGCCGGGGAGAGCTCCTGCTCCGCTACGGGCGCTCGCGCTTCCTCTGGAGCTCCGCCGACGTCGTGGATGTCCTCGAGGAGGCGAGAGACCTCCTGCTCGGCTCGGGAGCGGGCGAGCTCGCATCGGAAGCCGAGCTCACGCTCGGCCACTTCTACTGGTTCCGGAGCGAGCGCGAACTCGCGGCACCCCACTTTCAGCAGGCCCTGGGCCTGATCGCCGACGCGGACCCGTCGCGCTCGAAGGTCTTCGTGCTCAGCGAGTCGGCGCGCTTCGCGATGCTCGGCGACGAGGACGCGAAGGCCGTCGCTCTTGCGCGCGAAGCGCTCTCCCTCATCGACGAGCTCGGTCTGGACGCTCTGCGCGCCCCGACGTTGAACGCTCTCGGAGTCTCGCGGGTGAAGCTCGGCGACCGTGGCGGCCTCGCCGACATCGAACGGGCGATCGAGATCGCGGCCGACAATGCATCGCTGGAACGCACTCGGGCTATCGTCAACCTGGCCTCGACTTTCGGCGAGCTCGGAGACCTCGAGCGGAGCGTTGCGCTTCACGAGGAGGGGCTTCGCGAAGCTGAACGGATGGGGCCACCCGAATTCCTCCGTTGGCTCCAGGCAGAGCGGGTCTGGGACGAGTACTTGACGGGCCGTTGGAACGAGGCAGAGCGGCACGCAGACGAGTTCCTCGCCCGGGTGGAGGCGGGCCATGCGCACCCGATGGAGATGGCGGCCCGGGAGGTGCGTGCGCTCATCCGTCTCGCCACGGGGGACCCGACCGGCGCACGCGAGGACTCGCAGCGGGTCTTGGACATGGCGAGGGCCGCCCAAGACGCCCAGGTGCTGCTTCCGGCCCTGGCGTTCCACGCTCATCTCATGTTCGCCACCGGACAACGCGAGGAGGCAGTCGCCCTCGTGGACGAGCTGCTCGAGCGAATGCCATCGAAGGAGAGCGCGTTGCGATCCCACTGGACGCTTCCGCTCGCCGTTGTCCTGACCGCGGTCGGCCGCACGGACGATTTGGACCGCGTTGCCTCGAGCGCGCCCATCTCCACCCGCTGGCTGGAGGCGGCAAGCGCTTTCGCTCATGGGCGGTTCGACGAAGCCGCCGGCGTCCTCGCCGAGATAGGTGCGGTCGCAGACGAGGCGCTCCTGCGGCTCCGCGCGGCCGAGGCGCTCGTGGAGGGGGGTCGCCGCGCCGAGGCCGATGTCCAGCTGCAGAAGGCGCTCGCTTTCTACCGCTCGGTCGGCGCGACCGCCTACATCCGCGAGGCCGAGGCTCTCTTCGCGGCTTCGGCCTAGTGGGAGCTCAGCTCGGTGCGACCGTGATCTCGACGCCGTGCACGGACGTGCTCCGGCCCATGTCCGCCGCCTCGCCCGGGTTGAGGGTGTTGACGTTTGCCGCGGCCGGGCTCCTGCTTCGGCCAGCGCCCCTTGGGCGAGTAGGCGACCCCGCGGGGGACTGCATCCGAGAGGAGGACGCGGAGTCGCACGCGGCCCGTGGCGTTTCGCACGTCCGCTTCGTCTCCCTCTGCGATGCCCCGGTCGGCGGCGTCGTCGGGGTGGAGCGCGATCGTCGCCCGGCCGATGCGCGCCGAGATCTTCTCGTCGTTCGCAAAGCTGTCGTTCAGAAGCCACGGCGATGCGGGTGAGAGGAGGCGCAGACGGCCGTCTGAGGGCTTCGGATCGGCAAGAGGAAGCGGTACGCGAGGGAGGCCGTCGGCCTCGGCCCGATCAGACGCGAGCTCGACGCGGCCGCTCGGAGTCGGGAACCGCAGGT
The DNA here is from genome assembly GCA_963739065.1 of uncultured Actinomycetes bacterium. Lineage (GTDB taxonomy): Bacteria > Actinomycetota > Thermoleophilia > Gaiellales > Gaiellaceae > JAIBJP01. Next base: position 506,678 of record CAVTYV010000004.1, read on the forward strand.
CTGGCGAACTGGACGACGGGCTCGTCGGCGATCGGGACGGTGCCCTTTGCTGCGAGAGACGCGAAATCCTCGCCGCTGCCCGAGCGGTCCAGCAGGGTTTCCAGGATTTCCGCGTCGCTCTCGTACAGCTCTTCGTCGTCGTAGCCCATCGCCCGTGCGAGACGCCGGAATATCTCCGTGTTGGGGAGCGCCTCGCCGAGGGGCTCCATCGCCTTGACCTGGGCGGACAGTGTCAGCTGGAAATACGAGACGACGAGGTCGTCGAACTCGAGGAAGCTTGCCGCAGGGAGAACGTAATCGGCGAAATCCGTCGTGTCCGTCGGGAAGAGGTCGACCGCGACGGTGAGGAGATCCTCACGGCGGAGCGCCTCGTGCAGCCGCTGCTGCTGCGGATTGGAGGCCGCGATGTTGATGTTCCAGCAGACGAGAGCCTGGGAGCGAGCGGGATCTTCGAGGCGCTCGACGAGGTCCATGTGGCTGACGGGATCCGGCGTGTCGGGCCCGAGGTGCGGACACGCGAGGTAGTCCTCGTCGATTTTTCGAGACTCTGTGCCGTTCAGGTAGAGGAATCCGGTGCCCGGCTTGCCGAGGTTGCCGGTCGCGGCCGGGAGGAGTGCGCAGGCGCGAATCGCGTTGCCGCCGTAGCGCTGGCGCTGGAAGCCCTGTCCGAGCCAGAGGAGGGAGGGCCCCGAGCCATAGAGCGTCGCAGCCTGCTCGATGAGGTGGGCCGGGACGCCGGTGGCGGACTCGGCCCACTCTGGCGTGCTGTCGGCCAGCGAAGGTTCGAGCTCGTCCCAGCCGATCGCGTGCGCCTGGAGGAAGTCCCTGTCGAGGAGATTCTCGCGCGCGAGCACGTGGAGGAGAGCGAAGGCGAGCGCCGCGTCGCTTCCTGGGAACGGCTGGAGATGGAGGTCGGCCGCCTCAGCGGTCGGGGTCCTGACGGGGTCGACGACGACGACCTTCGCGGGCGATTCGGGCAGCCACTGCTCATGTGCATGAGGGGCCGAGGCAGACGGATTTGCACCCCAAACGAGGATGCAGGCGGAGTCGCGGGCCGTCGACGGATCGAAGCCCACCATCGAGGTTCCGTACACGTACTCGAGGGCGACGTGCCCGGCCTTGTTGCAAATGGTGTCCGGGTCGACTTCCGTCGCTCCCAGGCGGTGAAAGAACCGCAGCGGAAAGAAGTAGCCGAGGAGGGAGAAGGTGCCCGTGTAGTGGGCGTTCAGGACGGTTTGAGCGCCGATCGTGGCGTCGATGCGCTTGAGCCGTTCCGCGATCTCCTCGAGCGCCTCGTCCCAGGAGACAGGTTCGAACCGCGCTTCACCCTTCGGTCCCGCCCTGCGAAGAGGTCGGGTCAGCCGCGCCTCGGGATCGAGGAAGGAGCCGTTGTAGCCGATGGAGCACTTGTGGCAAAGCTTGCCTCGGGCGACGGGGTGAGCCGGGTCACCGCGCACGTGTCTGATCGCCCCATTGCGCTTGACGACCGCGATTCCACAGGCGTCGTAACAGTCCCGCGGACACGTGGTCAGGACTACCTCGTCAGCGTGAGCGATCACGACGCTGCGAGTAGCCTACGCCCACACAGTGGAGGAGCGAACCCTCGCAGGGCAGCGTGGGCTGGTCACCGGCGGCGGGCGCGGGATCGGCGCGAACATCGCGCGCGAGCTCGCGCGGGGCCGGAATGGACGTCGTCGTCACGGGGCGCACCCGTGAGGAGGTCGAGGCGGTCGCGGCCGAGGTCGGCGGTCGCGCTCTCGTCGGCGACGTCTCCAAGCGTGAGGACGTCGAGCGGTGGTTCTCCGAGGTGCCCGAGATCGATCTCCTTGTCAACAACGCGGGCATCGCGCCGGACGAGGAAACGGCCTGGGAGATCGACGCCGACGACTGGTGGCATGTCTTCGAGGTCAACGTTCTCGGCGTCTACCTGTGCTGCCGTGCAGCCATCCCGGGGATGCTCGAGCGCGGCCGTGGGCGGATCGTCAACGTCGCGAGCGGCGCCGCGTACCTCCCCGGCTCAGGGGGGACGGCCTACGGAGGGAGCAAGGCGGCCGTGCATCGCTTTTCCGAGTTGCTCGCGAAGCAGCTCGAAGGCCGCGTTCCGGTTTTTTCGATCAGCCCGGGCCTCGTCCGCACGCAGATGACCGAGAGTTTCGGCGACAACGCGCCGTGGACGCCGCCGGAGCTCGCGCCGCGGCTCGTGCTCGCGCTCGCGTCCGGTCGGCTCGACAAGCTCGCCGGTCGCTACCTCCATGCAGAGCACGACGACGTCGACGATCTCGCCGCGCGCGCGGACGAGATCGTCGACGACGACCTGAACGCGATTCGCCTGCGTCGCTAGGCGGCCGGCGCGCCGCTGACGCGGTCGTAGAGGCTCTTGGCGATCTCCTCGACCTCGTCCTGCGTGACCTCGCCGGGAGGGCCGGAGAGGATCATCCGATAGGCGAAGACGCCGTCGGAGAACTGGATCTCGAAGCCGTCGAACGGAGTCTCCTCGGAGTCACCGGTCTGCTGGATGCTCTCTGCCGTGGCGATCCGGTGGGTTCCGTGCGCGCCAGGGATGTCCGAGCACCTCGAACTCCTCCGCCTGCTCCGCGCACGTCTGCGGACAGGGGCGGAGGCTGTCGAGATGGAGCGTATCGGCGGCGTCCTTTGCATCCTGTTCCGTGCCGAATTGCATCACGAGTGAGGAGACGTGCGGTGCTTGCGGCGAGTGGCCGATCTCAGACCTGTACCGCGTGCGCCTGAGCGCGCCCACGAAGCTGCTCGACTTGAGGTCGTCGACCTCCTCCTGCGTGGGGTTGATGAACTCGTCGCCGAGCTTCGAGACGAACTCGTCCGCACCGCTTACCGCAAGGGGTTTTTCAACAGGGTCTGGTTTGGAGCCGGGCCAGTCCTCCTCGGTCACTACCCGCTGATCCATGGTGACGGGCCCGGTGCTCGACGCGCTGCCGTCGTCGCCGCCGCAGGCGGCGAGCGCGAACGCCGCGGCGAGTGCGGCAACAAGGGAGAGCAGCAGCCTCAGAAGCTCCGATCCTACGCCCCTAGGATCTCTGTGTGAACCATGACGACGCAGCACAGGCCGAGGAGCACCGAGCCCGCCGCCGCGGGCAGCTGTTCGTCGTCCTCGCGGCGATCGCCTGGTCGACCGCGGGCGTCATGCAGCGGGAGCTCTCGGTCAACACGGCCACCCAGCTCGCGGGCCGCGCGTTCTTCGCCGCGCTCGCGCTCGCGGTCTTCGTCTACTTCCTGAGCCGGGGGCGTCCCCTCCACGCGTTCCGCGCCATGGGACTGGCCGGGTTGGCCGTTGCGGCGTTGACCGCCGTCGCATCCGGCATGTTCATCCTCGCCCTCAACCACGCGAGCGTCGCGAACGTCCTCTTCATGCAAGCCGCCTCGCCCGTGGCCGCCGCGCTGATCGCGTGGCTGGCGCTCGGGGAAACGGTCAGCCGCCGCACGGGCATCGCCATGGGGATCGCGATCGTCGGCGTGGGCCTCATGGTGGGCGGGCCCGGGAGCGGGGGAGTGCTGGGCGTCAGCGCGTCGTTCCTGATGATGCTCTCGTTCGCGGTCACCATCGTGATCGTCCGCCACCGCCGGGAGGTCTCGATGGCGCCCGCGATCTTCCTCTCGCAGGTGATCGTCCTCCTGGTGGCCCTGCCCCTCGCGGAGCCGGGCGCGGTGACGAGGGAAGACCTCGCCCTCCTCGTGCTCCTCGGAGTGGGTCAGATGGGGCTCGGGCTTGCCTTCCTGACGATGGGCGCGCGGCTCCTGCCCGCGTCCGAGGTTGCCCTCATCACCCTGCTCGAAGTCGTTCTCGGCCCGCTCTGGGTGTGGATCTCGATCTCGGAGCAGCCGTCGGCGACGACCATCGCCGGGGGCATCGTCGTGATCCTTGCCGTGCTCCTCCAGGCGACCGAGAAGACCCGCGCGTCGGTGGCGCGAGGCCCGACGACCGTCCGCAGTCCGGCCCGCTAGCCTCCGACCGCCGCCCGGATCTTCTCGAGCGTCGCGCTTTCAGCGGACTCGCCTCCTGCGGCCGCCTTCCCCACGGACTCGGCGATCTCAAGGACGAGCTGGCGGTAGGCGTCGAGCTCGTCCGGCGCCTTGCCCTCGAGAATCTGGACACCCGACTGGAGCGCCTGAGTGGTCCCCTCCTCGATCTCCTCGGGCGAGGAGCGCCACCCGAAGCCCCTCTCCCGCGTCGCCGCGAGCTCGCGGACGAGGTCGCTCGACGCTTTCTCGTGCGCCTCGCGCAGGTGCTTCGCGAGCGCGTTGGCCTCCTTGAAGGTGTCGAAGAAGCCGCGGTCGCTGATCGCCATCCAGAACCCCGCTCCAGTCACGCCCTTCTCGAGCGTCTCCCACTCCTGCTCGGTGAAGTCCGTCTTCGCTGTCATGGCGCCTCCAGTGCTTACTTGCCCGCCGCGAGTGTCCCCGCGGCCGCGGTTTCAGCGCGCTCCTGGGTTTCGACGGAGCGACGAGAAGTCGCGCGTCGACGTTTCGGGGCGTGGTCGTCCTCCGTCACGCGAACGCGGATTCCGGGATGCATCTCGGACCAGCGATGGATCACAGCCCGAAGCTCACGCTCGAACTCGGACCGGTCGACGCCGGGTGCGAGCTTGACGGTGATCGCACCGTCTTGATCATTCTCCGCCCTCCCGGTTACGCGGCGAAGCAGGTCCGTAAGGTCGGCTACGACCTCTGGCGCGACGGTCGCATGGACGGCCAGCCGGTTGCCGTTCGAGCGCACCTCACTCCGTGCGCGGTACGCACGCTGCACAATTCGGGCGGCTGTCGCCGCTCCCGCTCCCACCCATAAGACTCGCCGCATCATCCTCGTTTGGCCGACCCCCAGGCCAGACCACTGCTGAAGCTACACACTCGGTAGCGATCCGCAAGCGCTGACCCTTGTCGATTTTCGCAACGAGCGGGTTTTCCGCAAGTCTGAACCGCCTTATATAGGGACCGGCCGGGGCGGCCGATAGACATTTTCATGTCGGTTCCCGCAACCTCGCCGCGCCGCGCTACGTACGACGCGATCGCGCTCGCACTGGCGTTCGTCGCTGTCGACGCGCTCGTCATCATGGCCGTTCTCTCCGAGTGGCTCGAGCGGAGCACCGGCGTCCTCGCAGTGCTCGCCCTCGCGGCCATCGTCCTCCTTCTCTACCGGGACGACGTCGCCGAGGCGATCGCGACCGGGAACCAGATGATCGGGCTCGCCGTGGACGACAGTCTCTCGCTACGCGCGCTCGACGCGTTGCGCGACGAGGGCTGGACGGTCGACCACGACGTCGCCAACGCGCGCGGCACGCTGATCGGCACGCTCGTGCAGGGGCCCTCGGGCGCCTACATCGTCCAGGTGCGCAACCGCGCCTACCGGCTGGAGCATCTGCGCCGCGCCCGCCGCGATGCCGCCGGGCTCCACGGCGGCGTGGGCGGCTGGGTGACGCCCGTGCTCGTGCTCGCGCTGCGCGACGACGACCCGCACCGCCGGAACGGCGTCTGGATCATGGGCGCCGAGCACCTCGCGGACTGGCTCCGCAAGCGGACTCCGCCGCGCGGGGTGGATTCCCGCAAGTAGAAGGGTTTGACGAAATATCGGCTATGCCACCGGAGGCGCACTGGCTCGCCCCGAGGCAGTAGCCGCCGGGCGCCCCCGTATCTACCGTCGATACGAGGGCGGCCCGGCGTCCGCGGCCTCGGCACGACCAGCGCGTCCCGGCGACGAGCAACATTCCGCCAAACCCTCCTAGCAGGCATCCCTCGATTGGGGGATGCCATGTGCCGCCGTTCTTCGGATACTCGACGCTCGATCCGCGGGAGAGGTCGAATCGTGCCGCAGAATGGAAATGGGCTGCAAGACGCGGAGGTGCCGGAGCTCGATCATGCGAGCGAGCTCTTCGCACGCCACTCAGGGGGCGTCTACCGGTATTGCCTCCGACGACTCGGATCGCGCGAGGAAGCCGAGGACGCGCTACAGGTCACCTACCTCAACGCATGGCGGAGTCTAAAGGGCGGTTTCCAGCCCGACCAACACCAACCCTGGCTGTATCAGATCGCCGCGAACGTTTGCTCGACCTCATTGCGCACCAAGCTCGGACGCAAACAGGTCGAGCTGGGCGATCCAGCCGCCCTCGACGCACTCGCGGCTCAGGAAAGGACAGGGGCGGACGAGCTCGTCGGTCTCTCTGAGGCCCTGCGCGACCTGCCCGCTCGGCAGCGGCGCGCGCTCGTGCTGCGCGACTGGCAAGGACTTTCCTATAGCGAGATCGCCCGCGAGTTGGCGGTATCTGTCGCTTCGGTCGAGACGCTCCTCTTCAGAGGAAGAAACAAGATCGCCGCCGCCCTCTCCAACGGAGACTGGAGAAAGGCGGCTTCCTCGGCGCGTGCTCTCTTCATCTGGCCGGTCGCATTCCTGCGCACGAAGTCGGCGACAACGGCCGGTGCCGAGCACCTCAAGATCGGCGCGGTTGCGGGCGGCGCGGTGGCTCCCCTTATCGCCTTCGGTCTGATCCAAGGTTTCCTCCCGGGACAGAGCAACCCACCCTCCCAATCGGGCCGCACCTCACCTGTCGCGGAGGTCAAAGGCGTGCAGACATCGGGCTCAGCGGCCGCCGAGGGTAGTCGCCCGCACCGCCCCTTCTCGCAAGCAGGAACGCACGCGGCCGGCGCTCACCGCCGCTCCGGCGATCGCAAGCATGCTGCTCCTGCCGCGAAGGGTGGAGATCGGCCCGAGCCGACCACCGACACCCCTGCGAAAGCTGGGCCGGCCGCCGCCCCCACCCCGGATGCGAAGAAGATCGTTGTGTGTCACACGACGCACTCGAAGAAGAACCCCGGCGTCACCATCAGCGTGTCGCCGCATGCCAAGGGGCACCGCGACGACACACCTGGATCGTGCTGATCTAGTCGCGGCGTCTGCCGGCGGCCAGCGCCTCCATCGCCTGGGGGTCGATCTGCTCCGGCTTGATCACGACCACGCGCGCCGGCGTACAGGCTCGAAGCGTGGCGTTGCGAGTCCCCTCGCCGACGATCGCTCCTTCGCCGAGCACCGCACCGGGCCCGACCTGCGCGATCTCCTCGCCGTCCACGACGGCAGCGAGCACGCCGTCGAGGAGCAGGTAGAGCTCGTCGGCAGGATCACCCTGCTCGACGAGTTGCTCGTCCTGCTTCAGCTTGCGCCGCGGGAGCTTCTCGTCGCTCCCCATCAGGTCGCGTGAGAGCTTGCGCTCGAGCGCGGTCTCGGCCTGGGTGACGAACGGCTCCGAGTCCTCGTCGCCCCAGGGGGTGTGCTCGCCGTGGGACTCGCGGTACCAGGACTTGAAGTCGACCGTCCCGGCCTTCTGGACGAGCTCGCCGCCGTTGTCGTAGATCCAGTGGCGCGGGAACTGGCTCGCGCCGATGAGCTCGTGGTCCCACGTGGCGTCAGCGCGGATCGTCAATGCGAGAGTCGTCCACGCGGTGGCGGAGTTCACGCGGAAGAACGGCGCGCCCTTCACTCGCCGCGGGGCGGGAAACCCCGCCCGGCCGCCGACGGTCTGGACGAAGCGCACGGCATCGTCGGAGACCTCCGGCTCGGGCTGCAGCGTCTCGAAGGGCACGCCCTCGAAGACGAGATTCTTGGGACCGAGGCGGAAGGTGGTCGAGCCGACGAGGCCGCGGCCCTCGTTCCCGAAGGCGACGATCTTCTCCGTCCTCCACCTCGATCCAGGCCTTGAGCTCGTTCGCCTCGCGGAAGCGGTCGGAGTCGCGCAGCCGCTCGAGCTCCCCGCTGCCGAGGTGGGTCGGCGGCGGCTCGTCGTAGTGGCCGATCCCGAGCTCGAAGGGGATCTTGGGCATGCCCTCGATCGCCTCCGAGGGGATCCACGAGATGGCGGTGACTGAAGATTCGATGCGCATAGGGCCTCCCTCGTCGAAGGGGCAACCCTAGACCGGCCCTGCGCGCGTGTACAGAGGGAGGCCCGCCCTAAGGAGGATTTGACGAAACATCGGCTGTGCCGCCGGAGGCGTGCCGCCCCCCCCGGCGACGAGCGACGTTCCGCCAAATCCTCCTAGCCGCCGAGCGGGTTGAGCAGCGCCTTCCTTCCTCGGAACGCGAAGAGGAGGAGATCGACCATGCGGAAGGTCGAGCTGTCGGGCCCGAGGCTGGGGCGCCAGGTCGGGTCGCGGACGATCGAAATCTGGCTCCCCTCCATGGCGCGGTGGAACGTCTCCGCCACGATGCGGGCACCGACGCCCTTCAGCTTCCCGTTGTTGAGCTCCGCTTCGCGGAGGATGTAGAACCAGAGGGGAGTGTCGCGGAGGACCGCCTGACGCTGGCTCTGGGTGAGCCCGTCGATGGCGGCCCCGTCGTTTCCCTCGCGGAGCTGCGCTCTCGTAAGCGTGGTAACGGACACGCCCTTTCCCCGCAGAAAGGTGGCCATCTGCTGGCCGGTGGCCAGGCGCACCATCCGTGCCCTGGACAGGTTGCGGAACGCAAGGTTGTCTTCGCTGGCCGGGAAGCCCGGCAGGTCTCTAAGGGGCGTCGAGAGCCTCGTGTCGATGCGCATTGCGCGGTTGAACTTCCCCGCGGGTACAGCGAGATCTGCGCGTCCAGCCTCCGTGAAGTCGTAGAGCCGGCGGAAGTCGGCGATCCACGTGCTCGGAAGGCGCGGTAGCCGGTCGAGGTTGCCGCTACCTCCCGAGAACCGAAACAGAAGATCGAGACTGCCGAAGCCGTCGTCGAAGATTCGGTTCCAGTTGTAGGCCCTGCGAATCATCGAGTGGCCGAGCCGGTACGCAGCCACGGAAAACTCGATCGGCATCGTCGGGACGTCTGTCGGCGTCACTCCGACCTCAAAAGCCTTTCGGCCGTTCGAGAAGACGTCGTTGACCACGCTCGCCGCGCAGATGCGAGGGAGGAAGTCGGTTCGGAGCATCCACTGGTAGTGCCTCGTGACGGTCCTACGGGCTCTCGCGAAGCGCTGCGCGGGCGCGAGCGAGGAAGGGAGGCTGTCGACGACACGGTTGTGGAAGCGGATGAACGCGAGGTGCGTCTGGGCGACCGCGAGATTCTCGTCGTTGCGCGGGTCCGGGATGATCGCTTTCCGGCGGGCCGCGGCCGTCGTCCCTGCGCCCCGCGGTAGGTCGAACCCGTCCTTGCCGGCGATGCCTTCGAACGCCACGGTGCGTCCCATCTTCAGGTGGATCCCGTCCGCTTCGTAGAACTTCTCCGACTCGGGATCCGTGGGTCCAGCCCCGTAGAGCGAATCGAGATCGAGGCTCGGCGAGCGCGCCTGCAGGAGCTGCGCGGCCGAGACAAGCTCACCCAGCATCACGGTCGTCCTGTCGAACGTGAGGTCGTGGTCGGCGAACTGCCCGAGATACGTGAAACCTGCGGGGATCTGGCCGTTCCCGCCACCGCCGATGGCCATGGCGTCCCCGAGCTTCCGTCTCGCCGACTCGCTGGGCTGGCGGCCTCCTCCTCCCGGCCCCATGCGCGAGAACCGAAACGGCGGTGTCGCTGCTTCAACCGTGCGCGCGAGTACCGGCGGCCGGCCTCCGACGCTCTCCGTCAGCAGCCCTTCACCGAGCACGAAGTAGCTCTCCGAACCGTGCTTCTCCACAAGCGCCTCCTTCGAGGCGAATCTACCCGATGTTCAGAGAGGAGCCGGGGGCTCTGCGCTGGTGGGACTAGGCGGCCGACTCTTCCGCGCGGCTCGCGCGATAGAGCGTCTCGAGCTCGGAGGCCACGACCGGGCGGCTGAAGTGGAAGCCCTGGCCGAGATCGCAACCATGCTCGAGGAAGAACGCGCGCTGCTCCTCGGTCTCGATCCCCTCGGCCAACGGGTCGAGGCCCAGGTTCCGGGCCAGCTGGATGATCGAGGAGACGAGGACTGCAGCGTTCTTGTCCTCCGGAAGGTCCTGAACGAAGGAACGGTCGATCTTGAGCGTCGAGACGCGCATCTGGGTGAGGCGGGAAAGCGACGAGTGGCCGCTCCCGAAGTCATCGATCGCGAGGCGCAAGCCGCGGTCGTGGAGCTCGTCGACGACGGAGTCCATGCTCCCGCGCGAATCGACGCCCATCATTCCGGTCTCGGTGATCTCGATCATCAGCCGGTCGGGGTTGAGGCCGAAGGACTCGATCGTGGCGAGCACGTGGCGCATCGCCGTCGGCTGCCAGAAGGAGGGGGGAAGGTTGATCGAGACGTAGAGGTCGAGCCGGCGGTCGCGCCAGAGCTTGGCCTGACGGCACGCCTCCGCGATCACCCAGTCCGAGAGCGGGCCCATGAGCCCGGTTCTCTCGGCCACTGGGAGAAAGTCCCCGGGCGGCACCAGGCGATCGCCGTCCTGCCAGCGGATGAGGGCCTCGGCGCCGACGATCTCAGCCGTTTCCAGCTGGACGAGCGGCTGGTAGTGGAGCACGAGCCCTTCGGCTTTCTCGATCGCGGTGCGCAGGCGGCCCGCCATGGAGAGCTGCGCGAGGGCGTCGTCCTTGTCCATCGCATAGAGGGCGTAGCAGTCGCGGCCGGCGTCCTTCGCGCGATACATGGCCGTGTCCGCGTGCTTGAGGAGCGTCTCGCTATTGGGCGCGTCGTCGGGGAAGATGCTGACCCCGATCGAGGCGTTGACGAAGATCTCCACGCCCGAGACCACGAACGGCGCGCGGAGCGTTCGGCGGATCTTCTTCGCCACCACCTCGGCCGCCTTGTACGCGAAGTCCGGGTCGGGAGGCACCTGGGGCGGCTCGATGTCGGCGAGGAGGACGAGGAACTCGTCCCCGCCCTGGCGCGCGACGATGTCTCCCGCCCGCGTGGCGCCCTGAAGGCGTCCCGCGATCGCGCAGAGGAGCTCGTCGCCGGCAGCGTGGCCGAAGCTGTCGTTGATCAGCTTGAAGTTGTCGAGATCGATGAAGAGGACGGCGACTGCGCAGGTGCGCTCGGGGCAGTTTCCGATCGCGTCGTCGAGGTTCTCCTGGAAGGCGGCGCGGTTTGGAAGGCTCGTCAGCGAGTCGTGGAAGGCGATGTGCTGGAGCTCACGGCGCGCCTCCTCGAGTGCGTCCGACGCCTTTCGGCGCTCGGTGATGTCGGCGACGATCCCGTCGACGAGCAGGCGCCCGTCGGGGCTTCGGCGCGGGCGCATGCGATCCCAGACCCAGCGCACGCGTCCGTCGTAGCCGACGAGGCGATATTCGATCTCGGCGGGCTCGTCGCGGTCGAGGCGCTCGGAGGCCGTGTCGTAGGTGGCCCGGTCGTCTGGATGGACGGCATCCTCCCAGGCCTCCTCGGGCGTGCGGTCTTCCGGCAGCGGGCCGAGCAGGCTCTCGAGGCCCTCGCCGATGAAGGTGTTGCAGACGTACGACCCGTCCGCGAGGTACTCCATCTCGTACAGGTGGATGGCGACCGTGCCGGCGACGCGACGGAGGACGTCCGTCGTGGCCAGCGCTGCGGCGAGCGAGCGGTTCTGCCCGTTCGCCTCGGGTGTCGAGTCTTCGAACATGCGGTCGCGGGGCGGGATTGACTCCATCGGCACCAAACCGCCTGGGATCAATCCCCTTTCGGCACGCCTACGTGCGCTTTGTCTCGATTCACTGGATCCATGTCTACACGCAGATGGATCCTCGTTTGCGCCCTCGCCGTCATGGCGTGCGCGGGAGTCGCGTTGGCCGAGGCCGGCATCCCCGGCCCGGACGGTGTCATCCACGCCTGCAGGAAGATCGACGGCGGGCGATTGCGGGCGGTGGCGAGCACGAGTCGGTGCCGCGCGTCCGAGCGGGCGCTCAAGTGGGGTGTGCAGGGGCCGGCCGGGCCGGCTGGAGCCGCGGGAGCGGCCGGCGCCCAGGGGCCGGTCGGGCCACAGGGGCCTGCGGGACCGGGAATCGAGTCCTTCGAAGACCTCGAGGGGCTGGGCTGCACGCTCGGCGCGAACAACGGGACGATCGAGATCGACTTCGACGTGGCTACGGGTGCCGCGCACATCCGTTGCGTCGTGCCGTCCGGACCGCCCGTGCTCGTTCGCATCAACGAGTTCTCGACGGGCGTCGAAGGCGCTCTTACCGACGAGTTCGTCGAAATCGTCAATGCCGGCGCCACCTCCGTGGACCTGTCCGGCTGGAAGCTCGTCTACCGCTCCGTAGCCGGGACGAGCGACGTGTCGCTCGGCACCTTGCCCAACGGAGCGGTGCTCGCGGCGGGCGCCTTCCTCCTTTTCGGCGGTTCGGGGTACGCGGGCGCTCATCCCGCCGACCGCTCCTTCTCGACCTCGATTGCCTCCGCGGGTGGTGGCATCGGATTGCGGGACGCCGCTGGGATCCTCGCCGACTCGGTGGCCTGGGGCACGGCGACGAACGCTTTCGTCGAAGGGACGGTCGCCACGGCTCCGACGATCGCGGCGGCTCCCGGGAAGTCCGATGGACGCCATCCGGACGGGCACGACACGGATGTCAACTCCGCGGACTTCGCCCAGGGTGATCCGACTCCAGGGGGCGCCAACTAGTTCGGGTTACGCGGATCTGAATGCGCAGGCGCTGGCGTCGCCTGTCGCGCTTGCGCTCGACGGCGTGCGGCGGTGCGGGTTCGTGTGCGAGGTGGAGACGGGCAGCCTCCGCGAAGTGACCTAGCCGCTCAGCGGTATCGGTAGACGATCCGGCCGCGGGAGAGGTCGTACGGGGAGACCTCGACCTTCACGCGGTCGCCCGGGAAGATCTTGATGCGGAATCGGCGCATCTTTCCGGCCGTGTAGCCGAGCACTTCGAGGCCTTCGTCGAGCTGGATCTTGAACATCCCGTTCGGGAAGGCCTCGACGACTTCGCCCTCCATCTCGATCTTTTCTTCCTTCGTGGCCAAGCAGGCAAAGGATACCCCGGAGGGGGGAGGGCGCCACCAAATCGCGTCCTACGATCTGATTGTGGGGGCTCTTACAAGCAACCTCTTGGGCCGGAAACGCCGGAGCACCAGCAACGGTCGCTCGCACCGCGAGACATGGCGGTTCGTCTGCTACCTCGACCGCATCCCGCCGCACGTCCTCGAGGACGACGCGTTCACAACGCGCACCTCGAAGTTGCCGGAAGTGGAATGTGAGATCGAGGCGGAGGACTTCGCCGCCGCCGTCGCCGAGGCCATTCGATCGCTCGAGGACGACTTCACGCACGTCCAGGGCATCGAGCGCCTTTCGCTCTAGCGCGCGTGGAATCGTCCAAGCGTTTCGCCTTCGGCCTTGCCGCCGTTGCGCTCTGCGTGACCGGCGGCCTCGCCGTGCTCTTTCTCGTCTTCGGGAACGAGCTCGAGGGAGCGTCCTGGAAGCTCCTCACCACCGCTGTCCTCCTCGGTCTCTACAGCCTCCTGGCTTTGCCCGGCGCTCGCCTTCTCGACCAGGGCCGGGGCTCGATCCTCGGCTGGTTTGCCGTCCTCCTCGCCCTGGCCGGCCTCGTCTGGTCGTTCCGCATCGTTTGGGGCGGCCTCGACGACTCCGACGGATCCTGGCGCCTGCTCGTGACGCTGACCGCCTGCGGCACCGCGGTCACCCAGGTCTGCGCGACGACGGCGCGGCGCCATGAGACCGATCCGCCGCTCGTCGACCGGCTCTGGGCATTCTCGAACTTCCTCGCCTACAGCCTCGCCGGCCTCGTCACCCTGGGTTGCTGGAACGCCGTCGGGGCGGGCTCGTTCTTCTGGCGGATGATCGCCGCGCTGGCCGCGGTCGACCTCGTCACCGTGCTCCTGCAGCCGCTCCTGCGCAACCGCGCGCGCGTCGCGTAGAACGTCATGCGTCCGGTCTAGGATGGGGCGCCCGTGCCCGAGGCGCCGTTCGTCCACCTTCACGTCCACTCCGAGTACTCGATTCTCGACGGGGCCTGTCGCATCCCAGACCTCGCGGCGCGAGCCGCTGAGCTCGAGATGCCGGCCGTCGCGCTCACCGACCACGGGTCGCTCGCGGGCGCGGTCGAGCTCTACCGGGAGGCCGGGAACGCAGGGATCAAGCCGATCATCGGCTGCGAGGTCTACGTCGCCGACGACCGCCGCGCCCAGCAGAAGGGCTACGCGCACCTGACGCTTCTCGCCGAGTCGAACGAGGGTTACTCGAACCTCATCAAGCTCGCCTCGGCCGGCTTCCTCGAGGGCTACTACTACAAGCCGCGCGTCGACTGGGAGCTGCTCGCCGAGCGCTCCAAGGGTCTCATCGCCCTCTCCGGCTGCCTCTCCGGCCGCGTCTGCAAGGCACTCGAGAACGGCAATCGTGCCGAGGCCGAGTCGGAACTGGGCCGACTTCGTGACATCTTCGGCGCGGAGAGCACGTACATCGAGATCCAGGACGCCGGGCTCGAGGTGCAGAAGGGGATCAACGCGACGCTCGCGGAGCTCTCAAACTCCACCGGCCTGCCTCTCGTCGCCACCGGCGACGTGCACTACCTCCGCCATGAAGACGCCCGCGCGCACGAGGCGCTGCTCTGCATCCAGTCCGGCGACTCGCTGCAAAACCCGAGCCACTGGCGCTTCGACACCGACCAGTTCTACTTGAAGAGCCCGGCCGAGATGGCCGCCGACTTTGCGCCGTATCCCGAGGCGGTGCGCAGGACGCTCGAGATCGCGGAGCGGTGCACGGTGACGATGGAGCTCGGGCGCATCCTCCTGCCGAAGTTCCCCACGCCGGACGACCGCGACGCCTTCGACTACCTGGTCGAGCTCTGCGAGAAAGGCCTGCAAAAGCGCTATGCGAAGGTCACGCCGGAGCTTCAGGACCGGCTGAAGTTCGAGCTGAAGACGATCAAGGAGATGGGCTTCGCCGACTACTTCCTGATCGTCTGGGACTTCATCTCGTTCGCGAAGCAAAACGGGGTCGGCGTGGGGCCCGGGCGCGGCTCCGCGGCTGGCTCGCTCGCCGCCTACTGCCTGGAGATCACCGACGTCGACCCGATGGCGTACGGGCTCCTCTTCGAGCGGTTCCTCAACCCGGGACGCAAGTCCATGCCGGACATGGACATCGATTTCTCCGTCCACGGACGCGACCAGGTCATCAACTACGTGGCCGAGAAGTACGGCCGCGACCGCGTCGCGCAGATCATCACCTTCGGGACGATGATGGCCCGCGCCGCAGTGCGCGACGCCGGGCGCGTGCTCGACATCCCGTACGGCACCGTCGACCGCATCGCCAAGCTCATCCCCGAGGGCCCGAAGGTCTACCTCGACGACTGCCTCAAGCCGGGCGCCGAGCTGAAGAAGGCCTACGACGAAGACGAGATCGCCCGCCAGATCGTCGACCTCGCCAAGCCGCTCGAGGGGCTCGTCCGTCAGGACTCGATCCACGCGGCGGGCGTCGTCATCGGCGACCGGCCGCTCACGGACTATGTCCCGCTGCAGCAGAAGGGAGTCGACCAGGAAGTCGTCACCCAGTTCGCCATGGGCGACGTCGAGGCGCTCGGCCTGCTGAAGATGGACTTCCTCGGCCTGCGGAACCTCGACGTGATCGAGAAGGCGGAGGCGCTCGTCGGCGTCGATATCGCGACAATCGCGCTCGACGACGCGAAGACCTACCAGATGCTCGCGCGCGGGGACTCCGTCGGGGTCTTCCAGTTCGAGGGGTCGGGCATGCGCGACGCGCTCCGGCAGGTCAAGCCGACGCAATTCGAGGATCTGATCGCGCTCGTCGCGCTCTACCGACCCGGCCCGATGGGCTACATCCCGGGCTATGCGAAGCGGAAGGCCGGCCAGGAGCAGGTCAGCTACCCGGACGAGCGCCTGAAGCCGATCACCGGCCTGACGTACGGGATCTGCATCTACCAGGAGCAGTACATGGAGATCGCCAAGCAGCTCGCCGGGTTCACGCCGGCTGAGGCGGACGATCTCCGGAAGGCGATCGGCAAGAAGATCCACTCGCTGATGGCGTCCCTCAAGGACAAGTTCCTCGAGGGCTGCGCGAAGAACAACGTCACGCCCGCGGTCGCGAACCAGCTCTGGAAGGACATGGAGCAAGCGCAGGACTACTCGTTCAACAAGTCGCACGCGGCCTGCTACGCGCTGATCGCTTACCGCACGGCGTACCTCAAGGCCCACTGGCCCGCCGAGTACATGGCTGCGCTCATCTCCTCGGTCATGAGCACGAAGGACCGCGTGCCCTTCTACGTCGCGGCCTGCGACGAGATGGGGCTCGAGGTGGAGCCGCCGGACGTCAACGTTTCCGCCGAGGACTTCCGCGTCGTCGAGGGCAAGATCCGTTTCGGCCTGAACGCGGTCAAGAACGTGGGTGAGAGCGCAGTGCGCTCGATTCTCGCCGCACGCGAGGAGGGTGGGCCATTCACCTCCATCTGGGAGTTCTGCGAGCGCGTCGACCCACAGGTCGTGAACAAGCGCGCTCTCGAGTCGCTGGTCAAGTGCGGCGCGTTCGACTCGACGGGAGCCACGCGAAAGGGCATGTTCGACGTGCTCGAGGACTCGCTCTCATGGGGCGGGCGCCAGCAGGCCGACCGCCTCGCCGGCCAGGGCTCGATCTTTGATTCCCTCGATCTCGCAAGCGAGATCGAGGGGGGAAGGCACCGCCACCACGCGCCGATCGGGTCGGAGGAATGGGAGAAAGCCGAAAAGCTTGCATTCGAGAAGGAGGCGCTCGGCCTCTACGTCTCCGAGCATCCGCTCTCGGGGATCCGCGACGCGCTCCGGCGCAAGACCGATGCTCAGATGGTCGAGCTCGAGCGGCGCCGTGACGGTGACGTCGTCACCGTCGGCGGCATCGTCGGCGCGCTCCGCCAGACGACGACGAAGAAGGGCGACCCGATGGTCTTCATGCGACTCGACGACGTCTCGGGGTCGGTCGAAACGATCGTCTTCAACTCGGTGTACGGCGCAGCCCGGGACCTGCTCGAAGCCGACCGCATCCTGGTCGTCAAGGGGCGGATCGACCACAAGGAAGGCGAGACCAAGATCATCGCAATGGAGGTCGCCCCCTTCGAGTCGACGCCGGAGCGCTCCGAGGTGCGGCTCAAGCTCGACGCGCGCAAGGCGCCGGCGGGCACGATCCGTGAGCTGGCGGGGCTCCTCCGCGAGTATCCGGGAGAGGCCGCAGTCGTGGCCGCGATCGAGACGTCCACCGGGCCTCTGATGCTCGCGTTCGGGCCCGATTTCCGCGTCCGGCCGGAGCCGGACTTCTTCGCCGAGGTGAAGTCGCTGCTCGGCGAGGCCGCGGTCAGCTAGACGCGAGCGGGCGGTAGATCCGTCGACCGGCGAACCGGCTGCGGAACCTTGCCCAGCGCGTCGGTCCCTCCACGAGTGGCTTCGCGTCCTCTCGCGCCGCTTGGGGGCCGGGTGGGCCGGCGACGAGCGATCCGACGGCGCTCGCCCAGTGGTACCTGAAGGGCTCTGGAGGTTCCTGTGCCATGCCCACTAGACGAAGAAGAGTCCGTGGGTCTTCCCGAGGACGAAACGGCGGTCTGGCCGCCGTTTCGCCAGCCTACTCTCGTTGGTTAGCGAGTGGTCGCGTCGCGGGAGTAGTAGTCGCTGACCTGCGACCGGTATGCGTCGTCGCGATATGTGGCGTCGTCGAACTCAGGCGAATTCTTGATGTCGGCCTTCGTGCGATTCACGAAGATGGTCTCCAAGTCGAGGTCGATCCGCTCCACGACGACCGCCGGCAGGAGAACCTTCCTGCCGAAGATCCACGGACCGGTGTCCACGACGATGAAGCTGCTCCCCGGCTCGTACGTCGCCTCGGCGACCTTGCCGATGCTTCCGTCCGTAGCCTCGACGCTGAAGCCACTCAGGTCCATTCGCGTCGCGTAAACCCCGATCGTGTCGGTCTCGCCATGTGTCCACGGGTCCACCGCCGTTCGGTTCGGACGTTTCATCCGTTGAAACCCCCTCGCTCGCAGTCGTTTGGAAGGGCGCGAGCGTCACTCGTTTTACCCGCCTGGAAGTCTCCTAACCAGGTTCAGCCAAGTGTCACCGAACCGTCGTCCTCAATCGTCCAGTGGGGGTTGTGGGCGACCTCCCAGGGGTGCCCATCCGGGTCGAGGAAGACCCCCGAGTAGCCGCCCCAGAAGGTCTCCGCGCCGTGGCGCGGGATCCGCGCGCCTGCCCGCTCGGCCTCGGCGATGACCGCGTCCACCTCCTCCGGAGAGCGCGTGTTGTAGGCAAGCGTCACGCCGCCCCAGCCGCCCGGGTCGTCGACGCCGCTGTCCTCCGCGAGCTGGTCGCGTCCCCAGAGCGCGACGATCATCCCTCCGGTCTGGAAGAAGACGACGTCGTCTGCGGGGGCCGCGCCGCTCTTCCAGCCGAGAGCCTCGTAGAACTCACGCGCGCGGCTGAGGTCGGCCACGCCGAGCGTGACGAGGCTGAGCCGTTGCTCCAAGGCGCTAGGCCGGCGAGGCCGACGCGTTCAGGAGGTTCTTCACTCCGCGAACGCCGCGCACCTTCGCGACGCGTTCCTCCAGCGCGCTCACGAGCTCGGGGCTGTCGACCTCGCCGCGCAGGAAGACGACGCCGTTCTCCGCATTGATGTTGATCCGCCCCTTGGGGACGTCGCGATCGCGGAAGACGATCGACTCCACCTTGTCGACGAGCGTCGCGTCGTCGAGCTCCTCGGCGGCGCCGCCGCGCGCATGCTTCGCGCGCTCGACGTAGCCCTTGGCGTCCGACGAGACATGGTGCACGAGCTTGCGGCCCCGGCGCGCGCCGTGCCGGGCCAGCGAGAGCGCGCGGTCACGCGTGACGTGCCGCCGTCTGCGGCCGTTTTCCTGGTCGGCGAAGTACATGAACGCCGCGCCTCCGGCGGCAGCGGCGATGTAAAAGGGGACATTCGAACGGGAGCGCATGGGGAAACCTCCGGGTCAGTCGGCGACAACGGCACCCTACCCGGGAACCGCCCGGCGGCTCAAGGTGTAGAAGGGAGCAGTGGAGGGCCGTCCACTACCCGAATCGGAGCTCGTCGAACGAGCCAAACGGGGCGATCAAAGCGCCTATGGACAGCTCGTGCAGGCATATCAGGGGATCGCGTTCCGTACGGCGTACCTCGTCGTCGGAGACGCGGCCGAGGCGGAAGACGCAGCCCAGGAAGGCTTCGTGAAGGCGTACTACGCCCTCCGCCGCTTTCGGACCGGCGCACCGTTTCGTCCCTGGATTCTCCAGATCGTCGCCAACGAAGCTCGCAACCGCCGCAGGTCCGCCGGCCGGCGGGCCGGGCTCGTCATGCGGACGGCTGCGGAGGCTCCCTCGGGGGAGGCGGCCCCCTCCCCCGAGGCGGCATTGGGCCGCCGGGAACAGCAGGAGGCGCTGCTCGCTGCCGTCGAGACGCTGCGGGAAGAGGATCGCCTGGTGATCACGTGCCGGTACTTCCTCGAGCTGTCGGAGGCCGAGACCGCCGAGGTGCTGGGTTGGCGTCGCGGGACTGTCAAGTCGCGGCTCTCGCGTGCGCTCGAGCGACTCCGCGCGCAGATCGGAGAGGAGGCGTATGTCTGACCTCGAGCTCGCGCTCGTCCAGCTCGGCCGGCAGCTCGACGTTCCGCCGACGCCGGACATCGCCCCTCGGGTGCGTGCGCGTCTGGCCGAGGCGCCGGCAGTTCGCACGTGGCCGTACCGCCGCCGCGGCCTCGTCCTCGCGCTCGCCATCCTCGCGGTCGCCATCGGCGCGGTTCTGGCCGTGCCCGGGAGCCGCGCGGCGATCCTCGAGTTCTTCCACCTCCGCGGCGTGACGATCCAGCGGGTCGAGGAGCTCCCGACGGTTCCCTTGCAGCGCGACTTCGAC
The DNA here is from genome assembly GCA_963739065.1 of uncultured Actinomycetes bacterium. Lineage (GTDB taxonomy): Bacteria > Actinomycetota > Thermoleophilia > Gaiellales > Gaiellaceae > JAIBJP01. Next base: position 526,385 of record CAVTYV010000004.1, read on the forward strand.
GAGCTCTTCCTCGGCGACCGGGTCACGCTCGCGGAGGCCCGGGAGCGCGCCGACTTCGACGTGGTCGTCCCGGAGGCTCTCGGAGAGCCCGACGCGGTGTTCTTCCAGGACAATCCACCCGGCGGGATGGTCTCGCTCGTCTACGGGACCCCCGCCGAGCCGCGCGCCCTCTTCACGGAGTTCCGAGGCAGGGTCGACGAGGTGATCTACAAGAAGGTCGCCGCCGGCACGGACATCGCCGCTCTCCAGATCGAGGGACGGCCAGGCTTCTTCCTCTCCGGCGACCCGCATGAATTCTCGTACTTCGATCGCACAGGCGAGTACCGTCAGGAGATCGTGCGCCTGGCCGGAAACACCCTGCTGTGGGAGCGGGGACCGCTTACCTTGCGACTGGAAGCGGATATAGATCGGGAAGAAGCGGTCGAGATCGCTCACTCGGTGCAGTGAAATCCTCCTGATGGGGGACAACCGGTTGGACGCCGCGGCCGAATCCACTGTGCATGAGCACGACGGCTGCGGAACAACTCGAACTCGAAGATCTCGACGCGGAATCCGAGCGAGTCCTCCTCTGGCGTGAGGAGGAGCTCGCGCGGGTCGGCTACGAGCGCGAAACGGCGCGCGACCTCGCGGAGCGCGTCTACGTCGATCTTCACCTCGCGATGGACCTCTTGCGGCGAGGCTGCCCGGCGGATACCGCCGTGCGCATCCTTCTGTAGACGTAGCAAGGCGGCCGTCGGTTCCTTCACACTGAAGGCGTGCGTCTGCTCGCCTCGATCCCGAGCCCCTCGAGCGGCGAGGTTCACATCGGTGGGGTCGCTCTCCATGCCTACGGCGTCATGCTCCTGCTCGGGATCCTCGCCGCGGTCGCGCTCACGGGTGTCCGCTGGACTCGGCGCGGCGGTGACTGGGATCTCGTCTACCGCGTCGCCATGTGGGGCGTGGCCGGAGGCGTCGTCGGCGCCCGGCTCTACCACGTGGTCACGAGCTGGGACGAGGTGCCCGACCCGAAGTGGCAAGGGGTCTTCGAGATCTGGAAGGGCGGGCTCGGCGTCTGGGGCGGCATCCTCGGCGGGGTGCTCGCGGGGGCGATCGTCGTCCGGCGTTCGGGGAACTCGGTCTATGCCTTCATGGACGCCGTCGCGCCCGGCCTCTTGCTCGCCCAGGCGATCGGCCGCTGGGGCAACTACTTCAACCAGGAGCTCTTCGGGAAGCCTACCGACCTCCCGTGGGGGCTCGAGATCGCCGTCCAGAACCGCCCCCAGCAGTACATCAGCGAGCCGACCTTCCATCCTTTGTTCCTCTACGAGTCGCTCTGGTGCCTGCTCGGTGTCGGCGTCCTCCTGCTGATCGACCGGCGCTTCCGCATACATCCGCCGGGGCTTTTCGCCCTCTACGTCGCCTGGTACACGGCGTTTCGGACCTTCGAGGAGACGCTTCGCGTCGACCCGTCCCACGAGTTCCTGGGACATCGGCTGAACTTCTGGGTGTCCGGCGTCCTCTTCATCCTCGCGATCGGCGCGTTCATCTGGTCGCAGCGCCGTCGCGGACAGGCCAGGCGGCCGCACGGCCCGCCGCAGGTCCCCGAGGGGCCGACGATGGTCGTGCCAAAGAGTCGCGTCCGCCGCTAGCTCTAGCATCGCATCCGTCATGGACGCCTACGCGGTTCGCGACCTGGACCTGGACCTCGACGCCTTCGAGGGCCCATTCGATCTGCTCCTGACGCTCGTCCTCAAGGACGAGCTAGGGCTGGCGGACGTCGATGTGGCGGGTGTCGTTCTGACATTCATCGAGCGGCTCCCGGAGCGCGAATCGCCCGACCTGGAGGCTTGCGGAGAGTTTCTCGTCCTCACTGCCGCGCTGCTCGAGCTGAAGGCGCGCGGGCTCTTCCCGGACGAGGACGAGCTCGCCTTCGACGACCTCGATCCGGACGAGGCCGCGGAGGAGCTCGCCGAGCGGCTTGCGATCTACAGACGGTTCAAGGCCGCCGCCGGTTGGTTCGAGGAGCGGCTCGACGCGGAGTCCGACCGCTACTTCCGGCTCGGCCCGGCTCCGCTCGCGCCAGTGCCACAGAGGCCGCTCGCTCCTCAGGCGCCTGCCTCGCTGGCAACGGCGCTGCGTGCGCTCGCCGCCGAGCCTCCGGCGCCTTCGCTTCGCCACCTCGAGCTTCGCTTTCCGCCCGTGTCGCTGTTCCTCGACCGCTTCCGGGCGGTGCTGCGCAAGCGCCGGCGCTTCGTCTTCGACAACGAGGTGGACTCGCTCTCACGCGTGGAGCAGGCGGTCGCCTTCCTCGCGCTCCTCGAGCTGCGCAAGGCGGGGGAGATCAAGCTCGGCCAGCCGGCGCCCTTCGAGCCCATCACCGTGTGGAGCGCCGCCGCATGACTTTTAGAGCTCCGGCCAAGACGAAGACCTGTGCCGCCGAGCCGCGCCGGACCGCGCATCGCGGCGTCCTCGGTCGCGTCCGTATTTCAAACAATACGAACGCTCCCTGCGTCCTGGCCCTGCGCGCCCCAGCGCACCTCTGCGACGAGGCCTCGTCATGACCGGAGCTCTCCGCTTGGTCGAGAACCCTGTCGACCGGCTCGCGCGCACGATCGAAGCGCTCCTCGTGATCGCGCCCAGCCCTCTTTCCATCGAGGAGCTTGCGACGGCTTCCGAGGACGAGACCGAGCGCGTCGAGACAGCCCTCGGGCTGCTCGCCTCGCGCTACCGGGAGGGCCGGAGCGGCATCGTCCTCGAGCACGTGTCCGGTGGGTATGCGTTCCGGGCCGCGCGGGAGGCCGCGGAGGCCTGCTCGCGCCTCGTCGAGCGACCAGTGCAGCGTGGGCTCTCGCAGGCAGCGCTGGAGACTCTCGCCGTGGTCGCGTATCTCGGCCCGGTCTCACGCCCCGAGATCGCGAGAATCCGCGGCGTGGCGGCCGATTCGGCAGTCGCCGGCCTCGTCGAGCGGGGCCTGATCGCGGAGGCCGGGCGAGAGAGCGAGGGCGGCGCCGTCCGCTACCGCGTCACGCCGCTCTTCGAGCGTGTCTTCGGGCTCTCGAGCCTCTCCGAGCTGCCTCGCCTGGACGACCTGGCCGCGGACGGCGACGAGTTGCGAGCCCGCTTAGAAGAGGTGGCGGGGCGTCGAGGGGCTTGACTAGCTAGGACTGACGGACGATTCCCTCGGCCTCTTCGCGCGTGAAGGCGCGCAATGTCTCGGTGCGCACCTGCCCGTGTCGCGCGAGGTCGAGCAGGATCCCGTAGGCCGTCTCGTCGTCCGGTGCGTCGAAAATCTCGACGACGTCGTAGCGCCCGAGCGTGACGTAGATGTCGACGAGCTTCCCGCCTCGCTCGGCGATCACGCGCTCGCTCGCGTCCACCCGGTCCCGCCAGGCCGGGAGGCCGCCGATCCCCTGGGACGTCCAGTTCATGAGCGAGATGTAGATCGGCACGGCAGGATGATGACACGTCGCCATGCGGCTAAATGCTTATCTCGCGAGGGCGGGGGTCGCGTCTCGGCGCGGTGCCGAAGAGCTGATCCGCTCTGGCCGCGTGCGGGTGAACGGCGAGGTCGCCGGCCTGGCGACCTTCGTGGAGGGGATTGACAGGGTCGAGGTGGACGGAAGTCTCGTCGCGCCGGAGCCGCTGACCTACGTCCTCCTGCACAAGCCCGCGGGTGTCGTGACGACGGCGCGTGACCCCCAGCGGCGACCGACCGTCGTCGGCCTGGTCGGACACGAGCGCCGCGTCGTTCCGGTCGGGCGGCTGGACGCCGACACCACCGGCGCGCTCCTCCTCACGAACGACGGTCCTCTCGCACACCGGCTGATGCATCCCCGCTACGAGGTGGACAAGGTGTACGTGGCCGAGGTCGAGGGCGAGCCCGACGAAGACACACTCGCCCGGCTGCGGGAAGGCATCGAGCTCGAAGACGGACTCACCGCCCCGGCCGAGGCCGTGCTCGTCGCGCCATCCCAGGTCGAGCTGACGATCCACGAGGGGAGGAAGCACCAGGTGAAGCGAATGCTGGAGGCCGTTGGGCACCCAGTGCGCAGGCTGCACCGCAAGACGTATGCCGGTCTGACGCTCGACGGGCTCGAGCCGGGCCAGTGGCGCGAGCTCAGCGCCGACGAAGTGCGTCGCCTACGTGCCCCAGGGGCTCCATAGCCGGTCCGGCATCGAGGTCGGAACGACGTCTTCGACCACGACGAGGCCGGTCAGCCGGTCCCAGACCGTCCTCCCGTCGGGATCGAAGAACTGCCATAGCTCGCCGAGGATCGCGATGGAGATGCCCACGACGCAGAGTGTTTTCAACATCTCCTCGGACGAAGTCAGGGCCTCGTCTTGCTTGCCGCGGACGAGGCCGTAGCCGTTGATCGTGCCGAGGAAGAACCCGAGCGCGATCAGGCCCCGCACCGCTGCCCAGGGAAGGCTCGGGTCGCGACCGCTTCGGTGCGCGAACACATGGATGTCGAGCGCCCGCATCCCCATCGTGTGGCCGGTGGAGAAGAAGTACGCGAAGTACCCGAACACGATGGCAAGCGCAGCGGCCTGGGCCAGCCAGAAGAGCGTTTCTCCCACGGGCCCGGTCAGCGTCTCGCCGAGCGTCTGGAAGACGCCGAGCGGGATGCCGGCGATGAGGATAGACGACGAAGACGAGCGCCCAGTCGATCGTCGAGGCGACTCCGCGTCGCCAGAGCGGTGCGGCAACGGCTCGATAGCGTCCCGTCTTCGGGCTCGTACGACGCGCGCCTACGGAGCGACGAAACCGACACGGTCATACGCGGTTCGCAGGGTCTCGGACGCGATCGAGTCGGCCTTGGCCGCGCCGTTGGCAAGGATGGCCTTCAGCTCGGCCGGATTCCCGCGCAGCTCGCCGTAGCGCAGGCGGATCGGGTCGAGCAGCGTGACGACCGCCTCGGCGACGTCCTCCTTGAACTTCCCGTAGCCGGTCCCGTCGTAGCGCGCCTCGATCTCCTCGGGAGGGGCGCCGGTGGCGACCGACATGATGTCGATCAGGTTCGTGATCCCGGGCTTGTCCTCGCCGCGACGAACCTCGCTCCCGGAGTCCGTCACCGCCGAGCGCACCTTGCGCCGAACGGTGTCCGGCGGATCGAGCAGGGCCAGGGTCCCCTGGGGAGTGCCGCCGGTCGTGGACATCTTCCGGTCGGGCTCCTGGAGGTCCATGACGCGCGCCCCAGCTTCGGGGTAGATGGCTTCCGGCAGCTTGAAGGTCTCCCCGTAGCGGGAGTTGAAGCGCTCGGCCACGTTCCGGGTGAGCTCGAGGTGCTGCCGCTGGTCGTCGCCGATCGGAACCTTGTCGGTGTGGTAGAGGAGGATGTCCGCCGCCATCAGCGCGGGGTAGGTGAAGAGCCCGGCCGACACCGATTCCTGCCCCTTGCCCTTCTCCTTGAACTGCGTCATGCGGCGCAATTCCCCGTAGGTGGCGACGCAACTCGCTATCCAGGCGCCCTGTGTGTGCGCGGGGACATGGCTCTGGACGAAGATGGTCGAGCGCGCCGGGTCGACACCCGTCGCGAGCAGCATGGCAGCGAGGTCGAGCGTCGCCTCGCGCAGCTCTTCAGGATCCTGCGGAGTGGTGATCGAGTGCAGGTCGACGATGCAGAAGAACGCCTCGCCGAGGTCCTGCGTGGCCGCGTACTGGCGGAAACCGCCGCTGTAATTGCCGAAGTGCTTCGCTCCGGTCGGCTGGATGCCCGAAAAGATGCGCATTTGCGAGCCCTGATTATCCCTGTTAGAGCTCTTTCCCAAATGAGAACTGTGCCACCAGGGCGCGCTGGATCGTCCCGAGGCGGCGGCCTCGGGTCGCGCCCATATCTCTCCAATCGATATGAACGCTCCCCACGGCCTGGCCTCGTGGCGCCCAGCGCGTCCCGGCGACGAGTCCCATTCGGAAAAGAGCTCTTACTACACTGAGCCGATGGCAGTTGCAGGCTCAGTCTGGTCGCCGTCGTCCTGGCGCTCGTTCCCTGTGCGCCACCAGCCAGACTGGCCGAGCCAGGGCCGGGCGGAAGCCGCGCGCGAGCGCCTCGCGACGGTACCGCCACTTGTCTTCGCGGGCGAGGCCCGCAATCTCCGGGCGGCGCTGGCCCAGGTCGCCGCCGGACGCGCCTTCCTGCTCCAGGCCGGCGACTGCGCGGAATCGTTCCACGACCTTTCCGCGGTGCACATCCGCGAGAAGCTGAAGATCCTCCTGCAGATGGCGGCCGTCCTCACATATGGCGCCACCCTCCCCGTGACCAAGGTCGGGCGGATCGCCGGCCAGTACGCGAAGGCCCGCACCTCGCCGAGCGAGGACGCCGGCGGTGAGGAGATCCCGAGCTTCCGCGGCCACATGATCCACGACGACGCGCCGACTGCCGCCGCGCGCATCCCGGATCCCGAGCGCATGGTGCAGGCGTATTACAACTCGACTTCGACGCTCAACCTCGTGCGCGCGTTCACGAAGGGCGGCTTCGCCGACCTGACAAGGGTGCATGAGTGGAACCAGGAGTTCGTCGCTTCCTCCCCGGAGGGGCGCCGCTACGAGCAGCTCGCGGCCGAGATCGAGCGGGCGCTTCGCTTCATGGCCGCCTGCGGAATCGACGTGGCCGCCGAGCCGAAGCTCCACCAAGTGGACGTCTGGACGAGCCACGAAGGCCTCGTCCTCGACTACGAGGAAGCGCTCACGCGCCGGGACTCGACGACCGGCGATTGGTACTGCTGCTCCGGGCACATGCTCTGGATCGGGGAGCGGACGCGCGACGCTGGGGAGGCGCATGTCGAGTTCTTCTCGGGCGTCCACAACCCGCTCGGGGTGAAGCTGGGGCCGACGGCGACGTCGGACGAGGCACTGGAGCTCTGCGAGAGGCTCAACCCAGAGCGGATCCCGGGGCGCCTGACGCTCGTCGCGCGTATGGGCGCGGAGCAGGTCTTCGAGCTCCTGCCGCCGCTGCTGCGCGCGGTCCGCGAGGCTGAGCACCCCGTCGTCTGGGCGTGCGACCCCATGCATGCCAACGTCTTCAAGACCGAGTCGGGCGTGAAGACCCGGCGCTTCGACGTGATCCTGGCCGAGATCGAGGGTTTCTTCGCCGCCTGCCGGCGCGAGCGGGTGTGGCCGGGCGGTGTGCACATCGAGTTCACGGGCGAGGATGTGACCGAATGTCTCGGCGGCTCGGAGGCCGTGGTGGAGGAGCAGCTCTCCTCGCGTTACATGTCGCTCTGCGACCCGAGGCTGAATGCGCGCCAGTCGCTCGACCTCGCCTTTCGGGTCGCCGAGCTCATGCGCCAGACCGGCCGGGCCGCCGACGCCGTCGACGCGTGACGTGGCGCTCCGTCGGCTCGCGATCGTCGGCACCGGCCTGATCGGCGCGTCCGTCGGGCTCGCCGCCAAGCGTGCGGGAATCGAGCACGTTTCCGGCTACGACGCGGACCCCGAAGCGCTGGGGCGTCGCGGCGGAGCGCGGCGCTCTCGACGAGGCCCTGGACAGTGTCTCGTCGGCGGTCGAGGAATCGGAGCTCGCAGTCGTCGCCACACCCGTGGCCAGGCTGGCCGAGGACGTCCGGGCCGCCCTCGAGGCGGGGGACGGCGCGACGGTCACGGACGTCGGGTCGACGAAGGGGCGTCTAACCGCAACCGTGCCCGACCGCTCGCGCTACATCGGCGGTCATCCCGTCTGCGGCTCCGAGGCCCGTGGTCCGGAACATGCGAGCGCGGAGCTGTTCGAGGGGGCGACGTGGTTCCTCACGCCATTGACCGAGACGGAGCCGGAGCGCTACCGCCTTCTGCACGGCTTCGTCGCGTCGCTGGGGGCCGTCCCGGTGGCGATCGATCCCGACGCGCACGACCGGCTCCTCGCGCTCACGAGCCACCTGCCGCATGCGCTCGCGAACATCGTGCTCAACCACGCGGGCTCGCTCCGCATCCACGGGCACGAGCCGCTCGCGGCAGCCGGCGGGTCGCTTCGCGACATGACGCGCGTCGCCGGGGCCAACCCCCGCATCTGGATCGACATCTTTCTCGACAACGCAGAGGAGCTTCGGGCCGCGCTCGGCGAGCACCGGCGCCGGGTGGAAGAGCTCGAGCGGGCGCTCGAGGCGACCGACGCGGGCTGGCTCGCACGCTGGATCGGCGAGGCGGCGGGAAATCGCCGCACGCTGCTCGACGAGGCGTTCACAGACGTCGGCGAGCTTCAGCGTGTGCGCGTGCACGTCCCCGACCGGCCGGGCGTTCTCTCGGGGATCACCCAGGCGCTCGGCGCCGAGCAGATCAACATCGAGGATTTCGAGCTCCAGCACCTCTCGCCCGAGCGCGGCGGCACGTTGTCCGTGCTCGTCTCGGGCGAGGAGGAGGCCCGGCGGGCGGCGGACCTGCTCGAGGCTCAGGGCTACTCGGTCATCGTCTCGCCTGCGTTCGAGGACCAGTAGTGACGCTGCTCGAGGTGGCTCCGGCGTCGCTGCTTGCGCGGCGATCTCGCGGTTCCGGGCGACAAGTCGATCTCCCACCGGGCGCTCATGCTGGGCGCTGTCGCCGATGGTGAAAGCTCGCTGGCCAGGCTCGGTCTCTCCGAGGACACGCTGGCGACTGCCGACGCGATGAGGGCTCTCGGGGCCGAGGTCGAGCTGGAGGGGGACCGCGCCCGGGTGGGTGGAGTCGGGCTCCGCGGGTTGCGTCCGCCACAGGCGCCGATCGATTGCCGGAACGCCGGCACTCTGATGCGGCTGCTCCCAGGGCTCCTCGTGGGCCAGGAGGGCCGCTTCGACCTCGTCGGTGACGAGTCGCTGAGCCGGCGGCCGCTCGACCGCGTGGCGGAGCCGCTTGCGCTGATGGGCGCGCGTGTGGAGACGACAGAGGGGCATGCGCCGCTCGTGGTGGAGGGCCGCGGCACGGTGGAGCCGATCCGCTACGAGCTTCCGGTCGCGAGCGCGCAGGTGAAGTCCTGCGTCCTGCTGGCCGGGCTCTACGCCGATCACGGACGGACGGAGGTCGTCGAACCGGTGCCGACGCGGGATCACACCGAGCGGATGCTGGAGGGCGCGGGTGCGCGCGTGCGCCGCAAGCCGGGGGCCTCCGCGGTGTGGCCCGCAGAGCGCCTGCGGCCGCTCGAGCTGGAGATCCCGGGTGACTTCTCCTCCGCGGCGCCATTCCTCGTCGCCGCGACGCTGCTCTCGGGATCGGAGCTGCGCCTGCACGGGGTGGGCGTGAACCCGACGAGGACCGGGCTCCTGGCGGTCCTCGAGCGCATGGGCGCCCGGGTGGCGGTGTTCAACCGCCGCTCGGCGGGTGGCGAGCCCGTTGCCGACCTGGAGGTGACGAGCGCCGACCTCACCGCGACGGCCGTGAGGGCCGCTGAGGTTCCGACGCTCGTCGACGAGCTGCCGCTCTTCGCGTTGGCCGCGGGTATGGCGAGAGGCGAGAGCGTCGTCCGGGGTGCGCAGGAGCTGCGCGTTAAGGAATCCGATCGCATCGAAGCTGTGAAAAACGTGCTGCGTCCTCTTGGAATCCGCATCGAAACGGCGCATGATGGCTTCCGGGTGCGTGGGGTTCCCTCCCGCCCTAAGGGTGGGGGTGTGGTTGATGCCGCTGGAGATCACCGCATCGCGATGCTCGGCGCAGTCGCTGGGCTCGTCTCCCGCGAAGGCGTGCGGGTCGAGGGCGCCGAGAGCGTCGGGGTAAGCTTTCCCGACTTCTTCGCGATGCTGGAATCCATCGCGGTCCGGTGAGCAGGCGGGAGGACGAATGATCGTGGCGATAGACGGGCCTGCCGGAGCAGGCAAGAGCACGGTTGCGCGCGCGCTCGCCGACCGCCTCGGCTTTCGCTACCTCGACACGGGAGCCATGTACCGCGCTCTCACCTGGCTCGCCCTCGAGCGAGATGTCGACCTGAACGACGGCGCCGCGCTCGGCGAGCTGGCACAGGATTCCCAGATCTCCTTCGATGGCGACCGGGTGCTCATCGCAGGTGAGGACGTCACCGACGCCATTCGCCAGGCCGAGATCGACCGGGTCGTCTCCTCGGTCGCGCGTCATCCGGAGGTGCGCGAAGTCATGCGCGACCGTCAGCGTGAGCTGGCGCAGCATGGCGACGCCGTCATCGAAGGACGGGACATCGGCACGGTGGTCTGCCCCGACGCGGACGTGAAGGTCTACCTCGTCGCCGATGCGGCCGAGCGTGCGCGCCGGCGGGTGGCCGACAGGCCGGAGATCGGCGAGGAGGCTCTGGCCACCGACCTTCGGCTGAGGGACGAGCGCGACGCGGCGCAGATGCAGCCGGCGGCGGACGCACGCAAGATGGACACGACCGAGCTCGACGTGGACGACGTCGTCGACGCGATCGAGCGCCTGGTCGCAGAGCGGGCGAGCACCGCGTCGTGAGCGTCGCTCGCCAACGGCTCGCTCCTCGCGTCATTGCGGACGCGTCAGCGTTCCCGTGGTCCCCCTTCTTTGATGCAGTGAGGGAACCTCCTGGTTCCCTCACACACCCTCCACACGCTCATCGACCGGGGGCCGGCCGATGAGCGCCTACAACTCCCTCGTCTACTGGACGATCGGCAAGGGCGTGATCGGGACGTTCACACGCTCGATGATGCGGCTCAAGGCCTACGGGCGGGAGCGGGTTCCCAGGGAAGGCGGCGCCGTTCTCGCGATGAACCACTTCTCCTACGCGGACCCGCCGGCCATCGGCGTCCTCTGTCCGCGCCGCATCGTCTTCGTGGCGAAGTTCGAGCTCCACGGCGTGCCGGGCTTCGGCGAGCTGATGCGTGCGCATGGCGCACTGGCGGTACGCCGCGGCGAGTCCGACCGTGAAGCCCTCCGCCAGATGCGCGAGACCGTGCGGAACAACGACCTGCTCGGCCTCTTCGTCGAGGGCACCCGCCAGACGACGGGCGTGCCGGGCGAAGCCAAGCCGGGCGCCGCCATGGTCGCCATCCAGGAAGGAGTGCCAGTCATCCCCGCCGCCATCCACGGATCCCAGGACTGGGCGTGGGGAAAGTGGCCGCCCATTTCCGTGGCCTTCGGCGAGCCGATGCGCTTCGACGAGCACCCGCGGAACTCGAAGGGCTACCGGCAAGCGACCGACGAGATCGAGACCGAGATCCGGCGGCTGTGGGAGTTCCTCGTGCACATGCACGAGCTCGGCCGGCCGCGCGCTGTGCCACCCAGGCGCGAGCACGTTCCCGCAAAGGTCGGATGACCGTCGCCCGCCTGCGGCGTGCTCCCATGGGGGAAACCAGGTTTCCCCCATGGCCCCCCTTCTTTGATCCAGTGAGGGAACCTTCCGGTTCCCTCACACACCCTCCCCGCGCTCATGCCCCTTGAGGCTGGGGCATGAGCTCCCCGCTGCTCGGGGCGGTCGCCGTCGTGGGCTTCCCCAATGTCGGCAAGTCCACCCTGGTCAACCGCCTTTCGGCGACGCGGGAAGCCGTCGTCTTCGAGACGCCGGGGGTGACGCGCGACCGCAAAGAGGTCGTCTGCGACTGGGCGGGAAAACGCTTCATCCTCGTGGACACCGGAGGCGTCGACGTGGCCGATCCCTCGCCGATCACTCGGGAGGTCGCCGAGCAGGCACGCCGCGCCGTGGAGGAAGCAGACCTCGTCCTCTTCGTCACCGACGCACGCGCCGGCGTGACTCCCGGAGACGAGGAGATCGCCGCCATCCTCCGCCGCGCGGGCAAGCCGGTTCTCCTGGCCGTCAACAAGGTGGACGATCCGAGCCACGAGGCCGACACATACGAGTTCCATCGCCTCGGCCTCGGCGACCCGGTCCCGGTCTCGGCGTTGCACGGCCACGGGACCGGCGACCTGCTCGACGGCATCGTCGCGGGACTTTCCGGGGAGGCCAGGGACGAGGTCGGTGAGGAGGCGATCCGGGTGGCCATCCTCGGTCGGCCGAACGTGGGGAAGTCGAGCTTGCTGAACGCTCTCGTCGGCGAGGAACGCGTGATCGTCTCCGATGTGCCCGGAACGACGCGGGACTCGATCGACACGGTGCTCGAGCGGGGGGACAAGAAGTTCGTCCTCGTCGACACGGCAGGCCTTCGCCGCAAGCGGCGGCAGCGGCAGGGAGTCGAGTACTTCTCGGAGCTTCGGGCCATCAGGGCGGCGGAGCGCGCCGACGTCGGTCTCGTGCTCGTGGACTCGAGCGAGGGCCTCGTCGACCAGGACCTCGCTGTGGCCGACATCGCTCGGACCGCAGGCTGCTCGACGCTCGTGGTCCTGTCGAAGTGGGACGTCGCCCAGGTCGGCATCGAGGATGTGCGCGAGCGCATCGCCGACCGCCTTCGGCAGCGGCCGCCGATGGTCGCCGTCTCGGCGAAGTCCGGTCGCGGCATCGGGAAGCTGCTCGACCGGATCGAGGGCCTCTATGAGAAGCACACGAGCCGGATCCCTACGCCTGAGCTCAACCGCTTCCTCGGCGAGCTGCGCGAGCAGCGGCCCGGGCCGTCACGGTTCGGCAAGCGGCTCAACCTCCTGTACGGAACGCAGGTGAGCACCCGGCCGCCGCGCTTTCGGCTCTTCGTCAACGATCCGGGCCTCATGACGCGGGATTACGGCTACTGGGTCGAGAACCGCCTGCGCGAGCGGTTCGATCTCTCCGGTGTGTCCGTCATCATCGACTTCGTGCGCCGCTCGTGAAAGTAGTCGTCGTGGGAGCGGGATCGTGGGGAACCACGTTTGCCGGATTGCTCGAGGAGCGCGGGCACGACGTCGTGCTCGCCGGCCGTCGCCCGCCGGCCGTGCCGATCTCCGACGCGCCCATCGCCGAGGCGGAGCTCGTCTGCATCGCCGTCCCGAGCCGCGCGTTCCGGGAGGTCGTCGAAGCCCTCCCGGGCGAGGCGCCGCGGCTGATCCTCACGAAGGGCCTCGACCCGACGAGCGGCAGCCGGCTCTCGCAGGTGGTGCCGAACGCGCCGGTCGCCGTCCTCTCGGGGCCCAACCACGCCGAAGAGATCGCCCAGGGCCTGCCGGCCGCGGCCGTCCTCGCGAGCGAGGACGAGGAGCTCGCCACGGAGCTTCAGCACGCGATCATCTCCCCGCGCTTTCGCGTCTACGTGAACACCGATCTGGTCGGTGTAGAGCTCTGTGCGGCCTCGAAGAACGTGATCGCCCTATCCGCGGGTGCCGTCGACGGCCTCGAGGCAGGGGACAACGCCAAGGCGGCGCTCATCACCCGCGGGCTCTCGGAGATGAAGCGCCTCGGCGACGCCTGCGGGGCCCGCTCGGAGACGTTCTCGGGCCTGGCCGGCATGGGAGATCTCATCGTGACCTGCTGGAGCCGCCACAGCCGCAACCGCCGCGCCGGCGAGCTGATCGCCCGCGGCGCGTCGGCCGAGGACGCGGTCGCGGAGATCGGGCAGGTGGTCGAGGGCCTGACGACGGCGCCCGTCTTGCGCGACCTCGCCCGCAGCCTGGGCATCGAGCTGCCGATCACCGAGGCGGTGTGCTCGGTCCTCAGCGGCGCGAGTCTCCAGGAACTAGCCTCAGGCTTGATGGGCAGAAAGCCGACAGATGAATAGCGTGCGCTCCCTCACCGTCTTCGTCGTCGCCGTCCTCTCCCTCGCAGTGGGTTGCGGGGAGCAGGACGCCGCCTCCGGCCCGTCCGGCGCATTGATCGCGCCGGCCTCCGCCGCGGTGTTCGTCAGCATTCGCACCGACTCGGGCTCCAACCAGTGGCAGCAGGCGGAGGATCTGATCGCGAAGTTTCCCGACGGCCGGCGCGCGATCGACTCCATTCTGAGCGAGCTGAGCGGAAAGGGCCTCGATTTCCGCCAGGACGTCGAGCCCGCGCTCGGCCCTGAGACGGACATCGTCGGTCTCGACCTCTCCGGCGACGGCGAGTTCGTCGGCCTGACGCAACCCGAAGACACCCAGAAGCTGAAGGACGTGCTGGCGCAGGTCGACACGAAGATGGTCACCCGGGAGGTCGACGGCTGGACGGCCTTCTCCGACAGCGAGAGCGCGCTCGACCACTTCCAGTCCGCTCGAGAAGGCGGCACGCTCGAGGGCTCGAGCGACTACCAGGACGCGTTGGGCCAGGTGAACGAGGATGCGCTCGCGCTCGTCTATGTCAACGGCAGCGCGCTGCAGAAGGAGCTGCCCGCGAACGACGGCGTGCCGCCCCGGGCGTTCGACTCGGTGTTCGGCGGCAATGTCCCGTCGATGGCGATCTCCCTCGCCGCGCAGGAGGACGGCGCCAAGGTCGAGGGTGCCGCACTCCTGACGGACGAGAACCTCGCCGTCGCGCCGGACAACTTCAAGGCTGGGCTGCCGGACGAAGTTCCCGGCGGCGCGCTCGTCTATGTCGGTTTCAACAACCTCGAGCAAGCGCTGTCCGCCTACCGTGACGCCCTGGCGGAGGCCGAGCCCGATGTCGACCGCGACATCGCGCGGATCGAGGCCGAGGTGGGAGTGTCGCTCGAAGAGGACGTCTTCCCGCTCTTCGCGGGCGAGGCGGCTCTGTACGTGCGTCCCGGCTTCCTCATCCCGGAGGTCACACTCGTCACGCAGGTGGACGACGAGCAGGCAGCCGTGGCTACCGTGGACAAGATCGTCAAGGCTCTGGCCGAGTATCTCCCGGCCGCGCAGCACGTGAATGAGGTCCAGATCGACGGCATCAACGCGAAAGAGGTCGCGGTCAGCCCGCCGGTCTCCGTCTATTACGCGGCCTTCGACGGCCACCTCGTCGTCACGACATCTCGCGACGGTATCGCCCAGCTCCGGCAGGACGGCGACCGCCTGGCCGACGACTCGTCATTCAAAGACGCGCTCGAGCAGGCGGGCATGCCCGACGAGACCGCGGGGTTCGCGTACGTGAACCTCCACGATGCGATTCCGTACGTCCTGAACTACCTTGGAACCGTGCCGGAAGAGGTGCGGCGCAACATCGAGCCGCTCCAGACCCTCGTCCTCTACAGCTCCAAGGACGGGAACACGCTCAAGTTCGCCGGGTTCCTCGCCGTCGACTAGCCTTCGCGGTCACATGTCCGCGCGGAGCTTCCTCTTCACGTCCGAATCGGTCACGGAAGGCCACCCCGACAAGGTCGCCGACCAGGTCTCGGACGCAGTTCTCGACGCTGTCCTCACGGACGACGCGAACGGCCGGGTGGCCTGCGAGACGCTCGTCACGACCGGGCTCGTAATCGTGGCCGGCGAGATCACGACGGAGTGCTACGTGGACATCCCGCGGCTCGTCCGCAGCCGGATCAAGGAGATCGGCTACGACCGCGCCAAGTACGGGTTCGACGCAGACACGTGCGGCGTGATGGTCGCGATCGACGAGCAGTCTCCGGACATCGCGCAGGGTGTCGAGCGCTCCTACGAGGCGCAGCACGACCCGGGCGACGACGACCCGCTCGACCGGGTCGGCGCCGGCGACCAGGGGATGATGTTCGGGTTCGCGTGCGTCGAGACCGAAGAGCTCATGCCGCTCCCGATCATGCTCGCGCACCGGATCTGCAAGCGCCTCTCCGAGGTGCGGAAGGCGCAGATCCTGCCCTACCTGCGTCCGGACGGGAAGGCGCAGGTCACCGTGCGCTACGAGGTGGACGAGCACGGGCACCAGCGCCCGGTCGAGATCGCCCGCGTGCTGGTCTCGACCCAGCATCGCGACGGGTTGGACACGGACGCTCTCGTCAAGCCCGACCTCATCGAGCACGTCCTGCACCCGATTCTCCCGCGCGAGCTCTACGACGAGCACCGCTTCGAGGAGCGCGACTTCGTGCTGGTCAACCCGACCGGGAAGTTCGTGGTCGGCGGCCCCATGGGCGACACCGGGCTCACCGGCAGGAAGATCATCGTGGACACCTACGGCGGCATGGCGCGCCACGGCGGCGGCGCCTTCTCCGGCAAGGACCCGACGAAGGTCGACCGCTCCGCCGCCTACGCGGCCCGCCACGTGGCGAAGAACCTCGTCGCGGCCGGCCTCGCCGACCGCTGCGAGCTGCAGGTCGCCTACGCCATCGGCGTCGCGCACCCGGTGTCGATCGAGGTGGAGTGCTTCGGCACCGAGCACATTCCGATCCCGAAGATCGAGGAGCTCGTGCGCGAGCAATTCGATCTGCGCCCAGGCGCGATTCTGCGCGACCTCGACCTCATGCGGCCGATCTACGGCAAGACCGCCGCATACGGCCATTTCGGGCGGCCGGAGCACGACTTCACGTGGGAGCGCACCGACAAGGCCGAGGATTTGCGCGCTGCTGCAGGCCTTGCGACGGAGGTTCCTGCAGCTACCTGAACGGGTAGAACCGAGGAGACATGGGGGTTGTCACACCTGAGCGCAGACGCACCGAGCCCGCACCGCCGGCTCCGCCGCAGTACGAGCCGCCCAGGCCGCGGCGAGACGTTCCCTGGGGCCTCATAACGCTCGGAATCCTCATCATCGCCATCTTCGGCGGCGTGAGCTGGGTCAAGGGGGTCATTCCGGACGTCCACAACCCGTTCGCGCAGCACACCGTCGACCGCAGCGGGCCCGCCGTGCTGAAGTCGCTCCAGGATCTCCAGGAGTACCACGCGGCCACCGGCAACTTCGAGCAGATCGTCGACCTGAAGTCGTCATCGGCGCTGCCGTCCACGATCCTCGGTGAGCGAACGCTCTTCGTCGCGGTCGGCTCGGTCGATGCGATCGTCGACTTCTCCCAGATCGGCAAGGGCGCCGTCCACGTGTCGGATGACCGGCGAGCGGCGACGATCAACTTGCCGCGGCCGCGGCTCTCCGACGCACAGCTCGACGTGGGGCGAAGCTACGTCTACGACCGCGACAAGGGGCTCTTCAACAAGATCGGCTCGATCTTCAGCGGCGGAGACGACGATCAGCGCCAGCTCTACACGCTGGCCGAGCAGAAGATCCACACCGCCGCGCAGAACGGCTCCGGCCTCGTCGCGCGGGCGGAGGAGAACACGCGGCTCATGCTGCAGAGTCTGCTGCGCGCGCTGGGGTTCACCAGCGTCGCCGTGAATTTCGAGCCAGCCTAGGCGGCTGGCCTGACGAAGAGGCCGGCGGCGGCCTTCTCGTCGATCGCGCGCTCGTCGCCGTTCACCTTCAGCGTGAACTCGCCCGTGGCGGGCTCGGCGGTTCGCAGCTCGATGGTCGCCCCCGGGACGAGCCCCTCGTCGTAGTACCAGTGGAGGAGTGCGCCGTCGTGCTCGGCGAGCCGCACGATCTCAGCCCGTGAGCCGGCGGGAAGGTCGGCGAGTGGCAGGAGCTCGCGGTTCTCCGCCTGCTCGAAGTTGGTGTCCACGGGCCACCCGTGCGGGCAGCGCTTCGGCTCGCCCAGCTGCTTCGCGATCCGCTCGACCATCTCGTCGGTGAAGGTGTTCCCGAGCAGGTCGGCCTGCTCGTGAGCCTCCGCGGGGGTGTAGCCCATGAAGTCCGTGAGGAGCCGCTCGATGATCCGGTGTCGGCGCACGACGCGCTCGGCCTGGACGCGGCCCTCGGCGGTGAGGATCGCCTCCTTGTGCTCGCCGCGCTCGATCAGCCCCTCGGATTCGAGCCGCTTGAGCATCTCGCCCGCAGAGGCGCGAGAGACGCCGAGCATGTCGGCGACCCGGACGGCCAGTGTAGACGCGCCCTTCGTGTCGGGACGGTACTCCCCAATGGGGAAAGCGAGGAAGTAAATCGTCTCGAGGTAGTCGTCGACCGAGTGTCCCGCCGCCATAACGTGGATGATCTTAGCGTTGCCTCGGTTCGCCTCCGTCTACCCACTGGTGACCGCACGCGCCCTCGCGCGGCCGTTCACCTACCTCGCCGACGGGCTCGAGAAGGGCTCGGTCGTGACGGTGCCGTTCGGCCGAGCACACCGCCGCGGGGTCGTCGTCGATCTCGGTGACGAAGCCCCAGCGGAAGTCGAGCCGGTCGCGGTCGACCGGGTTCTGGGAGCGATCCCACCGCAGCTCGTCGACCTCGCCCTCTGGATTGCGGACTACTACGGCTCGACACCGGCCCGCGCCCTGGCTCTCGTCGCGCCGGTGACGCGGGCGCGACGTGGCGAGCTCAGGCCGCCTGCGGCCGGTCTTGCTGCCGAAGCTGCTCCCGAGACTCTCACGCAGGAGCAAACAGCAGCGCTCGAGCGGATCACCACCGCCCTCGACGGTGACGGCGGCACCTTCCTCCTCTACGGGGCGACCGGCAGCGGCAAGACGGAGGTGTACCTGCGCGCCTGCGCGGCTGCGCTGGAGCGGGGGCTCGGAGCAATCGTCCTGGTACCCGAGATCGCGCTGACTCCGCAGGCACTCGGTCGGTTTCGGGCGCGATTCGGCGAGCAAGTCGCCCTGCTCCACTCCGCGATGACGGAAGCGGAGCGGCGAGACGAACGTGAGCGCATCGCCAAGGGGGAAGCGCGGGTCGTCGTCGGGGCGCGCTCGGCCGTGTTCGCGCCGGTCGCCGGCCTCGGTCTCATCTGCGTCGACGAGGAGCACGACCCCTCGTACAAGCAGGAGTCGGATCCGCGGTACGACGCGCGCACGGTGGCCGCGAAGCGTGCCGCGCTCGAAGGCGCCGTCGCGGTCTTCGGCAGCGCGACTCCGCGGCCCGAAAGCTGGCAGGCGCTCGAGCGCGTGGAGCTGGGCGGGCGCCTCGGCACGCGCCTTCCGGCCGTCCAGGTCGTCGACCTGCGTCGTGAGGCGGGCTACCCGCTCTCCGCGCCGCTGCTCTCCGAGCTGGGCGAGCTCGTGGACAAGGGCGGCAAAGCCATCCTCTTGCTCAACCGGCGCGGCATTGCGCCGGCCATCCATTGTCGCGCCTGCGGGGCTACGCGGCGCTGCGAGAGCTGCGATGTGGCCCTGACGCTCCACGCCGACGGGCTGCTCCACTGCCACCACTGCGGGCGACGGGAGCCGAAGCCCTCTCTCTGCCCGGTCTGCCTCTCGCCAGACCTCGCTCGCCTCGGCGCGGGCACCCAACGGCTGGAGGCGGAGCTCGAGAAGCACGTTCCCGAGCTCGAGCGCTTCCGGCTCGACGCCGACGCGGTGGCGAAGCCCGCCATGCTCGCCGAGACGCTGACGCGCTTTGCCGCCGCCAAGAAACCGGTGCTCTTCGGCACCCAGATGGTCGCCAAGGGCCACCACTTCGAAGGCGTCTCGCTCGCCGCCGTCGTCGATGCGGACACCGGCATGGCCATGCCCGACTTCCGGGCTGAAGAGCGGACGTTCCAGCTTGTGACGCAGCTCGCAGGACGGAGTGGGCGTGAGGCTCCTGGCCGCGTGCTCATCCAGACCTACCAGCCGGACGCGCGTCCCATCGCCCTCGCGGCTCGCCACGACGTCCGTGAGTTCCTGGCTGGAGAGCTCGAGCGGCGGCGTGAGCTCGGCTACCCGCCATTCCGTCACATGCTCCGCGTCGTCGTCTCGGGGAGCGACTCCGCCGGGCCCGCGGCGGTCCTGACCCAGCTCCGCGCAGAGCTCGAGCGGCACGGAGGCGAAGCCGAGATCCTCGGCCCGGCGCCCCTCCTTCGCCTGCGTGGTCGCCACCGGGCCCAGCTCCTCGCCAAGACGGGGAACCCGAGGCCGCTGGCCTCCCTGGCGGGGCGACTGCTCTCCGCAGCCGCTCCCGCCATGCGGAAGGACGGTCTCAGCGCGTCCGTCGACGTCGACCCGCAGGGCCTTGGATAGTCTCGTTTCGCGCTTGTACGGCCCCCGGACGGCTACCGGCCGGGTTTAGAACAGAGGTTCGCCCCGGATAAACTTCGTTCAAATGAGCGAAGTCGAGGGGCAGATCCGTAACGAAGAGCTCGACGCGGAGCGTGAGGCCCGGCGTCGAGCCGCGCTTTCGCTCGTCCGGCAGTACCCGGATCCCGTCCTGCGCATGAAGGCGAACGACGTGGAGGATTTCGACGACTCGGTCACCGATCTCGTCGAGCGGATGACCATGCTGATGGACGAGGCGCGTGGCGTCGGACTCGCGGCTCCGCAGCTCGGCGTTCTCAGGCGCGTGCTCGTCTATCGGACGGCCGACGACGAGCCGGTGACCGCGCTCGTGAATCCGCGCATCGTCTCGAGTCAGGACGAGTCCGACAACGTCGAAGAGGGGTGCCTCTCGCTCGGCGCCGCCACCGTCGTCGTCGAGGTCGAGCGACCGGTCGCCGTGACGCTCGAGGCTCAGACCCCCGACGGCGAGCCTGTTCAGATCGAGGCCGAAGGGCTGCAGGCGAGGGTTATCCAGCACGAGGTCGACCACCTCGACGGCGTGCTGATCATCGACCGGACGACTCTGGAGCAGCGCAAGGAGGCGCTGGCTCAGCTTCGTCCGCAACCGGTCCTCGGCCCGATCGGGTAAAAGTGCCTCACTCGGCAACGCTCACCATCACCCCTGGCGGCCGCAAAGCCGCGCGGGGCTTCGTCCTCGGTCGCCCGCACGCGTCCGCGTCCAGAATGACGCGGGCTGGTGCGTGTAACTCGACGCGAATGCGTATCGCTTTTCGCGCGCCAGGGGCGGGGGAGCGTCACCGAACGAGGCGCTAGTCATGAAAATCGCAGTTGCGGCGACGGCGCCCTTCGGGGCCGCCATTCTCGAAGGGCTAGCCGCTAGAGGCTACGACATCGAGCTTCTCCTGACACGGCCTGACAAGCCGCAGGGGAGAGGTCGCAAGAAGGCGACGCCGCCGGCGAAGGAGACGGCCAAGCAGTTCGATATTCCGGTCGAGCAGCCGGACCGGCTGACGCAGTTCCCGTGGGACGCGCGCGTCGTCGTGGTAGCAGGTTACGGGGTGCTCATCCCGGAGAAGCTGCTCGGCGAGCGCCTGTGGCTGAACGTCCATCCGTCCCTACTCCCGCGGTGGCGCGGCGCAGCGCCCGTCGAGCGGGCGATCATGGCCGGCGACCGCGAGACCGGTGTGACCATCCACAAGACCACCGCGGACCTCGACGCGGGCCCGATCGCGGCCCAGCGGCGCTTTCCGATCGGGCCCGAGGACGACTCCTCGATCGTGTTCGAGCGGGCCGCGTCCCTCGGGATCGAGCTGCTCGGCGAGGTCTTCGCGGAGCCGACCTTCGTCCCGCAACCGGACGGCGCCACGTACGCGGAGAAGATCACGGGCGCCGACCGTGACATCGACTGGTCCCGCCCGCCGGAGGAGACGATCAACCAGATCCGCGCGCTCTCGCCGCACATCGGCGCCCGCGGACTGGTGGACGGCCGACGCCTCCTCGTGTGGAAGGCGCGGCCGGCCCGCGAGGACTCCCTGCTCGTGGCCGACAGCGTCGAGGTGGTCGAGGTGCAGCGAGAGGGCGGCAAGCGGATGACCGCCGAGGAGTACCTACGCGGACGGCGCTAGAGTGACGCTGAGCGCCCGCGGAGTCGCCTACGAGGTCGTCCGGCGCGTCTTCGAGGAGGACGCGTATGCCGACCGCGCCTTCCGCGCCTTGGCGGATGGCCTCGATCCGCGCGACCGCGCGTTCGCGATGCAGCTCGCCTACGGGACCGTCCAGATGGTGCGGCCCCTCGACTACGCGATCGAGACCCTCGGGCGTCGCCCGATGCGGAAGCTCGATCCGCCGGTGCGGGCGGCGCTGCGGCTGGGCGCCTACCAGCTGTGGTACATGGGGTCGGTTCCACGCCACGCCGCGGTCAACGAGTCGGTCGAGCTCGTCCGCGCCGCCGGGCTCGAGCGCGCAATTGCATTCACCAACGCTGTCATGCGCCGGGTCGCCGACGGGATCGAACCGCTGCTCGCGGGGCTTGGCGAGGCGACTCCGGCCGAAGCCGCGCTCAAGCGCTCGTATCCCGACTGGGTGGCAGAGGCCTGGTGGCGAGAGTGGGGCCCCGAGGACGCGCTCGAACTGATGCGCGCGCAGAACGAGCCGCCGGAGACTGCCGTCCGGACAACTGAAGGTCCGCGGGTCGTCGACGAGATCCCGCCCGAGTGGATCGAAGAGGGACGGGTGTGGCCGCAGAGCCGCGGCTCGCAGCTTGCGGGGCAGGCTGTCGGCGCTCAGCCGGGCGAGCGCATCCTCGATCTCTGCGCCGCTCCCGGAGGCAAGGCCACACAGCTCGCCGAGGTCGCGGCGGAGGTCGTCGCTGTCGAGAAGCACGACGGCCGCGCGCGCGAGCTGGCGGAGAACGCAGCGCGACTCGGCGCCACCAACATCAAGGTCGTCTGGGCAGACGCCCTCAAGCTCCCGCCGAACATCAGCGGCTTCGACCGCGTTCTCGTTGATGCGCCGTGCTCCGGCCTCGGCGTCCTCAATTCGAGGCCCGACCTGCGTTGGCGCGCGCAACCCCTACCCGAGCTTCAATCGGCGCTGCTGGCGGCCGCGCTCGAACGGGTCAAGCCCGACGGGACGGTCACCTACTCCGTCTGCACGATCCACCGGCCCGAGAACGAGGAGATCGTCGACGCGGCCGGCGCGGCCATCGAGGACCTGGGCGTGGAATTCCCCGACTACCGGCATCCGCGCCGACCCGAGTTTCTGCTGACCCTCCCGCATGTGCACCGGACGGCCGGCTTCTTCGTCGCCAGGCTGCGTCGAGCCCCGTCCTGAAACGAACTCTTAGAGTTCAGCCATGGGTTGGCACGACTGGGTCCGCACGGCAGAGATCGAGCCCTCTCTCTACGCCGCAGACTTCTCTCGCCTCGGCGAGCAGGTCGAGTACCTCCTCCACGCCGGTGCGCGCGTCTTCCACTTCGACGTCGGCGACGGCCACTTCGTCGAGCCGATCACCATGGGGCCGGTCGTCCTGAAGTCGGTCGCCCCGCTGATCCACGACGCGGGCGGGGTGATCGACTGCCATCTGATGGTCGACAACCCGGAGCACCACTTCCCGCAGATCAAGGAGGCGGGCGGCGATAGCGTCACGTTCCACGTCGAGGTCTCGGAAGAGCCCTGGAACACGATCAAGGCGGCCCGCGATCTCGAGCTCGGGGTCGGCGTGGCGTTCAGTCCCGAGACCGAGGTCGAGGTTGCCGTCGAGGCCGCGCTGGGAGCCGACCTGGCGCTCTGCATGAGCATCCACCCCGGCTATTCGGGGCAGGAGTTCATGCCGGACAGCCTCTGGCGCATCCGTCGGCTGCGCAAGGAGCTGCCGAGCTCGCTCTTCGTCCAGGTCGACGGAGGGATCACCGCGGAGAACGTCCCCGACGTACGGAAGGTGGGCGCCGACCTGATCGTCGCGGGAACCGCGATCTTCGGCATGGAGGATCTCCCGCGCGCCTACACGCGGCTCGTCAAGGCGCTGGAGTGACCCTGGAGCGTGCGCTCGAGCTCGCGGAGCGCGGGCGCGGAACGACTCGGCCGAATCCTGTGGTGGGAGCGGTGGTCGTTCGGGACGGGAAGGTGGTCGGGGAGGGCTGGCACGACCGCAAGGGCGGGCCACACGCGGAGGTCGTGGCACTCGAAGCGGCGGGCGAAGAGGCCCGCGGAGCCACGCTCTACGTCTCGCTCGAGCCCTGCCGCAGCAGCGGCGCCACGCCGCCGTGCACGACCGCGGTGCTCGCGGCCGGGATCGCCAAGGTCGTCGCCGGGGCGCGCGATCCCAATCCAGAGGCCGGCGGCGGCCTCGAGGAGCTTCGAGCCGCAGGCGTCGAGGTCGAGTTCGCGGATGGGGAGCTCGGAGCGGCCGCCCGACGCCAGAACGAGGCGTGGCGCACGTGGATCTCCGAGCGCCGCTCGTTCGTTACCTACAAGGCTGCGATCACGCTCGACGGCCGCGTCAGCGTCCCGGGGTCCCGCTGGGTGACCGGCGAGGAGAGCCGGAGGCGCGTGCACGAGCTCCGGGCGGCATCGGACGCCGTTGCGGTCGGGATGGGCACCGTCCGCGCGGACGACCCGAGCCTCGATGCCCGCGACGTCGGAGCGGAGCGGCAGCCGCGGCGCCTCGCGTTCGGCTCGGGGCCGCTGCCGGAAGGCTCCGCGCTCGAGCTCCTGTCCGGCTCGCTCGAGGCGGAGCTCGCGCGCCTTGGCGTCGAGGGCGTCCAGTCGCTCCTGCTCGAAGGCGGGCCGACGCTCGCCACGGCCTTCGTGCGCGCAGGACTCGTCGACAAGCTGCTCCTCTTCGTGGCGCCCGTCATTGCGGGCTCCGGCCCGCGCTTCCTCGGCGAGCTCGGGGAGCCGCTGGCCCTGAGCGACGTGACCGCGGAGGACGTCGGCGCCGATCTCCTCCTCACCGGGTACATCCACGAGCCTTAGAGAGTTTGTGTTCCACGCGCACAAGCGCGTACCCCGTGCAATCGAGAGCGCATCGATCCGGTCTCGCCAGCCCCCGCGCCGCGTTTCCCGGCCGAGCCATGCTTTTCGAGAGCTTGTACAGGTGAAACACAAGCGATTTCGGCGACGGGCTATCGTTGGCTGATGTTCACCGGCATCGTGCGCGAGCTGGGTGAGGTCAAGGCAATCGAACCCACCGATCAGGGTCTGCGTCTGCGCGTTCTCGCGCACGAGACCTCGCGCGGCGTTGCCGAGGGCGATTCCGTTTCCGTCAGCGGCGTCTGCCTGACCGCGGTCGAGGTCGAGGACGGCGTGATCGCCTTCGACGTCGTGCAGGAAACGCTCCGGCGCTCGACGCTCGGCCGGCTCGAGGGTGGCGCAGGGGTGAACATCGAGCCCGCGCTTCAGGCCGGGGATCCGGTCGGCGGCCATTTCGTCCAGGGTCACGTGGACGGCGTCGGCCGTGTCCGCGAGGTGACCGCGGAGGGACTCGAGATCGAAGCCGCGCCCGAGATCATGCGCTACTGCGTCGAGAAGGGCTCCATCGCCGTCGAAGGCGTCAGCCTCACGATTGCCGGGATCGACGAAACGGCCTTCACTGTCGCGCTCGTGCCGCACACGCGCGAAGTGACGACGCTCGGCCGCGTAGCCGAGGCGGACGAGCTCAACCTCGAAGTGGACATGCTCGCCAAATACGTAGAGAAACTGACCTAGACACTCTGGTCGGCGGGCTTCAGCCGAGCAAAGTCCGGCTCTGCCCCGCCTGGCGACGCTCGTGGCAGGATCCTTTGCGAGCGTCGCCCCAGAAGTGCCTAGGCCCTCGGCCGGCCCGGCAACGAGCGTTACGATTCCCAGGATGACCCAGACCGCGACCAAGACGCCGTTCGCGACGATCGAGGATGCCCTCGAGGACATCCGGCAGGGCAAGTTCGTCGTGGTCGTGGACGCCTCCGACCGCGAGAACGAGGGTGACCTCACGATCGCGGCCCAGTTCGCAACTCCGGAGGCCGTCAACTTCATGGCCACGCACGGGCGCGGATTGATCTGCCTCTGCCTCACGGACGAGCGCTGCGACGAGCTGGCGCTCGAGCAGATGACCGACCGGAACGAGACCCCGTTCGGCACCGCTTTCACGGTGTCGATCGAGGCGCGCGAGGGGGTCTCGACGGGCATCTCCGCGCATGACCGCGCGCGCACGATCCAGGTCGCCATCGACCCGAGCAAGGGCCCCGGCGACCTCGTCCAGCCGGGCCACGTCTTTCCGCTACGCGCGCGCGCGGGCGGGGTGCTGCAGCGCGCCGGTCAGACCGAAGCCGCGGTCGACCTCGCTCGGCTCGCGGGCCTCAACCCCGCCGGCGTCGTCTGCGAGGTGATGAAGGACGACGGGACGATGGCTCGCGTCCCCGACCTCGTCGAGTACTGCGCCCTCCACGACCTCAAGATGATCACGGTCGAAGATCTGATCGAGTACCGCCGTCGCACGGAGAAGCTCGTCGAGCGCCTGACATCGGTGCGGATGCCGACGCCGTTCGGGGACTTCACGGCGGTCGCATTCAGGGAGAAGCTCACCGGCAAGCACCACGTGGCGCTCGTCAAGGGCCAGGTCGACGGCGAGGAGGACGTCCTCGTGCGCGTCCACTCCGAGTGCCTGACCGGCGACGTCTTCCACTCGCTCCGCTGCGACTGCGGCGAGCAGCTCGAGCTGGCTCTGGCCCGCATCGGCTCGGAGGAGCGCGGCGTCCTCCTCTACATGGCTCAGGAGGGCCGAGGGATCGGGCTTCTGAACAAGCTGAAGGCCTACGAGCTGCAGGAAAACGGGCTGGACACCGTCGAGGCCAACCTCGAGCTGGGCTTCGCGGCCGACATGCGCGAGTACGGGATCGGCAACCAGATTCTCGCCGACCTCGGCCTCTCCACCATCCGCATCCTCACCAACAACCCGAAGAAGATCACCGGTATCGAGGGCTTCGGCCTCACGGTCGTCGAGCAGGTGCCGATCGAGGTCTCTCCCAACGAGGAGAACCGCCGCTACCTGGAGACGAAGCGAACGAAGCTCGGCCATCGCCTCCATCACCAGGATCTCCGCTTCGAGGAGTCGGACCGGGAATGACCGAGATCGAGCACGTCGCCGGGCGAGCTCCGGATCCCGGACGGCGTGGGGGTTTACATGGGCTCGCCGAACGGCGGCCGGCGCTCCGTGGGAATCGTCGTCGGGCGCTTCAACGGCGACATCACGACGCGACTCCTCGACGGCGCTCTCGAGGCGCTCGTAGAGGCCGGCGTCACCCGCGACCGCGTGGACGTCATGCCCGTGCCGGGGGCCTTCGAGCTCCCCCTCGGAGCGATGGCGTTCGCCAAGACTCGCCGCTATTCGTGCGTGATCGCGCTCGGCTGCGTCATCCGCGGCGACACACCGCATTTCGAGTACATCGCCGGCGAGGCTGCGAGCGGCCTCCAGCTCGCGGGCCTCGAGACGGGTATCCCGATCGCCTTCGGCTTGCTCACGTGCGACACGCGGCACCAGGCCGAGCAGCGTGCCGGCGGGGACAAGGGGAACAAGGGCGCGGAGGCGGCGCGCACGGCGCTCGAGATGGCGGACACGCTGTCGCGCCTGCGGGCGTCTGTAGCCAAGTAGGGCCTCGCTATACTCGACGGCTGACCATGTCGAAGGTATGCGCAGTCTGCGGGAAGGCCCCCGCGTTCGGAAATAACCGGAGCCACTCGATGGTGGCGACGAAGCGACGGTTCAACCCGAATCTCCAGCGCGTCCGCATCCTGGTCGACGGGACCCCGCGCCGGAGGTACGTCTGCGCGCGGTGCCTCAAGTCGGGCAAGGTTCAGAAGGCGCTCTAGCGACCGCGCGAGCGGCGTTGGCCGCTCTCGAGGCGAGCAGGCAGCGCATCGACGATCTCAACGTGTACCCGGTCCCGGACGGGGACACGGGAACGAACATGGCCGAAACCGTAAGGGCCGTGGTGACCGCGCTGGAGCGAGGCGAGAGTGACGTCGTCCGTGCCTCGCTCATGGGTGCGCGGGGAAATTCCGGCGTCATCCTCTCCCAGATCGTCCGCGGCGCGGTGGAGGGCCTATCCGAGGGCCCAATCGACACCGCCGTCCTCGCGCGCTCCCTCGGCGGGGCTAGCGACGCGGCTTACGCAGCCGTGCGCAACCCGCAGGAGGGGACAATGCTGACCGTCATCCGCGAGCTGGCGGAGAAGGCGGGAGGCCTCGACCCCCAGCTGCCGCTCGAGGACGCATTCGCCGAGCTCGTGGCTCACGGCGAGCAGGCGCTCGCTCGCACACAGGAGCAGCTGGACGTCCTCCGCCAGGCGGGTGTCGTGGACGCCGGGGGCGCCGGCGTCGTGGAGATTCTGCGCGGCATCGCGGCGTATGCCCGGGGTGAGCCCTTGCCGGAGGCGCCGGTGGCAACCGGCTCGCTGCCGCTCGAGGCGGTCCACCTGCAGCCGTCGAAGTACCGCTACTGCACGTCGTTCTTCGTCGAAGGCGACGGGGCCGATCCCGAGACGTTCGAGGTCGAGCTCGCCAAGCTGGGCGATTCCCTGCTGGTCGTCGGCACCCCCGGGGCGGTGAAGGTCCACGTTCACACAGATCATCCGGGTCACGCACTCGAGCTCGGCGCGGCGGCGGGCGAGGTCGAGGAGATCGACATCAAGAACATGCACGTGCAGACCGCCGAGCGGACGCAGCGGCTCGAGCGGCAGGCGGGCGTCACAGGCGCGGTCGCGGTCTACCTGGGAGACGGCAACAAGCGGCTCTTCGAAAGCCTGGGCGCAGTCTGCGTGGAAGGCGGCGAGACGATGAACCCATCCACCGCGGACATCGCCGCCGCCCTCGATTCGCTCCCCGAGACCCAGGCGATCGTGCTGCCCAACTCCAAGAACGTCGTCATGGCGGCCGAGGCAGCGGCGGAGGCCGTCGACAAGGACGTGAAGGTCGTGCCCACCCATACGCTGCAGGCCTGCCTCAGCGCGCTCGTCGCCTACGACCCCCAACTACCGCTCGGGGAGAACGTCGCCGCGATGGAGGAGGCTGCAGCGGCCGTGCGTAGCGGCGGCGTCGCGCGAGCGTCGAGAACGACCACGATCGGGCCACTCGAGGTGGAACAGGGTGAGTTCCTGGGGCTCGTCGAAGGCGTGCCGGTCACTGCCGGCGCCACTCTCGGCCCGGTCGCGCGCGAGGTGATCGAACGCCTGCTCGACGGGAAGGCAGAGGTGCTCACGATCCTCCTCGGAGACGAGGTCAAGGACGCGGACGAGCTCGCCGCGGGTCTCCGCACCGCCCACCCGGAGCTCGAGGTCGAAGTGCACGAGGGCGGCCAGCCTCACTACCCCCTTCTGTTTGGAGCGGAATAACCCGATACTTGCGGCGATGGCAGAAGGCGAGCCGATCAGGGTCGTCCTGGTCGAGGACAACGACATTTTTCGGGAGGCGCTCGAGCTGATGCTCGAGGTGACGCCCGACATCCGCGTCGTGGCTGCAGTCCCCGATGGGGAGGCGGCGCTGGGGGTGTGTTCGCGCGCGAAGCCGCACGTGGTGCTCGTGGACTACCGCCTACCGGGGCTGGACGGCGTGCAGACGACCGCCGCGCTGCGGGGGGCCTGCCCCGAGGCCTCGGTCGTGGTGCTGACCGCTCATGTCGAGCCGGGCGAGACTCAGGCGCTCCTCGAAGCGGGCGCAGTGGCCTGCCTGAGGAAGGACCAAGGTCTCGACGAGATCGTCGGCGCGATCCGCGACGCCGCTGGGCGCGGTGCCGCTATCGGCTGAAAACACAGCCGTCGTCCTCGACTCGACGGCCGACCTTCCGGACCCGCAGGGGCGCCATGCCAACTGGCGGCTCGTCCCGCTCTATGTGCGCTTCGGGGACGAGACCTTCCGGGAGTACGTCGACATCAGCCCCCAGGAGTTCTACCGGCGGCTGCGCGAGAGCTCAGCACCGCCCAAGTCGTCCCAGCCCTCGCCGGCCGACTTCCAGGCCGCGTTCGAGTCGCTCTCGCAGTACGAGCACATCCTTTGCGTCGTGCTCTCGGCGAAGATCTCCGGCACGTATGAGAGCGCCCGGCTTGCGGCGGAGGGGATGGGGGAGGGCCGCGTCAAGGTGATCGATTCCGGCGTCACGAGTGGAGGAACGGTGATCCTCGTGGACGCGATTCAACGACGCCTCGAGGCCGGAACGGACGAGGCCGAGATCGATGCGCTCGTCGAGCGCTTCAAGCAGGAACGCGGGCTCCTCTTCACCGTGGACACGCTCGAGTACCTGATTCGCGGGGGGCGGATCGGCAAGGCCGCCGGGCTCGCCGGCCAGCTCCTCTCTGTGAAGCCGATCCTTGTGCTCGACGACGGCGAGGTCGCGCCCTTGAAGCGCGTCCGTGGCAGAGGGAAGGCGATTGCCGAGCTCGCAAGCATCTTCGAGGCCGAGTCGCAGGACGGGCCCGGCCTGCACGTCGGCGTGGGGCACGCGGAGGCGCCCGAGGACGCGGACGGCCTGGTGCAGCGGGTGCAGGCGGCGCGCCCGCAGGCGTCGCTCGACCTGCTCGTGACGCTCGGTCCGGTCATCGGGACGCACGGTGGCCCCGGGACCCTAGGGTTGTTCTGGTTTCAGGACGAATGAAGCATCTAGCCCACTGGGACGATGTCGAGCCGGTCCGCAAAGAGGTTGGCCACCTCGCGGTCAACATGCGTGATCTCGGCACCGCGGCGGGAACCGTGGGTGTCGGCGTCACCCGGTGGGAGGTCGATCCCGGAAAGTGGTCGACCCCCGCGCACGTCGAGCTGATCGAGGAGGAGATCTTCTATGTGCTCGGCGGCTCAGGCCTCGCCTGGATCGACGGCGAGACGTACGAGATCGGGCCGGGCGACTGCATGGTCTACAACGCCGCCGAGGAAGCTCATACGCACAAGGCCGGCCCCGACGGACTGGACATGCTCGCGTTCGGAATGCGTGCGTACAACACCGGAACGTTGCTTCCGCGCGTCGGGACCGTACGCATGGATCCGGCGACGGTAGACGCCTCGAGTGATCCGCGCCATCCATGGGACCGAGAGGCTGCCGCCGGCGAGCCTGAGTCACCGGCGTCTTCCAAGCGCCCGCCGAACATCGTTCACTTCTCCAACGCGACCCGGCTCGATGTGAAGGCGTCGATCGACCGCGACCTCGGCAGGAGCGCCGGCTCCGAACGGACCGGTCTCTGCCACGTCGAGATCGCCGCCGGGAAACAGGGCGCGCCGCACCACTGTCACTCGGCGGAGGAGGAGATCTTCGTGATCCTCGAGGGCGGCGGGACGCTGCGTCTCGGAGACGAGCGCGCGCCGATCCGCGCGGGCCACGTGCTCGGCCGTCCGCCGGGGACGCGCGTCGCCCACTCCTTCCGCGCCGGCGACGAGGGGATGACGTACCTCGCTTACGGCACGCGCGAGCCCAACGACATCGCCTACTACCCGGATTCGAACAAGGTCAACTTTCGCGGCATCGGACTGATCACCCGGCTCGAACGCGTCGACTACTGGGACGGCGAGCCCGAGGACTGAAGCTCGGCGAGCTTGGCTCGTACCGCGTCGGACGAGAGCTCGAACTCCTTGCGCTCGTAGATGCGAAGCGCCTCCTCGAGCTCGTGGGCCGCTTCGTCCGGGCGATCCGCGATTCGGAGAACGTCGGCAAAGGCGATGCGGGCCTCAGCGGTGAACTGGGCGTATTCGGAAGCCGCTGCCACTGCGACGCCGTCACGCGCCAGCGCGATCGCCTCATCGGGTTCGCCTTTCTTCGCGAGGACGAGCGCTCGCGCAACCCGCCAGTACGCCTGCGTGGCCACGTCGTCCTTCGACCCTGCTTCCTCGCTCTCGCGTGAGAGTCGGTCTGCCTCGTCCAGAGCTCCCCTCCTGGCGCAGATCCAGGCCAGCGTCCCGGCCATCGTGGAGAAGATCCCCGTCTCTCCGGCTGCCTTGAGCATGGCGTACGCGGCCTGCACGCGCGCCTCGACCGCCGCGGGGTCCCGGACTAGCTGCCCGTACGTGAACTGGGCGCCGACCGAGAGACCGCTCAACGAAAGCCCCAGCTCGCTCAGCATCTCGAGCCCTTCCTCGACGAGAGCGTCACCTTCCTCCAAACACCTCTGCTCGAGCTTGATTCGCCCCTTGACGCAGAGCATCACGGCCCCGGTCGAGCGGTGCCCGGAGCGACGCGCCCATTCGTGGATGCGCTCGTGGTACGGCAGGAACTCGCTGATCGCGTCCGACCCGAACCAGGCGGGTGCGCCGATCCCGCCGTAGGCGTCCGAGATCAGTTGCGGGTCGTCTGCGTTCTCGGCGTGAGGCAG
Source organism: uncultured Actinomycetes bacterium (assembly GCA_963739065.1). GTDB lineage: Bacteria > Actinomycetota > Thermoleophilia > Gaiellales > Gaiellaceae > JAIBJP01. The sequence goes on from CAVTYV010000004.1 coordinate 557,828, forward strand.
GCTCTTTCGCGCCGCGTCCCTGGCAGCAGCCAAGCGGCCGCGGTTCCACTCGACTTGCCAGACGAGTCGCCAGGCCTGCGCGAGACCTCGTTGGTCACCTGCGGCTTCGAGCACGGGTAGAGCCCGTTCGGCGAGTGCGAGAGCGTCAGCGCTCGACCAGGCGGGATCGACAATGCTGCGCAAGCGCTCGTGCTCGATCTCGAGCGCGAGGGCGACCGCCTCGAGCCCCCGCTCGCGCGCGTCGACCGCCGCTGTCGAGAACAGCGTTTCGGCGTCGTCCAACATGCCGCTCTCAACGAGGCTCGTGGCCAGGGGCAGGATCAGCTCGAAGCGGCGCGGCTCATCGCGTGGCAAAAGCTCGAGGGCCCGGCCGAGCAGGTTTGCCGTCGCCACGTGGTCGCTGCGGCGGGCGGCCCGTTCCCCGGCCGCCGCGAGCCGCTCTCCGGCTCGACGGGCGAGATCGCCGGGATCTTCGCCGAGCGCCACGCGGTAGCTGTAGCTCTGCTCCAAGTGATACCCGACGATCTCCCCGAGCTCGGAGAGCCGGTCGTGGGCCTTCTCCTCCAGCCAGGTGGCGAAGCGCTCGTGGAGCTCGGCGCGCAGCTCCTTGGGGGCGGCTTCGTACGCCGCGTCGCGCACGAGGGCGTGGACGAACCGGAACGCGTCCTCCCCCGCGAAGAGCGACACATCCGGACGGACGAAGTTCTTCCGCGCCAATGCGAGGAGGTGGGAAGAAACACCGTCACGTTCACCTTCGGGGAGTAATTCGGAGACCGCGCCGCGATGGAAGACTCGGCCCTCGACGGAGCCTCGTACCAGGACGGGGCGCTCGTCGTCCGGCAGGTGGTCGAGCCGTGCGGCGAGCAGGGCCTGGATCGTCGCAGGGACGGCGACTTCCGTGTCCCCGTTCTCCGAGGCGAGGGCAAGCATTTGCTCGACGAAGAGCGGATTCCCCTCTGCCCGCTCGCGGATACGGTCGCGAACAGCCGGTGACAGGTCGGCGTCAGCGAGCAGAGCGTCGATCAGGGTGGTGGCGTCCTGCTCGCCTAGAGGCTCGAGCTCGACGACCTCGGTGCGCGACCAGTGCGGCCGCGCGTCGAAGAGCTCCGGTCGCGCAGTGCACACAATCAGGGCCCGGGCCCGCGCGAACCCGACGAGGTACTCGATGAGGTCGAGGAGGGTCGGCTCCGCCCAGTGGATGTCGTCCACGACGGCGATGAAGGGCCTGTTGCGCGCCATCCGCTCGAAGAGCACGCGCGTGGCCCAGAAGATCTCCTCCGTACGCGCCGGCTCGTCAGCGGCGCCGATCGCTCCGAGCAGCCGTTCGGCGGCGAGGGCCTCGTCGCTCCCCTCGCCGAGGAGCTCGCGGAGGCCTGCGCGCGGGTCGCCGCCGGCGACCTGGTGGACGATCTCGCTGAGCGGCCAGTACGTGATTCCTTCCCCGTAGGGAAGGCAGCGGCCGACGACGACGCGCGAGTCGTGCCCGACGGACGCCACGAGCTCGCGCACGAGCCGTGACTTGCCGATTCCCGGAGGGCCCGTCACCGTGACGAGCTGGCACGTCTCCGAGCTGCAGGCGCTCTCGAATGCCTCCCCCAGGCGCGCGAGCTCCTCGTTCCGCCCGACGAAGGGGGCGTCGATACGCCTGGTGAACGCGGGTGTGTCAGGTAGGACCTCGACGAGACGCCAGGCCTCGATCCGCGCCGACTTCCCCTTCAGCTCGAGCGGTTGGGTGGCCTTCGTTCGAACCGCTTCGCGCACGAGCTCGTACGTGAGCGGCCCGATGAGGATCTCGCCTGGCTCGGCCGCCTGCTCGAGGCGTGCCGCGACATTCACCGCGTCTCCGGTCGCGAACGCCTGGCCGTCGGAGGGATCGCCGGCGACGACCTCGCCGGTGTTGACGCCGGTGCGCACCGCGATCGTGATGCTGCGCTCTCGCTCGAACTCCTCGTTCAGAGCCCCAAGGCGATCTCGCATCTCTGTGGCCGCCCGGACCGCGCGGAGGGCGTCGTCCTCGTGGACGCTGGGGATGCCGAAAACGGCCATGACCGCGTCACCGATGAACTTCTCGACCGTCCCGCCGTGACGTTCGAGGACCACGCGCATCTCCTCGAAGTAGCGCTCCATGATCCTGCGCATGACCTCCGGGTCGGTCTGCTCTCCGAGGGCAGTCGAACCCGTAACGTCTGAGAAGACGATGGTCACCGTCTTCCGGCTCTCAGCCATGCGGCGAGTGTACGACTCGTCCGATCGCGTGCCTATAGTGGGGTCGCCCTGGCCCTCTCGTTGAGTTTGCGCCCTGCGCTGGCCGGCTTTGCTGGCATGGACCAAGGTGCGCCGAGAGCACGGCTCCGGGTCGACGAGGAGACCCCGGTGACCACCCTCGCTGGAGTCGGGCCGAAGGTTGCAGAACGCCTCGCCGGCCTCGGCATCGAGACCGTGGGCGACCTCGTCGACCACGTCCCGCGCGACTTCCTCGACTGGTCGGAGGCGACGGGGTTCGCCGCGCTCCGGCTCGGCCAGGAAGCGACGGTCGAGTGCACGGTGGAACGCGCTCGCCTGCGCCCCACGCGCCGGCGGAACCTCAAGCTCGTGGAGGCCTCGGTCATCGACGGGGAGGGAGGACGCGCGACCGCGGTCTGGTTCAACCAGGCCTGGCTGGCGGAGCGGCTCGTCGCCGGGACGAGATTGCTCGTCCACGGAGAGCTGCAGACCGGCGGGACGTTCAGAGTCGCGCGCCACGAGATCGCGGGGGAGGGCGCAGGCCTGCACACGGTCGGCCTCGTCCCGTTGTACCCGGCGAGCGAGGCCGTCTCAACGGTGAAGCTGCGCGAGCTTACCGAGCGCGCGCTGCCGCTCGCGCGCTGGTTCTCCGACGCCCTGCCTGCCCGGCTGCGGGAGGAGGAGGGTCTGCCCCTTCGGGCCGACGCGCTCACGCTCTACCACCGACCCGAGCGGCTCGAGGACGTCCGGGAGGCTCGGGAACGCCTTGCGCTCGAAGAGCTTCTCGTCCTGCAGCTCGGCCTGCTCGTCCGCCGCCGGCAGCTCGAGGATGGCGCTGTCGCTCCAGCGCTCGGCAAGCCGGGCAGACTGATCGAGGGCTACCGTCGCGAGCTCCCCTTCGCCTTGACCCCCGAGCAGGAGGGCGCGATCCGGGAGATCGACGCCGACCTCAGCGGCACGCGGCCGATGCAAAGGCTTCTCCAGGGGGATGTCGGGTCGGGCAAGACGGTCGTGGCGCTCTATGCGCTGCTGCGTGCAGTCGAGCGAGGGCACCAGGGCGCTCTCATGGCCCCGACCGAGACGCTGGCGGAGCAGCATTTCCTCACCGTCGAGCCCATCTGCTCCGCGCTCGGGGTGCGCGCCGCGCTCCTCACGGGCTCCGTCAAGGACGAACTGGAGGGCGCCGACGTCGTTGTGGGAACGCATGCGCTGATCCAGGAAGGCGTCGCGTTCCGCTCCCTTGCAGTGGCCGTCGTCGACGAGCAGCACCGGTTCGGCGTCGAGCAGCGGCGCGCCCTCGGAGTCTCGACGCCGCACGTCCTGCACATGACCGCGACGCCGATCCCCCGCACGCTCGCCCAGACGGTTTACGGGGACCTCGACGTGACCGAGATCGCCCGCGCACCGCGAGGCCGACACCCGGTCATCACGAGCTGGGTCTCGCACGAGCGGGCCGCCGAGGCCTACCAGCGGCTTCGCCGGCACCTCAAAGACGGTCGCCAGGCCTACGTCGTCTGCCCGCTCGTCTCGGAGTCAGAAGCGATCGAGGCGAGGGCGGCCGAGCAGGAGGCCGAGCGGCTGCGTAGCGCAGAGCTCCGCGATTTCAAGGTGGGCTGCCTCCACGGGCGAATGCGCCCGGCCGAGCGCCGCGCCGTCATGGACGAGTTCAACCGGGGCGAGCTCGATGTCCTCGTCGCCACCACCGTGATCGAGGTCGGCGTCGACGTCCCGAACGCGACGATCATGATCGTGCAGGAGGCCGATCGGTTCGGCCTGGCGCAGCTCCATCAGCTGCGTGGGCGCGTCGGGCGCGGCGGGGAGCAGTCGTACTGCCTGCTCGTCTCCAGGCCGAAGGAGGAGCTCACTGAAGACGCGCAGCGGCGGCTCGAGGCTCTCGTCGAAACCGGCGACGGCTTCAAGCTCGCAGAGGTCGACCTCGAGCTGCGCGGTGAGGGCCAGCTGCTCGGCACGCGCCAGTCGGGGCTCCCGGACCTGAGGTTTGCGAGCCTGACGCGTGACCGGAGGCTGATCGAGAAGGCGAAGGCGTGGGCCGAGCGGCTCCTCGAAGGCGACGAGGAGATCGTGGAGCCCCTGGGCCGAAAGGCCGAGCGGATTGCGGATCATCGCGGGTTCGCGTAAGGGCGCCCGCATCTCCGCGCCGAAGGGGCGCGACACTCGCCCTACCGGAGATCGCGTGCGGGAGGCCGTATTCAACCTCGTCGGCCCGGTGGAGGGAATGGAGGTGCTCGACCTCTACGCCGGCTCGGGCGCGATGGGGCTCGAGGCTCTCTCCCGCGGAGCCGCGCACGCGACCTTCGTCGAGGCCGACCGCGACGCCGCGCAGACGATCGTTCGCAACCTCGACAAGCTCGATCTGGAAGGGGCGACCGTCCTCCGGGAGGACGCCGCGCGCAAGCTGGCGGCCGATGCGGCAGCGGGGAGGCGGTACGATCTCGTGCTGATCGACCCGCCCTACCGCATGCTTACTGGCGTTCTGCCCATGCTCGCAACCCATCTTCCTGCAGTCGTGGAGCCGGACGGGCTCGTGGTCGTCGAGTCCGACTCGCATGACGAGCCCGAGCTGCCGCTGCCCATGCGGACGAGCCGCCGCTACGGCTCCGCGCGCGTGACGCTCTTCACCGGGCGAATGAGCGAGTCGGCCCCCCTCACAGCGATCTGCCCGGGAAGCTACGACCCGGTCACGTACGGCCACCTCGACATCATCACGCGCGCGGCGGGGATCTTCGAGCGGGTCGTCGTCGGCGTCGTCCGCGATCCCCAGCACAAGAAAGCCATGTTCTCCGTGGAGGAGCGGGTGAAGTTCTTGAAAGACGCGCTCGAGGGCCACGACAACATCGAGGTCGAGGTCTTCTCCGAGCTCGTGGTCGAATTCGCCCGGCGCTGGGGCGCGAAGACGATGGTCAAAGGGCTTCGCGCGATCTCGGATTTCGAGTGGGAATTCCAGATGCACAACCTCAACCGCAACCTCGCCCCCGAGGTGGAGACGATGTATCTGATGTCGAGCCCGCAGTACAGCTTCCTCTCCTCGAGCGGGGTGAAGGAAGTCGCGTCGTTCGGCGGCTCCGTCGAGGACCTCGTCCCCGAGCCGGTCGCCCGCCGCTTTCAGGAGATGTTTCCGCGCCCGAAGGGTGGCGCACCTGTGTCTCCACAGGAGTAAACTCCCGCAAATCATGGACGTACTCGTTCTCATCGACAAACTCGACGACCTCGTTCACAACGCGAAGGCGGTCCCGCTCACGGACCAGGTCCGCATCGACCGCGAGGAGATCTACGACATCCTCGACCAGATGCGCGCGACCATTCCGGAGGAGATCAAGCAGGCCCGCTGGATCGTGAAGGAGCGCCAGGAGATGCTCGCCGAGGCGAAACGGGAGAGCGACAGGATCCTTGGAGAGGCCCGCGAGCAGGCGGTCCGCGAGGCGTCCCAGACCGAGATCGTCAAGCTCGCCGAGCGACAGGCGCAGGAGATCGTGGAGGAGGCGCGTCGCCAGGCGCGCGAGACGCGGCTCGAGATGGAGGACTGGGCCGATTCGATCCTCTCCACGCTCGAGGTCAACCTGGACAAGTTCCTCGGCGCGGTGCGGCGCGGCCGCGAACGGCTCCAAGAGCGCTCGCAGGAGTCCGTGATGGCCGGCGTCACGGACGAGCAGCCCGTCCCCTAGCTACCGCGTCCGCTCGCTACATTGAACGTGTGACCACGTTCAACCTCCGGACGGCACGGCTTCAGTCCGGCGAGCAGTTCAGAGACGTCAAGGAAGTCGAGCTCGAGCCCCTCGCGCTCGGCGGGCAGCGCTATGTCCCGATCCCCGAAGAGCCCGAGGCGGCCCTCGCCCTCACGCGCACGAGCTCGGGGCTTCTACTCGAGCTCGAGTTCGCCGTGCGGCTGATCGGCCCGTGCATGCGGTGCCTCACCGACGCCGGCATCTCGCTCGACGTCAAGGCCCGCGAGTATCAGGCGACGAGCCCAGGGGAGTCGGACGAGCTGACGACCCCGTACGTCACGGACGACAATCTCGACCTTTCTGCCTGGGCACGCGATGCGGTTGCACTGGCCCTGCCGGACAAGATCCTCTGCCGGGAGGACTGTGCCGGCCTTTGCCCGGTTTGCGGCCGCGATCTCAACGCGGAGCCGCACGAGCACGAGGAAGAGGAGTCCGATCCGCGCTGGGAGAAGCTCGCCGAGCTGAAGGACCGGCTCTAGCAGGAGCTAACCGGCTTCCCAGCTCTCGCGTGAGAGGGAAAACGATCCTCGCTCGCTTCGCGGGTTGACGCAAAGAAGCCCTGACGGCTGCGACTCACACCAGAAGCTCGCGCCGTGCCACATCGCTCCGTATGCGAGCGTCGGCGCGGCGGCGTCGTACACGGTGTCTCCGGCGCAGTTTGGCTCCGCTGGGCCATCGGGCGGGAGCACGATCCCGACCCAGTCAAGCTCGCACGGTCGCTTCGGCTCTGGCTTTAGTCCGCTGAGAATGTCGCAGCGCAGCAGGTGTGCGGTCAACGCGCAGGCGATGTTGCGGGACGGCATCTGGAAGGTCGGCGTCGTGCTGATCGTCGGCTGCGGGTAGCCGAGCGCGCGGCAGGCGCGCCGAATCAGCGCTGGGAGGGGGGGAAGCGTCGTCGTGTCTTCGCACTCGATCCCGGTGCCGAAGTCGACGACCTGCCAGCGCGTGCCGGTCCACCGAAGGTAGACCTCGTAGGTCTCGTTACAGGTCGGCGGGCAATGAGAGGTGTCGGGGAGAGCATTCACACGCGCGTAGTCGTGCTGGCAGCGAACGACCTCGACGCGCACAACCTGGGGCCCGATCCTGCGACGGACCGCAGGGAAGATGTCAGCCGCGCCGCATGGAGCCGCCGGCCTGATCTGGGAAGAGGTCGTCGCCGGGCTCGACGTCGCGGGTTCGGAAGTTGCGGGCCTCGAAGTTGCGGGTTGGGAAACCGTCTCCGGTCCGCCGCCACAGCCCGCGGCGAGTGCCGCCAGGAGGAGCGCCCCCGACACGAACAAGACCTTCATGACCTCTGCTTCTCCACGCTCGGGATCCTCGGGCTCTCGGGTCTCCCCGCTGTCGCCATCCGGTAACGCTCACACAACAGCGGGAGAGGAACAACCTCTAGCTATACTCGCCGTCGGCCCATGGCAGTCCCCAAGCGAAAAACGTCGAAGTCGCGCCGCGACAAGCGCCGAGCGACACACAAGCTCTCACTTCCCGCGCTCGTCGAGTGCCCGCAGTGCCATCGGCCGAAGCGGCCTCATCATGTTTGCCCGACCTGCGGTACCTACAGGGGCCGCGAGGTCGAGCCACTCGAAACCCCCGCGCCCTAGCGAATGACTCGGGTCAGGGTCGCCGTCGACGCGATGGGCGGCGACAGGGCCCCTGAAGAAGTCGTCGCGGGCGCGATCGAGGCTGCCTCGGACGAGGTCGAGCCGGTCCTGTATGGCCGTCACGAGCTGCTCGAGCCCCTCGCGGGCGATCTGGAGATCGTCCACGCAGAGGACGTTGTCGCCATGGACGAGAAGCCCGCCGATGCGGCGCGCGAGAAACGCGAGAGCTCGATGTTCGGGGCCTGCCGCGCAGTCGGCGAAGGATCGGCGGACGCTGTCGTCTCCGCCGGGAACACGGGCGCGATGCTCGCGGCCGGGCTGCTCGAGATTCGCCGCCTTCCCGACGTCCACCGTCCGGGCATCGCCGTCCCCCTTCCATCGATCGGCGGCACGTCCGTTCTCATCGACGCCGGCGCCAACGCCGACGCACGGCCGGAGCACCTCGTCCAGTTCGCGCAGATGGGAGCCGTCTTCGCCCAGGAGGTGCTGGCGGTCCGGGAGCCCGCCGTCGGGCTTCTCTCCATCGGTGAAGAGGCGGAGAAGGGGAACCGTCTGGTGCGCGAGACCCATCCGCTCCTCGAAGAGGCATCCGGTCTGCATTTCATCGGCAACGTCGAGAGCCGCGACCTACTCGAGCACGTGGCCGACGTGGTCGTGTGCGACGGCTTCACCGGCAACATGACCCTGAAGCTCATGGAGGGGACGATCAAGACGCTGCTCGACGCTCTCCGAGCCGAGATCACTTCCAGCCCCGGCGGCAAGGTCGGCGGGCTCCTCATCCGGCCGGCTGCGCGCCGCCTGCGCCATCGCCTCGATCCCGACACCTACGGCGGCGCCTATCTCCTCGGTCTGCGTGGCCTGGCCGTCATCGCCCACGGATCGAGCTCGCGGACCGCGATCGCGAACGCCATCCGGCTCGGGGCCCAGGGCGCGCGGGCCCAGGTCGTCGAGCGAGTCTCCTTGCGGCTCGCGGAACGAGTTGGAGCCATCCGCACGTAGCGCGGCCCCAACGACAAAGACGGCTGTCAACCTGACCGGCTGCAAGACCGCGCCGGCCGTTGTCCTCGGTCGGCCGCGTACCTCTACACCGGTACGCGGCCTCCCTGCGTCCGCGGCCTGCTTGTCTTTCGCGCGGACAAGCAGGAGCGTCTTTATCGTCGCGACCGCCGCGTGTTAGCATCCGCCGTCCGCTGGGGCCCGCAACCAAGAGAGGCAGGTAAGGAGATCGACATGGCAGCTTCGCGCGAGGAGATCGCTGAACGAGTCAAAGAGGTGCTTGTCGAGCAGCTCGGAATCGACGAGGGCGATATCGCCGAGGAAGCTTCGTTCCAGGAGGATCTCGACGCCGATTCGCTCGATCTCGTCGAGCTCATCATGGAGCTGGAAGACCAGTTCGGGATCAAGATCTCGGACGAGGACGCCCAGCAGATCCAAACCGTCGGGCAGGCGATCGACTACATCGCGAGCCACCAGCCCTAAAAGCAGCAAGGGCAAGGCTGACCTCGGCCGGCTGATCGACGAGCTTCCCGAGGAACGGCTTCGCCATGCCTTCACCCACGCCTCGTGGGCGGAACACCGCTCCGAGTCCTACGAGCGACTCGAGTTCTTGGGCGACAGCGTGCTCGGGCTCGCCATCGCCAGGGAGCTCTACGAGCGCTTCCCGGGGTACCAGGAGGGGCACCTGGCGAAGATCCGGGCCCACGTCGTCTCGCGCCAGAGCTGCGCGATCGTGGGGCGCAAGCTCGAGCTCGGGGACCGGCTCGCCAAGCACGCCCAGCAGACCGAGGGCGCCGATGTGGGGCGGCTGGCGACGAACCGGAACGTGCTCGCGGCGCTCGTGGAGGCCTGTCTCGGCGCCCTCTACCTCGAGCACGGCTTCGAGCCCATCCGCGACGCGATCGTCGAGGCCTTCGCCGAGCGGATCGACTATGCCGTCGAAGGACACGTCGACTTCAAGACGGAGCTCCAGGAGGAGCTCGCTCGGCGAGGGCAGACCGTCTCCTACTCCGTCCTCGAGGTCGAGGGGCCGCCGCACGACCGCCAGTTCACCTGCGCAGCGACCATCGACGGTAAGGAGGCCGGGCGAGGCATCGGGCCTTCCAAGAAGGCCGCCGAGCAGGCAGCCGCGCGGGAAGCGCTCGCCGGCCTGAGCGGCTAGCTCCTAAATCGGGATTCGCTCCACCTGGCCGTCGCGGCCGGCGAGGATCTCGCTCACGAGCTCGGGCGGGAAGAGGCCGTGCTCGACGACACCGGGAGTCGCTGCCAGCCGGTCCGCGACCTCGCCGGGGTCGTCGACCGGCCCGAGGTAGTCGGCGATCACGCCGCCGTCAGGGCTGGGCGGGGCATCTCTCAGCTCGGCGAGACCCAACGCCCGCAGGGTCGCGTCGACGCCGAAGGTCAGGAGCTCGAGGGGAATCGGAGGGGCGATCGCCTCGACGAGCTTGTCCGCGGAGACGACGACGACGAAGCGCTCGGACGCGGCCGCGGCGATCTTCTCCCGGGTGTGTGCCGCTCCGCCACCCTTCACGAGCCAGCCCGTGGGATCGACCTGGTCGGCTCCGTCGATCGTCAGATCGAGGCGGTCGATGCCCTCGAACGGCTCCAGGGGCAGGCCCAGCTCACGCGCGGCCTGCTCGGTCTGCAGCGACGTCGCGACGCAGCGAACGTCCGGCCGGCGCTCGGCCAGTGCCGCGAGCAGGTAGGCGACGGTCGAGCCGGTTCCGAGACCCACGGTCATGCCGTCCTCCACGAGAGCCGCCGCCGCTTCGGCCGCGGCCTGCTTCTCGCTCTCCGCGGAGCTCACGCCTGGATTTCGAGCCAGGTGATCCCGCGGACGTCCAGCCAATGGCGCCCGCCATTCTTCGCGATTCGCATGAGGACGCTCTCGCACTGTGGGCAGCGGAGGATGCACCCGGGAGCGTTGGCGTAGACGGTGACCGCGCCGACCTCGGCGACGGCGCCGCAGTTGTCGCAGCGCCCGCGCGCGGTTGTGAGCTCGACTGCGAACACCTCGCGCAGGAGTCCGGCCTCGGCGTTGCCGTCCAACTTCAGGTCCTGCTCATCCATCTCAGCCTCCTGTCGGGCCGAAGCGCTCGGTGCGGACGCGCTCCGGTGCGTAGCCTATGCCGACCAGGCCGTCCGCGACAGCTTCGACGAAGCGCGTGGGGCCGCAGACGTAGGCGAGCTCTCGTGCGTTCAGGTCAGCCACCTCGCGGAGCATCTCGCCGTCCACCCTGCGCGCGTAGCCCGTCCAGCCTGCGGGCTGCTCCCGCGTCAGCGTGTACGTCACGTCGAACCCCTCGAGCTCCTCGCGGTAGATGACGTCGTCGAGCGACCGTGCCGAATAGAGGAGCCGGGCGGGAACGTCCGGTGCCGCCGCCGCTCGATGGCGCAGCATGGACATGAGCGGGACGACGCCCGAGCCTCCGCCGACCAGGAGGAGCGGGCCTCCCTGGTCGGCTTCCCAGACGAAATAGCCGCCGATCGGGCCGCGGAGCTCGAGCTTGTCGCCGACGACGAGCTCCCCGGCCAGGTACGGGGAGACCTCGCCGTCATCCAGCCGCTCGACGGTGATGGCAAGCCCGTCGTCGTCCGGCGGCGACGCGATCGAGTAGCTGCGCTGGGCCTGGTAACCGTCCTCGGCCGTCAGGCGGACGTCGAGGTGCTGGCCTGCCCGGTGGCCCGGCCACTCGGGCGCATCGAGCAGGATCGTCTTGACCGTCGGCGTCTCGTCGATCAGCTCTGCCACGTCGCAGAGCTGCCAACGGATGGGCATAAGTGCCAGACCCGGCAACGTCATCCGCGCGCCTAGCGGCTGCAAGGCGTCGCCAGGCGGCGTCCTCGGTCGCCCCCGTATCTAAAGTCGATACGAGGGCTCCCTGCGTCCTTGCTTGGCTCGCCTTTCGCGCGCCAGTCGCACGGCAACGTCACCGGGCCGAGCACTAGTCGCCCCAGTACCGCTGCTCGCGCCATGGATCGCCGTACATGTGGTAGCCGAGCGACTCCCAGAAGCCCGGCTCGTCCTCGTCCGCGAGGCGGAGGCCGCGGACCCACTTGGCGCTCTTCCAGAAATAGAGGTGCGGGACGAGCAGTCGCGCCGGCCCTCCGTGCTCCGGCTCGAGCGGCTCGCCGTCGAAGTGGTACGCGACCCAGGCCTTGCCGTCGGTCAGATCATCGAGCGGCAGATTCGTCGTGTAGCCGCCGTCGCAGAAGGCGACCGCGTACTCGGCCGAGGTCTCGACGTCCGCGAGCAGCGTGTCAATGGCGACACCCTCCCAGACGGTGTCGAGCTTCGACCACTTCGTCACGCAGTGAATGTCCTTGGTGATCGTCTCGGACGGAAGCGCCTGGAACTCCTCCCAGCTCCACCGCTTGGGCTCGCCGAGCTCGCCCGTGATCGTGAAGTCCCACTGGTCGAGCGGCGTTCGGGGGGTAGGCCCTGCAGAGAGGACGGGAAAGTCGTCCACGAGGTACTGCCCCGGCGGGACCCTGTCGCTTGGACCCTCGTCGCGGCGCTTGCCGCGAAAGCCTCGGGAGACGAAGCTCACGCGCCTACTCTACGCTCCCGCCAACCGAGAAAGGAGCCACATGGCCAAGCAAGTGAATTGCGAGTGTGGAACGACCGTCCGCGGCGAGAGCGATGACGAGCTCGTCTCCGCTGTCGAAGATCACGTCCGCGAGCACCATCCCGAGATGGCAGGGCAAATGTCGCGGGAACAGATTCTCGCGATGGCCGAAGAAGCGTAGTCAACGCCCGGGTCGATCGGGAGCCGGCCTCGTCCGTCCTGATCGTCAGACTCTCGCCGCGTGCACCTGCGCTCGATTCGCCTGCGCGGCTTCAAGTCGTTCCCTGATCCCGTCGAGATCCGGCTGGAGCCCGGCGTGGCCGTCGTCGTCGGCCCGAACGGCTCCGGCAAGTCCAACGTCGCCGATGCGATCGTCTGGGCTGCAGGGAGCCTGAGCCCGAGCGATCTTCGCGCTGAGAAGCCGGACGACGTGCTCTTCGCGGGCGGCCCCGAACGCTCGGCAGCCGACTACGCCGAGGTGGAGCTCCTGTTCGACAACGAGGACGGGGAGGGCGCGGTCGAGTTCTCCGAGCTTTCGATCACGCGGCGCCTGCACCGAGGCGGGGAGGGTGAGTACCTCGTCAACCGCGCGCGCGTCCGGCGCATGGACGTGGTCGAGCTGCTCGCGGAAGTGGGGCTCGGCACCGAGCTCCACTCGGTCATCGGGCAGGGGCGGGTCGAGCAGATCCTCTCGTCGAAGCCGGCCGAGCGGCGCGCACTGATCGAAGAAGCGGCCGGGCTCGGCCGCTTCAAGCAGCGCCGCCACCGTGCCGAGCTGAAGCTCGCGCGGGTCGAGATTCAGGTCGAGCGCGCCCGCGACCTCGAGGACGAGGTACGCAAGCGCCTGCGCCCGCTCGCGCTCCAGGCGACCGCGGCGCAGCGGGCCGAGAAGCTGGTCGGCGAGATCGAGACGCGGCGCGGGCGAATCGCCGCCGCGGAGCTCGAGCGCATCGAGCGACGGCTCGACGAGGTCGGCGAGCGCCGAGCCGAAGCCGAGCTCGAGCGCAAGGGGCGCGACGACAGGCTCGCCGGAGTGCTGGAGGAGCGCCGTCGCGCCGAGGACGAGCTCACGGAGGCAGCCGGCCGACACGAGCAGGCGACGGCGGCGCTGTACCGCCTGAAGAGCGTCGTCGAGAGAGCCGAGCTTCGCAGGGAGCAGGCCGAGGAGACAGCCGAGGCGCTGCGAGCCGATGCCGCGGCTCCGAGGCTGCCGGTCGTCGGCGAGGCGACGTACGAGAGCGCCCTTGCTTCGGCGCGAGGATGGAGCGTCGCGCCGAGCGACTTCTCCCGCGCGCTCACGCGCCTACGCGAGGCGTACAACGAGGGAGTCGACGCCGTGCTCGTGCACGCGGCCGGGAACGTCTGGTTCGCGAGTGGGTCGATCGCGCGCACCGAGGCGCTGCCGCGTTCGACTCTCTTGGAAACTCTCGCAGCCGCGTCCGAGCGCACCGCTGCGACGCTCGTGGGCGCCGGGGAGACCGCGGCGCGCTTTCAGGCGCCCCTCCAGGCTCGAGTCGATGCGGGCGGAAGCCGCTCGAGCGAGTTGGGGGAGGAGCTACGAGCGCTCGGCGCGCGGGAGGCCGAGCTCCGGCTCGCGGCCGGAGAGTCCGCCGAGCGCCTTGCCGCCGTCGGGATCGAGGCCGCCCGGCTCGAGCGCGAGCGTGAAGAGATCGTTGCGCGGCTCCCCGAGGGTGGCGTGGCCGAGCCGCTGACCGACGAGCAGGTCGAGGAGCTGCGGGCCGAGATTGCCCGCCTGGAGCGTCGGCGCGAAGCTCTCGGACAGGTCAATCCGCTGGCCGCCGAGGAGCATGCGCGTGAGAAGGCGCGGCTCGAGGAGCTCGTGCTGCAGCGGGAAGACCTCGAGCGCTCGCTGGCCGAGCTGGCCAAGCTCCGCGACGAGCTCGCCGACACGGTGGAGAAACGCTTCGAGGAAACCTACGCGGCCGTGGAGCGCCACTTCGCGGAGGTCGCCTCGACACTCTTCCCGGGGGGACGAGGACGCTTGATCCGTCAGGAGGACGACGAGGAGCCAGGCATCGAGATCGAGCTCCAGCCGGGCGGCAAGCGCGTCACGCGCCTGTCACTCCTTTCGGGCGGGGAGAAGGCGCTCGGCGCCATCTCGTTCCTCTTCGCGCTCTTCCTCGCCCGCCCGTGCCCCTTCTACTTGCTCGACGAGGTCGAGGCCGCGCTCGACGACACGAACATCGGGCGCTTCGTCGACCTCTTGCGCCGTTTCTCCGACCGCGCCCAGTTCATCGTGGTCACGCACCAGAAGAAGACAATGGAGGCCGCGGATATCCTCTACGGCGTCACGATGGGCGGCCAGGGGGTCACCGAGATCGTCTCCAAGCGGCTCGCGAGCGAGCCCGCCGAAGCACTTTCGGCGTGAGCCGGAGCTGGGCCGAGCTCTTCGGCGAGGAAGAACAACCTTCCGAGGAGGAGTCCGAGGATCGCACGGGTTGGCTCGGGCGCCTGCGTGAATCGCTGGCGGGCAGCCGCCGCGCCCTGACCCAGGACCTCTTCTTCAACCCCGCCGACGAGGAGTCGTGGGAGCGTGTCGAGGAGGCGCTGATCCAGGCCGACGTTGGCGTGCCGGCGACGGTCGACCTCGTTCGCAAGCTCGAGCAGCGGGAACCGGGAAGCGAGGGTGAGCTCCTCCAGGGGCTCGAGGCAGAGGTCACGGCCATGTTCCCGGCCAACGGCGAGGGCCGGCTTGCCCTAGCGGAGAAGCCGAGCGTGCTGCTCGTCGTGGGCGTCAACGGAACCGGCAAGACCACGACGATCGGGAAGCTCGCACACCGGCTGAACGAGCATGGACGCTCCGTGATCGTTGCCGCGGCGGACACCTTTCGGGCGGCGGCCGACGAGCAGCTCGAGATCTGGGCCAAGCGCGCGAACGCGGACTTCGTGGGCGCAGAGCGTGGCGCCGACCCCGCAGCCGTTGCGTTCGACGCCATCCAGGCGGCGGAGGCGCGCGGCAAGGACGTCGTCATCGTCGACACCGCCGGCCGCCTCCACACCCAGACGAATCTCATGGAGGAGCTGGCAAAGATCCGGCGCGTGATCGCGTCGAAGCTCGAAGGCGCTCCCCACGAGACACTCCTCGTCGTGGACGCAACGACGGGCCAGAACGGCCTCCAGCAGGCGCGCCTCTTCAACGAGGCGGTCGACGTCACGGGAGTTGCCTTGACGAAGCTCGACGGGAGCGCGAAGGGCGGTATCGCAGTGGCGATCGCGCACGAGCTCGGCCTCCCGGTGAAGCTCGTCGGCGTGGGGGAGACGCTCGACGATCTGCAACCGTTCGACGCCGGCGAGTTTGCGCGTGCGCTCGTGTCGACGGAATAGGGATGCGACAGGAGCTCGAGACCGCCAGGCTGCGCTTGCGGAGGTGGCGGCCCGACGATCTGGACGCCGTCGCGGCCCTGGAATGAGAACCCTTCGCACCCTGGCGGGAGGTAGACGAGGCGGTGTTCGGACTTCGCCTCATCGTGCACGCGCTGGATCGCCGTTAGCCTCCAGGCGTGGCAGATCCGGTCTTCCTCATCACCGGTGCCTCGAGCGGCATCGGTGAGGCAACGGCGCGGCGCGCTGCGCAGGCCGGCTACCGGCTCGTGCTCGCCGCGCGGAGAGTCGAGCTGCTCGAGAAGCTCGTGGAGGAGTTGGGGGGCGCCGAGCGAGCGGTCGCCGTCCGCTGCGACGTGACGGAGTGGGCCGACCAGGAAGCGATGGCCGAAGCGGCGATCAGCCGGTTCGGTCAGCTAGACGTCGCGTTCGCGAACGCGGGCTTCGGCGCCAAGCGGGGCTTTCTCGAGGAGACGCCCGAGCACTGGAAGAGCATGGTGCTCACGAACGTCTACGGAGTGGCGCTCACGATTCGCGCCACGTTGCCCGCTCTCAAGGAGACGCGCGGGCACCTGCTGCTCACCGGCTCCGTGGCAGGGCGCCGCGCACTCGCAGGGTCCCTTTACTCGGCGACCAAGTGGGCCGTGACGGCGATGGGCGAGGCTGCGCGGCTCGAGCTGAACGGCACCGGAGTGCGGGTCACGCTCGTGGAGCCCGGCTCGGTCGACACGCCCTTCTTCGAGCAGCCGCCACAAGGAGCGCTCGAGCCGGACGACATTGCGCGCGCCGTGCTGTTCGCGGTCAGCCAGCCGCCGCACGTCGACGTCAACGAGCTGCTGATTCGCCCGACCTCGCAGGAGAACTAGAGACCTAGCTAGTAGGAGGCTTTGACGAAACATCGGCTGTGCCGCCGGAGGCGCGCCGCTCGCCCACAGGCTTCGTCCTCGGTCGCCCCCGTATCTAACGTCGATACGAGGGCTCCCTGCGTCCTTGCCTGCGAACGACCGTCCCGTCCCGGCGACGAGCGACGTTCCGCCAAACCCTCCTAGTAGTAGACGGAGCGCCCGGCGGGCCGTAGGGTCTCCCCATGTGGGCGCGGACGGTTCGCTACGAAGCCGTCACACAGGAGAACTGGGACATCGGCCGCGAGTGGTTCAAGAACGACTACCTTCCGGTCGCGCGGCAGACAGCGGGCTTCTTGGGCGCCTACCTGCTCCACGACACGGAGCGCATGTGCACGATGAGCGTCACGCTCTGGCGGGACGAGGAGACGGCCCGGGCGAGCGGAGAGGCCGTGCAGCAGCACCTGGATGCCTGGGAGGCGATGACACGCATCAAAGCCCACGTGGAGACCTTCGAGGTCGTCCACAGCGAGCTGCCAACGGCTGTTCCGGACGGTTAGCGCTCGACGCCGAACGCGATGTCCACGGTCGTGCGGAACATCGTGATCTCGTCGTTCTCCACGACGGCGCTCATCTCGATGACGTGGGCGCCGTGGATGTCGCGCACCGTCCTGCCCGCCTCCTGAACCGCGACCTTCGTCGCTTCGGCGAAGCTCGTCGGCGACTGACCGATGACGCGAATGATCTTGGCGATCTCTGCCATGCCTGACCTCCTCGAATGGCTTGAATAGGGCGTAGCTACACTTTCCGGCCGGCCTATGTTTGACACGCTTTCCGACAAGCTGCAAGCCAGTCTCGGCGACCTCCGGGGTCACGGGAGGCTGTCCGAGGAGAATCTTTCGAAGGCCATGCGGGAGATTCGCCTCGCCCTGCTCGAGGCGGACGTCAACTTTCAGGTGGTCAAGGACTTCGTCGCGCGGGTGCGCGAGCGCGCCGCCGGCGCCGAGGTGACGAAGAGCCTCACGCCCGGCCAGGAGGTCGTGCGGATCGTCCACGAAGAGCTGACCGCGATCATGGGCCAGGGCGGTTCGAAGCTCGCGTTCGCCGGGCGGCCGCCGACCGTGATCCTGCTCGCCGGCCTCCAGGGCTCGGGGAAGACGACCACGGCCGCGAAGCTCGCGCTGCTCTTGCGCAAGGAGGGCAAGGCTCCGGCGCTCGTCGCGGCCGACCTGCAGCGCCCGGCTGCGATCGACCAGCTCGAGCAGCTCGCGAAGCAGATCCAGATCCCCATCCACGTGGACAAGGCTGCGAAGGACCCGGTCGAAGTGGTGAAGGAGGGCATCGAGCAGGCCAAGGCTCAGGGACGGGACGTCGTCATCCTCGACACAGCCGGCCGCCTCCACGTCGACGAGGAGATGATGGAGCAGCTCAAGCGCGTGCGCGGCGCCTCCAAGCCGCACAACGTGCTGCTCGTCCTCGACTCCATGACCGGGCAGGACGCGGTCAACGTCGCCGATGCCTTCTCGAAGACCATCGACTTCGACGGGATCGTCCTCACGAAGCTCGACGGCGACGCCCGCGGCGGCGCTGCCCTCTCCGTCAAGGCCGTCACGGGCAAGCCGATCAAGCTGGCCTCGACGGGAGAGAAGCTCGACCAGCTCGAGTACTTCCACCCGGATCGGATGGCTTCGCGGATCCTCGGCATGGGTGACGTGCTCACGC
The DNA here is from genome assembly GCA_963739065.1 of uncultured Actinomycetes bacterium. Lineage (GTDB taxonomy): Bacteria > Actinomycetota > Thermoleophilia > Gaiellales > Gaiellaceae > JAIBJP01. The sequence continues at coordinate 575,863 of CAVTYV010000004.1, forward strand.
TGATCGAGCGAGCGGAGGCCGCGGCCGAGAAGGACGAGCAGGAAGAGATGGAGAAGCGGCTGCGGCAGGGCCACTTTACGTTCGACGACTTCTTGCAGGCCTACAAGATGATGCGCCGCATGGGGCCGATGAAGAACGTCATCTCGATGATCCCCGGGCTCGGCAAGCAGCTCCAGGGCGTCAACGTTGACGACCGAGAGCTCGGCCGCGTCGAGGCGATCGTCCTCTCGATGACGGCCGAGGAGCGCTCGCACCCGGAGATCATCAAGGGCTCGCGGCGGGCGCGGATCGCGGCGGGCAGCGGCACCTCCGTCCAGCAGGTCAACCAGCTGCTCAACGCACGCAAGCAGATGGAGAAGATGATGAAGCAGTTCGGCAAGGGCAAGATGCCGAACATCCAGTCGATCGTCGCTCAGCAGCGGCGCTAGGAAGGAGCACATGGCAGCGAGAATCAGATTGGCCCGCGTCGGGTCGAAGAAGAACCCCGTCTACCGGATCGTCGTCGCCGACTCGCGCTCTCCGCGCGACGGCAAGTTCATCGAGATCGTGGGGCGCTACAACCCCCAGACGGATCCGTCCACCATCGACTTCGACGAAGCGAAGGTAAAGGACTGGATCTCCAAGGGCGCCCAGCCTTCGGAGTCGGTCCAGAAGCTCCTCAAAGCGAAAGGACTGTAGGTGCAGGAGCTCGTCGAGTACCTCGCGAAAGGCCTGGTCGACAACCCTGACGACGTGCGCGTCGAGCGTATCGAGCGGGACGGCGCCGTCGTCCTCGAGCTGCGGGTCGCGCCGGACGACGTCGGCAAGGTGATCGGGCGCCAGGGTCGCATCGCTCGCGCGCTGCGGACGATCGTCCGGGCGAGCGGCGCGCGCTCGAACGAGCGCGCCATGTTGGAAATCGTTGGATAGCGCGTCCCGACCGGCGACGTCATCCGGGCCCTGCACGGCTGCAAAGCATCGCCAGCGTTCGTCCTCGGTCGCCCCTGTATTTCCGTTCAATACAGGGGCTCCCTGCGTCCTTCCCTGGCTCGCTTTTCGCGCGTGAGTGCTCCGGACACGCCACCGGCCGAGACGCCGTTGATTCAGGTCGGCCGGGTGGGCCGATCGCACGGGCTCGACGGCTCCTTCGTGGTGGAAGAGGCGAGCGACGACCCCGAGCGCTTCGCTCCAGGCGCTCAGGTCTACCTCGACGGCGAGTCGGCGAAAGTGGCCGAGTCGAAACGCGCCGGCAAGCGCCTGGTCGTCCGCCTCGACCGCGAGGCATCGCGCGGCGCCGTGCTCTCGGTCGCGCGTAGCGAGCTCCCGGCGCCCGGGGAGGACGAGTACTACGTCTTTCAGCTCGTCGGCCTGACCGTGGACGAAGAGGGAGGGCGCGGCCTCGGCCGTGTGCAGGACGTCACCCCAGGAGTGGCGAACGACGTGCTCGAGCTCGATACGGGGATCGCGCTGCCGCTGGTTGAGGACTGCGTGCTTTCGGTCGATCTCCAGCAGGGGCGCATCCTGGTGGCGCAGGGGTTCGCCGAGCACGACTAACTTTGCGACTGATGCAGATCGACGTCTTCACATTGCTTCCGCATGCGTTCTCTTGGCTGACCGAGCAGCGTCCGCTTGCGGCGGTCCTCGGCTCGGAGCTCGACCTGCGCCTCTGGAACTATCGCGACTTCACGCCGCTCACGGGCGGGCAGGTCGACGACGAGCCCTACGGTGGCGGGGCCGGAATGGTGCTGCGCGTCGACGTCGTCGACGCCGCGCTCGAGGCGGTCTACGGCGATGTCGGCGACCGCCGGGTCATCGCGCTGACTCCGCAGGGGCGGCAGCTCGACCAGGAGCTCGTCGAAGAGCTTGCCGAGGAGGACGCCGTCACGCTCCTCTCGGCGCGCTTCGAAGGCTTCGACGAGCGCGTATTGGAGCACCTCGCCACCGACGCGGTCTCGATCGGGCCCTATGTCCTCTCGGGCGGCGAACTGCCGGCGATGATCGTCCTCGAGGCGGTTGCCCGGCGCCTGCCCGGCGCGCTCCGCGAGGAGAGCTCGACCTACGAGACCTTCGCGCCGGCACTCGAGGGCGGCGTCGAGTTCCCGCAGTACACCCGGCCGGCGGAGTTTCGAGGCTGGCACGTCCCGGATGTGCTCCTGTCCGGCGACCACGCACGCATCGATTCCTGGCGCCTCGAGCGGAGCCGCGAGAGGACTCTCTCCTGAGAGGGCCCATCGACCGCGTCACCGAGGGATTGCCGTCCCCGTGGCCGACCGTGATCGACTGGGTGGTGACGATCGTCGTCGCCGTCGGCGCGGTCCTCGCCATCAAGGCGTGGGTGGTGAACCCCTACCGGATTCCGTCGTCGTCCATGGAGCCGACCCTCCATTGCGCCCAGCCGGCCTCGGAGTGCGAGGCCCGCTTCTCCGACCGGGTGCTCGCCAACCGCTTCATCTACCACTTCCGCGACCCGCATCGCCAAGAGATCGTCGTCTTCAAGACCCCTCCGGCCGCGGAACAGTGTGAGGACGGCGCGGGCGGCCAGACGTTCGTCAAGCGCATCATCGGGCTCCCCGGCGACACGGTCGAGGAGCGGCGCGGAAGGATCTTCGTCGACGGCCAAAAGCTCGACGAGCCCTACATTCCAGCCGGCGAGCGCGACACCAACAGCGGCAAGTGGCAGGTCCCGGCGGGCTCGTATTTCATGATGGGCGACAACCGCGCCTCGTCCTGCGACAGCCGGAGCTGGGGCGCGGTTCCCCGCGCAAACCTCATCGGGCCCGTCTTCGCCGTGTACTGGCCTCCCCAACGGATTGGGTTCCGCTAGCGACTTATGCTTGCGCCCATGAGCGAGGGAGACCCCGCCGCCGGGCGCGACGCCGAGCTGGAAGCTTTTCGAAGCGCTGGGCATGCGCTGGTCGACGGCGTCGCCGACTACCTGGCCGCGCTCCCGTCACAGCCTGTCTGGCAGCCGCTTCCCGACGACTTGCGCGAGAAGCTGCTCGAACTGCCGCTGCCTGAGGAGGGAACCCCTCTCGACCAAATCGGCGAGACCGCCCTTCGCGATGTCCTGCCCTATCCGATGGGCAACGGCCACCCGGCCTTCTTCGGCTGGGTGAACCCGCCGCCGGCCCCGGCCGGAATTGCCGCCTCGCTGGCTGCGGCGGCTATGAACCCGAGCGTCGTCTCGGGCGACCACGCCGACATTCACCTCGAGCGAGCGGTCGTGCGCTGGCTGGCCGAGCTGGTCGGGTACCCGCACACACCCGGGGCGGGCCTCCTGACGAGCGGCGCCTCCGCCGCCACGATCGTTTGCCTCGCAGGAGCGCGCGGCCGTGCGCTGGCGAATGTCGGCTACGACCTCCGCCGGGAAGGCCTCGCCGGCGCACCGAGGCTCATCGCCTACGTTCCGAGCGAGGCGCACAGCTGTGTGCCTCGTGCGCTCCAGCTCCTGGGACTGGGCACCGAGGCCATCCGCGAGGTGCAGCTCGAGCAGGGGCGACTGGACGTGGCCGCGCTCCGGGCCTCGATCGCAGACGATCGCGCGAGCGGCGCCGTGCCGGCCCTGCTCGTCGGCTCCGCCGGCACCGTCAACACTGGCGCGATCGATCCGCTCGAGGCGCTCGCCGACGTCGCCGCCGAGAAGGGGCTCTGGTTCCACGTCGACGGTGCCTACGGCGCGTTCGGCGTCCTCGATCCGGTGATTGCGGCGCGCTTCGCCGGCATGGAGCGGGCGGACTCGCTCGTGCTCGACCCGCACAAGTGGCTCGGGGTGCCGGTCGATTGCGGGTGCGCGCTCGTGCGCCGTCCCGATGACCTCCGCGACGTTTTCAGCCTCATCCCGCCATACCTGCGCCAGGGTGCCGACGACGAGGTGGGGACGTTCGCCGAATACGGCCTCGAGCAGACCAGGCCTTTCCGCGCGCTCAAGGCCTGGGCGACCATCACGGCGCGTGGCCGGGCGGGGATCGTCGCGCAGGTCGCCCGCGCCAACGACCTCGCGCGCGAGCTGGGGGCGCTGGTCGAGAGCGAGGCCGAGCTGGAGCTGGCGGCGATTCCGGAGACGTCGATCGTGGCTTTCCGCGCGCGTCCCGAGGGTTGTCCGCCTGAGCGGCTCGATGCTCTGAACCACGCGCTGCCGGAGGCGGTTCAGGCCGGTGGCCGTGCGTTCGTCACCGGAACGATCTACGAGGGCCGCGAGACGCTTCGCGCCTGCATCCTCCACCCGCAGACGGGCTCGGAGCACCTCGCCCTACTCATCGACGAGGTTCGCACGGCTGCCCAGTCGCTAGCAGCGCGGGGCGCTTGCTAGCATTGTCGGTCGGCCCGCGGGGCCTCTTTCTATGAGCACGCCGATCGACATCCTCGAGCGCAAGCAGCTGCGCGACGACCGTCCTGAGTTCAAGGCCGGCGACACAGTCCGCGTGCACTTCCAGGTGATCGAGGGTCAGCGGCGCCGCGTCCAGGTGTTCGAGGGAATCGTCATCAAGCGCCAGGGTGCCGGCGTCCGCGAGACCTTCACCGTTCGCAAGAACTCCTTCGGAGTCGGCGTCGAGCGGACGTTCCCGCTCCACTCACCAAAGATCGAGAAGATCGAGGTGCAGTCGATCGGCGACGTGAACCGCGCCAAGCTCTACTACCTTCGCTCGAAGGTGGGAAAGAAGGCGCGCGTCCGCGAGAAGCAGCGGAGCTAGCCGCTATTCTCGGGCCCGTGCGCCGGACGGGCCGAAAGCTCCTCAACTTCGACCGCAAGCTCGGCGTGCGTTTCGTGGCGGGAGCCGACGAGGCCGGCCGCGGCAGCCTGGCCGGGCCACTGGTCACCGCCGCCGTCCTCTTCGACTACGACTGCCTGCGCGACCACCGCGTGCGCCCGCTCGCCCTCCTGAACGACTCGAAGCAGCTGACGAGCGGCGAGCGGGAGAACCTCTTTCGCGCGGTTTCGGGGTGCGCCGAGAAGATCGCAGTGCGCATCATCCCGCCCGCGGTGATCGACCGCGACGGACTCCATCGCTCGAACCTCCGTGGCCTGCGAGAGACGCTCGCCGACCTCTGTCCGCCGGCAGAGGCCTGCCTGGTCGACGGCTTCCGGCTCGGCAAGCTGGCGCCCGAGCACACGGCCGTGGTCGACGGCGACGAGCGCAGCGCCGCGATCGCCGCGGCGTCCATCATCGCCAAGGTCGTTCGCGACCGGACGATGCACCGGATGGACGCGCTCTACCCTCACTACGGCTTCGCCTCGCACGTCGGCTACATCACGCCGCGCCACTCCGCCGTGGTGCGCGAGCGCGGCCCGAGCGAGATCCACCGGCTCTCTTTCGAGGCCCGCTCGTATGCCGAGCACACGGCAGGTCTCGGGAGCTAGAGCCGAGCGGCGCGTCCGTCTCCACTATCGGCTGCGCGGCTACCGAGTCCTCGATTCGAACGTCCGCGCGGGCGGCAACGAGCTGGATGTCGTCGTTCGGCGCGGGCAGAGGCTGGTGTTCTGCGAGGTGAAGATGAGGAGCGGGCAGGGCTACGGCGATCCGTGGGAGGCGGTCGGACCGGAGAAGGAACGCCGCCTCCGGCGGGCCGCCGAGGCCTTCCTGGCCCGGAACACCGCGCTCACCCGGCTGGAGATCGCCTTCGAGGTCGCCGCCGTCCGCGGGCGGCGGATCGAGCGCGTCCCGCTGGGCTAGGGCGCGACTAGCGCCGCTCGAGGATCTCGTCGAGCGGCTTTCGCTTTGCCCGGGCGATCCACTCCTCGGCGCTGCGCTCGTTCGGGTCGCGCGGCTTCGCCGGGTAGCCGAACGAGATGATCGTGATCACCTGCTGGCCCTCGCCGAGCCCGAGCAGCTGCCCGGTCACCTCTCGGTCGGGCATCCCGTTCGGGCACGAGGTCACGCCGTCGTTCCAGGCGGCGAGCATCATGTTCTGCGCCGCGCGCCCGGCGTCGAAGGTGGCCCCGCCCCGGGTGACGAGCGCGACCGCGAGCTTCGTGCCTCGGACGTTGGCCGGCGAGTAGACGGTCTCCGCCACCTGCTCGCGGAGCTCGGGGGTCTCGAGGACGAGGAACCGCCAGGGCTGCTTGTTCATCGCGCTTCCGGCAATTCGCCCCGCGTCGAGGATGCGGCGGGCGACGTCCTCGGGGATGTCGCGGTCGGCGTACTCGCGCTGGTCCCGCTTGCTCGCGATGGCGAGAAACGTGTCCATCCCTGCGGTGCATTGTGACGAAACGTGAGTCTCCCGCGCGTCCGCGCGGTCTACGTTCGTCTTGTGCTCGCGCGCGCCCTCACGCATGCCCTGGTCGGTCTGGAGGCCCGCTCTGTCGAGGTGGAAGCCCACCTGCAGCGAGGCGTCCCCTGCTTCTCCATCGTCGGTCTGCCCGACAAGGCTTGCCAGGAGGCGAAGGAGCGCGTTCGCAGCGGCATCGCGAGTGCCGAGCTGGAGTGGCCGCTGCGACGGATAACGGTGAATCTCGCGCCGGCCGGCCTGCGCAAGGAGGGGTCGGGATTCGACCTCCCGATCGCTCTCGCGGTACTGGCTGCGTCCCGCCAGGTGCCTCCCGAACGACTCGCGGAACATGCGGCGCTGGGAGAGCTGGCTCTGGACGGCCGCGTGCGGCCTGTCCCTGGCGCGCTCGTCGCCGCGGAGGCGGCGAAACGCGCGGGGGTCACGCGGCTGATCTGCCCGCTGGAGTCCGCCACCGAAGCCGCGCTCGCGGGGATCGAGCCTGTCTCCGTGCGTCATCTGGCCGAGGCCGGCGCGTATCTCCGTGGCACGTTCGCGCCTCCGGCGGTCGAGGCCGTGCAGCCGCGCTCAAACGGACGTCATCCGGATCTCGCCGATGTCCGCGGGCAGGAGCGGGCGCGCCGAGCGCTCGAGCTGGCGGCTGCGGGACGGCACAACCTCCTTCTCGCGGGCCCGCCTGGGACGGGCAAGACGATGCTCGCGCGGCGGCTGCCGGGAATCCTGCCTCAGCTCACGCTCGAGGAAGCGCTCGAAGTCACGCGAATCCATTCAGTTGCCGGCCTGCTCCCGGCGGGCCAGCCCCTGCTCGACCGACCGCCCTTTCGCGCGCCGCACCACACGGCGTCGACGGCCGCGATCGTGGGTGGCGGCTCAGGGCCGCGCCCGGGCGAGGCGAGCCTCGCTCACCGAGGCGTCCTCCTCCTGGACGAGCTCGGCGAGTTCCACCGGCCGGCCCTCGAGGCGCTCCGCCAGCCGCTCGAAGACGGGTTCGTCGCCATCTCGCGCGTCCAGGGGCAGTGCGTCTTCCCGGCGCGGATACGGCTTGTCGGAACGATGAACCTCTGTCCATGCGGCGCCCGCGGCGATCCGGCCGTCGAATGCTCTTGCTCGACCCAGCGGCTGGCGGCCTATCGCGAGAAGCTCTCGCGTGCGCTCCTCGACCGGTTCGACCTCGTCGTGGTCGTGCCTCGAGCTCGCTCGAGAGAGCTCGGCGCTGCTGGCGAGCCCTCGGCTGCCGTTCGGCCGAGGGTCGAGGCGGCTGCTGCCCGCGAGCCTCCGAAACCCGTGCGCGCTGCCGAAGAGTTACTCGATCGGGCGGTCGACGCCCTTCCCCTCTCGGCGCGCGGCCGGGCGAAGGTGGGGCGGGTCGCGGCGACGATCGCGGCACTCGCCGGTGCCGACGAGGTCACGTCTGAGCACGTCGCCGAGGCGCTCTCCTACCGGTCGCCGACGGAGCTTTCGGCGTGGAGCTGACGCGTCTTCGGCGCGGACGTTCGGGCTACCCGCCGCTCCTCGCGCAGCTGTACGACCCTCCCGCAGAGCTGTACGTGAGGGGAGACGTGGAGATTCTCGGCGAGGTCGCGGTCGCAATCGTCGGCGCGCGCAGCTGCTCGCCGTACGGCAGCCAGGTGGCACGGAGCCTCGCTCGCGAGCTCGCCGGCGCGGGGCTTGTCGTGGTGAGTGGGCTCGCCCGCGGCATCGATGGCGAGGCGCATCGCGGCACGCTCGAGGCGAGAGGGCGGACCGTTGCTGTCCTCGGCTGCGGAATCGACCGCGACTACCCGCGCAGCCACGCCGAGCTCGCGCTGCGGATCCGCGAGCAGGGGGCAGTCGTCTCGGAGTACCCGCCGGGCGTCGAGCCGGCTCCCTGGCGCTTTCCGGCGAGAAATCGAATCATCGCCGGGCTCTGCGCCGCGACGGTCGTCGTCGAGGCACGCGAGCGCTCCGGAGCGCTCATCACCGCGGACTTCGCTCTCGAGCTGGGACGCGAGGTCTTCGCGGTTCCAGGGGAGATCACTTCGGCGCTCTCGGCGGGCACGAACGACCTCTTGCGCCAGGGCGCGGTCCCGCTTCTCGCTGCGGCGGACGTCCTGGCGGCGCTCGGGCTCGAGCCGGCGCCACGGCGGGCTGGAGCCGTTTCCGAGACGGCGGCGATCGTCCTCGCTGAGGTCACCGACGCTGCCTGCGACGTGGATGGCCTCGTCCGGGCCACCGGTCGTTCGACCGGCGAAATCTCAGCAGCGCTGGTCGAGCTCGAGCTGGCCGGGCTCGTGACGGCGGCCGAGGGTCTTTACCGGGTCAGTCCGGGAACGATTCCGGCTGCTCCCGCGCCCGCGTGAAGAGGTCGTCGTCGATGTTCCTCCCGGTCACGATCAGGACGAGGGGATCGCCGAGGTCGTCGAGCTGCGCAACTGCCGCGAGGGCGGCGGCCGCCGCTCCTTCGGCACGGATCCCGGCGTCGGCGTATGCGCCCACCGCACCCGCAATCTCCCGCTCGGAGACCTGCAGCATGCGGCTGGCGAACTCGCCGAGGGCGTCCACCGCCTCGGGAATCGCGACGCGCACCGCGAGCCCGTCCGCGAACGTCGCGCTCTCATCAGACTCGACGGCCTCGCCCGCCTCCCAGGAGAGCGCCATCACCGGCGCGGCCTTGGCGACGACTCCCACCCGCTCGACCTCCGGGTTTCTCCCGCAGATCCCCATCCCGACCCCGGCCAGGAGCGCTCCGTTTCCCACCGGGACGACGACCGCCACAGGCGTCTCGGGCGCCTGGTCGAGGATCTCGTCGGCGATCGCCGAGTAGCCCTCGTACTGCTCTTGCTCCATTCCGTCGACGAAGAGGACTCCAGCGTCGGCCGCGAAGCGCTCCGCCTCCTCCTTCGCCTCGTCGAAGTCGGCGCCCGCGAGCCGAATCTCCGCGCCCAGCTGCTCGATTTGGCCGAGCTTCGTGCGGCTCGTGTGCTCCGAGGCGAAAACGACCGCGCGCATGCCGAGCCGCTCGGCCGCCCATGCCGTCGCCGCGCCGTGGTTTCCCGTCGAGGCGGTGATGATCGTGTCGGCGCCTCGCCGCTTGTAGGCCTCGAGTGTCGGGAGCGCCCCTCGCCACTTGAAGGCGCCCAGCTCGTGCGAGTCCTCTCGCTTGAGCAGGAGCCGGCGCCCAGCGAGCTCGACCTCTTCGAGTGGAGTCGGAATCATGCGAAGAGCGCTGCGGAGTTTTCCGCCAGCGTGCCGAAATGATCTCCGAGGGCGTCGATCGTCGCCCGGGGATCCATCACCGGCGCGTCGCTGCCGAAGACGACACGCTCGGGCCCGCAGCCCTCGATCGTGAGGTCGACCACTCGGCGGCCGTACGAGGCCGTGTCGAAGTAGACGTTGGGCGGAACGTCGGCGCGGTCGCCACGTGAGCCGAGGCGCTCGAGCTGGAAGGGTGCTCCGCCGGCCATGATCGCGAAGATCACAGGCACGTCCGAACGGCCCGAGGCAATCCAGGCGGCATACGCGGCCTCCATCACGGCCGTGTAGTGGACGACCGCATTCCACCAGCCCGGCATGCCCGGAGGTGGGGGAGGGGCGTAGCCGGGGTGGACGAAGAGGAGGGAGCCGGTCACCGCCTGCGCCTCCCGCGTGACCCGCTCGGCCGACACACAGGTGCCGACGAATCCCTCCCGCTCCTCGCCGCATGCCAGCGGCCGCAGACGGCCGCCGGAGGCCGCGGCCACCTCGAGGATGCTCTCGTCGTACGCTTCCGCAAGCTCCGGAGCCTCCTCGTAGCCGATCGTCGGCGGGAAGCAGACGACCGCCGCGTCGAGCTCGTGACGGTCGAGCAGCGCGAGCCGCGCGTCCAGGTCATGGACGGTGAGGTCGGTCTCGAACGATCCCTCCTGCAGCTCGAGCATCGGGCCGTCGAGGCGAGGCGGGGCCTTCCGGCGGGAGAGCGCGGCGATCACGGGCTCGGGCCAGAAGTGCTGGTGGACGTCGACCCTAGGCATCTGCGAGCTCGAAGCCGAGGCCGGGCTTATCCGGGACGGTCAGGTAGCCCTCCTCGACGGTCATCGGCTCCGCAAGCATGAAGTCGCGGCGCTTCGGGGTCCAATCGGGAGGGTCGTACGGAAACTCGACGAACGGCCCGCCGCCGGCGGCCATGACCACGTGCAGGTTCACGAGCAGGCCGATCCCGTTCGTCCACGTGTGCGGTGTGAACCAGCGTCCGCGCTCGACCACCCGCCGCCCGAGCTCGAGGGCGCGGGAGACGCCTACCGACAAGACGGCATCCGGCTGGTAGACGTCGAGCGCGTCGGCATGCTCGAACGCCTCGAGCTCCGACGGCGTCTCGGCCATCTCTCCACCGGCGATCCGGAAGCTGAACGAGCGCCGGAGGTCCGCGTAGCCCTCGACGTCGTCCTTCGGCAGAGGTTCCTCCAGCCAGAGGACGTCGAGCTCCTCGAGGCGCTCGGCCAGTTGAGTGACGGTCTCGCGCTCGAGCGCCGGAGAGTCGTCGCCCGGCATGCGCCAACCCTGGTTGAGGTCGACCATGATCTCCATCGAGTCCCCGACGGCCTCCCGCACGGCGGTGACCGCGGCGAGACCGTCGTCGACCCGTGTCCGGTCGATGCGCATCTTGAGCGCCCCGAACCCTTCGTCCCGCAAGGCATGCGCCGACTCGGCCCGCTCCTTCGGAGGCAGCTGAGTCCCGGTGGACGCGTAGGCGGGAATCCGGCCGGGCATGCCGCCGAGGAGCTCGACGACGGGCTTGTTCTCGACCTTTCCGGCCAGGTCCCACAGAGCGGCCTCCACTGGCCAGTAGAGCCCTCCACCAGGCCTCAGGGACAGCTGCTCGAGCACCGACTGGTGGTGAGCCATGTCGAGGGCGCTCCGGCCGACGAAATGGTGCTCGTGGCGCTCGAAGCCGTCCATCGTGTCACCCGAGGCGATGCCGGTGATGCGCTCGTCCGTCTCGACGAAGACGAGCGTCGCCTCGAACGAGCGGCGCGGATTTGGGTCCCAGGCCGCGAGAAACGGCGGATCGAGGTCGATCGCGCGTCTCTCGAGGCGGATCCGTTCGATCTTCACTGTCCAGTGCCCCCCGCCACGAGTCCGGCACCAGCCGGCCGGCTGCAAATCGGCGCATCCCTTCGTCCTCGGTCGGCCACATACCTAAATTCGGTATGCGGCCTCCCTGCGTCCTTGGCCTGCTTGATTTTCGCTCGGCCGTCCGGCACCTGACCCGCGACCGGGAGCACTAGCGCCGAAAGAAGGGGTTGGCCGGCTCGCTCGCGATCGCCAGGAGATCTTCGAGCCGCGGCCGCCCTTCCGCTGCGGAGGCGAGCGCGGCCCTCGCTGCTTCGACGTTGTTCGCGTAGACCTCCTCCTCGTCGGAGGCCGCCCAGTCCACCCAGACGGCCGAGATGAGGGCAAGCTCCTCGACCTCGCCCTGCGGAACCGTTCCTTCAGCGACCGACTCGAGTACGGCCCGCGCGATCGCCGCTTGCGCCGCGCCCCAGTGGAGACGGCCGTGCTGGTCGCCTCGGATCTCCGCCTTGTTCACGAAGAGCGTCGGCGGCTTGACCGGCATGTTCGGCCGCGCGACGACCACGAAGGAGGCGTGGCCGGCCCTCGGCGTAGCCAGGGCTGTCGCCCAGGCGGTGCCCACCGGCCCGTCGCGGGGGCCGAGGACGGTGTTCACGTGCGCTGCGTGGGGGCCTTCGCCGACAAAGCCCTCGCCGATCAGGACATCGCTCACGGCGTGATCACTGCGCGCGCGACCTCGCCTGAGTTCATCGCCGCGAAGGCCTGGTTGATCTCCTCGAGCGGATACGTCCGCGTCACGAGCCGGTCGAGCGGCAGTTGCCCCTCCATGTAGAGGTCGAGCACGACGGGCATGTCCACCTGAGGGTCGCAGGAGCCGTAGAAGCTGCCGGTGACGACCTTCTCCTCGCGAGGGATGTCCGAAGCGGGCAGGTCGGCGGTCAGGCCTTCGGCCGGCAGGCCGACGGCGACCACAGTTCCACCACGGCGGACTGCCGCATAGGCCTGCGCGACGACTCCGGGGACGCCGGCCGTGTCGAGCGCGGAGTCGGCGCCGCGCCCGTCCGTGAGCTCGCGTAGAGCGTCGACGACGTCGTCCGAGGTCGGATCGATCGCGTGTGTTGCACCGAGCTCGAGCGCGGTCTCGCGCTTGAACTCGACCGGGTCGATTGCGACGACCGCGCCGGCGCCGGCGAGCTTCGCGCCCATCACCGCCGAGAGGCCGACGCCGCCGGCGCCGAAGACAGCAACAACGTCTCCCTCCTGAACGGCTGCGCGCTTCACTGCCGCTCCGTAACCCGTCATCACCGCGCAGCCGACGAGAGCGGCGACCTCGAAGGGAGCGTCCTCGCGTAACTTGACGCAGCAGCCCTCAGGGACGACGCAGCGCTCCGCGAAGGCCGAGAGATACGAGTAGTGGTAGAGCGGCCCACCGTTTTGCGACAGTCTCAGGGCGCCGCCGGGCAGCGTGCCGCGGAACATGTCCTCCATGGCCACGTCACAGAGGACGTGGCGCCCCTGCGTGCAGTAGAAGCAGCGGCCGCAGGCGGGGAGCCAGGAAAGGACGACATGGTCACCCTCGGCGACCGAGTCGACTCCGTCACCGACCGCGGTGACGATGCCCGCGCCCTCGTGACCGAGCACCGCAGGCAGGGGGTTCGACGTCGCGCCCGTGACCACGTTCCAGTCGCTGTGGCAGACGCCGGCGGCGGAAAGCTTGACCTCGACCTCCCCTGGCCCCGGCGCGGCGAGCTCGACCTCTTCGACTGACATGGGCTGGTCGGCCTCGCGGAGGACGGCGGCGCGCATGGGGCGATTGTAAGCCGTGCCGACAGCTACGCTCGCGCCATGAAGACGGAGGCCGCGGTCCTGTGGCGCCCGGGCGAGCCCGTGGAGATTCTCGAGGTGGAGCTGGCGGCTCCGCGCGAGGGCGAGGTTCTGATCGATATCGCCGCTTGCGGCGTCTGCGCGAGCGATCTGCACGTCGTCGACGGAGACATGGCGGAGCCGCTTCCCCTCGTGCTCGGGCACGAGGCGTCGGGAGTCGTCTCCGAGGTCGGGCCGGGCGTGGAGTCGCTGGCTCCGGGCGACCACGTCGTGCTCGCGCTCGTCCCCGCCTGCGGCCACTGCGCGGAGTGCCTGCGTGGGAGGCCGAACTTCTGCGAGGTGGGCGCGCGCATGGCCGCCACCGGGACGCTGGCGGACGGAACCTCCCGGCTCAGCCTCAACGGGACGACGCTGCACCACTTCAACTCGGTCTCGTCGTTCGCCGGCCACGCGGTCGTCCCGGCCTCGGTGGCCGTGAAGATTCGCGACGACGTTCCCCTCGAGACGGTCGCGCTTGTGGGGTGCGCCGTGCTGACCGGTTGCGGAGCCGTCCTCAACACGGCCGGCGTCCCCGAGGGGTCGACAGTGGCCGTCTGGGGCTGCGGTGGCGTGGGACTCAACATCGTCCAGGGCGCGCGATCTGGCGCGCGCCGCCCAGATCGTGGCCGTGGATGTCAGGCCGGAGAAGCTCGAGCTCGCCCGCACGCTCGGAGCGACCGACGTCGTGGAGGCCGCGCCCGGGGTCGACGTCGTGGCGGCGGTGAAGGATCTCTCCGCGGGCGGCCCCGACTACGCTTTCGAGGCGATCGGCACGGAGGCGACGATCCAGCAGGCATGGCGCGCGGCGGGGCCCCGAGGGACTGTCGTCGCGGTCGGGATCATGCCCAAGGGGAGCACGCTCGCCATCGACCCGTGGGAGTTCTTCGCCGAGAAGACCCTGAAGGGCTCCTTCCTCGGCTCGGCGAACGTTCGTGAGGACGTCCCTCGGCTGGTCGACCTCTACGCGATCGGGGAGCTTCGGCTGGACGAGCTCGTCGACCGGCGAATCCCGCTCGCAGAGCTCCCGGACGCGTTCGAGCGGCTGCGGGCCGGCGACAGCCTGCGTCAGCTCGTCGTCTTCGCGTGAACTCGCTGCCCTGGGGGGGTCGCCTGCAGGACGCGGAGCTCGTCGATCGGGATGTGACACCGCATGAAGTGGCCCGACTCGACTTCCCTGAGCGGCGGCTCCTCCTGCTCGCAGATCGCCCCGATCTTCCGCGGGCAGCGCGTGTGGAAGACGCAGCCGGACGGGGGCTCGGCGGCGCTCGGGATCTCGCCTTCCAGGCGGATGCGAGGCCGCTCCGCGCCCTCGATCGTCGGCACGGCAGAGAGGAGCGCCTCGGTGTAGGGGTGGTGCGGCGGTTTGAAGACGGTCTCAGCGTCGCCGAGCTCCATCAGCCGGCCGAGGTAGAGGACGGCGATGCGGTCGGAGATGTAGCGCACCACACCGAGGTCGTGGGAGATGAAGAGGTAGGTGACGCCCTCGCGGGACTGGAGCTCCGCGAGCAGGTTGAGGATGGCGGCCTGGACGGAGACGTCGAGCGCGGAGGTCGGCTCGTCGCAGAGGACGATGCGGGGATCGCCGGCGAAAGCGCGCGCGATCGCCACTCGTTGCTTGAGACCGCCGGAGAGCTGGGTCGGGCGCACGGCGAGCAGCGACTCGTCGAAGCGCACTGAGCTCGCGAGCTCCCGCGTGCGCGCGTCGCGCTCGCTTCCGTGGAGGCCGCGCAGCTTGCTCAGAGCCCGCCCGATGATCCGGCGCACCGTGAAGCGGCGGTTGAGCGCCGAGTCCGGGTTCTGGAAGATCACCTGCAGCGCTTTGATCTGGTCGCCAGTGCGTTTTTGGACGTGGGGCGCGAGCGGCTTGCCCTCGAGGTCGAGCCGGGAGCCCGGGTCCGGCGCCGTCAGCCCGAGCAGCATTCGGGCGAGTGTCGTCTTCCCGCTCCCGGACTCACCGACGAGGCCGAGCACCTCGCCTGGCCTGATCGCGAACGAGATGTCTCGGAGCGCCTGGACTTCCTGTCCCTCCTGCTTGTACGTCTTGTTCGCGTCCTCGACGGTGAGGATCGGCGTACCGTTTCCCTGCCGCGGCGCGACGAGCTGGGCGGGCGACGTCCGCGGGACGAGGTGCGCGTCCTGGTGGAAATGGCAGCGGCTCGTGCGGCCATCTCCGAGCGGGTATAACGGCGGCTCCTCCTGCCGGCAGATCTCGCGCACGAGACCGCAGCGTGGCGCGAACACGCAGCCGTGGAGGTCGGCGCCGAGCGGGGGCAGGAAGCCCGGAATCGTGTCGAGCGGGGTCTCGTCCTTGCGCACGCCTCCGCGCGGGATACAGCGCAGCAGGCCGACCGTGTATGGATGGCGCGGATCCTTGAAGACCTCGGTGGCAGCACCCTCCTCGACCAGACGCCCCGCGTAGAGGACACCGACCCGCTCGCACATCTTCGCGATGACGGCGAGGTTGTGGCTGATGAAGAGGACGCTCGTCCCGAACTCCTGACGGAGGGCGGCGATCAGCTCGAGCACCTCCGCCTCGACCGTCGCGTCGAGGCCCGTGGTCGGCTCGTCGAGGATGAGGAGCGTCGGGTCCTTCGCGAGCGCCATCGCGATGACGACGCGCTGCTGCATCCCGCCGGAGAGCTGGTGGGGATAGCGGCGCATGACCCGGGTGGGATCCGAGATCTGCACCTTCTCCAGGATGCGGTGGGCGTGTTCCTGCGCTGCGCCGCCGCTCTGGCCCATGAGCTCGAAGACCTCGGTCACCTGGTCGCCGACGCGGATGGACGGGTTCAGGGCCGACGCGGGGTTCTGGTAGACCATCGAAAGCGTCGTGGAACGCAGCTTTCGCACCTGCGACTCGCTCATGTCGAGCATGTCCTCGCCGTTGACGCGGATCGAGCCTCCGATCACCCGTCCGTTCCGGGGCAGCGAGCGCATGAGCGAGAACGCGGCGGTCGTTTTCCCGCAACCCGACTCGCCCACCAGGCCGTACGACTCTCCCCGACCGATGGTGAGCGTGATGCCTCGAAGAACCCGCCGGTCGGCTCCACGAACGCGGTAGACGACTTCGAGATCCTCGAGCTCGATCGCAGGGTCGTTCATCGCTCGAAGGTCTGCGCGATCGCGTCGGCGATCAGGTTGATTCCGACGATGAGAGTGGCGATGGCGAGGGCCGGGAAGAGCACGGGCCACCACGCTCCGCCGTTGATGAAGACGTAGTTCTCGGAGATGTCGTGACCCCAGTCGGGAATCGACGGATCGGCGCCGAAGCCGAGGAAGGAGAGCGTCGCGACCGCGAAGATCGCGTAGCCCAAGCGAACCGTGAACTCGACCACGACCGGTCCCATGACGTTCGGGAGGATTTCCGCGAACATGACGTAGGGCGAACGCTCGTTGCGCAGGCGCGCCGCCTGCACGTACTCGAGCTGGGCCTCGCCGAGGACGGCAGCGCGCACGGTCTTGGCGATGATCGGCGCGAAGAGGAACCCGATCACGAGCACGAGGGTCCGGCGGGAGGGGCCGAGCGCGACGACCGCGAGGAGCGCGGTGATGATCACGGGAATCGCGAGCACCGCGTCGACGAGCCGCATCGTCACCTCGTCCACGAGCCCGCGGTAGTAGCCGCAGATGAGGCCGATCGTCGTGCCGACGACCGTGCCGAGGAGGGTCGCGAGGGGAGCGATGACGAGCACCGAGCGGGCCCCCACGATGACGCGACTGAGGACGTCGCGCCCCAGACGGTCGGAGCCGAAGAGGTGGTCCGCCGACGGCGGCGCGAGCTTGTTGAGCACGTCCGGGAACTGGGGGTTCTGCGGCGCGAGCAGCGTGCCGAAGAGCGCGCACAGGATCCAGATGCCGACGAGGACGAAGCCGAGCACGAACGTCGGTGACCGGAGCAGCAGGCGGAGCCGCTCCCGGCGGGCAACCGTCGCCTGATCCGGCGCTACCGGGATGGCGATGGGGGCGGCTGGGTCGTCGACGATCGTCATTCGGCGGCGGCGTAACGGATGCGTGGGTTGAGGAGCGAGTAGGCGAGATCTGCGGCGAGGTTGGCGATGAGGAAGACGATTCCGACGATCAGGACAGCCGCCTCGAGGAGGGGGAAGTCCTTCTGCGTCGCGGCGGTGAAGATGAGCCGGCCCATGCCCGGGTAGTTGAAGAGCGTCTCGATGACGACGAGGCCTCCGATGAGATAGCCGGTCTGCGTCGCCACCACGGCGATCGTAGGAAGGAGCGAGTTCCGAAGGACGTGGCGCCTGACCACCGTCCGGCGCGGCAGGCCCTTGAGGATCGCCGTCCGCGTGTAGTCCGAGTCCAGCGACTCGATCGTTCCGGCGCGCGTGATCCGCGCGATGTAGCCGAAGAGGACCAATACAAGCGTGAAGGCGGGGAGGAGGAGGTACTTGATCTGTGTGAGCGGGTCCGCGTTGTCCGGCGCGTTGGCGCTCACTGGGAGGACGTCGAGCCAGAGCGCGAAGACGAGGATCAGCATGATCCCGGTCACGAACTCGGGGATGACGCTGAGCGAGAGCCCGCCGAGCGTGATCACCCGGTCGACGGCGCGATCGCGCTTGAGCGCCGCGATGACTCCGCCGAGAATGGCGATCGGCACGACGAGGAGGAACGCGAGCGCCGCCAGCTTGAGCGAATTGACGAGGGCGTCGCCGACGAGCGTGCTGACGGGGACGTGGTAGGCGAGCGAGTCCCCGAGGTCGCCCTGGAAGAAGCTCGTGATCCAGTCCCAGTACTGGGTCAGCAGGGGGCGGTCGGTTCCCAGCTGGTGGTTGAGGTTCTCGACCGCGCTCTGGTCGGCGAACGGCCCCAGGATCCGGCGGGCGACATTCCCCGGCAGGACCTGCGCGCCGATGAAGACGAACACGCTGAGGAGGAGCAACGTGATGAGGGCGAGGCCGAACCGCTTGAGAAGAAATCGCCCCATCGCTCTCCCTACAGCGTAAGCCGCCGGGACCGGAGCCCCGGCGGCTTACCGTGCTTGATCAGCTGGTGAAGCCGGCCTTGGACAGGTCGAACTGGCCGGTCGCCGCCGAGACGGCGTTCTTCAGGTTCGGCTTGGCGGCCGAGAGGAAGTTGTAGAAGTACGGGAAGATGATCGGCGTCTCGTCGAGCAGCAGCTCCTGGATCTGCTTGGCGACACCCTTCTGGCTATCCAGGTCGAGCGCGGCCACGTACTGCTTCACGAGCGAGTCGTACTGGTCGTTCTTGAAGTGCGCCGAGTTCCACACGCCGATCTTGGGATCGCCCGAGAGCGACGCGGTCAGGTAGACGTTCGGGACCGGCCGGTGGCCGTAGTCGGTGATGCCCATCACCGAATCGAGCCAGCGGGACTTGCCGAAGACGCCGTCGCCGTAGTACGTCGCGGCGTCCGTGATCTTCAGGTTGAGCGTGACGCCGATCTCCGCTGCGTTCTGCTTGATCAGCTGCGCGAGATCGGGGATCTCGAAGCCGTTCCACGTGTCGAGCTCGACCGTGAGGTTGCTCGCGCCGGCGTCGGCCAGGAGTTGCTTCGCCTGCTCGATGTCCTGCTCCCGCTGCGCGACGCTCGTGTCCGTGGCGGGGTAGACCGGTGCAAACGGGCTGTCGTTCCCGAGGTCGGCCTTGCCTTCCCAGAGCCCGTCCACGAGGGCGGCCCGGTCGATCGAGAGGGCGATCGCCTGGCGGACGCGCTTGTCCGTGAACGGATCCTTGTCCGTACGCATATGCACCTGGCGGTGCGTCGCCGTTCGAATGGCGATCACCTGGACGTTCGGGTCGCTGAGGAGCGCCTTCCCGCCAGAGACCGAGAAGTGCTCGACGAAGTCGACCTCGTCGCCCTGGATGCCGAGCACCATTGGAGCTTCGTCGTCGTAGAACTTCAGCTCCATGCTGTCCGGGTTGGCCTTGTCGCCCCAGTAGGCGTCGTTGCGGACGAATTTGGCGCCCTGCTTGGGGGTGAAGCTCTCGAGCTTGAACGGGCCGGTTCCCTCGAACGTCTTGCCCCAGTCCGCCGGGTCAAGGTCGGCCGGGATGATGATCGCGTTGTAGTTCGCGGAGCTGACGAGCGTGGGGAAGTTCCCGTTCGGTGCGTCGAGGTGGAAGACGACGGTGGCGTCGTCGGGCGCTTCAATGTTCCCTGGGGAGAGGACACCGCCGAGCGCGGACTGCGCGTTCGCCGAGCCGCCCTTGGGATTGATGAGCTTCTCGAAGGTCTGGACGACGTCGTCCGCGACCAGCGTGGCGCCGCTGTGGAACATGACGCCCTGGCGGATCGTGAAGGTCCACTCGGAGCCGTCTTCGTTCGGCTCCCATTTCTCGGCCAACTTCGGCTCGAGCTCGAGGTCCGAGTTGGAGAAGGAGAGGAACTCGCCCGTGGACCCGAGCAGGCCGGCGCCTCCCTCGTCCTGGACGAGCAGCGGGTTGGGGGCCGTGGTCGGCTGGATGAGCGCGACTCGGACGTTTCCGCCCGCTGTCACCTCGCCCGTCGCAGTACCGCCGCCGGTTCCCGTCGAGGCCGAGTCGTTGCCGCCGCCGCAGGCGGCTGCGATGAAGGAAAGGAGCGGGATCGACATCCCCACCACGGTTCCGCGCCGCATCAGATCGCGTCGCGTCATCTTCCCCTCGATGAATTGGTCGATGATGTGGTTCTCGAGCTCGGTGCTCTCTTTGCGGATCTCGTCGACGCGTCGCTGCGTCTCGTCCATATGTGCCCTCTCCTTCCGTTCGGCCGCCGGCGCAGTTCTCCCGGACCGCCCGCTTATAGCTCATCCCAGGGATGGGGTCAACGCACTGGGTCGGAGATGGAGTCTCCCACCGGCTCAGACGCGGCGAGCCTCAGGAAGTTGGACGGTCGAGGGTGCCCACGCGCTCGCAGAAGAGCTTTCGGAAAGCGGCGAGCGTCCACGTCCACCGCGACATGGGCATTCGGCTCCGGCAGAGTCGTCCTGCGGCGCATGTCGACGACCGTCCGGCCGCGGCAGATCCCCGTGAGCTCGATGTCCACACGTCGCGGGACGGTTGTGAGGATCTTCGGCTCGAGGACGTAGGCGACGGTGAGCGCGTCGTGGATGGGGGCGCCACCGTGCTCGTAGGCCTCCTCGTAGAAGCCGAGGTAGAAGTCGAGCATGGCCGCCGCCGCGCTGCCCACCGCGCCTCTGGCGCGGAGCCCGTCGGCGTCCTCGCGTGTGAGCACGGCACGGTTGGTGACGTCGAGGCCCACCATGGTCACGTCGAGGCCGCTCTCGAAGACCGTGTGGGCCGCCTCGGGGTCGATCCAGATGTTGAACTCGGCGGAGGCGGTCTGGTTCCCTGCGCCGATCGCGCCCCCCATCAGCACGAGTCGGTCGATCCGACTCGCGGCTTCTGCGTGCAGCGCGAGGAGGAGAGCGACGTTGGTGAGCGGGCCGAGTGCGAAAACCGTCGCGGGGGCTTCCGTAGCGAGCAGGCGGTCGGCGAGGAGATCGACGGCGGCCTGATCGACGGGCGCCGTCCGGGGAGCAGGGAGGTCGAGCTCCCCGAGCCCCGAGGCTCCGTGCGCGTCGTCGGCGACGACGAGCTCACCTGCGAGCGGGCCGGCCGCGCCGGAGGCGACCGGAATGTCGGAGCGACCGGCCAGCTCGAGCACTCTGAGCGCGTTCGCCGTCGTCTTGTCCACTGTCTGGTTGCCCGCGACCGCGGTCACCCCGAGCAGCTCCAGCTCGGGGCTCGCGAGGACGAGGAGCAGCGCGAGCGCGTCGTCGAGGCCGGGATCGCAGTCGACTAGAACGGGGATCACCCGGTGACCTCGGCTGGGATGCGAACCTCGACCACCGCGTGCGCCGACGCGCTCTCCAGGAGGGCGTCGAGCGTGCACGCGGTCAGGACCGATTCGGACAAGCGTCGCGCAGGCGGAGCGTCTCCTCGCGCCGCGGCTGCAAACGCCTCGAACTGGAGGACGTAGGGATTCGCCTCCGCAATCGGGATCCTCTCCGTCTCGAACACCCCCCAGCCGACGCTTCGCTCGAAGATCACCTCGGAGGCATGGTCGATCCGCCAGGCGACTGGGAGGACCGCGTGTCCGTGCGAGCCTCCGATGCGAAGCTCGTGGTTGAAGTGGCTGCGCAAGCTCGACTCGATCATGGCCACGAAGCCGTCCTCGTACTCGACGAGCGCGTACAGGCGGTCGATCGTTCCGTAGACGGCACTCGTGTCCGCGACCGCCAGCGCCCGCAGGGGGAGCGAGGGCGCGATGAAGTTGGCGGCGTCGAGACAGTAGCCCGCCAGATCCCACGGAACCCCGCCGGCCCGGTCGCTCCGTCGGCGCCAGTCGAGTTGGGGATCGTCAGGCGGGGTGTTGGCAGGGTCGAAGAGGCTAAAGGCGGCCCAGACATTGTCGAGAGTCCCAGTGCGGCCGGACTCGACGAGCTCGAGCAGCGTCTTGAAGGCTGGATGGTGGCGGTACATGTAGCCCTCGACGACGAGCGCGCCGGCGGCTTCGGCCGCCTGCCAGATCTCCAGCGCTTCGGCCCCCGTCACGGCGAGTGACTTCTCGCAGAGGATGTTTCGGACTCCGACCTCGAGGCACCCAAGTACATGCTCGCGGTGGAGCGTTGGCCAGGTCGCGAGAATGACTCCGTCGAGCTCGTGCGTGCCGAGCATGGCTAGGTAGTCGTCGTACGCGCGTTCGCAGCCGAACCGTCCTCGCCACTCTTCGGCCAACTCGCTCCGAACGTCGCAACACGCGACAATGGCAACCTCGGGCGTCGCGGCGGCTGCGGGGCCGTGGCGCTCGGCGATGGCGCCACAGCCGACGATTCCCAGTCGCAGGGGCTCGCTCACACGTCACGCATGGCGGGCGGGGTCGAATGGGGCGAACTCGGGCGCCTGGCGACCCTCGAGGACGAGCGGGGCGAGGAGGGCCGCTGTCGCCGGGGCGAGCGTGACGCCGAGCATCCCGTGCCCGGTGGCGACGAAGACGTTCTCGAGCGCGGGAGCGCGGCCGATCATCGGCAGGCCGTCCGCCGTCATGGGCCTCAGGCCCGCCCACTCCAGGAGTGCTGTCTCCGAGCTCGGGCTCCAATC
Source organism: uncultured Actinomycetes bacterium (assembly GCA_963739065.1). GTDB lineage: Bacteria > Actinomycetota > Thermoleophilia > Gaiellales > Gaiellaceae > JAIBJP01. The sequence goes on from CAVTYV010000004.1 coordinate 598,012, forward strand.
CTCGAAGTAGGGCTCCACCGATTTCAGCATCGCCTCGATTCTGCCTCGATGCAGGGCGTCGCTCGAGTGACCGAGCTCGAAGACCCCGGCGATCCGGACCGAGTCCGAATAGGAGCTGATGCCGACCTTCGCTTCGGCCAGGTAGAGCGCGTGGGTGGGCCGCAAGGCCCCTCCGGCGAAGGTGTAGCTGTAGCCTCGGGCGCCGACAAGCGGGAGCGCGATCCCGAGACGCTTGAGGAGCGGGGGAGAGGACGCGCCCGCCGCCACGACCGCTCGGTCGGCCTTGATCGTCCCGTTGCCCGTCTCCACCAGCACTCCACCGTTGGCCGTCTCGAGCCCTTCGACGTCCACCTGCTCCCGCAGCTCGACTCCAGCGGCCGTGAGCGCGGCGGCGAGCCCCCCCACGAGGCTCTCCGGCCGCACGTAGCGGTCGACGAGCGCGTGCACGCCGCCGGCGAGGCGCTCCGCCGAGAGAGCAGGCTCGAGCTCCTTTGCGCCGTCCGGGCCGAGCTCCACCGATTCGCCCTCGAACCCGAGCGAGCGCAGGTCGCGGAAAATCCCTGCATAGGTGGCCAATCCTGCCGGCGTGGTCGCGACGAGCAGGAGCCCGGATCGATGCATCTCGAACTCGACACCCTGCGCCGCGTAGGCGTCGAAGAGCTCCAGCGTCCGCCGGTTGAGGCCGATCAGCGCCTGCGCCCCGCGCTCCCACCGCTCGCGGGTGGCGCTGCGCCGAAAACCCAGAAGCCAGCGCAGAAAGGTTGGGTCGAGCGTGGGGCGGATAGCGAGCGGGCCCCCGCCTCTCATCATGCCGCGCAGGCCTTCGCCGATGATCCCGGGGCCCGGCAACGGGTAGCTGAAACTGGGGCAGACCCACCCGGTGTTGCCGAGCGAGGCTCCCTGGCCGACCTCGCTGCGCTCGAGCACGATGACCTCGGCGCTCGCCCGCGAGAGCTCGTAGGCGCAGCAAAGCCCGACGACGCCTCCACCGATGACGATCACGCGCACAGTCGCTACCGTAACGCCCAATGAACAGAGGGCTCCCACTCCTCGAACGCCTCGAGCGCGACGTCGTCCTCGGCGCCGAGGGCTATCTCTTCGAGCTCGAGCGGCGCGGGTATCTGCAGAGCGGGCCCTTCGTCCCAGAGGTGGTTCTCGACTATCCCGACGCCGTCCGCGAGCTCCATCGCGAGTTCTTGCGCGCCGGCGCCGAGGTCATGGTCGCCTTCACCTACTACGGCCACCGCGAGAAGTTGCGCATGATCGGGCGGGAGGACGATCTCGAGCCGCTCAACCGCAACGCGCTCGAGCTGGCGAGGGAGGCCGCGGATGAAGGCGGAGCGCTTCTCGCCGGAAACATTTGCAACACCTGGGCCTACGACCCGGAGGACGCGGAGGGCTCGGGCGAGGTCGTCCGCGAGATGTACGACGAGCAGGTTCGCTGGGCTGTCGAGGCGGGGGCCGACTTCATCATCGCTGAGACGAACGACTACCTCGGAGAGGCGCTGATCGGTGTCGAGGTGATCCAGGAGCACGGGCTTCCGTCCGTCGTGACTTTCGCTTCGACGAGCGACACCACCATCGACGGATACGACCTCGACGAGGCGTGCAAGCGGGTGGAGGACGCCGGTGCGGACGTCGTGGGGCTGAACTGCTCTCGCGGGCCCGCGACGATGCTGCCGCTCCTCGAACGCGTGCGAGCCGCCGTTTCCTGTCCGGTGGCCGCGCAGCCCGTTCCCTACCGGACGACGCCGGAGGAGCCCACCTTCATCTCGCTCCACCACGACGACGGCACGCGAGCCTTCCCGGTCGCGCTCGATCCCTTCCTGCTGACGAGATACGAAATGGGCGACTTCGCCGCTCGCTGCGCGCGACCTTGGCGTGGGCTTCATCGGCATCTGCTGCGGCGGCGCGCCGCATCACGTCCGCTCGATGGCGGAGGCGCTGGGCCGAACAGTGCCCGCCAGCCGCTACTCGCCGGCCATGGAGCTGCACCCCGTCCTCGGCGAGAACGTCGAAGCGCGGAACGAGCGCTTCACGGGCTGGAAGGACTGAACGCGCCCGAGCGGATGAGGTCGCGGAGCGGCTCGAGGTCGGACGGCACCGCATCGCCCACGTCCATGAACGGGATGACCTCGCGGACGAGGTCGTAGGCCCGCTTCGTCCCGCTTCCCAGCGGCTCGGCCCCGCGCAGGTCGACCGCCTGGCAGCCGATGAGGAACTCGATCGAGAGAATGCGCTCGCCGAGGTCGACCATGTCCGCGAGTCGGCGGGCCGAGAGAGGCGCCATCGTCATCCGCTCCTCGATGCCCTCCGCATGCGTCGTGGTGACGAGCTCGAACGAAACGGGCTGGGCCAGCAGGCGGGCCTCGGCCGTCACGCCCTGGACGGGCACCCCAAACTCCCCGAGTGAGTTCTCCGCCAAGCCCTGCTTCGGCGCCAGCCCGTCGGGGAGGCCGGTCAACGGGCCCTGCAGGAGCTTCTCCGCCCGCTCGGCGGCGCTCGTCAGGACCGGGGCCAGCGCGATCCGAACGAAATCGAGAGCCGCGGCCAGCGGGACGACCTCGAAGTTCGCCACCGAGACGATCCGGTCTTCCTCGGGGACGATCAGCGGGTTCTCCTGCGACGCGTTGAGCTCGATGCCGAGCTGTCGGCCGGCGTACGCAAGCGCGTCGCGGAACGCGCCGTGCACCTGCGGTAGGCAACGGAAGGTGAGCGGGTCCTGCAGGTTGCGCGCCGCCCCGGGCTCCCAGAGGTAACTGCCCTCGAGCAACCCCCGAAGCCGCTCGAGCGAGGCGGCGAGGCCGGGGTAGGGGCGAACCTCGGCAATCCGCGGATGGAGGAGCGTGAGGTTGGCGGCGAAGGCCTCGAGATCGAGCGCGCCGGCAACATCGGCCGCGTAGAGCAGGCGCCCGACATCGGCGACGGCGAGCGCAGCGATGCCCGTCGAGAACGCGTTCGAGTTGAGGAGCGCCAGGCCCTCGCGCCCTTCGAGGTCGACATCTCCGAAAAGGGCGTAGGCCAGATCGGCGTTGGCGGGGAGGTCCGCCTGGCCGACCGAGCCGAGGATGCGGACCCGTGGAGTCTCACCCTCGTTGAGCGCCCTCACGATGCGGTCGGCGATCTGCGGACGGACCCCTGCGCTGCCCTTCGCCATGGTGTTGACGATCCTCAGCATGGTCGCGCGCACAATCTCGGGCGCCGCGTCGGGGCCGGTCCCCGTGCGGTGATTGGCGAGGAGGGCGCGGTTGAAGGCGGGGATGTCCTCGGCGGCGACACGAACCTTCTTGCGCGCCCCGACGCCGGTCGTCAGCCCGTAGACGACGTCGCCCCGCTCGACGACGCGCTGGACAAGAGCCTTCGACTCCTCCATGCGCCCGATCGCGCTGGCCTCGATCTCGACCTTCTCGTCCTGCCGCGCGACACGGACGACCTCGTCGACAGTGAGGGTCTCACCAGTGAGGATGACGGTCATGCCCAGACCGCCTCGGCCGTCTCGGCGATGCGTCGAAGCTTCGCCCGCTCGTCCTCGACCGTGAGCGCGTTGCCGAGCACGGATGTCGCGAACCCGCACTGCGGCGAGAGGGCGAGCCGCTCGAGCGGGACGAAGCGGGCTGCGTCGCGGATCCGCGCGGAGAGCTCGTCGACGGTCTCTAGGCGCGAGCTCTTCGTCGTGACGAGCCCGAGTACGGCGGTCTTGTCCTCGGGCACCTCGCGCAGCGGCTCGAAGTCGCCGGAGCGCTCGTCGTCGTACTCGAGCAGGAGCCGCTCAGCGTTCACCTTCGGGAAGATCTTCGCCGCGAGCCACTCGTAGCCGCCGGAGACGAGCCAACGGCTTGCCTGGTTGCCCCGGCAGAGGTGGATCCCGAACGTCACGCCCGGATGGTTGCCGATCACGAGGTTGTCGAGCTCCAGGCCCAGCTCGAGCCAGCGCTCGGCCGGCCAGCCGCGGCGCTCGTAGAACTCCCGGTAGGCGGGGTCGACGAGGAGCGGATAGTGAGGAGCATCGAGCTGGATGTACGCCGCTCCGAGGCGGACGAGCTCGTCGACCTCCTCCCGGAGGATCTCGGCGACGTCGGCCAGGAAGTCCTCGGGGCTCGGGTAGGCGGCGCTGGAGCGATCCGGCTCCCAGAAGTTCGCGAATAGAGACGGGCTGGGCAGCGTTACCTTCACCAACCGATTCGTTCGCCCGAGCGCATACGTGAGCTCGGCAGCCGAAAGGAACCGTTTGCGACGCAGCTTTCCCACGACCGCAATCGGAGGACGCTCGACAACGAGATCCCCGATCTCGTCGGAATGCCACTCGCCCCAGAGGAACGCATCGATGTCCCACTCTCCAAAGCCCTCGACGGCGGCCGTCATCTGGCTCTGGAAGGACAGTCGGCGCATCTCTCCGTCGGTGACGACTGCGAGGCCGGTCTCCTCCTGGAGGCGAATCGCCTCGTCGACGGCGCGGTCTTCGGCCCGCTCGAGCTCCGCCGCGTCGATCTCTCCGCGCTCGTGCCGTTGCTGGGCCTCGAGCAGCTCGGGAGGCCGCAGGAGACTGCCGATGACGTCGGTGCGGGCCGCGAGCACGGGCGTAACGCTAATACGCCGGCGGGTACCATTACCGCTACGCGCGCAGCGCGGAGGCGGCGACTCATGAGAGACATCCTCGTTCTCTGCCCGCAGGAGCGGGACATCACCGCCATACGCTCGGCGAATCTGGGCGACCGCTATCGCATCCATTTCGAGGGCTCGGACCTCGACCAGCTCGACGATTTCGACCCGGTTCCGTTCCTCGCGAGTCTCGACGGAATCGCGGCGGACGGAGTCATCGGGACGAAGGACCAGTCGGCTCTGCTCGCGTCGCTCGTGGCGCGGGAGCGCGGTCTTCCGAGTCCGACGCCCGAGGCGCTGATCGCCTGCCAGCACAAGTTGAGGTCGCGCGAGCGGCAGCGCGCGGTAGCGCCCGAGGCGACGCCGGACTTCGCGCTTCTCGGCGAGCAGCCGCCGTTCGACTTTCCCTTCTTCGCGAAGCCGGTCGTCGGCCGGCTGTCGCAGAACGCCTACCGGATCGACGATGCCGGCGAACTGCTCGGCCTGCACGAAATGGACAGCTACACCACGCGTTATGCCCGCATCGCCGCACTGGCCGGCGCGGACCCCGACGCCGTCCACGGCTTCATCGCCGAGCAGCTCCTGTCGGGAGACGAGGTCACGCTCGAGGGGTACGTCCACGGCGGTCGCGTCACGACGATCGGCGTGACGGATTCCGTCAAGTACCCGGGGACTTTCAGCTTCCATCGGTTCGAATACCCGTCCAGCCTCTCGGAGTCATGCCAGGACGAGCTCGCGGACGTCGCCTCCCGCGTGCTGCCGGCACTCGGCTTCGACGACGGCTTCTTCAACGTCGAGTTCTTCATCACGCAGAAGGGCCCGGCGCAGATCATCGAGGTCAACGGACGCATCGCCTCGCAGTTCGCGCCGCTCGTCCAGGGGCTGCACGGGCGTTCCACCTACGAGGCGCTGTTCGAGCTCGCCTCCGGCGAGGATCCCAAGTGGGAAACGGGCATCCCGGACGGCGTTGCCGTCAGCTACGTGGTCCGTGTCTTCGAGGACGCGTTCGTCGAGGCCGTCCCGGATCCCGAAGAGGGGCTCGAGCTGCTCGTACGACCCGGGCTCTTCCTCTCCGAGCAAGGCCTCAACGACGCGGTGAGCTACCGGCTGGCGATCCTCTACGGGTTCGGCGAGACGCGGGAAGAAGCAGTGGAGAACTGCCGCGCGCGAGCCGCCTCGCTCAGCTTTCAGCTGGCACCGGCGCCTGTTCGCTGACCTTGTCCGGTAGGGACTGCGCGTCGCGGTTGGAGATGCCGAGCGCTCCGACCGCTGCTCCTGCGAACGACAGGCCGGCGACGACGAGCATGCCGACCCGGAACCCGTCGATCGATGCGTCTCGCAGTTCAGCGTTCCTTTGATCCTTCGCGAGGGGAACCGCGTCCTTGGTGTCCGTCCTGGCGTCGAAGACGAGCGCGATGACGAGGCCGATGATCGCGATCGCGAGGGTGCTCCCCAGCCGGGAGACGGTCGAGTTCACTCCGGAAGCGATTCCCGCGTACTGGGACGGTGCCGATTTCAACGCCGTCGCCGTGATCGGCGCCACGAGCATGGCGAGTCCGACTGAGGTGAGGGCCAGCGAGGCGACGCCGGCCGTCCAGAAGTCGCTCTTCTCCGAGATCAGCAAGGTGCAGAGCGTCCCGAGGCCGAACAGAGTTGGGCCGAGCGTCAGATAGAGACGCGGTCCGTGGCGATCCGCGAGCGCGCCGAACCGGGCGGCCAGCGCGAATATGACGAGGCTGGTCGGCACCTGGAGAAGTCCGGCCTGAAACGGCGTGAACCCGAGGAACTGCATGAAGATCGTGAAGAACACGAAGTTCCCGTAGAGAGCGGCGTATACGACGAAGGTCTCCAGGTTCGCGAAGGCGAAGTTCCGGCGCCTGAAGAGGTCGAACGGCAGCATCGGCTCGCGCGCGCGCCGTTCGTAGAGCACAAAGCCCGTGAGCGCCACCGCGGCCACGGCGAACGCCCACGCATGATCGGCGAAGCCGGCCCGGGTGCCTTCGACAAGGCCATAGGTCAGCGCTCCGAAACCCGCTGCGGCGAGGATGGCCCCCGGAATGTCCAGACGGCCGACACGCAGCTGGGTCCGCTCGTCACAGCGGCCGAAGTGGGCCAGGGCAACGGTCGCCCCGGCCAGTGGCAGGTTCAGGAAGAAGATCCAGCGCCAGGAGGCCCACTCCACGAGCGCTCCGCCGGCGGGCGGCCCGAGCAGCGTCGCGACACTCGTGAACGCCGTCCACAGACCCACCGCCCTTCCTGCCTGGTCGCCGTACACCCCGCGCAGGAGAGCCAGGGAGTTCGTCGTCAAAAAGGCGCCGGCAACTCCCTGGAGGAAGCGCGCGAGTATGAGAAAGGTGGCGTCGGGTGCCGCTCCCGCGAGGACCGACGTGAGCGCGAAGCCTGCGGCCCCGGCGATGAAGACGTTTCGCCGGCCGTAGCGATCGCCCACGGCTCCGGCGGGCAGGTAGAGCGCGGCGAGGGCGAGCGAGTAGGAGAGAAACACCCACTCCTGTCCCGCCAGGCCGAGGTCGAGATCCTCTTCGATCGTGGGGAGGGCCACGATGACCACCGTGGCGTCGATGAATGCGAGCGACGAGCCGAGAATCGTCGCGACGAGGGTCAGGGCCCGCCGACGTTCCAGGGATAGCGTCGCCACGAAGGGAGCATAAGACTCGAGCGATGAGAAAAGGAATGCTCGCCGGAGCTGTCGCGGCAGGAGTCTGGGCCGCCGCCGAGCCGGCGTTCGGCCGGATCTTTCGCACGTCGTACTCGGACGTGAAGCTTCTGGCCGGCTTGACTGGAACGAGCCCACCGGCTGCGCTTGCTCTCCATCTCGCCAACGGAGCCGTATTCGGAGCGGCGTTCGAACGGCTCGGTTGGCGCGGGCCGCTGCGGGGCGCACTCGCCGCGCAAGCGGAGAACCTCCTGCTCTGGCCCGCCATGGTCGTCGCGCAGCGCGTTCACCCGGCGTGCCGCTCGGGCGAGTGGCCGCCGCTGTTCACGAACGCGCGGGTATTCGCCTATGAGGCGACCGCGCACGCCCTCTTCGGCGCGGTGCTAGGCCTGTTGCTCGCTCAGGAGGACGGGTAGGGCTGGGCGTTGGGAGTGTCCACGGTCGCTTCTCAGTCGTCGTTGTCGTGAAGCGCCGCGTTCACTGATCCTGCCAAGCCGTGGTCAATCAGCGGAGTCTCGGGCTGTCTGGGCTGTTTGGGGTCGGTGTTCTGTTCCTGCTCGTCGGCATGCTGTTCGTCGGCGTCTGACTTCGACTCGGTCTCGATTTCTTCACGTTTGTTCATCCCGATCCCCCTCGGATGGCTTCCCGTGGCTGGCGAATACGTCTTTGGAGGCTCTTTCGAAAGCTCACTGACCCATGTCTTCCCGACTTGAGAATGTGGAAACTCGGGGTCGGTTTCGGCCGCCGCGGGTAGGACTGGAGCTATGGGACTCGCGTTTCCCGTGCCCAGCGCGCGGCTCATCCATCTGCTCGACGCCGCCGTCGTCGTCTGGCTGGCGGCGTGGATCGTCCTCGCCCTCTTCGTCGGGCGAGAGGTGCGTGACCTGCGTGAGCTGAGCGACACGGTGGTGGCAGCCGGCGTGGCCGTGGAGGACACCGCCGACCTCGTCGATTCGCTCGGCAGTCTCCCGTTCGTCGGGGGCGAGGTCGGCCAGGTGGCCGACGAGGTGCGCACGGCGGGGCGGAGCGCGCAGGCCAGCGGTCGCGACAGCCGCGACAGCACGGAGAACCTCTCCGTTCTCCTGGCACTTTCGATCGCGCTGATCCCGACATTGCCGCTGCTCGGCCTCTACGCGCCACTGCGCATCAGTTGGACGCGCGAGGCGAACGCGGTCCGCCGGGCGCTCGCCGAGGACCCTTCGGACCCCGTCCTGCGGCGCTTCCTCGCGAACCGCGCCCTGCTCAACCTCCCGTTCCAAGAAGTCACCGCCATAAGCCCGGACCCGTTCAGAGACCTCGACGAGGGGCGCGTCGAGGCCCTTGCCAATCGCGAGCTGCGCCGGCTGGGGCTCCCCTCCGCGACCGTTTCCACGCCGCATACGTCGCCCGAATAGGTCAGTCCGTCCTTCACGGTACGCTGACGGGCGATGAACGCAGAAGAAGTGCCCGAGCAGCCGCTGGACGGCGAGTCTGACGACAGCGGCATCGGTGAGCGCGTGAACGCTGTCTTCACCGCTGCTGAGAAAGCGTCCCAGCACATCGTCTCCATGGCGCGCGAGGAGGCGGAGGACATTCGCCGCGAAGCTCGCGCCGAGGCGGACGCGCTCGCCAAGCAGCTTCGGGTCGAAGGGGATCGCGAGGTCGAGCGAATCCTCGCGGACGCCAGGGCGCGCGGGGAGGCCCTCGTCGACGAGTCCCGCGCCGCCGCGCGCAAGGTGGAGGACGACGCGCGCATCCGGAAGGACCGGCTCCGGGAGGAGATCCGTCTCCTGGAGGAACGGATCAGCTGGGCTCAGGAAGGCTTACGCGAGGTGACTCTTCGCCTCTTCCCGGGCGATGCGGGCCCGGAAGGGGACACCGAGCCCGAGCCCGAGGAAGCGGACCGCTAGCCGGCCCGAACCTCCGTAGCTCTGTGGATGCCGGAAGCGCTGCTTAGGCCACTTCGGGGCTGAGGCCAAACATAGAATCGCCGAGGCTTGCCTCGCCTCGCCGTCACGGTGCTCATGCTCGCGCTCCTGGCGGGGACGGCCACCGCGTTTGCGCTGACCGAGGCCCTCAAGCTCGACCGGACGCCCGTCGCGAGGCCGAAGTTCGACGTCGTGTTCTCTCCCGTCTGCTCGTGCCGGCGCGAGAGGGCGCGTCTTCCCGTCCGGTTCAGGAAGGCTGACACCGTCGACGCCGCCATCGTGAGCGACGGAGGGGACCACGTGCGGACGCTCACCGAAGGACGACGGCAGCCGCGCGGCCGCTTCGTGTTCCTCTGGGACGGCCAGGACGATTCTGGCCGCGTCGTTCCCGACGGGAGCTACCGGCTGCGCCTGAGCTTCGAGAGCGACGGCCGGACCATCGACCTTCCAAACGAGATCCGGGTCGACACCGAGCCCCCGCGGCTCGAGATCTTGAGAGTCGCCGAGGGCCCGCTGACGGTGGTTGCGCGGACGAACGAGCGCGCGCGTCTTCTGCTCGTCGTCAATGCCTTCTTGAAACCTTCGCTGCTGACACGAACCGGCTTCCAGGACGCAGGAGTCATGCGCCTCGTCTGGGCGGGACCCGGGTCCCGCCGAGGGCTCTCCCGGCCGTCGTGGCCCAGGACCCCGCCGGGAACCGGTCGACTCCCGTGGCGTTGCCGCTTCCGTCCGGCGCTTCGTCATGAGCGCGGAGCTCCTTGCGCGCATCGGAGGGCCGATGGCCGCCGCCGGCTTCGCGGCCCTGCTCCTCGCGCATCCCCGTGTCTGGCGGCTGACCGGCCTCGCCGCCGTCGGAGTTGGGGTAGGCCTCATGCTTCCGATCCTGACCCCGTCCGGGACGAGCCCGTGGCTCCTCGCCGGAGGGGTGATCGTTGCCGCGATCGCGGTCGGTCTCGCCTGGCTCTTCGAGCGCCAGCCGTGGGCGCTCGCCGTGCTCGCGCTGGTCACCGTGCCCGCTCGCATCCCGATCCCGGTCGGGGGCGAGAAGAACAATCTGCTGGTTCCCCTCTATGCGGTGGTGCTCGGGGCTGCGGTCTCGCTCGGCTGGAGTCTCTGGGGCGGCGCCGCGCGAGCTCGCGAGCTCGGCGCCCTCAGCTGGCCGCTCGCCGCCTTCGTCGGTTGGACGGGGCTCTCGGTTGCCTGGACGATCGACTCCGACCGGGGAGCGCTCGAGCTCGTGGCGTTCGTCATGCCGTTCGGCCTCTTGGCCGTAGCGCTCGCTCGCCTCCGGTGGAGCGAGATCGGTGTCACCTGGCTCGCCCGCCTGCTGTTTGCGATGGCTCTCCTCTTCGCGGCTGTCGGCATCTTCCAGTGGGCGACTCACAGCGTCTTCTGGAATCAGAAGGTGATCGCCGACAACACGTTCGCCTCGTTCTACCGGGTCAACTCGCTCTTCTGGGACCCGTCGATCTACGGGCGCTTCCTGGTCGTGGCGATCCTCGTCGCGCTCGCCGTCCTCCTCTTCGGCCCCTGGCGGCAATACGACCTATGGCTTTGCCTCCTCATCGTCGTTCTCTGGGTCGGCCTCTTCTTCTCGTTCTCCCAGTCGAGCTTCGCGTCGCTGATCGTCGGCGTGGTCGTCGCGGGAGTGCTCGGTTGGCGACGACACGCCTTCGTAGTCGTTGGCGCCACGGCCGCGCTGCTCATACTGGTCGGCGTCGGGCCTCCGCTGCGCGCGACGGACTCCCCGTCTCTGAGCGCAGCCGCGGACACCGAGATCAACCGGGCCACCCGCGGACGCTTCGAGCTCGTGCGAAACGGCTTGCGCATCGCAGCCGACCACCCCGCGGTCGGCGTCGGAGTGGGTGGGTTCACGAAGGCTTACCGCGAGCGGGTGCCCGTCTCGAACCGCGTGAAGACGCCGGCGTCCCACAACACTCCTGTCACGGTGGCGGCGGAAACCGGCATTGTCGGGCTGGGGCTCTTCGCCTGGTTACTGGTGATGGCCTTCGTCGTGCCGTTCCGGCGCACCGGGTCAGGGCCCCCTGCAGTGCGCGTCGCAGGGGTCGCCGCCGGCCTCGGCCTCACGGCGATCTTCGTGCACAGCCTCTTCTACAACGCCTTCGTGGAGGACCCGCTGATGTGGGGATTCCTCGCGCTCGCGACTCTCGCGGCGCGCGAGAGCGCTAATGGGAGGGCTTGACGAAACGACCGCTGTCCCGCCGAAGGCGCACCGCTCGCCCACAGGCTTCGTCCTCGGTCGCCCCGTATCTAGAGTCGATACGAGGGCTCCCTGGTCCTTGCCTGGGAACGATCGTTCCGTCCCGGCGACGAGCGACGTTCCCTCAAACCGTCCTACTGACCGTTCTGCGCCGAGCCATTGACCTCGCCCGAGCGCGAGAGCAACCGCTGAAGTGCCGTACGCGCTTGCGACTGCGCGTCGCCCCACCCGTCGTCGGCAAGGGTCGAGCACACATAGTCGATCACGTGACGCTCGTCCGGGGAAGTCATCGCCACGACACCGGCAGGCGGCTGGCCTCCTCCCGCAAGCAGGCGGAAGACCTCGAGCTCCCGCCGCTTGCGACGCGTGCGCTCGGAGGCGTCGAAATTCGTGTGCGACCAGTGGCCGAACTCCTCGGCGTCCAGGTGCTTGAGCTCGATGGCCGACCAGGTCGGGAGGATGACGTTCCGCACCTGTTCCGGCCAGAGCGGCAGCTCCCATTCCATGGCCTTGACGAACTTGTAGCCCGGCCGGTTGGGCCAAGCCCAGGCCTCGCAGTTGATGACGCCCGTGTCGAGGAACGCGCGCTTGTCGTCGGCGACGTAGAGCGGAAAGCGCGGCATCTTCACGACGACGCGGGCGCCTTCGAGCTGCCATGCCAGGTCGCGGAGCGCCTGAACGGCAACGTCGGTGAGGACCATGTCGCCGTCCCACTTGAGGGCGTAGGCCGTACGGACATGTGAGAACGACCAGTTGTAGAAGTACGCCAGGCTGTGCACCGACTCGGGCGGGACGCCGAGATGCTCGTCTCCGCAGCGCGCCACGTCGAAGGGGTACTCGAGCAGCCGGAGCCGGTCGCCCACGCCGAGCTCGTCCGCGACGTTTCTCGCGATCTCCGGCGTGCCGTCCGTGGAGCCGTTGTCGATCACGACCACGTCGTGAACCGCGCGGAAGAGCGGCGGCAGGACCCAGGGGAGCGACCGTGCTTCGTTCTTGACGCGGACAACCGCGGTGAAGCCCGGCTCGAGCGGGCCGTCGGCCCATCCCCAATTGGCCTTGTAGTCGCTGTAGCCCTCCAGATTGGTCAGCACCGGCGAGTTCCAGCGGCTGACCTGCCTCGCGGTGGACGCGTCGCGCCTGGGGCCGCCGACCGGGACGACCCGGGCCGCCTGGTAGAGCTGTCCGATCCGGGCGTTGCGGTCGATCGCATCCGCCAGGAGGGGAACCATGTGCGCCGCACGCTCCTCCCACTCGTCGAGAGGCTGGCCTCCGAGCTCGGTCGCGTCGTAGCCGAACTGCTCGAAGTCCGCCCCGTAACGCGCGCGAAGAACCGCGGCGGCCTCCTCATCGTAGGCGGCGGGCGTCGGCAGGGCGCTTCGGTTTTCGTGCCTCGAGCTCTCGCGCCACCTCTCCTCGCCGACATGCGCTCGCAGGATCGCGAGCGTCTCGTCCATGCGCTCGACACGCCCGACATGGTCGAGCGGCAACTGGGCGACGAGGTCCGACTGGACCGACCAATGCACGTCCTCGACCTCTCCGCTCGGAAGAGCTGCGACGAAGCGGCGGAAATCTTCGATGAGGTCTGACGGGCGCTCCGGAATGCGCGGGAACCATGGTTCGTCTCCGAACCGGTCGAGGAAGCGCGGCTCGCGCAGCAGGATCTTCGAGTACCAGGCGGACCAGAGCCGTGGACCGGGGTGGCGGACGAGCGTGAAGCGGAGCCACCCGTTCTCCTCGAGCACCCGAGCGCGTCCCGGGCCCTCGTAGTGGGAAAGCCGGTTCTCGTCGCGCCAGAGGCTCATGTCGTGCACGGTCAACCCGGGCGACACCTCGGGCAGCGTGGAGCGGGAGAACGTCTCGGGCGGCAGGCCCGCGATCTCCGCGAGGAGCCAGAGGACGGTCGTACAGCCCGCCTTCGGCATCGGCAGAAAGAGCACCCGCAGGTCCGGGAGGACGACCGTGCGGCTCTCGACGTGCTGTGAGAACGGCAGCGCGATGCCCGTTTGGGCCTGTGTCGGGGCCAGGTTGTCGGTGCCGGCTTCCATGACGAAGAGTGTACGCGGCGCCCGGCAGGGTCACGTTTCCCCCACACGCACAGCGGGGGCGCAGGCTAAGCTGACGCCGCCCGCTCGCGGCGCCGCGCCGGCGAGCACCTTGCAGACGTTCGTCCCGATGAATACCGCCGAAACGACAACCACCGCGCCCGCTGCGGGCACCGGGAAGCCCGCGTCGGGCCGGCGGACGTTGCTGTTGGTGGCCGGCTCCGGCCGGAGCGGAACGAGCCTCTTCTCCGGCCTGCTTCAGCGGCTCGGGTTCCATATCCCACAGCCCGAGGTTCCGGCCGATGCGTCGAATCCGCGCGGGTTCGCCGAGTCTCAATGGGTGGTGGACTTCCACGCGCGCTGGCTCAAGCGCGCAGCGGTGCAATCGTCGGATGCGCGTCCCGCTGCCTGGGCCCAGGTGGCCGAGGTGGCGCTTGGCGAGAGCGTCGTTCGTCAGGTGGGCGGTTGGCTCGGCAAGCAGTTCCGAGAGGCCGACCACATCGTCATCAAGGATCCGCGGCTGTCCTGGTTCCTGCCGCTCTGGCGCCACGCCGCCGACGAGGCCGGCGCGGGCCTGCGAGTCGCCACCGTTCTCCGGCATCCCGCAGCCGTCGTGGACAGCAAGCAGCGCTACTACGGCGCCTGGCAGGGCGATGTCACTCGGACGGCAGGATGGGTCAACCAGATGCTCTTCACCGAGCGCGCCACCCGTGAGATGAACCGGGCGTTCGTGCGCTACGAGGACCTGCTGGACGACTGGCCTCGCGTCGTGGGCGGCGTCGCGGAGACGCTGGGCCTGACCGCGATCACCGAGGCTCCTACGTCCAGGCTGCGAGACGCACACGACTTCGTCGACCGCGGCCTGAGCCGGTCGCGCACGGACTGGCCTGAGGACCTCGCCATGCCCGCGGCGCTTCGCGAGCAGGCGGACAGCGTCTGGGGGCTCATGTCCCAGCTCGCCGACGCGGACAAAGCCGAGCTCTGGGAGAAGCTGGACTCGGCCCGCGCGCGCTACATCGACTTCTACGGCGAGGCCGAGTCGATTGCACATTCGTCCGTGCGTGCCGCCCGCGAGGGCCGGCAGCCGACGAGTCAGCGCGCGTCCGCGAAAGCCATCCGCCTTGTCTCAAAGTCCGTTCCTCAGCGGTACAAGCAGCGCATCCCGCCGCAGTGGCGAACGCGGATTCTCCGGGTGCTGCACAGGCCGGGCGGCAAGACTCGATGAGCTCGACGCAGAAGCGCGCACCCGCGCTCCCCGCCGAGGAGCTCACCGCCGCGCACACGGAGGTCGCGCCTTCCGCGCGCCGGGGAGCCCCTGTTCACGACGAGCGGCTGTTGCAGGACGAGGGGGTCGCGGCCTTTGTCGCGGACCACCCGGAGGTCGCCTTCGCTCCGATCCTCGTCATCATCCCCGCGTACAACGAGGCCTCGTGCATCGGAACGGTCCTGCCAGCCGTACCGAAGGTGATTGCCGGCCTCGCCGTGGACACCCTTTTGATCGACGACGGGAGCTCGGACCAGACGAGCGACGTCGCGCGCTCACACGGCGTCTATGTCGGCCGGCTGAGCCTCAACTCTGGTCAGGGCAGCGCCCTCCGGCTCGGCTATAGGCTCGCCCGCGAGCACGGAGCCGAATTCATCGTCACGCTCGACGCCGACGGCCAGTGGGACCCGGCCGAGATCGAGCCGCTGGTCGAGCCGCTCGTCCGCGACGAGGCCGACCTCGCGCTCGGCTCCCGCATTCTCGGCCGCGCTGAGACGGACGACTCGGTGCGCCGCGCCGGCGTCCACGTCTTCGCTCGGTTCCTTCGTCTCGTCACTCGTCTCCCGATCACGGACACGTCGACCGGGATCCGGGCGATGAAGGCCGACCTCACCGCCGTCGTGCCTCAAAAGGAGCCGCAGTACCAGGCGTCGGAGCTTTTGATCGGAGCGATCTACCGGGGATACCGCGTCACGGAGCGCCCGGTCGTCATGCGTAAGCGCGTTGCAGGCAAGAGCAAGAAGGGACACAACCTGATGTACGGGTTGCGCTACGGCCGCGTCGTCTTGCGGGCGTGGTGGCGCGAGAGCAGAGCGGCGAGGGCTCGGAGAAATTCCGTCGGCCCCTGACCTGCGGGCGCTACTGCCCCGGGGGCTAGGCCAGCGTGAGGACATGCCTTCCGCTGAGCCGGAGTCGAGCTCGCTCAGCCGCGCACTCGACTTTCTCAGCGACTGGACCTTGCTCTCCTATGCGGTCTGGACGCTGCTCGCTTACCTCGGCATGGCGACCGGGGCGAGAGTCAGCATCCTCGTACCGGCATGGCTGGCGACGGTGCCGCTGGCGGCCCTGGCCCTGGTCGTACTCGGCCGCCGCACTGGCGGCCCCGCGTCCGAGCGAGGACCGGCGAGCGGCGAGATTCTCCGCGGCTCCCAGCGCCTGGGCTACCTGCTCGGCGCGGGAATAGCGCTTGCTCTCGTTTCCGCGGTTCTGGCGGGTACTACAAGAGGCCAGGCTTGGCCTGTGGTTTGGGGGACCGCGGTTCTCGCATTCGGCTTCATCTCCACCGCGGCTCTGTTGCGCCCCGAGCGTGCAGAAGGCACCGTGCCGCCCCTCGGGCGGCTGAGTCACTTGTTTGCCGTCTGCGTGGGATTCGCGCTGGCCGTCATGTCGCTCTTCCTCAACCGCGGAAGCGCCGACGACGTCTTCTACGTGAATCGGGCGACCGCCACGGCGCAACTCAACCTGATCCCGGTTCGAGATGTCTTGGTTACGAACGAGCAGGTCGACCCCGCGAGCGGGGTGGGGTTGCCCGTCGATTCGTTTTCGGCGCTCCAGGGGGCGATGGCCCGGTTGTTCGACGTCGCTGCCCCCTCGGTCGCCTATTACGTGACGCCGCCACTCTTCACATTTCTGGCCGTCTGGGCCCTTTGGCGGCTCTTGCGGCTCTGGGCTTCTCGGGCCACGACGGTCTGTTTCGCAGTCGGAGTTGCGTACCTGCTCTTCAGTGCGCAGTTCAATCTCACGGCCGGTTCCTTCTTCCTCAACCGGATGTGGCAGGGGAAGGTCATCTTCGTCGCCTGGCTCGTGCCGACGCTCTACGTCCTGCTGACCAAGTGGCTCGCTCGTCACGATGGAGCGACCGCCTTGCTGCTCCTGGCCGCGGGCGTGTCGAGCATCGGGCTCACCGGGTCGGCAACCTTCGCCGTGCCGCTCATCTTCGCCACCGCCGGCCTTGCACTCCTGGTCCGCCGGGACTGGCCGGCGCTGGCACTCGTGGCCGGCGCCGCCTCGATCCCGTTTGTGATCGGGTTCGCGGCGACCAGGGTCTATCCCCTCTCCGACGCGCTGAGCGGGCATAGGTACGGACCGCCCTGGTTCTTCCACAGCGTGTTCGGTGTCGGGCTCGTTTGCGCCCTGGGGTTACTCGGCTTGTGGGCGGCGCCCTGGCTCGTGCGGCCCGGCCCTCCCGCATTGATCGCAGCAGGAATCGGTGCCGTGACGATCCTGCTCCTTGCACCGGGCTTCCTGCCGGCTCTCACCGAGCTTGCGGGCATCCAAGGTGCTCTTCGGCGCACGCTTTGGGTCGTTCCTCTCCCCGCGGTCGTGGGGCTGCTGGCCTCGGTGCGCGTCGGCGGATGGATGGGTCGCCGCTGGCCGGTCGCCGTCCCGGCCGCGGCGCTTGTCGCATTGCTCATCGGTTTCGGCCAGCCTCTTTGGGATTCCCACACCCAACCGGGGCAGTCGTTCTGGACGTCCCGTCCCTTGTGGAAAACGTCTCAGGGAAGGATCGCCGAGGCGCGAACGATTCTCAGTCGTTACCACGGGCCCGGCCCCATCTTGGCCGATGAGCCCATTATGGCCGCGATCTCGCTTGTCACCGTGCAGCCGAAAGCTGTCAACCCGCGGCGGTGGTACATCAGGCTCACTGGCGAGCCTCAGGCGACCAAGGATGAGCGGATTCGTTTGACCGCATTCGTTGCCGCAGACACGAGTGAACTGCCTCGACCCTCGCCACAGCAGGTCCGTGAGGATCTCACCCACCTGCAGGTCGATCTCGTCTGCGTGGACGACTCCCTGCAAGACGTGATCCGCGAAGTGGAGGCTGCCGGGCCCTACGAACCGGCGTTTAGGGCTCGTGGCCACATATGCCTCGAGCGCAACGACAGTGCAGCGTAATGGCGAGTCCGGCCAGGACATTCCTCCCCGAGCCGAGGGTGAGAACGGTCTGCCGGGCCGGCTGAGCCGGACAGCGGCCTTCGCACGGACGCACTGGCTCTTCCTGACCCTCTTCGGCGCCGGCGTTGTTCTTCGCGCCGTCACACTGCTCGCCTACCGACCGGCGCTGGTCAATTCGGACGAATACCTCTCGTCGTCCGAGAATCTGCGCCCGGAAAACGTGCACCCCTTCGGCTACCCGGCGTTCTTGCGCGTCCTCCCGCTCGAGCATGGGCTGGTGCTCATCCCATCGCTGCAGCATCTTCTCGGCCTCGGTCTCGCGGTTCTCCTCTACGTGCTGCTTGAGCGGCTCGGGGTTCCAACCTGGCTGGCGGCGCTCGCGGCGGCTCCCCTCCTACTGGATGCGTATCAGCTCGGGATCGAGCAGTACATCACTCCCGAGACGCTCTTCGAGCTTCTGCTTGTTGGTGGCTGCGCCGCCATCCTCTGGAGGCCCTCGCCGCCGACCCGGCTCGTCGGAGCCGCCGGTCTTCTCCTCGCCTGCGCATCCCTCACCCGCACGATCGGGCTCCTCGCCTTCCTGCCGGCTGTGCTCACGGTCATCTTCCTGCGGCTAGGGGTCACGCGGGTGCTGGCGCTGGTTCTTCTCTTCGTCCTGCCGCTGGTCGGTTACGCCGCTTGGTACCGCTCGATCCACGGGCAATTCGCGCTCACCGGCTCGACGGGAGGTTTCTTGTACGGGCGCATCGCCGCCTTCGTCGACTGCGACCGGTTCGAAGTACCCGAGTACGAGCGTGTGCTTTGTCCCAAGGAGCCGCCCGGTGAGCGCGTCCCCGTCAACGAGCTCCTCTGGTCGTCGAGGTTCTCCCCGCTGCCGCGGATCCAGCCGCCGGCCGGGATGACGCGCGACGAGGTCGCGGCCGACTTCGCCGAACGGGCCATCGTGCACCAACCTGGGGACTTTGCGCGGGCCATCGGCGCGGATGTCCTTCGCGCCTTCGCGCCGACGAGGCGGCTTGCACCCGGTGAGTACGGCGAGCCCCCGTGGCAGTTCCACCGCAGTTTTCCGACCTTCTTTCGAGGCTCGGTTTGCTCCACGGAAGGGTTTCGGCAGCTGCGGCACGACCTGACGATCCTGGGAGATGAGGTCGCGAGACGTCGGATGGTCGGCTGCGAACGTCGCAGCGCGAAAATGACTTCCACGATCCGGAGGTACGGCGACGAGGCGGGCATCAACTCGTCGTTGATCTCGTTCCTTCGCGGTTACCAGCGGGTGGGGTTTGTGCCCGGCCCTTTGCTGGCCGCCTGCCTGCTCGCCGGGTTGGCAGCGGCCCTGGGGATCGGCCGAGCGAAGAGGTCGGGGCTCCGCCCCGCCGCCTTCCTCTTCTCGGCCCTGGGGGCGGTCGTCTGCCTCGGGAGCGTCGTCGTCACCGTCTTTTCGTGGCGCTACCAGCTGCCCCAGGTCGCGCTCCTTCCGGCTGCCGGTGCACTTGGAATCACCGCGCTCCTCGGCCTCCGAGAAGATCCAGCGACCACTTCCTGAGCGGGCTCCGGCTTGGCCGTCTGGCACCTGGCGGCAGGGGGCGTAGGGACGCGTGCTGATCGGGCTATAGTCCCCCGGTGTCTCGTCCTGCCGAAGGCCGAAGCCCGCTCGGTCGTGTGGCGGGCCAGCTCCGAGAGCGAGTCTCGAAGCGCGATGGGCAAAATCAGGCGGCCCGCACGGCGATCCTGATCGTCAACGGCTTCGACCGCCATAGCAAGGACCCCTTCGAGGCGGAAGAAGCTGCCCGGTTCCCCTGGATCCGGCTCTGCCTGACGCAGCTCGAGCGCTTCACGCCAGAGGACGAGTATCAGGTGCTCGTCTGGGACAACTCCTTTCTCCCCGAGCACATCGAGATTCTCGAGTCAAGCCCCCGTGTATCCGTGTTCAGCGAGTCCCAGAAGCAGAAGGACGTCCGACACGGTCGCGCGCTCGACCGTCTGATGCGGAAGGTCCCGGTGGGCGTCGAGTTCATCGTGACCCTGGATACCGATTCCTTTCCAGTTCGGGACGGATGGCTACCGAATCTGCTTGGTCGCCTCGCGAATGATGCGGAGCTCACGGGCATCTGGAGGGACGAGATGGCACCTCGGATTCCGGGCTACGTGCACCCGAGTTGTCTGGCGGCGCGCCGAGACACCTTGGTCGGGCTCGACGTCGAGTTCGCGCGCAAACAAGGCGTCCATCGGGTCGACGTCGGCCAGAACATCACGAACGCAGTTCTGGCTTCCGGAGGAAGGATCAGCCGCCTGCGGCGAAGCAACGCTCGGAACATGCATTTCTTGCTGGGGGGTGTGTACGGCGATCTCATGTACCACCACGGAGCCGGAAGTCGGCGTGCGAGCTTCTGGACGAGCTTCGACCCCGATGCGGACGAGGCGGTCCGCGTCGCGCTGCGCGACGCCGCGTTCCGGGATCTCGACGGGTTGATCGGGTTCCTCACGGGCAACGGCCTACTCGAAGAGCCCTCGGACGAGCTGCCCGAGCCATCGGGCGGGCGGGCCGGCGTGGCGAAGGTCCCGTCGGAGGGCGCGTCCTCCTAGGCGCCTTGCTTTCGCGTCGATTCGACCCGCGCCGAACCCTCGAGCGAGCGATTCGCCAGAAGCGGTGGCACGACCCGCACGTGCAGAGCGTGATCCAGGAGTTCCACAAGATTTACTACGGTGCGAACGCTCGGACCTGGAAGGACACATTCTGGCGCGGCATTCCCGTGCTCAAGTGCCCCCTCGATCTCTGGATCTACCAGGAGATCCTGTACGAAGTCCGACCTGACTTCATCGTCGAGTCAGGGACGAAGCACGGAGGCTCGGCCTACTACTTGGCTTCGATCTGCGACCTCCTTGGCCACGGCGAGGTGCTGACGATCGACATCGAGCCACAGCCCAATCCGCCCGCACATGCTCGCATCACATATCTCACGGGCTCGTCGGTCGACCCGGACATCTTTGCGCGGGCGACGGCTGCGATCCCTGAGGGCGCGGCTGTGCTCGTGGTCCTCGACTCCGACCATTCGCAAGCCCATGTGCTCCACGAGCTCAAGGTCTGGCACTCGCTTGTGTCTGTCGGCTCGTATCTGATCGTCGAGGACACGAACATCAGCGGTCATCCGGTCGCGGACCACCGGGGGCCGGGTCCCTGGGAGGCGATCGCGGAATGGCTGCCTGAGCATCCGTGGTTCGAACGCGACATAGGCCGCGAAAAGTTCTTCCTCACCTTCAATCCGGGCGGTTATCTGAGGCGAGTGAGCTAGGCCTTCCCAAGCGGCGGCGCAGCCGGCCCAGGCGGCGGCGCACGCCCGTCAACATACGCCGCTGCATCGCCTGCGGGGTCCGGACGCTCCGCTCCCCGGACGGATGTGTCGGCGCGGGTTTGCGCCGCTTGGTGGGCGTGGCCGCCGCCTGAACTACGCGGCGAACTCCTTCCATGCCCAGGTCGCGCGGCGCCCCCGACTCACGCGCCCGCCGGAGGGTGGTCCAGAGCTCGGAGTGGGCGATGGAATCTGGGTCCACACCCGCCTCACAGCTGAGGACCGCTTCGGGGACGGATTGCGGGTCGGGAGTGACGTACTCTGCGACGATCTCCTCGTAGTGCCGCTCCAGCGCTCGGTTCTGCGAGTCCGCACCCAAGACGACCAGCAGGCCGGTCGGATACGTGTCGAGCGCGATCGAGAGCAGATCGGGTCGGTGGCGGTCGAGGACCTCCGCCAGCTTGAACACATCACCGGTCCAGCCGGTCAGCGCTCCGCGCTCTCGTGAGGCTCTAGCGGCGTAGCGCGGAAACACGTCGTCGACCAGGATCACGCTCGTCCACTCGGCGTGACGTTCGACGTTCATGAAGTCTCGCAGCGCGTATTCGACGAGGTGCTGCCCGTCGACGAAGGCCAGGTCGACCCGCCCGTCGCCAAAGTGAGCAAGGGCATCGTCACGCGCGAAGAAGTCGTCGCTCGTCGCCTTTACCAGCTGAAGATCGCAGTGGATCTCTGTCTCGATGACGAACGCCGGATCGACGCCGATCGTGCGGGTGCGCGCCAGCGCGAGGCTGGCCCCCGTGTTGACCCCGATCTCGAGGTAGGAGCGCGGCGCGTACTCGCGGTGGACGATCTCCAGGAACTCGTAGGTCTTCATGCGGCCCGGACTTTATGCGGCCTGGCTCCGTAACCCCTTTGGTAGTATCGGCCGCCGCGCGCCGGAGCGCACGATGTCAGCTGTCAGCCGAGCACCGGAGGTTCCAGTGCGGGTTTTGATCTTGGGTGGGGACGGGTTCTGCGGTTGGCCCACGTCGCTACACCTCTCGCAGCGGGGCCACGACGCCCTCATCGTCGACAACTTCGCCCGCCGCAACGCAGACATCGAGCTCGAGGCCTCCTCGCTGACGCCGATCGCCCCGCTTGGCACCAGGCTCGCCGCCTGGAAGGAGGTCACCGGGCGTGAGATCGCCTTCCAGCGGCTGAACGTCGCCGAGGACTACGACCAGCTCCTCGGGCTCATCCGCGATTACGAGCCCGACGCGGTCGTGCACTTCGCCGAGCAGCGTGCCGCGCCGTACTCGATGAAGAGCTCCTGGCACAAGCGCTACACGGTCAACAACAACATCAACGCGACGCACAACCTGCTTGCGGCGATCGTCGAGTCGGGCGTCGACGTCCACGTCGTCCACCTCGGGACGATGGGCGTTTACGGCTACGGCGCCGCGGGGGTGAAGATCCCCGAGGGCTACCTGCGCGTGAAGATCGAGTCCGATGACAACACCTACGTCGAGCAGGAGATCCTCTTCCCGCCCAACCCGGGCAGCGTCTACCACATGACGAAGACGCAGGACCAGCTGCTCTTCGCCTACTACAACAAAAACGACGAGGTACGCGTGACCGACCTTCACCAGGGGATCGTCTGGGGGACGGAGACCTCCGAGACCCGCCTCGACGAGCGGCTGATCAACCGGTTCGACTACGACGGCGACTACGGGACCGTGCTGAACCGGTTCCTCATGCAGTCCGCGATCGGGTATCCGTTGACCGTCCACGGGACCGGCCGGCAGACCCGCGCGTTCATCCACCTGCAGGACAGTGTCCGCTGCATCGAGCTCGCGGTCGAGAACCCGCCCGAGCGCGGCGAGCGCGTCCAGATCTTCAACCAGATGACCGAGACGCATCGCCTCATCGACCTCGCTGAGATCGTGTCGCGTCTCACCGCCGCCGAGATCGACTTCGTCGAGAACCCGCGCAACGAGGCAGCCGAAAACGACCTTTACGTCGAGAACCGGCAGCTGCTCGACCTCGGGCTCGTGCCCATCACGCTCGAGGACGGCCTGCTCAACGAAGTCACCCAGGTGGCCGAGAAGTACGCCCACCGCTGCGATCGCGACAAGATCCCGGCTCGCTCCCTCTGGCGCCAGCGGATCGCCACTCCCGCCGACTGAGCCGGCCGGAGAACGCGATTTCCCGGAAAGCCCTCGTCACCGGCGGGTGCGGGTTCGTCGGCGCCAACCTCGTGCCTATGCTCCTCGAGCGCGGGGTCGAGGTCCGGTCGCTCGACAACTTCTCGCGCGGGCGCCGCGACTATCTCGATGGCCTTGACGTCGAGGTGGCGGAGGGTGATGTCAGGAACGAGGAGGCTGTCGCCCGGGCGCTCGAGGGCGTCGACTCGGTCGTCCACCTCGCGGCCTTCGGCTCGGTCGCCGAGTCGGTCGAGGAGCCGCTTGAGAACTTCGACGTCAACGTGCGGGGGACGCTCGTGCTCCTGCGCGCGGCGGCGGCCGCCGGCGTTGAGAAGTTCGTCTTTGCCTCGACGGGCGGAGCGATCATGGGCAACACGCCGCCGCCCGTCGACGAGACGAGCCTGCCGTGGCCGATCTCCCCGTACGGGGCGAGCAAGCTTTGCGGGGAGGCGTACTGCCACGCCTTCGCCGGCTCGTACGGGCTCCCGGTCGTCTCGCTTCGCTTCGCCAACGTCTACGGGCCACTCTCGGAGCACAAGAAAGGCGCCGCGACCGTCTTCGTCCAGCGTGCGCTGCGGCGGGAGCCGCTCGTCATCTACGGGGATGGGAACGCCACGCGCGATTTCCTCTACGTCGAGGACCTGTGTACGGGGATTGCGGCCGCGCTCGAGACGCGGCTCGCCGACGAGGTCCTGCATCTCGCCTCGGGCGTCGAGACCTCGATCGAGGAGCTCGCACGGCTGATCCTCGAGCTGGCGGGCGCCGAGGAGACGCCGATCGAGTACGCGGGCAGGCGGCGCGGTGAGATCGAGCGGACGTTCGCTACGTACGACCGGGCGGCCGAGGTGCTCGGCTTCGCCCCTGCGCACTCGCTCCGCGACGGAATGCGCAAGACGGTGGGCTGGTTCGCCGAGCGGTTCTAGGGCCCGACTTCGGCCACGCAGACGATCGACTGGCCGAACGGCGGCTCGACGACCTTCTCCACCGTCCGCGACGTCGGCACGACGATGTTGTCGTAGAGCCACACCAGGCGCGGGTTCGGCTGGCGCGCGCCCCCGCGGCGGACGGCGAGCCACCACGCGAGGCCACCGAGGAAGTTCACCCGCCTGAGGTAGCCCACGCGCAGGCCGGCGCGCTCGACCGCCGAGCGGATCGTCGCGGGGACGTAGCGGCGGAAATGGCCGACCTTGCGGTCGAACTCTCCGTACAGCTGCATGTACGCGGGGACCCAGAGAACAATCCGTCCGCCGGGGGCTAGTGCGGCTGCTAAGTCGCGAAGAGCCTGCGCGTCGTCCTCGATGTGCTCGAGGACATTCATGGCGACCACCGACTCGACGGGCTCCGCCAGTGAGACCGCTCCCGGGAGGGTGATCGAGGTCACCTCGATGCCGGGGCGGTCGCCATAGTCCCGGCGCAGGCCTTCCAGGCACCCCTCGTCCGGATCGCTGAGGACAACGCGATCGAGCCCGGCCTCGACCAATTTCTCGGAGAAGTGCCCCATGCCCGACCCGACCTCCAGGACCGAGCTGCCGAGGAACGGTGCCACCAGGTCGTACTCCCATTGCCGGTAGTGCGGGGCAGCCGTGACCCCGAACGCGTTCTCGTTGGTCACGCTGTCGAACGCCTGAGCGCCGGGGCCGACGACCCGGCTCTGCGCTGTTTTCTCAGGCGTCGGTGGCACCGACGGGCAGGGTAGTCGAGCGCGTGAGTTGATCGCTCCACCCGAACGCTTGGCCGAGCAAAGCGGCGAGCCGCGCGTTCGGCTCCGCAAAGCGCTCTTCCAGTCGCGCGCGAAGGTCGGACTCGATCGGGGCAGGCGCCGGCGTCTCCGGTCGGTTGTGCGCGACGAACTCCTCGAGGGTGTGTGGCTGAAGCCCGAGGAACTCGAGCGTCTGCGCATAGATCTCCGCGGGCCGCGCGAGCAGGTCTTCGGACCGCAGCACGAGTAGCTGCTCACGCGGGAAATGCTCGAGCCAACGCTCGAGCTGCTCGGCGTACAGGCCGCGCGTGACGTACGAGAAGTTGCGGTGCTTACGGCTGCGATACGCGGGGTCGGCGAGGATGCGTTCCGCCTCTCCGGCGAGGCGCTTTTCCTCAGCGCCGATCGCCTCGGCAAAGGACAGCCACTCGCGGCGCTCGCGGCGCATGAGCTGGTAATGAGAGTAGGCGCGCTCCACCGGATCGCGGAGCAGCGCGATGAGGCGGACATCTGGGAGCGTGCAAGCGACGCGCTCGGGGACGAGGGGGTGGAGGAGGTAATACGGCGTCGCCTCGCCGCTGATCAGCTGCCTTCCGCGCACCTCGGCAAGCTTCCGGCTTGAAGCGAGCGGGAAGGCGGCGCGGTACCAGCTCAACCCCTGGTCGAACCTGTCGTCGAAGAAATGAAGCTCCTTGTTCCACGCGGCGCCGTCGATTCCGGAGGTGGAGCGGTCGACCTCGGGATGCGCGGCGAGGTAGTGGTAGAGCGACGTCGTCCCAGCGCGCTGGGCGCCGATGATCAGGAACGACGGCAGGATTCGGAAGCGCTTCGTGGCGAGGCGCACGCGTCGGCGAGGACGAATGACCATCTTCACCCGCTCGACCCGTCTCGGCTCGCCCCGCCTCTTCACCGCCTAGTCCTCCTCGAGGGCGATGTCCTTGTCGCCGACATCGAGGAAGCGCCGGTACCGCTCGATGACCTCGCCCGGCTCACCGCGCATGGCAACTTCTCCCTCGTGCATCCAGATGACCTCGTTGCAGAGCGTCTGCAGGCTCTGCAGGGCGTGGCTGACGACGAAAATCGTCCGCGCCTGCGCGCAGAGCTCGCGCATCTTGTCGAACGACTTGTGCTTGAAGCGGGCATCGCCGACGGAGAGCGCCTCGTCCACGAGCAGGATGTCGGGCTCCATGTGCACCGCGACCGAGAAGGCCAGGCGGCCGTACATGCCCGCGGAGTACGTGCGCATCGGCGAGTCCATGAAGCTCCCCAGCTCGGCGAAGTCGGCGATTCCCTCGTACTTCGAGGCGAGCTGCTCGCGGGTGAGGCCGGCGGCCAGGCCGCCGAGGATGACGTTGTCTCGTCCGCTGAGCTCGTTCTTGAAGCCGATTCCGAGTGCGAGAAGCGTGCTGATTCGGCCCTGCACCTCGATCCGCCCCTCGGTCGGCGGGAGGATGCCCGCGACCGTGCGCATGAGCGTGGACTTCCCGGCGCCGTTGACGCCGATGATCCCGAGGACAGTTCCGTGCGCAACGTCGAAGGAGACGTTTTGCACCGCCCGAATCTCGCGGACGACACGTTGCCGCCGTCCGAGGCGCACGAGCGTACGCCGGAGGGTCGGCCGCTTCTCGATGGTCGTCCGGTAGGTGACCGAGAGGTTCTGTACGCGGACGGCGTAGTCCTCTGGCTGCCCGTCGACGGCCTCCGAGATCACGGCGCGGTCGTCAGAGGCGGACAGCAAATTCACGCTCCCGGGAGACGAAGAAGAGGGCGCCGACCAGGAGTGTCCCGAACGCCCACGCAGCGCCAGAGGCCAGGTACCAGAGTGTGAGGTTCTGGCCTTCGTTTACGGTCTCGCTCAGGCCGGCGAGGAGGGGATACAGCGGGTTCGCCTGCAAGTACGGCTGCAGCCGCTCGGGGATCTCGCTCGCATAGAACAGGATGGGTGACGCGTAGAGCCACACCCGCGTGACGTACGGCAGGAAGTTCGACATATCGCGGAAGTACACCTGCGCCGTGGCGGCAATCATGGCTGTTCCAGTCGCGAAGATAAGGATGAGAACGACGAGGGGGACCGCCCACAGGAGCTGAGGCACAATCGGCAGCCCGATGGAGATGTGGAGGACTGCGTAGATCACGAGCGTCGGCAGGAAGCGCATGAAAGCCGTCAGCACGGACGCGAGGGGTAGCAGCGTCCGCGGGAAGGCGACGTTGAGGATCAGCCGTCCACCGCTGATCACGGAGCGGGCGCCCTCGCCGACCGAGGTGCTCACGAGTCGAAACGCGAAGAGGCAGAGCATCAAGTGGGCGAAGAACTCCGAGCCGCGGCTTCCGCCCCGCACGATCGTGACGAGCATGAAATACACCGCCGCCAAGAGCAGCGGGTTGAGGATCAGCCAGACCTGCCCGAATGTCGTGTTGTAGTGCTGGGCTCGGAGGCTTGAGCGGGCGAGCTCGAGCGCGAACTCGCGCCGGTCCCAGAGCTGGCGAAGGTACGGCCCGATCGGCGGCAGGCCCGTCGAATGGGGCTCGAAGACGTGCACGTCCGTTGGTGGGCGGGCCTCGGCGCTCATCTGCCGCAGATTAGCTTTCGCCCTCGGCCGTCAGTGCCGGAAGGGGTCTGCGTCGTAAGGTTTCACCGAGTGAGGCGAGTGAGCGCGCCTCTTCGCAGCAATACCGCCGCGAGCGCCAGCTAGGCTCTGCCACCGACCGCCGTGACCTCGATCCTTCCCACATTCCGGAGCGCACGATGAACCGTGGCCTGCGGGTCGCGATCCAGCTCGCGCTGAGCGGCGCGCTCATCGCCTACATCCTCTGGCAGATCGACGTGGGGGCCGCCCTCCACGAGATCGCCTCGAGCAACCCGCTTTACCTCCTTGCCGCGGCCGCGCTCTATCTGTCCACGTTCTGGCCGCTGGCGTGGCGCTGGCAGATCCTTCTCGACTCGAAGGGAATCCACGAATCGCTCGGCTGGCTGACCAAGGCCTACTTCGTCGGCTACTCGGTGAGCCAGGTGCTGCCCACGTCGATGGGCGGCGATGCCGTGCGGATCGTGGAGCACGCACGGAAGCGTCCGCAGGCGAAGGGCGAGGCTGCCGGCGCCGTGCTGATGGAGCGCGCGGTGGGGGCGGCGGCGACCCTCGTTCTCGTCGCGCTCGGCTTCGTACTTGCCGCGGGCCGCTACGACAACATCCAGGGGCTCGTCAAGATCGAGTTCGCGAGCGTCATCTTCCTCGTGCTGGGCGGCATTCTCGTGTTCTCGCGTCGCGTCAACACGTTCCTCCAGGAGCGGGTCTTCCCGCACGGGCGCGCGGTGCGCCTCCAGCGGCCTATGACGTCACTGTGGAAGGCGCTCCACGGCTACCGCTGGCAGTGGCGGGCGCTCTCCGCCGTGCTCGTGCTGTCGGTCGCCCTCCAGCTCGTGCGCGCCTTCTCGATCTGGGCGTGCGGCGAGGCGGTCGGCGTCAGTCTCTCACCGACCGTCTACATCATCCTCGGGCCGCTCCTTTTCCTGATCATGATGGTGCCGATCACGATCAACGGGCTTGGTGTGAGGGAGTCCTTCTTCGTCTTCTTCCTCGGGCGTTTCGGGATCGATGCGGACGCGGCCTTCGCCGTCGGGTTCCTCTTCTTCACCGTGACGATCATCGCGGCGCTTCCCGGCGGCGTGATCCTCGCCTCGCGGAGCCTCCGCGGCGGGCTCAGGTCAGTCCGCCGGCGCGAGCCGGCGCCGGTCGAGACCGGGTCGGCCTCTCCTAGGAGACTTTGACGAAACATCGGCTGTGCCGCCGGAGGCGCGCCGCCCGCCCCCAGGCTTCGTCCTCGGTCGCCCCCGTATCCAAAGTCGATACGAGGGCTCCCTGCGTACTTGCCTGGGAACGACCGTCCCGTCCCGGCGACGAGCGACGTTCCGCCAAACCCTCCTAGATGACCGGCGGGCGGCCGACCGTCGTCATCCGCCACATCGTGCGCCACCGCAGCCGGCGCGTGTCCCCCGGCGGCTCGCGCAACCCGTCCCTGTAGCCGCGGAGGAGCTCCTGTGCGTCCGCTCGGGAGCGCAGGCTCGCAGCGCTGCGCAGGAACCAGAGGGTGAGGTGCGTCGCCGCGACGGGCAAGGGCAGGTTGCGGCGGGCGAGCCACACGCGGTTTCGCGACGAGTGGTAGCGGGAGCGGGGTAGCTGCCGCGCGGGCGGAGCGGGGTGGAGGGCGACGACGTCCCCGGCGTACCAGAGGCGGTCGCCGAGGTCGAGAATGCGCCAGGCGAGCTCGAGACCCTCGTGGAGAAAGAAGAAATTGCCGGCCCAGCCTCCCGCCGCCTCGAAGGACCGCCTGCGGATCACCGAGGCCGCTTCGCAGATCGACGCGACCTCGCTGCTCCGCGATTTGTCTCCCACGCGGACGCGCGGCACCCAGTTCCGGGGCGTCGGCCGGCCGTCGGGGTCGTCCAGGCGCGGCGACACGGCTCCCAAGAGCTCGTCGTCGGCGAACATTCGGGCGATGCGGGCGAGGGCGTCCTCGTCTGGGAAGAGCGCGTCGTCGTCGAGGAAGAGCAGGAGATCGCCCTGGACGTGCGGGACGCCGGCATTACGGCCGCCCGGCACTCCCTGGTTCTCCGGGAGGACGACCTTGCGGACCGAGCTCGGCACCCCGTTCGGCTCGGCGCCGTTTCCGACCACGACCACGTCCAGCTCGACGCCGCGCTGTCGGAAGAGGGAGTCGAGCGAGCGCGCGAGGTCCTGCTGCCGCGTTCCTTCCGTCAGGACGATGCAGCCGTAGGAAGGCAGTACGTTTTCCGCCGTGCCCATGCGCCGAAGTACCGTAGCCCACGAATGGTGCTGAAGATCCTCTTCTGGAGCAGCCTGGCGCTGCTCCTCTGGACGCACGTTGGCTATCCGCTCGCCGCGGCTCTGCTCGCCCGCATCCGGCCGCGCCCGGTGCGGGCCGCCGACGTGACGCCGAGGGTGACCGTGATCGTCGCCGCCCACGACGAGGCGGCGGTCATCGAGAAGCGCGTCGAGAATCTCCTGGCCCAGGACTACCCGGCCGAGCGCCTCGACGTCGTCGTCGCCTCGGACGGCTCGGAGGACGCCACTGATGCAATCGTCGAGTCGATCGCGGCGCGGGAGCCATGCGTCCGACTCCTCCGCAGGCCTCGCGAGGGAAAGGTCGAGGCGCAGAACGCCGCCGTGCGGGCAACGGATGCGGACGTCGTCGCGTTTTCCGATGCGAACGCCCTCTGGGCGCCCGACGCGCTGCGCAGGCTCATGCGAGCCTTCGCAGACGAGCAGGTCGCGTACGCCTGCGGCCAGCTTCGTCTGACGGCGGCCACGGACACCACGCGCGAGGGGCTGTACTGGCGCTACGAGACCTGGCTCCGGAAGCAGGAGACGAATCTCGGTTCGATCACGGCGGGCAACGGCGCCATCTACGCGGTGCGCCGGGAGTGCTACGTCGAGCACCGCTTCGGGCACGATTTCGGCTTTCCGTACCTGATGGTGAGACGGCGACGCCGCGCGGTCTACATCCCCGAGGCACATGCGTTCGAGAAGCCCGCCGGCGCGCCGGAGGAGGAGTACCGGCGCAAGGTGCGCATGTTCGCCCGTGCTTGGCGGCATGTGCTGGCCGGCCGCATCCTCAGCAAGGTCGGACCGCTCTACGCGTTCGAGCTCGTGTCGCACCGGGTGCTCCGCTATGCGAGCGGCCTCCTGCATCTGATCCTGCTCGGGACGAGCCTCGCGCTCGTACGGCGGGGCCTCGTCTACGAGATCGCTCTCTCGGCGCAGCTCGCGTGGCTCGTCCTGGCGGCGGCCGGGCGAGTGCGGCTGCCGATCCCGGGAGCCGGGCTCGCCTACTACTACTTCCTCGTGACCTGGGCGACCCTGGTCGGCCTTGTCCGCTACCTGCGCTCGGGCGTCCCTGTCGTCTGGGAAAAGGCGGAGGGGACACGCTGAACCGCGTGCTCGATGTCGCCGGCTCCGCGGCGGGGCTCGCCCTGGCGAGCCCGTTCCTCGCGATCGCAGCGGCCGCCGTCAAACTCGAGGACGGCGGGCCCGTCCTCTACCGCCAGCGGCGGGTCGGTCGCGGTGGCGAGGAGTTCGACCTCGTCAAGCTCCGCACGATGGTCGTGGGCGCCGAGCGGCAGGGCGCCGGCTGGAGGATCGAGGCGGGCGATCCGCGCATCACGCGGGCCGGCCGTGTCCTACGCCGCCTCTCCATCGACGAGGTGCCGCAGCTCTGGAACGTCCTTCGCGGCGAGATGAGCCTCGTCGGGCCCCGGCCGACGCTCGCCTATCAGGTGGAGCAATACAACGACCGCCAGCGCCGCCGACTCGACGTGAAGCCGGGGATCACGGGCTGGGCCCAGGTGAACGGGAGAGCCCGACTGCAGTGGAACGACCGCATCGAGCTCGACGTCTGGTACGTGGAGAATCGCTCCCCCTGGGTCGACCTGAAGATCCTCGCGCGCACGCCGATGGCGCTCTTCACCGGCACGTACAAGGGGAAGACCGGAGGGTGGAGAGCCTAAGATCGGCCGCATGACGGCCGTCCTCTTCACGTGCGCGGGCCAGCGGGTCGACATCGTGAGCGCGTTCAAAGACGCGGGCGCAGAGACCGTAGCCGTCGACCTGAACCCGCTTTCGCCCGCGCTCTACCACGCCGACCACCGGGTGCTCGTCCCGCCCGTCACGGCGCCGGAGTACATCCCACGCCTCGCGAACCTCGTGCAGGAGCTCGGCGTCGGCCTCGTCGTGCCGCTCACAGATCTGGACATGTCGCTTCTGGCCGAGCGTCAGGACGATCTCGGGGCCGTCGTGCTCCTCCCCGAGCCGGAGGTCGTCGAGCGCGCGAACGACAAGTACGAGACGCATCTCTTCCTCGAGGAGCACGGCATCGGGTCGCCTGCGGCGTGGCTGATCGAGGCGCTGCCGGAGGAGCTGCCGTTCCCGGTGCTCGTCAAGCCGCGGCGCGGCTTCGGCTCGCGGAACATCTTCCTCGCCAATGACAAAGAGGAGCTGGCCTTCCACCTCGCGCGCACGCCGGCCGCGTCGTTCGTGCAGCAGGTCTGTCAGGGGGAGGAGTTCTCCATCGACGTCTTCTCCGACCTGGGCGGGCGCTGCCTGAACGCCATCCCGCGAACGATGATCGAGTCGAAGGGCGGCGAGTCCATCAAGGGCATGACCGTCCGCGACGAGGAGCTCATCGCGCTCGGCTGCCAGGTGGCGGAGACGGTGGGCGTCAAGGGGCCGGCGACGATCCAGTGCTTCCGCACCGCACACGGCCGCCACGAGATCACGGACGTCAACCTGCGCTTCGGCGGCGCCTTCCCGCTCCCGCTGGCCGCAGGCGGGGGCTATCCGGCCCTCGCGCTCGCGCTCGCCCGCGGCGAACGGCCCGAGCCCCGAGTCGGGGAGTTCCGCGAAGGCATCGTGATGACCCGGTTCTTCTCCTCGGTCTCTCTCGAGGGCGATCCGGGCGGGCCGCTCCAACCCCTCCCAGACGAGGTGGTCAGCCCGCCTCGCTAGGCTGGTCGCTGGTCTCGGGACAGATGGGTCGCCGGTTTGCACGTGTCGCTCTTGTTACCGTGCTCGCACTCGGCGCCGCGGCATGCTCGGAGACCTCGCGGGAGACTTCGAAGCCGCCCGCTCCGGCGAGGCCCGCACCGGTACCGGAAGCGCCACCGCCCGCTCCCGTCGTGGAGGTCGCCGTCCGGGACGGGGATACCTCCAAGCCGATCGCAGGCGCATCGGTGAGAGTCGCGGGGGCCGAGGCTGCCGTCGACGAGCTCGGCGTCGCGGAGCTCGTCCCGCGCGCCCGGGCCAAGCTTCGGGTCGTCGCGCCGGGCTACGGCGCCCGCACTGTCCGCGTGAACTTCAGGCGGAAGCCCGTGCAGCGAGTCGATCTCTGGCGCCCCGAGACCCAATGGCCGATCTATGGCGCCGTCCCGTCGCGGACACAGGCCCACCCCAAGATCGCGCTGCGGCCGCCTTTCCGGGTCGTCTGGCATCGCTACATGGGCTCGCTCCTCGAGTTCCCCGCAGTCGTATGGAACGGGGTCGCCTACGCCAACAACATGGGCGGGATCCTGCAGGCGCTCTCGATGAAGACCGGCCGCGTGCTGTGGCGGCAGTGGACGGGGCGTCGGATGGCTTCCTCGCCCGGCATCGACCCCGGGCGGCGCGTGCTCGTGACCACCTCCATGAAACCCGGCGACGCGCGGGTCATTTCCATGGACACGGGCAAGATCCTCTGGCGCTTCTCCACCGGCCGCGCGGAGCCGTCGCCCGTGATCCGGGACGGCATCGCGTACTTCGGCGCGGAAAACGGAAACGTCTACGCCCTCGACCTCGACAAGCGGCGACCGCGCTGGGTCTTCCACGGGGGCGTGAAGATCACGGGAAGCCCCGCGCTCGTCGGGAAGAGGCTCTACATCGGCGACTACGCCGGACGCGTCTTCGCTCTCGACACGCGCAACGGGCACCGGCTCTGGACGGGAAGCGCGGGGAGCCGCGTCTACGGGACGATTGCCGCGGCCGGCGGACGTCTCTTCGTGCCCTCGGTTTTCTCCGGCCTCTCGGCCCTCTCGGCAAAGAGCGGCCGTCTCCTCTGGCGGATCCCGGTCGGCGCCTACCTCTACTCGTCGCCGGCCGCCTATCGCGGGCGCGTCTATTTTGGCGCCTACACGGGGTCGGTCTACGCCGCGTCGGCGAGCTCGGGCCGCATCCTCTGGTCACGCTCCGCCGGCGGGAGCGTCTCCGGCGCCGTCGAGGTCGTCGGCGGTCGCGTCTACGCCGCGAGCTTCGCCGGCCGCATCACCGCCTGGGACTGGCGCTCAGGCCGAACGGTCTGGACCTTCTCCGACGGTCGCTATGTGGCCGTCTCCGGCAACGGCGCCCGCCTACTCGTCCACGGCAAGCGGACGATCTACGCCGTCGTACCGAAGCGCAAGCGCTAGGAGGGTTTGGCGGAACGTCGCTCGTCGCCGGGACGGGACGGTCGTTCCCAGGCAAGGACGCAGGGAGCCCTCGTATCGACGTTAGATACGGGGGCGACCGAGGACGAAGCCTGGGGGCGAGCGGCGCGCCTCCGGCGGCTCAGCTGATGTTTCGTCAAAGTCTCCTACTAGGCGCGCTGGTACACGAGGATGGCGACGCCGTCCCCGACGACCTTCGAATCGACCAGCTTGAGCGGCTTCTTGTCGGTCGTCTCTCCGAAGATCCGCTTGCCGCTTCCCAGCACGACGGGGAAGACCATCAAGCGCAGCTCGTCCACGAGGTCCTCCTCGAGGAGGGACTGGACCAGTTGGGCACTCCCGTGCACGACGATGTCACGGTCGTGGTCCTCCTTGAGCTTCGCGACCTCGCCGGCGAGGTCGTCGCCGCTCAGCACCGTCGAGTTCGTCCAGTCGGGATCCTGAAGGGTGGAGGAGACCACGTACTTCGGCATCGAGTTGAACTTGTCGGCGAACTCACCGTCACGTGACGGCCACGCTTCGGCGAAGCCCTCGTAGGTCTTGCGGCCGAGCAGAAGCGCGTCCGAGCCCATGGTCTCGTCGAGCTTGAACTTGTCGCCCTCGTCGCCGCGCGAGAACTCGAAGCTCCAGCCCGCGTGCTTCGTGCCTTCGCTTCCCCCGGGGTCTTCCATGACCCCGTCGAGCGAGACGAACTCCGTCACCACGATCCTTCCCACGGTTTCTCCCTTCGTTGCAAACGTTGCGGGCGGGATTGCCTGTGACAAACCGGCGAGTTAGTGTTGCCGCCAGTACCCCCGCCTACCCAACCCAAGAGGTCAACGTGCTCGCATCGAGCTATCCCTTCCTGGACGTCTTCTGGACGATATGGTGTTCTTCCTGTGGGTGTTGTGGCTGTGGATTCTCTTCACTGTCTTCGCGGACATCTTCCGCCGCGATGACCTCTCGGGCTGGGGGAAGGCGGGCTGGATCATCTTCGCGATCGTGCTCCCCTACCTCGGCGTGTTCATCTATCTCATCAGCCAGAGCGACGGCATGACCAAGCGTAACCTCGAGCGGGCGAACGCCCAGCGAGCCCAGTTCGACGACTACGTGCGCTCCGCCGGCAGCGGCGGCGGGGCCGCTGCGGAGATCGAACGGGCGAAGGGGCTGCTCGACAGCGGCGCGATCGACCAGGCCGAGTTCGAGGCGATCAAGCGGAAAGCGCTGGCATAGACGCCCGCGCCTCGTCGATCGACGGGCGCAGGTTCATCTTCCGGACTCCGGTCGGCGGCCTCGAGCTGCAAATCGGCGGCTACGCATCCGTCGACGGACATTTCGGCCAGATCCATTCGCTCGAGCTCGGCTCGGGCCATGAGCCCTTCCCGGCGGGCGGGTTCGCCCAGGGTGAAGGGGTCATCCTCGAGGACGGGGTTCGTCCTTTCGATGGAGTGCCGATCGGGCGTGCGGACACGCAGGAGGTAGAGCGTTGGCTCACGGCTGTCCGGCCCGATCGAGCGGCACTCGACGTCGGAGAGCTCGTCGTCGAGCCGACGGTGCGGTTTCCTCTCGACGCGGGCGGCTTCGACCGCCACACCTTCTTCTGCGGTCAATCCGGCTCGGGGAAGACCTTCGCGCTCGGGGCCGTGCTCGAGCAGCTGCTGCTCGAGACGACGCTTCGGCTCGTGGTCCTCGATCCGAATTCCGACTTCGTGCGGCTGAACGCCTTGCGCGAGGGTGTGGAGGAGGCGATCGCCTCTCGCTATCGACACGCGGCGGCGGGGATCAGCGTTCGCTGGGCGGGAGCACGCCCGGACCGGCTCCACGTCCGTTTCACGGACTTCGACGCCGAAGAGCAAGGGGCGGTCCTCCGGCTCGATCCGATTCGGGACCGCGGCGAATACGGCGCTCTCGTCGACCTGCTGGAGGCAGGCTTCGAGGACACGGTGGAGAGCGCAGAAGAGCTGGCGGAACGCATGTCGGCCTCGAGCGATCCAGAGGTACAGGCACTCGGGGCGAGAATCCGGAACCTCGGCATTCACCGCTGGCAGGTGTGGTCTTCGGGAGACGTCGACTCCCTGCAGGATCTGGTGGCGCCGGGTGGGCCGCGCGGGCTCGTCGTCGACCTCGGCTCGCTGGAGACCCCGGGGGAGAAGGCGGTGGCTGCCGAGAGCGTCCTCGCGGCACTCTGGCGCCGGCGGGAAGCGCGTGAGCCGACTCTCGTCGTCATCGACGAGGCTCACAATGTGTGCCCGTGGGAGCCGGGAGACCCCGTGACCGCCCTCGCAACGGAGCACGCGGCTCGGTTCGCCGCCGAGGGGCGCAAGTTCGGTCTCTACCTGCTGGTCTCCACGCAGCGGCCTCAGCGCGTGAACGAGCTCGTCGTCTCGCAGTGTGACAATCTCGTGCTGATGCGCATGGCGTCGGCCGCAGACCTGGCTTACGTCTCGGCGAGGCTCTCTTATGCGCCTCAGCCGCTGCTCGAGCGCGCGACGTCGTTCCGACTGGGTGAGGCCCTCGTGGCGGGGAAGATCGCTTCTCACCCGGCGTTCGTCCGATTTGGTCCGCGTATCGCGGAGGAGGGCGGAGGCGACGTGCCGGCTACCTGGGCGGGAGCCTCGTGACCTCGGTCGCGGCGCGCTCGCCGGCCGCAACCGGCGCGACCTTGGTGCTGCTCACGCTCGCGGCCGGGCAGTTCCTCATGACGCTGGACAGCTCCGTCATGAACGTCTCCATCGCGACGGTGGCGAAGGACGTCGGCACGACGGTCACAGGCATCCAGGGAGCCATCACCGCGTACACGCTCGTCATGGCGGCTCTGATGATCACCGGCGCGAAGATCGGCGCCATCATCGGCCGCAAGCGCGCCTTCGCGATTGGATGCGTGATCTACGGCTGCGGCTCCTTCACGACGGCGATCGCGCCGAGCCTCCCGGTACTGCTCTTCGGCTGGTCGTTCCTGGAGGGCGTCGGCGCGGCGCTGATCCTGCCCGCGATCGTCGCGCTGGTCGCCGGGAATTTCCCCGCCGCGAGGCGACCGGCCGCGTACGGAATGGTCGCGGCCGCGGGTGCGATCGCGGTGGCGGTCGGTCCGCTCGTCGGCGGCTTTTGCACGACCTACTTCTCGTGGCGGTGGGTCTTCGCCGGCGAGGTTCTCGTCGTCGCCGCGATCTTGGTCCTCACCCGGCGGATCGGCGATGCCCCTCCGGAGAACCGTCCCCAGCTCGACTATGTGGGAGCGGTACTGTCGGCGGCCGGGCTCGGGCTGCTCGTCTTCGGCGTTCTGCGGACCGGGGAGTGGGGCTGGATCCAGCCGAAGCAGGGCGGGCCTTCCTGGGCAGGCCTCTCGCCCTCGGTGTGGCTCGTGCTGGCCGGCCTTCTCGTGATCTGGCTCTTCTTTCGCTGGGGCGCCCGGGTCGAGGCGCGGGGCGGGGAGCCGCTGCTCCGCTCCGATCTGCTGGGAAATCGACAGCTCAGTGCCGGGCTCTCGATGTTCTTCTTCCAGTTTCTCGCGCAGGCGGGCCTCTTCTTCGTCGTCCCACTGTTCCTCTCTGTGTGTCTCGGGCTCTCCGCGATCGAGACAGGCACGCGCCTGCTGCCGCTCTCGGTCACGCTGCTCGTCGCCGCGCTGGGCATCCCCCGGCTCTTCCCCAACGCATCGCCGCGACTCGTCGTCCGCGCCGGCCTCTTGGCGCTCCTTGTTGGAACCGTTGTCCTCCTGGCGGGCCTCGATCCGGACGCGGGGCCGGAGATCGTCTTCGTGCCAATGCTCCTCATCGGGCTCGGGATCGGGGCGCTCGCTTCCCAGCTCGGAGCGGTCACCGTGGGGGCGGTCCCAGACGAGCGGAGCACTGAAGTCGGTGGGGTTCAGAACACGGCGACGAACCTCGGAGCCTCGCTCGGCACCGCGATCTCGGGCTCCATCCTGATCGCCGCCGTCACGGCCGGGTTCCTGACGAACATCCAGGAGAATCCAGCGATTCCGGCCGCAGCGGAGTCACAGGCCCAGGTCGAGCTCGCCGGGGGTGTCGCCTTCGTGTCGGATGCCGATCTCAAGGCTGCTCTCGATGAGGCCAACGTCGATCCGTCGACGAGCGAGGCGGCTCTCGACGCCTACGCGGACGCCCGCATCGTCGGCCTCCGGAGCGCACTGGCGATCCTCGCCCTCCTGACGCTCCTGGCGCTCTTCATCGCCCAGCGCATACCCAAGGCCCAGCCGCACGCGCCGGCCGTGCCGACATAGCGATGTGCCGCTGGCTCGCGTATTGCGGATCGCCGATTCGCCTGGAGGAGCTCCTCGTCAAGCGGGACCGCTCGCTGATCGACCAGAGCCTGCATGCCAGGCAAGGGGCGACCACGACGAACGGGGATGGCTTCGGCGTCGGCTGGTACGAGGACCGTGAGCTACCGAGGGTGTACCGGAGCACCCACCCCGCTTGGAACGACCGTAATCTCAGAGAGCTCGCCGCCGGGATCTCCTCACCGCTCTTCTTCGCGCACATCCGGGCATCGACCGGGACGGCGATCCAGGAGACGAACACGCATCCGTTCCGCTACGGGAAGTGGCTGTGGATGCACAACGGGCTCATCCGAGACTTCCCGCTGGTGAAGCGGGAGCTCGTGCTCGCGATCGACGAGCCGCTCTTCACCTCGATCGAAGGGACCACCGACTCGGAGGTCATGTTCTACCTCGCGCTGACGTTCGGCCTGGAGGACGATCCGGTGGGGGCCGTCGAGCGAATGGTCGGGGTCGTCGAGGAGACCGGGCGGAGTCACGGCGTCGAGCACCCCATCCAGATGACCGTCGCGACGACCGACGGGCGGTGCATCTGGGCGTTTCGGTATTCCAGCGAAGGCGATTCGCGTTCGCTCTACTTCAGCACGCGGATGGACAACCTCAAGGCGCTCCACCCGGAACTGGCCGAGCTGGGTGCGCTCTCGGATGAGACGAGAGTCGTCGTCTCGGAGCCGCTCGGAGACCTGCCGGGAGCGTGGAACGAGGTGCCCGAATCGCACGTCGGCATCGTTCAGCCCGGCGAGGACGAGCTCCGACCGTTCACCCCGCACGGATGAGCCGGCGCGAACAGCGGTCGGCGCGCCGGATAAAAGCCGCCGAACGGTACGTCGAAAGGCTCTCGAACGCCTTCGGCATCGTTCTCCTGCTCGTGCTCGCGACCTACATCGCGGCGTCCCTGACGAAGTACTCGGGCTGGAGCGCCGTAGTCGTCTCGATCCTGGGCTGCACGACGACGACGGTAGCGCTTGCGAGCTCGGGGATCGGAGGGAAGCTGCTGAGCGCGGCGATCGGCCTGGCGAGTGTCTGTGTGGCGCTGGCGGTCGTGGCGGCGGCCACCGAGCGAGACGGAGCTCTCGGAGTCGCCGCGCTGATCCAGATCCTCCTGCTCGCCTGGGGCGCAGGGACAGTGCTACGCGCTGTCCTCGGCGAGGAGAAGGTTGGTTTCCGGACGATCCTCGGAGCGATCAGCGTGTACCTGATCTTCGGCCTGCTGTTCGCGTCCCTCTATGTCGCTGTCGACCGGCTGCAGGCGGGAGCTTTCTTCGATCCGGTCACCGAGCTCGATACCGG
The DNA here is from genome assembly GCA_963739065.1 of uncultured Actinomycetes bacterium. Taxonomy (GTDB): domain Bacteria; phylum Actinomycetota; class Thermoleophilia; order Gaiellales; family Gaiellaceae; genus JAIBJP01. The sequence goes on from CAVTYV010000004.1 coordinate 637,317, forward strand.
CGACTATGTGTTCTTCAGCTTCACCACGCTGACGACCACGGGCTATGGAAATCTGATCCCCGGCGGCCAGCCGGGGAAGATGTTCTCCGTCCTCGAGATGCTCCTTGGACAGATCTTCCTCGTGACACTGATCGCGGGCCTGGTCAGCCTCTGGCGCCCGGGCCGCTTCGTCCCGCGCGACGAATGAGCCCTACGGCGGCGGGATGAAGCGGCCTCGGGTGACTTCGCCGTCCGACAGTTCGAGAACCCAGGTCGAGCCCTTGCGGAGCTCGAACGGGCCTTCGACGGGCACGTTGCGACGCTGGAGGTCGTGGAGGACGTTCTGGACGATGTCGCCATGCGTGCAGAGCGGGGCGGGCCCATCGGTCGCAACCGCGCGCATGAGCTCGAAGGTCGCCTCGACCGGCGCGCCCTCGGCGAGCTCGTCGGCCGTCTCCACCGGCAGGTCGCGCGCGTTCGCCAGGGGCTCGAGGGTCTGCACGCAGCGCACGTAGGGGCTCGAGAGCAAACGGGTGAACTCCTGGTCCGCGTAAAGGTCGACCAGAGCCTCGGCCTGGCGCCAGCCGGCCTTCGTCAGGGGCCGCAGATGGTCGGGCTCAGTCCACTTCTCCCTGTCCTTGGCCTTCGCATGGCGGAGGAGGTAGAGGGGCGTCACCCGGCCGGTTCCAGTCGCTCGAGGAGCTCGCGGTCACGCGCATGCGTGAGCATGTCCGCCGCATCGTCGACCGGCACCCAGCGGGCCTCGTCGACCTCGTTCGTCGCCGCGAGCTCGCCCTCGATCGGCGCCATCTCCCAGTAGCGGGCGGTTTTCTGCCGGCCCTGCGGGTCGCGATAGGAAGTCGTGCCGACCTCGCGTCCGAGCCTGCACCGAAGACCCGTCTCCTCCTCGACCTCGCGCACCGCGGCTTCTTCCTCGGTCTCGCCGCGGATGAGCTTGCCCTTCGGGAAGGTCCAGTCGTCGTAGGCGGGCCTGTGCACGAGCACCGTTTCGAGCGTGCCCGAGGGGCTCCGGCGCAGAACCACGCCGCCCGCGGCGCGAACCACATCGTCGCTCGTGCCCACCGCGGGAGCCTAGCCTCGAGCGTCGCGCGTCAGTCGATCTCGAGCTCGGACAAACCCGGCTCGGGCATCGGAAGTTGCGGGTCGATCCGGCGCAATGCGTCGACGAGGATCTGCGCGACGAGCACGTTGCGAACCCAGTTGTGGTCCGCGGGGACGACGAACCAGGGCGCCCATTCCGTGGAGGTCTCGCCGATGACGTCGTCGTACGCGCGCATGAACTCATCCCAGCGAGCGCGATCGTCGAGGTCGCCTCGGCGGAACTTCCATGCTTTCTCTGGATCGGCAAGCCGCTCGCGGAGACGCTTCCCCTGCTCCTCACGGGAGACGTGGAGGAACACCTTGACGACCGTCGTGCCTTCGTCGACGAGCAGCCGCTCGAACTCGCGTATGTGATGCGGCCGCCGGCTCCAGACCGCCTTGGGAACGAGCTTGCGGACGCGCGCGGCGACGACGTCCTCGTAGTGGGAGCGGTTGAGGATCCCGATCTCGCCGCGCTCCGGACAGACCAGGTGGATGCGCCAGAGATAGTCGTGTGCGAGCTCCGCAGCTGACGGCTGCTTGAACGAGACGATCCGGCAGCCCTGCGGATTCACCCCCGTGAGGACGCTCTTGATCGTCCCGTCCTTGCCCGAGGCGTCGAGGCCCTGGAGGACCAGCAAGAGGCTCCGCTCGGACTCGGCGTAGAGCCGGTTGTGGAGGATCGAGAGCTCTTCGATCAGCTTCGCGAGGTGTTTCTTTGCCTCGGCCTTCCCGGCCAGGCCGGCGTGATCGTCCGTCTTGCGTTTGCTCAAGCCCGCCGCAGAGCCCGGCTTGACCATCAGCTTCGCGAGCATTCGACGACGCTACACGGTTGCGCACGAGACGCGAAGCGGCGGCGTTGCATTACAGGGCGGAACCTTCTATAGTGAACTGAATGGTTCAGTATCAGACGACCGCCGACCGCGCTTTCGCAGCCCTCGCCGACCCGACGCGCCGTGCCGTCCTCGAACGGCTCGGTTCCGGTAGAGCGACGATCAGCGAGCTCGCCGAGCCCTTCGGCATGTCGCTGACCGGGATGAAGAAGCACATCCGGCTGCTCGAGGAAGCGGAGCTCGTGACCACCGAGAAGGTCGGCCGTGTCCGCAGCTGCATGCTTGCGCCGTACGCGTTCGAGGGCATCAGCACCTGGCTGCAACGGCTCGACCGCTTCGCGCAGGTCGTCGAACGCACGAAAGGAGACCGATGAACGACACCACCGTCACCACCCCGAACGAGCTCGAGATCCGCGTCGAGCGGATCTTTGACGCACCGCGCCAGCACGTCTTCTCCGTCTGGACCGACCCCGGGCTGATCCCGGAGTGGTGGGGCGACGGCACGGTCGTCGAGGAGATGGACGTCCGTCCCGGCGGCACGTACCGCTTCCAGACCGCCTACGGCGACGTCGAGGGCGAGTTCCGCGAGGTCGATCCGCCCGAGCGGCTCGTTCAGACGTTCCAGAACCACCTCCAGACGCTCGAGTTCGAGGATCTGGGCGACCGGACGAAGCTGACGCAGACGATGCGTTTTGCTACGACTGAGGAGCGCGACACGACGATGCAGTACGGCGTCGAGGAAGGCGCGAAGAGCGGCTTTGCGCGCGTGGACACGCTGCTGCAACGGCTAATCGAGGCACAGGAGGTTCGGAATGGCTGAGCGAAAAGCCGCCAAGAAGGAAGGATTCACCGCCGAGGAAAAGGCCGCGATGAAAGCGCGTGCCCGAGAGCTGAAGAGTAAGGAGGACGGCGAAAGCGCCGTGCGCGGCGCGATCGCCGAGATGTCGCCGCAGGATCGCGCCATCGCCGAGCGCGTTCATGAGATCGTTAAAGGCGCCGCCCCGGATCTCACGCCCAAGACCTGGTACGGGATGCCCGCCTATGCCAAGGACGGCAAGGTCGTCTGCTTCTTCCGTAACGCCGGGAAGTTCAAGGAGAGGTACGCGATGTTCGGCTTCAACGACACCGCGAAGCTCGACGAAGGCTCCATGTGGCCGGTCGCTTTCGCCCTGGAGAAGCTGACCGCAGCCGACGAGAAGAAGATCGCCGCGCTCGTGAAGAAAGCGGTGAGCTAAGCACTCGCGGGGCGGGGTCGCGGGGTTCGCGAGGTTCCCTTGATGTACGAGCGGCTCGGCGCGTCTGCAGGGCCCAGTTATTGCAAGAGCGGCGAGGGTGGGATTCGGGTCTTTCCGCGGATGCCGTCGATGAGGAACGCCACTTCGTCGATGTAGCACCAGCTCCAGTCCTCGCCGGGTTCCAGCGAGCGGATGATCGGGTGCGAGGTCGCGTGGTGGTGAGCCGTCGCATGGCGGTTGGGAGAGTCGTCGCAGCAGCCCACATGGCCGCAGGTGAGGCAGATCCGAAGGTGCAGCCACTTGTCGCCGTCGCGCAGGCATTCCTCGCAACCGTCGACGGAAGCTGGGAGCTCGCGCACCTCGACTTGGTCAAGGTGAGTACAGAGCTCGCTCATCCGACTCGAGCTCTCGGAGCCGCGAGGTGCTCGTGAACGAACTGCACAGCCATTGAGCCTTCGCCGACTGCGGCGGCGCAACGTTTGATCGAGCCGGAACGAACGTCGCCGGCGGCGAAGATGCCGGGCACGCTTGTCTCCAGCAGGTTGTCGGCACCGGCTTCAGCGCCGGTGAGGATGAAGCCGTCGGCAGCGCGCGACACGGCGTCGTGGAGCCATCCGGTGCACGGCTGTGCGCCGAGGAAGAAGAAGATGAAAGCGAATGGGAGGCGCTCCCCGCTTTTGAGCGTGACCTCTTCGAGCTGGCCCTCCGTTCCGTGGAGTGCGGAGATCTCGCTGTGGTCTCGGACGGCGACGCCGTAGCGCTCGAGTTCGCGGATCAGATACTCGGACATGGTCTCGTGCAGGTCGGCGCGGCGGTGGAGAAGCGTGACCAGGGCGCCCCCGCGGGCTAGCCAGACCGCGGCTTGCCCGGCGGAGTTGCCTCCGCCGACGACGGCTACACGCGACGCGCCGCATTGCTGCGCCTCGGGCGGGCCCGCTGCATAGAAGACGCTGAGACCTTCGTAGTCGGCCAGGTCCTCGAGCGGGAGCCGCCTGTAGTCGGCCCCGGTCGCGAGCACGACGGCGCGTGCCTCGATCGCGTGCTCTTCTTCCAGTGTTACGAGGTGTCGTCCGTCGCTGGGTTCGAGCGAGATCGCGCGGTATGGGGTCGCGGGTCGTGCGCCGAACTTGCGCACCTGGCTGACCGCGCGGCTGGTCAGCTCGGTGCCGCTGATGCCGGCCGGGAAGCCGAGGTAGTTTTCGATCCGGCGTGACGATCCAGCCTGGCCGCCGAGCGCGGTGCTCTCGACGATGAGGGTGTCGAGCCCCTCGGAGGCGCCGTAGACGGCGGACGCGAGGCCTGCAGGGCCACCGCCGACCACGAGCAGGTCGACCTCTTCGCGCGGCGCCAGCTCCCTGCCGATCCCGAGTGCGCGCAGCACTTCACCTCGCGAGGCGTGCTGCAGTTCGATGCCGCCTGGGAGTCGCACGAGCGGCGGATCCGTTCCGTCCGGCGGTGCGACCTGCTGCCACGTGAAGGGGAGTCGGTTGGCGCGGGCGAAGTCGAGCATCCGCATGGTCGCCTCGGACGAATGCGGCCCGACGATCTCGATGCCTATCCCCTGGACCGTTTGGAGCGCCTCCCGGCGGGCGATGAAGGTCGAGAGGACGACGTCGCTGAGCGGTCCGTCATCGAAGAGAAGCGCGCGCAGCGCGTCGCGGTCGACCGCGATGTAGCGAAGCGGTTTCGTGACCACCGCGGTGAGGAAAACCGTCTGGCCCGAGAGGAGGTTCAGCTCCCCTAGAAAGCCGGAGGCGCCGTGGCGGACGATCTCGTTGCCGGCCCCGTCGAGGATCGCCACCTCGCCTTCGCGGATGGCGATGAACGGATACGTCGTATCTCCCGGCCGGTACAGCACGTCGCCGACCTCGGCCGTCCGCTCCTCGCCCAGACCGGCAAGCGTGGCCAACTGCGAAGCCGACAGTGTGGGACTGGCAGGAGCTTCCATGAGCCGAGCCTAGCGGCGCGCTTTCAGTCTGCGTCGAGCGCGGCTCGAGCGGCGGCGGCGATTTCCGCGTTCGTGTTCGCGTGGCGAATTCGCCTACTTGTATGGCGACGAGGTAAGGGCGCATCTGACTCCCGCCGAGAGACAAGAGGTGGAGGAGCTAGAAAGGCGGCGCATGCATTTAGAGCTGAAGATCCTCCAGACGCACCTCCTGTCCGGAATCAGCGTTCGATGATCTGATCTCCGAAGTCGGCGGGCTGACGTTCCAGAAGCGCGAGTGCGCGGGGCGGGGGGCTAAGCCGCTCGGCGATGGTGAAGCTCACGCTCAGTCGCTAGCCGATCGCCTAGAGCAGCGGCTCGCGCAAGAGCGAGGCAAAGCAGGAGGAGGGCGAGCCAGATGACGGTTCCGAGGGCTATGACTGCGGCGATCATTGGCCTTCCTACGAAGGAGTCAGAGGGAGGCAGCTTTCTTGCGGCGTCAGTACCTCTCAGGCGCGAGGGATGGGTTGGACGGGGGAAATAGCTAGCGCTGCCCACACTCCAAGAGCCAAGGTCGAAGGTTCAAAGGGGCCGAGGCACTGTGCGCCCGGCCCCCTCAAAAGCTTCGGGACGCCGACCCACAAACCTCCGCGCCTTCGCTCCTCGCCGCCACACTTACGCTGTCCCGCATCGCGCGCTCGAACTCTTTGAACCTGTTCGAAGGCGCGGACGCCGTCCGATCCTTCGGTCATCGCCGTTTACTTTCCAACCCGAGGTTTTGGGCCGCGTCGAGCGAGGGCTTCGGAGCGGGAATCCCGCCGTGTGCAGCGGGTTTGTCGAAGCCCTCTGACGGACTCGAACCGTCGACCCCCTCCTTACCATCCTGGAACCAAGCCGGGAAGCACGGGCTCGGCAGGGTTCCTGCGGCCACGAAAGCGCCGCACGGCGAAGGAATCTGACGAAGAGACGTGACCCGCGCGTGGACGCGCGTGGACTCGCTGACGTTCGCATCTCGTTCGTACGCAATGTCAGCTGTGCAGACAACTGGTCGTCGTTCGGTATTGAGGCCGGCGGTTGAACTCTCCCTCGTGAGTCAGGCCTTCGCTCGCCCGAGCGAGTCGATCTGCTCACGGATACGGACGACGAAGGGCGGGCAGCAGTCGCCCGATCAGCCGCTGTTGAGCTCGCGCCTGACGATCTCGAGGTTGGCGCGCCACACGTCCTCCGGCACCGGTGGGAGGACGTCGTCCCAGATCGCCGCGAACGAGCTTCGGAACTGCTCCATGCGCGCGGGGCGTGCCATGAACCAGATGTGGCAGTGCTCGCTGCCCTCGCCCCAACGTCCGACATGCACGTTGCCGACGCCCGGCACCGTAAGCACGGCGCGTTGAACCTTCAGCAGCAGTGGCCCCAGCTCGGATGCGCGGTCTTCGTCGAGGTCGGTGAAGTCGACGTGCTCGCGCGTCTCGAGCAGGAGGACGACGGGGAGGCCGCTCGGCTTGTCGAATGACCGAACCGTCCAGTTCTCGTTCGACCAGAGTGTCTCGTCGTCTTCGTGCGCGCAGCGCCAGCAGCCGACACCGCCGGTGCCGTTCCGCGGCCGCTCGGCGTCGACCGGCGGCGCTAGCTCCCGGACGCGAAGCTCTCCGTCGAACGGCCACGATTCCCACTCCTCGACGGGCGGCACGTGGAGAGCGGCGCGCGTGCGCTCCCAGAACTCTTCCGGCGTCTCGGGCACCGTGCGATCCTACGGGCGATGGAGTGGCCGCAACGGTTCTACGATCTGAAGCGCGGCGAGGGCTGCCCGATCTGCGCGCAGGGTCGGCCCGACGAGACTCCTCACGGCATTCGTTTTTTCGCAGGCAAGCTGACGGACGCGTACCTACACCGTGGTGGCATCCAGCGCGGCCTCACGCACGTGTACTTCCGCGGCCGCCATGTCGTCGAACCCACGGAGCTCGACGAACGTGAGTCCGCGGAGTTCTGGCGGGAGCTCCTGATCGTGGGCGCCGCGATTGAGCGCGTGTTCGGGCCGGTAAAGATGAACTACGACATCCTCGGCAACTCGGTGCCGCACCTGCACGTGCACCTCGTGCCGCGCTACGCGGACGACCCCCGACCCGAATGGCCGTTTCCGTTTCCCGAACAGGATCCGCCGCCGTTCTCGGACAAGCGAGTGCGTTCCGACGCCGCCCGGCTTCGGGCCGACTTGGCCGGGCACAGCTGAGCCTTTTGTGCGTGGACCCGTGGACGCTGGTGGATGCTCGGTGGACGCCGAAAAAACGGCGTCAAGCCCGACAACAAGAGCCCGGAAATAAGAGGCGAGACTGCGAAGCCCTCTTCCGGACTCGAACCGGAGACCCTCCTTACCATCGAGCAACGAGGCGGGAACCGCGGGCAAAACCAGGAAGCCGCGGGCACGAAAGCGCCGCAAATCGAAGGGGCTCGCCGAAAACGAGTGATCGCGTATACCCGCAGGTGCACAGCGTGGTGTTCCCTCAGTGTTCCCTCGGCGTCGGCGCGGCCGAGTGCTCAGATGAGACGACGCGGTTCTCAGGGAATCCGGAACGGGTGTCGGGCCGGATTCGTCCGCGGCCCGGCACCCATGTCCCCCGCTACATCACCGAGCAGTAGCTAGATCTTTGCTGCCCGCCGAGGACGCCGCATCGGGGGTTCCTGGAACGAACCGCTGCACGAAGGCAAGAGCCGTATCAGCAACTTCGCGCCAGCCATTGTCGACCACGAGGGCGTGGCCGCGGTTGGGCATTTCCACGATCTCGGTGACGCTTTCGTTGCGCGCCTGCTTCTTATAGCGTTCGCGATCGACCACGGGACGGTGTTGCCCTTCTCGCCGGAGATGATCAGATAGTGGCCCGCGCTCGGAATTCTCGCTGTCCACCTTTGTCTCTGACCAGGGATTGAGATTGGCAGTCGCAGCCTGGAAGAGAGGCTTGCCGGAGGCCGGCACCGCGAAGGTGTCGTAAAGCTCCTTGGCCTCATCCTCACTGACCGCGTTGGCGAAGCCGTAGCGGAACTGCTCAAAGGTCAGCGGGACGGCCCTGTTTCGGTTGGCAGGATTGCCGAGCACCGGGAACGCCGACTTGAGCGCCGAGATTGGAAGCGGCAGCACACCCTGGAAGGGCGCTGGGTCGACCGCAACGGTTGCCGCCGCCAGGCCGCGCCCGGCGACCATCTGCGCGAGCAGACCACCGAAAGAGTGTCCGATCACGATCGGCTTCTTGTCGAGGTCGCCGATCACCTCGGCGTAGTGGTCTGCGACATCTCCAACGGACTTCCCGGCGAAGACTTCCGGGTGGGCGTTCGCCTCTTCGACGGTCTCGGGGTCGTCAGGCCAGCCCGGTGTGAGCGCGGTGTAGCCCGCTTCCTCGAATACCGCGACCCAGCGATCCCAGCTACTCGGAAGTAGCCAAAGACCATGAATGACCACGACCGGCGTGCGGCCAGTAGCGTTGCACTGCTCGACCTGCTCTGGAGTGGAGTCATCCAGCGACATGGTCAGCTCCTAACGCTTGACGTTCAGGAAGGCCCGCCGCGCACTGAGCCAGCCATGACGACGACCCGGGGTGCTCAGAGTCGCGTAGCTTGCCCGCCGGGGAGTTGGGGCGGGACAAATCCACCCTTAGCACTGCGAAGTCTTCGAAGAAACGTCCTTTTCGCGCCATCGGTATCTACAGAAGTCATGCGTTGGCCGGCGGGCGACCGAACTCCAACTCGCGACGCGACCGTTTATGCCGGTGGTGCGTGACGCTTTCTCCAGGCCGGTAGCACGCGCCAGAGTCGTCCTACAAGAATCGTGCCGATGATCCAGAGGAGATAGAAGAGAGGGGTGAAGGCGCCGCCGGTCCATGTCCCGTCTCCACTGACGAAGGTGTAGGTGACGGTGCTCTGCAGGTGCGATATGCCGCCCCAAGTGTAGGTTCCGGTGGCCTCGGGGTCAGCTGCGGTGATTCCGTTCGCGAAGGCGGTCGCTGCGTCGCTGAAGAGCGGGAGGGCGAGGAAGGGCACGGCGAGTGCGAAGACGCCTGTGGCCGTCCAGGAGTGGCGCGGTCTTGATCCGAAGGCAGCCGAGAGGTATCCCTGCGCGAGCTCGCTGCTGTTACCGAGGTTCCGGAGCGCCTGCGTGGTGCCGACATCGCGGGCGCCGACGAGCAGGTTCTGACGCACCTCCCGGCGTGTTTCGATCCGGGTTCGGCGCGGGAGATCGTAGAGGCGCTGGTCGAGTGCCCAGACCGCACGCTCGATACGCAGTCTGTCCAACCAGGTCAGCGTGTGAGACATCTCAAGCTCCTTCGTTGGGTTCTGTGGGGAGGGGGCGGTTGAGTTGTGCGCCGACAATCGAGGCGAGAGAGATCCAGTCGGCCGTACCACTGATCAGAGCGTCGCGGCCGGCGATGGTCGGTCGGTAGTACTTGCGGGCAGGGCCCGCGTGTGATGCGACGAGTCGGGTGCTGAGGCGGCCTTCTCGCTCTAGGCGGGCGAGGGCCGGGTAGACGGTGCCCTCAAGGATTCCGGCGAGCCCGATCTCGTGAAGGCGCTGCACGAGTTCGTACCCGTACGACTCCCGTTCGGCGAGCAGATGCAAGAGAAGGAGTGAGAGAACGCCCTTCAGCAGTTGCGAGTCGTGATCTGAGCTCATGTGCCTAAGCTATGCCAGCTACCTTGTAAAGTCAAGTAGTGAGGAGGCTGACCTGACCCAGAACGGGCCAACGCGGTCGCCCGGTCGGGCAAAAACGTCGTAGACCCTCTGCGGACCCGGCCGGGTCATCTGCGCATTCGTTACGGGGTGCCCCCGCCGACCGCGCGAATTCCGATGCTTTTCTCCGATTGAGCTTGCCACCTCGGCGAGGAGCCGCCGAGTACGCCCCTACGGGCTCGGCCGGAATCAAGCAGGTGCTCTTGCCGAACGGCGGCGGGGCGTAGGCAGGTTCACGATGAGCGCCGACCCCGCACCGCTTCCCGACTCCACGCGCGCGCTGTGGTTCGTCTGCTGACCTGACGACGGTCTCCGTTGAGCGTCGCAACCATGCGTGAGGATGGTCGCGCAGACCAGCTGTGGGGCTCGTTGACCATCGACCACGGCTGGCAAGAGGTCGCGCAGACCGCGCTCGACTTCGTCAGGCGCTTCGTCCCCGCCAAGCCGAGCTAGCCGGCCTCGATCTGCCGCCGGAATTTCTCGGCCAGGCGGGGATGTCTCCCTTTAGACGCTCACGACGACGTCCCGTCGGCTTGGAGCGACTTGAACGCCGCGCGCATCTCGCCCGCGAAGATCTCCGGCTCCTCCCACGCCGCGAAGTGCCCGCCCTTCTCGGCCTCGTTGTAGTAGATGAGGTTGTGGTAGGCGTGCTTCACCCAGTGACGCGGCGCCTGGAAGAGCTCGTCCGGGAACACCGTGTAGGCGACCGGGAGCTTGACGTGCGGGGGCGGATCCTTGAGCGAGGCTTTCCCAGCTCGTCCGGTCTCCCAGTACAGCCGCGAGGTGGACGCGCCGCTGCTCGTCAGCCAGTACAGCGTGATGTTGTCGAGGACCGCGTCCCGCGTGAGGCCGCCCGAAGGCTCCCCGTCGAGGAACGCGCGCGAGATCTTCTCGTAGCTGTCGGCGTCGTGGTCCAGCATCCAGGCCGCGAGACCGACCGGTGAATCCAGGAGCGAGTAGCCGATCGTCTGCGGGTGCTCGCCCATCTCGGCGATGTAGCCGCGCATGAAGATCGCGACCACCTTGCCGAGCTGCTCTCGGTCGTCGTGAGAGAACGCGAGCCGGATGTTGAGCGCCGCCATCAAGAGCTCCTTGGGAACCGCGTCCAGGAAGTTGAAGTGGACGCCGAGCAGCCCATCCGGTGCCTGGCGGCCCATCGCGTCGGTGACGCCGGCACCCTGATCTCCGCCCTGCGCGACGTAGTGGGTATATCCAAGCCGGCTCATCAGCTCGGCCCACGCCTCGCCGATGCGGCCGGAGTCCCAGCCGGGTTCGGTCGGCTCCGAGGAGAAGCCGTAGCCGGGGATCGACGGGATGACGACGTGGAATGCGTCCTCGGCGTTGCCGCCGTGCGCTGTCGGGTCGGTGAGCGGCCCGATCACCTCGAGCATCTCGAGAACGGAGCCCGGCCAGCCGTGTGTGATGACGAGCGGCAAGGCGCCATCGTGCGGCGACTCGACGTGGATGAAGTGGATGTCGAGGCCGTCGATCTCGGTCGTGAACTGCGGCAGGGCGTTGAGCCGCGCTTCGAGGCGGCCGAAGTCATAGTCCTCGCTCCAGTAGCGCGCGAGCTCACGGAGCATCGCCAGCCGCACGCCCTGCGACGAATCGTCGACGAGCTCCTCCGTGGGCCAGCGCGTCGACTCGATGCGGCGGCGCAGATCTTCCAGCGCCTCTTCGGCAATGTCGACCTGGAACGGACGGATCTCGATTGCAGTCTCGACAGTAGCCATGCCCACCTCCCAGTCGTCGATCGACCCCTCAATCGTCGAGGGCCGTCGCATTTACGGCGACGCCAGGCAGATTTCGTCGAGGGCCGTCGCATTTACGGCGACGCGGCGAACGATCCAAGGGCGACACTGTCAGAGTCGCCGCAGCGAGTCAAATGGCGGTCACCACATCCCTACAATCCGGCGTAATTCGGGCGGCACGTCCCAGGTCCGTCGCCGCCTTTCCGCAAGCGTCTCGGCTCCCGTCTTTGGCCATGAACGGAGCTCCAGCCTGGGTCAGGGCGCCCTCCTGACCCCCTCGATGATCATCATCTGCGGCGTGCCTGACCAGGCAACACAAGACCACGATTTGCAGGTGCTTTAAGCCCTCTTCCGGACTCGAACCGGAGACCCCCTCCTTACCATGGAGGTGCTCTACCAACTGAGCTAAGAGGGCGCTCGCGACCCATGGTAGCCCGTTCCCGCGTTTGGCGAGAACGCCGTCGGGAACCACCAAGTCATGCTTCGCAAACTTCTCTGGACCGGGCTCTACGCCGGCCTCGGCGCCCTCGCGACCATCGGGGCGCGCTTCGTCGCCTCGCGCGTCTGGCGCGTCGCCACCGGCGAACAACCGCCCGTCAAGAAATGACGAAGGGCGACGCCGTCATGGAGCGCGGAGCGAGCAAGCTCCAGCGCCTGGCCGATCGCGCCGCGGCGAAGGGCGGCCATGCGGCGAAGCTCGCCGAACCGCTGGCCGAGGACGCGGGGCTGTTGCGGCGCATGAAGCCGAGCCTTATCGTCGCCCGCATGAAGGGCGAAGCGCCGGCGAATCTCGAGCCCGGCCAGGATGTCGTCGCGCCCACGGCGCCTCAGCTCGGGAAGCGGCCGCGCAAACGCAGCGGACCGAATCCGTTCCTCGTGCTGGGCGCGGCCTTCGTCGTCGGTGTCGCAGCCGCCAAGCTGATCGACTGGAGGGGCCATGCCCACCCCCGAGGCTGAACGCCGCGGAGTCGGTCCCGCCGCAAAAGAGGTCGCCGAGCACGCGAGCACCCTCGCTCGGCTCGAGCTCGAGCTCGCCGCCCTGGAGATCAAGCAGAAGGTCGCTGCGCTCGGCATCGGGATCGGCCTCGTCGTCGGCGCGGGGGTGTTCCTCTTCTATGGCGTCGGGTTCGGGCTCGCGGCGGGTGCCGCCGGCCTGGCCACGGTCGTCTCGAACTGGCTCGCGCTCCTGATCGTCTTCGGCGCTCTGCTGCTCCTCGCCGCCGTGCTCGCGCTCGTCGGCATGAGCCTGATCAAGAAAGCCACCCCGCCGGTCCCGGAGCAGGCCGTCGCCGAAGCCCGCCTGACCACGGAGGCACTGAGGTCCAATGGCAGCCACGAATAACCGCTCGATGGAAGCTGTTCGCCGCGACATCGCCACTGAGCGAGACCAGCTCGCGGAGGCGGTCGAGGAGCTGCGAACCGGACTTGGCGAGGCAACGGACGTCGGCGCAAAACTCCGCGCTCGTCTGCCGGTCGTCGCCGCAGGCGCTCTGAGCGCGGGCTTCGTGGTCGCGGGAGGAGTGGGGGCGACGATGCGCTTGCTCTTCCGCCGCGGTCGCGAAGGTCGCGAGAAGGCCCGCGTGGGCCCCTTCGCCTTCATCGACCGCCGCTAACCAACGCGCGTCGGCAAGGACGCGAAGACCGGCGAGCTCGTCGAAGAGATCTCTCGCTAGAGCACACGATCGGGGCGGGCCTGTGGGCCCGCCCCGACTCTTTCCTTAGGAACTGCTCGTCGGAGCCGGCGAGCCGGCGGGGTGGAGCAAGTTCTCGACCTCGCGCACGCCCTGCACCTTGCGGGCGGCCTTTTCGAGGTCCTCGATCATGCTCGGGTCATCGACCTCGCCGCGAAGGACGACCTTGCCGTTCTCCGCATTGACGTTGATCTTTCCCTTCGGGACGTCGGCGTCACGAAAGATCTGAGTCTCGACCTTACGGGCGAGCGTCACGTCGTCGGGCTGAGCCTTCGACTGCTCGCGCATGTGCGTGGCCTTCTGCTTCAGGCCGTAAGCCTCCGACGCCACGCCGCGACCGGTACGAGACGCCTTGCGCCCGCCCTGGCGGAACAACGCGAGAACGCGGTCGCGGGCGACGTTCCGCCTGCGCGAGCCGTTCTCCGGATCGAAGAAGTACGTCAGCGCAGCAGCTGCCGCGCCGATTCCAAGAAGACGCTTCATTGCACCCCTCTCGTTTGCTTCCTTGGGGGGTACCCTGTCCGCGCGCCGACCTAACGACGTAAGGATCCATGCCGAATACACCCCCTAATACCCTGCCCCTTGGGGACTGAGTCGGCTAGGTTCAAGCCTCACAGAGGGGGTTGAAAGGCATGGAGGGTTCGAGAGACGCGGGAGTCCTCGCAGAGCAGATGCTCTCGAGTGCATACGAGCTCATCCTGGGCGGGTGGTGCCAGGGAATGAGTGCCCAGGACGAGCTGGGTCGCCCGATCGAACCCTCCAGTGCATTCGCGCGCAGCTGGTCGGCTCCGGGGGCGGTCGAGCGTGTCTGGCGGCGGATTCCGCCGGGAGACGACGACACGCTCGCGGCGTTCGAGCGAGCGAATCTCGCGCTCAGCGCAGCAGTTCACGACGTTCCCCAACGCTGGAACGACGCCGTCGATCGCACGAGAGAACAGGTGCTCGATGCCCTGGTTCAGGCGTCGGGCCTGATCTCGGCTCTGCGGGAGAGGTCTTTGGAGGAGGATCTCCTGGACGACCTCGAGCGCTACGGGACCGTCCCGGACGCTCTTTTCGGGCGCCAGGTCTAGCGTCGGCATGGCCGCTTGACTCCGGCAGCAGTTTCTTCGTAACTTCATACTCGGCTGTGAGGGCGACGTGTCTCTAGGCACCCACGCTGGGAAGAACGCGGAGGCGGGCTTCCTACGCGACGTGAATGACAGGGTGCACAGTGTCCTAATCGAGCTGGGCACCGACGGCTCTCCCGGTCAGTACCTCTGCGAGTGCGGTCGCGCCGGCTGCCTGGCGACCATCGAGCTCGATGTGCGCGAGTACGAGGCCATCCGCTCTTCGGGCGGGACCGTGGCTTTTCCCGGGCACAGGAACTAGACCGGACACGGCGCGTCGCCAGAGGGAGCTCCTGCGCTCGGTCGGCGTACCCGATCTGAGCCCGGAGGAGATCACCGAGGAGAACGGCCGCTACGAGATCGTGACTCGTCGCCCACGCCCGCGAATCGATCGGAGGGACCAGGGAGACAAATCGACCCAGAGGTGTTCGAGCGTTTCGGAAGGAAGGCGCTAACGTAGCCGGACCCGGTCGTCCTTCAAGGCAGGAAGGGAGGCATCTCGTGCGTATCGAGGACTATGGCTTGATTGGCGACATGCAGACCTCACCCTCATCGGGGCGGCGACGGCCATCTCAGCGGCCGAGGCGGCCGCGAATGGGGCAGCGGGTTGAGCGCGGCATCGACGAAGGGGACTCGGCCTGTTGTCGGAGCCTCTGCACTGCTACCCGTTCCGATGGCGATATCGCGTGACTGAGAATCCGGTCGCGGCGAGCGAGGCCCTGATTTCGGGCCGTGCGGTGATGTCTCCGCGGAGGTTGATCCTTCCTCTCGCGCTTGCCCAGTTCATCTGCAGTTTCGCCGGCTCGAACATGAACGTGATGATCACCGACATCAGCGAGGACCTGGACACGACGGTGAAGGGCGTGCAGACCACGATCACCCTGTTCTTACTGACCATGGCGATCCTAATGATCCCATGCAGCAAGCTGACCGACCGTTGGGGTCGCAAGCGGTGCTTCATCGCCGGCCTGACGCTGTACGGGATCGGTGCCCTGCTGAGCGCGCTTTCCCCGGGCCTTGGCGTGCTGATCCTCGGCAACTCGGTGCTCGAGGGTGTCGGCACGGCGCTGTTAATCCCTCCCGTCTACATCCTGGCGACGTTGTGGTTCACCGATCTCACTACGCGTGCCTGGGCCTTCGGCGTGATCAGCGGCTTGGGAGGAATCGGCGCGGCCGCAGGGCCCTTGATCGGGGGCCTCATCACCACGGGAATCAGCTGGCGGGCCGCGTTCGTCTTCCAAGCCCTGGTCGTCGGGACGATCGTCGTGCTCAGCCGGCGCCTCGTCGATCCGCTCCCGCCCGACCCGACGCGACCCTTCGACGCGCTCGGAGCGATTCTCTCGGCGGTCGGCATGTTCTTCGTGGTGTTCGGGATCCTGCAAGCCGGCACCAACAATGTCCTCTTTACCGTGTTCCTCGTGCTCGGAGTCGCGTTCCTGATCGGCTTCCTGTTCTACATCCGCGCTCGCGAGCGCGCGGGGAAGGAGCCGCTCTTGTCGACCAGGCTGTTCAAGAACCGCACCTGCAATCTCGCCCTTCTCACTCAAAACATGCAGTGGCTGCTTCTCATGGGGGTGTCGTTCGTCGTCTCCGTCTTCCTGCAAGAGGTTCGCGGGTATAGCGCGATCGGGACGGGCGTCGTCTTCACCGCCGCGACGGTCGGCATCCTGGTCTCGTCCCTCGCGGCGGCGCGACTCGCCAAGAAATACTCGCAGCGGACGCTGATTGTGGCCGGCTTCGTCATCACCCTGGCCGGGATCGCACTCTTGCTCGGCTTCGTCCACGCCTCGTCGAGGGTCGTCGCCTTCGTGCCCGGACTTCTCCTCATCGGCCTCGGCCTGGGTGCGATGCTGACCCCCTCGGTAAACGTCGTGCAGTCCAGCTTCCCCGAAAAGCTGCAGGGCGAAATCTCGGGGCTCTCGCGCAGCGTGTCCAACCTGGGCTCGACCTTCGGCACTGCGATCGCCGGCACGATCCTGGTGTCCGTCGTCGCCCTCGGAACCCGGTCCTACGCGGTCGCGATGATCGTCCTCGCCGTGTTCGGGCTCATTGGACTCGGCGCGGCCTGGCTCCTTCCCGCCAAGCTCGAGCGGCAGGAGAGTT
Organism: uncultured Actinomycetes bacterium; assembly: GCA_963739065.1. GTDB lineage: Bacteria > Actinomycetota > Thermoleophilia > Gaiellales > Gaiellaceae > JAIBJP01. The sequence goes on from CAVTYV010000004.1 coordinate 653,754, forward strand.
GATCCTCATGACGGACGCGACCACGGAGTTCTTCCAAGAGCTCGCGGCGCGTGGGCACGACGGCTCGGGGAAGGCGCGACGATTGCGTGACACCGAACCGAGAACGAAACGCGACGCGCAAGCTGGCCTGAGCCTCAGTGCGACACGAGCACCTTCAGGCCGACCAGAACGACGCCGAGGCCAAGGTTTGCAGCCACGACCAGGATCGTGGCCGGCCAGCTGAGTCGCTCGACGCGGGCAAAGATGACGCCTTGCACGGCGAGCACCGCGAGCCCGAGGCCGAACGCGAGCCAGACAGCGGTACTCGTCGAGAGTGCGCCGAAGGCGCCCAGCAACAGCGCGGCGAGCGGCGGCACTGCCGCCCCGACGATCGAGCCCTCGCGCCGAGCGATGCGCGCCAGCTCGTGGAGCGAGAGATGTTCGTCGTGGACGACGCTGTGCGCGAGCCCGTGCGCGTAGACGTGCGCGAGCCAGAAGACGACGGACGTGACGACGACCATTGCGGCGATGCGCCCGGCGCCGTCCGGGAATGCGCGAGCCCCTGCAACGAGCACCGCCAGCACGACGATGGTCCCATAGATGAAGCCGGCGAGCCGCTCGCCGATCGCGCGGCGACCGAGTGGGGTCGTTCGTGGACGCTGCGCCTCACCGGTCATGTGCGCATCATGCTCGGCCGGCGCGACGTGACAGCGGACGCGATCACATACGGCACGGAGCCGACCGTCGACTCGGGTCCTGAGCACGCCCGCTGCAGCCGGGTTACCGCAACACACAAAGCCATTCCGCGCCGAGCAGGACGAGGCGGAGGTAGCCTCCGCTTAGCTGCTCCGGCTCGCTCATCTGTGAAATCCTCTCACCGGTGCGGGAATCGATCGAAGCCGGACGACGTTAGAGGGCCTATGGCTGAGCCGCGCGTAGAGGGGCGACCGCTTGCGACGGGCAGTCTCGCCCGCTGGGCACGCGCCTGTGCGACACATCCATGGCGCGTGGTTGGGGCCTGGGTGGGGATCGTCTTCCTGCTCGTGTTCCTCGTCGCCACGGTCGGAGGCAGCCTCCGGGACGAGTTCGAGATCCCGGGCTCGGACACTCAGAAGGCCGTTGACCTGATCGAGTCGGAGTTTTCGTCCGAGCAGGGAGGGGTGCTCAACGTCGTTTTCGCCGCGCCCGAAGGGCAGCGGCTCGACACGCCTGAACGGAAGGCAGCCATCGAGGACGCCCTCACCCGGCTGAAGTCGCAGGAGTTCAAGCCGACCTCCGACAAGGCCGGCATCGAAAGCGTGGGCGACCCCTTCGCCGACGACACCGTCTCCGACGACGGGCGGATCGCTTACACGGAGGCGCAGTTCAACGAGACGATCGAGGACAAGGATCGCGACGCGGTGGTGGCCGTCGAGGACGGAGTCCGGGAGGACGTCGCGGCCGCAGGCCTGACCGTCGAGTACAACGGCGAAGCGGAGTTCCCGCCGATCGAGCAGGGGGCCTCCGAAGCCCTCGGCATCTTGGCCGCGATCATCGTGCTGCTCATCCTGTTCCGCACCTTCGTGGCGATGCTGATCCCGATCGCGCTGGCGATCACGGCCGTCGTGATGGCGTTCCTGCTGCTCTTCATCCTCGCCGGCCTGACCGACGTAAACACGATCACGCCGATCCTCGTGTCGATGATCGGCCTTGGCGTCGGGATCGACTACTCGCTCTTCATCGTCACGCGCTTCAGACAATGCCTGCACGAGGGCTGTTCGCCGATCGATGCCGCAGCCGAGGCAGGTGCCTCCGCCGGAAGAGCCGTTCTCTTCGCCGGCGCGACCGTCGCCATCTCCGTGACCGGGCTCGCCTTCTTCGGCCTCGACTTCGTGACGAAGCTCGGTATCGGCAGCGCTCTCGGCGTGCTCACGACCGTTCTGATCGCCAATTCGCTCCTGCTCGCTGTGCTGCGTCTGCTCGGGCACAAGATCGACCGGCTCAAGGTGCCGTTCATGCGCCCGGTCGACGACTCGGTCGCCGGCCGTCAGAAGACGCTGACCGCGCGCTGGGGCCGGTTCGTGACGGGGCACGCGCGCATCGTCTTCCCGGTTGTCCTCGTGCTGATCTTGGTCATGGCGGGGACGTCCCTGATGGTTCGCCTCGGAGCGGCCGACCAGGGTACGCAGCCGAAGTCGCAGACCAGCCGCCGGGCCTACGACCTGCTCGCCGAAGGCTTCGGGCCGGGCTTCAACGGACCGATCCCGATCGTCGTCGACGTCAACGAGGATCCGCAGGCGCCGCAGAGGATCTACGACCGCGTCAAGGACCTCCCAGGCGTGGCTTCGGCCGGCGAGCCGGAGTTCAACGACGCGAAGACGGTGGCGATCGTCTTCGTCACGCCGGACTCGGCCCCCCAAGACGAGGCCACGGATAAGCTCGTCGACCGTCTGCGCAACGACGTCGTGCCGCCGGCGACGGCAGGCGGAGACGCCATCGCGTACGTGTCGGGACAGACGGCCGCGTTCAAGGACATCGCCGACCGCATCATGCAGCGGCTGCCGCTCTTCCTTCTCTACATCGTCGGCGTCACGTTCCTCGTCCTGGCGATGGCCTTCCGCTCGATCGTCATCTCGTTGACCGCGGCGATCACGACCATCCTCTCGGCGTTTGTGGGCTTCGGCGTCCTCACGCTCGTCGTGCAGGAGGGCCACCTGCTCGGTCTCACCGGGCTCGACAGGACCGGACCGATAGAGACGTTCGTCCCGCCAATCGCGTTCGCGATCCTCTTCGGCCTGTCGATGGACTACATGGTCTTCATCATGAGCCGCATCCGGGAGGAGCACGTTGGCGGCTTGCACACGACGGAGGCTGTGCAACAGGGAATCGCGGCGATCGGACGCGTCGTCGTGGCGGCCGCCTTCATCATGGGAACGGTCTTTGCGGCGTTCATCCTGAGCGCCGACCGCATCCCGAAAGAGTTCGGGCTCCTGCTCGCGGTTGCGATCCTCACGGATGCGCTGATCGTGCGCATGACGCTCGTTCCGGCCTTCCTCACCCTCCTGGGCGAGCGGTCGTGGTACATCCCCGGCTGGCTCGATCGCCTCCTGCCGGACATCACGATCGAGCCTCCGCACGACGGCCAGCAGCGGCCGCCGGTCGCGGTGGAGCGTCCGAGCGAGGCGCCAAGCCCGCCCTAACCCGACGATAGAGAGGGGCGTCATAACAACCCCGACCTGGGAGGACGTTGCAGGAGGGATCGAAAGCTGGCTCACGGGCGTGCTGGTAGCAGAGCCGGCGCCGACGGGAGGCACCTCGGCCTGAGGTACAAAGCCGGGCTCTCCGCAGTCGTCTTGACTGTCGCTTTCGTCGCCGCGGGGTGCGGTGGCGGCAGTGACGCGAGCAGCACTCAGGGCTCGACCAGCACTCAGGGCTCGAGCAGTGCCGAGGACTGGGCGAACAGCCTTTGTGGGGCCGTCGCGTCTTGGAACGATGCGATCACATCCGCCGGCACGACGCTCAAGGACGACCCGACGGAGGACGGTCTAAAGAGCGCGGCCGACAAAGTGCAGAGCGCCACGCAGACGTTGTCTGACGATCTGGAGAGCCTGGGGGCGCCAGACACCGAGAACGGGCAGGAAGCAAAGGAGTCGGTCGACGAGCTCGCCGCCGGGCTGGCCGGAGGCCTGGACGAGATCCAGACTGCCGTCGAGGACGCATCAGGCCTCAGCGGAGCCCTCGCGGCGATCTCAGCGGTCAGCACCAGATTGATGGCGATGGGCGATCAGGTCAGCTCGACGGTGCGAAGTCTCGAGGACACTCGAGGAGAGCTCACGGACGCTTTCGCGCAGGCCGAGTCCTGCAACGAGCTCAGCGGCACGACCACGGGATAGGGCCCGACGGCCGCGCCGTCCCGACCGCCCTCGATAACGGCCAGCGCTCCCCGCGCAAGCTCCTACGCGCGCGCCGAGCCCACTCGCGATTGACCCCTGCTCGGTCACTCCACAGCTGCCTGGTTCGGCGAGCTAGGGAAGGCGGCAGACGATCTTGCCCGCATACTGCCCGCCGTCTGACAGAAGTTCGGCGTGCGTCACGATGCAAGTCCCGTACTTAGTCTCGAACGTGTCACCTTCGCGAGGGAGCTCCGGCAGTTCAACGTCGTCGACGTCTTCCCAGTTGGACTCCTCGATCGTGACCATGAACCTGTGCATAGCGCTCATGATCGCATCACCGGGTGAAGCCGTGACCCACCACGGCATAAACCCCCTTGACCAACGTGGGAACATCCGTTCGTGACATCGCAGGGCTCGCCGTCCATGCGGTTGCGGGGATCGTTCGACTGGCGTGCGTTCTTGGCCAAGCGTTCCACGCCTGACGAAAGAGTCGGCCGAAGACAAGAAGCTCCAGCGCATGCTCGATTCACAGTTCTGGGGTCTCAGCTTCTAACCTGCCGAAGTGTTTCTTCTGGGCCGTCGTGTGCGACGAGAGTGACCGGGTGATCGAGTTCTTTCCCACGCGCCGGCTGGAGGAGAAGATGCTCGCCGAGACGTTGGGGGACGAACGCGACTGGCGGGCGATCCTGCGCGTCGAGAAAGAGAGTTTCGGTCGGGAATTGCGAACTAGCGGAGCCAGGTCCCGCGCGTGGGCCGCCCCTTTAGCCCCCTCGCAACATCCGCCCGATTCGCGCCCGGTCGGCGTCGCGGCGCATGCGGGGGAAGCGTTCGAGGCGCCGAGTCCCTTCCTTCCCGCTTCAGCGGAGCGTAGAGTTCGCTGTCCGCGACGAAGTTCGCGCTGGGGGTGAACGACATGCACCTGCGCGCTGGGCACAAGCGAAGAAGCGTTTGGCCCGCTGGAGTTTTAGCTTTCCTGTTCTTGTTGTTCGCTGGGTGCGGCGACGAGGCGTCGACGCCGTCTGCCTCCTCGTTGTCGCAAGAGACCCAACCACGCGGTGCAACCGCAGCGCTGGCACCACTCCCGCCCGAGCTCGTCGGCACCTGGGAGACGAGCCATTGGCTCGATCAATCCGGGTCACAACAGATCGTGCGCACGTACGTGTTCTCGCCCGAGGGCCGCTACGAATACACCGTCGCGATGTGCCGGTCCTCGACCGACTGCAGCCTCGTAAGCCAGGAGTCGGGGTACGCCCAAGCCGCCAACGGCATTCTGTCGCTTGAGCCTCAGACCGAGCCGAACGACGGTTCTCAAGCCTGGCCGTACGCCGTCGGCCCGGATCCCGAGGCCGGCGATATCCAGCTCCACATCGCACTCCCCGACGGGCAGGTCGACATCTTCTACGTCGTCTAGTAGCCAGTCGACTGGCCTGTCTGACCGGGTTCCGAAGCCGGGTCCCCTGGTGGCGCGTCCCTTGGAGCAAATGGCCGCCTCCGCAAGGGTGTCCATTGGGCAGCTTGCCACCATGATCGCCTGCGCCTGACGGACACGGGCAAGAAATCCGGCCGCTCAGGCCTCTAAAGAGTGAGAGCGATCACGACGGCTAGGAGGAGGCGTGGAAAAGTCCGTCCACGACGATGAGTATCTCTACGTGTTGCACGCGGATGCCGAAGGCTGGGCGGAGCGCGAGCGGGAACGCGATCTGATGAGCGTGCTCGTTGAGGCCGCGCACTTGAAGAGCGCCGCCAGAGCGTGGTATGCCCGCCGAGCCCCAACGCTGCCAACGCGCCGTAGGCCTCGGCTCGACTGAGCGTGCTTGGCCATGGGAACGCGGCCTTCGCCCGCGCTGACCTGCTCAGCCGGCGGGGGTTAGAGCGGCCGTGTGAGCTTGCGCGTTCAGAGGTAAGCCTTGAGCCGCTTTCTTGGACTACGAGTGTCCAAGGACTCGCATGGGTGGAAGAGCGATGGGACCTGCACTAGCCTCCAGCAGGTCTCCAACGAGGGGGTCACACGCCATGACACGACTCATCATTTGCTTGGCAGCCGTGGCGGTCGCGCTTGCTCTGGCGGCCTCCGCTGGCTCCGCCGTCTTCACGATTCACGGTGACTGGAAGATGGGTTCATTCCAAGTCAAGCGTGATGGCACCCTGGGTGGTGCGATAGACGCCTTCGGTCAACCGGGCAGTCAGGAGCGAAACGGCGAAGTTTGCACCGTCCGATGGGCGCGGCATGGGCTGAGGATCGTCTTCACCAACCTCGGCGGGTCCAACCCCTGCGAGCCGGCAACAGGCTTCTTCTCGAATGCTCGAGCACGGGGTCCGAAGTGGGAAACGAACCGACAACTCCGCATCGGCGACCGCCAGCGGCGTCTCAAGAACCTGTATCCGAACGCGACGTTTCACTCCGCTCTCCGAAACTTCTACCCCTCTGGCTGGTGGCTCGTCACCCGCAGGTCGCAGTTCGGCACAGGTTCGTATCCGGGTCTACTTGCTCACATGCGGGACCGCCGAGTCGTCGCCTTCCATGTGCGGTATCCAGCGGGGGGCGACTAGGGGACCTGTTGAGCGGAGGCTGCCTGCCGGCGAGGAACGGGGGATTGCCTTTCGGCCCGCCGCCGCTCTCGAAGAATCGCAGGCGATCCTGGCTGCGTTGATTCTCATGGCCGGGCGAGCGCCAAGGGAACGCGGCCTTCGCTCTTGCGGATCTGCTCAGCTGACAAGGGCTTGAGCGGCCGTGCGAAACACTTGTGGCGTGGGCGCAGAGGACGTAGAACGTCGCCATGACTGAAAGCGGAGATCCCCTCGAGCCCCGCTTAGCCCGGCAAGCACGGAACGAAGCGCTCGTGCGCGAGATCAATGAACGTATTGAGAGCTTCAACGAGTCGCTTGAGGATCAGGGCTTCCGGGACGAGTTGATGACGTTCGAGTTCCAGTGCGAGTGTGGCGCCGGCGCTGGCCGGGCGCCTGGCTGCGAAGAGCAAGTCGAGATGACGCTGAAGGAATACGAGGAAGTGCGAGCCCAGAACGATCGCTTCGTGGTTCGTCCGGGCCACGAGAACCCGCAGCTCGAGGACATCGTTCGGCAAACCGAGACGTATGTGATCGTGGACAAGAAATCCCTCGCCGAACCCTTCGTTGCCGACGATCGTCGCGGCGCTCCCTCGAGCTAATCCACTCGGCCCACAACGGCTTGGCCGGTCTCGTTTGCGCTGCACCAACGTCTCACAAAAAGCACGCGAACTCCTCAAGGTTCTCTTACAAGCGGCTGTCACGCTCGTCGTGAGCCGAGGTCAGCCCCTCCGAGGGCAGGTTTAGGGCGAGAGGCTCTGCCGCAGGACCGCTTGCCCGCCTCGGCTCCCAAGCTTGGACCCGGGTTCGCATGCGCGAACGCTTCGAGGAGGAAATCCTGAATGAGTCTCGGCTCGCAGCGCCGGCGAGCCGATCTATCAGGTGAGGCCGGGGTCATAGGGGATAACGGTTGGCTCCGGCCTCGTCGATCGTCTAGGTGGACACGGCCCGAAGGTCCGAAGACGCGAAGCTCGCTCGGTTCTAATCTGCCTGCATGGTCTTGTGGGCGGTCGTGAGCGACGAGATCAACCGCGTCATCGAGTTCTTCCCGACGCGCTGGCAGGCGGAAAGGATGCTCGCCAAGGTCCTCTGGGACGACCCCGACTCGCAGGGGATCCTGCGCGTCGAGAAGATCGAGTTCATGACGGGGACGGCGAACTAGCTGGCGTCCTTCCGCAAGCGTTCGCCTAGCGCTTGCGGAGCTTCTGAACCTCGAAGATCTTTGGAGGGCCGCCGGAATCGAAAGGGATCTCGGCCAAGCCGCCGAGGTTGCCGACTGAGAAAACGGGAGCCCTGCTTATGCGGGGCTTTCGCTTACAGGGCCGGCAGGACTCGAACCTGCAACTCCCGGTTTTGGAGACAGGCGGCATTTGGGCTTCCATGCGCCCTCGCCGTCTCTGCGCGCCCGAGTGCGCGGGCGGAAATAGAGTGCAAGGGGAGCTTCCACTTGATGTGCAGGTGTGACTTGCACTTGCCGTCAAGTCCAAGTAGGGTTGCTCGGTGCGGCCCACCCTGGGTCCTCCGGCAAGCGTCTGAGCTTGCCTCTGCGGCGGAAGGACTTTCGTCTAAACGTGTTCCTGCTACTCGTGGCTGCGCTCGCGCTGCTCGTCCCCGCAGTGGAGCACGCTGCCGGTGCACCCGCGCGTCAGCCTCAACGTCGAACGCGGCACCGGCATCCTCCAAATCGAGGTACCGGTGGAGGTATGGAAGAACGATCACTCGTGACCCCTGGGGGGGAGATCGGAAGGAACGTATGGAAGGACCTGAGATGCACCGCTACCGTGACCATTACCGGCAGGTGGACTACCGAGAGATGGGCGACCTGCGCTGGGCGAGCCCTGTCCCCGAACAGATCGTCGCGGAGCCCGGCCGCATGTCGACGATCTGGGCCGTAATCGTGCTTGTCACCATCGTTGCCCTGCCGATGGCTAGCATCGCCGGGCTCGTCGTCTTCAAATGAACCTCGCCAACTACTTCCAGGACACGCACCGCATCGCCGAGACCCTGGCCTCCCTGGAGGCAAGGCGGGCAGCCGCCGGAGCGGGGGGTGACGGGCCTCTCGTTGCCGTTTTGGGCGAGATCATCGCGGAGCTAAGAGCAGGCAATATCCGCCTCGGCGGTGCCACGTTGCCGAGAAGGAGTCGCTCATGACAGCCGCTCGGTTCTACGCCTTCCTGATGCTCCTCCTGCTGACCGCCTGCACGAGTGGTGATCCCCCTGAAGCGACCGGATCCCCGTCGGCTGACGCGTCCACCGCCAGTCCCGCTCAATCGTCTCCCGTTGACTCGGCGGAGCAGCCCTCCCTTGACGACACGTTCGCGGTAACTGCCCGAGGCAGGCAGCTGGCTTTGGTGTGCTGGGGCGCTGGAAGTCCGACCGTGCTGCTGGAGACCGGGGGTGCAAACATCGAGGAGTGGACGGGCTCGGGAATCGTCGATGAGCTCGCGGGCCGCACGCGCGTGTGTACCTACGACCGCGCTGGAACTGGCACGAGTGACCCTGCGCCCGACGAGCGACGGGACGCAGACGATGTCGTGCGCGAGGCCCACGCTCTGCTTGAGGCGGCCGGAGTAAACGGCCCCCTCGTGCTGCTTGGCCGGTCATTCGGCGGCATGATCGTGACCCACTACGCGGACGTGGCTCCGCGGGACGTCATCGGCGTCGTCGTGCTCGACACGCCCGCGCCGTCGGCCGAGTTCACCGAGAAGAACGAGCCCGAGCTGGTGTGGGACGCGCCGGGCAACACCGAGCATCTCGACGTGGTCAACGGCTTCGAGAACCGGTTCGCCAATGACCCGCCCCACTTCGACGTTCCCCTGTTGGTGATCACGCCGGTCCCCGGTGAGGGCAGCGTCAAGAACGAACGCTTCTGGCTGCAGGCCAGTCCCCAGGCCAAGCAGGTCAAGCTGTTCTGCGGCGAGGAACCGAGCGAGGGCCCTTGCGCCACCAGGGTCGCCGCCTTCGTCGAGAACCTCGACGTAAGCAACTAGTCGCCGGCCGATGCACCGAGCGCCATGTTCCTTCGTGGCCAGTCAGCCTCGCCTAGAGGGAGCCTAAGCTGAACACGTGGTGAGTTGGATCGAACCACCGTCCGTTGAGTGGTCTTGCTCCCGCTGCGGGCGTGTCGCTGAGGACATGACTGCCTGGCTAGTCGAGCCGCTGGTTTGCCCTTACTGCCAGAGCCCGAAGAGCTGCGAACCCGTAGACACGCTGAAGACAGCACCTAGACGCATTTGGCGTTGCCGTCCGACTTGGTTGAACCGCCCAGCCCACTCCCCTGCCTGTCCTCAAAACCGGCGTATAGCTCGGCGTTAGCCGCTCAAGGTTCCCTTACAAGCGGGTGTCATCCTCGACCGCGAGCCGAGGTCAGCCCAAAGATGAGCAGGGTTCGGGCGAGCGGTCTGGCCGCAGACGCTGCTTGCCCGCCTCGGCTCCCATTGCGCCGTTGCCCTCTGGCGTGGACCAGCGTGCGCGCCCCGTGCGCGCCAGTCGCGCCCCGATTCAGGCAGATTCGACCGGATTCAGGCGGAAGGTCGCTCTGTCGAACGGCCGTTCCGACATCGGTGCAAGAGGGCGCGATTCGGGTCGCCGAGCGGGACAGGGCCGGCAGGACTCGAACCTGCAACCCCCGGTTTTGGAGACCGGTGCTCTGCCAGTTGAGCTACGGCCCTCGGCGGCGACCATGATACCGAGGTGTCTCGGCGAGCCCTCGGCGCTCTTTTCGCCCTCCTGAGCCTGGGCTTCCTCGCGATCGGCGTGTATGCGGCCTTCGCGGGCGGTTCTGCCTGGGTGATCGCCGTCGCCTGCACGGCACTCGGAGCCTGGATGGGCGAGCTTGCCTATCGAACGCTCCGCCGGTAGCCGTATCCTCTGCGGTCGATGGCTGAGGGGACCACGGACACCCAAGTCCTCTGGCAGGAGTACAAACGGACGGGCGACCGGGCACTCCGGGACCGCCTCATCCTCACGTACGCCCCGCTCGTGAAGTACGTGGCCGGCCGGCTGGGCAGCGGCCTGCCGGCGCATGTGGAGGAGGGCGACCTCGTCGCGTACGGCTTGCTCGGGCTCATGGGCGCCATCGAACGCTTCGACCCCGGCCGCGACATCAAGTTCGAGACCTACGCGATTGCGAGGATCAAAGGCTCGATCATCGACGAGCTCCGCTCGATGGACTGGGTGCCTCGATCCGTGCGCGCCCGCGCCCGCGACATCGAGCGGGCGATCGCCGATCTGGAGGGCCGCCTCACGCGCGCGCCGACAGACGAGGAGATCGCCTCGAAGCTCGGCATCACCGAGGAGGAGTTCCAGGACTCGCTGCTCGAGATCTCCCGCTCCTCGATCGCGGCGCTGGACGAGCTCTGGGCCAGCCCAGGGTCGAGTGGCGACGCCGTAGCGCTGATCGACACGATCGAGGACCCGGCCGCAGCCGAGCCACAGTCGGCAATGGCGCAGACCGAGCTCCGTGAGGCGCTCGGAGAGGCGATCTCCCGCCTCCCCGAACGGGAAAAGCTGGTCGTCACGCTCTACTACTACGAGGAGCTCACCCTGCGCGAGATCGGCGAGGTGCTGGGCGTGACGGAGTCGCGCGTGTCCCAGCTCCACACGAAGGCGATTCTCCGCTTGAAAGCCCGCTTGTCCTCCTCGGTCAGCCGCGCGGCAACTGACTGAGAGGCTGTCGGTCTGAGATTCGGGCCTCGTCAACCGCTGAGTCGACGTGCCTGCGTGTGACCATGTCTGCCCTGCCTGCCGAAGCGTGCCGGAGGGCCGAACGCGTGACCCAGATCACCTTGCGCAGATTGCGGTCGGCGATGCTGTAGTAATCGGCCAGGGCAGTGAGCGCTGCTCGCTGAAAGACCTCCGAGAGTGCGACGTCGACTCCTTGGGCACGCATCCTGTGCTCGAGGATCCGTCCGAGCGCCTTCTCGCCGTGACCGTCGAAGCGAGGAATAGCGATTCTCGTCTCGAGGAAGCTTTCGGCTTCCTGAAACGCGGGCACGGACACGTAGTCTTCGTGTACCGCGAGGACGAGTGCGCCCGGAAAGTCGGCGAAGATTCGGATGACACGGCCGAAGAACGCCTCGATCAATGGGCTCTTGTCAGTTCCGGATCCCGGCGACCACCGGTCCGAGTCGTCGAGCACGACGACGGGGATGACGTCGCGGCTCGCAACCGCGACGACGAGGTCGGCGGCCGCTGCGATGACCTCTGCCGCGGAGCGCGTGTGCTCGACCTCCTCACCGAGGATGTGCACCCGATCGCTGCTGGCCAGGAGGGATGCTTCTCGCTGTTCGGCCGAGATGAGCCCGGACTGAGTCGCAGATGTCGTAAGAGTGCGAATGAAATGCTGGGCGAAGGCCTTCGGCTCCGCCACTGTCTCGTCAGGTTCGGCCAAGATCGGCACCCGGATCGGAGCGATGCCGGCCAGCGGCCTCGTTGCGTACGCGATCAGGCTGGACTTTCCCTGGCCTCCCCGACCGACGATCGCCACCCGCTCCGAGCTCCGGATGGCGCGGGTCAAAGATCCTTCGACAGCGGCTCCCGGGATGAGCTCGTCGAACGGCACGTGGTAGAGGTGAAGCTCGTCCTGCCTCGGCGCAGGGTCAAAAGCCTGGGCGCCCTGGAGGCGCATGAGGAGATCACGGCTCATCGCTCAGGCGACCGGTAGCCGACCATCGATTTCAGGCGTCCCGTCCCTCGGCGGCAGGAGGAAAGTGGAGGTGCGTGGGGCTTCGCTCGCCGGCGATGGTCTCTTCGAGCCGAGCGAGCATCCGCTCCACTCGGGCAAGCCGCCGGTCGGCACTTCTCCACCCCGCCGAGACGAGCTCGCTGAGCAGCTCCACGTCCTCCAGCCGCTCGCGCCGCTCATGCTCGATCTCGGCCCGCATGTCCTCCAGCCGGGCGCTCATCAGCTCATAGAGCGCATCCAGCTCGGCGATGTGCCGGGTGACCGGCTGCACCTCGACCCGAAGCGCTTCGTACAAGATGTTGCCAACGTTCTTGGGCAGGCGTGCTTCGAGGTCTGCGGCCATCTGATCGACACGTGAGAAGAGCTCGTCCGCTTGCGAGCCGCCCCTTGTCTCGGCAGCGACGACGTCGGCTCTCGACCGAGCCGAGTCGGGCGGGCCGAGGGCTTCGACTGCCGTTGCGACCCGCGAGGCGACATCTGAGCTCACGGGCTCGCCGTTGACCACTCGCAAGACGTTCTCTGCGGAAACGTTGGCCAGCCGTGCGATTTCGAGGATGCTCGCCATGTTCTATGCGTTGGCAAGATCGAGCTTGCGGCTCGCCTCGTCCTGGGGTGGTGTCCCGTCTTGGGCATGTTGGGCGAGATCCCGTCGTGCACGATCGACGAGCGAAACAGGGTCCTCGTCGGCCCGAAGCTCGACGATTGCAACTCGGGACGCACCAAGATGAAAGCCGTCGAGCCGGGCGTCGAGCGCGGCCCCGAGCCGGCGGCCCAGGCGCTGGGCGTCAAAGAGCCGAGCCTCGGGCAGGATTACTGCGAAACACCCCTCTCCGAGGTAGCACGGAAGATCCACGTCACGAACCGCAGAGCCGAGGATGTGCCCGGCGCTGGCGAGGAGCTCGTTTGCCGGCGGGACGTCGAGCCGAAGGAGGATGAGGGCAACGCACCGGTCGTAACGCCGCGCGCGAGCGCATTCACGGCTGAGTGCGTCCCGCATGGCCTGGGCGTTCAAAAGACCCGTGGCGCCGTCGAGCTCGAAAGGCCGCGCGTCTTCGAGGCGAAGCAGACTCTCGAGCGCCCACGCCAGGGCCCGGGCAACAGCCTCCAGGCGCTCGAGCTCCTCGTCGGAGACCTGATGCTGGACCCGTCGCCAGTAGATTGCGAGAGTCCCAAGTCTGTCTTCCTCCGACGCGATTGGGACTGCGAGCCCGCTGCGCAAGGGAAAAGCGTCCCGCGCGGCCACGTCGTCCGGGTAGGAGTACGCCAGCTGCACGGCCCGCGCCTGTCCGCTCTCGGGTGGAAGGCCGACCTGCTCGCGGCAAGAATCCACGTTTGTTATGCCGAGAGTGGCAATTAGCGGCTTCTCACCACGACGAGCGAGCGCGATCACCGATGCAGACGCGCTCCCCACCTCGGCCGCGGCTTCGAGCCCGCGGGCGAGCAATGTCTCGAGATCAAGGGCGGAAACGCCGGGGAGAAGTGCATGCATCAACCGAAGCTCGGTCTGCGCAACGCTGGTGTCCGCGTGGACCGGGCGCTCTGCCGCGCGAGTCTCGTGCCGCTGGTCGTTCTCGAGGCAGATGGACGAATCACTCCCCGTGGACTCCAACGAAGCGGTCGGCCCGATTCGGCGCCAATTGCCCCGGGCGCGGGCGTGGAGCACCAGCGCGAACGACACCAGCAGAAACGCCCAGGCGGACAGGGCGACAACGATCCATGCCGTGCTCTCCCCTAATGCCAAACTTGTCCCTCTCCCAAAGGCCGCAACGAGCGGGCTTCCCGACAGAATACCGCGCCGAGCGGTCTATGAGTACATGATTGAGGCCTATTTGCAGCGAAAAGTGCTCGCCCGCCCAAGGGGTCTGCAGCAGCCCTTTGGCACTCCCGAGAGTCGCTAGACTCGCACCTCGTGCCCGTCTCCGAGCCAAGCAAGATCCGGAACGTGGCCGTCGTCGGCCACCGCGGTTCCGGGAAGACGTCTTTGGTCGAAGCGCTCCTCTTCCAGGGAGGCGCGACGAATCGCCTCGGCTCGGTCGAGCAGAGCTCGACTGTGGCCGACTGGGACGAGGACGAGCAGAAGCGTCAGATGTCCCTGTCGGCGTCGCTCTGCCATGTCGAATGGCAGGACCGGAAGATCAACCTGATCGACACGCCCGGCGACCCGGGGTTCCAGGCGGACACTCTCGCTGCGCTGCGCGTCGTCGAGGGCGCGCTGTTCGTGGTGAACGGCGTGAACGGCGTCGAGGTGCAGACCAACCGCCTGTGGAACCGGAGCGAGGAGCTCGGATTGTCGCGCCTCGTCTTCGTGAACATGCTCGACCGCGAGCGCGCGGACTTCTTCACCGTCCTCGAGCAGCTGCGCTCGCAGCTCTCGAACCGCTGCGTCGCGGTCAACATCCCGATCGGCCGGGAGCACGAGCTCAAAGGCGTCGTCGACCTCTTCCACATGAAGGCCTACCTCTCTCCGGACGGCGGCAAGGAAGGCGACCACGTCGAGATCCCGGAGGAGGTCGCCGCGGAGGCCGCCGACTACCGCGAGAAGCTCGTCGACGCAGTCGTGGAGACGGACGAGGCGCTGATGGAGCGCTACCTGGAGGAGGGCGAGGTCTCGGGCGACGAGCTGGCGGCCGCGCTCAAAAACGCCGTCGTCGCCGACGAGCTCTTCCCCGTCGCGTGCGGCTCGGCCACTCAGAACCTCGGCACGAGCGGGCTCCTCGACCTCCTCGTCGAGGGGATCCCGTCGCCCGCCAAGAAACCGCTCAAGCTCGAGGTGGCCGCGAACGGTCCGGCTGCCTTCGTCTTCAAGACCGTTGCCGACCCGTTCGCCGGGCGGATCAACGTCTTTCGCGTCCTTTCGGGCGAGATCAAAGCGGACTCGAACCTCGTCAACCCGCGTACGAAGGGCAAAGAGCGTGTCGGGACAGCTGCTCGTCCTCCAGGGGAAGGAGCACACGACCGAGCCGACCTTCGTCTCCGGCGACATCGGCGCCGTGGCCAAGCTGAAGGACGTGATGACGGGCGACCTGCTCGTCGCCTCGGACGAGGGGGTCGAACCGCCGACACTCGAGTTTCCGCAGCCTGTGATGAGCTTCGCGATCACGCCGAAGGCAAAGGGCGACGAGGAGAAGATGGCCACTGCGCTACGGCGTCTCGCGGAGGAGGACCCGACGCTCACGCTCCGCCGCGACGCGCAGACGGGCGAGCAACTCCTCGGCGGCCTCTCTCAAATCCACGTCGAGGTCGCGGTCGACCGCCTCCATCGCCGCTTCGGTGTCGACGTCGAGTTGCACCAGCCGCGCGTCCCGTATCTCGAGACCATCCGCAAGGAATCGCGCGCCCAGGGGCGTTACAAGAAGCAGACCGGTGGCCGCGGCCAGTTCGGCGACTGCCACATCGTGCTCGAGCCGCTGCAGAGCCACGAGGGCTACGAGTTCGTCGACAAGATCGTCGGCGGCGTCATCCCGCAGAGCTTCCGTCCGGCCGTCGACAAGGGGATCCAGGAGGCCATGGCACACGGCGAGCTCGCCGGAGCGCCCGTGCAGGGCGTCCGCGTCATGCTCGTCGACGGGAGCTACCACACGGTTGACTCCTCGGAGATGGCGTTCAAAATCGCTGGCTCGATGGCGTTCAAGTCCGCCTACGAGAAGGCCGACCCGGTGCTCCTCGAGCCGATCATGGCGCTCGAGGCAACGGTCCCCGACGACACGGTCGGGGCGGTGAACGGCGATCTGAACTCGCGTCGCGGACGGCTGCACGGCATGGAGCCGAGCGCTGGCATGACGACGATCCGCGCCGAGGTGCCGATGTCCGAGGTCCTGACGTACTCGCAGTCCCTCACGTCGATCACTGGCGGCCGCGGCGACTATTCACTGAGCTTCCTTCGCTACGAAGAAGTCCCGTCCCACATCGCGTCGAAGATCGTCGAGGAGACGAAACGCGAGCGGGAGGAGGCGAAGGCATCCTGATTGTGAGGCGTCAGGACGTCTACCGCACCTGCGCGGTCTGCCACCGCACGCTCCTGATGGGAGAGCGCTCGGTGCGCTTCACGCCTGGAGGAGAGGACTGGGTCGACGTCTGTGCGCTCTGCACGGAGCAGGCGGACGAGCACGGGTGGATCCGCGAAGGCACGCCGACTCAGCCGCTCGTGCCGGAGGCGCCGCGCCGCAGGCGCCGCTTCAGCGGGTTGGGCTCCCTGCTGGAGACACGCAGGGTCGAGCCCGAGCCGGCGATCTCGGAGCCGGTGCTACGCCGCCTGTCGCCTCCGGAGCAGGCGATGGTCGAAGCGGCCGAGCTCTTCAATGACAGCGCCTACCGGCGGACGATCGCCGGCATCGCGAAGAGCCTCGGCGAGGCGCGCGTGAGCTTCCTGCCGCTCTCGGGGACGAACCCGGAGGTCGTCATCACCGTCGCGTGGGACATCTCCTGGTACCAGTACCGGGTCGTCTTCGAATCGGCCCAGCCCGTCCGGCTCGCGGAACGGGGGTACGAGTTCGACGACCTCGAGGATCGCTTCAAGGGCTGGAACGGGAGTCTCGGCCCGGACGGGCGCCTGAGCCCCGACATTCCCCGGCTCTGAGCCGTCCTACGCCGTCCGGGGGAGGGATCCGGAGGAGCGCCGTTCTAAGATGCGCTGGTGATCTACTGCGTCATTCCGCCAGAGCTCAAGGACGAGCTCTACGAGAGACTCGTCGAGTACTACAAGGACAACCCGAACGTCGAGGTCATCGTCGACCGGCGCACGGGCCCCGACCGCCGGAAAGGAAAGGTCTCGCCCGAGATCCAGGAGCAGCGCAAGACGCGCGACCGCCGTCGCGGCCGCGTCTCGGGGACGTTTCCCTCCACGGACGTCCCTGAAGAAGCCGCGTAGCGCTCAGTAGAATCGCTCCCTAAACGACGAAGGGGAGCGATGGCGACGACGGGGGCGAAGACCTTCCAGAACTACATCGGCGGCGAGTGGGTGGACGCCGCGGGCGGCGAGACTTTCGAGAGCCACAATCCCGCGACCGGCGAGTTGATCGGGGTCTTCCCGAAGTCCGGCCCGGAGGACGTCGACCGAGCCGTCGCGGCTGCGAAGGACGCCTACGAGAGCTGGCGCCTGGTTCCTGCTCCGAAGCGCGCCGAGATTCTCTTCCGCGTCGGGCAGCGGTTCATCGACCGCAAGGACGAGCTCACCGAGCTCATGGTCGAGGAGATGGGGAAGGTCCGCGCCGAGGCGGGCGGCGACGTCCAGGAAGCGATCGACATGACGTACTACATGGCCGGCGAGGGGCGTCGCCTCTTCGGTCAGACGACTCCTTCGGAGATGCCGGACAAGTTCCAGATGAGCCTCCGCATGCCGGTCGGTGTCGTCGGGGCGATCACGCCCTGGAACTTTCCGATCGCCATCCCGAGCTGGAAGATCGCCCCGGCGCTCGTCTGCGGCGACACGGTGGTCTTCAAGCCCGCCACCGACACTCCGGCGCTCGGCGAGCGCTTCGTGGAGATCTTCGAGGAGGCCGGGCTGCCCGCGGGCGTCCTCAACATCGTCCACGGCGGCGGCGGGACGGTCGGCGAGCGCCTGGTCAAGCATCCGGACGTGCCGCTCATCTCGTTGACCGGCTCGCGCGAGGTCGGGATCAAGACCGCGCAGAACGGGGCGGAGTACCTGAAGCACGTCCACCTGGAGCTCGGCGGCAAGAACGCGATCATCGTCATGGACGACGCCGACATCGACCTGGCGGTGGACGGGATCGTCTGGTCGGCCTTCGGCACGTCCGGCCAGCGCTGCACGGCCGCGAGTCGGGTCATCGCCTCAGGAAAGGTCTACGACCAGCTCCAGTCCAAGCTCGTCGAGCGCGCGGAGAGCCTGCGGCTGGGGAACGGCCTCGACGACGACGTCCAGATCGGCCCCGTCATCAACCAGGCCGCGCTCGACAAGATCCACTCCTACACGGAGATCGGCAAGGACGAGGGCGCGAAGCTCCTCACGGGCGGCGAAATCGCCACGGAGGATGGTCTCGACAGGGGCTTCTTCTACCGGCCGACGGTCTTCGGCGACGTCGATCCCGAGATGCGGATCGCGCAGGAGGAGATCTTCGGCCCGACGACCGCCGTCATCCGCGCAAACGACATCGACGAGGCGATCAAGATCGCCAACGGGATCGAGTTCGGGCTCTCCTCGTCGATCTTCACCCGCGACGTGAACAAGGCGTTCCGCGCCATCCGCGACCTGAACGCGGGCATCACGTACATCAACGCGGGGACGATCGGCGCCGAGGTGCACCTCCCGTTCGGCGGCACGAAGCAGACGGGCAACGGGCACCGGGAGGCGGGTCAGGCCGCGCTCGACTTCTACACCGAGTGGAAGTCGGTCTACGTCGACTACTCAGGAAAGCTTCAGCGCGCGCAGATCGACGAGCTCTAGAACGGGCCCACGCCGGCCGAGCTCCGAGCAGGAAGACGACGAAGAAACCGACGATCGCCAGGATCCAGGGCGCGACGAGGAGGGCGAGGGCTCCGACGGCAAAGCCCATGCCTGACGCGCCGGCCGAGGCCCGGCCCGCGCCCTGAATCCCGAGCACGACGCCGGCGATCCAGGCCGCCGCGACCGGGAGCGAGGCTTTGAACGGGTCGCCGCCGAGCCAGAACGAGACGACGAAACACCAGTAGACGGCGGCGAAGAAGAAGGCGAACAGCGCCCTCGGGTTCGGCCCGAGCGGAGGACGCTCGGCCCGTAGGGACGAGTTCCTTTCCGCATGAACCGAGCGCCCGACCTCCTGGGCGAGCTGGCCCAATCTGGCAAGACGCTGCTCGAGCGGGGGATGCGAGCCGAAGATGCGTTGCGGGTCGAGCCCCGAGGCGACGCCCTCGGCCTCAACGGGGACTATGAAGAGCGCGTTCGCACTCGCAACCTGGCGCAGATCCTCCTTCGGGATCAGGGGAAGCTCACCGGCCAGCCGCTGCAGGGCGCTCTGAAGAGCCTCCGGCGCGCCGGTGAGGAGCACCGACCCGCGGTCGGCGACGAACTCGCGGTAGCGCGAGATGGTCCTCACGAGCGCGGTGGCGAGCGCATAGAGAACCCAGCCGAAGAAGAGCGGGAAGAGCAGGTAGAGGAACACGAAGAAGAGCAGGATCTTGCCGGGCGTCTGCACCCGTCCCGGCGCACGGATGATCGCGTCGAAAATCCGCTTGCCGAGCATCGCGGGCGCGCCGATCAGCGTCATCACGAACGCGTCGCGGCTCGCGACGTGCGTGAGCTCGTGGGCCAGCACGGCTTCGAGCTCCTCCGGGCCGAGCCGCCTCAGCAGGCCGCGCGTGACCACGATCACGGCATCCCTCGGAGAGCGTCCCGCCGCGAAGGCGTTCGGCACGTCCGTGGGGGAGAGCGCGAGCCTCGGTGCGGGGAGATCGGCCATCGCCGCAAGGCGCCCGACGAGCGCCCGTAGCTCCGGCTCCTCACCGTCGGCGAGCTCGGTCGCGTTGGCGGAGGCAAGCGCGATCCGCTCGGAGAGGGCCGGGAGGTAGCACGACCCCGACGCCGATCACCGCGAGGGCTCCAACTGCGAGCAGCCAGGAGTGGGTCAGGCCCAGAACGACCATGACGAAGGCGACCGGCAGCGGGAAGTACAGGAAAGCGAGCAGCACGAGCGCCGCGCCCATGCGCAGAGCCAGGCCGAGATCGCGGCCGGTGCGGCGTTCCATGTCTACGGTGTCGGCCGTGACCCGACCGCCCATGAGCAGCTCGTCAGTCGTCCGGGCGGGGCGAACGTGAACCGCAAGCTGGTCGTCTTCGTGCCGCGTGAAGCGCTCGAAAACGTGCGGGAGGCCCTGTTCACCGCCGGCGCCGGCCGCATCGGCGATTACGAGAATTGCTCCTGGTACACCGCCGGCACCGGAACTTTCCGCGGCGGCGAGGGCACCAACCCGACCATCGGGGAGCGGGGGAGGGAGGAGCGCGTCGCCGAGCTCCGACTCGAGACGGTTTTCCCCGAGGAGCTGCAGGACGAGGTCGTGGCGGCGCTGCGCGGAGCTCATCCGTACGAGGAGCCCGCCTTCGACATCTACCCGTTGCTGTGAAGGCGCGCCTCTATACCGACGGCGGCGCGCGGGGAAATCCGGGGCCGGCCGCCTACGGGTACGTCCTCGAGGCGGACGACGGCACCGTCCTCGACGCCCGCGGCGAGACGATCGGGGTGGCGACGAACAACGTCGCGGAATACCGGGCGCTGCTCGCGGGCCTCACCAAGGCTCTCGAGCTCGGCCTCGATGAGTTGGACGTCATCTCCGACTCCGAGCTCCTCGTCAAGCAGATGAACGGCGAGTACCGGGTCAAGAACGCGGCCCTCGTCGACCTGTCGCTCGAGGCCGCGCAGCTGGCTCGCGAGATCGGCCGCGTGACGTATTCGGCGGTGCGCCGGACGGAGAACGAGCTGGCCGACCAGCTCGTGAACGAGGCTCTGGACGCGGCCGAGGAGCGGCTATAATCGCCGGGCTTCGCGGATGTAGCTCAGTTGGCTAGAGCGTCTGCTTGCCATGCAGAAGGTCGTGGGTTCGAGTCCCATCATCCGCTTGAGAGGAAAGGCCCGCAAGCGCGGGCCTTCTTTTGTCTAGTGCTTCTTTGGCGAAGTGGGCGCGGGACGCCGAAGACCGAAGCGTTTAGTGTCCATCGGCGTGTGCCTCGAAGTCACGCCGCGTGGCGAAGCGGCGCCCTGATGGGAACCACGCAGGACGAGGCCTTCTTCGTCCGCTGCGATCGCTCGACGATGATGGTTGACGATATTGACAACGGGAGACTAATCTGTCTCATCGGTGTTGCGCCGGTCAAGCCGGCCGAGTTTGTGGTTTTCCGCATTAGCCAGAAGACAGCAGACGCGAGTAGCTGACGTCTTGTCCACGCGGCCGCACAAGGAGCTCTGACCCATGCCGACCACGGGTGACCGCAACGATCCGTTTTCCGCCTTCAACTTCCTCGTGACGATCGACGGCGTCGTCGATGCGGCGGGCTTCTCCGAGGTGAGCGGCCTGTCGATCGAGACGGACATCATCGAGTACCGCACCGGCAGCGAGGACACGACTGTTCGCAAGCTGCCGGGGCTGAAGAAGTTCGCGAACATCGTCCTGAAGCGGGGTGTCACACCCGACACCAAGCTCTGGGAGTGGCGCAAGCAGGTGCTCGACGGCAAGACGGAGCGCCGCAGCGGGAGCATCACGCTGCTCGATGAGGCACGCAATCCGGCCGTCGAATGGGCCTTCCGCGAGGCGTGGCCGTGCAAGCTGGACGGCCCCACGTTCAACGGCAAGACGAACGAGGTGGCGATCGAGACGCTCGAGCTGGCCGTCGAGTCGGTTCAGGTCGTGGTGACCGGGTAGCCGCGGTAACAGCGACCGCCGCCCCGATCAGATCCACCCCGGGCGTCTACATCGAGTGGCCTCGCCCCGCCGCACCGGTTGGGCCGTTGCGCACCGAAATCGCGGGCTTCGTCGGAATCGCCGATCGCGGCCCTCTGAGTGGTCGCGGCATCTGACGATCACCCTGATCCACACGGGCGAATTAGGTGCCGACCCCAGGGGATTCTTGCGAGTCGCGTCCCTGCGAGACACTTGTCGCGTGGGCGCGAGAGGCGTAGAAGTCAGGTGAGGCTACGCATGTGGACGAGGTCGCCAGGAGGAGCAGGACAAAGCCTGAAGACGAGCTGGACGAAGCCCCGAGGGCCTCGTCCAGCTCGTCCAGAGGTCGTTACGAGTTGTCGCTCTCGACCGCCTTGCCGGCAGGCGACACGGCGTCCCAGGAGCCGCCGAAGTCGGTCAGCCCTTCACCGTGCGTGTCGCCGGGGTTGGAGTCGCCTTCGTACCAGTAGAGCGGGTGCCCCGCGTAGGTGACCTGGGAGCTTCCGTCCGGCCGCATGGTCGTGCCGATCAGCTTGGCCGACACGCCGCTACCGGCGGTCGCCGTCCCGCTCATCGTGATCGGCGGCCAGACCGTCGCGCAGCCACCGCTGCAATTGCTCTTATTCATGGCGTCCGCCTCGAAGAGGTAGAGCGTCTTGCCGTCCTGGTCGACGAGGATCCTGCCGAGCTTCGAGCTCGCCGCCTTGAGGGTGACCGCGCTGGTCGCGGCAGCCGAGCTACCGCCGCCGGAGCCATAGCCGGACGATCTAGCGGAAGTGCTGCCGGAAGCGCTCGTCCCGGCGCCCGCTGACGCCGCGCTCGAGCTGCTGCCGCTGCCGCAGCCTGCGGCTGCGACGCCGACGGCGAGTGCCGCCGCTGTTACCGCGAGCATTCTGATCTTCATGGTGCCTCCTGTCTTCGTGTCGAAGAAGCAGGCCCGGCCGGTACTGCGTCCACTAGTCAGGAAGAGATAACGTCGCGCCAGTCCGATTCGGTTGCTCCCGCGCGACGGCTTCACGAAGGCGTAACAATCGGAGTTCAGTGTGGCGGCGAGTCTAGGGTCACCCATCCCCCGGCGCCCGAAGCCGCCATTCAGAAGCTAAGAGCGGGCGTAGATCCCACGGCTTTTCGCCTAGCCCGCCGCCGCCCTTCCGCAAGCGGAAGTCACCCTGCTCCGAAACCCATCAAAAGAGAGAGCGCACCCAATGACCCAGGGGGATGCGCTCTCTTTCTATGCGCGGCCGAGGGTGAGTCGGCCGGCGAACCGCTTGCGCCAAAGGCCCGGTGCTAGTTGCCTTCGATGCGTGCGGCCCATCTCTCCGAGGCTTGAAGCAAGCTCCGCTTTGCGTGCTTCGCGCAGCAGATCCGCCTGCCGCTCGGAGTGATACCGAAGATGGGTTTCTGGGTGCATAGGGCCTCCTTTCAGTCACGAGACGTCCAGGAAGCTCGCGATCTTCCACTCACGAGACGCCGCCCTTCCGCAAGCGTTCCGGCCCGCTCGGGTGCTTGCGGCCTACGGGGAGAGAAAACCTGACGGCGAGCGAATGAGAGCGCCGCAGTCAAGACATGGCCGGTTCACAATTGGATGCCCCGTGGAGTAGGGTCGGCCGGACGTTGTAGCACCGAAGGGAGGCAGGTATGCACGCGGTGGTCACTAGGAGCACGATTCACGACATCGAGCAGGCAAGGAAGGTCTTGAGAGAGGAGGGAATACCGCGCATATCGCAGGCCCCCGGCTTCGTCGCCGCGCAGTTTGTCAGGCTTGACGAAGGCACCGGGACGGCGATGCTCACGTTCGAATCCGAAGAGGCGGCGCAGGCGGCAGCGGAGCTGCTTAAGACCAACCCACCGGCAGGCAGCGCGGTCACGATCAACAGCATCGAGGTCGGCGAAGTCGTCGAGCGCGCCTGACGCGTAAACCCCGCTAGATACTCGGCGGAAGCATGCACGAGCGCCTCGTGTGCGTGGAGCTCGCGTTCGAGGCGCGTCATCAGGTAGTCGTCGGCCAGCGGCCGGCTCTCCGCGTGACCGCGAGGTACGTCCCGCTCGGAGACCCGTCGCCGTCGATGAAGCCAAAGCCGTCACCGTCGTCGATCGCAAGGAGCGTCGCCATCGCGATGCCAACGAGGGCGACAACACCGACCCCGACAAGGACCGCGTGGCGCCGTGACACCACGCGGCGCCGATCCTACGAACCCGTGTCTGGGTCGGCGCGACGCCAGCGGTTCCACGGCCAGATGCCGTCCATCTCCACCTCGAGCGAGAAGCTGAGCAAGATGCGTACGATCACAATCACGCCCAGCACAACAACGCTCTCGATGGTCTGCTCGACGATGATCGTCAGGACGATGTCGGCCACGATCAGCACCTCGAGGCCGAGCAGGATGCACCGACCTAGCTGGCGACGAAGCGCCTCGTAGGAGCCCGGCCTTTTCGCAGGGCTGAGCATGCGCGGGACATAGATGGCGAAGACCACGAGGCCTCCGAACACCATGATTGAGGCCCCAACGGCCTCGACAACCTTGACCGCATCGTGGATGGTCTCCTCGTATGACATAGGACGGGTGACGCTACCTCGTAACGATCTGGATGACCAACTGAGCTTCCTGCACCCCTCCGTCCACCTCGCGCTAGCGATCCTCCCCGTTTCGGCCCCAAGGGGCTCTTGCCCCGGCTCCGGACCCCCATTACTGCGAGTCGACGGGAGCGACCAGCCTGATTCCTCGCGCAAGAGCTCTGTCAAGGTCGAGCGTGGGGCGGACGCCGTGGACTTTGTGGAATCCGACACCGTAGGTGTGACCGCCAACCGTCCAGATCAGGACGACGTGTCGCATGAAGGCGCTTCCGGCGTTGGTCTTCACCGGGACGTAGACGGCCCGCATCCGCCACCCGTTGATGGTCAGCGAACGGAGAGGACGAACCCGAGCGCTCGGATACCAGGCTGGGCCATTGACGACCTTCGCTTCGTTCCGAAGCGCTCGCGGCGAGGCGACGATGACGAGGTGCTGATCGTTCGTTTCGCTCGAACCAACCACCCAGCCCCGCCATGAACTCTCACAACCACGGGTGGCGCCCGGCCCGATGATGTCGAGTTGACATCCATCTATGCCTTGGGTCGCGGCCAGCCCTTCAGGCACTCGCGTTGGACACGGAACGGGGTAGCCAACCTCGTTGGCTGTGGCGCGGCACTTCCCTAGAAGTTCTGGTGACGCTTGTACGAGGCCAGAGGCAGATGGCTTTGGCGGCCCCGCGGTCAACGCGACCTTGCCGCTGTCGGAGCAGCCGCCACCCAGCAGCGCCGCAAGCGCCACGGTGGGAATCAGTCTCCACATTCCTCATTGTTACGTCCGCCCTCGTTTCGGAAGTCCGCCCTAGCCCGCCGCCGCCCTTTCGCAAGCGTTCCCGCCTGCGCGTGCCGGAACGCCGAGGTGGGGAACTATCGCCTAGCCTCTCGGGTCTAACATCGGATGAACGCACGCCGCGTCCTCATAGCCGGGTTCATTCTCGTGCTGCTGGCAGGTGGGAGCGTGCTGGCCCTTCTTGCTTCGAGGAGCGGAGACGAGGGGCGGGGCGCAGGTACTTCTGAGAGGCAAGAGGGAAGCGCGACGACCACAGCCCCCGCGGAGTCCGAGAGCAATGATCTTCCCATCCGCTTCGTTATCGGCGATCGCTATGCGGTCGGGGAGACCATCGACGTCGTGATCGAGAATGTCGGGCCGAGGGCCTACATGTTCGAGTCGGCCTACCAGGCCTGTTACCTCTCCTACTTCGATTCCTCGGGGCGGCGGTTCATCATCCCGCCTGGCACACACTGCGACCTACTCGCGGAACAGAGGATCAGACCAGGCGAACGCAAGAAGCTCTTCAGCTGGAGCCTGGACGAGTGCGTGAAGGACGAATGGGGCTGCGTCGAGAGTCGGCTCTTGCCGCCAGGCATATACACCATCAAGGGACGTTTCATGCCCGCGAGAGGCGGGCGGCCAGCTCGGGTCAAGACAACGTTCAGGATCGTCCCGACCTAGTAGCCCGCCGCCGCCCTTTCGGCAGCCGACGTCGATGCGGGGGTTGTTCGTGCGCCAGTTGGCCATGCCTGCGTGGGGACTCCTTTCGGTCATCATTCAGCGGCCGTGCAGGACTTCCAGACGAGAGATGCGACACGACGGACGCGTCTGGCGAATGAGAGGACATACCTCGCTTGGTGGCGTAGCGGGCTTACAGCACTCGCCGTGGCTATCGGGGCAGGAAAGCTCCTTCCCGAAGTGACGAGTGGGGCCGCGTGGCCCTATGAGATCGTGGGTGCTGGATACGCCCTGCTCGGAGTGGCATTCATTGGCTATGGCCAACTGCGGCAGGCGCGGGTGGAGCAGGCGATAGCTCGGGACGAGTTCTCACCCCTGGACGCACGGGTTGCATCGGGGTTCGCTGCTTTCGGCGTCGCTCTCGCAGTTGCGACGATCGTGCTCCTATTCGTCGGGTAGATCCTTCCCGAAAGGCGTCACGCTCACCGTAACCCGCCGCCGCCCTTCCGCAAGCGCTAGCCCAAGAACTTCTTGAGGTGTTTGCGCACAAGCGGGCGTTGGCCTTCTTCTGGCGTACACGGGGCGGTCTGCGGCGGCTGAAACGCTGTACCTCCGCATTCCGGGAGGGGATCGTCGCCGCGCTGAAGCGCTAGGCGAAGCCCGGTCCGGTCGCCGAGCTCGGGCCTGAAACTCGGCCGCCGCGGTGCGCGAAACTAGCCTTTCGAGAGAAGCTCGTCGCGCCGAGGAGACCAGACCCCGCTAGCAGAAACCGGGTGAGCTGTCCGTTGGGAGCGGCGCACCGCCGAGTGTGGTCCGCATCAGGGAGTCTTATCTTGCGTGTGCGACTCGTCTTCGTCCCGCTGCCGAACCTGCTCGTCCATGAACTCTTTCTGACGGTCCTCCCGGCCGTGCTCCTTTTCCTTCGTGCTCGGAGCGTGACCGATTGGGGACTCCTTCTCACCCTTGCCGAAGAGGCGCTTCAGCCACATTTGCAAGCGCGATCCTATCCTGCCGAGAGCTCACGAGCGGGCAGATTCGAACAGTCGCCGTCATCGGTAGGCCTCCTTCGTGGCGCGGCTGCCCGGTGCAAAGCTCTGAACGATGGGTTATTGATGACAATGTGAATGAGCGCGTGGCGGTCGTTGGGAAGCTCGTGCCAGGCTCGCGTGAGCGAGCCGCTGAGATCCTCGCCAAGGGCGCACCCTACGGGCTCGCATTGGCCGGCTTTCGGCAGCACAGTGTCTTTCTCGCCGAAGAGACCGTGGTCTTCGTGTTCGAAGGTCCGGGCATCGAGGGGCTCGTCCGCGACCTCGTCAACGACCCCGCCCGCTCGGCCGCGTTCAGCATCTGGGCACCGCTTCTCGAGGGGACTCCGGTGCTTGCGCGAGAGGAGTTCTACTGGGAGGCGGGCCAGCAAGGATGACGCAAAACCCGGCATGAAGGTCGCGCCGAGTTCAAGCCTCCCAGAGCCCTTGACCGGCACCGCCACACAAAGGGGGTAATGGGAGTATGGATCCTCGTGAACACCCCGCTCCGGCGGGGTTTTCCGTCCTTAGGAGGGCTTGACGAAACATCGGCTGTGCCGCCGGAGGCGCGCCGCTCGCCCCCAGGCTTCGTCCTCGGTCGCCCCCGTATCTAACGTCGATACGAGGACTCCCTGCGTCCTTGCCTGGGAACGACTGTCCCGTCCCGGCGACGAGCGACGTTCCGCCAAGCCCTCCTAGAGGAACCCCTTGCGGCTGAGCCACTTCAGTGAGAGGTAGCCCCAGATCGGCGGCAGGTAGAAAGTGCACAGGCGCTGCGTGATCGCGATCGCGAAGGCCGTCGACTCGTCGACCCCGACAGCGATGAGGCCGGCCGAGAGGCTTGCCTCGGCGGCACCGATCCCCCCCGGGACCGGGATGACGCTCGAGAGGACGGAGGCCGCTGTGTTGATGAAGACGAGCTCCGCCAGGTTCAGGTGGACGCCGTAGGCCAGGCACGTCGCCCCCAGGGCCAGCGCGTAGAGGAGCTCCGAACCGACGTTGCCGCCGAAAAGCTCCAGGCGCTTGTGCCGATCCCGCGCGACGCTCCAGAGGCCCGAGAGCGCGGCACGCACGGGCGGCACGACCTTGGCGTGCAGCTTCGGGACGGCGAGGACGACGATCACGCTGAGCACGAGCGCGGCCGCGAGTGCCGCGATGAGACGGCCGTCGGGCCCTGCGCCATGGAGCTGGCTCGAATCCGCCTGGATGTCGACGAACGGGATGACGAGCAGGAAGAGCGCCACCTGCACGATCGTCTCGGACGCGTCGTCGACGGCTCCGGCAGCGACGGCCTGGGGCAGAGGCGCGCCCATCCGTTGCAGGAAGCGGATGTTCACGCCGATGCGACCGGCGGAGCTCGGCACGGTCAGGTTGACGAACTTGATCGCCGACTGCAGCACCACGCATGGCAGGAGAGCCAGCGGCGTCATCACGGCTCCGCGGACCGAAACTCCTGACCCGATGAACGTGGACTGGGCGAGGACGAGCGCCACGACGATCCACACCGGATCGGCCTTGCTCACCTCGTCGACGATCGTGCCGAAGCCGATCTGGGCGAGCTGGGTAATCAGAAGATAGGCGGCGAAAATCAGCGCCGCCGTCAGCAGGAGGTCCTGCGAGCGGACGCGGCGGAGCGGCGCGATCTCGGGCGCGTCCTGGCCGGTCGCGGCCGCAGCGGCGGTACGCAGGTCCTTCAGCCCGACCTCGTGCGAGCGGGCCAGATCCCGAAGGTGTGGAGTGAGGGCGGCCCGCTGCAGGTAGGGGAGCGCGCGCCCGACCGCGTCTCCCCAGCCCGCCTTGACGGCCTGGTCGAGAGCGCGCTCCGGGCCGACGAGGACAGTGCAGGCGACGAGCATCTCCGCCACGTCGATATCGAGTGCCGACGCCGGGGCGCCGAGTGTCGCGGCCGAGAGGTCGATCAGCATCGGCCCTTCGGGGAGGACGAGGACGTTGCCCGCGTTCAGCCGTCCGTGCGAGATGCCCGCGGTGTGCAGGCGGGCGACCTCGTCCCACAGGCTCGCAAGCGTCTCGTCGCTCACGTCCTCGGGCGGACTGGTCTCGAGCGGCTCGAGGTCGGGTTGCTCGGTGGCGAGGAGCGCGTCGCCGTCGGGCCCCAGCGCGGCGGTGACGACCTTCGGAACGCGGACACCTGCCCGCGCCGCCAGCAACGTTGCGAGAGCCTCGTGCTCGACCTGTTCGAGCCGCCCAATCACGACGCTTCTCGGTGGATCGCGGTACGCGAGCGAGCGCCAACGGCGCGCCAGTCGTTGCGTGTCCTGGGCGTCCTTGCCAAGCACGCGCACTCGCAGCGGCCGTCCCTGAGAGTGGTGGCCCAAGTACTCGGCTGCACCCATGTGCTGGCGCGGTGAGGGCTGCAGGTCGTCCACGTCGACCCCGAGAGAGGCCAGGGCGCGTTCGATGTCCGCGGTCGGGGGGACGCCGGCAGCTGTCCCGAAGATCAGCCTCACCAGGGCTCCCATGCCGATGCCGAGCGCCAGCGCCCCGACCACCGACGACGGCAGAGCGCCGCCGAATCCGGTCATCCCGAGCGCAGCCAGCGGAACCAGCCAGGTAGCGAGCACGCGGACGGAGCGCACCAGTTCCGGCCCGACCACGACGAGGGCGGTGGTCGCCAGGGCGAGCCGAAGCTCGGGGTAGCTCCACCGCGCGAGCACATGAGCTTCGATCGGGAGCCAGTCGGACTCGACAACTCCGCCCAGAACCGCGGCCGCCCCCGCGGTACTCAAGCAGGCAACGAGCACGTCGCGGGCGAGATCCCAACGCCGCCGGTACAGGACGTCGAGGACGACGGCGAACGCCAGTACGAGCAGGGCGACGAAGGTGGCCTGCCAAAGCCCGCTGGC
Organism: uncultured Actinomycetes bacterium; assembly: GCA_963739065.1. Lineage (GTDB taxonomy): Bacteria > Actinomycetota > Thermoleophilia > Gaiellales > Gaiellaceae > JAIBJP01. Next base: position 683,130 of record CAVTYV010000004.1, read on the forward strand.
CCACCCGAGCACAGTCGTCAACGCGTGCGCGACATCCTCGTCGTGCTCGGGCGCAGAGGCTGCGATCACCGCCGAGAGCCCGAGCACGAGCGCCGCGAGGAGGAGGACGACCGAGTCGACCGTTCGCCTGTTGCGCCGGCCCGGTTCGGTCTTGGTCAAGAGGCCGACGTTCCACGAGCGGTTTGCCGCCACGTTCCTCCTCCCGCTAGACGTGGGGCGAGTATCTAGCATCCGGGGAAGGTTCCCGGGGGAGCCCAAAACGAGCCCTTCGCGTTACCGCGAGGCTGGCCGCGCTAGCGGGGGACCGGGCCTAGTAGCTTGGCGCCGGCTTCGGCTTCGAGACCGCGCTGACCATCCAGTCGAGCAGCGTCGAGACGAGCGACAGGATGATCGCCGCCCAGATGGCGGTCCACCAGAACTCGTCGATCGTCAGGTGGTCTGTTAGCCAATCGGTGATGCCCAGCAGGCAGGCGTTGATGAAGATCGAGAACAGCCCGAACGTCAGGATGATCAGCGGGAACGTGAAGAGCCGGAAGAACGTCCCGATGAACGCGTTCACGAGGCCGAAGATCGCCGAGACCCAGACGTAGGCCCAGAAGCCACCGGTCACGTCCAACCCGGTGAGAAGCCAGCTCGTGATCGCAAACGCGACGCCGAGGACTGCCCAGCGGATTAGCAAAGCTGCAAACACGCCCGAAAGAATATCGCCCCCGGGGGCGGATTACCACGCCGCGGCTTGCGCCGTCGCACCTGCGCACTACCATGGCTGTGGCAGGGGTCGCAAAGGAGGAAAATGATGCGTCCGATAGCGCTCGAGGAAGCCGATTTCGCTGAGAGCGCCTCGCGGATCTGGTGGGTGTTCCTCCTCACCGGCATCGCGTGGCTCTGGGTCGCCCTGATCGTCCTCCGGCTCGACGCCACTTCGGTGACGGCGATCGCCGTGCTGTTCGGAATCGTCGCCATCGGCCTCGGATTCACGGAGTTCGTCGCGATGGCGGGCTCGACGACAGGCTGGAAGATCGTGCGGGCAATCCTCGGCGTCGTTTTCATCGCCGCCGGCATAATTGCGTTCTTCGAGCCGGCCGGGACCTTCGTAGCCCTGGCCTCCCTCTTTGCCTGGGTTGTCCTCTTCAAGGGCATCTTCGACGTCACCGTGGCGCTCATGGGTCCGAAGATCGGTCTCTGGTGGCTCATCCTCGCGCTCGGGATCGTGGAGATCCTGCTCGCGTTCTGGGCGGCCGGGTATTTCAGAGGGTCGGCGCTCCTGCTGGTCGCCTGGATTGCCGCGTTCGCGCTCACGCGTGGATTCATGGAGATCTTCACCGCCTTCCGGCTCCGTGAGGTGAAGAAGGAGTTCGCCGCGGCGTAACCCTCGTCGGGTAGGGGCATATGGCACGGGGCTGGACAGCGCAGCGAATCGCGACTCGCTCTGTCCTCCTGCTGATCACCGCGATCTCGCTCTACCTGCTCCTTCCGAGCCTGATCGCGGTGTTCGGCTCGTGGCGCGACCTCTTCGACCTCGAGCCACTGTGGGTGGTCGCCGCGCTCGGCTTCGAGGCGCTGAGCTTCCTCGCCATCTGGACGCTCCAGCGCATCGCGCTCCAGACTCCGAGCTGGTTCGCCGTCGGAACGTCGCAGCTCGCGGCCAATGCCTTCGGCAAGATCGTCCCGGGCGGGCTGGCGGCCTCCGGAGCTCTGCAGTACCGCATGCTCGTCCGCGCGGGCGTGCCTCCGGGGAGAGTCGGATCCGCGGTGGCCGCGACCTCCGCGCTCCTCTTTGCGGGCCTGCTCGCGCTGCCGCTCCTCGCGCTACCGGCGATCCTCGGCGGCACACCGGTGGAGCACAAGCTACTGCACGCGGTCTGGCTGGGCGGCGCCGTCTTTGTCCTCATGCTCGTCGCAGGTTCGATCTCGTTCGTTTCCGATCGTCCGCTGCGGCTGGTCGCCCGGGTGATCGACTGGTTTCTGCGCCTGATCGGGAAGCGCCGCTTTGGCCCCCCGCTCGGCGATCTTCTGATTGAACAGCGTGACGAGATTCGTAGGACGCTCGGGGAGCGGTGGAAGATGGCCCTGACGGCGGCGGTCGGCAAGTCCCTCTTCGACTATCTGGCGCTCGTCGCTTCGCTGTACGCGGTTCAAGCCCGGCCCGATCCTTCGCTTGTCTTGCTGGCCTATGTCGCCGGCTCCTTCTTGGGAATGATCCCCCTGACGCCTGGCGGACTCGGATTCGTGGAAGCGGGGCTGACCGGATTGCTGGTTGTGGCCGGAGTCGCCGCCGCTCCGGCCGCAGCGGCGACGCTGGCTTATCGCCTCGTCTCTTTCTGGCTTCCGCTGCCGGCGGGCGGGGTCGCCTACTGGCTGTTCGGGCGGCGAATCAAGCCGGTCCCCGGGGTTGCGCCTCCCGCAGTGCCTCCTCGGCTTCAGGCGTGAGCTCTGTGACGAGGAGCTCGCCGGCCAAAGGAGCCATACGCTCACGCACAGCTGGCCAGTCGGCCTCGGTGACGAGGACGCAGAGAGCCGCCTGACCCGGCTGCAGCTCGGCGCCCAGGCGGCGCATGCGATCGTCGTCGATCCCCCGGTCGATGGCGCCGATGCCCGCGCCGATGGCGAGACCGACAATCGGGCCGGCAATGGGGACCCCGAGCATCAGACCGGCGAGGATGCCCGCGGTGCCGCCGCCGACCACCCCTTCGCCGACCGAGAGCTCGTTCCGCTGGTAGAGGTCCACGCGGCCCTCTCTCGTCCGGACGACGATCGCCGCGTCCGCAAGCTGGATCGTCTTTTGCCGGGCAAGCTCCTCGAGAGCAGCAAGAGCGGCCTCGGCCTCACTCTGGCTCGGATGCGCTGAGACGACGAAGCTGCGCGGTGTTCTCACGACGCGCTCCTGGCGAGCGGAAGCTCGAGCGTCTCGCCGAGGCGGAGCACCTCGACGCGCGTCGCCGGGGCGAGCTCCGCAGCCTCGCGGCGGAATGCGAGCGGCGGCTCGGTGAGGAACGCGCCTCCCCGCTGATGAAGCGGCCGGTACGTGCCCCAGTGGATGGGCACCGCGATCCGAGCACGTAGCTGCGCCACCGCCTGCGCAGCCCGCCGCGGGTCGAGATGGCCGGTGCCGATCGTCGAGCCCCAGCCCCAGACCGGGATGAGGGCGACGTCGACGGGACCGAGGTCCGCCATGTCGTCGAAGAGGTCGGTGTCGCCGGCGAAATAGACGGACGTCGAGCCTCGGATGGCGAAGCCGAGCGCGTTGGCCGTGCGGAGGCCCGGGCGGCCGCTGTGCTCGGCCGGCGTGGCCTGAACCGCGAGGTGGCCGAACGGGATCTCGTCACCCTCGTCCACCTCGACGATGCTCGCGCGGCCCGCCCGGCGCAGGGCCGGGGCCAGCCCGCGCGGAGCGACGACCGGAATCCCCGCGTCGAGGCTGCGCAAGGAGGCCACGTCCAGATGGTCGTAGTGCCCGTGCGAGATCAGCACGGCGTCAATGCGGCCGAGTGCGTCGAGGTCGACCGGTTGGAGACGCCGGAGATGGGCGACTCGGTTTCGGAGCAGGGGATCGGTGAGGAGCCGCACGCCTTCGAGCTCGACGAGCACGGTCGAGTGCCCGATCCAGGTCAGCTCCCGCATGGAGGGATGCTAGTCCTGCACCGGGGCTGACAGCAGGGAATCAAGCGCGTAGACTCGCCGGGTGGCCGAGCCCCCCCGCCGTCGGTTCCACATAGGCCGTCCTGGCCGGATTGCGGCCGTGCGGACGCTCGTGGTCCTGGGGACGATCCTCGCGATCATTTCGGTGCTCGCCATCTGGGTCAACCGGCTCGTGCTCGACACGAACACATGGGTCGACACGAGCGACGCCCTCCTCGCGGACGATGAAGTGCGCGCGACTCTGGCCACGACGCTGACGGACAGCCTGTACAGCTCGGTCGACGTCGCCGGGCAGCTCCGCGCGGTGCTGCCTCCCGCGGCGCAATCGCTTGCAGCCCCGGCTGCCGCCGGTCTCCGCGAGCTGACCGAGCGGCGGGCGAACAAGTTCCTCACCCGGCCGCGCGTCGTCCAGGCGTGGAGCGACATCAACCGGGTCACACATGAGCGTTTCGTGAAGATCGTCAAGGGCGAGGCGGAGGCGGTCCAGACCCAGAACGGCGAGGTCGTCCTCGTGCTCCGCCCGATCCTGGCTCAGCTGGCGGAGCAGGTCGGGCTGTCGAACGCCGCCCAGCAGCTTCCTGCGAACGCTGGGACGATCGTGATCATGGACAGCAGCCAGCTGGACACGATCAAGACGCTCGTTCGGATCCTCGACATCTTGGCCAGTTGGCTTTGGGCGCTCGCGGTCGTCCTCTGGGCGCTCGCTGTCTACCTCTCGCCAGGCCGGCGGCTGAAGACGCTCCGAGGCATCGCCTACGGCCTTCTGTTCGTCGGGCTCACGGTCCTTGCCGTGATCCGCGTGGGTGGCAACTTCCTGGTCGACTCGCTCGTCAGGGTTGAGGCGAACGAGACCGCGGCTCAGAACGCCTTCAGCATCATCACAGCGGCCCTGAAGACGACCGCGTGGACGCTCATCGCCATCGCGATTATCATGATCGTTGGCAGCTGGCTCTCCGGCCCCAACCCGCGGGCGACGGCTCTAAGGCAACGCTCAGCGCCCGTTCTACGCGACAACCCTGAATACGTCTGGGGCGGGTTTGCCCTCCTCGTTCTGCTGCTTCTGATCTGGGGCCCGATCCAGGCGACGCGCAACCTGCTCGGCATCGTCGTGCTCGTGGGCTTTGCGGCTCTCGGCCTCTGGGCCTTTCGTCGCCAGGCGCTCGAGGAGCTCGCGGGAGACAAGCCCCGCGAATAGGCCGCCCGTTACTCGGGCTCGGGAAGGGGCGGCTCGAGCACCGCGGTACGCCGGCCCTCACGAAAGCCGGCGACGAGGATCTCGATCGCCTTGGTGACCGGCACCGCAATCAGAGCGCCCACGATCCCGAACAGGGATGTGAAGACGATCACCGTGACGACCGAGAGGAAGGGATGGATCTCGACCGTCTCTTTGAACACCTTGGGCGTGATCAGGTTGTTCTCGACCTGCTGGTAGAGGACGAGCACGAGGCCGGCCACAACACCTTTCCAGGGCTCCTCCAGCAGGCCGACGATCACTACCGGAATCGTGCCGAGGGTCGCTCCGATGTTCGGAATGAGATCAGTGATCCCGACGAACAGCGCCAGGGGGGCCGCGTACGGGAGACCGAGTAGCTTCATCGTCACGAACGTCGTGAGGCCGGCGATCACGCCGATGAGGAACTTCCCGTACCAGTAGCCCTTGTTGATCTGGAAGATGCTCCGCGTCGCTTCGACGAACGGCTCACGGTAGGCGGCGGGCATGAGCCCACTCCCCAGACGGACGAGATCGCGGCCGTAGACGAGGAAGTAGAGCGTGAACGTGAAGATCATGAAAGCGGCGAATCCGCTGTGGACGAGGTCGCCGACGAGGTCGAGCACGCGTCCGCTTCCGTCGAAGAAGCTCGAGGACTCGGCAGCCGCGTTCCCAGTCGACTCGATCGCCTGGTCGGCGTTCAGCGCATCCGAGGCGTCCGTGTTCTGCAGCTGGTCGACGTACGCGGGAATGTGCGCCTTGAGCGCCTTCGCACCATCGACGACCGACGGGATGATGGCCAGCGAGAAGATGAGGATGACCACCGCGATGAGCGTGAACGCGAGTGCCGTGGCGGCGCCCCGGCCGAGACCGCGCTTCGTAAAGATGCGGATCAGCGGCTCGATCGAGAAGGCGAGGAAGCCGGCGGCGACGAGCCAGACGATCGTCTCGCGCACGATCCAAAGGCCGAGGAGAAGCGCGGTGACGGCGAGCACGACTCCGAGGACGGAGAGCGCGGCCGTGGCGAAGTACCGACGGTTAGGTCGGCCTTCAGGCGTCTGGAGCGTAGGCCCGATGGTGGCCATGGCGAATTAGGGTTCAGCGGGACGCTCCCAGATCCTTCCTAGACGACCCCCGAAGTGACCGAGCCGCAGATCGAACCGAAGCCGCCCGACGAAGCCGCGAAGCAGACCATGAAGGCGCGCGGAGAGGCTTGGCGAGCGCGCGGCCTCGCAATGCGGGATTCCCTGGAGAGCAAGCGGCCGGAGCGCGCATCGATCGAGATCGCGTTCCGCTGGCTCGTCCGAGACAAGGAGATCGCCGGAGGCGTTCTGGGCGGCGGGCTCGCCTACCGCTTCTTCTTCTGGGTGCTCGCCTTGACCGTATTGACCGCTGGCGGGCTCGGGTTCGCGTCCTCGTCGGGGGCCGACGTCGCGTCGGACGCCGAGGAAGTAGGCGTGACACAGTCGCTCGCTTCCACGACTGCAACTGCGGCCCAGCAGTCTGAGACCGGCCGGTGGTGGCTCGTCATCTCCGGCGCGGTTCTCGTCCTCTGGTTCAGCTTCGGGCTCCTGCGGGCGCTCCGCCTCGTGCATGCCGCCGCCTGGCGGGTGCCGGCTCCGCCGTTCCGGAATCTGCCGAAGGCGATGGCGTTCGTCATCGCTGCTCCCCTCGTCGTTTTCGCAGCCTCGGCCCTCTCGGGCTGGGTTCGCGAGAACGAGGCCGACCCGGTCGGAGTCCTCGTGACCCTTGGATTAGGCGTGTGCTTCGGTGCCGTGTGGCTCTGGGTCTCGATGTGGCTCCCGTCGCAAGACGTCCCGTGGACGGCCTACCTGCCGGGCGCGATCCTATTCGGCGTCGGCGTGGAGGCTCTGTACGTCTTCACGGCCTACTACCTCCAGATCAAACTCGCGAACGCGTCCGAGCTCTACGGCGTGCTCGGGCTCGCGACCACGGCGCTCTTCTACCTCTTCCTCATCGGGCGCGGCGTCATCTGGGCGGCCGAGCTGAACGCAGTCACCTGGGAGGTCAGGACCGAAAGGCGCGCGAGCTCGGAGTAGCCTCGCGCGCCTTTGCCTCTCTGCTTAGCTCGCCAGCGCCTTCTGCTTGATCGCCTCGAACTCGGGCTGCGAGATGGCGCCGCTGTCGAGGAGCTTCTTCGCCCGCTCGATCTCGGCAGCGGCACCTCCTCCTGCCACGGAGCGAACGTAGTCGTCGACCTGGGCCTGAGCGGCCTGCGCGTCCCGCTGGTTTCGGTCGGCCATCGACTTGCTCTGCGTCCCCAGGTAGATGAATACACCTAGGAACGGCAGGACGATGACGAAGATCGTCCAGCCGACCTTCGCCCAGCCTGAGATGTCGTGGCGTCGGAATACATCGGCCAGGACGGTGATCAGGAGCCAGAACCAGATGACCCAGGCGAAGAAGACGAGCAACGTCCAGACGACGTCGAGAAACGGGTAATCAGCTGCGAGAACCAATCGCGTCACCTCCGATTGCTATTGGGGACCCCTGAGCGGCGTCTTGCCTCATTCGATGATCGCGTGTCCGCGTTCGTACGGCTCCGTCGGACGCATGAGGGCGAAGATCACGGTGATGTTCAGTGCGATCGACGCGAGCGTCCAGATCGGGAACGCGGCGATGAACGCGAACTGGGTGATCGTGTTGAACATCAGCAGGACGACTCCGACGACTCGGGCCCAGGTCTTCTGGCCGAGGATCGCGAAGCCGACCAAGACCTCGACGATGCCGAGGATGAGGAAGAACGTGCCCCAGGCCGCGAAGTCGGCGAAGAGCAGGCCCCCCTTCGTGACGGCGAAGTAGTCGTCCTTGAAGATGGCAATCAGGCCCTGGAGGGCGTTGATCGACCCCACGAGAATGAAGAGCAGGCCGCCGAACGCGTACCAGCCGCCCCTGGCGGCTTGCGCTGCTGCCCGTCGCCCCCCCGATGTGCTTGATGCTTCCATCACATCTCCTTGGCGATTGAGCGACTTGGAGTGGCTCGAGGGAGTCTAGAGGCAAAAATCTCGTTTCAATGCGGTGCCTAGGCACAATGCCGCGATGAGCGACGTCCTGGCCGTGAGGCCCGACTCTCGCGCAGCAAGGGAAGCAGAGGAGCTCATGCGCGCCGTCGCGCCCCCGTTTCTCACGAACCACAGCTTCCGGAGCCATTTCTTCGCCGTCGCTCTCGCGGATCGCGACGGCGTGAGCTTCGATCCCGAGCTTCTCTACGTCGCTGCCCTGCTCCACGACATCGGCCTCGTCGAAAAGTTCGACACCGGCAAGTGCTTCGAGGAGGACAGCGCGGACGCGGCGGTGAGGCTGGCCGCCGGGGAGGGCTGGGCGGCGGAGCGGCGCGAGCAGCTCGCCGAGGCCATCCGACTTCACGTGGCGACCGAGATCGACCTCGGAGACGGGCCCGAGGCCTACCTCCTGTGGCACTCGACCGGCCTCGACGTCGGCGGCGACCGCCACGGCGAGGTCAGCCGGAAGACGGTCGGGGCGGTGCTGGCTGCTTACCCGCGGCTCGACTTCAAGGAGGGCTTCACGGTGCTGATTGCCGACCAGGCCGATCGGAAGACCGGCTGTTGGGCCGACCGCGCCTTCGCAGCCGGGATCAGCGATCGCATCGCGGCCGCGCCGTTCGGGTCCTGACTACTGGTCGGGGAGGCGCTTGCGGAGCTCGTCGAGCGGGACCGTCTCGGGCTCGTAACCCTCGGCGAGCAGGGCGGCCTCGAGATCGGCGATCAGAGCCTGGCGAAACTCGGCGTCCGCCACCGCGCGCTCGACGATCGAGTCCAGTGTCATCCGCACGCGAGGAAGCTCCTGCGCGGCAGCCACCCAACCCTCGGGGGCAGGGGGAAGCATGCGCAGAAGCTCTGCGAGACGGGCTTCGTCGTAGGGGTCGTTCTGGGTCATTGCCCACCAGACGGGTCGGGGTCCGGATTTCTTCCCTCGAAGATTTCGCGCAGCTTCCCGAGGCAGCGGGAGATGCGGCTCGCGATTGTCCCTGCAGGGATGTCGAGCGCTTCACCGATCGTCTGGTAGCTCTCGTCACGCGCGAAGAAGCGGTCGAGGATCTCCTGACAGTGCTCAGGAAGGTCCCCGAGCGCCTCGTGCACGGCGAGCGCCTCGTCCAGGCGTTCGATTGTGTCGTCGACGTCGCGAGGCTCGAGCTCGTCGTCTGCGACTTGCTCGCGCGAGCCGGCGCGCAGGTGGTCGATGCAGAGTCGCCGGGTGAGCTGCGCGATCCACGGCCGGATCGCCTCGTCCTCGCGCAGCCGTTCCAGATGCTGGTAGGTACGCGCGAACACCTCCTGGAAGACGTCCTCTGCGTTCTCCGCCCTGAGCCCGAAGCCCTGGCCGATGATCGCGTAGACGTAGCGCGAGAAGCGGCTGACCAGCTCTCGCCACGCCTCCTCGTCACCCGTGCGGCAGCGCGCGACGAGCCGGGCGTCGGAGAGGGACGTGACCACGAGGGAAGATTACGCCGCTCTCGCTCGTCCAGTAAGCGTGCAGCCAGAGAGCCACCGAGTCATCGACCACCAACGTCACCAGGACCTACTGCGCCGCGCCCGGAGCGGAGAGCTTGTCTCGGCGATCGCCGAGAGCCGGCGGGTCGAGCGCCGCTCGCGCTTCGCCCTCCTGCGCGAGCGGCATCGGCTCGCTCCGGGCCCGGCGCTTGCTGCGCGCTGACGCTGGCGCATTGGGGCGGTGCTCGCAAAGGAGACGAGCGAGCGGGCCCGAGACAGTACGCAAGAGGCACGGCGAGGGACCGCGAGTGATGCATCCTGCGGCGAGCGCCGCCAGTGCGTCAGCAAAGCGGAGCCCCGGTAGGGGGCCGGGGCTCCAGTCGAGATGGCGCACCATCAACCCCGGGACAAGGTACGCGCCACCCGACGAGCCAGCATTCTGCACATGATTGGCCTCTCCTCTCAAGTTTTTGGCCCGCGAATACTCAGGCGGATACCATGGAACGCGCGCCGGCGCGGTGGCCGAGAGGTTAGGCAGGGGCCTGCAAAGCCCCGTACAGAGCGGTTACGTAGAGGAATTTGGGGAATCTGCGCAGGTGCACGGGATCGTGCTCGTGCCGTCCAGTCCTGAACCTTTACGATGACCCACAGGCGCGGCGCGATGGCCGAGTGGTTAGGCAAGGGCCTGCAAAGCCCTGTACGCCGGTTCGATTCCGGCTCGCGCCTCTTGAAACGCTGACCTGCGCCGGGAGGATCAAGTCAGCGGCCGCTGTGCCAGCGTCCCGGACGCGACGACCTCGTTCCCATCGTCGTAGGCAACGGCGATCTCGGCTAGTCGCTCAGTTGCGAGGGAGGACGTAGAACGCGATTGCTGCGAACTGGCAACTGGCGGCGGCGAGCGTGAACACATGGAAGAGCTCGTGGTAGCCGAAGACATCTGGTGCGGGGTCGGGGCGGCGCCGCGCGTAAACGATCGCCCCTGCCGAATACAGAAGCCCGCCAGCAGCGACGAGAACCAGGCCGACGACGTGGACCTTCAAGAGCTGTGAGAAGGCGATTACGCCAATCCATCCGAGTCCGAGACCGATGGCGGCCGAAAGCCACTTGGGTGCGCGCACCCAGAAGAGCTTGAGCATGATCGCGGCGACTGCGCCGCTCCAGACGACCGCCAGCACCGGCACCGCCCACCCCTTCGACATGACGAGCAAACCGAACGGCGTATACGTCCCGGCGATGAGCAGGTAAACCCCCGCGTGATCGAGGCGCGCCAGCCACGATCGCACCCTCGGGGTCCACATCGGCCTGTGGTAGAGCGCGCTCGCCCCGAAACACCCGGCGAGGCAACTCGAGAACACGATCGCGGCCACCTGCGCCCTGCCAGGGTCAGCTGTCAGCACAAGCGGCAGGCCGAAGGCTATGGACGCGTAGAACCCGAACTCGTGGAACACTCCGCGCAGCTTCGGCTTGACGCGCGGGGGCGGAACCATCATCGCACTGTACGAGGTCTCCGACGCAGCGCGATGCCAACCGACCGGTCTCAAAAAGAGTCGTGGCACCGGCTACGGAAGCTGGCAACTCCCGAAGTCGCTTAAAGAGCGACAAGCAAACTTATGGCGGCCACGGTCAGAGACTCGTGACCGCGTACAGGCGCCACTGGTCCGGTACGCCCTTGAGCTCGTACATGCCGCGATCGTCGAAAGAGATCCCAGAGCCACTGACAAGATCCTTGACGGTGCTCGACACGAGGATTTCGCCGCCGTCGGCTGCGGCTGCGATGCGTGCGCCGGTGTGGACGGCGATCCCGGCGGGCTTGTCGCCGACGAGTTCGCACTCGCCCGTATGCACGCCCACCCTGACGTCGAGCTGGAGATCGCGCAAAGCGCTCCGAATCGCGTCGGCGCCGCGGATGGCGCGCGCCGGGCCGTCGAAGGTGGCGAAGAGGCCATCGCCGGCTGTATCTACTTCGCGCCCGCGGTAGCGGGTGATCTCTCGACGGATGATCTCGTGGTGTCGCGCCAGGAGCTCGCGCCAGGCGCTGTCCCCGAGTTCCGCCGCGCGTGCGGTCGCGCCGACGAGATCGGTGAAGAGCACGGTTACCAGGGCGCGATCCGGCTCCGGCGCCTGCTCGGGCGCGCTCAGGAAGCGCTCGATTTCAACGGGGATCTCGGGCGACAGAAAGATGCCCCACTGGTCGTCGCCGGGAATCCCAACGAGCCGTGAGTCCGGAATCCGTTCTTGCACGTTGCGTGCTCGGCTCTCCTGCGCCACGCCCCGATAGAGCAGGAGCGTCGGGACGCGAATGGCCGGCAGGACGTCGCGCAGATCCGTCTCCGCGTAGATCCGGTTCAGCGCATAGGCTGCGGCCGGGCTGGCGCCTACGCGCGTCCAGTTCGCGAACCAGAAGCGATCGTCCTCGTTGGCCGCGAGCGAGGGAGCGATCTCGGCGAACATCTTGTCGCTGAACTCCTGCGTTCCCCACCGCTCCCGCATGTCGGCAAAATCACGTTTCCACTCCTCCTCGCTGGACCACCAGGCTTCAGCGGGGTCGTCTCCGGTGCCCCTCGACGCCGGTTGGAAGAGGACGAGCGCTCTCGTTCGCTCTGGATACGTCGCCGCGAATAAGCACGCCATCCCGCAGCCCTCCTGCGCAGCCAGCACAGCCGTCTTGCGCGAGCCGACGGCGTCCAGGACGGCGCGCACATCTTCCATGCGCGTCTCGAGCGTGGGGAAGCCGCCGCCGTAGTCGGACAAGCCGGTGCCGCGCTTGTCGAACAGGATGAGTCGCGAGAAGGATGCGAGTTTCTCGTAGAACTCCCGCCAGTGCCGGATCTCCCAGCCGTAGACGAGGTTCGACATGAACTCGGGCACGAACACGAGGTCGGTCGGTCCATTCCCCACGACTTGGTATGCAATCGCAGCGCCGCCGCTGCGGGCATAGCGGATGTCCAACTGCACGTTGTGAGTTTGCTCCCCCGAGAGTGCCATGACAACGCACCAGAACCAGTCAGAACGACAGCCGGCCTGACGGACGTACTCGGCTCGGACGGCGCCGTCGCCTTCTCAACAGAAGGCGAGATGACCGCAAAAAGACACTTCCCTCGAAAGGCGACAGACGTAGCCTCGCTTTGCATGTCCACAGCCCCCGCGCTGGCGGCCTAGCCGGGCTGCTGGGGAGTTACCTAGGGCACCTCAGACGTTGGCGCACTGCCCGGTCTTTTGACCGGTGACGACGTTCGGGCTCCCTTCTGAATCGCCCTGCTGCGGCGCCGGATCGTTGCCTGAGCAGTTCAGGTTTCCGTGGATCGTATTCGTCTGCACCTCGTTTCCGTCCGGGTCGACCAAGGTGTTGTTGTTGTAGTTGACCGAGCCGTTGACGGTGTTGCGGAAGAAGCCCTGCCAGAAGCCGTTGTAGTTGACGATCCAGACGGAGCCGTTGATGCGGCTGTCCTCGATCGTGTTCCAGGTCACTTCAAACGGTCCACCGAAGGGACCGGAACCGCCGTTGATGTACACCCCACCGCTGATCCTGCTGAAGTGAATCTGCACGGACATGGCATTTACAGCGTGGACGCCACCGCGAATCGTGCCGGTGTGGACAGGGTTCTCCTCGCTGCCGAGAACGAAGGTCGCGCCCGCCCTGACGTAGAGACCGCCCTTGATCGTCACCGGACCCTCTTCAGTCCCACAGACGGCTCCCTCGGGAACGATGAGCTTGTGGTAGGTGCCTGGTGCCAGCTCACCCGTACAGATGGTGCTGCTGGCGCCGGCAGGTGGCACGGCCACCGTCAGTGCTGTAAGCACGACGAGGCTAGCGATCCACTTTCCCATCCGATCTCTCCCTTCGGTTGGTGGAGATCGATTATGCATCAGTCCGGGCGGACTGAATCGTCGGAGCCACCGCCTCCTCCCAGCCGCCGTCGACGGCCGGGTTCCCCCAGGTGTGGTAGCGGTCGATCTCGACCAGCACGCTGACGCCGTTGTAGTCGCGCACCTCGTATGGCTCACCGAGGTAGCGCTGCGAGAGCGCGTCGATGTCGGCGAGGTCGGGGTCCTCGCGGATCTCGACCGCACGGCCGAGCAGCGAGAGCTGGTTGTACCAATCGTCGTCGAGGACGGTCAGTGCAACGCGTGGGTTTTCGCGGAGGTGCTGCAGCCGGAAGCTGTCCCGGTCCATCGTCAGGAGGATGCGCCCGTCCGCCTCCAGGCCGTACCAGCACGCCGTCGTCACCGGGGTCCCGTCCGCGCGAACCGTGCCCACCACGGCGGGACGAGGCGCAGCGAGGAAGTCGAGCAGCTCGGGCGGGAGCGGCGCGGCGGGCAGCCCCTAGTCCTCGCCTTCCCAGTAATCGAGCTCGGGCTCGGTGTGCAGCATCGCCTGGTAGCCGTCGCCGAGCGTCCAGAGGCCGACCTTCTTGCTGTCCGGGTAGTGGACGACGGCGACGGGCGACTTGGACGACAGGATGAGAACACGACAGGGCTCGTCGGAGCGGTTGATCACCTGATGCGCACCGTCGGGACCCTCGGGGAAGACGGCGACGTCGCCCGGCGCGAGCTCCTGCTCGCCTTCTGGGGTGCGGAGCGTTGGCTTTCCGGACACGGCGACGAGCCACTCCTCGCAGCCGATCTCGTAGTGGTAGGGCCACGTCTTCTCGCCGGGCGGAAGCTCGTAGAGCGTGCCGCCGAGGAGATCGGCGCCGAGGCGCTTGCCGATCACCGTCGCACGGTGCTCGTAGCCCGCGCGGTCGTTGGTCTCGTCCCAGTCCTGCTCGCCGAAGAGGTTGAAGACGGCCACTGGGCCGCCATCATCTCAAACGGGAAGGGTTAGGCAGCCACGGACGGGTGCGGCTGCCGCGTCGCGGCTCGAAGCGGCGTCGGCGCAGAGCTGCGGATGTCCGACTGGCCGTTCCAGTGCGCGACGCTCGCCGTCAGCGCCTGCCGGGCGTGCTGCTCGCACACTTGGTAGTAGTGGCCGTCCGCTGCCTGCTGGTCACGCGTCGCGGGTCGGTCGCAACGTCGATTCTCGAGACGGAAGTAGCCCTCACAGCGCTCCATACGCTTCGCAGTATCTGCGGGTCCGCGCGCGATGCTATTCCCCGTCGGAGTGAATTCGCCGGCGCCAGGCCTCTCCGGCGGCGCGTCCTTCCGGCGAGGCGAGGAAGTGCTCGAGCGGCACGTGGAGGAAGGCGCCGCGGGCCTCGGCCAGCACGTTCGAACCCTCGCGCAGCTCGGCGTCCACATGGAGACGACGACCGCGGCTGTCCACCACCCAGGCGGAAACCGTGAGCCGGCGGTTGATCAGAACGGGCGTCCGGTAGCGGACGAACATCCGGACGGTGACGCAGGGGAAGCGGTGCCATGTGGCGAGCAATCCGCAGGCCTCGTCCAGCGCCGCGCCGACGAGCCCGCCGTGGACGATCCCAGGCGCCGCCTGGTGGCGCTCGCCGAACGTGAAGTCGGCCTCGTAGCGCTCGATGCCCTCATGGGTCGGCAGGGGGAGGTGGATGCCGTCCGGGTTCTCGTCCCCACACCCCCAGCACGCCGGGTCATGGTGTGGGGGAATCCCCTCTACCGGAGCCCGCCGCGCTCGAAGTGGGCTTTGTAGAAGTTCTCCGATCCCGCCGTGGCCATTGCGGCCGACGCGGAGATCTCCAGGGAGAGCGTCGCGGCTCCGACCAGTTGCGCAAGCCGGTAGACCTTGCCGGCCCCCTCGCACCCCATGAGCGCGAGCCACGAGCGCGCGTACGGAAGCGTCGTTCCGCCACCGATGGTCGCCACTTCCAGGCTCGCGAGCCGGATGGAGACGTTCAGGCCGCCCTCGACCCGCCGCGCCGTCCCGTGTGCCATCGAGCTCGTCCCGACCATGCCGACGTCCTGGCCGGTGGCAACGAACATGGCTGCGATCGCGGTCGCGGGCGTGAACGCGACGGATTGCATGCCCGAGGCGACCGCGCCGTGCGTGCCCACGAAGGTGAGGTCGAGGAGCTCGTCCACGCTTGTCTTCAGGACGCGCTGAATAGCGTCCTCCGTCAGCGTGCACTCCGCGATGACCGTCTTCCCGTGGCCGCCGCCCTCGAAGTATCGGTGCGAGATCTTCTTGTCCCCGCCCATGTTTCCCTCCAAATAGACGCGGGCGGGCTTCACAGGGGAGTGCTCGAGGACGAAGACCTGGTTCAGGGCGTAGGAGTTCCGCGTGATCATGTTCATCCCGACGGCGTCCCCAGTCGTGTAGGCGTAGAGCACGTGGCACATCGGGCCGACGACGTGGGTCTCGATCTCGCGGAGCTTCGCGTGCGTTGAGAGCCCTTCCACCGGCTTCGACTCGACCCAAGCCCTCATGTCCGCATGCTGGGTCTCGATCCACCTTGCGAATGCCGTGCTTTCGGCGGTATTCGCAAATAAGAAGGCGGAGGCGCGGGTGATGCGGTCGCGCACGACGTAGGTCTTGAAGCCGCCCGACTCGGCAGCGGCTTTCGCGCCGCGCGCCAGTGAAATCGAGAGCCCGCCCTCGGTGTTGGCGAGCGGGACGTACACGGAGTCGGGCGTGCGGGAACGCTCGACCAGCGTCCCGTCCGGTTCCTCGAGCTCGTACTCGCCCAGCTCGACCTCGATGGGCCCTACGACCGCGACTGGAATGGGCGCGAGACCCGTGAGGGCCTCGGTCGCCTTCGCGTAGGGCTCGAGGTCCTGGTCGACGACGACGCCCTCGAGCCCGAGCCGCTCCTGGCGCGTGCGGATCGAATCGGGGTCGTTCCGGCGCGGCCAGCGGATGCGGGCGGCCACGCTAGTGAGGAAGCTCGACGTCCGAGACGTCGAGGCCGAGCGACTGGGCGAGGCGTACGCCTGTGTCGAGGTCCTCCTTCAACCGCCGCTCGTCGGTGTCGCGCATGAGCTGCCCGATGAACTCGCGCGCCTTCGGTCGCCAGAGCGCATGCTGGACGAAGATCGGAAGCATTCGGTTGGCGCCCTCGATGAGTCTCCGCGTCGTCTTCTGCGGAGCGTTCGCGAGGAGGACCTTGGCGTAGGCCATTCCCGACCCGTGGTGAATTCCGTCATCGACGGTCAGGCGGTTGCAGAGATCCTCCAGCACCGTGCCCTTCGAGGAGCGGGCGATGAGGCGGAAGCGCGGAATGATCAGCCGTTCGTAGAAGACCTGCATGAGAAACACCTTCTCCTCGAGGGTGCTGGCTCCAAGCTGCATCTCGGCCAACTGGTCCAGATATGGGTCTCGCTCGCCGCGGCCCCCGGCTTCGTCTGTCAGGCGCAGCCAGGCTTCCGTGTGACGCGACTCGTCCTGCACCATGGTCGTGTAGTAGAGCTTGGCCTCGGGATCGGGCGCCATGCGGAAGAGCTGCGTCGCCATCTCGACAGCGAGCTCGTCGGCCTGCAGCTGCTGCGTGATCACCGAGCGCCAGAGATCGCGGCGGCGGGCGAGCTTCTGCGGGGTCCCCTTGTACTCGGGAATCGGCGGCAGCTCGTTCCACGGAAGGTCGCGCACCTGCCATTCGGCCCGCTTTGCCAGCTCGTAATAACGCACGACGCCTGCGTACTGGCTGCGGTCCTCCGCTTGTTTCTCGGGGATCTGGGCGGTCTCCATACGCCCGAGAGGCTAACGTGTCGCGCCGTGGCTCGACTGATGGATGGAAAAGCGCTTGCGGAGCGGGCTCGCGCGGAGGTCGCCGAGGAAGTTGCGGGCCTCGGTCGCCCGGTCGGCCTCGCGACGGTCCTCGTGGGGGACGACCCAGCCTCGGCCGTCTACGTCCGCAGCAAGCAGAAGGCCTGCCGGGAGGTGGGCATCGAGCCCTACGACCACAACCTCTCCGCGGAGACTTCGCAGGAGGAGCTGCTCGCGCTCGTCGAGCAGCTGAACGCCGACGACGCGGTCACGGGGATCCTCGTGCAGCTGCCGCTGCCGGAGCAGATCGACGAGGACCGCATCATCCGCTCGATCAGCCCGATCAAGGACGTCGACGGGTTCCATCCCTTCAGCGCCGGTCATCTGCTGCAGGGAACCCCGACATTCGTGGCAGCGACCCCGGCCGGGATCATGGAGATCCTTCGCGAGTACGAGGTCGACTTGCAGGGCGCTCGGGCGGTCGTCATCGGGCGCTCGAACATCGTCGGCAAGCCGATGGCGCTGCTCCTCCTCGCCGAGCACGCGACGGTCACGATCTGCCACAGCCGCACGCGCGACCTGCCCGCCGTGGTCCGGGAGGCCGACGTCGTCGTGGCGGCCGTCGGCCGTCCCGACACCGTGACCGCCGACATGGTGCGCGAGGGAGCGACGGTCGTCGACGTAGGAATCAATCGCACCGAAGAGGGGCTCGTGGGCGATGTCGCGCCCGCTGTCGGCGAGGTGGCCGGGCTCTTGACGCCGGTTCCGGGAGGGGTCGGCCCGATGACGATCGCGTCACTCCTGCGGAACACCGTTCGCGCCGCTCGGTACCAATCCGGGGAGCTTGCCTTCCCCTTGGACTGACGCTACATTGCAGGCGCCGCGCAGCAAATGGAAGGCGGCGTAGAACCAGGACGGCGGCCTAGCCGGGCCGTCGTTTGTTTGTGAAGGAGGAAGTGAGTTGGCAGAAGGCACCGTCAAGTGGTTCTCGAACGAGAAGGGCTACGGCTTCATCGAGCGCTCTGAGGGAGAGGACGTCTTCGTCCACTTCTCGGCCATCGCTCAGGAGGGCTATAAGTCCCTCCAGGAAGGTCAGCGCGTCGAGTTCGAGGTGGTTCAGGGCCAGAAGGGCCTGCAGGCGGCGAACGTTCAGATCATTTAGTCCCGAACAGTTCGAGTGCCGTTGACGGGCCCCGGCCAGGGGCCCGTCGCATTTCTAGACTAGGAGCTTCATGACCATCTCCCGCGAGGACGTGCTGCACGTCGCCAAGCTGGCGCGCCTCGAGATTCCCGAGGATCAGATCGAGGCCGTGCGTGCGGAGCTCGGGGCGATCCTCGACGCGGTCGGCAAGGTGTCCGAACTCGATCTCTCCGCTGTCGAGCCGACGTCGCATCCCCTCGATCTCGTGAACGTGTGGCGCGAGGACGAGCCACGGCCGTCGCTGTCGCGCGAAGAGGCGCTGGCGAACGCGCCCGACCCGGTCGACGGCGCGTTCCGGGTCCCGGCGGCGGGGTCGTGAGCGTTTTTCGTTCTTGGCGCTTTTCGCGCGCCACGCACGCGTTTCGGTGGAGTACGCTCGAAGCGGAGGGAGGCCCGCGGCGGCCCCGGGGGACCTGGCTGTGATCGACACGTTGAGGGTGACGGCGGAGGAAGCGGCCGGCCTCCTCGAGCGCAAGGAAGTTTCCGGCGAGGAGCTCACACAGGCCTACCTCGATGCGATCGACGAGCGCGACGGCGAGCTGCACGCCTACCTGCATGTCGTCGGCGAGACGGGCGCCGGCGTCCCGCTCGCCCACAAGGACCTCATCACGACGAAAGGGATCCCAACCACGGCCGGCTCCAAGATCCTCGAGGGCTACATCCCGGTCTTCGACTCCACGGTCGCGGCCCGCTGCAAGGAGGCCGGGCTACCGATCCTCGGCAAGACCAACATGGACGAGTTCGCGATGGGCTCCTCCACCGAGAACTCGGCGTACGGGCCGACGCACAACCCCTGGGACGCGACGCGCGTGCCCGGCGGCTCCTCCGGCGGCTCGGCGGCTGCGGTTGCCGGAGGTCTTGCCCCCTGGGCGCTCGGCTCAGACACCGGGGGATCGATCAAGCAGCCGGCTTCCTTGTGCGGGCTCGTCGGCCTGCGGCCGACCTACGGCACCGTCTCGCGCTTCGGCATCGTCGCGTTCGCATCGAGCCTCGACCAGATCGGCCCGATCACGAAAACCGTGCGCGACAACGCACGCCTCTACGAGGTCATCGCCGGGCGCGATCACTGCGACTCGACGACCGTGGATCTTCCGGAGCCCGTGGAGATCCCGACTGCGGAGGACATCAAGGGAGTCCGCATCGGCGTCCCCAAGGAGCTGAACGAAGCCGAAGGAATCGAGCCCGGCGTCGCCGAGCAGGTCCGGAAGGCGATCGTGCTCGCCGAGGGGCTGGGCGCCGAGATCGGGGAAACCCGTCTGCCCCGCTCGGTCGACTACGGCCTTCCGTGCTACTACCTCGTCGCACCGGCAGAGGCGAGCTCCAACCTCGCGCGTTACGACGGCGTCCGTTTCGGCTACCGGACGCCGAGCAACGGCGATCTCACGACCCTCTACGAGCGCACCCGCTGGGAAGGCTTCGGCGCCGAGCCCAAGCGTCGCATCCTCATCGGCACCTACGCGCTCTCCGCCGGCTACTACGACGCGTACTACGGCCAGGCCCAAAAAGTGCGGACGATCATCGCGCAAGAGCACGCCGCTGCCTTCGAGAGCTTCGATCTCCTCATCAGCCCGACCTCGCCGACGGTCGCGTTCAAGCTCGGCGAAAAGGCCGAGAACCCGCTCGCCATGTACCTCTCGGATCTCCTCACGATCCCGTCGAACATGGCCGGGCTACCGGGCCTGTCGATTCCCTGCGGCCTCTCCGAAGGTCTCCCGGTCGGCCTGCAGCTGATCGGGCCACAGTTCTCCGAGAACCTTCTCTTCCGCGCGGGTCACGCACTCGAGCAGGCGCTCGGCTTCGACTATGTCCCGGAGCGACTCCGGAATGCCTGAGCTCGAGCCGGTCATCGGCCTGGAGATCCACGTCCAGCTGAAAACGCGGACGAAGATGTTCTGCCGTTGCGAGAACGTCTGGGGCGCCGAGGAGAACTCGCGCACCTGCCCGATCTGCCTCGCACACCCGGGATCGCTGCCGGTGCCCAACAAGAAGGCAATCGAGTGGACGGTGAAGCTCGGGCTTGCGCTCGGCTGCGAGATCGCCTCGCGCGCGCTCTTCCACCGCAAGCACTACTGGTACCCCGACCTGCCGAAGGGCTTCCAGATCTCGCAGTACGACGTGCCGCTCGCGTCCGAAGGACACTTCACGCTGCCGACCGCGGAGGGCGACCGCGAGATCGGCATCGTTCGGGCTCACCTGGAAGAGGACGCGGCCAAGACGGTCCACGTGGGCGGTTCCGCGGGCCGCATCGCAGGAGCCGAGTACTCCCTCGTGGACTTCAATCGCGGCGGCACTCCGCTCGTCGAGGTGGTGACGAAGCCCGACGTCCGCTCGCCGGAAGAGGCCCGCCGGTTCCTGCAGCTCTTACGCCAGACCGTCGTCGAGCTCGGCATCTCCGACGCCGAGATGGAGAAAGGTTCGCTCCGCTGCGACGCCAACGTCTCGCTGCGCGAGCCGGGCGGCGAGTTCCGCACGAAGACGGAGCTCAAGAACATGAACTCGTTCAAGTTCGTCGCGGACGGAATCGCCGCGGAGCTCGAGCGCCAGCGCACGATCTACGAGGGCGGGGGAGAGGTCTCCCAGGAGACACTCCATTACGACCCTGCGTCCGGCACGGTCGAGCCGCTGCGCTCGAAGGAGTACGCGGATGACTATCGCTATTTCCCCGAGCCCGACCTCGTCCCGGTGGAGCCCCCGGCTGAGATGGTCGAAGCGGCCCGCGCGGAGCTGGGGGAGCTGCCGAGCGCCCGCCTCCGCCGGCTCGAGCCAGAGATCGGCTTCGACCTCGCCGAAGGTCTCGTCGCGAGCGGCCGCGACAGACTCTTCGAACAGGTCCCCGGCGACCGGCGCGCGGTCGCGAACGTGTTGATGAACCAGTTCGCGGCGAGCGGCGTCGATCCGTCGCACGTGAATGCGGAGGAGCTGGGGAAGCTCATCGACGCTCGCGAGGCGATTCCCCGCGCCACGTTCGCGGAGGCAATCGCCGCGAGCGGCAACGGCGACTTCTCCGCCGAGCGCTACCTCGCCGAGGCGTCGATCAGCGACGAAGCGGAGCTCGACCCCATCATCGAGCGAGTGCTCGCGGCGAACGAAGCTCAGGTTGCGACCTTCAAGGCGGGCAAGGAGGGCGTCCTCGGCTACCTCGTCGGCCAGGTGATGCGCGAGACCGAGGGCAAGGCCAACCCCAAGGTGGTCAACGAGCGGCTCCGAGAGAAGCTGAGTGCCTGAGGCCGGACGCCCGAGATTCCCGGGTGTCTACGGGATCCACGTTGACGACGACGGGCTCCTGGAATGGAGCTGGGCAGAAGAGCGCCTCGTCGCCGCCCGCAACTACTGGGTCACGACCGTGCGGCCCGACGGAAGCCCGCACGCGATGCCCGTCTGGGGGCTCTGGCACGAAGGTGCCTTCTACTTCTCGAGCTCGCCCGATTCGCGCAAGGCGAAGAACCTGGCAGCGAATCCTCAGGTGAACGTGCACCTCGAGAGCGGCGACGAGGTCGTCGTCATCGAGGGGACGGCTGATCACGAAGGCGACGAAGATCTCCTTCGGCAACTCGGGGAGGAATACAGCAACAAGTACTCGTTCGACGTCACCTTCACAGGCGGACGGCCGCTCGTCGTCGTCAGTCCCCGAGTCGCGTACGCGTGGATCGAACAGGACTTCCCGAAGACGGCAACGCGCTTTTCCTTCCCCTAAGAGGGATGAGGACTGAGCCTGGGGTGCCGATACCGGCAGTGCCGTGCGCCGCTTCATCTCTGCGATCGCCTTCGCGGCCATGCTCGTGGTCGTCCTCGGTGCAGCCGGCTGCGGCCAGCGGTTCGACCGCGATGCCGCCGCCAACGCGCCGGCTCCTGCGGACCTCGCGGCCGATGCGCTTTCCGCACTGGAGGACGCGGGAAGCGCGCACTTCGTAGCCGACGTCAGGAGCAAGTCGCCCGGTGGCGCCCTGGGTGGCCCCGCTCTCGCGCTCCATTTCGAGGGCGACGCGTCGAGGAACGCGCTCGACGCCGAAGGCTCGATCAGCTTCGGGTTCGGCACGCTCAGCGGGCGGATCCTCGTGGGCGACCACGACCTTTTCATCCAGTTCATGGACGAGTGGTACGGCGAGCACCACGGCCTCGTCGACGCTGTGGCCGAAGCGAGGAAGGAACAGGACGGCAAGCTCTGGAACGAGCTCGCGACGCCCGATGGCCTGCGCCGGAACTTCGGTCTCCTCTTCGCCGGCGAGGTCAGCGAGGGAGCGCCGATCGACGGCGTTGCCACCTGGCGGTTCGAAGGGCGAATCAACCCGGAGGGGATCATCACGCTCTCCGAGCGGTTCGGAGAGCCAACGCCTCCTGACGAGGCCGAGATGATCAGAAAGGCGGCTCCCGGCTCGAAGTTCGTGCTCGTCGTCGGCCAGGAAGACCACCTGCCGCGCCGGCTCGAGCTCTCGGTGCATGTCTCGTCCGAGGATCTCGGGAAGACGCAGGCGAGCGGCTACGCGGACATCGTAAGCGGGGAGGACTTCACGTCCACACTCGTGCTCTCCGACTTCGGCAAGCGCGTCGAGATCGACCCTCCGGCCGACTTCAAGCCGCTCGACGAGCTCTTCTCGCAGCTCTTCTCGGGCTTCGAATAAACGCGAGCGACTCGCCGCTCGCAAAGACGAAGCCGGCGTAGAGCAGGAGGGCGCCAAGCGCGACGAATGCGGCGGTGCCCGCGGCGCCCAGGCCCGCGAGCGCGCTTCCGGCGGCGGCCACGGCCACCCCGGCAAGGAGGAGCGAGTTGCCCAGGGGACGCCGCCGGATGGTGAGCAGTGCCACCACGACCACCGCGAGCGTCCCCAGCGAGTTTCCGAGCACCGCGATCAACCGGGCGGGCACGAAGTCCAGGTGGCTTTGCGCCTCGGGAATGTCGGTGCCATGCACGGAGGCGGTCAGCGGCACCGCCACCATGATCCCGATCGCCAGGCCGGCGTACGCGACCGCCAGCCAGCCCGCCCAGCGCCTGCCTTGCAAGAGCAGGGATCCCGCGCCGAGCAGCGGTGCGGTCAGCAGGCCGCCGGTGAGGTAGTAGACGCGAAAGGCGCGGTCGTCCCAGCCCGCGGCGGCGCCCCAGGCGAGGGCGCCAGAGGCGATTGCGTAGGCGAGCAGCGACGCGGCCCAGGCGGCGAACTGAGGCGACCGTCGAGCCCGGAAGCGGGAGAGGAGATCGCCGGCGAGCCGGAGCGCGAGCAGGGCGGCCGCGAATGCGAGGAGTGCCTCCACAGCGTCAGTTAACCTCAGAGGACTCATGCCCGAGAAGCGCTATCTCGTGACTCCGGGCCCGACGCCGGTTCCGCCCGAGGTGCTGGCAGCCACGGCGCAGCCGATGATCCACCACCGCGGGCCCGACTTCAAGGCGACGCTCGCACGCGTGATCGAGCGGCTGAAGCAGGTCTTCGCCACCGAGAACGAGATGCTGACGTTCACCTCCGCCGGCACCGGGGTGATGGAGTCCGCCGTCCAGAACCTCTGCTCGCCGGGAGACCGCGTGCTGGTCGTCTCGCACGGCTACTTCGGCGAGCGGTTCGCGGCGATCGCAGAGGTCTACGGCTGCGACCTCGTTCACCTCCGCTATCCCTGGGGCGAGAGCCCGAGCGCGGACGAGGTGGGGGAGAAGCTGGACGAGATGGGTGGCGCGAAGGCCGTCTTCCTCACGCATTCGGACACCTCCACGGGTGTCGTCTCCGACCTTCACTCCATCGCCGAACGGCTGAACGGCACCGATGCAGTCACCGTCGTCGACGCCATCTCGAGCCTGGCCGCCGTGCCGCTCGAGACGGATGCCTGGGGGCTCGACGTCGTCATCACGAGCTCGCACAAGGCGCTCATGTGCCCGCCCGGCCTGGCGTTCGCCTCGGTCGTCCGAGCGCGCGTTCGAAACTGCACGCGAGACGGCGTCGCCGCGGTACTACTTCGACTGGGAACGCACGCGGGCCAAGCAGGAGAAGGGCGAGAATCCGTTCTCGCCGGCGATCTCGCTCTACCTCGGCCTCGACGTGGCGCTCGGGATGATCATCGAGGAGGGGCTCGGCGCCGCGTACGAGCGGCACGTTCGCCTGGGAAGAGCTTGCCGCGCCGGGGTGAAGGCGATGGGGCTCGAGCTCTTCTCGCCGGACGAGGACCGCGCCGCCGTCGTAACCGCGATCCGGATGCCCTCCGACGTCGACGGACAGGCGGTCGTCCTGTCGATGCGCGAGCGCTCCGGCGTGACGATCATCGGCGGGCAGGGAGAGCTGCGGGGCAAGATCGTGCGCATCGGGCACATCGGCTACGTCGACGTCTTCGACGTGACGACGGCGCTGGCGGCCTTCGAGGTCGCCATGGTCGAGGCCGGCGCCGACATCGAGCGGTCGGCTGCCGTGACGGCCGCGCTCGAGGCCTTCGCCGAGCCGGTCACGGTGTGAAAGTCCTAATCAGGGAGCGGATCAGCGACGCCGGCCTCGAGCTCCTGAAGGAGAAGTTCGATGTCGACGTGGACGGCGACGGCGACCTCGCCGAGAAGATCGGCGCCTACGACGCGATCATCATCAGGAGCGGGACGCATCTCACGAAAGACCTGATCGAGCGCGCCGAGAACCTGAAGGTGATCGGCCGCGCCGGAGTGGGCGTCGACAACGTCGACGTCGACGCTGCGTCCCGGCGGGGGATCGTCGTCGCGAACGCCCCGGAGTCCACCGTCGTCTCGGCGGCGGAGCACACGATCGGGCTCCTGCTCGCGCTCTCGCGGTCGATTCCCCAGGCGCACGCGTCCCTGAAGGCAGGAACGTGGGATCGCTCTCGCTTCGGTGGCCTCGAGCTTGCAGACAAGACACTCGGCCTCGCCGGTTTCGGCCGCATCGGCCAGCAGGTGGCCCGTCGGGCCAAGGGCCTCGAGATGAACGTCGTGGCCTACGACCCCTACGTCGCGCCCGGGAGGTTCGCCGAGCTGGGCGTCGAGCGCGCCGAATCCCTGGAGGATCTGCTCGCCCGGTCGGACTTCCTCTCCCTCCACCTGACGCTCGCGCCGGAGACCTACCGGCTCATCGGCCGCGAGCAGCTCGCGGCCGCCAAGGACGGGATCCGAATCGTGAATGCGGCGCGCGGTGAGCTCGTCGACGAGGACGCGCTCATCGAGGCGCTCCAGTCCGGCAAGGTCGCGGGCGCCGCGCTCGATGTCTTCTCCGCGGAGCCTTACTCGGGGCCGCTCCTCGAGTTCGACAATGTGGTCGTCACTCCGCACCTCGCAGCTTCGACCGAGGAAGCGCAGGACCGCGCAGGGATCATCGTCGCCGAGCAGGTCGCCGCGGCGCTCGAGGGGGGAGTCGTCACGAACGCGGTCAACGTCCCGGCCGTCGCGGCCGAGGACGCAGCGCACCTGCGTCCATTCCTCCCCTTGGCCGCGAAGCTCGGCGCGCTCGCCGTCGAGCTCGCCGACGGCAGCCCGACACGCCTCGACTTCGCTTATCTGGGAGAGCTTGCCGAGCACGACACGCGTCTGTTGACCGTCGCAGCGTTGAACGGCGCTTTCCAGGGCCGCACCGACCAGGCCGTCAACTACGTGAATGCTCCGCTCCTGGCCCAAGAGCGCGGCATCGAGGTGCGCGAGGAGCGGCGTCGCGCTTCAAGGGACTTCACGAGCCTCATGCGCGTCACGGCGGTCTCGGGGGACGACGAGGCGATGGTGGCGGGGACGACGCTCGGCCGGGACGACGAGCCCCGTCTCGTGCGGGCGCTCGGCTACGAGATCGAGATCGGCCTCGAGCAGAGGATGCTCTTCGTCGTCAACGACGACCGGCCCGGGATGATCGGGCGGCTCGGAACCCTCCTTGGCGAAGAGGAAGTGAACATCGCGCACATGGCCGTCTCGCGGAACCGCCGCAGCGCGAAGGCGCTCATGGCGCTCACGCTCGACAGCACGCCCGGCGTGCAGCTCCTCGAGCGACTCCGCGCGGAGCCGGGCTTCGTGGAGGTGCGCTTCCTCGTGTTGGAGCCGGAATGAGCACCGCGTGGCCCGAGCCCGTCGAGAAGGTCGCGCGCTTCCTCCGGGAGGCCACCGTCGAGTCCCGCGTCGAGGAGTTCTCTGCGGGCACCCCGACCGCGGCTGACGCTGCCGATGCGGTCGGCTGCTCGCTCTCGCAGATCGTCAAGTCGCTCGTCTTCACGTGCGACGACCATTCGATCCTCGTGCTCGTCCCCGGAGACCGCCGCGCCGACCCCGCCAAGGTTCGCGAGGCCGCCGCCTGCTCGAAGGCGAAGGTCGCCGGCCCCGACGAGGTCATTCGGGCGACAGGCTTCGAGCCCGGAGCGGTGGCGCCGTTTCCACTCGTCGCGGTGACGAGCGTCTTCGTCGACATATCGCTGCTGGCCCACGAGGTCGTCTGGGTCGGCGCGGGGTCGCACAGGCACATGGCGGCTCTTGCCCCGGCTGACCTCGTCCGGGTCACGCGGGCGAAGGTGATCGACGCCACTTCGCGAGAACACCTAACCTTAGGGAGCCGCATGCAAGAGACCGAAAAGATCTGGTTCAACGGCGAGCTGGTCGACTGGGCCGACGCGAAGATCCACGTTGGCGCGCACGGGCTCCACTACGGCTCGGGCGTCTTCGAGGGGATCC
Source organism: uncultured Actinomycetes bacterium (assembly GCA_963739065.1). Lineage (GTDB taxonomy): Bacteria > Actinomycetota > Thermoleophilia > Gaiellales > Gaiellaceae > JAIBJP01. The sequence continues at coordinate 709,881 of CAVTYV010000004.1, forward strand.
GCTGCTACGAGACGGCGAACGGCCCTGCCGTCTTCCGCCTCACCGACCACCTCAAGCGGCTCCACAACTCGGCGGCTCTCCTCTACATGGAGCTCCCGTACTCGGTCGACGATCTCCGGGCCGCGTGCCATGACGTCATCGGCGCGCACGGGCTCGCAGAGTGCTACCTCCGCCCGATCGCCTTCTACGGCTACGGCGAGCTCGGCGTCCACCCGGGAAAGAATCCCGTTGACGTCGCGATCATGAGCTGGCCCTGGGGCGCCTATCTCGGCGAGGAGGCGCTCACCCAGGGGATCAGGGCGAAGGTCTCGTCGTGGAAGCGGGTCGGCCCGAACACGATCCCGCACGTCTCCAAGGCGACAGGCATCTACCTGAACTCCATGCTCGCCGTCATCGAGGCGACGAATGCGGGCTACGACGAGGCGATCCTCTTGACCGACGACGGCTACGTCGCCGACGGCTCGGGCGAGAACATCTTCCTCGTCAAGGACGAGATCATCTCGACCCCCGACCTCTCGGCTTCGATCCTGCCCGGGATCACCAGGCAGACCGTGATGGAGATCGCGGGCGCGCTGGGCTACGCCGTCCACGAGCGGACGATCATCCGGTCGGATCTCCATCTCGCCGACGAGGTCTTCATGTGCGGGACGGCGGCCGAGGTGACGCCGGTGCGCTCGATCGACGACCACGAGATCGGCCCGCCCGGCCCGGTGACCAAGGCCATCCAGTCGACGTTCTTCGAGGTCGTCCGCGGCCGCGACGAGCGCTGGTCGCGCTGGCTCGAGTTTGCTGCCCCGACCGGCGACATCCGCCAGGTCTCGTGACGGCTGCAAGGCGTCGGATGCCGGCGTCCTCGGTCGCCCTCGTATCTAGAATCGATACGCGGGCTCCCTGCGTCCTTGGCCTCCTCGCCTTTCGCGCGTTCGAGACGCGGCGATGTCACCGGCCGGAGCAGCCCGAGAAGGCTCCCACGCCGGGGTCTTGACGGAGATTCCAATGTCCGCTCCCTGGCTGGGGGAGCGGGAGGAGGAGCTCGCGGTCGAGGCGCTGCGTTCGGGTCGCCTGTCGCTCGGCCCGATGACCGACCGCTTCGAGACGGAGCTCGCCGGACGCGTCGGCGCGAAGCACGTCGCGGCGGTCTCGAGCGGAACGGCCGGCCTGCACCTCGCGGTGCGGCTGGCTGGGTTGGGCCCGGGAGACGAGGTCATCACGACCCCGTTTTCGTTCGTCGCCTCGGCCAACGCGATCCTCTTCGAGGGCGCGACGCCGGTCTTCGTGGACATCGACCCTCGAACGCTGAACATGGATCCCGACGCGGCGGGGGCCGCGGTCACCGAGGGCACCGCTGGGATCCTCGCCGTCGACATCTTCGGCTACCCGGCCGAGCTCGACCGCTTCTCCGAGCTCGCCGCCGCCAACGGTCTCGCGCTCGTCGAGGACGCCTGCGAGGCCCTCGGCGCCCGCTACCGCGGCCGGGCGATCGGCTCGCACGAGCATCCGGCCGTGTTCGCCTTCTACCCGAACAAGCAGATGACGACCGGCGAGGGAGGGGCGGTCACGGTGTCGAGCGAAGACGAGTGGCAGCTCCTCAAGAGCCTGTCCAACCAGGGCCGTACGGACTCCGGAGAATGGCTCACCCACGGGCACCTGGGGTTCAACTATCGGCTGGACGAGGTCTCCGCGGCGATCGGGGTCGCACAGCTCGAGCGCCTCGACGAGATCCTCGAGCGCCGCTCGGAGGTGGCGGCTCGGTACGGCGAACTGCTTGCCGGGATCGACGGGGTCGAGCTTCCGGCGTCCGGACGACGACGACCACGTGCGCTCCTGGTTCGTCTACGTCGTGCTGCTCGACGAGGGAGTGGACCGCGACGGAGTCATCGCCCGACTCGCCGAGGAGGGTGTCGCCAGCAAGCCCTACCTCCCGTGCATCCACCTGCAGCCCTACTGGCGCGAGCGGTTCGGCACCAGCGAGGGCATGTTCCCGGTGGCGGAAAGCGTGAGTCGGCGCTCACTGGCCTTGCCTTTCCACACGCAGCTGGCCGCAGAGGATCAGGAGCGCGTCGCCGAAGCTCTCTCGCGCGCCTTGCGATAATCCCCGCATGGCGGACGGTGCCCCGACGATGGTCTTTCTCGGCTTCGGGAAGTTCGCGCGCGCGGACAAGATCTACGCGCTCGAGCCCTTGACCGGCAAGGAGCGAGGCGGCGGCCGGCGCACGCGACGTCTGGGTCGAGGGCATCGCCGAGCCGATCGTGGCGTCTCGCACCGAGCGCTCGATCCTCACCGAGATGGGCGTGCGGGATGTCGGGCGCACGCAGCTGATCGACGACGCCGTCGCCCTTGCAGAGCGCATCGTCGAGGACGCGGACAAGGGTCGCGTGGACCTCACCGACCTCGGGCGGCGGGCCCGCAAGCTGCTCGAGTCCACATCGAAGCCGGGGCAGACCGACCCACTGTTTTGAGGTTCGCTCCGCTCTCGCGCGACTTCTTCGCGCGAAGCGTGCACGACGTCGCGCCCGATCTCATCGGCTGCACGCTCCTCGTCGACGGGGTCGGAGGCACGATCGTCGAGGCCGAGGCGTACGACCACGAGGACCCGGCGAGCCACGGCTTCCGCGGGCGGACGGAGCGGAACCATTCGATGTTCGGGCCGCCCGGGCTCGCCTACGTCTATAGGTCGTACGGGATCCACTGGTGCCTCAATCTCGTCTGCGAGGACGAGGGAGTCGCGGCCGCCGTCCTGATCCGCGCGCTGGAACCGACGCACGGCCTCGACCGGATGCGCGCGCGCCGCGGCGCGGAGGACGAGCGGCTCCTCTGCTCTGGACCGGGCAAGCTCTGCCAGGCGCTTGCCGTGAACGGAGGTCACGACGGGATGCCGGTCGACCGCCCGCCGTTCGAGCTCTACGACGTGGTCGGGCCTGTCGGGCTCGTCACTGGACCGCGGGTGGGGATCACCGTCGCCGCCGACCTCCCCTGGCGCTACGGGCTTCCCGGCTCGCGCTTCCTCAGCCGGAGCTTCGGCGTCAGGAAGCCCGCCCGACGATCAGCCTGACCGTCATGTTCCTCGTCGCGGCGAGCCCTGCGCGCGGGTACTGGGCCAGGACGACGCCCGGCTTGCCGTTGGCATAGGCCTCCACAAAGCCGGCAATGTCGCGCCGCGCAAGGCGGTGCCGGGCGTTGGCCGCGGTCAGCCCGACGACGTCCGGGATCCGGCCGTTCGTCGACTTGGGAATGACGATGCGAACGGTGTCCCACGTCGAGAGCGTGCCGCGCGCCGGGAACTGCGCGACGACTCGGCCGAGCTTCTCGCCCGGCTTGGCGGGGCGCGTGATGATCTCGGGGGTGAGAGGCATGCTCAGGAGCCGCGCCTTCGCGTCGGCGAGCCGGGCTCCGACGATGCGCGGCACGTCGACCTCGTTCGGCTTGCACGGCGCCCTCTCGTTCGGCCCGTAGCCGGCGACGTACATGATCGTGCGGCTGTCCTTGCAGTTGCCGTTGTCGACATACCAGTGGTCGTTGCGGTAGACGACCTGGCGCGGGGAGGCCGCCTGGAAGGGCGGTGCGGCGAAGTACTCGGGCGGCTCGCCCAGCTTCTCGAGCGCCTTCGTCTCGAAGCTCTTCCAGATGAGGGCCGGGAAGGTTCCTCCTGCGACCGGGAGCCCTTCGAACTGGGTCAGCATCGGGCACGAGCTTGTTCGGATAGCCGACCCAGACGGCTGTGACGAGTTGCGGCGTGTAGCCGACGAACCACGCGTCGCCGTAGTTCTCCGTCGTGCCGGTCTTGCCGGCGGCCGGCCTGTCCGCCAGTGCTGCGCGCTTGCCCGTCCCGCTCTGGACGACGTTCTCGAGCATGGAGGTGAGGATCGCGTTCTGGCCGGGGTCGAGGACCGGCTTGTCGACCGGCTCGTTGCGCTCAACGCGCTTGCCGTCGACGACCTTCAGCACCGCCCGAGGCCGGTTCCCGAGGAGCGATCCGTCGACGCGCTGGCCTCCGTTGGCGAAGGTCGCGAATGCGCGCGCCATCTCGAGCGGATTGACGGCGTTGACCCCGAGCCCGATCGCGAAGTAGTCGTTGAGATGGCTCGTGATGCCCAGGCGGCGGGCCATCTGCGCGATGTTCTTCGGGCCTACCTGGGCGGTCAGCTGCGCGTAGACCGCGTTGTCGGAGAAGGTCGTCGCGTCGTTGAGGTTGATCGTGCCGAGATACGAGTTCTCGTAGTTGTTCACCGCCCAGAGCTTGTCTCCGAGATTGATGACCGTCGGCTTGGAGGTGAACGTCGTCTGCGGGGAGATTCCCTGCGACAGGGCGGTGGCCAGGACGAACGGCTTGAACGCCGAGCCGGCCTGCCGCTCGCCTTGTACGGCGAGGTTGAACTGGCTCTTGTGGAAGTTCCGCCCGCCGACCATGGCGAGAACCCGGCCGTCGCGCGGGTCGATCGCGACCAGCGAGGCCGCCGGCCCGTGCTTGTCCGGGAGCCACTGCTTGATGGCGTTCTCGGCGAGGCGCTGGAGGTTGAGGTCGATCGACGTGTAGATCTTCAGACCGGCCCCGAACACCGTTCCCGACCCGTAGTAGGGGACGAGCTGCTGCTTGACGTACTCGGCGAAGTACGGCTGGCTGCTCCTCCCGGTCGGCAGGTGCACGTCCTTCGGCTTCGGGAGCGGGACGCGGTTCGCCTCGATGGCGTCGTGCCGCGTGATGAGACTCTGCTCGACCATCAGGTTGAGGACGGTGGCACGGCGGAGGTGGGCCCTCGCGGGATTCTCCACCGGGTCGAACGCGCCCGGGCTCGCGGGCAGGCCGGCAAGCAGAGCCGCCTGCGGAAGTGTCAGCTTGGACGCGTGGGAGTGGAAGTAGACCCGCGCGGCCATCTCGATCCCATACGCGCCGTTCCCGAAGTAGATGGTGTTCAGGTAGGCGGTCAGGATCCGATCCTTCGACCAGCGGCGCTCGAGCTGCCAGGCCAGGGCTGCCTCCTTGAGCTTCCGGCTGATCGTGCGCTCGCGCTTCGTGTACGTGTTCTTCACGAACTGCTGCGTGATGGTCGACCCGCCCTGCACGAGCTTCTTGTTTTGGACGTCCGCCCAGACGGCGCGCATGATCCCCTTGGCGTCGACGCCGCGGTGCTCCCAGAAGCGCTTGTCCTCGACCGCAACGATCGCCTGCTTCATGACGGGGGCGATCTCGTTGGAATCGACGACGACACGGCTCTCGTCACCGTGGAGGACGGCGAGCACCGTCTTCCCGTCGGAGGCGTAGATGTAGCCGAGCTGCTGGACGTGGTTCTTCTTCGTCGGCTCGAGCGCGGCGATGTCGCTCGCGACCGCGCTGACCAGCCCGAACACGAACGCGACCAGCGAGACGACGAGGAGAACCAGGAGGAGGACGAGGAACCGGAGCTTGCGGATCCGGCGCCGCTTCGGCTCCTTGCGCTTGCGAAACAGCACGAAGCGCCTGAGTCTACTCAGACGGGTTCACTCGCGAAGACGGGATCCGTCGTCGGCTGATCGACGCCGCCGGCGGTCTCGAGCGTCACCGCAACGATTGCCCCGTCCGGCACTTTGAGAGTCAGTGGGAACGCGACTTGACGGCCTCCCGCGAAGGTTCCCGCCGGGACCGGCCGGTCGTCTTCGATCACCCAAGCCTCGTAGGTCTTTCCCGCGGGCGCGGGCGGCAGATCCGTCACGACCAGCGTCGCCTCGCTGCTCGGCGTGACGATCAACGAGCCCTTCGCCCCAGTGATCGGGACGGCCTCGGGACGCTGGGCGAGTTCGTCGTGGAGCGTCACTGCCCAGATCCCGAGACCGACGGCCGCGCAAGCAGCCACGGCGGCGACCGTTGCCGCGGCGGGCAAGGCCCACCGTCGCCTGAGCGGAACCACGTTCGAGCGTTCCCGCCGGGCCTGCTCCAGGATGCGGCCTTTCAGATCCGGCGGCGGCGGCGCGACGTCTCCTTGGTACGCGAGCGCCGCGGCGGCCTCCTGAAACGAGGCGACCTCGTGGCGGCAGTCCGCGCACTGCGTCAGATGCTGCTCGAACTCGACGCGTTCATCGCCGTCGAGCGCATCGAGCGCGTAGGCGGCACTCAGCTGGTGAATTTCGGTTCGCTCCATCGTTCCTCTTCGCTGCCCGCGTCTGCCAGAAGCTCTCGTAGGCGGGCGAGCCCCGCAAACATTCTGCTTTTGATCGTGCCGAGCGGCTCGCCCAGGCGTTCGGCGAGCTCCGACTGCGTGAAGCCGCCGTAGTAGGCCAGTTCCAAGGCTTCGCGTTGCTGGTCCGGCAACCGTCGCAACGCGTCTTGGACACGGGCACGCTGAAGCCGGAGCCACGCTTCGTCCTCCGTGACGTCGGCGCTCGCCGGCGGAGCGAGCTCGATCGGCTCGGCCCGCCGCGGTTGCTCCCGGCGGACGACATCGACGGCTCGCCGGTGCACGAGGGTGAGGATCCAGGTTCTGGCCTTCGCCCGCTCGGGGACGAACCTCGAGGCTGAGCGCCAAATGGTCAAGAAGGCCTCTTGGACAGCGTCTTCAGCGAGCGCTGGATCGCGAACGATTCGAAGGGCGAGTCCGTAGGCCACATGTCCGAATCGGTCGTAGAGCTCCGCGAGGGCGCCGTCGTCGGCGCGCGCCGCAAGGGCGACGAGGGCCTCATCGGAGAGATGAGCGAGGTCTCGCGCCATAGGTGCACGCCTCCGCCCGGAAGGCGGGCTCAACGCTAACACGGCCATCGAGCGTGATTCGCGTCGCCTTTCGGAACGGTTCGCCGAACCGGATCGCGAAGTCGTGCGAATACGCCGCGACAACCCCCAAGGAGGGAGAGGGAATGCAAAGGATCACTCTTGCTTTCCTAGTGGTTCTGGGGCTGGCCGCGGCGGTCGCCGTCGCACTTGTGCGCGGGCCCGCGCCTCAAGCGGCCAAGGCTTCGAGTCACCGGGAGGCACCGTTGATCAGCCAGGACCCGGCCGCGGACAACACGGACCTCTACGCGTTCGTGAGCCCCGACCGGCCTGACTCGGTCACCATCGTCGCGAACTACGTCCCGCTCGAGCAACCCGCCGGCGGGCCGAACTTCGCCACCTTCGGCGACGACGTCCGCTACGAGCTCAAGGTCGACAACACGGGCGACGGCGCCGAGGACGTCACGTATCGGTTCCGTTTCCACACGGACACGCGGAACAAGAACACGTTCCTCTACAACACCGGGCCGATCGACTCGCTCGACGACACGGACTGGAATCGTCCGCAGACGTATCGCGTCATGCGGGTGGGCAAGAACGGGCACGGGACGTTGCTCGGGAGCGGGCTTCTGACGCCGCCCGCGAACATCGGGCCCAGGTCGACGCCGCACTACGAGGATCTCGCGGCCGCTGCGGTGCACGACCTTCCGGGCAACATCAAGGTGTTCGCCGGCCAGCGCGACGATCCGTTCTTCGTCGACCTCGGGTCGATCTTCGACCTGGCTGGGCTGCGGCCTCTGAACTCGCTGCATGCCCTGCCCTTGGCGAACGAGGCCGGCGTCGACGGAGTCTCCGGCTACAACACGCACACGATTGCGATCCAGGTTCCGATCACGCAGCTGACCCGGAACCATGCTGTGCCGACCGGCGCGGACGATCCGAAGGCCGTCCTCGGCGTTTATGCAAGCGCAAGCCGCGGCCACATCCGCATCCTGCGGTCGAACGGAGCGCACAAGAGCGCTTCCAGCTGGCGGCAGGTCTCGCGGCTGGGCGAGCCTCTGATCAACGAGGTCGTCATCCCTCTGGGCCAGAAGGACCGTTGGAACGCGGCCGAGCCGGAGGACGACTCGCAATTCGCGAAGCGCTACCTGAATCCGGAGCTGGTCGGGATCGCCAACACGCTCTATTCGGCACTCGACGACGCCCCGACGACGAACCGCGGAGACCTTGTGGCCGTGCTTCTCACGGGTGTTCCGGGACTGAACAACACCGGGACGACGAAGGCGGATCTGCTGCGCCTCAACGTGGCGATCCCGCCCGCGATGTCACCCGACCGCATGGGCGTGCTCGCGGGCGACTTCGCCGGCTTCCCCAACGGCCGTCGGCTCCCCGACGACGTCGTCGACATCGAGCTCCGCGCGCTCGAATGCAGCTACGGCGCGGCGGCGGGGATCGTGGAGGGCTTCGGATTCTGTGACGGCAACGCTCACAGGACACCGAACAACCTGATCACCGACGGGGTCGACGAGAACGAGCGGTCGTTCATGACCGAGTTCCCGTACCTGGCAACGCCGTTCTCGGGCTACGAGGCGGTTCCGCCCACGCCCATGGGCGGTCCGTAAGGAGCAAACGGAAGGGGCCTGCCCTTCTGGCGGCGGGCCCCTTCCTTACTGCGAGGTGACGATGAAGGCAAAGATCTTGGTGGGGCTTGCAGCCGTGGCAGCCGCGGCCGTCGCCGTCCTCTTCGGCGGGCTGCCGGCCGGATCCAAGGCCGGCGACCACGGGCCAGGACCTGCCCCCGAAGCGGCGGCAGGCCGGCTCGTCGCGGGATTCGCCCCCGGCGACACCGCCGCCTACGCCTCGCAGCTCGAGGCTCGAGTCGCGGCCGACCCGAAAGACGTCCAGTCGCTCGTTCTCCTCGGGCTCGCGTATCAGCAGCGAGCACGTGAGACGGGCGATCCGAGCTTCTATCCACGGTCCGGGGCCGCATTGACGCGAGCTGCCCGCCTCGCGCCGCGGAACGCGCTCGCAGCCACGGGTCTCGCGGCGCTCGCCGCCTCGCGCCATCGCTTCGAGCAGGCTCGCACCCTGGCCGTGAGGGCGAGGAGTCTCGCTCCTGAGAGCGCCGGTCCCCTCGGAGTTCTCGGGGATGCCCTCATCGAGCTCGGCCGCTACCGGGAGGCCTTTGCGGTCTTCGACCGCATGGCGGCGCTCAAGCCGAATCTCGCCTCCTACTCGAGGGTCTCATATGCGCGCGAGCTGCTCGGTGACCGCGAGGGCGCGCTCGCCGCCATGCGGCTGGCGGTGGAGGCCGGCGCAGGCACCGTCGAGCCGCTCGCGTGGACGCTCGTCCAGCTGGGCAATCTCTACTTCGACAAGGGACGCCTCGGACCGTCCGCGCGCGCCTATCGAGAGGCACTGGCTCATCTCCCCGGGTACGTGCACGCCGAGGCGGGACTCGCCCGGATTGCTGCAGCACGAGGGCGATATCCGGAGGCGATCCGGCTGTATGGCCGCGCAGTCGAGCGTCTTCCGCTTCCGCAGTACGAGGGAGCTCTCGGGGACGTGCTGCGCCTGGCGGGACGCCAGGATGACGCTGCGCGGGCATTCGGCGCCGTCGACGCCATCCAGAAACTGCTCCAGGCCAACGGCGTCCGCACGGATCTCGAGACCGCGGTCTTCGATCTCGACCACGGCCGCCGCCCGGCCGAGGCTCTCGCCCGCGCGCGACTCGCGTACGCCGAGCGAAAGAGCATCGACGCGGATGACGTCCTCGGGTGGGCTCTCTTCCAAAATGCTCGCTGCGGCGAAGCGCGTGCGCACTCGATCCGTGCCTTGCGTTTGGGTACACGTGACGCCCTGAAGCTCTTCCACCGCGGGATGATCGAGCGCTGCCTCGGCCACGACAGCACCTCGCGCGTCTTCCTTCGCCAGGCGCTCGCGGTCAATCCGCATTTCTCTCTGTTGTACGCGCCCGTGACGAGAAAGGCGCTCCGGTGAAGCGGCTCGTCGTGTTCCTCGGAGTAGTCGGGGCTCTGCTCGCCCCCGGGGCGGCCGCCGCGCACCCCCTCGGGAACTTCACGGTCAATCGCTTCAGCGCGCTGGAGCTCTCGGGCCGGGACGTCTTCGTCCACTACGTCCTCGATCTCGCGGAGATTCCCACCTACCAGGAAGGAGCGCGCGTCCGCGCAGCGGCCTTCCCGTCGAAGGTCGCGCAGGGGCTCGTGCTGGAGCTGGGCGGGCAGGAGGTTGCTCTTGTGCCTCTGGAACACAAGCTCTCGGAGCGGCCTGGGGCCGGAGGTCTGCCGACCCTCCGCTTCGAAGCCGTCTTCCGGGCAACCGAGGCAGCCGGCACGACGGAGCTTGTGTTTCACGACGCGAATTTCTCCTCTCGAATCGGCTGGAAGGAGATCGTCTTGCACGCGAGCCGCGGAGCCTCGGTTCGCTCGTCGTCGGCCCCTGCGACGAGCGCGAGCGACCAGCTGCGCGCGTATCCCAAGAACCTCCTGAAATCGCCCCTCGACGTCACCGCCGCCCGGGCCCGGTACCGGCTCGGGACGAATCCTGGAGTAGCGCCGTCTCTGGGCGATGCGACCGCGCCGGAACGTGCCCGCGGCGGTTTCGAGTCTCTGGTCGCCCGCGGAGATCTCGGGGTTGGAGTCGTTCTTGTCTCGCTTCTCGTCGCGGCTTTCTGGGGCGCGGCGCACGCGCTCACACCCGGACACGGAAAGGCACTCGTGGCCGGCTACCTCGTCGGCTCGCGCGGACGGCCGCGGCACGCGGTTCTCCTCGGAGCCACGGTCACGGTCACGCACACGGCGGGCGTCTTCGCGCTCGGCTTCGTGACGCTCCTGCTTTCCCACTTCGTCGTCCCCGAGCGTCTCTACCCGTGGCTCACCCTGGCCTCGGGGCTGCTCGTCGTGGGGGTCGCCGCCTCAGTCTTTTGGAACCGCTGGCGGCATCGACGGCTGCACCGAGACGGCCACGACCACCGCCACGACCATGACCACTCGCACCCGCACGACCTGCGCGGGCTCCTCGGCATCGGCGTCGCGGCGGGCCTCCTTCCCTGTCCGTCGGCGCTCGTCGTCCTGCTGAGCGCGATCGCGCTCCATCGAGTCGGCTTCGGCCTCGCGCTCATCGTTGCCTTCAGCCTGGGGCTGGCGGCGACCATCACGTCCATTGGACTCCTGGCAGTGGTCGCTCAGCGCGCATTCCGGCGCGTTGCCTTCGACGGTCCCCTCGTACGCGCCCTTCCTGCCGTCAGCGCCCTCGTGATCCTGGCGGTCGGGATCGGCATCACGGTCAACGCCCTTCCGGAGGTCATCTGATGCTGGGTCTCGACGACAGAATTGCCGCCTTCTCGCACGGAGGTTCCTTGTGGATCGTCGTTGCCGTTGCGATCCTGCTCGGTCTTCGTCACGCGACGGATCCCGACCACCTCGCCGCAGTCACGACGCTCGTGGCGAGCACCAGGGATCGAGCTGCACGACGGGCCGGGGAGCTCGGCGCTGCCTGGGGGCTCGGGCACGCAACGACGCTCTTCGCCTTCGGGCTTCCGATCGTCCTTCTCAACAGCTATCTGCCGGAACGGGTGCAACAGGCAGCGGAGACCGCGATCGCCTTCGTGATCGTCTATCTCGCTGCGCGGCTGCTGCTCCGCTGGCATCGAGGAGAGCTTCGCTTCCACTCTCATCCCGATGCGCACGGCGCGCGGACCCGAACAGGAGCGTTCGTGATCGGGCTCGTGCACGGCATGGGGGGAAGCGCCGGCGTCGGCGTTCTCCTGCTCGCGTCGATTCAATCGCGAGTGACGGCGGTCGTCGCGCTGCTCCTCCTCGCGCTCTTCACCGCGGTGTCGATGACGATTCTCTCGACGGGCTTCGGGTCGATCCTCGTCGCGCGTCCGGTGAGGGCCGTGTTCGCGAGCGTTGCGCCAGCTCTCGGCGCCATCAGCTTGGTCTTCGGCGTCTGGTACGCCGCCGCTGCGTGGAGCGCGGCGCCCTATCCGTTCTAGACGCCGCTTAGAATCGGCCGGCCGTGGCCGGAATCGAAGAGCTGACCCGCAACGCAGTCGACGTCCTTCCCAAGGGAGAGCTCGAGCGCAAGCTCAGCACCGGGCGTCCTCTGCGCGTCAAGCTGGGGATCGACCCGACCGCTCCCGACATCCATGTCGGCCACGCGATCCCACTCCAGCGCATGGCCGCCTTCCAGCGCGCGGGCCACGTCGGCGTCCTCATCGTCGGCGACTACACCGGGCGAATCGGCGATCCGTCGGGCCTCTCGGTCGAGCGCCCGGTGCTTTCGGACGAGGAGATCGACTCGAACGCCAAGCGCTACTTCGAGCAGGCCGCCCAGATCATCGACTCGGAGAAAACGGAGGTGCGGTTCAACGGCGAATGGCTGGCGACGCTGGACTTCGCCTCGGTCGTCCGGTTGACGAGGACGATTACCGTCGCCCGTCTCCTGGAGCGGGACGACTTCGCCAAGCGCTTCTCGACGCAGACCCCGATCTCGGTATCGGAGCTCCTCTATCCGTTCATGCAGGCCTACGACTCGGTCGCGGTGGAGGCCGATGTCGAGCTCGGCGGCACCGACCAGCTCTACAACCTGCTCGCCGGGCGCGAGGTGATGCAGGCCTACGGGCTCGAGCCGCAGGTGGCGCTCACGACGCCGCTCTTGATCGGGACCGACGGGCGCAAGATGAGCGCGTCGCTCGGGAACTACATCGGCCTGGCGGAGCCGCCCGAGGAGCAATTCGGCAAGACGATGCGGATCTCCGACGAGCAGCTGCCGGAGTACTACCGGCTCGTGATGGAGTCGGAGGAGGATCCGCGCAAGCTCGATCCCATGGAGGCCAAGCTCGCACTCGCACGCTTCATCGTCGGACGCTCGCACGGGGAGGAGGCCGCGACGCGTGCGGAGGCCCACTTCACCCGCGTCGTACGCGAGGGGCAGGCGCCCGAGGAGGTGCCCGAGGCCGACGTGCCGGCGGACGATCCCGTGCATCTCCCCACGCTGCTCGTCGAGCTCTTCCGCGTCCCGTCGACGAGTGAGGCGCGCCGTTTGATCTCCCAGGGCGGCGTCAAGCTGAACGGTGACGTGGTCAGCGACCTCGACGTTCCGAGAACCGCCCTCGAAGGCGCCCTTCTCCAGGCCGGGAAGCGCCAATTCGTGCGCTTTCGGGCCGCTTGACGCTCCCCTGATCGTTGCTATCATGCGTCGGCCGCCGAAAGACGGCTGCGCACGTAAGAGTCCACCCTCGAGACAACTGGAGAGCCCTTCGACTGAAGCCTGATACGTTCGAGTATCACTTCTTTCCGGGGGCCTCCATGAGCGGAGGCCTTTTTCGTGGGTAGCCCGACGCGGGGCGCGGTCTTTGAAAACTCAACAGCGTGAATTACGTCGAGAACCTCGTTGGCCTTGGCCTGCGAGGTCACACTGAACCCGTCTCCTCTCTACGAGGGGACTTTGAGCTCAAACCGACCTGAAGATTGCGCCGGCCTAGCCGGTGCAAAAGGTCTTCACGGAGAGTTTGATCCTGGCTCAGGACGAACGCTGGCGGCGCGCTTAACACATGCAAGTCGAGCGAGAACCAGCCCTTCGGGGCTGGGGACAGCGGCGAACGGGTGAGTAACACGTGGGTAATCTGCCCTCGGCACCGGAATAGCCCGGGGAAACCCGGATTAATGCCGGATGGCCTCTCGAGCTTTCGAGCTCGGGAGAAAAGGTAGCTTTGGCCTCCGGCCGAGGATGAGCCCGCGGCCGATTAGCTTGTTGGTGGGGTAATGGCTCACCAAGGCGACGATCGGTAGCTGGTCTGAGAGGACGATCAGCCACACTGGGACTGAGACACGGCCCAGACTCCTACGGGAGGCAGCAGTGGGGAATCTTGCGCAATGGGCGAAAGCCTGACGCAGCGACGCCGTGTGCGGGAAGAAGGCCTTCGGGTTGTAAACCGCTTTCAGGAGGGACGAAGCCACTCAGGTTAATAGCCGAGAGGGTGACGGTACCTCCAGAAGAAGCCCCGGCTAACTACGTGCCAGCAGCCGCGGTAATACGTAGGGGGCTAGCGTTGTCCGGATTTATTGGGCGTAAAGAGCGTGTAGGCGGCCGAGTAAGTCCGGTGTGAAAACTCGAGGCTTAACCTCGAGATGTCATCGGAAACTATTCGGCTAGAGTCCGGAAGAGGAGAGTGGAATTCCTGGTGTAGCGGTGAAATGCGCAGATATCAGGAAGAACACCTATGGCGAAAGCAGCTCTCTGGGACGGTACTGACGCTGAGACGCGAAAGCGTGGGGAGCGAACAGGATTAGATACCCTGGTAGTCCACGCCGTAAACGATGGGTGCTAGGTGTGGGCGGTGTCGACTCCGTCCGTGCCGAAGCTAACGCATTAAGCACCCCGCCTGGGGAGTACGGCCGCAAGGCTAAAACTCAAAGGAATTGACGGGGGCCCGCACAAGCAGCGGAGCATGTGGTTTAATTCGACGCAACGCGAAGAACCTTACCAGGGCTTGACATGCACTGGAATTACGTAGAAATACGTAAGCCCTTCGGGGCCAGTGCACAGGTGGTGCATGGCTGTCGTCAGCTCGTGTCGTGAGATGTTGGGTTAAGTCCCGCAACGAGCGCAACCCCTGTCCTATGTTGCCAGCGAGTTATGTCGGGGACTCATAGGAGACTGCCGGTGACAAACCGGAGGAAGGTGGGGATGACGTCAAGTCATCATGCCCCTTATGTCCTGGGCTACACACGTGCTACATTGGCCGGTACAAAGGGCTGCAAACCCGTGAGGGGGAGCGAATCCCAAAAAGCCGGTCCCGGTTCGGATTGAAGGCTGAAACTCGCCTTCATGAAGGCGGAGTTGCTAGTAATCGCGGATCAGCAATGCCGCGGTGAATACGTTCCCGGGCCTTGTACACACCGCCCGTCACACCACGAAAGCCGGCAACACCCGAAGCCGGTGTCCTAACCCGCAAGGGAGGGAGCCGTCGAAGGTGGGGTTGGTGATTGGGGTGAAGTCGTAACAAGGTAGCCGTAGCGGAAGCTGCGGCTGGATCACCTCCTTTCTAGGGAATCCGGAGCTCTTACTCCGGAGGCTCCCGGACCGTTGATGACTTCGGTCGTCCGGAACGCCGGGTCGCCTAGAACTATGTCGACCTCGACGTTTGGATCGCTGTTGAGTTTTGAGAGACCGGCCTCAAAAACCGGCCCTCTCTTGCTTGCGTGTGACTTTGACGCGTTAGCGTTGCACCTTGAAAACTCCATAGCGGCAACTACGGTGTTCTTCATGATCAAGAGACTAAGAGCACACGGTGGATGCCTTGGCGCTAGGAGCCGAAGAAGGACGTGGGCGGCTGCGATAAGCCCGGGTGAGGAGCTGACCATCCATTGACCCCGGGATCTCCGAATGGGGAAACCTACGCGTGGTAGTGCGCGCGTGTCTTCGCCTGAATACATAGGGCGAAGAAGGCAAGCCGGTGAACTGAAACATCTTAGTAACCGGAGGAAAGGAAAGAAACCTCGACTCCCTGAGTAGTGGCGAGCGAAAGGGGAATAGCCCAAACCTGTGTGACGTGATAGGCGGCAGCCGTTTTCACGCAGGTGTTGTAGGGCTCGTCTTGATCCGTCTGCCGGCGGGTCGGGAAGTTACAAATTCAGGTGCTAGCCGAAGCGGGTGGAAACTCGCGCCACAGAAGGTAATGGCCCTGTAGGCGAAAGCAACCTGAACTTCCTGGACGAGATCCTGAGTACGGCCGGGCACGTGAAACCCGGTCGGAATCCGCGGGGACCACCCCGTAAGGCTAAGTACTCCCTGGCGACCGATAGTGAACTAGTACCGTGAGGGAAAGGTGAAAAGCACCCCGGAAGGGGAGTGAAATAGTACCTGAAACCGTGTGCTTACAAGCGGTCGGAGCAGACTTGTTCTGTGACGGCGTGCCTTTTGCATAATGAGCCAGCGAGTTGCTGTTCGACGGCAAGGTTAAGGAAACGGAGCCGTAGCGAAAGCGAGTCCGAATAGGGCGTTTTAGTCGTCGGATGCAGACCCGAAACTGAGTGATCTACCCATGGGCAGGTTGAAGCGGGGGTAAGACCCCGTGGAGGACCGAACCGACCTAGGTTGAAAACTGGGCGGATGACCTGTGGGTCGGAGTGAAAGGCTAATCAAACTCAGAGATATCTGGTTCTCCCCGAAATATATTTAGGTATAGCGTCGCACGTTCAACAATGGCTGTAGAGCACTGCTTGGGCTAGGGGGCCTACCAGCTTACCGAACTCAGGCAAACTCCGAATACCATTGTTCTAGAGTGCGGCAGTCAGAGTGCGGGGGATAAGCTTCGTGCTCAAAAGGGAAACAGCCCAGACCGTCGGCTAAGGTCCCTAATTTCTAGCTAAGTGGCAAACGATGTCTGAGTGCCGAGACAACCAGGATGTTGGCTTAGAAGCAGCCATCATTTAAAGAGTGCGTAACAGCTCACTGGTCAAGTGTTCGGGCGCGGACAATGTAACGGGGCTCAAGCTAGAAACCGAAGCCACGGACTTCGAGCTTGCTCGGAGTGGTAGGGGAGCGTTCCCATGCCGGTGAAGCGGTAGCGGCAAGCTGCCGTGGAGGAATGGGAAGTGAGAATGCTGGCACGAGTAACGAAAGACAGGCGAGAAACCTGTCCGCCGAATGCCCAAGGGTTCCTGAGTAAAGCTAATCTGCTCAGGGTTAGTCGGGACCTAAGCCGAGGCCGAAAGGCGTAGGCGATGGATAACCGGTTGATATTCCGGTACCACGTACCAACCGCTATTACCGAAGGGGGGACGGGGTAGGCTAAGGAAACCCAGGCGCTGGTCGTCCTGGGGTAACCGCGTAGGGCGGCCGGTAGGGAAATCCGCCGGCCATCAAGCCTGAGACGGGATGCCGAGCGCTTTGCGGCGCGAAGTTCCTGAAGCCATGCCTCCAAGAAAATCCTCTAGGGAGGTTGGGCGTGCCCGTACCTAAACCGACACAGGTGGGCAAGTAGAGAATACTAAGGCGATCGGAAGAACCCTCGTTAAGGAACTCGGCAAAATGGCCCCGTAACTTCGGGAGAAGGGGCGCCCCGGTAGGGTGAGAGACCTTTCCGGTCTCGAGCCTGAGGGGGCCGCAGTGAAACGGCCCAAGCGACTGTTTAACAAAAACACAGGTCTCTGCGAAGTCGAAAGACGACGTATAGGGGCTGACGCCTGCCCGGTGCCGGAAGGTCACGCGGAGAGGTTAGCTTTCGAGCGAAGCCTTGAAGCCAAGCCCCGGTAAACGGCGGCCGTAACTATAACGGTCCTAAGGTAGCGAAATTCCTTGTCGGGTAATTGAATTGCCCGGACTGGAAGCAATTCCAGTCGAATAACCGGCTAATAACGGGGAAGCCCTCCTCGTGTGCGACGCTCAAGGACGTCGTGGCAGCGAAAGGGTAATCCCGTGGGAAGTCGACACAGTTTGTGTTTGACCCCGTAACGACTGATCGTCCTTTTTGGACGTGAGATCGCACATGCATCGCCCGACTCTTGGGCGAAAATCTATGTGTGCGATCAGACGCCGGCCCCAGATACAGTCGCGAGTTCCTCTCGGCATACATCTCCGGATACGTTGACGGAGAAGGGTGCTTTACCGTCTCCATCGGACCACGTGCGTCATTGCTCGTGGGTTGGGAGGTAAGGCCAAGCTTCTCGGTCAGCCAGAACGGTGATCGTGCCGAGGTGCTTCACGCAGTGATGGCCTTCTTCGGGTGCGGAAGCATCCGGCCTGATCGGAGCGATCGAACTGTGAAGTGGGAGACGCGTCGACTCGAGGATCTCCTCGGGCGAGTGGTCCCTCACTTCGAGCAGTTCCCGCTTGTTTCGGGCAAACGGCTCGATTTCGAACGCCTCGCGGGTGTTTGTCGTCTCATGGCGGCGAATGCCCATCGCGATCGAGCTGGGTTGGCGAAGATCGTCGAGCTCGCGCGGGTTATGAACCCAAGCGGGAAGCGACGGTACGATGCTGAAGCAATACTCGCGAGTCTGCGTCAGGGTGAAGGGATAGTCTGCGCCTCTGGAAACAGAGGAATTACGCGAAGTTCCGACCTGCACGAATGGCGTAACGACTTGGGCGCTGTCTCAACGAGGGATCCGGTGAAACTGTAGTCTCGGTGAAGATACCGAGTACCCGTGGTTGGACGGAAAGACCCCGTGCACCTTTACTGCAGCTTGATGTTGGAGTCTGGGATACGTTGTCCAGGATAGGTGGGAGCCTGTGAAGCGGACGCGCCAGCGTTCGTGGAGGCACCCTTGGGATACCACCCTTCGTGTTCTGGGCTTCTAACCCGAGGCCGTAATCCGGCTCGGGAACAGCGTCAGGTGGGCAGTTTGACTGGGGCGGTCGCCTCCTAAAATGTAACGGAGGCGCGCAAAGGTTCCCTCAGCACGGTTGGAAATCGTGCGCAGAGTGTAAAGGCAGAAGGGAGCTTGACTGTGAGACTTACAAGTCGAGCAGGTGCGAAAGCAGGCCTTAGTGATCCGGCGGTAGAGAGTGGAATTGCCGTCGCTCAACGGATAAAAGGTACGCCGGGGATAACAGGCTCATCCTCCCCAAGAGTCCACATCGACGGGAGGGTTTGGCACCTCGATGTCGGCTCGTCGCATCCTGGGGCTGGAGTAGGTCCCAAGGGTTGGGCTGTTCGCCCATTAAAGCGGTACGCGAGCTGGGTTCAGAACGTCGTGAGACAGTTCGGTCCCTATCCACCATGGGCGTTGGAAGCTTGAGAGGAGTCGTCCCTAGTACGAGAGGACCGGGACGAACAGACCTCTGGTGTATCAGTCGTCGTGCCAACGGCGCTGCTGATTAGCCACGTCTGGATGGGATAACCGCTGAAAGCATCTAAGCGGGAAGCCCACCTCGAGATGAGGCTTCCCATCCCCTTCGAGGGAGTAAGGATCGTGGGAGACCACCACGTCGATAGGCGGGACGTGTAAGCGCAGCAATGCGTTCAGCGGACCCGTACTAATCATCCGAGGTCTTGATTTTGAACACCTAAAGTCGCTATGGAGTTTTGAGGGTGCGCGCTGACGCACGTCCTCACAATTTCCGGTGGTTATAGCGGCGGGGAAACACCTCTTCCCATTCCGAACAGAGCAGTTAAGCCCGCCAGCGCCGATGGTACTCGGAGGGTAACCTCCCGGGAGAGTAGGACGCCGCCGGTTTTTCTTTCGAAGGGCGCCACTAGGCGCCCTTCGGCGTTTAGGACGACCTTCCTAGGCGGCGCGGAGCTTTTCGCGCCACTCGGGGTCGAGGTCGCGCAGCCTTTGCACCCGCTCCCCGATCGGCGGGTGAGTCGAGAACATCGCCGCGAGCCCCACAGGTTCGAACGGATTCACCGTGTAGAGGGGCTCCGTGACGGGACTGGCGTTGAAGCTGATCAGTTCGATCGCTTGCTCCAGGCGGATGAGCGCATCAGCGAGCCCGTGCGGCGACCCGCAGATCCGCGCTGCCCGCTTGTCGGCGGCGAAGATCCTCCGGGGCGACAAGAGGACGTGGACGAGGCTGGCGGCGATCGGGGCGAGAACGAACAGGAGCGCCCGCTCGAGCCAACCGCCGATGCGGCTCGCTTCGACGATCCACCCCGTAAGGACGACAACGGGCGTCTGGACGACGACGTCCCTGTGCTTCACCTTTGCGAGCTCGTGCGCTAGGACTCCCTCGAGCTCGGCCGGCGGGAGCGCGGTCACGAGGCCCTGGCTCACCGCCAGGGCGGACGCGCCCGCTCCTCGTCCGACCGCGAAGGCGCGTGGGTGGCCGTCGAGCAGCACGAAGACTCGCGGTCGGTCGACGCCGGCCTGCGCCGCCAGGCGCTCGACGGTCGTGTGAAGCAACGCTCCTTCAGCGAGGGTGAGCTCGCGGGCGCCGAGCGAGGCGAGGACGATCCGCGGCCCGTACCAGTGGAGCGTCGCGGCCATCAGCAGGCAGAGAACGAAGAAGAGGCTCGCCAGCCGGAGGCCGCCGAGCCACCAGCCGAGCGCGGTGAAGACGGCCACGAAGCCGCCGAGCAGGAGGAAAGCCTTCGCGACGTTCTTCGCCGCGAGCACTCAGTGCCCGACCCGGCGACAGTCGCCGTTCGCCCGGCGGCTGCAAAGCTTCGCCATGCTGTGTCCTCGGTCGCCCCCGTATCTAAAGTCGATACGAGGGCTCCCTGCGTCCTTGCCTGGCTCGCTTTTCGCACGCCTGGCACAAGGGACTGCCACCGGGTCGGACACTCGCTAGGTCTCTTCGCCGTCGGCGCCTGTCAGCCCGCGGGGCGGCCAGTCGGGCTCCGGAGCGTCGCAGCGACTCGAGCAGTGGAGGGAGGCGATGTTCTGGAGCGGGATCAGGATGTGGCCGTTCAGCTCGATGTGCGGAACGCCTTCGATGCCGCAGTAGGCGGTCAGGGTTCCGTCCTGATACTCGCCGCCGAAAAGCTCGACTTCGACCTGTTCGCCCTTGTATTTGTTCGTGTAGTCCTCCACTGGCTGGAGCGTAGCGGAGCTAACTCTCCTTAACCGGTACTCGTTTGACCCCGGTCTTGTCGACGAAACCTCATGTCGGCCCGGAGCCGGGGAGTAGCGGATCTCCCGTCGGGCCCGGCACGTCTCTCAAGCCGGCCGGATCATTCCATTTTCAAAGGTTACGGCCGTTAGGCGCGCGTTCGGCTCCACCGGCCTCAGGCGCCGGTACTCGTTGATGGCCATGCCTTCCGCGGCCGCCTGGATGGCGCGGATCGGCCCTCCGTGGGAGACGAGCAGCACGCGGCCGCCGGGATGGGCTGCGGCGATCCGATTCACCGCAGCGAGCACCCGCTCCGCCATCTCCTCGTAGCTCTCCCCGTCCTCCCACCCGGCACCGCCGGAGGTCCAGCGCTCGAATCCTTCGGGGTAGCGCTCCTGGACCTCCGCGCGCGAAAGGCCAGACCAGCTGCCGGTATCGACCTCGCGGAGACCCTCGTCCTCGACGACGGCGAGCCCGGTCCGCGCAGCGACGATGCGCGCGGTCTCGAGCGCTCGGCTGAGCGGGCTCGCGTAGATGGCCTCGACGTTCTCCCCAGCCACCAGGTCGGCGAGCGCCCTGGCCTGCTCGCGCCCGAGGTCCGTGAGCGGCCTGTCGCTGTGCCCCTGGAAACGGTTGGCGGCGTTCCAGTCGCTCTCACCATGGCGCGCGAGGTAGATCGTGGTCACGCGGTTATCGTAGGACGGCCTTGGATCTCGGCCTCGAAAATCGCGTCTGCATCATCACCGGGTCGACCGAAGGAATCGGCCTCGAGACAGCCCGTCTTCTCGCGGAGGAAGGCGCCCGCGTGATCACCAGCGGCCGGCGGGACAGCGGTCCGGGCGTGGGGGAGGTCCTCCACGTCCCCGTCGACCTCTCGCAGCCCGATGCTCCGCGTCAGGTGGTCGCCGCAGCCGAGGGCCAGGCCGGGCCGGTCGAGATTCTCGTCAACAACGTCGGCTTTGCCGAGATCCGCTCCTTCGAGGAGCTGACCGAGAAGGACTGGGAGCAGCTCTGGCAGCTGAATGTCATGAGCTACGTGCGCGCGATCCAGGCCGTGCTACCCGGCATGCGGGAACGGAGCTTCGGGCGGATCGTCAACGTGAGCTCCACTGCCGGCAAGCGGCCGTCGACGGGCATGCCCGACTACAGCGTCACGAAGGCGGCAGTGCTTTCACTCTCCCGTCTGGTCGCCGACCTCTACGCCAAGGACGGGATCCTCTGCAACGCGGTGGCGCCGGGTCCGACTGCGTCGCCCGCGTGGCTCGCTGAAGGGGGCCTCGCCGACCAAACGGCGGCCCGCTCCGGCAAGACTCGCGACGAGGTGCTCGCGGATGTGGGCAAGGGCCGCCCGCTGGGGCGGCTCGCGGAGCCAGGGGAGATTGCAGCCGTGATCGCCTTTCTGTGCTCGGACCGTGCCAACTACGTGACGGGAGCCGCGTGGAGCGTTGACGGCGGAACTGTCCCCATCATCATCTGAAGTGGCCCGGCCGGCCGTGAGCGGCAAGAGGTGGCGGCTGCAAGGCTGCGCAGAGCGTCGTCCTCGGTCGCGCCCGTACGTTCCAAGTACGAGCGCTCCCTGCGTCCGTGCCTTGCTTGCTTTTCGCGTGCCACCTTCTCGCCACCACGACCGGACGAACCACTAGCCTGGGGGAGAAGATGCCCGACCTGGCTGGACGCGTTGCCGATGAGTTCGAGGCTCGCGTCCGCGAGCAGGAGGAGGGCTGGCTCTCCCCGCTGGCCGTGCGCTCCTACGAGACGCGCGGGCGCTCGGCCGAGGAGGACGAGGAGTGCCGCCTGCGGACGCCGTTCCAGCGCGACCGCGATCGCATCATCCATTCCAAGGCCTTTCGCCGGCTCAAGCACAAGACGCAGGTCTTCATCGATCCGAAGGGCGACCATTACCGCACAAGGCTCACCCACACGCTCGAGACGGCCGGCATCTCGCGGACAGTCGCTCGGGCGCTGCGGCTGAACGAGGATCTGACCGAGGCGGTTGCGCTCGGCCACGACCTCGGGCACCCGCCGTTCGGGCACACCGGTGAGGAGGTGCTCGACGAGATCCTCTACGAGCGCTTCGGGCGACGATTCCGCCACAACGAGCAGTCCTTGCGCGTCGTCGAGTTCCTCGAGCGGGACGGCCGCGGTCTCAACCTCACGGCTGAAACCTGTGACGGAATCCTTCATCACACCGGGCCCGCCGAGCCCGGGACGCTGGAGGGCAAGATCGTCCGGCTCGTCGACCGCGTCGCGTACATCAACCACGACATCGACGACGCATTGCGCGCCGGCATTCTCTCTCCGGACGAGCTTCCCGAAGAGGACATTGCTCTGCTCGGCGAACGAGGCTCGCGACGGATCGACACGCTCGTCCATGATCTGGTCGAGGCGTCCTCGCCCGTCGGCGACATCGTCCAGAGCGAGGAAATCGGACGGGCGATGCTCAACCTCCGCGCCTACATGTTCGAGCGCGTGTATCTCGGCCCGGCCGCAGAAGACCAGCGGCGCACGGCGGCCGAGACCCTGCGCCGCATCTTCGACCATTACCTCGTGCATCCCGAGGAGCTTCCGGACTCGCGGCCCGGCGAGCTCTACGAGCGGGTCACGGACTACGTGTCGGGCATGACCGATCGCTTCGCCCTCGCATGGCACTGATCACGCGCTCGTCGGTGGAGGAGGTCGTGGCGGCGGCGGACATGGTCGAGGTCGTGCAGGGCCGCACGCAGCTCCGGCGCTCGGGAGCTCAGTGGACCGGCCGCTGTCCGTTCCACGACGACCAGAACCCGAGCTTCTCCGTCAACGCGGTCGAGAAGCTCTACCACTGCTTCACGTGTGGCGCCGGCGGCGACCTGATCAGGTTCGTGCGAGAGACCGAAGGGCTGGACTTCGCTCCGGCGGTCGAGTGGCTCGCCGATCGCTACGGCGTCCAGCTCGAGTACGAGGAGACGGCGCCCGGCTTCGACGCGAAGCGCAGCCGGCGCGAGCGCCTGTTCGCCTTGCTCGAGTCGGCGGCGAAGTTCTATGAGCGCCACCTCTGGGAATCGGAGGCGGGAGCTCCCGTTCGCGGATACCTCGCCGAGCGCGGCCTGGAGGAAGAGACGTCCAAGCACTTTCGTCTCGGGCTCTCGCCCGGCGGCGACCGGCTCGCTGCAAAGGCGCGCGCCAAGGGCTACTCGCAGGAGGAGCTCGTCGCAGCAGGCCTCGTCAACCGGCGAGGCAACGACTACTACTCGGGCCGCCTGACCTTCCCGCTCGCGGACGGCCGCGGCCGGGTGCTCGGCTTCGGCGCCCGGCGCCTGTCCGAGGACGACCCCATTCCGGCGAAGTACGTGAACTCTCCAGAGGGTGAGCTCTTCCGCAAGAGCTCCATCGTCTACGGCCTCGACCGGGCACGCGCCACGATCGCGAAGGAGAGCCGCGCCGTCGTCGTCGAGGGCTACACAGATGTGATGGCCCTCCACCAGCGCGGCCTCGAGGCGGCAGTGGCGTCCATGGGCACCGCGCTGACCGAGCTCCAGCTGCGCGAGTTGCGGCGCCTGACTCCGCGCATCTATCTCTGCTTCGATTCGGACGCAGCCGGCGCGGACGCGACCCTCCGGGGAATGGAGCTCGCCTACCGCCAGTTCGAGGAGGTCTGGGTTGTCCCCCTTCCCCCGGGCGCGGACCCTGCCGACGCCGCCGACGAGTTCGAGAGCCGGCTGGAGAACGCGACCGAGTACCTCGTCCATCGCGTGAAGCTCGAGATCGACCGGGCGCCGAGCCCGCAGGTCGCCTTCGATTCCGTCCAGGCACTGATCCTGAAGGCGCCAAGGGGGCCGGACCAGGAGCGCGCGGCCAAGTACGCGGCGAACCGGCTCAACGTCCCCTTGCGAGTCGATGGGACGAGCGCGCCCGTGTTCGGAGAGGCCACCCGGAAGGTGATCGACGCCGGCGACCGACTCGAGCGGGACCTGCTGGCGGTCTGCGTCGTGAATCCCGAGGTGGCCGAGCGCTATCTCCACGAGCTCGACGATCGCCACTTCGACAACCCCGTGCACCGGCGGCTCCGCTCGTACCTCGCCGGGCAAGTGGAGCCCGACGACGAGCTCGTCGCCCTGCGAGCCGAGCTCGACGCGACCGCGGCAAAGGAGGGGTTGAACGACGAGTCCGCGAAGCAGCTCTTTCTGCGACTCGAAGAGCGGCTCGTGCGCCGGGAGCTGGCGGAGCTCGGGCGCGGCGAGGTGACGAGCGAGGACCTCGAGCGGACGAAGGAGCTCCAAGGCGTCCTGGGCCGGATCCAGGAAGCCCTGCAGGAAGTGGCCTTCACCTAGGAGGGGTTGGCGGAATGTCGCGACACGGCCGGTATTTCGTCAAGCCCTCCTACTCGGCCTCGCTACACTGCTGCGGCCGTTCCCCGGTAGCTCAATTGGCAGAGCATCCGGCTGTTAACCGGAGGGTTGTTGGTTCGAGTCCAACCCGGGGAGTAAAAAAAGCCCCGCACAGGCGGGCTTTTGTGTGAGGCGGTTTCGGCCCGGGCGTCCGACTTTCTACCAACTTTCTACCCGTGGAAGAAGAGCCCGACCGTGAAAACCGCGATTACGACCGTCAGTACCACCAGAACCCAGGTGAGCCTCTCGAGCCGCTAACGCTGCCGGAACACTGCGTCCCTCGCGCGTGCGCGCGAGACCAAGATCTAGATGTCTCGCTCACTACGTTCGCGAGACGTTGAGAAGCGCGCGGGAGCAGCGGCGCCCGAAGCGCGGTGATGACCAGACAAGCGTCGCGATGATCGGTGGGGGTCGGCATCGACGACGCCACCGAAGCACGTTCCCGCCGCCTCCCGCCAGACGGCGGTCGCCTGCGCTCTGGGTCTGGTCCGTAGAAAGCCTGGTAGAAAGTCGCGCCCGGCTCGGCGCTAACCCGCATGGCGGCAGGGGAGGGAGGAGGGAGACCCTCCGGTTGCCGACCGGATGCCACCCCGGACGCGGCACGCACCCCCCTTTCCATGAGAGCTTGCGGCCTTCTGGCGCGAGCTCGAAGAAATCTCGACGAGCTCACGATCGCCGGCCGGAGGCCGCTTCTGGTGCCGTCCTCCGCGCGCACCCCCACCCGGGGATTTGCGCGCTAGCCGGTTCCCTGTGATCCCCCCAGACACCCGCGCCCAGTTTTGAGGGCGTATTACGAAACGGCGTCGTAGGCGGTCAGCCGCCCAGATGTAGCCTCGCGATTCGGGCCGCAGGTGAACGCGCAGGGGCCCGCGGACTGCCGACCAAGCTCCACGGCTGTCTGAGCGGCTCCGACGCGCTCCTGCGAACTACCTGAATCTCAGAGGGCGCCTAGGATCGCCGACGTGAGCCGGCACGACGTCGTCGTCCTTTTCATTTGCACTCGGTGCGGGACTCGAGGCAGTTGGGCTCGCGCTCGTCGTTTTTGACGTCGTCTCGGTCTGGTGGCGGGCTCGCAAGCTGGGGAGGGCGGCGATTCGCAAGGTGCTCGGCTCGGCACTGGATTTCTCCGATGCAGCCGTAATGACTGCCAGGGGGGTAGTCCTGCCAGAGGGCCGGGAGCCGACAGTCGACGAGCGCTTCGACGCGCTCGAGAGCCGAATCGAGCAGGTCTCTCAGAGTGTCGAAGGGCTGAGTCAGGAGATGAAGCGCCGGATTGCCGAGGTGGAGCAGGATGCGATACGACGGGCCACCGAAGCACGGCAGCAGGGAATCGACGCCGCTATCGAAGCGCGAAGGCTCCTCGCCGCGGAGCTCGGCGCGAACGTGGGCCGCCGGGTGCTCGGCGTCGTCCTCTTCATCGCCGGCCTCGTTCTGAACACCCTCGGGAACATCTGGTCGATCTAAGCCCGGCCAGGGAGAGCTACTCCTCGATCGTGACCGTGACCTCTGGGTTGGTCGTGCGCCAGACGTCGAGGATCGCGTCAATGCGCTCCCGCTGGTCCAGCTCGGCAAACCGGAGTGCGTCGTCGCCCACCCGCTCGACGCCTGTAATGGCGCTATTCCAGAGGAAGACCAGCAGCTTCACCTGGGCCGTTGGATCGCTGAGCCGGACGAGCATCCCCCGAGCCGACTCTAGCTGTCGCTTCCAGAATCTGGCAGTCACCCGGGGACTAGTCCCTGCCTAAGCGCACTCCCAGCACGCGAGCCTGCTTAGTCTGGCTCTGACTTCGGTAATCGTTAGGGCGACTGCCTGAACCTCACGGCTGCCCTCCGAAGCGAGGAGCGCTTGCGTCGGGACGCGGGAAGTAACGATCGTGTGTGCGCCACACAAGCCCCTCGAGACCTCGGAACCTGTAGACCCGACGGTCGTCGTGGTCTCGATGTGATGGCGATTCAAGATCGCCTCTGGTGAGAAGGATTGGCGGGCGACGGAGAGCCTCGTGGTCCGCGCTCGCTTCATACGCGGCACGGAAAAGATCCATCTCTTCATCAGAAAAAGCGTCTCGCGTGGTCGCAAAGACAACGTCGCACCCAACCCGATCATCCCGCATGGCGGCGGCCACTCTCTGAAGGCGCCTGATGTCATCGCCGTCAATGGATCCCTGGCCCTTGCACTCACCGACGAGGACGTGAACGAGGGGCTCATGACGCGTTCCGTACTCGATCACGATGAAGTCGGATTCGCACGCTTCGACCGTCGGGCCGGATATCTCATGGGAAACCTCGAGCACGAGCCCCTCCAGTCCCGCCACCCATTCGCTCAAGAAGAGCAGTGTGAGAAGAACCGGAATGGCCGTCGGCTGAGCGTCGATAGTGATCGTCGAGAGACGCTCACTGCGTTCCTCGAGGAGGCCCGAGAGGCGAAACCGAATGGGATCTCCAACGAGTGCGGGACCGAGAGCGAACGAATCGGTGCATCTGGGACACCGGACGTCGTCATCGAGGTCGCGAACCGGGAAGAAGCTCGCGTGTTGGCAGCGAGGACACTGGAGCCAAAGGCCAGGAAGAAACAGCTTGCGGGCAGTGAAAAACCCAAAAATGTCTTTCGGCGTGACGCTCCTGGCTCGAAGGAAGAGAGGCTCAGCTTCGGCGAAGCCGTGCGAGCCCTGAATTATCTGCTCGGCTTTCTTGCGATTGATTCCAACGCGTGCCTCCGTGAGTGAAAGCAGTTCGCGTACACCGGGAAGACGAAGGACGTTTGACGATGAAAGGCCGCCAAGTTGCCGAAGGAGTTGCCACGCTGCTTCGCCTGGAAGGCTTCGGTTTGCCGTTAGCCCGGCACGGCTGAAGAGCCTTTCCAGAATCTCCCGGTGCGTGAGCGGCCAGACCTCGAGCGTTTCGAGGAGAAGGTTGTCGATGACGCCAAAGGTGTCGCCCTCAATTCGAATGTGTTTTGTCGGAGAGAGGTCGTATGCGTATGACGGTGCGAGGTCCCGGAGCGGTGGCAGGCGGAGGGTCCCTCGATAGCCCGAGTCTGTGAACGGGTCAACGGAGACAACCAGATCCTGCCTCTGCCGATCCGGCGCCCCATACCGGAAGGTCGGGAGCGGAATGACCACCTTGCTGCGGTCGCTCTCGGGAGGGTCATCAACGTGAGCGAGGACCCCTTCGCGATCCGTCGCCGGCAGCTCGGTGAAGCCGAACTCGCGCCATGGCGACACTGGCACAACGTCCCGGACGAGTGAGTGGACGACGGGCTGAAGACCCGCCGGGAAAAGCTCTGTGAGCTCCTCGGCTACATGCCCCGGTTGCCCACGAGGCACCGCATCGAGCGAATAGCAGAAAACCTCGCCAAAGGGGGGTCGGCGGCTCTCTTCGAGTTCGGCGATCTCTTCAAGTCGTTGGCGGATGGCTTCGCGGAACGGTCCACCGTCGGCTGTCCGGTCCCAGAACAACGCGTGTGTATCCGAGGCGCGGAGGTTCCAGTACGCCCGCACATCGGCAGCAGATCTGGGGTTGCCGATATAGATGCTCGACGTCGCTTCGCGCCAGTATGCGTCTCGCAGCCACGAAAGTCCGATCGTCGTGACGTCAAGGGGCAACGCAGCGGAGTCGAGCCCCCTCACCGCGCTGGCGGCGTCCGCCTCGAGCGCACCTGCGGCGCTCACAAAGGACTGGAGGACATCGTCACCCAGGAGTTCGCGAGCGAGGCTGAAGTCGCCGAAGGTGGCGGCGTAGACGGCGGCATACGGGTCATCCGGCTCCCACCTCGCGACGACAGCGGGCGTAATCGACGGTGGTTCTCTGCGCCGTCGTTCCGAGAACACTCGCATCGGGCCCCTTAGATCGATGGCGCGAAGGAAGGGCGCCCCTTCGTCGGTGGCCACGAGATCGTCGCCGTATATCGGCCATCGCAGGTGGGCGTTTCGGTCGACCGCGGCGGCAAGATTGTTGTCCGACGAAACGGCGTGAAGGGCATCCACCTGAAAAGCAGCGATGTCGCGATCGACTTCCTCCGGCTCGCGGGCGACGCCGACTAGAGGATTGAGCTGACCGCCCCAGAGCAGTGAGGAGAGCTGGATGGCGCGACGGACATCCCGCATGCTCGTCTTGCGAACCAAGAATCCGATCCGAAGCGGTCGATACCCCAAGCGCAGCAGAGTCGTGGGCATGAAGCCAGTATCGCTGCCGCGGAGCGCGGGGAAGAAGGCTAGTTGGCCGCCCCACCTTCGATCTTGATCGGCTCGACGTACAGCGTGCCGGCCTGGTCTGGCTCATCGCGGTCCCATGCCTGGACCACCGCCTCGGCGTGCTCGCGGGTGGGGAACAGCTCGACGGCCTCGCCCAGGAAGTCGCTAACGACGCCGTAGAAGAGCACGGCGGCAGAGTAGTAGAGTCGGCGCGCGATGAGGCGCGACGAGCTAATCGAACACCTCGCCGAGGTCTCGCACGAGACATACGTTCGCCAGAAGCGAGCCGACCTCAAGAAGGCGCTCGCTGAGATCTCACTGGAAGTGACCGACCACGACCGCGAGCGGGCGCGGACACCGTCGCCGAGCTTGAGCGACTCGGGCTCCTGAACCTCGACTGATCGCCCGTCGTTGCCCGTCGAGGCGACGAACTTTCTACCAGAGTTTCTACCAACCCCACGTCACCTGACGTGACCTCAGCGCACCGCAAAGCCGCATAGTTCCGTGAGCGCACCCGGCGTGGCCACCCCCGATGCGGCTGTTAACCGGAGGGTTGTTGGTTCGAGTCCAACCCGGGGAGCCTGTAAAACCCCGCACTTGCGGGGTTTCCGTTTCTGGTGACGGCGGTGCCGGGGCCAGTTGCTACCGCTTTTGCTACCCACGGCTTCGCACGTCTTTCCGGGGTGTGAAACTTCCTCGCATGGCTGATGACCCCAGAGAGAGCGTTGAGAAGCTTGAGGCCCTCGGAGTTCGCGGGATCCTCCTGCGGCTCGCCCGGGACGGCCAAATCGTCGACGTGCGTTGTGAGATGCCGCAGTGCTACTGCTTCCGGGGCCGCAGGCACTTCGAGCCGAGATCGGAGCGTCCCCATGATTGGGAGCCGACGGCCGACCACTATCCGAGACTCAAGATGCACGGAGGTCTCCTCACCCCCGACAACGTCCGGCTGGGGCATCGGCTCTGCAACAAACGTGACTACATATGGCGGATGAAGATCAACGCGCTGCTCGCGAAGCGGATGTCGCTGGAGGAGATCGCCGAGAAGCTGAACGCGGAGAAGGTTCCAACGATTCACGGCACGAACCGGTGGACGGCTTCCTCAGTTCGAAAGGCATTCGTTTCCTAGAACGGCTACGCACCTTCAGTGGCCCCGAACATGCGGTCCTCCTCCACGGCTTCGCCTTGTACCCTCCTAATGGAGAGCGCCCCTTGCGGGGCGCTCCGGGTTGTGCAGTCTTCGTAGCGGTGCTGCGCTACTTCGCCGCAGCAAGTACGTCCGCGTCTTTCCTTGCCAGTACAGCGTCCAGCACGGCGTACTCGGCCTCTTGGATGGCGGCCTGCGCGAATTGAACAGCGTCCTCTGCGTCGGCCTCGGCCCACTCGGCGTCGACCTCTGCCACATCGGCATCGTGCTCTGCCTTCTTGGCGTCGATGCGCTGGCGAATCTGCTTGGTGTGCCGATCCCAGTCGCTCTGGACCTGGCTCCAGTGAGCCTCGGCCTGGTCGCCAGCCTCTTGGGCTTTGGTGCTGAGTTGGGCTGCGCGGGCGTCGGCATTGGTGCGCGCCTCATCGACCATGGCCTTCAGCTCGTCCGCGCCCTGGGCAGCTGACGCTCTGATGTGCTGGTCAGCGTTCTCGACCTGCTCCTTAAGCTTCGAAAAGTCCGCTGATGCCGGCATGACTACCTCCTCGCTTTAGGGCATCACAGACTCTACGCCCTCTACGCGCACCTCGCTTCGTGTTGGGCTCCTACCGCCGGCAGCGGGCCTTGTTCGCTGGTCGCCGCCACGTTCTCCTCGTTTGTACAGATGTGGTGAAACACCGTTGACCGGTCAGCCAGGCTTTGAAAGGGTCTGTAGGAATCGTTCGCGGTCGCGTAGTGCGACGGCCTGCGATGTTCGCCGCGTCGCCGCAATGCGACGGCCCTCGACGATTCGAGGGGTCGACCGAGCTGCCAGACGGAGGTCGACATGGCAAGTACGGAAACCGCAACCGAGATCCGCCCATTCCAGGTCGCCGTTCCCGACGAGGCGCTTAACGACCTCCGCCGACGGATCGAAGCGACGCGCCTGCCGTCCAAGGAGCTCGTCGAAGATCGGTCGCAGGGCGTGCAGCTGGCGACGATTCGGGAGCTCGCGCGCTACTGGACGACGGACTACGACTTCGGGCGGGTCGAGGCGCGTCTGAATGCGCTGCCGCAGTTCGTGACCGAGATCGACGGCGTCGACGTCCACTTCATCCACGTCCGTTCGGACCACGCCGATGCGCTATCCCTGATCATGACGCACGGCTGGCCCGGCTCCGTGATCGAGATGATCGACTCTGTCGGCCCACTGACGGACCCGACCGCGCACGGCGGCAACGCCGAGGATGCCTTCCACCTTGTGCTGCCCTCCCTGCCCGGGTACGGCTTCTCGGGTGAGCCCGCCGAGATCGGCTGGGACCTAGGCCGGACCGCACGGGCCTGGGACGAGCTCATGGGCCGCCTCGGCTACACCCGCTACGTGGCCCAGGGCGGCGACGTGGGCGCCGGAGTCACCGACTCGATGGGCCGCCAGGCACCCGAGAGCCTGATCGGCATCCACACGAACCTGCTCGTGCCGGCGCTGGGCGGCACCATGCCGACGGGCACCGACGAGGAACGCGCCGCAGCCGCGCAGATCGCCACCTTCCAGCAGTCCGGAAACGGTTACTTCGTCGAGATGGCCACCCGTCCGCAGACGATCGGCTACGCCCTGCTCGACTCCCCCGTCGCCCTGGCGGCCTGGATGATCGACCACGACACCGACGCCTACTACAAGATCGCCCGCGCCTTCGTCGACGGGCAGCCCTCGGGAAACCTCACCCGCGACCACATCCTCGACAACGTCACGCTCTACTGGCTGACGGGTACCGGCGCCTCCGCGGCCCGGTCGTACTGGGAGGCCTACGGGCCGGACGCGCCGGCCGCGGGCCGCCAGCCTTTGCCGCCGCCGCCGATCCCGGTCGGCTTCACGACGTTCCCCGGAGAGATCTGGCGGACTCCGCGCAGCTGGGTCGAGGCGAGCTACCCGAACGTCATCTACTTCAACGAGGTCGACAAGGGCGGCCACTTCGCGGCCTGGGAGGAGCCCGAGCTCTTCTCGACCGAGATCCGCGCGGCGTTCCGCTCACTGCGTTAGCAAAGGAGGTCGTATGAGCACAGTCGAGACCGCAACCGAGATCCGTCCCTTCCACGTCGAGATTCCCGAGGAGCAGCTCGACGACTTGCGCCGGCGCATCGCGGCGACGCGTCTGCCCAGCAAAGAGCTCGTCGAAGATCGGTCGCAGGGCGTCCAGCTGGCCACGATTCGGGAGCTTGCGCACTACTGGGCGACCGACTACGACTGGCGCAAGGCCGAGGCGAAGCTGAACGCGCTCCCGCAGTTCATGACCGAGATCGACGGCGTGGACGTCCACTTCATCCACGTGCGCTCGCAGCACGAGGACGCGCTGCCGCTGATCATGACCCACGGCTGGCCCGGCTCGGTGATCGAGCTGCTCGAGACCGTCGCCCCGCTCACCGATCCGACCGCGCACGGCGGCAAGGCCGACGAGGCGTTCCACCTCGTGCTGCCGTCGGTCCCCGGCTACGGATTCTCGGCCGAGCCGACCGAGCTCGGCTGGGACTCAGGGCGCACCGCGCTCGCGTGGGCGGAGCTCATGCGCCGACTCGGCTACACCCGCTACGTCGCCCAGGGCGGCGACGTGGGCGCCGCTGTCAGCGACGCGATGGGCCGTCAGGCACCCGAGGGCCTGATCGGCGTTCACACCAACCTGTTCGTCCCGGCGCTTGGCGGCACCATGCCGACTGATACCGAGCAGGAACGCGCGGCGGCCGAGCAGATCGCCGTATTCAGGGCGACCGGCTCCGGCTACTTCGTCGAGAGGCCACGCGTCCCCAGACGATCGGCTATGCCCTGCTGGATTCGCCCGTAGCGCTGGCGGCCTGGATGCTCGACCACGACACGGACAGCTACTACAAGATCGCCAGCGCCTTCGTCGACGGCCAGCCCGTGGGCAACCTCACCCGGGATCACATCCTCGACAACATCACGGTGTACTGGCTGACCGGCACCGGAGCCTCGGCGGCCCGGTCGTACTGGGAGAGCGGACAAGCTCAGGCGAAAGCTGCCGGCCAGGCGCCGCCGCCGATGAAGCTGCCGTTCGGCTTCACGACGTTCCCCGGCGAGATCTGGCGGACGCCGCGCAGCTGGGTCGAGAAGGCGTACCCCAACGTCATCTACTTCAACGAGGTCGAGCGGGGCGGGCACTTCGCGGCGTGGGAAGAGCCCGAGCTCTTCACCGAGGAGGTGCGCGCGGCCTTCAACTCACTGCGCTAAGGACGCCATCGTCTGCGCCTCTCCGCAGAAAGGAGGTTCCATGCCAACACAGACCACTGATCTCTTCCTCCTCGAGGATCTCGAGGACGCCGGAAGGACGAGTGAGCTTGCGGAAAGCGATCTCGAAGCGCTTCAAGCCGTCGCAGACTGGATCACGACCTTCGTGGTCAAACCGCACAAGGATCTCGGTCGCGCTGGGACCGTCTGTCCCTTCGTGCCTGGGTCCTTGGAACGCAAGACACTTTGGCTCGCTCCGGAGCAGATAGCCGACCGGGACGTGCCGGAAGTCGTCGAGCTTATGAGCGGCTACAAGAGTCTGCTCTTGGACACTCGACCAACTGAAGGCGACGACGTTGTCTACAACGTCATCGTCGTTGTTTTCACCGACTTGTCGGCTGATCGTGCCCAGGGCGTCTTCGACGACGTCCTGAAGCATCTTGCAGTTCCGTCGTATGTGGAAGACGGAATCCTGTTCGGGCCGTACTACGAAGGCAATAAGGGGACTGCGCTATACAACGCGAGCTTCCGACCATTCCAGTCGCCCGTGCCGTTTCTGTTCGTGCGGCATGGAGTCACCAGCGACTGGAAGTTCTTCCTGGACGACGAGGAGTGGCTCAACTTGTGGGCCCGTCGCTACGGAGAGTCGGGAGCCCGGGCTCTTGCTGAGGAACTACGCCGCTTGCCATGGCGCGCGGCCCGCAATGACTAGCTCGTCCTGAAAGGAGTCTCTGATGAGCACGACGTCCATTCCTGAAGGCCCCGGCTCGGTTTCCGGGGCGCCGAACCTGCCGGAAGGCTTCGCCGACACGTTCACCAGTCAATTCATAGACGCGGGGGACGTTCGCCTGCATGCGGTGATCGGCGGCGAAGGCCCGCCGCTGCTCCTGATTCACGGCTGGCCGCAGACCTGGTACGCGTGGCGCATGTTGATGCCGGCTCTGGCGCGCGACTTCGAGGTCATCGCAGTCGACCAGCGCGGCATCGGGCTGTCCGACAAGCCCCGAGACGGGTACGACATCGGCACCCTCGCGCAACGACTTGGTCGCGCTGATGGACGACCTCGGCCATAAGCGATTCGCCGTGTACGGGACCGACACCGGGATGCCGATCGCGCATGCGCTGGCAGCGGATCACCCGGAGCGGGTCGATCGTCTGATCGTCTCCGAGGCCTTCCTGCCTGGTATCGCCTCGGCCCTGCCGTTGTTCGTCCCCCCGATCCTCAACGCCCGTCTGTGGCACCTCATGTTCAATCAGCTCCCGGGCGAGGTGAACGAAGCACTCGTCAGGGGGAGAGAGGACGTCTTCTTCGGCGCGGAGTTTGCAGCCTCGGCGGGGACGACGAAGCTTCCGGAGGAGGCCGTCAAGTACTACGTCGACACGCTCGCCGGCGATCCGGATGCCCTCCGCGGCAGCTTCGAGTTCTACCGTGCGATCTGGACGAGCGCCGCGCAGAACGAGGAGCGCAAAGACCGACGGCTGACAATGCCGGTGCTGGGTATCGGCGGCGAGGAGAGCGGCGGTGAAAACGCCGCGAATGCGATGAAGCTCATCGCGGACGACGTCCAGGCGATCGTGCTCCCCGGAAGCGGCCACTGGGTCGCCGAGCAGGCTCCCGAGGCGCTGATGGCGGCGCTGACCGAGTTCCTGGCCCCGTATCGCGAAGGAGCGTCCGCGGCTTCGCATGCGGGTGCCGCCCACTGAGAAGGAGGATCAATGGCCGTGCAGCAGCAATCCCGGAATCTTGACAAGCCGGTTCCTCGTGGTGGTTGAGTGACAAGCGGGGCGCTAGCCCGACGAGCAACCAGATCAGCACGTCGCTCGGCCCGCTGCACCAGATCGATGCCGGCCTGCTCAACGTGGGTTACGCGGAATCAGGCCCGGGCGACGGGCCCGCGGCGTCCTCCTCCTCCACGGCTGGCCGTATGACATCCACAGCTACGAGGAGGTCGCGCCGTTGCTGGCGGCGGAGGGCTACCGCGTCATCGTGCCGTATCTGCGCGGCTACGGGACGACGCGGTTTCTCTCGGACGAGACCTTGCGGAATGGCGAGCAAGCGGCGCTTGCGGTTGACGTGATCGCCTTCTGGACGCGCTCGGGATAGACAACGCGATCGTCGCCGGCTGTGATTGGGGCGCGCGGACGGCCGACATCGTCGCGGCGCTCTGGCCCGAGCGGTGCGAGGGGCTGGTGTCGGTCAGCGGCTATCTGATCGGCAGCCAGGAAGCCAACAAGCTGCCCTTGCCGCCGGAGGCCGAGCTCCAGTGGTGGTACCAGTACTACTTCGCGACGGAGCGCGGTCGCGCCGGCTACGACAAGTACACGCGCGACTTCGCCAGGCTCATCTGGCGGACCGCTTCACCGAAGTGGAACTTCGACGATGCGACCTTCGAGCGCAGCGCAGCCTCCCTCGAGAACCCGGATCACGTCGCCATCGTCATCCACAACTACCGCTGGCGGCTGGGGTTGGTCGAAGGCGAGCCCGAATACGATGAGCTGGAGAAACGGCTCGCGGAAGCCCCAGTCATCACCGTCCCCGCGATCACCCTCGAGGGCGACGCGAACGGTGCTTTCCATCCCGATCCCAGTGCCTATGCGGGGAAATTCTCGGGCAAGTACTCACACCGGACGATCGAGGGCGGTATCGGACACAACCTGCCCCAGGAAGCTCCAGAAGCCTTTGCCCAGGCCGTCATCGACGTCGACGCCTACTAACGAAGGAGCGCTCATGCAAGAGGACACCTCCCCTCTGACCGTCGTTCTCGTCCACGGCGCCTTTGCCGACGCCTCGAGCTGGTCCGGCGTTGTCGAACGCCTGCAGGCCGCCGGCATCGAGGTCGTGGCGCCCGCGAATCCGCTCCGCGGCATCGCGCACGACTCCGCCTACGTCGGGAGCGTCATCGAGCAGATTCCCGGGCGGGTGCTCGCGGTTGGTCATTCCTACGGCGGCGCCGTGATCTCGAACGTTGCCGCGGAGAACGTCGTCGGTCTGGTCTTCGTCGCCGCGTTCGCCCCGGACGAAGGCGAGGCCCTCGGGGAAGTGGAAGCCGGCTCGAAGGACAGCGTCCTGATGAGCGCGCTCGTTCCCCGGACGTATCCGGCGGGCGACGGCGAGGAGACCGAGTTCGCGATCGACCCGGAGAAGTTCCGCGACGCGTTCGCCGCGGACCTTCCTCCCGAGCAGACGGCAGTGATGGCCGCGACGCAGCGGCCGGTCGCCGAAGCAGCTTTCTCGGAGCCATCGGGTCCGCCCGCATGGAAGTCGCACCCGAGCTGGGCCGTGGTCGCCACGGGCGACAGGGCGGCTGGTGCAGACGTCATCCGCTCGATGGCCGAGCGAGCCGGCGCCACGATCACCGACGCGGACGGCTCGCACGTGATCATGGTCTCGCGGCCGGAAGCTGTCGCCGAGGTGGTCGTGAACGCGGCTGCCGCGGTGGACCGCGCGGCCGCGGGGGCTATCCGATGAGATCAGAACTGACTGTGGATCTGCCACGGGAAGGCACGCTGCCGTCGTTCGACGGGGCCACCGGCTGGCTGAACTCGCCGCCGCTGACCCCGGAGGAGCTGCGGGGGAAGGTCGTTCTCGTCGACTTCTGGACGTATACGTGCATCAACTGGCTACGCACGCTCGGCTACGTGCGCGCGTGGTTCGAGAAGTACGGGGATCGCGGCCTGGTCGTGATCGGCGTCCATACCCCTGAGTTCCCCTTTGAACGCGACGTCGACAACGTCCGCGAGGCCGTGGCGGACATGAACGTCGAATATCCGGTCGCGCTCGACAGCGAGTACGACGTGTGGACAGCGTTCGCCAACCAGCTATTGGCCGGCCGTCTACATCGCCGACGCAGAGGGACGAATTCGACATCACCAGTTCGGCGAGGGAGGGTACGAGGAGTGCGAGAAGGTCATCCAGCTTCTGCTGCGCCAGGCCGGAAGCAACGACGTCGGCGAGGATCTGGTCGCGGTCGTTCCGGATGGCTTCGAGGCGCAGGCGGATTGGTCGAACCTCAAGTCACCCGAGACGTATCTCGGTTACCTGCAGGCCGAGAACTTCGCTTCCTTAGGCGGATCCGAGCCCGACGAGCGGCGCGGGTACGCCGTGCCGGATCGCCTGAGGCTCAACGAGTGGGCTCTTGCCGGCGAGTGGACGGTCGGGCGTCGCGCAGCCGTCCTCGACGACGCCGATGGGGAGATCGCTTTCCGCTTCCATGCCCGCGACGTGAATCTCGTCATGGGCCTGCGGGTGCGAGGCGAGTCCGTGCCGTTTCGAGTTCGTGTCGACGGAGACCCCCCGGGCGACGCTCACGGGCTCGACGTCGATCAAGAGGGCAACGGTTCGGTCGCCCAGCAGCGCCTCTACCAGCTGGTGCGTGAGCCAGGGCGGATCGAGGACCGCACCTTCGAGATCACGTTCCTCGAGCCAGGCGCCGAAGCCTACTGCTTCACGTTCGGCTAGGGATCGCGGCGCCGCGGCAATTGCGATCCAGGTTCCTCACACTTCGAATCGGTATCCCATCCCCGGTTCAGTGCGGAAATAGCGAGGTTTCGCAGGGTCGGGCTCGAGCTTCCGGCGGATTTGCGCGAGGTAGACGCGCAGGTAGTTCGTTTCCTTCTCGTATTGCCAGCCCCAGACCTCCTGGAGCAGCTGGCGCTGGGTGACGAACTTGCCTCGGTTGCGGACGAAAACCTCCACGATGTGCCATTCCGCCAGCCTCAGCCTGATCTCTCCGGCTTGCCCCGTTACCCGCTTCGCGGCTAAATCCACCTCGAAGTCGTCCGTCTTGACGCTCGCCTCCTCCTCGCTCGGCGCCGCGCGACGAAGCGCCGCACGGAGTCGGGCCAGAAGCTCGTCCATGCCGAAGGGCTTCGTAACGTAGTCGTCCGCGCCAGCGTCGAGCGCAGCGACCTTCTCCCGCTCCGTCTCTCGAACGGAGAGGACGACGATGGGCACGGATGTCCATCCGCGCAAACCCCGAATAACGTCGATACCGTCCAGTCCGGGAAGGCCGAGATCGAGCACTACTACGTCCGGATGGTGGCGAGCGGCCAATGTGAGCGCAGCCTCTCCCGTAGATGCGAGATCGACCTCGTAGCCACGAGCTTTCAGGTTCGTTCCGAGCGCGCGGAGGATCTGCGGCTCGTCGTCGACGACGAGGATCCTCGTCATACGGCTGTGCGCAGCCGTGCAGCCGGCGAGCTAGGGGGTCGCCGCGTCCACCCAGTCCGGTCCGCCCCACGAGAGGTCGTACGGGTAGTCGTGAATCACGTGCGCCCAGATCGTCCAGGCGATCCAGCGGCAGGTTCCGTAGAAGAATGCCGCCCGGTAGAGCGTGATCAGCCCGATGCGTGGGATGAGGCGGTTCGCCCAGCTCCAGGTGCTGTCCACGGGAAAGATGTGCTTGTCGAAGTACTCCGTCGTGAGCACACGCCAGGCGAAGAGGCCGTAAACGATCCAGACGAGGTCCCACATGCAGCCCGGTCCGCTGAAGTACGCGGCCGCGTCAGTGAACCGACCCGTCTGACCGGCGTACGCCCAGGCACCCAGGTTGAAGTGGAACGTCCAGGGGAAGAGCAGCATCGTCCCGACGGTGTCGCCCGTGTCCGTGAGGCAATGCGCCC
Source organism: uncultured Actinomycetes bacterium (assembly GCA_963739065.1). Lineage (GTDB taxonomy): Bacteria > Actinomycetota > Thermoleophilia > Gaiellales > Gaiellaceae > JAIBJP01. The sequence goes on from CAVTYV010000004.1 coordinate 748,616, forward strand.
AGTGGCCGATGACGAAGCTGACGCCCCAGATCCAGCTCCCGAGGACCTTCCAGAAGATGAATCCGATCAGGAGGCCGAAGAGGAGCGAGTGCGTGAAGCCGAAGCCCGGCCAGCCGCGGTGGAACTGGACCGGATCGTCGGCTTTGAGCTCGATCCCGAAGAGCGTGATCCCGTACACGAACCACTTCGTGAACAGATCCGGCGAGTAGGAGCCGATGAGGAGCGGCACGAACGCGATCTTCAGCCCGAGGTGTCGCTGAAAGGCGTATGGCTCGAGGTCGTGGGCGGCCCAGCTCATCGCAGCCGTTCGAGCGCCGTGGGCACGAGCCAGACCGCGATCAGCAGATAGCCGGCCGCGACGACGACCGAGAGCATGAAGTCGACGAAGACGACTCCGATGACGATGTAGATCACGGCGGCGCCGAGGTAGATCGCGAGCGTCCTCATGAGGGCGGAAGGGTTACAAGTGCAGCGGTGAAGCGGGGCGGTCAACCCGGAAAGGGGTATGCGGTCAACTCCCCCGGAGGGGGGACGGAAAGGTGCCGACGAGGCAGAGTGGGGACAACGGCAAACAGTCCGGGTCAGGCCCCGATGCGGCGGGGGCACCCCGGCAAGGATTCACCCGAGACGGGGCTGGCGGCGGCCCCGTTTTCTTTTGGTCCGGCGACCGATTACGCTCACCGAGTGGCCGACCAGGAGGGCAGCGTCTTCCTCTCAACGGTGGACGCGGATGACTGGCAAGTCGACGAGGAGACCGGAGGCCTCGTGCACTATCTCCGCGCCGACGGGGATGTCGAAGCAGGGCTTTGGAAGCCAGGTCCGCTCGCCGGCGCTGCAATCGACCTGACTCTCGCGGCGCACGAGACCTTCCTCGTGCTCGAAGGCAGCGGTCAGATCGAAGTCGACGACGGGCCGCCCTTGCGGCTCGAGCCTGGCGTAATGGTCTCGCTCCGCAAGGGGTCGAAGACTCGCTGGCTCGTCGACGAAGCCTTCAAGGAGCTCTGGGTCTACAGCTAGCGGCCGGCTAGTCGCCGACGACCTGGACGAGCCAGCGCCGCTCCCGCGAGCGGTCGAGCTCGATGAAGAGGACACGCTGCCAGGTCCCGAGGCACAGCTCGCCGTCGCGAACCGGGATCGACTCGCCGGCCGGCCCCATGAGCATCGCCATGCAGTGCGAGTGCCCGTTCCCGAACTCCATGTCTTCGGGACAGACGTTCTCGGTGCGCCGATCCCAGTCGTCGTGCGCGTAGTACTTCTGGCTCGGGACGAGGCGTCGCAGCAGGCGCACGAAGTCCTCGAGGAAGCCTGTCTCGAACTCGTTCACGCGGACGATGCAGGTCGTGTGCGGTGAGTAGACGCAGGCGATGCCGTCGCTCACGCCGCTCTCGCCGACGCATTCCTTGACCTCTTCTGTGATGTCGCGGATCTCGAGCCCGCCCCGTGTCCTCAGAGTGCGCTCCTGCTGAAAGACCTTCACGTCGCGCTCCCACCTCCATCGAGTCGAGGGTCGAACTAGATCCGCAGAACGGTATTTTTAGTCACCCTCGGCGCCCATGTCCAAAACCAACCGCCAATACCCAGGGCGATACCCTTGATCCCGCTGGGCCCGTAGCTCAGCGGTCAGAGCAGCGGACTCATAATCCGTTGGACCCTGGTTCGAATCCAGGCGGGCCCATTGGCACGGATCTCGGGTGCCAGGCTCGTGCGTTCTTACCGCGCCTCACAGCCCGACGCCGAGCAGACAATCCGAGCGGGAGGATCCTCCCCGCGTTTCACCACCACCTCCACGGGGCCTCGTCCTTGGGTTGCGAGAGCCAATCGCGTGTCCTTTGCGACCGACCCCTTCGCGAGCTTTTCCATGACCGCGAGATCGACCTCAACGACGGTGGAGGTCTCTCGGCCGTCGCGCGCGCTTGACCGGACCGACCACGAAGCCCCGACACTCTCCGAGCTCGGCGTCACTCTGGTCGATTCGCGCACCGTCCAATCCGAGGCCACGCTCTCAGCGTAGCGGTGACCCGTAAGAGCCCCTCGCGCGACCGCGTAGGCCACTCCGCTTGACCGTAGCGCCGGAGGCGGGTTGCTGCTCGGAGTGTTGGTCGGCTCGTTCTCGGCAGCCGTGGTACGTCGCTAGCTCAGCTGCTGCTGCGCGCCTCACGTCGCACAGACTCGGCCAGGAGGAGAGCGACGGCCGCGGGGAGCAGCCACCAGGCCGAGACGCCTTCGTGTTCGAGCAGCCAGGTGAGAGCGAAGGCGGCGGCGAGGCCGGCAGCGACCCGCCAGTCGTCGCCGACGATGAAGTTCCACCAGAAGCGGCTGAATGAGCGAAGCCATTTCATCCCTGGGCCGCCGCAGGCTGCGGCGCGAGCCGCCGGCGGCGAAGCGCGCGTGTGAGGGCAATCGAGATGAGGGTGACGAAGCCGATCACGCCGAGGATCGCGACGTCGCCTCCCGGCCACTCGACGCCGGCGCCCTCGCCGCCCCAGAAGATCCCGAAGCTCGAGAGCAGGACACCGACCACGAACTTGAGCGCGTTCTCGGGGACGCGTTCCAGCGGGCCGCGAACGACAAGGCCGGTGACGACGACAGCCACGCCCGCGGCCGCGGCGGCCGCTGCGGCCAGTCCCAGCCGCCCCTGGGTCGCGCCGAAGCTGACGACGATGAACGCAACCTCGAGGCCCTCGAGGAGGACGCCCTTGAAAGCGACCGTGAACGAGTACCAGTCGATGCGCCCCGACTCGGCGACGGCCGAGCCGGCCTCCTGCCGTTCGCGCGAGAACGCCTCGGCCTCGTCGTGCAGCGGCTTGTAGCCGCCCGCGCGGAGAATCGCTTTGCGCAGCCACTGCAGGCCGAAGGCGAGAAGCAGGGCACCCACGACGAAGCGGAGCGTCCCGATCGGGATGCGCTGGAGCGCGGGGCCGAGGCCGGCGATGACGGCCGCAAGCACGACCGAGGCTGCGCCGACGCCGATGAGAGTCGAACGCCAGCCGCGGACGACTCCGACCGCGAGCACGATGGTAAGGGCCTCCACCGCCTCGACGGCGCTGGCGAGGAAGGTTGCAGCGAAGAGGATGACGTCGTGGCTCACGGCATCTCAGAATGCCGGGTCCACGCCGCCGGCGCATCCGTTGGAAGGATCTCGGTCGTCGTCTTCGTCAACGGAGGAAGCGAGGAACCTGCCTCTGACTCCTATGGCGGGCGGATCGGGCTGACGTTCCACGACCTGCTCAACGGCGTGAAGGGCGGCCTCACCGTCGACGCCGAGCCGGGCACGGTCGTCGCGTTCCCCTCCGAGATGAGACACGGCGTCCTGCCCGTGTCGCACGGGGAGCGATTCACGGTCGTGACCTGGTTCCACTGACTCTGCGCAGACCCCGGTTGGGCGTCGATACGCTCAATCGGTGAGCAGGGCGCTGGAACGGCTGAGCGAAGGCGGCGTGATCGTCGGGGACGGCGGCACCGGCGCGCTCCTGAGCGCCGCCGTGCCGCGGCTGCGCTGTCCCGAGGAGGCCAACCTCAAGGCGCCCGAGGCCGTCGTAAAGGTGCACCTCGGGTTCATCCAGGCCGGCGCCGACCTCATCGAGGCGAACACCTTCGGAGCGAACCGGCGAAAGCTCTCGGCCCTGCTCCTCGACGACCGTCTGGAGGACATCGTCGAGACCGGCGTCAAGCTCGCGCGCGAGGCGCGCGACGTCTCCGGCGCGCAGGTGCTCGTCGCGGGCTCGATCGGGCCGCTCGGGGATCTCGAAGGCAGCCACGGAGCCGAGAACGCCTACGACGTCTTCTTCGAGCAGGCCCGTCTGCTCGAGGGGCGCGGCGTCGATCTCTTCATGGTCGAGACGTTCTTCGACCTGGAGGAGCTCGAGACCGCGATCCAAGCGGTCACCGACGCGTCGGCGCTCCCGATCGTCGCGCAGCTCACCTTTGACGAGGACGCCCAGACGCTGGCGGGAGTCTCGGCGCGTGACGCCGTCGACCGCCTGGGGCAGCTAGACGTCGTCGCGATCGGCGCGAACTGCGGCCTCGGGCCGCAAGCAGCTCTCGCAGCGCTCTCCGAGATGACGGGGCGTGCGAACGGCGTGGCACTGAGCGCGCAGCCGAACGTCGGGCTGCCGAGCCGTTCGGGCGGCCGCATCATCTATCCGAACGCGACTCCTGACTACTTCTCCGAGTTCGCCGCCCAGGCCCGCAACCTCGGCGCACGCATCATCGGCGGCTGCTGCGGGACGACGCCGGCGCAGATCGCCGCGATTCGCGCCGCGGTCGAGGACCAGCGCGAGCCACGCGTGCCGATGCTCTTCGTCGAGCGTGAGGAGCAGGTGCCGGCGGAACGGCGCGCGGAGAAGACGCTCCTGCAACGGAAGCTCGAGGCCGGGGAGTGGGTGGTCTCGGTGGAGCTCGATCCTCCCAAGGGGACGAACATGGAGGCGATGCTCCGCTGCGCCGAGCGCCTGAAGGAGTCGGGCCTCGTGGACGCGACGGACATCAACGACAACCCGATGGCCCGGGCGCGGCTCTCCGCGCTCATGGCGGCGGTCGCCATCGAAGGGACGGTGGGGCTCGAGACCATTCCCCACGTCACCCCCCGCGACGCTTCGATCATGGGGCTTCAGTCGCAGCTCCTGGGAGCGCACGCGGCGGGAATCCGCAACGTCCTCGCGGTCACCGGCGATCCGCCGCACGTCGGCGATTACCCAGGGTCGAGCGGCGTCTACGAGGTCGACGCGATCGGCCTCACGGGGCTCGTCACTCGTCTGAATGGCGGGGAGGATTACTCCGGCAAGGCGATCGACGCACCGACCTCGTTCTACGTCGGCGTCGCGGTGAACCCGTCCGCCGAGGATCTCGAAACCGAGGTCGAGCGATTCAAGGCGAAGCTCGACGCGGGCGCGCGCTTCGGCATGACGCAGGCGCTCTTCGACCTGTCGTACCTCGACCGCTTCGTCGAGGCGCTCGGCGGCGAGTGCCCGATTCCGCTGCTTGTGGGGATCTGGCCCCTCTCGAGCTTTCAGCTCGCGTTCCGCCTCCACAACGAGGTGCCCGGGATCACGATCCCCGCCGAGATCCAGCAGCGCCTGGCTGACGCGGGCGCGGACGCGAAGCGGGTCGGCTTCGAGCTGGCGCGAGGTCTCGTCGAGGAAGCGCGCGAGCGCGCCGCGGGCATCTACGTCATCCCGCCCTTCAAGGAGCCGACGGCGGCTCTGGATTTGCTCGATGCGTAGCTAGAATCAGCGCGATGGCCGAGCTGGGCACCATGCGAGTCAAGAGCGGCCTCGCCGAGATGCTCAAGGGCGGGGTGATCATGGACGTCACGAACGCGGAGCACGCGCGCATCGCCGAGGAGGCGGGCGCGGTTGCCGTGATGGCGCTCGAGCGCGTTCCGGCGGACATCCGCAAGGAAGGCGGCGTCGCGCGGATGGCCGATCCGACCAAGATCCAGGAGATCCAGGAGTCCGTGACCATCCCGGTCATGGCGAAGGCCCGGATCGGCCACTTCGTCGAGGCCCAGGTGCTCGAGGCTCTCGAGGTCGACTACATCGACGAGAGCGAGGTCCTCACACCGGCCGACGAGGAGCACCACATCGACAAGTGGGCGTTCCGCGTCCCGTTCGTCTGCGGCTGCCGGAACCTCGGCGAGGCGTTGCGGCGGGTCTCCGAGGGCGCCGCCATGATCAGGACGAAGGGTGAGGCCGGCACGGGCGACATCGTCAACGCCGTTCGGCACATGCGCGCCGTCTTCGGCGGCATCCGGCGCCTGCAGTCCCTGGCCGAGGACGAGCTCTTCGCGGAGGCGAAGGAGCTCGCGGCGCCTTACGAGTACGTGAAGTGGGTGGCCGAGAACGGCCGCCTCCCGGTCGTCACCTTCACCGCCGGAGGGATCGCTACTCCCGCCGACGCCGCGCTCTGCATGCAGCTCGGCGCCGACGGCGTGTTCGTTGGCTCCGGCATCTTCAAGTCCGAGGATCCGATGGCGCGCGCGAAGGCCATCGTCGAGGCGACGACGCACTTCAACGATCCCGAGATCCTCGCCCGGGTCTCGACGGGGCTCGGCGAGCCCATGCGCGGGCTCTCGGCGGCGGCGATTCCGCCCGAAGAGCTGCTCGAAACGCGCGGCTGGTAGGGCGCGAAGAAATTGCTTTTCGCGCTCCCCGCGGGCGTTTTGCCGACGTAGGCTAGATAGCGGGGGGCGAGGGGCCGAAGGCCCCGGGGGTAGAGTTTGAGGGGTGTCTACGAAGCCGAAAATCGGCGTTCTGGCCGTCCAGGGGAACTTCCGTGAGCACGCTGGCGTGTTGCGGCGACTCGGCGCGGACCCGGTCGAAGTCCGCAAGCCTGAGCAGCTCGACGGGCTCGACGGACTCGTCATCCCGGGCGGCGAATCGACCGCAATCACGCGCCTCATGCGCATCTACGGGCTCGAGGAGGCAATCCGACGCTTCGCGGGCCCGGTGCTGGGTACGTGCGCGGGGATGATCCTGCTCGACCGCGACCACCTGGATCTCGTCGACGTCGCGGTGGCCAGGAACGCCTACGGGCGCCAGGTGGCGAGCTTCGAGGCCGACCTCCAGCTCGAGGGCGACCAGAAGCCGCTTCGAGGGGTTTTCATCCGCGCGCCGCGGGTGACAGGATCGGGCCCCGGCGTCGAGGTCCTGGCCGAGCTCGACGGCGAGCCTGTGCTCCTCCGCCAGGGGCGGTTCATCGTCGCTTCGTTCCACCCGGAGCTCACGGACGACACCCGGGTGCACGAGCTCTTCCTCGACCTCGTGAGGGAGGAGACGCATGTCGGGGCATAGCAAGTGGTCCTCGATCAAGCACAAGAAGGGCGCCGCCGACGCCAAGCGCGGCCAGCTCTTCTCGAAGCTCTCGCGCGCAATCATCGTCGCCGCCCGCGAGGGGGGGCCCGATCCGGACAGCAACGCCACCCTTGCAGCGGCCATCCAGAAGGCCCGCGACAACTCGATGCCGAAGGACAACATCGAGCGCGCGATCGCCCGCGGCACCGGGGCGGGGACCGACGGTGAGGCGTACGAGACCGTGACCTACGAGGGCTATGGGCCGAACGGCGTCGCGGTCCTCGTCGAGGCGGTCACCGACAACCGCAACCGCACCGCGGCGGACGTGAGGCATATCTTCGGGAAGAACGACGGAAACCTGGGCGGAAGCGGCGCAGTCGCTTGGCTCTTCGAGCGCAAGGGCGTGATCCTCGTCCCGGACAGCGAGAGCGAGGACGACGTGACGCTCGTCGCGGCGGACGCAGGCGCTGACGACGTGGCGCTCGAGGGCTCGAGCTACGAGGTGACGACTGCGCCGGAAGCTCTCGCGGCGGTGCGCTCGGCCCTCGAGGATGCCGGCATCGCGGTCGACTCGGCCGAGCTCACGATGCTGCCTCGCACGACCGTTGGCATCGAGGACGAGGCGGCCGCGCGGAAGCTTCTGCGACTCATGGACGCCCTGGAGGAGAACGACGACGTGCAGGACGTCTACGCGAACTTCGACATCCCCGAAGGCATTCTCGAAGCCGTCGCCTAAAGAGGCAAAAAGGGGGATACGTCCGGATCCGCACGATCCCGATATTTGGAACAGCGTGCGAATCGAAGTCAGTGATCCCAGTCTTCTCGAGGATCTGCGCGGCTATCTTCAGCGCAACGGCTGTCCGAGCGAGCAGAACAGTGCGGCTACCTGCGAAGTGCGGGTGCTTTGGCCGCCTGAGACTCCCCGCTCGGACAACGGCGAGCGCCTGAAGATCTTCCGGCATCTGCGCGAGTGGTGCGCAGACCACCCGGGTGCCCGCGCCGACATCCTCGCCTAGCCGCTCTGGCGGCGGGCCCAGCCGGGCATAGCCCGGCTTTGCCATGCCTGCCGACGGTCGGCGCCGATGGCGTTTCGGGGGAGGAACGTCCGCTTCCACCCCTAACCTCGATGCGTGAAGGTCCTCGGCATCGACCCGGGAACGGCAGCGTGCGGTTACGGCATCGTCCACGCAAACGGCGTCCGCCTCCAGGCGGTCGAGTTCGGCTGGTTGCAGACCAAGGCGCAGGAGCGTCCCGAGCTGCGCTTGAAGCGGATCCACGACGCGGTCGCGGCGCTCATCGCGCGACACGAGCCGGATGCGGCCGCACTCGAGGAGTCCTTCGTCGGCGCCGACGCCCGCATCGCGCTCTCCGTCGGACAGGCACGCGGCGCCGCGCTCGTCGCCTGCGCCAGCGCGCGCGTTCCCTGCGCCGAGTATCCGCCCGCTAGCGTGAAAACGGCGGTCTGCGGCTACGGCCGGGCAGAGAAGCAGCAGGTCCAGCAGATGGTGAAGGCGATCCTCGGGCTCTCCGAGCTGCCGCGCCCGCATCATGCGGCCGACGCGCTCGCCGTCGCAATCTGTCACGCGAGCGCACCGCCGCTGTCCGCGCTCGTCGGGGCGGCCCGGTGATCTCCCGTATCCGTGGCCGGCCCGTTGCCTGGGACGCCGACGGACTCGTCGTGGACGTGGGCGGCATCGGCTACCGGCTCTTCGCCACCCCGAGCGCGGTTCGGCTCGCCGACGGCGCGGACGAGGTCACGCTCGAGACCCACCTGAACGTCCGCGAGGACGCCCTCCAGCTCTTCGGCTTCGCCGACGCGGGGGAGCGCGAGCTCTTCGAGCAGCTTCTCAGCGTCGGCGGCGTGGGCCCCAAGGTCGCGCTCGCGATCGTCTCCGGCTACTCGCCGGGCGAGCTCAAGCGCGCGATCGTCCGTGAGGACGCCGACCTCTTCCAGACGATTCCTGGGATCGGCAAGAAGACGGCCCAGCGGGTCGTGCTCGAGCTGAAGGAGAAGATCACCCCGCTCACGGCGGTCGAGGCGCCGCACCTCGGCGCGGGCGACGGGCACATCGTCGCCCGCGACGCTCTGGTCGAACTCGGGTACTCGCTCGCGGAAGCCGAGCAGCGGCTCTCCGGCACGGATCCGGACCTGCCGCCCGCCGAGCGCGTGCGGCAGGCATTGAGGGCGGCGTGACCGACGAGCGCGTGACGGCGGCCGTCCTCGTCTCGGAAGAGGACGACTACGACGCGTCGCTGCGGCCGCGCCGGCTGGAGGACTTCGTCGGCCAGGGACGGGTGAAGGAGCAGCTTGCGATCTCGCTCGAGGCGGCCAAGGGGAGGGGGGAGGCACTCGACCACGTTCTCCTCGTCGGCCCTCCCGGGCTCGGCAAGACGAGCCTCGCCTACATCGTCAGGGAGGAGCTCGGCGTCGGCATCCGCACGGTCGCCGGGCCCGCGCTCGAACGAAAGGGCGACCTCGCAGCGATCCTCACCTCACTGGAGGACCGCGATGTCCTCTTCGTGGACGAGATCCACCGGCTGAGCCGGGCTGTCGAGGAGATCCTCTATCCGGCCCTCGAGGACTTCCGGCTCGACATCATCGTGGGGCAGGGCCCCGCGGCGCGAACCCTGACACTCGATCTACCGCCCTTCACGCTTGTCGGCGCCACGACTCGAACCGGCCTCCTGACGACGCCCTTGCGCGATCGCTTCGGCATGACCTACCGCCTCGACTACTACGGTGTCGAGGACCTGGGCACCATCGTCCGCCGCTCGGCGCGCATCCTCGCCGTCGAGATCGAGGACGAAGCGGCCGGCGAGATCGCCCGCCGGGCCCGCGGCACGCCACGCGTCGCCAACCGGATCCTGAGGCGAGTCCGCGACGTCGCCGAGGTGCGCCACGACGGCGCGGTGAGCCTGGAGGTGGCGCAGGAAGCGCTCGCGCTCCTCGAGGTCGACGAGTCGGGCCTCGAGCGGATCGACCGCGAGCTCATCTCGGCGATCGCGCACAAGTTCGGTGGCGGGCCCGTGGGCCTTTCGACGCTTGCCGTCTCGCTCGGCGAGGAGCCCGACACGATCGAGGACGTCTACGAGCCGTATCTGCTGCAGCTCGGGCTGATCCAGCGCACTCCGCGCGGCCGGATCCTCACGGAACTGGGCCGAGAGCGTGCCGGAGCAGCCCTCGCGGACGAGGCGAGCCTCTTCTAACGACGATATTGGAGCTCGTGCCAGGAGGGCACTGGAGCGAGCTCGAGCAAGGCGCGGCCGCCGCCTCGCGGGTCGCGGTAGCCGAACTCGGACGAGCCCTCGTCCCAGGCCACCTCGAGCAGGTTCTCCTTCACCCGGTGGTCGAGCCACGCGCCGCGAAAGATGAGCTTGCGGAGCCAATAGACGAGTGACTCGTTGCCGACGAGCGAGACGCGCTCCCAGTTGCGGACGAGGTAGGCGCCGAGCGCGCTCCGCGGCTCCTCGATGAGCCCGTGCGCCGTCAGCTCCACGAGATCGGCGGTCTCTTCCTCCTCGAGCTCGCCGGGCTCCACGAGGCCGAGCTTGACCGCGGCGGCGTTCACGCGCTGCTCGAAATCGATCGCGTTGAAGCTGAATCGGTAGCCGAGGAACTCGACGACGAAGTCCTCGCCGGAGACGTAATTCGTCGCTTCGCTCATCTGCATTGAGGATAACGTCCGATCCGGGTCCTAGCCTACGTTCCATGCATGAGGGCACGTGGAGGCTTCCTCCGTGCCCCCGCCCCGAGGTCGTCGCTCTGGCAGCCGCGCTCGACCTCAGCGAGACGACCGCGAGCGTTCTCGTCAGGCGGGGATACGGCGACCCCGAGACGGCGAGGCGGTTTCTCGCCGCGGAGCTCCCTGCGCACGATCCCTTCCTGCTTGGAGACATGCGGGCTGCCTGCGATGCGATCCGGACCACGATCGCCGCGGGCAAGCGAATCTGCGTCCACGGTGACTACGACGTGGACGGCATCTGCGCCACTGCGCTCGCCGTTCTTGTGCTGCGGCAGCTCGGCGCCGAGGTCCACTGGCATCTGCCCAGCCGCTTCGAAGAAGGGTACGGCTTGTCGGGCGAGACGCTGTCACGCCTCGCGGGAGAAGAGTGCGGCCTTGTCCTCACCGTGGACTGTGGCATCACGGCGGTGGACGAGATCGCCCAGGCACGTGCGCTCGGGCTGGACGTCGTCGTCACCGACCACCACCGCCCCGGCGACCAGCTGCCCGACTGCCCGGTCGTGGCGACGCGGCCTTCGGACTATCCGTTCCCGGAGCTGTGCGGGACGGGTGTCGTCTACAAGCTCGCGCAGGCCCTTGGAGCGGAGGGCCTCGACGGCCACCTCGACCTTGTGGCCCTCGCCACGGTCGCGGACGTGGTCCCGCTCGTCGACGAGAACCGCGGCCTCGTCGCCGCCGGACTGAAGCGGCTCGCGCGGACGACGAAGCCCGGCGTTCGCGCCTTGATGGAGGCGGCCCGGGTCGACCCGGCGATCGTCGACGCGGGCTCCGTCTCGTTCCGCCTCGCCCCGCGGATCAACGCGGCCGGCCGGCTAGGCCATCCCAGGGCCGCCCTCGAGCTCCTCCTCACCGACGACGGGAAGGAGGCCGAACGCCTCGCCGGCGAGCTGGAGCGCCTAAATCGTGACCGGCAGGCCGTCGAGGAGCGGATCCTCCACGAAGCTCTTGCGCAGGTGGACGAGTGGCCGGAGGCCAAGCGGCGCCGACGCGGTTACGTGGTGGCCGGTGAGGACTGGCACCGTGGCGTGATCGGCATCGTCGCCTCGCGCCTCGTCGAGCGCTTCCACCGTCCCGTGGTCCTCATCGCGGGAGGCGAGGACGAGTGGACCGGCTCAGGCCGCTCGATTCCGGCCTTCGATCTCCACGGGGCTCTCGGCGCCTGCGCCGATCACCTGGGCCGCTGGGGCGGGCATCGTGCGGCCGCGGGTCTCTCGATCCAGCCGGAGCGGATCGATGCCTTCGCGGAGGCCTTCGCCGCCCACGCAGCGGCAGTTCTCAGCGAGGAGGATCTCGTGCCGGTGGCGCGAGTGGACGCTGCGGTCGACGGACGCGAGCTCACGCTCGGCCTTTCGGAGGAGCTGGGCGCGCTGGCGCCGTTCGGCCTCGGCAACCCGGCGGTGCGGCTCGTCGTCGGCGGCTGTGAGGTCGCCGACCTCGCGACCGTGGGGGAGGGCGGCAAGCACCTGCGCATCCGTTTGCGCGCGAACGGCCGCACCCTGCCCGGCGGCATCGCCTTCGGCCGCGGCGGAGAGCTCGATCGCTTGCGCCGCCCGATGCTGTACGACGTCGTCTTCAAGCTCACCGTCAACCGCTGGAACGGCACGGAGTCGCCGGAGCTCCGCATCGAGCGCGTCTTCGACACTCATGAGCAGTACGCCGTGCTGCGAATGCGCCTGGCGTGCGAGTGGGCGCGGTCGGCCGACGCCAGGAGTGAGGAGGCACAGGCGGTGTTCGCCGAGCTGGGTGTCGGCGAAGGATCTAGCTGGCGCTCCCTGTTCGAATCGCCCACGTTTCTCGCCGCGCTCGAAGAGCCGCTGCCACTCGCCGCGTAATCCAAAACGGCAGGGGTGCCGAAATACCCCGTAGCTAAGATGGGTTCATGGCGGACCAGGTTCTGACGGCGGCCGCCGAAAGGCATCACGAGCTCTTCGACGAGCTCGTCGCCGAGGTGGCCGAGTACAACCCCGATGTCGATCGGGAGCTGCTCGAGCGGGCGTTTGTCCTTGCCTCCGAGCGGCACGAGGGCCAGCAGCGGCGGAGCGGGGAGGACTTCATCCTCCACCCGCTGGGCGTGGCCAGAGATCCTCGCCGAGCTCGGCCGGGACGACACCACCCTCGCGGCGGCGCTCATCCACGACGTCGTCGAGGACACCGAGGCGACGCTGGAAGAGATCCGCGCTGAATTCGGCGAGGAAGTAGCGAACCTTGTCGAGGGCGTCACGAAGCTGACACGCATCCAGTTCCAGAGCCGCGAACAGGCCCAGGCCGAGAACTATCGGAAGATGGTCATGGCGATGGCGGATGACTACCGCGTCATCCTCATCAAGCTCGCCGACCGACTCCACAACATGCGCACCATCGAGTACCTGGGCAAGCAGAAGCAGCTCCAGAAGGCTCGAGAGACGCTCGAAGTCTACGCACCGCTCGCTCACCGGCTCGGAATCCACACGATCAAGTGGGAGCTCGAGGACCTCGCCTTCCAGACGCTCCACCCGCGCAAGTACACGGAGATCCAGGCGATGGTCAATCAGCGGCGCGCGGATCGCGACAAGTTCGTACAGAACGCCGGCAAGCTCCTCAATCGCGAGCTCGACAAGCTGGGAATCCCTGCGGACATCTCCGCGCGGGCGAAGCACTTCTATTCCATCTACGAGAAGATGGCCAAGCGCGGGAAGGAGTTCAACGAGATCTACGACCTGACCGCGATGCGAGTCCTCGTCGACCGCGACGGCAAGGAGGGCGAGCGCGACTGCTACGGCGCGCTCGGGGTCATCCACTCCCTCTGGAAGCCGATGCACGGGCGCTTCAAGGACTACATCGCCATGCCCAAGTTCAACATGTACCGCTCGCTCCACACGACGGTCATCGGTCCCGAGGGTAAGCCGCTCGAGATCCAGGTGAGGACGCGCGAGATGCACGACACCGCCGAGTACGGGATCGCCGCACACTGGGTCTACAAAGGCAAGGGGAGGAAGGAGGGCGCCGAGCACCTCGCCTGGATGAAGCAGCTCGCCGAGTGGCAACGGGAAGAGCCGGACCCGCAGGAGTTCAAGCGCGCCTTCCCGGAGCTCGCCTCGGACGAGGTGTACGTCTACACGCCGAAGGGCGAGCTCAAGAACCTCCCGTCAGGCTCGACGCCGATCGACTTCGCATACTCGGTGCACACGGACGTCGGCCACCGGACGGTCGGCGCCAAGGTCAACGGGCGTATCGTCCCGCTCCACTACCGGCTGCAGACCGGCGACTTCGTCGAGATCCTGACCTCGAAGCAGGCGAGCCGTGGCCCCTCGCGAGACTGGCTCTCGCTCGCCGCGTCCTCGCGCGCGCGGAACAAGATCCGCCAGTGGTTCACGCGCGAGACGCGCGAGGAGACCGAGCAGCGTGGCCGTGAGTCGCTCGAGACGAACCTCAAGCAGCACAACCTCCCGTACAAGAAGCTCGCGGGCTCGCAGTTGCTCGCACAGGTGATCCGCGAGATGGGCTTCAAGAAAGCGGAGGACTTCTACCTCGCACTCGGTTCCGGCAAGCTCCAGGTCTCCCAGGTCGTGAACAAGCTGCTTCAGCGACTGAAGACCGAGGCGGCGGTCGTCGAAGACCCGGTGCCGGCCAAGCCGAAAGCCCGCGAAGCGGTTTCCTCGGAGAATTTCGGCATCGTCGTCCCGGGTGTCCAGGACGTGCTCGTCCGCCTGGCGAAGTGCTGCACGCCTGTTCCGGGCGACGTGATCGCCGGATACATCTCGCTCGGCAAGGGCATCACGATCCACCGCAAGGACTGCCCCAACGTAAAGTCGCTGATGCGGAACCCCGAGCGTTTCACGGCGGTCGAGTGGGACGGCGGCGCCTCGCAGAGCTTCCGCGTCCAGATCGCCGTCGTGTCCTGGGACCGCCCCCGGCTGCTCGAGGACGTCGCACGGACGTTCGCCGAGCACGGCGCGAACATCGTCGAATACGGCGGCCACGTCCAGGATCAGATGGCGAAGAACTGGTACGTCGCCGAGGTGGGCGACATCAAGGCTCTCCGTGGCCTGCTGAACGCGCTCCGGAACGTGGATGCGGTATTTGATGCGTTCCGCGTGACACCGTCCTGAGCTCCTCGTAACTCGATCGAGGCAGCGTTCACTCGTTCGAGTGACGGAATCACTCGTTCGAGGGACCAAGAACCCCCGTTTCGTCCCCCGCTCAGGGGATACGGGCGCTTGCGCCGTCGGCCACCATCTGTTCGAGGTCATGAGCGGCGCCAACAAGCAGTCGAGCGGAGGGCTGAGCGGCGCGGCGGCCGCGGTCGAGTTCGTCGTCGTCTGGCTGACGATCGCGGGTGTCGCCTTGGCCGGCTGGCCGGACGAGATCACGCGGGACGATTGGCTCGCTTTCGCCGTGCTCCTCCCGATCATCGCCGTCGTACACCTGATCGGGGCTGAGCGCCAGAAGCATCAGGGCTCGCACCTCTCGCTCGCACCGATCTTCGCGGCGGTGCTCATCCTGCCGCCCGCGCTCGCGGCGATCGCGATCGCGCTCGCCTTCATCCCGGAATCACTGCGCTCGCGGCCCCGCTGGTACATCGTCGTCTTCAACGTCGCCAACTTCGTCGGCCCGGCGCTGCTCGCCAGGGCGGTGTTCGATGCCGTTGCGGGTTCGACGGACCACGAGTGGGCACTCGCCGCCCTCGCGGCGATCGGAACCTTCATCGCCGTCCACTACGGCGTGCTGGCGCTGATGCTCAGGCTGGCGCGCGGCGTGTCCGTCAAGGACACCGTCCGGGTGGACTGCGTGCTCATCGACGCGGGGCTCGTCTCGCTCGGGGCTGTCGCTGCCGCCCTCTGGGAGGTCAACCAGGCGCTCGTGGCGCTCACGCTCCTCCCGCTCGCGCTGGCGTACCGCTCGCTTGCCATTCCGGGCCTGATCGAGGCAACGCGCGTCGAGCCGAAGACCGGGCTCTACAACATGCGTCACTTCAACGCTGTTCTCACCCAGGAGCTCGAGCGCGCCAGGCGTTTCGGTCGGCCTCTCGCGGTGCTCATGATCGACGTCGACCATCTCCGCGCGGTCAACACGGCTCACGGCCACCTCGCCGGGGACCGCGTGCTGAAGGGCGTTGCCGACGCCCTTGGCCGGGCGACGCGCGAGTACGACGTCGCCGCCCGCTTCGGCGGCGACGAGTTCTGCGTCCTCCTGCCCGAGACTGAGCTCGACGGCGCCCTCGTCGTCGCAGAGCGAATCCGCTCGCTCGTCGATACGATGGGAAGCGAACCGCGCATCACCGTGTCGATCGGCGTCGCGACGCTGCTGGGGGGAGAGGCGACACCTGACGAGCTGGTCGCGCTCGCCGACCGCGCCGCCTACCAGGCCAAGTTCAGCGGTCGAAACAGCGTGGCCGTGCCGCCCGAGGGCGACCCGGTGCACGAGGCCGAGCTCGTCCTCCTCGACGCGCTCGACGGCTAGCCCTCGTCAGTGCGCGCGGGCGTGGTGCAGCCGCTCAGGCAGTGGAGGGTGGCGACGACGGCCACGCGGTTCAGAGATTTCTCCACGCGACTCCTCCCGTGTCCCAGGCGACCAGGCTGTGCGCGGAGATGAGGACCGCCACGCGCTCGAGGAACTCCTTGTCCTCGGGAACGAATGCAGCCGGCCGATCCGAGTCGATGTCGATCTCGCCGACGACACGACCCTCGTAGGCGATCGGCACGACGATCTCGCTTCGCGTCGAAGGGAAGCACGCCAGGTAGCGGTCGTCGGCGTTCACGTCGTCGACGATCTCGGTCCGACCGCTGGCCGCCGCGGCGCCGCAGATGCCCTGGCCGATCGGGATCCGGACATGCTCGGTGGCCGCGGGCCCTTTCCACGGGCCGAGGACGAGGTCGTCGCCCTCGACGAGGTAGATGCCGACCCACGAGTAGTGGTCGAAGCGGTCGTGGAGCGTCTCGACGGTCTGGCGCAGGACCTCGTCGGCCTCGGTCTCGCGATTGAGGATGCGGTCGACGGCCTCGAGCGCGCCGTTGTAATCGCTCAACTCGGCACCGCGAGCTCGAGGTCGGCGCCCTCGAAGTCGGCGATGACCCGCTTGTAGACTCGGGGATCGGCGTCGAGCAGCGCGCTTCCAGCTCCACGAGCACCATCGTCTGCTCCGCGGTGCACATGAGCAGGTCGTCGTCCACGCGGTAGGCGGCGTACTCGTTCGTCATGCTCGAGGTCCCGATGCGCTTGGTCCGCACGAAGACCTCGAGCAGGTCGTCGAAGCGTGCAGGGGCCTCGTAGACCACGTTCGACGCCCGCATGACGAACTCGGACGGCCCGGTGTCGTAGCCGAGGAGGTCCAGATGGCGGTGGTACTCGACGCGCGCGTCGTCGAAGTAGGGGAGATAGCGGCCGTAGTAGACGATTCCCTGTGCGTCCGTGTCCGAGAACCCGACGCGCGTGAGCGCCGAGAACTTGAAGGGCGGCTTGCGATCGGTCGGCCTCCCGAGGTTCACGGACCAATCGTAGCCCGCGGACCAGGTTGCATTTTCCTCCAAAGTTTGACAATCTGCCCGCCGATTTTACCGGGAACCAACTGGGGGAGGGGACCTAATGAAGCGCTGGACGCTGTTCGCGGCGGTCGTCGCCGCACTATGCGCGGGGCTCACGGCCGCGTCTGCCACACCGAGCGCGGGTAGAGATCGGGATCGGCTGGACGCCTACACCGCAGTGGTCCAGGCTGCCGAGCTACCCATGATCGCCCAGCAGGGCATCGACGTGAGCGGCCAGCGACGCGCGGCGGGCGGCATCGAGCTCGACATGGTGCTCGACCAGGCCCAGGCCGACCGGCTCCGGGGCAAGGGAGTCGACCTGAAGCTGACCCGGGTCAAGGGCGGCAAGACCGTCCGGCAGTTCGCGGCGGAACAGGCCGCCAACGGCTTCACCGTCTGGCGCTCGTACGACGAGCCCGGCGGCATCCGCGACCAGCTCTACGCCGCGGCCCGCAACAACCCCCAGCTGGTGAAGCTCGAGGTCCTCGGCCACACCGGCCAGGGTCGCGAGATCATCGCGGTCAAGCTGACCCAGGGCGCCCGCGGCACACCGGACGGCGCGCGTCCGGCCGTTCTCTACAGCTCCACCCAGCACGCGCGTGAATGGATCTCCACCGAGGTCAACCGGCGGCTGATGAACCACTTCATCGCCGGGTGGCGGGCCAACGACCGCGAGGTCCGCAAGCTTCTGCAGACAAACGAGTTCTGGTTCGTCCTCGTGGCCAACCCCGACGGCTACCAGTACACGTTCGACCACGAGCGGCTCTGGCGAAAGAACCTCCGCGACAACAACGGAGACGGCCAGACCCAGGTCGGCGACGGCGTCGACCCCAACCGCAACTTCCCCAACCACTGGGGCTACGACGAGGAGGGCTCGTCGTCCATCCAGTCCAGTGACACCTACCGTGGTCCCGCTCCGATGTCGGAGCCGGAGACCCAGGCGATGGTCGGACTGCTCGACCGTATCGGCTTCGCGTTCCAGGTCAACTGGCACTCCGCCGGACAGTGGCTGCTCTACGCCGAGGGCTGGCAGACCAGCACTCCCACCGCGGACGACCCGATCTACTACGCGATGTCCGGCAACCTGGACGACCCGGCCATCGACGAGTTCCACCCGGGCCTGAGCTCGGACGTCCTCTACGTCACCAACGGCGAGACCACCGACTACGCGCACGCGGTGACAGGTGCACTGGCATGGACGCCTGAGCTGTCCGAGGGCTGCGACGGTTGTGGGTTCGTGTTCCCGGACGACGAGGCTCTAGTGCAGGCGGAGTTCGAGCGCGACCTGCCGTTCGCCCGGTCGGTAGCGAACTCGGCGGTCGACCCCGACGACCCCAAGACGGTCACGGGGATCACGACCAAGCCGTTCTACGTCGACAGCGACGACCCCTACAAGCGCAGCAACCCAGGCACCCAGCTGAGCTTCGCCAGGTCGTACGGCGACCCGCAGCCGGTCGCCGTGATCGCCAAGCGCAGCCTCGGCGCTGTGACGGTGAAGTACCGCATCAACGGCGACGCAGTGCAGTCGGCACCCACGTCCGAGTGGGAGGGCGGGTCGAGGTACGATCCGGCGTCGGTCTACTACCACCAGATGCGAGGCGTGGTGACCGGCACCGACCCCGGCGACTCGGTCGAGGTCTGGTTCGAAGGTGGCGGCCAGCGGAGTGACTCGTTCACCTACCAGGCCGTCTCCGAGAGCGGTAACCGCGTGCTCGTCGTGGCGGCCGAGGACTACACCGGAGCCTCTCCGGTGCAGGATCCGGCGGGGCCGCACTTCGTCACGCAGTACACCGACGCACTGGCCGCCAACGGTCAGGACGCGGACGTGTACGACATCGACGCAGCCGGCCGGGTGGCGCCCGACGCGCTCGGCGTGCTGAGCCACTACGACGCCGTCGTCTGGGAGACCGGAAACGACCTGGTCACCCGCACCGCCGGCCGCGGTGGCGGCAATGCCGACCGGCTGGCACTCGACGAACTGCTCGAGTTCCGCTCGTACATGAACGAGGGCGGCAAGGTGCTCTTCGCCGGCGACTCCGCCGGTCAGCAGTACACGATGGCGCAGCTGTACGACCCCAAGGGTGAGATCGCCTGCAACCCGGCTGCCCGCGGGCACCGACCCGCGGCGCTGCCTGCCCTTGTTCGGCTCGTTCTTCGGTGGCGACACCACCAACGACGTGCTCCAGTACTACCTGGGCGGCTACGTTGCCGTGGCCAACGACGGTCTCGTCGGAGGCGCCGCGTTCGACTCGACAGGCGTCGACGACCCGTTCACGGGCCTCGCGTGGGGCCTCGACGATCCCGTCTTCGCAGGCAACACCGTTCGGAGGTCGTCGTTCCTCGCGACGAGCGGCATCCTGCCGACCGACCAGTTCGAGCAGTTCGACAGCTGGCCCGCGGCGCGGTACGACAAGCCGGGCGGCCCGTTCGACCCGCACACCGGAACCCAGTACGTCTACTCGCAGATCGCCGACGTCTCCTACAAGAGGCTCACCCGCGAGATCGCCGTACCGGCAGCTGGCGGGTCGATGACGTTCTGGACGTCGTACGACACCGAAGCCGAGTGGGACCACCTGTTCGTGGAGGCGCGCACTCCTGGCGGTGACGACTGGACGACGCTGCCGGACGCCAACGGGAACACGACGACGTCGACCGGCCAGAGCTGCCCCGCTGGCTGGGTCACGCTGCATCCGCAGCTCGCGCACTACCAGACGTGGAACGGGGTCGACGCGTGCACCGGGACCGGCACCACCGGCGCCTGGAACGCCGCGAGCGGCAACTCGGCGGGTTGGCAGCAGTGGAGCATCGACCTCTCGGCGTACGCCGGCGAGAGCGTCGAGATCTCCATCGCCTACGCCAGCGACTGGGCGTCGCAGGGCATCGGCGTCTTCGTGGACGACATCACGCTCCCCGACGGAACCAGCACGTCGTTCGAGACCGGCCTGGACGGCTGGGCGATCGCCGGGCCACCTGCCGGGCAGCGCACCCAACGCGAACAACTTCTTCCGAACCGACGCCTCCGGCTTCCCGGTCGGCAACGCGATCGCCACGCCGCACTCGCTGCTGCTGGGGTTCGGACTGGAGGGCGTCTCGACTGAAGCCGAACGCAACGCAGTGATGGGCCGGGCGCTCGACCACCTGCTCGACTGAACGCGACACAGCAGTGGCCAAAACGAGAGGGGCGGCGCGAGCCGCCCCTCTCGCGTCTCTACGAGCGAATCACCGCGAGCACCTCGTCTCGCTTTTTCTGCATCAGCTCGGGGTCGAGCGCCTCGAGATTGAGCCGCAGCAGCGGCTCGGTGTTGGACGGCCGCACGTTCATGTGCCAGTCCTCGGCGGTGATGGAGATGCCGTCGAGATGGGACACCTCGCCTTCGCGTCCGAAGCGCTCCTTGATCTCCTGAAGCTTCAGCGCGACGTCCTCGACGGGCGTGTTGATCTCGCCGGTGATGAAGTAGTGCTCGCGGTAGGGCTGGAGCAGCTCCGAGAGCTTCCTTCCACGCTTCGAGACGAGCTCGAGCATAAGGAGGGCCGGAATCGTCCCGGAGTCGGCCTGGTAGAAGTCGCGGAAGTAGTAGTGGCCGGACACCTCGCCGGCGAACACCGCGCCCTCCTGACGGATTCGCTCCTTGATGAAGGCGTGCCCGACGCGGTTGATGAGGGGGATGCCGCCGGCCCGCTCGATGGTGTCGCGGACCGCCCAGCTCGCGCGCACGTCGTAGATGATCTTCGCGCCGGGCTCCTTCTCGAGGATGGACTCGGCGAGGAGCGCGGTGACGAAGTCCCCTGGCACGAACTCGCCCGTGTCGTCCACGAAAAAGCAGCGGTCCGCGTCTCCATCGAACGCGATGCCGAGGTCGGCCTGCTCCTCGAGCACCTTCCCCATGACGAACTCCCGGTTCTCGGGCAAGAGCGGGTTCGGAGCATGGTTCGGGAACGTTCCGTCGGGCTCGAAGAAGCAGCGCACGGCGTCCACCGGCAACCGGTCGAGGATCGGCGGCATCATCGCCCCGGCCATGCCGTTGCCGGCATCGACGACGGCCCGCAGGGGCTGGACGGCCGAGACGTCGATGAAGGACAGGACCTTGTCGACGAACGGCGGATAGATGTCGACCTGCTCCACCGCAGGCGGGCCCGTTTCCTCGGACCCCTCATGGAGCTTCAATGCGCGCTCGCGGATCTCGGTGAGCCCCGAGTCGCCGCCGACCGGCAGCGCGCCGCGGCGGACGATCTTGAGCCCGTTGTACTCCTTCGGGTTGTGCGAGGCCGTGACCATGACGCCGCCGTCGAGTGAGAGGTCGCCGACCGCGAAATAGAGCATCTCGGTGCCGACCATTCCGATGTCCAGCACCTCGGCGCCGGCTGCGGAGGCTCCCCGGATGACCGCTGCGGCCACGGAGGGGGACGACGGGCGCATGTCCCTCCCGACGGCAATGCGCTTCGGCTCGAACTGCTCGACGTACCCGCGCCCGATCGCGTAGGCGCCGTCCTCGTCGAGCTCCGTGGGGTAGACGCCGCGGACGTCGTAGGCCTTGAAGACCTTGGGATCGAGGGTCACGCGCGCATGCTACGAGCCCACGAGAAGCTCGGCCTCGAGCTGTCGCGCGGTGCCCTCGAGCCAGGCGTCGTCAGCTCCGGCACAGGCCTGGGAGAGAGCCTCCTTGAGCTCGGGCGACACGAAGGGACGCGCGCCGCTCGTCCCGGCGAGGTACATGACCTTGCGACGGCCAAGGGACAAGCGCGCTTCGACGGCCCTTACGTGCACGAGCCTTCCGTCCGGTAGCTCGAGCGGGAGAGCGCCGCGCCCGTCGGCGGAGGGCGTCAGCGTGACGCGTCGCCGCGCCGGCAGCGAACGTCCGCCCTGCCTCGGCAGCATCAGCGTCAGCGGGTTCTTCGGGTGGACGCTGTGATTCCCGTGCTCTCCAACGCTGAGCGCCGCCTCGCGGCCGCAGCGGGCGCAGCGGATGCGGGCGGTCCAGCGCCCGCTCAGGACATCGACGTAGTCGATGAGCTCATCGACGTGCCCGAAGGGTGGCTGCCACCAACAGCGCCAGCCGCGAAGGCTCAGGCGGGCCACGCTGCGGCGAGCTTTCGCCGAGACTGCTCGAGCGCCTCGGGCAGGACCTTCACGTCCGCGAGGACCGGCATGAAGTTCGTATCGCCGGCCCAGCGCGGAACCACGTGCAGGTGGACGTGGTCGACCACTCCCGCACCCGCGATCCGCCCGAGGTTCCAGCCCATGTTGAAGCCTTGCGGCCGCATCGTCTCGGCGAGCGCGGCCAGCCCCGAGGCCGCGAGCTCGTGGATCTCGAGAGCCTCTTCGTCCTCGAGGTCGCCGAACTCCCCTTCGTGGCGGTTCGGGGCCACCATCAGATGACCTGACGCGTACGGATACTTGTTTAAGACGACGAAAGCGCGTTTTCCGCGGTGCACGACGAGGCTTTCTTCGTTCTCTCCGTCACGCGCGCGACAGAAGACACACCTCTCCTGATCGTCCGCGCTCTGGATGTATTCGAGGCGCCAGGGCGCCCAGAGCTGCTTCACAGCCAGCGCTTGTAGCGGAAATAACCGACCATGGCGATGATGCCGGCGATCATGGCTGCAATGATGATCCAGAAGACCATGTGGGCCGAGCCCGCCGGATCGCCACCGCCGGGAAGCCCGATGTTCATGCCCCAGATGCTTGCGATCAACGTTGCCGGCAGGAACACGATGCTGAAGACGGTCAAGATGCGCAAGACGTAGTTGAACCGATGTGCCAGCACGGCTTCGTTCGTGCTCTCGAGTGCTTCGATCACCTCCTTGTAGTTGTCGAGGAGGTCCCAGATTCTCTCGGCCGCGTCGACGACGTCGTCGAAGTAGAGCTCGAGGTCCTCGGGGAGAAATCGCTGCGTATACCGCTCGAGGGAGCGCACCGTCGCGCGCTCGGGCTTGATGATCTTCCGGTACGCGATGATCTCCTGCTTCGCATTCGAGATGTCGCGAACGACCTCCTCAGAATGGCCGTCGAACACGTCGTCCTCGATCGCGTCGAGCTTCAAGCCGATCTTGTCGAGGATCGGGAAGCAGTAGTCGAACAGGTCGTCGAGGACGTGGTATAGGAGGTAACCGGAGCCCTTCGAGAAGATCTCGTCCCGGAGCTCCTCGTCCTGCTGGCAGCGGGCGAAAAGGTGGGTGACGGGGAGCAGCTCGACGTTCGGGAGCGTGATCACGAAGTCCGACCCGATGAAGATGTCGAGCTCGGCCGCGTTCAGCCTTTGGACGGTCTTGTCGTAGAACGGGAAGTGGAGGACGATGAACGCGTAGGACTCGTACTCGTCGATCTTCGGCCGCTGCCGCTTCGAGAGGACGTCCTCGATGTCGAGCTCGTGGAAGCCGAAGCGCTCCGCGACGATGGCGGCCTCGAGGGGGCCGGGCTGGTCGACGTGGATCCAGGTGAGGCCGTTAGCGGAGAGCTCGGCGATGCGAGGCTCGATCGGCTCGACGACGTCCCCGGTAGTGCCCCGGGTCCGTCCACGCCTGATGCGGGGAAGTGTCGGCCGTGCCATCGGTACTCAGAGGGTCGTCGAGTCGCATTCCGAGTACGTGATTTTACCCGCAAACCCTCGTTTTTGACATCGCGCTGAGGGGCGTACACTCAAGCGAATGAAGATCTGCCCCGCGTGCGGGGAGGAAAACCCCGAGCGCTTTCGCCTCTGCGGCTTCTGCGGAACCCCGTTGGGCACCACCGATGCGCCGCAGGAGGTTCGAAAGACCGTGACGGTGGTCTTCTCCGACCTCGTGGGCTCGACCAGCCTCGGTGAGTCCCTCGACTCCGAGACGCTGCGCGAGGTGCTCGGTCGCTACTTCAAAGCCATGCAGGCCGTTCTGGAGGCCCATGGCGGCACGGTCGAAAAGTTCATCGGCGACGCCATCGTCGCCGTGTTCGGGCTTCCGAAGGTCCGCGAGGACGATGCGCAGCGCGCCGTTCGGGCCGCACTTGCGATGCGGCCGGCCCTCGCCGAAGTCAACGCCGAGCTCGAGCGTGGCTGGGGAATCATGCTGGTAGTCCGGACCGGCATCAACACCGGCGAGGTCGTGGCGGGAGACATCACGGCCGGGCAGCGCCTCGTGACTGGCGACACCGTGAACGTCGCCGCGCGGCTCGAGCAGGCGGCCGGGGCGGGGGAGATCCTTCTCGGTGACCTGACCCACCGGCTCGTCCGCAAGACGGTGGAGACCGAACCTGTCGAGCCGCTCTCCCTCAAGGGCAAGGCCGACCCGGTGCCCGCCTACAGAGTCGTCGCGCTTCTCGATGAAGGCGCCCCGGGGCGACGAGAGACCCCTCTCCTCGGTCGCGAGCAAGAGCTCGGGGCGCTCGTCGACTCCTTCGAGGCGGCACGAAGAGCCTCACGCTGTCGTCTCGCGACCGTCCTCGGGGCAGCCGGGATGGGGAAGTCGAGGCTCGTGGAGGAGTTCGTCCACCGCCTCGGCGTCGAGGTCTCGCTCGCGCGCGGCCGCTGTCTGTCGCACGGGAGAGGCGTCACCTTCTGGCCAATCGTCGAGATCGTGAGGGCGGCTGCGGGCATCGTCGACGACGACGCGTCGGAGCTCGCCCGCGCGAAGATCGCAGGCCTGGTCGAAGACCAGGACGTGGCAGAGCGCGTTGCCTCGGTGATTGGCCTCTCGGCGACCCCGTTTCCCGTCGAGGAAGGCTTCTGGGGCGTGCGCAAGTTCCTCGAGTCGCTGTGTGAGCCCTGCCCGCTCGTCGTCGTCATCGAAGACGTCCATTGGGCGGAGACGACGCTGCTCGACCTCCTCGAGCACGTGCTCTCGGCCGCCCAGGCCCCGCTGCTTCTCATCTGCACGGCTCGTCCCGAGTTCCTCGACATCCGTCCACAGTGGGAGGGCGTCGACGGCTCGATTGCGCTCCTCCTCGGCCCGCTGGGCGAGGCAGAAGCCGGCCGCATAGCCACGAATCTCCTGGGGGACACGGGTTTGGACGAAGGCGTCCAAGCTCGCATCGTGGAGGCCGCTGCCGGCAACCCGCTCTTCGTCGAGCAGATGCTCTCGATGATGATCGACGACGGGCTCCTAACCCGGGAAAACGGGTGCTGGGTTTCTTCCTCCGCGCTTGGCGAGGTCAACGTGCCGCCGACGATCCAGGCGCTCCTCGGTGCTCGCCTCGATCTCCTCGGGCCGGAAGAGAGAGCGGTCATCGAGGCTGCGTCGATCGCCGGCCTCGTGTTCCCCGAAGACGCTCTGCGCGAGCTGATCTCGACCGAGATCTCGGACCGTATCGTGCCTCTCCTCGCGTCGCTGTCCCGCAAGCACCTCGTTCATCGCGAACCCCGAACCACGGGCTCCGACGACCGCTATCGGTTCGACCACGTGCTCATCCGCGACGCGGCGTACCAGGGAATGCTCAAGCGCGCTCGGGCCACGCTGCACGAGCGCTTCGTCGCCTGGGCCGACCGGGTGAATCGGGACCGGGATCGCGCGCTCGAGTTTCAGGAGATTCTCGGGTACCACCTCGAGCAGGCGTACAGGAACCTCGAGGACCTCGGGCCGGTGGATGACCACGGCCGCGAGCTGGGAGCCCGGGCGGCGGAGCGCCTGTCAGCCGCCGGGCGGCGCGCCTTCCACCGTGGAGACATGCCGGCAGCCGCAAATCTTCTGCGTCGTGCTGTCACGCTCTTGCCCACAGGAGATCCGGTTCGAATCGAGCTCCTCCCTGACCTCGGCGAAGCCCTGACGGACGTTGGTGAGTTCGCATGGGCGGAGGTGTTCCTCGATGAAGCCGTCGAAGCCGAACCTGACGGATTTGCAGCCGCCGAAGCTGGGCTATTGCTGCTTCGTCTCAAGGGTCAAGCAGGCGCAGCCGAGCGGTGGAGCGAGCGACTGGTCGAGGCCGCCACCGCCACGATCTCCCGGTTCGAGGAGGGCGGGGAGCATGCCAGACTGGCAACGGCGTGGAGCCTTCTCGCTTGGGCGCACGGCACTTCATGCCACTACGGGCTCGCGGCTGAGGCGGCGGAACGGAGCATCGTGCATGCGCGACTTGCTGGAGATGTGCGCCAGGGCCGCCGGGCAGCGTCGCAGTACGCGATCGCGGCCCTCCACGGGCCGACTCCCGTTTCGGAGGCTATCCGCCGCTGCGAGGAGATCGCGAACGAGGCGCGAGGCGATAAGCGTACTCAGGGCCTCGTCCAGAGTCTCCTCGCCACGCTCTACGCGATGCGTGGAGAATACGAGGTGGCCCGCAATCTCTACACCGGCGCCCAAGCGCTGCTCGCCGAGCTCGGAGCCACAGTGATCGGGGCTTCGACAGCGCTCGCCTCCTACGCAGTCGAAGTCCTGGCCGGAGACCTCTCGGCCGCTGAACGCGAGCTCAAGCGCGACTACGAAGCGCTCGAACGGATGCAGGAGCGATACCTCCGCTCGACTGTGGCTGCAGAGCTGGCTCGCGTCTTGTACGCGCAGGGTCGCGTGGCGGAGGCAGAGGAGCTAAGCCTGACCGCTCAGGCGCTGGCCGCTGAGGATGACATCGCCTCTCAAGCCCTTTGGCGATCGGTGCGGAGCAAAGTTCTGGCGAGTCGGCAGGAGCGGCAGGCGGCACTCACTCTGATTCGCGAGGCGGTCGCGCTGGTCGAACGAACGGATGCTTCGATGATTCGAGGCGAAGTCCTGATGGACTTCGAGGAAGTCCTCCGCGTCTCCGAGCGTGCTCGGGAAGCCGACGAGATCCTCGAGCAAGCAGACGCAATCCTCCTCGCGAAGCTCAGGGGCGAAACTGCCCCAGCCGGGGAGTCTCCTGGTCGCCCCTTCAGGGCCGTCAGTGCATGAAGCCGTTGTGGTCGCTGAGCAGGGTCGCGATCCAGTCGCCATCCCCTAGCTTGGCGACGCCTCGCAGGCACGGGAGCTCGGAGGCCGCAGGGCTCGCGGAGCTGCAGTTCTTCGAGATGACCTGGATCGGACAGCCGCCGAGGCACTCTCTGTAGAGGACGGCGAACTTCTTTGCGCTCAGGTTCGACGGTACGAGCGACTTGTCCCACCGAAAGCCAAACGCGAGCGGTGGATCGAAGTTGCCGGGGATGCTCGCGTGGAGCCAGTCGCCTCTGCGGCAGATGACTCGCTTCGGACACGAAAGCGGAGCCGAGACCTCTTCGATCAGGGCGAGGACTGAAGTCGGCGCGGAGGTGATGCCGACATCTCCGATCAACGGGTCGGCGGGGCTCGCGACACCGGTGTCCGTTGGATCAGTCGTGAGGTCGACGCTCGCTCCTTGCGGGACGAAGGACGCGGCCGTTCCGGCGCGGGCGTCGACCGTTGTCTCCTCGGTTTCTGACACCGTGTCCTGCTTCGGATCGGGCGCGCCACCGTCGTTGAAGCGTTCGTCGAAGGAGGCTGTAAAGGAGGCTGTGGCAACGCCTTCGGCTTCCGGAGACCTGGCGACAACAGCAATCACGCCGCTCGCTCCGCGCGCGAGCTTTCCGAGGGTGCAGCTCAACTTCCCTCCGGTCGTAGTACACGTTCCGACGCTGGGAGTCGCCGAGTCGAGGGTCAGGCCGGCAGAGAAGCTCGCAGTAACGGTCACGTGCGTGACCGTCGACTGTGCGCGGTTCGTCACGGTCACGTCATAGGAGACATATTTGGGCGAGCCGGCTACCGACGGGGGCACGACTTCCGGGTTGTCCGACACGGAGATGCAAACGCGGGGTCCACTCGCGACGCATGTTTCCGTCCCGCTCGCAGCGGACGTGGCGGCTCCGCCCAGCCCGAATGCCGCCACAACGGCGAGCGCGATCGCACTTCCCCACCTCGACATGCCTCTCCTCATCCTCGGGACTCCTAACACGGGTCGAGCCGATGGTCTCACGCGGGATCGGTGAGCGTCAAACAGGCTCGAACCGCAGCAAAAATGCGCCTGGCAGGAATCGAACCTGCGACCTTGCGCTCCGGAGGCGCACGCTCTATCCCCTGAGCTACAGGCGCGGAGGGCCGTAGTGTACCCGGCGTGAGAGTGACCCACAGCGTCGCGATCCTGCGCCTGAACGAGCCGTTCACCATCTCGCGCTCGACGGACGAAGAGGTCGAGTCCGTCTTCGTCGAGCTCGAGGCGGGTGGCGCGTTCGGCTACGGGGAGGCCTCTCCGCAAGACGTCTACGGCGAGAGCGCCGAGTCGGCGTCCACGTTCCTCGACGAGGTCGAGGAGCTGCTCGGTGACGATCCGTTCGCCCTCGAGGCAATCGAGCGCCGGCTGGCGGAAGTGCCTGGCGAGCTCGCGGCGAAGGCCGCGCTCGACTCGGCGCTGCACGATCTCTGCGGCAAGCTCGCCGGCCAGCCCGTCTGGCGGCTACTGGGCTTCGATCGCGCCGGCCCGCCGACGTCCTGGACGATCTGGCTCGGCGATCCCGACGACATGGCGCGGAGGACCGAGCGCGTGGGCGACCGCTTTCGGCGGCTGAAGCTGAAGCTCGGCGCCCGGGACGGCCTCGACGTCGAGCGGGTCCGTGCAGTTCGCAGCGTCACCGAGTTGCCGCTGCAGGTGGATGTAAACGAGTACTGGGAGCTCGACGAGGCGCTCGAGAACGTCCGAGCCCTGGCCGATCTCGGCGTTCAGTACGTCGAACAGCCCCTCCCGGCCAAGCATCCCGACGGGCCGCGACTGAAAAAGGAATCGCCGGTCCCCATTTACGTCGACGAGGACGTCCACACGCTTGCCGACGTCCGCTCTGCGGCCGAGCGCGCGCACGGCGTCAACATCAAGCTCGCGAAATCGGGCGGCATCCGGGAGGCGGTCCGGATCGCCCATGCCGCCCGCGCACTCGACCTCGGGGTCATGCTCGGCTGCATGGTCGAATCGAGCCTCGGAATCGCCGCCGCCTGCCAGGTGGCGAGCCTCTGCGACCACGTCGACCTCGACGGCAACCTCCTGCTCGCGGACGACCCCTGGGAAGGCGTCGAGTTCGCGGACGGCGTCCAGCTTCCATCTCTCGAGCCAGGCCTGGGTGTCAGACAAGCGGTACCTGATCCTCGCTGAAGGTCGCGCGCTCGATCCGCACTATGGGAAGACCGCGCGCGGGGTGGTCCTCTGACGGTCCGGATCCCGTCACCGCCGTGGTCGACTCTCAAAGTGCCGGCGCCGAGCTCGAAGGCGTGCCCATCGTCGCGACGGTCGAGGAGGGGCTCGCCCTCGAGCCCAGGCCGACGACCGCGCTCGTCGGAGTAGCGCTCGCCGGGGGGCGGCTGCCCCCGGAGTGGAGAGCGCTGTTGCAGCAGGTGCTCGAGGCCGGGCTCGACCTCGAGTCGGGCATGCACGAGTTCCTCTCCGAGGATCCCGAGCTCGCCGAGCTGGCCTCTCGCCACGGCGCT
Organism: uncultured Actinomycetes bacterium; assembly: GCA_963739065.1. Lineage (GTDB taxonomy): Bacteria > Actinomycetota > Thermoleophilia > Gaiellales > Gaiellaceae > JAIBJP01. The sequence goes on from CAVTYV010000004.1 coordinate 778,004, forward strand.
GAGATCCGCGACCTGCGCAGGCCGCCGGACGACCTCACCGTCCCGACCGGTGCGAATCTCGAGCTCGACGCTGAGGTGGTGCTCACGGTCGGCTCCGACTGTGCGATCGGGAAGAAAACCGTCGCCTACGAGCTCGACCGCGAAGCCCGCTCGCTGGGGCTGCGGTCGGTGTTCGTCCCCACCGGCCAGACCGGGATCGCGATCGCAGGCTGGGGAATCGCGGTGGACGCGGTCGTCGCGGATTTCCTCGCCGGCGCCGCCGAGCGCCTGGTCGTCGAGGGAGCAAAGCGGGGCAACCTGCTCTTCGTCGAGGGCCAGGGATCCATCGTGCACCCGCAGTTCTCGGGCGTCACCCTCGGCCTCTACCACGGGAGCGCACCGCACGTTCTCGTGCTCTGCCATCTGGCCGGCTCTACGGAGATCGAGGGCGCACCCGGCCACCCGATTCCTCCTCTTGCGACGCTCGTCGAGCTGCACGAGGCGTTGGCCCTCCCGGCCCGTCCCGCCAAGGTTGCGGCGATCGCGCTCAACACCCACCACCTCGGTGACAAGGAGGCTCGCGAGGCCATCGAGGCGGCTCAGGAGGAGACCGGGTTGCCCGCCCACGACCCTGTCCGCTTTGGACCTAGCTCTCTGTTGCAAACCGTACTTCGCTCGCTTCCATCCGGTATAACGAGCCCGTGACCGACCCCAGGGTGACTCGGCTCGCGCAGCTGATCGTCGAGTATTCGCTCGCGCTCCAGCCTCGCAAGATCCTGCGGATCGACGGTCCCGAGGTCGCGTCTCCGCTCGTCCTCGCGCTCTACCGCGCGGCGCTCGCTGTGGGCGGGTTCCCCTACGCGACGCCCTCCGTGGAGGGGCTGCTGGAGATCCTGCTGGACAGCGGGACCGACGAGCAGATCGCGCACATCTCGCCGCTTCAGATGTACGAGATCGACACGATCGACGCGCTGGCCACCATCTGGTCGGAGACGAACACCCGCTCGCTCTCGCGGGTCGACCCCGACCGGCACGCGCGCTTCCTGAGCGCCCAGCGCCGCCTGGCGAACCGGCGGTGGGAGCGCATCTCAGCCGGCGAGCTCGCGTGGTGCGGGATGCTCTTTCCGACGAACGGGCACGCCCAGGACGCCGACATGTCGCTGTCGAGGTACGAGGATTTTGTCTACAGCGCCTGCCACGTGGACGAGGACGATCCGGCCGCACACTGGCGGCTTGTCGCCGCGTCGCTGCGCGCCCAGGCCGACGACCTCGAGTCGGTGCGGGAGCTGCGCATCGTCGGACCGGACACCGACCTCGTAGTCGGCGTCGAGGGGCGCAAGTGGATCGCGGCCGACGGGCGCTACAACATGCCCGACGGCGAGGTGTTCACGAGCCCCGCGGAGACGGAGACTCAGGGCACCATCCGCTACACGTTCCCGGCGATCTACCACGGTCGCGAGGTGGAGGACATCCGCCTGCGCTTCGAGGACGGACGCGTCGTCGAGGCAGAGGCAGCCCGCGGCAACGATTACCTCCGTTCGCTCCTCGACATGGACGAAGGCGCCCGCGTGCTCGGCGAGGTCGCGTTCGGGCTGAACTACGAGATCGACCGCTTCACCCGCAACATCCTCTTCGACGAGAAGATCGGCGGCACGATGCATCTCGCGCTCGGCTCAGCGTTCCCCCAGGCGGGCGGCACGAACACCTCGGGGCTCCACTGGGACATGATCTGCGACCTCCGGGCCGACGGCGAGGTGTACGCGGACGGGGAGCTCATCTGGAAGGCAGGGCGCTTCCTGGGGACCACGCCCGCCGCGCCCGAGCCGGTCGAGGCCGCCTAGCTTGGCCGATCCGCGCGTCGAGCGGCTCGCCGACGTGCTCGTCAACTACTCGACGAGCGTCGAGCCCGGCCAGCTCGTCCTCCTGGAGACGACGCCCCTCGCCGCGCCGCTTCTTCGGGAGCTCTACCGCCGCGTCCTGGACGCGGGTGGGCATCCGCACACGCGGCTGGGCTTCGACGGGGCAGCCGAGGCGCTCCTCGCCGAGGGGTCCGACGAGCAGATCGAGTGGGTGAACCCCATGCGGGTCGAGGATTTCGAACGGACGGATGTGCGCATCTCCGTCGAGGCAAGCTGGAACACGCGGGAGCTCACGGCCATCGACCCCGCGCGTCAGGCCCGGTTTTCGCGTGCGCGGGAGAGCCTGCGCGAGCGCTACCTGGAGCGGTCTCGTCTCGGCGAGCTGAGGTCCGTCGTCACGGCATACCCGACGGTGGCGTCGGCGCAGGATGCCGAGATGTCCATCGCCGACTACGAGGAGTTTGTCTACGGCGCCGGTTTCCTCGACCGCGACGACCCCGTCGCCGCCTGGCGCGAGCTCGGAGAGCGGCTCGAGAAGCTCAGCGCCTGGCTGGGAGAGCGCCGCGAGATCAGGGTGGTCTTCGAGGGCACCGACCTCACGATGGGCGTCGAGGGACGCAGCTGGATCCCCTGCGACGGCAAGGAGAACTTCCCTGACGGTGAAGTCTTCACGGGCCCCATCGAGACGAGCGTCGAGGGCCACATCTCGTTCAGCTATCCGGCGTCCTTCGGCGGCCGTCGCATCCGCGGCATTCAGCTTCGGTTCGAAGGCGGGGAAGTCGTCGAGGCCCGCGCTGACGAGGGCGAGGACTTCCTCAAGGAGATGCTCGCCATGGACGACGGCGCCAGGCGGCTCGGGGAGTTCGCCTTCGGCATGAACGATGCGATCCAGGAGTTCACCGCGCACACCCTGTACGACGAGAAGATCGGCGGCACCGTCCACATGGCGCTCGGGATGTCCTATCCGGAGAGCGGTGGTTTGAACCAGTCGGCGCTCCACTGGGACCTCGTCTGCGACCTACGTTCGGGCAGCGAGGTCTACGCGGACGGGGAGCTCGTCTATCGCGACGGCGAGTTCCTGCCGGACTTCAGCTGATCGCGCTGCTTGGAGACACGCATCTCCCGCGTGGCGAGCACCGCCTCCCCTCGGACTGCGTCAGCGTCCTCGAGCGGGCGGATCTCATTCTGCACACGGGCGACCTCACCGCCGCGTCGGTGCTGGACGAGCTCGGGGCGTTCGCTCCCGTGGCCGCGGTGCACGGCAACATGGACGAGCCGGTTCTGCGCACGGCCTTGCCAGGACGGCTGGTCGTCGAGGCGGAAGGCATGAGCATCGGCCTCGTGCACGACGCGGGCGGGGCGACGACCCGGCACGTGCGACTCCTGGAAGCCTTCCCGGAATGCGACGTGATCGCTTACGGCCACACGCACCTGCCGGAGGTCTCGCGGGTAGGCGAGAGGTGGATTCTCAACCCGGGGAGCCCGACCGAGCGCCGGCGTGCGCCCGAGCACACGATGATCGTTCTCGAGAGCCGCGAGCCGACGCTCGTCGTGCTCTCGCCATGACGTCCGACAGTCTCTATACTATGCGAACATATGTTCGCACGCACATCATCCTATGGGTTGGTTTTGGCTCTGCTCCTGGCGTTGGCACTATCCCTGGCGAGACCTTCGCAGGGAGCGGGAGCAGAGACCCGTTACGTCGTCAGGGCTGGGGACACGCTCTGGTCGATCGCGTCGACGCGCTACTCGGGTGATCCGAGGAAGGCGGTGTGGCGAATCGAGCAGCGGAATGGGCTGGCCGGAGGGGTGCTCCGGCCGGGGACGGTCCTCTACCTGCCGGCGTAACGGCCTGTCATACGCGGCCTTGCCCTCCGACCCAGGAATCCTCGCGCGGGGACCTCACAGTCCTGCGCCGTCCTACACTTGGCCCGTGGATCTCGACATCGTCTTCCTCGGAACCTCGGGCTCCGTGCCCACCGCACGGCGCGGACTGGCCGGAACGCTGGTCCGGCGTGGGGGCGACCGCATCCTCTTCGACTGCGGTGAAGGGACCCAGCGGCAGCTCCTTCGCTCGTCGGTCGGGCTCGTCGAGCTGCACGAGATCTTCCTGACGCACTATCACGCGGACCACTACCTCGGCCTGCCCGGAATGCTGAAGACGTTCTCGCTCAGGGGACGCGAGCTGCCGCTCAAGGTCTACGGGCCTCCGGGCCTGGTCGAGCTCTTCGGGGTCCTGCGGCGGATCTTCGGGAAGCTTTCCTACGATGTCGACCTGCAGGAGCTCGCGCCGGGAAATGCGCTCGAGCGCGGCGATCACCGGATCTTCGCCTTCGCGGTCGAGCACGGCGTCGGTGCCAACGGCTACTGCATCGTCGAGAACCCGCGGCCGGGCCGCTTCGATCTCGAGACGGCGCGTTCGCTCGGAGTTCCGCAGGGCCCACTCTTCGGAAAGCTCCAGAGTGGCGAGACCGTCGAGCTTCCGGACGGAGGCCGCGTGAGCCCCGAGCAGGTGCTCGGCCCCCCGCGCCCGGGCCGGAAGGTCGTCCTTGCGGGCGATACGCGGCCCGCGCTCGAGGTGCTCGAGGTCGCGCGAGAGGCGGATCTCCTCGTGCATGAGGCGACGTTCGCGGCCGAGGAGCAGGCCAGGGCCGACGAGACGCTTCACTCGAGCTCGACCGGGGCCGCGGAGCTCGCGAAGGCGGCGGGTGTGAAGATGCTTGCGCTGACGCACCTCTCGAACCGCTACTTCGGCCCGGAGATCGCGCGGGAGGCGCGCGCGATCTTCCCCGGGACGGTCGTTCCGCGGGACTTCGATATCATCGACGTCCGCTTTCCGGAACGGGGCGGGCCGCGTCTCGTCAAGGGTGGGGCGCTAGGCCGGCGTGAGGAGGCGGACGCGCATGGGAGCGATGGTTCAACTGGCGGTGGCGAGGACTCTCGTGGAGGCCGAGGAGATGCAGACGATCCTGAACTCGGCCGGGATCCCGTCGGAGCTCGAGGTGGCGGTCGACCAGCATCCGACCCAGCTCGATGACGCGCCGCAGAAGGTCCTCGTTCCCGAGGGCTCGCTCGAAGACGCCCAGCACGCGATCGAGGCCATGGGCGAGCCCGACGATCTGATCGACGACTAACGACCCTGGGCGGCCGGGCGAAGCCCGGCCTGACAATTGGACGTCGTCCGGGCGCGTCGCTAGTCTCTCGCCCGCACACCTTTAAGCCGGTCCCGTGAGGCCGGAAAGGAGTCGCTGATGGCTGCGCAACTCGAAGCGGGCAAGGTCCTCCTGGACTCCGAGGCCCTGAACAGGACGATCGCTCGCATCGCCCACGAGATCGTCGAGGGGAATACCGACCTCGAGCGCACGGCGCTCGTCGGCATCCACACCCGCGGGGTGCCGCTGGCGCAGCGGCTCCGGCGCCACATCGCAGACTTCGGCGGCCACGAGGTCGCACTCGGCACGGTCGACATCACGTTCCACCGCGACGACGTCGTCGTCAGGAACGGGGAGCCGCCTCGGCACCCGCAGCCGGTCGTGCGCGGGACGCGGCTCGACTTCCCGATCGAGGGGATGACGTGCGTCCTGGTCGACGACGTGCTCTCGACCGGCCGAACGATTCGCGCGGCCATCGAGACCCTCTTCGAGTACGGGCGCCCAGCCCGAGTCCAGCTCGCATGCCTCGTCGACCGGGGGCACCGCGAGCTTCCGATCCGCCCCGACTACATCGGCAAGAACTTGCCCACGTCACGCGGCGAGCGCATCCAGGTGCAGCTCGTCGAGGTCGACGAGGTCGACCGAGTTCTGCTCGTCAACGAGCCCGAGAAAGGAAGGCACGATGGCTGAGGTCCGCCCACTGCTTCGCGACGAGCTCCTGCCGCCGCGGCGGCTCGAGCGCCGGCACCTGATCTCGATCGCGGATCTCACGAGTGACGACGTCGAGCGGCTCCTGTCGCTCGCCCGCGCGTTCGCGCGCTCGCTGGAGCGCGAGGTGAAGAAGCTCCCGACGCTGAAGGGACGCACAGTCGTCAATCTCTTCTTCGAGTCGTCCACGCGCACGTCGTCGAGCTTCGAGCTCGCGGCCAAGCGGCTCTCGGCGGACGTCATGTCGATCAAGTCCTCGGGCTCGGCCGTGGACAAGGGCGAGTCCCTCAAGGACACGGCGATCACGATCGGCGCGTACGACCCCGACGTGGTGGTCATCCGTCACGCGCACATCGGTGCGCCGTACATCGTCGCCCGCGCGACGAAGGCGCACGTGATCAACGCGGGGGACGGAACGCACCAGCATCCGACGCAGGCGCTGCTCGACCTCTACACGATCGACGAGGAGCTCGGCGGTATCGCCGGCCTCCACGTGGCGATCGTCGGAGACGTGCTCCACTCGCGGGTGGCGCGATCGAACATCCAGGCGCTCGCGCTCATGGGCGCGCGGGTGACCGTCGTCGGCCCGCCGCCGCTCATCCCCGACGGGATCGAGTCGCTCGGCTGCGAGGTCTCGTACTCGATCGACACGATCCGGGACGCGGACGTCGTCTACGTCCTCCGCATGCAGCGAGAGCGAATGCTCGAGGGAGCGAACTACGTGCCGAGCCTTCGCGAGTACACGGCGCGGTGGGGTGTGACGCCCGACCGGCTGCGGCCGGGGCAGAGGGTCATGCATCCCGGGCCGATGAACCGTGGAGTCGAGATCGACGCGGCCGTCGCAGACGCGGCCGACGCGCTGATCGAGCAGCAGGTCCGGAGCGGCCTCGTCGTCCGTATGGCAGTCCTGTACGACCTCCTCACCCACGGCCCGGTCGAGGTCAAGGTCGCCGAGATCGAGGAGGTGGCCTAATGGCGCTCTTCGGAGGAAACGGGCGCAAGGACGATTTCGTCCTCGAAGGCATGAGGGTGGTCGATCCCGCTGAGGGAATCGACGAGGTGCTGACGGTCACCGTCGAGAAGGGCGTCATCAAGAGCCTCGAGCCGTCGGCAGTGGCCTCCAACGGCACGATCGTCGCGCCGGCCTTCGTCGACCCGCACGTGCACCTGCGCACCCCCGGGCGCGAGGACGAGGAGGACATCGCGTCGGGGACACGCGCCGCGGCCGCAGGCGGCTACTGCGCGATTCTCGCCATGCCGAACACGGATCCCATCGTCGACTCGGCCGCAGTTCTCGGGGCACTGATCGAGCGTGCCGAGGTCGAGGCGGAGATTCCGGTCGGGTTCTTGGCGGCGATCACGAAGCGTCAGGAGGGCGCCGAGCTGACCGAGATGGTCGAGCTCGCCGAGCGGGGCGCCGCGGGCTTCACGGACGACGGCAAGCCCGTCCAGTCCGCAGGGCTTCTGCGCCGCGCGCTGCAGTACCGCAAGGTTGCGTACCGGCCGATCGCGTTGCACTGCGAGGAGCCGGCGCTCTCACAGTCGGGCCAGATGCACGAGGGCATCGTCTCGGCGCAGCTCGGGTTCCACGGCTATCCGTCGGTGGCCGAGAGCGTGATGGTCGGGCGGGATCTCGCTCTCGCGGCCAACGAGGGCGAGCCGGTCCATCTCATGCACCTCTCAGCGCGCGAGTCGGTCGACGCGCTCAGGCGCGCTCAGGCGGCCGGCCTTGCAGCCACCGGCGAGGCGACACCGCACCACCTCTGTCTCACGGATGAGGCGGTTCGCAACCTCGACTCCAACCTGAAGATGAACCCTCCGTTGCGGGCCGAGGACGACCGGGACGCCCTCATCGAAGGCCTGCGCGACGGGACGATCGCCGCGATTGCGACCGACCACGCGCCCCATGCCGCCTACGAGAAGGACGTGCCGTTCGAGGAGGCGCCCTTCGGCGTCACCGGGCTCGAGACGGCCTTCGCCGTACTCAACACGAGGATCGTCGAGCCGGGCGTGCTTCCCCTCACGACCGTGCTCGAGCGCATGAGCGCGGGCCCCGCGCGCATCTTCGGCCTCGAGCCGCCGCGGATCGCCGTGGGAGCCCCGGCCAACCTCGTCGTCCTCGACCTGGACGCCACGTGGTGCGTTGCCGCTGACGAATTCCGCTCCCGCAGCTCCAACTCCTGGCTGATCGGGGCGACGCTCAAGGGCAAGGTCGTGCAGACGGTCGCCGGCGGCAAGGTGGTGTTCGCCGCCTGATGGCGCGGGACTTCCTCCTCCTCGAAGACGGGACGGTCTTCCCGGGCCGCTCGGCGGGCGCGGCCGGAATCGCCTTCGGCGAGGCCGTGTTCACGACGGCGATGAGCGGCTACCAGGAGGTCGTCACCGACCCCAGCTACGCGGAGCAGATCGTCTGCTTCACCGCGCCGATGGTCGGGAACTACGGTGTTGCGCCGGGGCGCTTCGAGTCCGCGGCCGCACATGCGCGTGGCGTCCTCATGCGACAGTTGGGTGGAGAGGAGTGGGCTTCCTGGCTGGCCGCCCAGGGAATCGTCGCCCTGGAGGAGGTCGACACGCGCAGCGTCGTGCTCCATCTCCGCGACCGGGGAGCGATGCGCGCCGCCGTCGTCTCCGGCGAGGCGTCGCGCGATGCCGTGCTCGAGTCGGTGCGGGAGCAGGCCACGATGGCAGGGCGGGCGCTGGTCGACGGCGTGTCGACAAGGGAGCCCTACCGGGTCGGGCGCGGGGGGCTCCACGTCGCGATCATCGACTTCGGCGTCAAGCAGTCGATAGTCCGCAGGCTCGGCGCCTCAGGCGCACGGGTGACGGTCTTCCCGCACGACGTCGATCCGGCGACGGTGCTCGCAGCGAAGCCAGACGGGATCCTCCTGTCGAACGGCCCCGGTGACCCGGCTGCTCTCCCAGGCCAGGTCGAAGTCGTCCAGGAGCTGCTCGGCCAGAAGCCCGTACTGGGGATCTGCCTCGGGCACCAGCTCCTCGGCCTGGCGGCCGGCCTGGAGACGTTCAAGCTCCCGTTCGGACACCGCGGCGCCAACCATCCGGTGCTCGGGATCAAGACGAACCGCGTCCTCGTCACGAGCCAGAACCACGGGTTCGCGGTTCGAGGTGACACGCCGGCCGTCACGCACATCTCGCTCTACGACGGGACGGTCGAAGGGCTCGCGCTCTCCGACCTGCGCGCCCGCTCGCTGCAGTTCCATCCGGAGGCTGGGCCGGGGCCGCACGACGCCTGGCCGCTCCTGGAGGGCTGGGTCGAGGAGCTGAGGCTTGCCGAAGCGGCCTGACCTGCGCTCCATCTGCCTGATCGGATCGGGGCCGATCGTCATCGGGCAGGCCTGCGAGTTCGACTACGCGGGCAGCCAGGCCCTCAAGGTGCTGCGGGCCGAGGGGTTCCGGACGATCGTGGTGAACTCGAACCCCGCGACGATCATGACCGACCCGGGGTTCGCCGATCGGACGTACCTCGAGCCGCTCGACCTCGACGGGGTGGCCGGAGTCCTCGCCCGCGAGCGGCCCGATGCGCTCCTACCGACCCTCGGCGGCCAGACCGCGCTGAACCTCGCGAGCGAGCTCGCAAGCGCCGGCGTCCTCGAGGAGCTCGGTGTGGAGCTGATCGGGGCGAGCTACGAGGCGATCCGCCGGGCGGAGGACAGGGAGCTCTTCCGCGACACCATGACGACCGTCGGCCTGCGTGTGCCCGAGTCGACCATCGTCACCTCGCCGGACGAGCTGCCCGCGGGCCTCCACTTCCCGGTGATCCTCCGCCCTGCCTTCACGCTGGGAGGGCACGGCGGCGGAATCGTTCACGCGCAGGAAGATCTCGAGCGGATGCTCGAGCTCGGCCTCGCCGAAAGCCCGGTGGGCCAGGTGCTCGTCGAGGAATCGCTCATCGGGTGGGACGAGTTCGAGCTGGAGGTGATGCGCGACGCCGCGGACAACGTCGTCATCGTCTGCTCGATCGAGAACCTCGACCCGATGGGCGTCCACACCGGAGACTCGGTCACGGTTGCGCCGCAGATGACGCTTTCAGACGAGGCCTACCAGGAGCTCCGCGACGCGGCAGCGCGCGTGATCCGGGCGGTCGGGGTCGACACGGGCGGCTCGAACATCCAGTTCGCGCGCGAACGCGAGAGTGGCGAGCTGCGCGTGATCGAGATGAACCCGCGTGTGTCGCGCTCGTCCGCGCTCGCGAGCAAGGCAACGGGCTATCCGATCGCCAAGGTCGCGGCGCGGCTGGCAGTCGGCTACACGCTCGACGAGATCCCCAACGACCTGACCGGGACGACACCGGCGAGCTTCGAGCCGACGCTGGACTACGTGGTCGTCAAGTTCCCGCGCTTCGCCTTCGAGAAGTTCCCCGGCGCCGACCAGACCCTCGGCACTCAGATGAAGTCTGTCGGGGAGGCGATGGGCATCGGTAGGACGTTCGCAGAGGCATTCCGGAAGGCCGCCCGCTCACGCGAGCTCGACACCGACACTCCTGTTGAGCTTCCTGGGGGCGCGCACCCGTGGTTCCATGCCCAGCTCGAGCGCGCGCCATCGTCCCTCGCCGCCACGATCGACGATCTCGTGGCTGACGATTGGATTCGCCTGAAGCGCGCCGGCTGGTCGGACGCGGACATCGCCGGGGCGGCGAATACGAGCGAGGAGAACGCGAGGGCGAAGCGCTTGGCGTGGGGGGTGAGACCGTCGTACAGGCGGGTCGACTCGTGCGCCGCCGAGGTCGAGGCTCGGTCCAACTACCTCTATTCGACCTGGGGCGAGGCCGACGAGTCGCGTCCCGAGCCCGGTCGCTCGGTCGTCATCCTCGGCTCCGGTCCGAACCGCATCGGCCAGGGAATCGAGTTCGACTACTGCTGTGTCCACGCGGCGAAGGCCTTCTCGGCGCTCGGCTTCGAGACCGTGATGGTCAACTGCAACCCGGAGACGGTCTCGACGGATTACGACACGTCCGACCGCCTCTACTTCGAGCCGCTCCGCACGGAGGAGGTGCTGGAGATCTGCGCCCGGGAGCGTCCGGCCGGGGTCGTCATCCAGTTCGGAGGCCAGACGCCGCTCAAGCTCGCGCGGGCGCTCGAGGAGGGCGGGTATCGCATCCTGGGGACACCCTTCGATGCGGTGGACCTCGCCGAGGATCGCGAGCGCTTCGCTGCGCTCTGCGACGACCTCGGGATCGCAGTGCCCGCGTGGGGCATGGCCCGGAACGCGGACGACGCCGTGCGGATCGCCGAAGAGATCGGCTACCCGGTGCTCGTCCGTCCCTCATACGTGCTCGGCGGCCGGAACATGCGCGTCTGCTACTCGGCGGTCGAGGTTGCGCTGCATGTAATTGAACGCGGATGCCTTGTCGACCGCTTCCTCGAAGGCGCGGTCGAGCTCGATGTCGACGCGCTCTGCGATGGCGAGGACACGTTCGTCGCCGCCGTCATGCAGCACGTCGAGGAAGCCGGCGTCCACTCCGGCGACTCGTCGTGCGTGCTCCCGGCCGTGTCGCTCGATCCGGCCACGCTCGAGCGCGTGGAGGAGACAGTGCGCCGGCTCGCGCCCGCTCTCGGCGTCATCGGGCTCGTGAACGTCCAGCTCGCGCTGCAGGAGGGGGCGCTGGACGTCCTCGAAGCGAACCCGCGCGCGTCGCGAACGGTTCCCTTCGCGAGCAAGGCGACCGGGATCAACCTCGTCGAGGCCGCGAGCCGCCTCGCGGCCGGCCAGAAGCTCTCGGAGCTCGACCTCGTCGACACCCGCAACGGCCACGTCTCCGTGAAAGCGGCGGTCTTCCCGTTCGCGCGCTTCCCCGGAGCGGATCCCGTTCTCGGGCCGGAGATGCGCTCTACGGGAGAGGTCATGGCGAGCGCGGCAGATTTCCCGTCGGCCTTCGCCAAGGCCGAGCGGGCCGCCGGCCGGCGCCTGCCGGAGAGCGGGACGGCCTTCCTCTCCGTCCGGGACGCCGACAAGGCTGCGGCGGTCGAGGTGGGAAGAGAGCTCGCTGCGCTCGGTTTCGAGCTCTGTGCCACGTCAGGGACGGCAAGAGCTCTCGCCGCGGCCGGGCTCCGGGTCACGCACGTGCGGAAGGTCGCCGAGGAGGGTCAAGGAACGACGATCGTCGACCTCGTCCGTCGTGGACGGTGTGACCTCGTCATCAATTCGCCCGCCGGGCGTGGTGCGCGGTCGGACGGCTACGTCATCCGGGAAGCCGCCTTGCTCGCCAAGGTTCCGTGCATCACGACGACCGCCGGGGCGTTTGCCGCGGTCGAGGCGATCGCGCGGGCTCGCCGCGAGGACGCGCTTTCTCTCCAGGAGAGGATCAGTGCGTAGGGAGACGCTTGCCGTCGCCGGCGTCGACCGGATCGGCCTGTACAGCCTTGTCCGCGTTCGGCGCGGAGGGCTCGAGTCCGGCATCCCCGGACAGTTCTTCATGCTCTCGCCGCCCAGCCGGCTCCTCCCGCGGCCGATGAGCCTCTGCCTGGCCACGCGCAAGGAGCTCGGCTTCCTCATCGACCCGATCGGGCCCGGGACGCGCGCGCTCGTCGAGGTCGCCCGGAACGATCGGCTGCCCGTCCTCGGACCGCTCGGGAACGGCTATCGAATGGACGTGGAGCGCCCGCTCCTTGTCGGCGGCGGCATCGGCGTCGCTCCCTTCCCGTACCTCTCGGAACGCCTGGGGAGGCCACCGGCGGTCCTGGGATTCAGGACGGAAGAGCACGCGGAGGCGGCTGCGCTCGTGCCCAATGCCGAGATCGTCGTCGAGCCGCGCCTGGTCACGGAGCTCTTGCGACCCGGCCACGACGTGCTCGCCTGCGGGCCCGAGCCGATGCTCGAAGCCGTTCGCCGCCTCGCTCCGAAAGCGCAGCTCGCCTGGGAGGCGCCGATGGCCTGCGGCTACGGCGCGTGCTACGGCTGCGCCGTCGAGATCGAAGGGGAGCTGAAGCGTCTCTGCATCGAGGGTCCCGTGCTGACAGCGGAGGCGGCATGATCCTCAACGCCTCGGGCTGCCTCGATGCGCTCGCCGCACCCGAGGTCGCGGCTCAGCTCGACATCTTCGTGACGAAGACTGTGACGCCGCTTCCGCGCGGCGGCAACGAGCCCACACGCATCGCGGAGACCGACTTCGGGATGCTCAACTCGATCGGCCTTGCGAACCCGGGGATCGACGCCTTCGTCGCCGACGTCCTCCCTGAACTCGCCGAGCTGGAGATTCCGGTCTGGGTCTCGGTCGGAGGCTTTTCCGCGGCCGACTATGCCGATCTCTGCAACCGTCTCGACGCCTATGACGACGTCGCGACCATCGAGCTGAACGTCTCCTGCCCGAACGTGGCCGAGCCCGCCGATTCGGTCGCCGAGATCGTTGCCGCCGCACGCGCTGCGACCTCGAAGAGTCTCTACGCGAAGCTCTCCCCGGCGAGCGGGGACATCACGGCTGTCGCGGAAGCAGCGGGCGCTGCCGGCGCCGACGGCCTGTCGCTCGTGAATACGATTCGCGGCCTCGCGCTCGACGCGAGGACGCTCGAGCCCACCCTCTCGACCGCGACGGGCGGACTCTCCGGTCCGGCGCTCCGGCCCATCGCGCTCGCCGCGGTGTTCGGGTGCTTCCGCGCCACGGGCCTCCCGATCGTTGGCATGGGGGGAGTCGAAACGGGACGTCACGTCATCGAGCTGATCGCTGCTGGCGCGACCGCGGTCGCCCTCGGCACGGTCCTCTTCGCCGACCCCGAGGCACCTGCCCGAATCCGCACCGAGCTCGACGTCGAAGCCGAAAGGTTGGGCTTCGAGACGCCGCTCGCGGCACACGCCGCAGCGCACGAAGAAGAGGGCCGACGGAGGCTCCGCGAGGTTGCCTAGCTAGGCAACGTTCACGTCTTCCCTGCAAAACGCAGGGAAATTACGCTGGGATTTGCGACTTGAAGCCGGGAGGGTCGCTGTTAGAATGGCGCGCCATGCACAGCGCGAAAACTCAGGTCCAGGCCCCAATGCGATCACTGGACCAGAGAATGGACGCGTTGCGGCGGGCCAATGAGATCCGGGTGCGCCGCGCCCAGCTGAAGAAGGACCTGAAGAACGGCCGGGCGCGGATCGAAGACATCCTGCGCAACCCGCCAGGCTACGTCGAGACCGCGAAGGTCTTCGACATGCTCATGGCCGTCCCGAAGTTCGGGCGCGTGAAAGCCGCCCGATTCCTCAACCAGTGTCGGATCAGTCAGTCGAAGACCGTCGGCGGGCTTTCCGACCGACAGCGCGCCGAGCTGGTCGGGCTCCTCCGCCGCTGAGCGACGGGCCGAAGCTCTTCGTCGTCACCGGTCCGTCAGGAGCGGGGAAGGGCACGCTGATCAAAGGCCTGCTCGCTCGCCGCTCGGACCTCGAGCTCGCGGTCTCGGCGACGACACGCCCTCGCCGGCCGGGCGAGATCGACGGGAAGGATTACCACTTCCTCTCCGAGGAGGAGTTCCTGGAACGGGTCGAGCGCGGAGAGTTCCTCGAGCACGTCGTGTATGTGTCCGGCCGCTACGGGACCCTGCGCTCGGAGATCGGGCGAATCTTCGCGGCCGGCAAAAGCTGTGTGCTCGAGCTGGAGACCATCGGTGCGAAGAAGGTGCAGGAGAGTTGGCCCGGCGCGGTCACGATCTTCGTCGAGGCTCCCTCCTTCGAGGAACTCGAGCGCAGGCTCAGGGAGCGGGCCACCGAAACCAGCGGCGTCATCGAGGAGCGGCTCGAGGTCGCACGGCGCCAGATCGAGGAAGCCGCCGACTTCGCCTACGTCGTCGTGAACGACGACGTGGAGCGCGCGGTCGGCGAGCTGGACGGCATCGTTACGAAGGAGCTGGCGTGTGTCGGTAGACTGAGTGCCACATGATGTATCCACGAATCGACGATCTCCTCGGCAACGTCGGGCAATCGCGCTACGCGCTTGTCATTGCCGCGGCGAAGCGGGCGAGGCAGATCAACAACTACCACCACCAACTCGGCGAGGGCACCTTCGACGACTTTCCACCCCCGCTCGTCGAGTCGCGCTCGAAGAACTACTTGACGATGGCCCTCGAAGAGATCGCCGAGGGCAAGATCACCGTCTCGTACAAGTAGCGCGCTAACCGCAAGGGGGCCGCATGGCTCGCGTTCTGGTCGGCGTCACTGGCGGCATCGCGGCCTACAAGGCCTGCGAGCTCGTGCGCCTGCTCGTCAAGGCGGGCCACGAGGTCACGCCGATCCTCACCCCCGACGCAGAGCGGTTCGTCACCGCACACACCTTCGAGGCGCTCGCGCGGCGCGAGTCTCCGCGCGATCTCTACCCGCATCTCGTCGACGCCGACCTGCTGGTGATCGCGCCGCTCTCGGCGAACACGCTCGCGAAGCTCGCGCACGGCTTCGCCGACAACGTCCTCGCGCAAGCGGCGCTCGCCTTCCGAGGGCCGCTCGTCGTTGCTCCGGCCATGAACGTGCGCATGTGGGAGCACCCGGCGACGAAAGAAAACGTTGCTGCGTTGGTCCAACGCGGCGTGGAGATCCTCGGGCCCGAGGAGGGCGAGCTGGCCGAAGGCGAGCACGGGCCCGGGCGAATGACAGAGCCCGAGATCGTCTTCCGCCGCTGCCAGGAGCTCCTGGGCTACACCGAGTCCCTCGCGGGCAAGCACGTCGTCGTCTCTGCAGGAGGAACCCGTGAGCCGATCGACCTCGTCCGTTTCGTCGGCAACAGATCGTCCGGCCGGATGGGCGTCGCTCTCGCGGCCGAGGCGAAGCGGCGCGGTGCGGATGTGACGCTCGTCTACGCAAATGGGTCTGTACCCCCTCCCGGAGGTGTCGAGGTGGTGCCGGCTCCTACCGCCGCCGATATGCGACGTGAGATGCTGGACCGCGCGGATGCCGACGTCGTCCTCATGGCCGCTGCTGTCGCTGACTACCGGCC
Organism: uncultured Actinomycetes bacterium; assembly: GCA_963739065.1. Classification (GTDB taxonomy): domain Bacteria; phylum Actinomycetota; class Thermoleophilia; order Gaiellales; family Gaiellaceae; genus JAIBJP01. Next base: position 793,612 of record CAVTYV010000004.1, read on the forward strand.
GAGCAAACCGGAGGACGGCAAGCGGCCGAAAAGCGGTGAAGCATGGTCTCTCGAGCTCGAAGCGACGGAGGACGTCCTTGCCGAGCTCGGCGCCCGGGCAAGGAACGGTCAGATCCTCGTCGGCTTCGCCGCCGACGCAGGAGACCGCGGCCTCGAGCGCGCCAGAGAGAAGCTCGCCAACAAGCGAGGGAACCTTTTCGTCTACAACGACGTATCTCAACCCGGGATCGGCTTCGAGGCCGAGGACAACGAGCTCGTCCTCGTGTCGGCCCGCGGTGAACGCAGGATCGGGAGGCGTAGCAAGGACGAATGTGCTGTGGCTATCCTCGATGAGGTCGAGGGCTTACTGGGAGGGGGCTAGTGGACGAGCAAGCCGTCGGTGCTGAACAGGGACTGGAAGCGACCAGAAGTGCCGAGCTGGCCGGTCGCATCCTCGCGAACCTGCAGCGGGTCATTCATGCCCCGGAGGAGACCCTGCAGTTCTCCTTCCAGTGCCTGCTGGCCGAGGGGCACCTGATCATCGAGGACTTCCCGGGCGTGGGGAAGACCAGCCTTGCGAAGGCGCTGGCGCGCTCGATCGACTGCGCTTTCTCGCGCCTCCAGTTCACGCCCGACCTGCTGCCGTCCGACGTCACGGGTGTCAACGTCTTCAACCAGCGTTCCAACGAGTTCGAGTTCCGTCCGGGCCCGGTGTTCGCCAACATCCTCCTCGTCGACGAGATCAACCGCGCGTCACCCAAGACGCAGGCGGCCCTCCTCGAATGCATGCAGGAGCGCCAGGTCACGGTGGACGGAGTCTCCTACCAGTTGCCGCCGCCCTTCATGGTCATGGCGACGCAGAACCCGATCGAGTACGAGGGGACGTATCCGCTGCCCGAGGCCGAGCTCGACCGCTTCACCATGCGGATCGCGATCGGCTATCCGCCGCTGGCCGACGAGGCCAAGATGCTCTCCGTCCAGGCGACCGACCAGCCGCTCGATCGCCTCGAGCCCGTCGCGACCGCCCAGGAGCTCATGGAGGCGATCGAGGACGTCCGCCGCGTGTACGTCGAGGAGAGTCTCAACCGCTACGTCGTCGCTGTCCTGCGCCACACCCGCTCTGACAGCCGGCTCTACCTGGGCGCGAGCCCACGTGCCGGCATCGCGCTCATGCGGGTGGCCAAGGCGCGCGCGCTCGTCTCGGGACGCGACTACGTGGAGCCGGACGACGTGAAGTCCGTGGCGCCCACCGTGCTGGCGCACCGCCTCATCCTCGCTCCGGAGGCGCGCTCCTCGGGGCTCGACGCCGAAGATCTCGTCCGGGACATCCTCGAGCGGACTCCGGTTCCAGTCTAGGGCTGTGCTGACCGACCGCGGCCGCTGGATCCTCGCGTTCGGAGGCGGCGTGTATCTCGCCGCGTGGGGATTCGGCTCTGTAGCGCTCTACCCGATCGCGCTCGGCCTCGTGCTGGCGGTCGGGGCCGCAGCGCTTTGGGTGCGCTTCCTCAAGAAGCCGATGCGGCTGAACCGCATCCTCGCCCAAGGGGAGCACCTCGCGGGGGACGACATCCCCGTTCGCCTGGAGATGGACGTGGACGGCCGCATGCCGTCAGGGGCGCTCATCGTCCGCGAGCACTTCGCGCGCCTCGGCGACGTCGAGACGGTGATGGTCAACCGGAGAGGCCGCCTGCGCGGCGGCTACAAGATCGAAGGGGTGCCCCGGGGGCGCTACGAGGTGAAGTCGGTCGATGCCGTCCTCGAGGACCCGTTCGGGCTCGAGCGTGTCGAGGTCAAGCTGCCGGCAGGCGAGTCGATCCTCGTCTATCCACGGCTGGTCGACCTGGACGGGCTCTTCTCGGACTCAGGCGCCCGCGCGTTCGAGGGACGCCGGCTCCTCCTGCGTCGCCCGACCGGTTTCGATCTGCACAGCGTGCGCGACTACGAGCAGGGCGAGTCTCTCCGGCGCGTGCACTGGCCGTCGACGGCCAAGCGTGGCCACCTGATGGTCAAGGAGCTCGAAGACGCGCCGAGGGACGAGACGGCGGTGCTCCTGGACGCTGACGCGGGTGCAGTTGCGGGCGTCGCTCCCGATTCGAGCTTCGAGCTCCAGGTGCGCGCTGCGGGATCGATCCTCCGCGCGCATGCGAGCCGAGGCAGGCGGGCTGCGCTGATCATCAATTCGGCCGCACGCATGTACCAACCGGTCCACACGTTCGACGGCGAATGGCTGCGGGCGTTCGAGCTCCTGGCCGCGGTCGAGCCGGACGGGCCGATTCCCTGCGCCGCCATGCTCGCCGACGAGGCCGGCCACGCAGGCCGGGCGCTCGAGCTCACGGTCGTGACGGCGATCCTCTCGCCACGGCTGGTCGACCGATTGCTGCAGCGGATGCTGAGCCGCCACAGCGCCACGCTCGTCTACGTCGACCGCGCCAGCTTCTCCGACTCCCCGCCCTCGCAGCTCGACGCTGCAGACGCGGGGCTGATCCTGCGACTCGAGCGCGGCGGCGTCCCCGTCGCGGTCCTCCGGCGCGGGGACGATCTCGCCGCCAAGCTCGGCGACAACTCCGTGAAAGCGGCCGTTGGCTAGGGTCGGCGTCCTCTACGTCCTCGCGTCGCTCCTGATTGCGAGCGGCTGGCTTCGCCTGGAAAAAGGCGGGGTTCCGTGGGAGACGGTCGGGATGATGATCGCCCTTGGCCTTCTGCCGACCGTGGCAGTCGCCGTGGGGCGACGCTGGAGCGCGGTCGGGATCGGTGTCGTCGCGCTCTTCGTGGCCGCGGCCGAGGCGTTTCGCATCCCAATGACCGAAATGCGCCTCGGCGGGGAGCACGATTTCCTCGGGCCGGTGGTCGGCTCGTTCAAGGACGGGTTCCTCAACTTCTACGACACCGACCTGCCGTTCGGGCCTGCGGATTTCCCGTTCATGCACTCGGTCGTCCTCCTCGCGATCTTCATCTTCTGTGCCGCAGTCGGCGTATGTCTTGCCTTGAATCGTCCGGTCGCGGCTGCCGTCGCGCTCGTCGTGGCGCTCGGCTGGCCCTCGACGCTCGTGCCGGGGGGCCGTCCGATCGCCGTCGGCGTGCTCGGCCTCGCCGGCGTGCTCGCCGTGCTCTTCCTCTTCCGGGCGGGATCCCGGCCGACGCGCGGGCTCGTCCAGGGGATCGCGGTCGCAATCGTGCTCGTCGCGGCCGCTGCCCTCGCCTCGAGCTCCGAGGCGGTCGCCAAAGGGGCGTTCCTCCACTGGCAGTCCTGGGATCCATACGACCGTCCCGACACGCCGGTCGGCGTCCGGTACGTCTGGAACTCGCACTACCTCGGGATCCACTTCCCCAAGAAGAAGACGACCGTCTTTCGCGTTCGTGTTCCCGGACCCCAGCGGAACCTCTACTGGCGCGCCACGACGCTCGACGACTACACGGGGACGGGGTGGCAGGAGAGCCTCGATCTCGGCTCGTCGAAGAGCGACGACCAGTTCGACGTCCCCAGGCTGGCCGCGCGCGCCCGCAACCAGTCCAACTGGGTGCGCCAGGACGTCACGGTCGAGGCGCTGCGCGACAACCACCTGATGGCGTCCGCGCAGCCCGTCCGCTGGAACCCGCCGAGCGACACCGAGTTCCAGGACCAGAACGGCGACATCGTCGTCCTGCCAAACGCCCTGCATCGTGGACAACGCTTTTCGGTCTGGAGCTTCGTGCCCCGCGCCAGGCCGAGCGACCTCGCCAAGGCCGGCACCGAGTATCCCAACACGATGGACCGGTATCTCGACGTGATCCAGGGCGGCGGCCGCGTTCCGGCCTTCGGGACGCCCAACCGCGAGACGCTGATGGACATCTTCTTCAACGCGACGTGGGAGAACGACTTCCTCATGCAGGCGAACCGCCCCCTCTACGACGCCGCACGCAACGTCGTCGGGAACGCGCAGACGCCGTACGCGGCGACGGTTGCGCTCGTCGCCTGGTTCCGCCGAGACGGCGGCTTTCGGTACGACCAGACCCCGCCGCCTCCGGGGCCCGGCGAGCCGGCGCTGGCGGCGTTCGTCACCCGGACGAAGGAGGGCTACTGCCAGCACTACGCGGGCGCGATGGCGCTGATGCTGCGGTACCTGGGCGTTCCCGCGCGCGTGGCCGCCGGCTTCACGAGCGGGAGCTACGACGTCGACAGGCACGAGTGGAAGGTGACCGACCACGAGGCTCACGACTGGGTCGAGGTCTACTTCCCAGGCTGGGGCTGGATGCCGTTCGACCCGACTCCCGGCCGCGGCCTCCTCAACGCCGCATACGACCCGTCCTCGCCGGCCTTCGACACGAGGGACACGTCGTCTCTGCAGGGAAGCACCGTCCTCGACTCGCTGCGCCGAGAGGCGGAGCGTTCACAGGGCCGCCCGGGCCTCGACAGCGTCTCGGGCGCGGCCAACCGGGGCGGCGGAGCGGCGACGACGATCGTCCAGGACAAGGGCCCGAGCATCGTCGCGCTCGCGTTCCTCGTCCTGGCGGCCGCGCTCGGATTCGTCGTCGGGCTCAAGGCGCTCTTGCGGGCCTTGCGGTTCACCGGGCGCGATCCACGTTCGGTTGCGGGGGCATGCCGGAAGGATCTCGTCGGTTTCCTCGCCGACCAGGGGTACGAGTTGCCGGCAAGCGCCACGCTGGCCGAGGTGGGGGACGCGCTCGACCGCTATTACGCAGTGGACGCAGCGCCGTTCGTCCGGTCGGCGACGGTCGCACGCTTCGGGCGTCCCGGGGCGGCCGAGCACGAGGTCGCCCGCGTCCGGCGAGAGCTCAAGCGCGTCCGGCGCGACCTGAAGCACCAGCTGAGCGCGACCAGCCGGTTCCGCGGCGCAATCAGCCTCCGCTCACTGACGGTGTGACCGACCTCTCGGCCGTCGTGATGGCGGCGGGGGAGGGGAGCCGGCTGCGCCCGCTCACCGAGCGCTGGCCGAAGCCCGTGCTACCCATCGACGGCCGTCCGGTCATCGTCACGCTCCTGCGTGAGCTCGCATCCGCGGGCTTCGACGGGGCCACGGTGGTCACCGGGCATCTCGCAGAGCTGGTCGAGCGGCTCATCGGGGACGGCTCGCCCTTCGGCCTCGAGGTGCGAACGGTGCGTCAGCCGGAGCCTTTGGGATCGGCCGATGCTGTGCGGAGCGCCGTGGATGCGGGCGCCGGCCCTCCGCTCCTTGTCACGGCTGCCGACACGGTCTTCGTCCCTGGCGATCTGGCCCGCGCCGTCGACACCTGGAAAGACTTCTCCGTCGCGGGTGCGCTGGGCATCCGCCGCGGTGGGCGCGAAGACCAGGCAGCAGTTCGTGTCGAGGGCGGCAGGGTCGTCGCGATCGGGGGCGGCCGAGGCGAGTACACGGCGGCGCCTCTCTGGATTCTCGGCGAAGAGCTCACGGCAGCGCTCCGTGATGTTCCGGGGCCGCCCTACGAGATCGCGAGGGTCGTCCAGGACGCGCTCGCGGCGGGCAAGGGAATTCTGGCGGTCGAGCTTGGGCCCACCCGAGATCTCACCCGCCCTGCCGACGTCGTAACACAGAACTTCCCGTATCTTTGGGGTGAGGACCGATGAGCGACACGTACGAGCTTTTCCAGCAGGGTCGAGAGCAGATGGCCGCAGGGCTGAACGCCCAGGCGACCGTCGCGCTCGAGAAGGCCAAGCGCAACGAGCCCGAGAAGGCGTCCATCCGGGAGGCGCTGGGCATCGCGTACTTCCGGATCCACCGCTTCGCGGAGGCGGAGCAGGAGTTCCGCGTCATCCTCGAGCTCCAGCCGGTCGACCACTACGCGCATTTTGCGCTCGGCCGCTGCCTCGAGAAGCAGGGCCGGCCCCAGGAAGCCGTTGGCCATTACAAGATGGCGACCTTCTTTCGCCCGCAGAGCGACGAATACCGCCGGGCACTGGAAGCGCTCGAAGCCGCGTAGTGGCTCGTCCGGTCGCGCTACCGCGCGGCGGCCGCGCGAAAATCGAGCCAGTCAAGGACGCACGGAGCCGGCGTATTGGTCCAAATACGACGGCGACAGAGGACGAAGGCTGGCGATGGTTTGCAGCCGTTCCGCCGCCCGGTGCGCGCGGCTGGATGGGCCACTAACCCTTGCGGGCAGTCGTCCAGCGCGTGAGGGGAGCGCGCGTCCTGGTCGACGGCGAGACGGTCGGCGAGGTCGGCGAGGGCCTGTGCGTGTTGGTCGGGGTGGCCGAGGACGACGACGAGGACGCTGCCGGGCGCTTGGCGCACAAGGTGGCTCACCTGCGGATCTTCGAGAACGAGGACGGGAAGTTCGACCGATCGCTGCTCGACGTGCACGGCTCGGCGCTGGCCGTCAGCCAGTTCACGCTGATCGCGGATAGCAAACGCCAAAGGGGAACTAGGCCCAGCTTCACCCACGCTGCCCGACCAGAGCAGGCCGAACCGCTCTACGAAGCGTTCTGCGGCGCTCTCGAGGATCACGGGTTGGACGTGGCCCGCGGCATCTTCGGCGCTTATATGCAGGTCGAGCTCGTCAACGACGGGCCTGTCACGATCATCCTCGAGACTTGACGTAACTCCTCAAGGCGGTGGTGCCTAGGGGCTAACCCACCGCCATAGGCGATCCGTTCCGCGGAGTGACGACGATCCGCCGCCTGGTGGCGCGTCCCCTTGGAGCAAATGGCCGCCTCCGCAAGGGTGCCATTGCGCAGCCTGCCACCACGATCGCCTGCGCCTGACGGACACGGGCAAGAAATCCGGCCGCTCAGGCCTCTAAAGGAGTGAGAGCGATCACGACCGCTAGGAGGAGGCGTGGAAAAGCCCGTCCACGACGATGAGTATCTCTACGTGTTGCACGCGGATGCCGAAGGCTGGGCGGAGCGCGAGCGGGAACGCGATCTGATGAGCGTGCTCGTTGAGGCCGCGCACTTGAAGAGCGCCGCCAGAGCGCGGTATGCCCACCGAGCCCCAACGCTGCCAACGCGCCGTAGACCCCGGCTCGACTGAACACAGCCGAGCGCCCGGCCAGCAAAAACTGGTCTTGACTCCATCGTCACGAGCGCGTAGGACCCACCGGCCCCCCGGGGTGGGTTGGCAGGCGGTGACACCCCGGCGGGCTCTGCGGCCCACCGCCGGAAAGGATTTGGCCCACCATGGCCTTTCGTAGACCTCTGTTCGTCGTCTGTGCCGTTGCATTCGTCGCGATCTTTGCCGGGAGCGCGGCCCACGGAGCGCAGCCGATCCGCGAGCCACTCGTCATCGAGGACGCGGACTTCGACAACCTCTGCAAGTTCCCGGTCCGCATTGAGATCACGGCGAACAAGGAATACGTGAAGTTCTTCAGCGACGGACGACTTCTCGTAAACGGAAAGCTCTTTGTGCGGATCACCAATCTCAACACGGGCAAGTCGATGGACGTGAACATCTCCGGACCGGCCAACGTCACGCTCACAAGCGAGCGCAACATGGGGCGAGGGCTCTTGCTTCTCTTCCCCGAGGACGCCGGCGGACCGGGCCTCTTCCTCAACACCGGACGCCTGGATGTCATCCGCGGCGAAGATGGGTTCATCACGAACTACACGGTCAGGGGAACCTCAGTCGACGTTTGTGCGGCGCTGGCCGCGTAGGCCCCCGGACGATGAGGCGCCCTGCGGAGCCCTGCCGGGCGCCTCCGTCTGGACGCGTCATCGAGAGTGCCATGTCGAGCCTGGCGCTTCCCCGCGAGGAACCGAACAAGCCTAGGAGCGATGCGGGATTGGCTCAACCATGCGCTTCGTCGTTGCCGTAGACGACGCCGAATGCCGTTCTCGTGTGGTCTCGGTGTGGTCGAGCCCGTCAGCCGCAGCGGCGAAGGCGCTGAGGACACTGCCCGGAGGAGAGGGGAATCCTCAGCGCACAACCCGCCATGCCCGATAGCGGCTTCGAGGAGCCACTCCGGGCGTGCTCCTAGAGGTTCTGAACGTTCGTGTTGCCCCACTCGTCGACGGAGATGGACATCCGCTTCTCGCCGCCAAAGGCGGCTAGACCAAGCCAGACGAAGAGCCACAGACCGAAGGTGACGATAGTCAGGAAGAGATGGAGCATGTTGTTTGGCCGGTGTCCCCGTACGAGAACGGCCTGGTAATCGCCCTGCGACTCGACGCGAGCGCCCTGAGCGACCTGCGTGTGAATTGCGCGACCAAGGGCCTCCTTACGCTCGTCAGGAGATTTGCGGGTGATTTCTTCCGGCGAAGCCGCTGGTGCGGGGGATGTCGGCGAACCGGCGGGCATGACCGGATCGATGTCACTCGGAGGGCTCTGAACGGGTGGAAGAGTGCTGGCCATTTTGGCCTCCCTGCCTGGGAGCCCCCAAGGTGAGCCGTCTCAAAAGAAAGCGCTTGCACGCTCGCCACCGGGCGAGGAATCTCAGCAGCAGGACTCGGAGTCATCCTACCAGTTTGTGAGATTTGTCGCTTTCCCTCGACCACACCTGCGTTGTGCGACCATCTGTTCGTGACCCGCAGGGCTCGCCCTTTATGCGCTTCCGTCGAGCCCTCGACGCGACAACGTCACCGAAGCCCTCTCGTCAGCCTCTGAGCTCGAGCACGTCGGCCGCTCGCTGAACTCTTCAGCCGGCGGCGGAGCCTCGAGCGATGCGCCGAGGTTCTTGTCGGCTGGCGGGTCGGTTCTTGACTCGCTCGGCAAGCAGTGCAAGTGTCAACAGAAACGAGGGAAGGCGACCACGTGCGAACGCTCGTCGTTGCAGCTGCGTCTCTGCTGATCCTTTTCGCCGGAGCGGCGAACGCAACGGCGGCAACCTGTGATGGTGCGCCTGCAACGCTCATCGGAACGGCAGGCAACGACTACCTGGTTGGTACGCCGGGGCGCGATGTGATCGATGGGCGCGCCGGAAACGACACCATCGCGGGGCTTGAAGGCAACGACGCAATTTGCGGCCGCACAGGTAACGACCGTCTTTACGGAGGGCCCGGACAGAACACCATTGGTGGAGGGAGAGGCTCCGACGTCATTCACGGGGGTCCCACCGTGGATGCCGTCTTCGATGGGAAGGGTGCGGATGTCGTCTTCGCCGGAAAGGGTTCCGACGAGATTTACGGGCCTGGTCAAGGGCGGGACATCTATTACTTGGGCCACGGGGACGACTACGCCGACGACACGCTCGGGCGGGACGTCTATCACGGCGGCGACGGGTTCGAGAGCTTCGTGCTGAACGTCTACGGTCCGGACGGGGGAGACGTGATTTTTGGAGGCCGCGGGCTGGACGGGATCGAATGGGAGGGGCCAGGAGCGGCCATGGTCGACCTCAGCGCCGGTACGTTCGACGGAGGCCCGGGCATCGAGATCCTTTCCCTTCGCTCGATTGAGGTTGTCCTTAGCTTCGGCGGCAACGACACACTCATCGGCAACGGGGCTGTCAACGTTTTCTTCGGAGGCCCGGGCGACGATCACATCGAGGGTCGCGGTGGGGACGACGACCTATTCGGCGACTCTGGCACCGACTATCTCGACGGGGGCGCTGGGACCGACGCATGTCACGACGGGGAAACCCTGCTGAACTGCGAGCCCTGACTGAGGCGAGATTCGGAGACGCGAGGGCGGCTGAGTTCTAGGCTGACTGCGTGGTCTTCTGGGCCGTCGTGGCGATTCAACCGAGGAAGCCGTCGAGCTCTTCCCCACCTGCGAGGAGGCCGAGGCGATTGTCCAGGCGTGGGATCGCGACGAGCCCGAGCAGGCGGGGGCGCCGCGGGTCGAGCTGGTCGAGTTCGAGACGTCGCCGAACTAAGGCGGCGTGGGTACCTGTGCCTTCTGCCGCGAGAGGGTTGACCCGGAGGCCCGCGGAGGCAAGGATCGATCTCCGATGGCGGAGGGAACAACCAGAGATCGGGGACGCATGCGGTCGGTCGTCATCGGCGCGGCCCTTGGCTTGCTGCTTGGGATCCTCGTCAGTGTCACGGCTGGCGTTCCATTTGCGCCGGAAGTTGGGTTACTGCTCGGCGGATTGGTCGGCTGGTTCGCGGCGGCCGGACTACGTCGCTAGCCCGCCGCCGCCCTTCCGCAAGCGTTCCGTGTTGGCCGCAGAGGAACCGAAACTTCCCCTTAGACCTCGGTCGTAGCCAGGCGGCCTGCTGGTTGGCTTAGCAATCCTTGGGCTTGCACGTGACTGTCTCAAAAACGGTGACCGTCACCGGCTGGATCGCGGTCACCGTGACGACGTCTCGCGTCGTGACCGTGTGCGTTTCACGAACCGTGCGTGCAGGCAGCGTGACCGCGTCTTGAACAGTGGTGCCGAGGCGTACTTTCCGTACGAGGCGGACTGTCTTACCCTGGCGCTTGACCGTCTCTGTGACCACTTCGCTGTGGGACGAGGACGACACGGAAGCGGACGACGCTCGCGCAGCGTTCGACGGAGCCACAGATGGTGTCTCGCTATCTGACCGCGCTATCGCCGTGGCGACGAGGACACCGACACCGAGAAGGGCGGCGATGGTTAGGGCGACTGCGATGCCCCGTTCCGCTGTATAGAGGCGGCTTTGGGCCAGGCGGTATCGGAACGCGCCGAGACGATCGAGCAGGTCATTGAGGACGTTGGAAATGATCTCGCGCACTAGCTTCCCATCAGACGCAAGTCGTCAGGACGATATCGGCTACTTGCCGGAGCGTGGGCCCGGCGCACACCGCACGTATCGGCCGCGCCACCGCTCTTTCGCAAGCGTTCCGGCTCCCCCGCTATTGGTCTGACGGCGCGAGCGCAGCTTCCAGGGCATTGACGGCACCGGCGAGTACCGGTTCGCCATGCGCGGGAAAAACGTGCTCGACGTGCAGTCCCTGCAATCTCTCATGCAGCCCCGCTCGCACGGCATCCGGATCCAGCCTGACGAGCCGCTCCGTTGGACAGAGGGTAAGTCCGTTCCTCGTTCCGAGCAAGACGTCGCCGGTCGCGAGGGCAGCGTGCGCGGGGAGCCAAAAGAGCACCTCGTAGGCGCGCCCGGCATCGACGGGGAGAATCCCGCCAGGGAGCGCTTCGCCTGCACGAAAGACGTCCGTGACAGGCGCGCGCTCCTCGACAAGCTCGCGAGCAGGCTCGTGCACCCAAACCCGCGTTCCTGCTACGACAGCTGTTACACGGAGTTCACCCAAGGGCAGGCGCAGCGGATGCGCGACGCCTGGCTCTTCTACCGGGCCTGAGCTCGCCTCGAAGCTGAACGAACGGGCCGGCCACCTGCCGGCCCGTTTCTTTACGTGCCGATCCTGCCCAACTTCGTGCCCGGCAGACGAGTAATCGCCAGCCGACGGGGCGCAAAATGCGGGTGCTATCCTGTCTGCAACCACATTTCCAGCTTGGAGAAGTGGGCGCTCGAGGCGCCCATTTTTTTCGGGAGAACGAGGTCTGATGACGCAGGTTTACGAGAAAGAACGCCAGCTCCACCGCGAGGTCGCCGAGACCGTCGAGTCGCGCATCCCGGATGTCGAGGTGCTCGCCGTCGAGCTCGGAGGCCCCGAGCACATCACGGTGTACGTCGACCATCCGGCCGGCGTCGACCACGCGCTCTGCGAGCGCGTGACGAACGAGCTGCGTCCGTATCTCGAGACCTATCGCGTCGACGTTTCGTCGCCGGGCCTCGAGCGCCCGCTGCGGACACGGGAGCACTTCTCGGACGCCGTCGGGCGCCGGGTGGCTCTGCGCACCGACGTGGAGCTCGGCGGGCGGAAGCGGTTCCGCGGCGAGGTCGTAGACGTGGGCGAGGACACGGCAACCATCGTCGTGGGCGACGAGCGCGTGGAGATTCCGTACGACGCGATCGTGCGGGGAAATTTGATCGAGGAAGGGCGGTAACAGGTGAGTCGAGAGATTCTCGAGGCGGTCAGGCAGATCGAGCGTGAGAAGGGCATCGAGGACGAGACCCTCGTCCGCGCGCTCGAGGACGCCCTGCTCGCCGCGTACAAGAAGACGCCTGGCGCGGCCAGGCACGCGACGGTCGAGCTGGACCAGGGCAGCGGAGACTTCCGTGTCTGGTCGATCGAGCTCCCGCCGGACATCGAAGAGCGTCTGATGGACGAGGCGCGCGAGCGCGCCATCTCCGAGCTCGAAGCCGCCGAGGAAGAGAGCGGAGAGCGCTCCCACACGCTGATCACGGACGAGGACCTCCTCATCGACTGGTCCGACATTCCCGACGAGCAGGTGAAGCGCGCCGACGTCACGCCGGAGAACTTCGGGCGCATCGCCGCGCAAACGGCCAAGCAGGTGATCCTCCAGCGGATCCGCGAGGCAGAGCGCGAGATGATGTACGACGAGTACGTCGACCGGGTGACCGAAGTCGTCACCGGCATCGTCCAGCAGGCCGGCGACCGCAACAACGTGCTGGTCGACCTCGGCAAGGTCGAGGCACTGCTGCCTCGGTCCGAGCAGGTGGACGGCGAGCGCTACGAACAGGGGAGCCGCATCAAGGCCGTCATCACGGAGGTCCGCTCGGGGACGAAGGGGCCGCAGGTAATCCTGTCGCGCCGCGATCCCGAGCTGATCAAGACACTCTTCGAGCTCGAGGTCCCGGAGATCGCCGACGGGCTCGTCGAGATCAGAGGCGTCGCCCGTGAGCCGGGCTACCGTTCGAAGATCGCGGTCGAGTCGCACGTCCAGGGCGTCGATCCGGTCGGCGCGTGCGTCGGCCCGCGCGGGTCGCGCGTCCGCATGGTCGTCTCCGAGCTTCGCGGCGAGAAGATCGACATCATCCCGTGGAACCCCGAGCCTGCCCGCTTTGTCGCCAAGGCGCTGTCGCCTGCGCGTGTGCGCGAGGTGCTCGTCGACGACGACACGAAGGAGGCGACGGTCGTCGTGCCGGACGACCAGCTGTCGCTGGCCATCGGCAAGGAAGGCCTCAACGCCCGGTTGGCCGCCAGGCTGACGGGCTGGAAGATCGACATCGTTTCGGAGACCGAGTTCGCGAGAAGCGAGGCCGAGGCCGCCTTCGGCGGCGCCGAAGAGGAGTTCTCCGGCCGCTGCGCCGCGATCCTCTCGAACGGCAAGCGCTGCCCGAACACCGCGCTCCCAAGCTCGAAGTACTGCGGGATCCCGGCCCATCGGGAGATCGCGGAGCGTGAGGCCGCAGGCGAGGACGTCTCGGCGCAGGTCGTCCAGCCGGCAGCCGAGGACGAGGAGCTCGAGGCCGAGCCCGGCGACGAGGCGGAGGTCTCGGAAGCGCCCGCAGCAGAGGCAGAAGCCGAGCCCGCGCCCGCCGAGGGCGGTGAGACGACCTCTGCGGCGTGAGCGAGGCGACCAGGACGTGCGTCGGCTGCGGCCGGAAGGCGTCTCAGCGCGAGCTGGTGCGCTTCGTCGCGCCGGAAGGGCTGCTGACCAGGGACGAGGCGAGGCGCTCACCGGGGCGCGGTGCGTACACCTGCAGACGGCCGGCGTGTTTCGAGCGGGCGGCCGCGACCCGCGCGTTCTCGCGAACCTTGCGCCGGAACGTCAGAATTCCACTGGAGCTTTCGACTGAGACATGGCTGATCGACAAAGACCACTGAGACCGCGGGGAGGCGCGCCCTCCGGCCGCCGCAAGCGCCGAGTCGTGATCGACTCGCAGGCTGCGCGGCCGCGCCAGGACGCGCGGGCTCCGCGCGAGGCGCCCAAGCCGCGGACCGAGCAGCCGGCACCCGCCACGCCATCCGGGCCTGCAATCGTCAACTCGGGCGCGACGGTCAAGGAGCTTTCCGCGGCGCTGGGCGTGACCGTGCCCCAGATCATCAAGATCATGATGGACGTCGGCGAGATGGTCACCATCACACAGTCGCTCGGGGACGAGGCCATCGAGCTCATCGCGAGCTCGCTCGATCCCAAGCGCGAGGTCGAGATCAAGCACGCCGACGAGGAGGAGCTCGAGCCCGAGGTCTACGAGGACAAGCCCGAGGATCTCGTGGCGCGCCCGCCCGTGGTCACGATCATGGGCCACGTCGACCACGGCAAGACGACGCTGCTCGACGCCATTCGCGAGTCCGCCGTTGTCGAGACGGAGGCCGGCGGGATCACCCAGCACATCGGCGCGTACCAGGTGAAGCACAACGGTCGCCTCGTTACGTTCCTCGATACCCCGGGGCATGAAGCCTTCACCGCTCTGCGCGCACGTGGGGCGAAGGTGACGGACATTGCGGTGCTCGTCGTGGCCGCGGACGACGGCGTCATGCCGCAGACGGTCGAGTCGATCAACCACGCCCGCGCGGCAGAGGTTCCGATCGTCGTGGCCGTTAACAAGATCGATCGCCCCGACTCCAATCCCACGAGGGTCCGGCAGGAGCTCGTTGCCCACGAGCTGCAGCCGGAGGAGTGGGGCGGGACGACGCAGTACGCGGACGTCTCGGCCAAGGAGAATCAGGGGCTCGACAATCTCGTCGAGCGGATTCTGCTCGTCGCCGATGCCGAGCTCGAGCTGACCGCGAACCCCAAGGCCGAGGCCTCCGGCCCGATCATCGAGAGCCGTTTGGACGTCGGCCGCGGCCCCGTCGCCACCATGCTCGTCGCGCGTGGAACGCTGCGCGTCGGTGACGCAATCGTCGCGGGGGACGCCTGGGGCAAGGTCCGGGCGCTCTACAACTACCGCGGCGAGAAGGTGAAGGACGCAGGGCCGGGGACGCCGGTCGAGATTCTCGGCTTCGACAAGCCGCCGGCTGCCGGTGAGCACGCCCACGTGGTCGAGAACGACCGCCAGGCGCGTCATCTCGCCGGGTTGCGCGCGCAGCGCGTACGCGCCGAGCAGCTCGCCCGCGGTGCGAAGAAGGGTGTTTCTCTCGAGGAGCTCTTCACGCGCATCGGTGAGGGAGGCGTGCAGGAGCTCAACCTCATCATCAAGGCCGACGTGCAGGGCTCCGTCGAAGCCGTCGTCGGCGAGCTCGGCAAGATCAAGCATCCCGAGGTGGCGGTGAACGTCATCCACACAGGGATCGGCGGGATCACGGAAAGCGACGTCATGCTCGCCTCCGCCTCGAACGCCATCGTCGCCGGTTTCAACGTGCGGCCGAACGCCGAGGCGCGCACGCTCGCCGAACGCGAGGGCGTCGATCTGCGCACCTACCGTGTCATCTACCAGCTGACCGAGGACATCCAGCAGGCGCTCGTCGGCATGCTCGCTCCCGAGCACGTCGAGGAGTCGCTCGGCGAGGCCGAGGTGCGAGCGCTCTTCCGCGCATCCCGTTTGGGAGTCATCGCGGGCTGTTACGTCACGCGCGGCGTCATTCGCAGGAACTCGCAGATTCGCGTCGTGCGCGAGGGAGCGATCATCTACGAGACGACGATCGCCAGTCTCAAGCGCTTCAAGGACGACGTGCGGGAAGTCCAGGAGGGCTTCGAGTGCGGGATCCTGCTCGAGAACTTCAACGACCTCAAGGAAGGGGACGTCCTCGAGGCCTACGAGACACGCGAGATCGAGCGCACCGATCTCGAGGTCAGCGGCAACGGCGGCGCTTCCGCCGAGCCGGAGCCCGAAGAGCCTGCCGAAAGCTAGCTAGCGGTTCCGGGCTTCCCAGGCCTGGGTCATGGCGATCCGCTCGGCGACCGAAGGGTGAGACCCGAAGAGCTGCTTTTCCCACCATGATTCCGTCGGGTCCTCGAGGTCGGTCCCGACGAACTTGACGAAGAGCTGCTCCGCGGACTCCGGGTCCCGGGTCGCCTGGAGCGAGATCCAGTCCGCCTCTGCCTCGTAGCGGCGCGTGATGGCGTTGTCGATCGGCGCCAGGCCGAAGCTCAGGATGACGAGTATCAGGGCCGCGAGAGGCACGTTCCCGGGCTCGCCCATCCCGCCTCGCCGGCGGGTCAGCTCGGCGACGGCAAAGGCCAGGGGGAATGCGAAGAGCGCGTACCAGGCGAGACCCTTCGGGATGTGGGAGCTCGCGGCATGTCCGAGCTCGTGCGCGATGACGACCGTCACCTGGTCGTCCGTGAAGCGGCCGTCCAGGAAGGTGTCCCAGATAACCACGCGCTCCGTCGGCCCGAACCCGGCCGTGTACCCGTTGACGAGCGACGTGTAGTCGCTGACGTGCGCGATCCGGACGTCGGTGGGCCCTGCTCCGGTTCGCTCCTCGATGTCGGGCAGCCGTGCGGCGAGCTCCGGCGCGGACGAGATCGGTCGCTGCTCGGCGGGATCCAGATACGGATAGACGAAGGCGAAGAACGAGGCCAGTGCGATGAAGACCGGCGCGCCGGCGACCCACCAGAACCGCCCGATCCACCGGGCAAGCGCCATCGTCACCGCAATGAGGAAGAGCCCGAGCACGGCCGCCGAGGCGAGCTCGGGCCACGGCGAGAAGAGCCAGGCGAGGTACGACTCGTCCGAGATGTCGTACCGGCGATACCACCACTGCTCGGCGAGGCGGAAAGGCACGTCCACCGCCCACACGACCACGAGGGTGATCATGCCGACGATGATTCCGGCGCCCACGGGCCCGAGGCCGGTGTTGCGAGCGAAGCCGGGAGCCCACACGGCCATGACGAAGAGCGCCACGACGACGGCAAGAGTCCCCAGGAGGTAGAGGACGCTGAGGAAAAGGCCGAACGTCTCCGCGCGGTCGAGCTCATGCTGGCTCCAGTAGTCGCTCGGGTCGATGCTCGGGAGCGAGAGGTCGGGGACGCTCGTCTGGAGGAGCAGCACCGCCGCCACGATCCAGCCGGCCGCTGCAAGGGCGCCGACCCCGATCCAGACCCACGAGCGCGCGGTCACAATGGTTCGAGTATGGCCACCGGATACGTCGGCATCCTGTCTTTCGAGCTCTATTTCTCCGAGAACCACTCCCTCAAGGGGAAGCGGAAGGACCTGCTCTCAATGAAGGCACAGCTCCAGCGTCGCTTCGGCGCGTCGGTGGCCGAGGTCGACCACCACGACGTGTGGCAGCGGGCTCGGCTCACGCTTGCGTGCGTGGCCCGCGGGCACAACGAGCTGGTGGGGCTGCTCGACGGCGCAGAGCGCTTTCTCGGCGGTCAGGCGTTCGAGTTGGGGCCGGTCGAGCGGGAGATCGTGACGCTCGATGAGTGATCGCATGCGCCGGGTGAACGAAGCCCTCCGCGAGGTTCTCTCAGAGGGCATCGGGCAGCTGAAGGACCCGCGGATCGGCTTTGTCACCGTCACCGGAGTGGACACGAGCCCTGACCTTCGCCAGGCAACGGTCTACGTCAGCGTGCTCGGCGCCGAGAAGAAGCGGGACGCCGCGCTCGCCGGCTTGCAATCCTCCCACGGCGTCCTCCAGAGCCGCGTGAACCGGGAGCTTCGTCTCAAGCGAACTCCACAATTGACCTTCGAGTACGATCCGACGATAGAGAGGGGCGTAAGGCTCTCCCGGCTTATCGATGAGCTCGCGCCAGACCAACACGACTCAGACTGACCTGCGGACGATCGCAGAAGCGATCCACGAGCACGACCGGTTCCTCGTCACGACCCACGAGAACCCGGACGGCGACGCTCTCGGCTCCCTCCTCGCCTCGAAGCTCGTCCTCGACCAGCTCGGCAAGGACACGGTCATCTACCTCGCCGGTGACACGCCGCTGCCGCGGGAGTACGGCTTCATGGAGCTCGACCACCTGCTGCGGAAGCCGCCCGCAGACGCCGACCAGCGCGTCCTCTTCGCCGTCGACTGCGCGAACGAGCGCCGCCTCGGCCCGGATCCGACCGTCCTGCAGCGGGCTCCGCTCGTGATCGACATCGACCACCACCACGACAACTCCCGATTCGGGCAGCTCAACTACATCGAGCCGAATGCCTCGTCGACCGGCGAGATCATGCGTGACCTCATTGCGGAGCTCGGCGTCGAGCTCACCCCCGAGATAGCGGAGGCCCTGTACATCGCCGTCGTCACCGACACCGGGCGGTTCCAGTACGCGAACACGACCGCGAAAGCGCTCCGTTTAGCGGCCGAGCTCGTCGAGGCGGGTGCGAATGTGCACCGGGTCTTCCAGGGAATCTACGAGAACGTCGCCTTCGCGAAGCTGAAGCTCATCGCCAAGGCGCTCGAGCATGCGCAGGTGTTCGAGGGCGGCCGCGTGATCGTCTCGCACCTCGAGCGGGAGGACTTCGACGCGGCCGGAGCGGAGGAGCCTTACTCGGAAGGGATCATCGACTTCCTGCGAGCAGTCGAGGGCGCCGAGATCGCGGCGCTCATCCGCGAGCCTCCTACTCAGAACGGACCCACCCGCCGGGTCAGCCTGCGGACGACGACCGAGGGCATCGACGTGTCCGAGATCGCGCGCAAGAGCGGCGGCGGCGGCCACACGATGGCTGCGGGCTTCTCGAGCGAGTCCTCGGTGGACGAGATCACCGAGTTCATCCGCCGCGAATACCTCGCGCAGATCAACGGCGCCGGCGGTCGTTGACGCCCAACGGGCTCGTCCTGGTCGACAAGCCTGTCGGCCCGTCCTCGTTCGACATCGTCAAGAAGCTCCGGTCGCGCTACGGCGCGAAGGCCGGGCACGCCGGCACGCTGGATCCTCAGGCGAGCGGGCTCCTCCTCTGCCTGCTGGGGCCCTCGACGCGCCTGGCGCGCTACCTCGTGGGACTCGACAAGCGCTACGAGACCGAAATCCGGCTCGGACTGCGCACGACCACCGGTGACGGCGAGGGGGAGATCCTCGAGGAGACGGAGATCGCGTCTCGCGAGCGCATCGAGGCCCTCGAGGGAGACATCGAACTCGTAGTCCCGAAGGCGTCCGCGGTGAAGATCGGCGGCGAGCGGGCGTACCGGCTCCAGCGGCGGGGGGTGTCCGTGGAGATGCCGACACGGCGTTCGACAGTCCACTCCCTGCGGATCCGCCGCTACGAGCCGCCGCTCGTCGAGCTCGACCTCCACGTCTCGAGCGGGACCTACGTGCGTGCGATCGCGGACGAGCTCGGTGGCCATTGCCGGACGATCAGGCGGACGGCCGTCGGGCCCTTCCGGGTCGAGGACGCGGACGAGGAGCTCGTCCTGGCGCCCCTGGCGGCCCTCGTTGCGCTCCCCGAGCGGGAGTTGACCGACGAGGAAGTGGCCATGGTGCGTCAGGGTCGCCGGGTTCCGGGCGGCGGGGAAGGCCCTGTCGCGCTCCACCTCGGCCGAGAGCTCGTCGCGGTCGCGCAGGGCGACGGCGTGACACTGCGGCCCGAGACTGTTCTGCCGGTTCGATGAGCCTGCTCCGCGAAAGGAACTTCCGGACGTTCTGGCTCGGCCAGACGATCTCGCTCTTCGGCGACCAGATCACATACATCGCACTTCCGCTCGCGGCTGTGCTCGTGCTCGATGCGGACGCCGCCCAGATGGGTTATCTCGGGGCGGCGGCGCTCCTGCCGCATCTCTTCTTTGCGCTTCCGGCGGGAGTGTGGCTCGAGCGGGTCGCCAGACGGCGGCAGGTCATGATCCTTGCCGATATCGGCAGGGCGGGGCTGCTCGCGAGCGTCCCGCTCACCTATGCATTCGACTCGCTGACGTTCACGCAGCTCTACGTCGTCGCGTTCGCAACCGGGACGCTCGCGGTCCTCTTCGACATCTCGTACAGCACGCTCTACGTGAGCGTCGTCGCGCGTGAGCGGGTACATCGAGGCGAATTCCTTCATGCACGGGAGCCGCTCTTTTTCGTATATCGCGGGGCCGAGCGTCGGCGGTGTGCTCGTCCAGATACTGAGCGCGCCGACGGCGCTGCTCGCCGATGCGCTCTCGTTCGTCGGCTCGGCGCTCTTCCTCAGCCGCCTGGAGGCGCCCGAGCCCCCGCTCGAGCCGCGAACGACACGAGTTCGGGACGAGGTGCGGGAGGGCCTCGCGTTTCTCTTCCGCAACTCGATCCTTCGGCCGGCTCTCCTCGGAACCGCGACGTTGAATTTCTTCAACTACGCCTTCTGGGCGCTCTTTCTCATCTACGCGACGAACGAGCTCGGAATCCGCGCGGGGACGCTTGGGCTCGTGCTCGGCGTTGGGGCTTTCGGCGGCCTCACCGGCGCAATCGTGGCCGGGCGCGTAGGCAGAAGGATCGGACTCGGGCCGGCGTTCATCCTCGGGATGATCCTGTTTCCGCTTCCGCTCCTGCTAGTTCCCGCGGCAGGGGGATCCGACCTGCGCGTGCTCGCCATGCTCTTTCTCGCCGAATTCCTCTCGGGCCTTGGCGTCATGATCCTCGACATCAACGCAAGCGCCTTCATGACGGCTCTGACCCCTGACCGCCTCCGCTCGCGCACGACGGGGGCGACCAACTTCGTCAACTGGGGCATCAGGCCGCTGGGCTCCCTCTTTGGCGGTGCGCTCGGATCGGCCATCGGGCTGCGTCCTGCGCTCTGGCTGACGTCGGCCGCCGCCCTCGCTGGCGTTCTCTGGCTCTTGCCGTCCCCGATCCCGGCGCTGCGCGACCTGCCCGAGGAGGCGGCGTGATCACCGTTCGCTCGGCGAGCGAGCTCGAGCCGGCGGAGCGCGCCGTCGCCATCGGCACCTTCGACGGCGTCCACCGAGGACATCGAGCGGCGATCGAGGCCGCGGTGACGGCCGGCCCACGGTCGCTCGTCGTCACCTTCGACCCGCATCCGCGCCGCGTCCTCGGGTACGACGTGGAGCTGATCACGCCGCTTGAGCGCCGCATCGAGCTCATCGGGGAGATCGGGCCCGAGGATCTACTCGTGCTCGACTTCACACCGGAGCTTTCCCGCCTCGAGCCGGAGGAGTTCGTCGGCGAGGTGCTCGAGCCGCTCGGGACGCAGATCGTCGTTGCGGCGGAGGACTTCAAGTTCGGGAAGGGGCGGCGGGGCGACGTCGAGCTTCTGCGACGCCTCGGTCTCGACGTCCAGCTCGTCGAGCCGGTCGAGGGCGTCTCTTCGACCAGGATCCGAGAGCTCTTGCGCACGGGAGACGTGGTGGGGGCGGCCGGGTTGCTCGGGCGTCCGGCCGAGGTGGAAGGCGTGGTCGTCACGGGAGACCAGCGTGGGGGGACCCTGGGCTTTCCCACCGCCAACATCTCCGTCGAGCCAGGCGTGCTCGTACCGGGACACGGGATCTACGCCGGCTCGGCACTCGGTCATCGCGCTGCGGCGTCCATCGGCGTCAATCCGCACTACGGAGGCAGCGAACGCCGGATCGAGGCGTTCCTGCTCGATTTCGAGGGCGACATCTACGGAGAACGCCTGCGTCTCGAGCTCTGGGAGCGGCTCCGCGACGAACGCGCGTTCGCAAGCGAGGACGAGCTCGTGCGCCAGATTGCGGCCGATGTGGGCGCTGCCCGCGAAGCAGTTCGGCCAATTTGACGCAAGTTTTGGCCGCTTTGAGGCGTCTTCTCTAATACATGCAGGGACTCTCACCCGTGTCATCGGTCCGCTGTCTCGGTTGCGGGGTGGTGTACGACAAACCGGAGCGCGGAGGAACCGCGGAGGCCAACCCCGGCTGCCCGAAATGCAGCTACGTCGGGTGGATCCTCGACGAGGACGGCCTCAAGGAAGAGCTCGAGCGGCTCCGCTTCGGCGAGGATCCGCAGCCAAACCGCTTTCGGCAATCAAGCTGACCCCACCGAAGTAGTGGTGCACGGCGTCCCAGCGCCGCACCTCGTACTGCTCTTCGAGCGCGGCGAGGGCTTCTTCCGGGAAGCCTGGCTCGGCATGCACGAGCTCCCCGGTGGAGTGCAGACGGCTCCGCTCGACCGCTTCCTGCGGGCCGAGGCCCTCGTCGAGGATTCCGGCGAGGACCTGGACGAGAGCAGGGCGTAGCCGCGTCCCTCCGGCCGCGCCTGCGGCGAGCAGCGGGCGCCCCTCGGCAAGCACCAGCGTCGGCGCCATCATGCTCTCCATGCGCCGGCCCGGGACGACGGGGTTCACGAGCAGGTCTACCTCACCGAGCATGCTGTTCAGGTGGACGTCGAGGCCGGGCAGATAGTCGCCCGAGCCAAGGCCAAGGCTCGTGGTCAAGACGCACGCGTTTCCGTCGGCGTCCGCGGTGACCAGATTGGTGGTGTCGCCGAGCGGCTCGCCCTCACCGCTGTATGCACGGGCGACGAGTACGCGGGCCAGGGCCAGCGCCCTCGCGGTCGGCGAAGCGTCCCGCAGGCTCGGCAGCTCGGCGAGCTTGTCTCCCACCGACGCCGTGATCCCTCTGCGGCTGACGACGGTGTTGCCCAGGTAGTCGTTCGAGAGCGCCTCGGTCCACTCGGCCTGGTACTCGACGAGGTCCTGCCGGCCGACGAGGCCTTCGCGCTCCGACATGAGCTCGAGGAGCGCCTCGGCGAGCGAGCCGTCGTAGAAGCTCCTTCCACCCTCGTCCCGTAGAAGCTCGAGCATCGTCGCGAGGCCCGGCTGCTCGAGCCGGTCGCCGGGCTCGAGCAGCCGCCCTCCCGGCGAGTAGATGCGTGCCCCTTCGCGCATGGTCATGACCGGCGCGAGCATCGCGAGGCATGCTGCCTGAGCGGGCGGCATCTCGACCCCCCGTCGCGCGAGGGTCAGAGCCGGCTCGACGAGCCGCTCCCAGGGCAGGCGCCCGTGACGCTGCCAGAGCACATGGAGCCCGGCTGGGACTCCCGGGACGGCGCAGGAGGCGATTCCGACCATGTAGTGGACGAGCTCGTCGCCGAACGGAACGCCGATGTCCACCAGCTGCACATCCTGCTTCGGCTTGCCGAGACCCGGCGCCGAGACGAAGAAATCCAGGAGCCGGGCGCCCTCGCCGTCCCACCAGAGCGCATAGCCGCCACCCGCGATCCCCGTCATGACGGTCTCGGCCACGCAGGACGCAAGCGAGGCCGCGACCGCCGCGTCGGCGGCGGTCCCGCCGTCCTCGAGGATCTCCAAACCCGCATCCGCAGTGGCGGGGTGACCCGCGGCGATCCCTGGCCTTAGCCCATGTCGAGCCTCTTTTCTCGTCAATTTTGGCCTGGGAAGCGGGTCGATGAGGATTTCGTCTCACTTCGGCGCGTCAGCGTTGGTAGCCTAGGCGCGATGGCGCTCACCAAAGAGGCCAAGCAGGAGATCGTTGCCGGGCACGGCAAGAGCGACGCGGACACCGGTTCGACCGAAGTCCAGATTGCGCTGCTCTCGCGCCGAATCACAGAGCTGACCGAGCATTTGCGAGCGCACGGAAAAGATCATCATTCCCGCCGCGGGTTGCTCAAGCTCGTCGGTCGGCGCCGCCGGCTGCTCGACTACCTGCAAAAGAGAAACCTGGAGGGCTACCGCCAGCTGATCAAAGACCTGGGTCTGCGCCGCTAGGACACGAAGCCGGGAGCCGCCGGCGGAAGTTTGAGGGAGCCCCTCCTTGGTGTTGCCTCAAACCTCCGCCTCCGCCTTCCGGGAAGGAAAGAGGAGGAACATATGAGCACGATGGTTACCGGCAACGCGCGTGTCGCGGCTGCCGTCGGCCGCGACGAGATCACCTTCGAGACCGGAAAGCTTGCCAAGCAGGCTGACGGCTCGGTGGTCGTGCGCGCGGGCGACACGATGGTCCTCGCAACCGCGATGGGCCGGACGGAGGCGCGCGAAGGCGCCGACTTCTTCCCGCTCACCGTGGACGTGGAGGAACGGATGTATGCCGCCGGCAAGATCCCCGGCGGTTTCTTCAAGCGCGAGGGGCGCCCGACGGAGAAGGCGATCCTGACCGCCCGGATGATCGACCGCCCGATCAGGCCGCTCTGGCCCAAGGGCTTCACGAACGAGGTGCAGGTCATCTGCACGACGCTTTCGGCCGACCTGATCACGCCGTACGACATCCTCTGCATCAATGGGGCGTCCGCGGCGCTGATGATCTCGCCGCTCCCGTTCATGGGGCCTGTCGGCGCAGTGCGGATCGGCCTCGTCGACGACGAGTTCGTCGTCAACCCGACACTCCCCGAGCTCGAGCTGCAGGACACGAAGCTCGATCTGATCGTCGTCGGCACTCACGAAGGCCTGACGATGGTCGAGGCGGGGGCCAACGAGATTCCGGAGGAGCGGCTCCTCGAGGCGCTCGAGCTCGCTCATGCGGAGATCAAGAAGCTCTGCGAGGTGCAGGACGATCTTCGCCGGCAGGTCGGCAAGCCGAAGTGGCTCGATCCGGACGTGACGAGCGAGATCGAGCAGTCCTACGCGGAGAGGATCCGCGAGGGCATCGCTTCCGATGGGCTCCGCGACGCTGCAGCCACCGTCGAGGAGATCGCGGCCGAGCTCGCTCCGCCGATCACGATGGACTCCTCCGAGGAGGACATCGTCAGGGAGATGCAGGTGCGCTCGAGCCTCGACCTCTTGCTCGAGCGGCTTCGCCTCGAGGCCGTCACCGGCCCGGTGCGCGAGCAGTTCGAGGACGACCTGCGAGCGCTCACAGAGGCCGAGCAGGACTCGAAGCAGCTGAAGTCGGCGAAACGCCACCTCCTGTTCGACCGGATCATCGAGACCGTCGAGTTGTCGTTCCCGGTCGGGCCGGCGACTGTCGAGGGCGAGGGCCCGATCGTGAAGGACTCGATGACGAAGCAGTTCGTGAAGAAGGCGGCCGAGGCCATCTACAAGGATCTCGTCCGCAAGAAGATCGCCGTCGAGAAGCGCCGCCCGGACGGCCGCGCCACCGACGAGATCCGGCCGATCGAGTGCGAAGTTGGAGTCTCGCCGCGTACGCATGGCTCGGCGCTCTTCACGCGCGGGCAGACGCAGATCATGACACTGCTCACGCTTGGCACAGCGAAGGAGGGCCAGCGGATCGACGACCTCTCCCTTGAATCGGAGCGGCGCTACATGCACCACTACAACTTCCCGCCCTACTCGGTCGGGGAGACAGGCTTCATGCGCGGCCCCAAGCGCCGCGACATCGGCCACGGCGCGCTCGCGCAGCGCGCACTCGAGCCGATGATCCCGCCGCTCGAGGAGTTCCCGTACACCATCCGTCTCGTCTCCGAGACGCTCGAGTCGAACGGCTCGTCGTCGATGGGCTCGGTCTGCGGCTCGACCCTCGCGCTCATGGACGCCGGCGTGCCGATCAAGGCGCCCGTCGGCGGCATCGCCATGGGCCTCGTCAAGGAGGGTGACGACTACGTGATCCTCACCGACATCCAGGGCGCCGAGGACCACCTCGGCGACATGGACTTCAAGGTGGCCGGGTCGCGCGACGGAGTCACCGCGCTCCAGATGGACATCAAGATCACCGGCGTCACGCAGGAGATCATGCGGAGTGCGCTGGAGCAGGCGAAGCGGGCGCGGGAGTTCATCCTCGACCGCATGGCCGAGGCCCTGCCCGAGTCCCGCACGGAGCTCTCGCCGAACGCTCCGCGGATCACCACGGTCAAGATCGATCCCGAGCAGATCGGCCTCGTCATCGGGAAGGGCGGCGAGACCATTCGCGCGCTCGAAGCCGACTACGAGGTGCAGATCGACATCGAGGAGGACGGCACGATCCTCATCTATGCCGTCGACGGCCCGAAGGCAGAGGCTGCCGTCGCGGCGATCCAGGCTCTGACGAAGGAGCCCGAGGTCGGTGACGAGTACACCGGCAAGGTCGTGAAGACGACCGACTTCGGCGCTTTCGTCGAGCTGAAGAAGGGCACCGACGGGCTCCTCCACGTGTCGAACGTGGGGCCGGGACGCGTCGCGCACATCGAGGACGTGATCTCCCGGGGCGACGTGCTCGACGTCAAGGTGGCCGAGGTGGACAAGGCCCGCGGCCGGATCGGCCTCAAGCTCGTCGCCAAGCACGAGAACGGCTCGCTCGTCCAGCCCGAAGAGCTGATCGAGCGGGCCAAGTCGGCTCCGCCGCGTGAGCGCGAGGAGCGCCCCAGAGGGGGCGAGCGCCGAGGCGGGCGCGACCGCGGCTCGCGCGACCGCGGCCCTAGGCGCGAGAGCTAGGACTCGAGCGGCGGGTGGACGAGGGGGGCTTGCCCCCCTCGTTGGCGCGCCTGCCAGAGCTGGAACAGGCGCGCCGTCACCGCGATGGCGACGATGTCGAAGAGGACATAGCCACTGGCGGCTCCGCTCGGCGGGTTGCCTGAGGGAAGCTGGATACCCGGCACGACGTCCTTCCAGGCCCACACCCCGATCGCGGTCCCTGAGATCTCGAGCACGGCGACGACGAGAAACACGGCGCCGTAGAGCACGCGCGCCCGTCCGCGCCAGAGGAAGAGGAGGAAGACGGCCATCCCGAGCGCGCCGCTCGCGTCGGTGCGCGGGAGAACCGTCAACCCCGCAACCGCCCAGCCCAGCGCAATCGCGGCAACGCCCGTGATGAACGTGCGCTGGTGGCGCAGGACGAGGTTCGTCTGCGTGAGGCTGAGCCCCGTGAGGTAGACGAGGCCGTGGCCAGGAGGCACGAAGAGCGGCAGGTTCCCGAGGCGATAGGTGTAGACGCCCCAGATGATCGACCCGATCACCTCCATGCACGTCGCCACCGCGACCACGAGTAGCGCTCGCACGCGGCCCTCGGGCGTCAGCGGGAGCAGCGCGGCGCCGAAGACGAGCCACGCGACCAGCCCGAGAACGAGCTGCCCGCCGAGGCCGACGGCCACGTCGATCCGGAACACGGCAAGGAAGAACGCGACGACGAAGGCGGAGAAGAGCCAGGGTCGCGCGCGCATCTAAGTGGTCACAATAGAGGGGTGAGGCGCTACGACGCGATCGTCGTCGGGGCCGGGCCCTCGGGCTCGACCGCCGCCCACCGCTTGGCAGCTGCCGGAAAGGACGTCCTGCTCCTCGACCGCGCCCGTTTCCCGCGGGACAAGCCGTGCGGCGGCGGGATCACCGAGCGCGCCGCCCGTCTCCTGCCCTTCTCCATCGACCCGGTCGTCGAGGAAGTGGCCACGAAGGTGGACCTCCGCCTCAGGTACGGCCGGACGTTCGAGCGCGGGGACGGCGTCCCGCTCGTCTTTCTCACACAGCGCAAGCGGCTCGACGCATACCTCGTCGAGCAGGCGGCCGCCGTGGGAGCCGATCTTCGCGAGGACGCGCGGGTCACTGCCGTAGAGGTGGGGGAGGAGGGCGTCGCCGTCGAGGCGGGCGGGCAACGCCACGAGGCCCGGTTGCTCATCGGCGCCGACGGCGTCAACGGCATGACGGCGAAGGCGCTCGGTCTCGGCGGGAACCAGCACGTCGGCGTCGCTCTCGAAGGGAACCTGGCGAACGAGCGCCTCAGAGCCGACTACCGGGGAAAGCTCGTGCTGGAGTTCGGCGTCGTCCCTGGCGGGTACGCCTGGGTCTTCCCGAAGGGCGACCACGCGAACTTCGGCGTCGGCGGCTGGGGAAGCGAGGGGCCGGCGCTCCGCACCCACCTCGAGCGGCTGTGCGCCGCGCATGGAGTCTCCGCCGACGACCTGGAGGAGGTTCGGGGCTACCGCCTCCCTCTGCGGTCCCCTCGCTCGACGCTCGCGCGGGGGCGCACGCTCGTCGTCGGCGACGCCGCGGGCCTGATCGACCCGGTCTCCGGCGACGGAATGTTCGAAGGCTTCCTGAGCTCGCTCTACGCGTCCGACGCGGCGCTCGACGTCTTGGCCGGGCGTGCAACGAGCCTCGACGCGTACGGCCCTCGGCTGGCCAGGCGACTCGCCACTCATTTGTGGGCCTCATGGGGCGTCAAGGTCGCTCTCGACCGCTTTCCGCGCCTGACGTTCGCGCTCGCCAGCACTCCCGTCGTGTGGGGAGCGGTGGAGCGGATCGTGCGCGGCGACGTAGCGGATGTCGGCGGCATTAGCGGGCTCGCGAGGCCGCCGCTCAAGCTCGTGAAGCTGCTCGTCCGGGCTTCCGGCGATCCCGGGCGCGCCTTCAAGAGCGTCTAGGAGAGTGGCCGCGACCGCAGACAACGTTGTCCGACTCGCCGCGCTGCAAACCGTCGCCGGGCCACGTCCTCGGTCGGCCTCATACCTAAAGTCGGTATGCGACCTCTCTGCGTCCTTGCCCGGCTCGGTTTTCGCGGGCGGGTCAGGAATGTATCCACGGCCGCGACCACTTACGATCCGCCCGTGCAGAACTACCTGCTGACGCAGCTCGACAGTGGCACGCGGGTGATCACCGAGCCTCTGCAGGGCGTGCGCTCGGCCGCGATCGGCCTCTGGATCGGGACCGGCTCGCGGGACGAGGACGAGGCCCGAGCCGGCGTCACCCATTTCCTCGAGCACCTGCTCTTCAAGGGCTCGTCGAAGTACTCCGCCCAGGACATCGCCGAGATCTTCGACACGTTCGGCGGCGAGCTCAACGCAGCAACCGCGCGGGACTACACCGTTGTCTACGGGCGGGTCCTCGACGAGCACGTGGAGACGGCGGTGGACGTGATGACCGACATGGTGTTCGCGCCGTCGCTCGCAGATCTCGACTCCGAGCGGGAAGTGGTGCTCGAGGAGATCGCGATGATCGAGGACAGCCCTCAGGAGCTCGTGCACGATCTCATCACGCAGGCGGTGTTCGGGAAGCATCCGCTTGGACGTCCCGTGCTCGGCAACGCTGAGGTGATCGCGAACGTCAGCCGGCGCTCCGTGGGCGCCTACCACCGCGCGCGGTACACAGCGGCGAACGTCGTCGTGGCAGCCGCCGGAAGCGTCGAGCACAAGCCGCTCCTCGCTCTCGTCGAGCGGATGGAGGAGAAGCTCCGTGACCCACCGGCGCGCAAGCCCGCCGCTCGGGCGCCCTTCATCGCCTCGCCGCCGCCGACTCTTCGCTTCCAGCGCAAGGACACCGAGCAGTACCACGTGTGCCTCGGCGCACCCGGGATCTCACGCTCCGACAAACGCCGCTTCGCCGCCTCGATCCTCGACGGGGTGCTCGGGGGGTCGGCTTCCTCGCGGCTCTTCCAGGAGATCCGCGAGAAACGCGGTCTTGCCTATTCCGTCTATTCGTACTCGTCGCAGTACGCAGACACCGGCCAGATCGGCATCTACGTCGGGACGCGGGAAGAGAACCTCGCTGTCTGTCTCGAGATCATCGCCGAGCAGATCGCGAGCATCGCCGCCGGCGACGTCTTGGACGAGGAGCTCGACCGAGCCAAGCAGAATCTCAAGGGCCGGATCATGCTCTCGATGGAGCTGACGTCGAATCGCATGAGCCGGCTCGGGAAGAGCGTCATCACCGACAGCGAGCTCATGTCGCTCGACCGCATCCTCGCGGAGATCGAGGCCGTGGAGGCCTCCGGAGTCGCGGAGCTCGCCGGCGTCCTGCTGGCGCGCGAGGGGCTCTCGGCCGCTGCGATCGGGCCGCGGGAGGATCGGCTCCTCGCCGCCATCGAGCCGGTTTGCCCGGCGCTCGTGGCCGCGGCGGC
The DNA here is from genome assembly GCA_963739065.1 of uncultured Actinomycetes bacterium. Lineage (GTDB taxonomy): Bacteria > Actinomycetota > Thermoleophilia > Gaiellales > Gaiellaceae > JAIBJP01. The sequence goes on from CAVTYV010000004.1 coordinate 822,708, forward strand.
AGCGTGAAGATCCTTCTTCTCGGAGCGGGGGGCAAGGTCGGGAAGGTGCTGGGGCCGGCGCTCGAAGAGGCCGGCCACGACGTGACGCGGGTCGGCCGAGGCGAGCTTGCGGACTTCGCGGGCCACGACGCTGCGATCGATTTCACGCTCCCTGACGCCGTGCGAGGAAACGTGGAGGGCGTGCTCGATGCCGGGGTCCCGTGCATCGTGGGGACGAGCGGGCTCGACTCCGAGGATCTCGAGGCATTCGACAGCCTCGCGCGCGAGCGGGGGGTGGCGTGCTTCGTGGCGCCGAACTTCGCGCTCGGCGCGGTCCTGATGATGCGCTTCGCCGCGGAGGCGGTCCGCTACCTGCCGAGCGCCGAGATCGTCGAGCTGCACGACGAGCGCAAGGTGGACGCCCCTTCGGGGACGTCGAAAGCCACCGCGGAGGCGATGGGAGGAAACGTGCCGATCCACTCCATCCGTCTTCCCGGGCTCGTGGCCCATCAGGAGGTGCTCTTCGGCGGCCCCGGGCAGCTGCTGACGATCCGCCACGACACGATGTCGCGCGAGGCGTTCGTCCCGGGGGTGCTGCTCGCGCTCGAGAAGCTTCCTTCGCTCGATCCCGGCCTCACCGTGGGGCTCGACGCCCTGCTCGACTAGGGCCCCGAGTAGAATGTGACCGTGCTAGGTCGCGTCCTCACTGCGGTCGTGACGCCCTTTTCGGACGACGGCGCGGTCAACCTCGAGGCGTTCAGGCGGATCTGCGCCTACCTGCTCGAGAACGGCTCCGACGGCGTCGTCGTCGCCGGCACGACCGGAGAGGCGCCGACCCTGACCGACGAGGAGAAGCTCGAGCTCTTCGCGGCGGCTGTCGAGGTCGCGCACGAGAACGGCGGGACCGTCGTCGCCAACACGGGCACGTACTCGACCGCGCACTCGGTCCACCTCACCCGCGACGCCCACAAGCTCGGCGTCGACGGGTTCCTCGTCGTCACGCCGTACTACAACAAGCCGCCGCCGCAGGGCATCGTCGCCCACTACGAGGCGATCGCGGCGGTGACCGACAAGCCGATCGTCGTCTACAACATCCCGCAGCGTGTGGTGATCAATCTCGATCCGGACCTCTTGATCGAGCTCGCCGCGATCCCCAACGTCGAGTACGTCAAGCAGGCGACGCCCCACCTGGACCAGGCGCGGCGCATCGTCTCGGAGAGCGGGCTCAAGCTGCTGGCGGGGAACGACGAGCTCCTTTTCCCGTTCCTCGAGCTCGGAGGGACGGGCGGGATCTTCGTGTACACGCACGTCGTCGGGCCGCGCGTCAAGGAGCTGATCGAGCGCTTCGACGCGGGGGACGTCGAGGGGGCGCGCGCGATCGACGACGAGCTCGGGCCCGTGATCGAGGCGCTCGCCGTCACGACGAACCCGATTCCCGTCAAGGCCGCGGTCAACATGCTCGGCCTGGAGGCGGGCGGCCTCAGGTTGCCGCTCGTCGAGGCGACGGACAGCGAGAAGGCGACCGTCCGCTCCGCGCTCGAGCGGGTCGGAGTCCTTTCCAGTCAGCCCGTGTAGAGCGTTCCGGCCAGGTACTTCAGGCCGGAATCCACCTGCGTGGTGACGACCCGCTTGCCGGTGCCCAGCCGCTCCGCGAGCCGGCGGGCGACGAAGAGGTTCGCTCCCGTGGACGGGCCGGAGAAGATCCCATCGGTGCGCGCCGCCTCCCTGGCCGTGGCGAAGGCCTCGGCGTCCGACACGGCGACGATCTCGTCGATGTCGTCCTGCTCGAGGAGCGGCGGCCAGAAGCCGGCCCCACCGCCTTCGATGTGATGCGTGCCGCTCTCGCCCTTCGAGAGGGCGGGCGACTCCGCCGGCTCGATTGCGACGCGGTGGAGATTGGGGGCGGCCGTCCTGAGCTCTCTCGTTACGCCCACGAAGCAGCCGGCGGTGCCGACGTAGCCGCAGAACGCGTCGGGTGGGCCGTCGAGTTGTTCGAGAATCTCGCGCGCAAGGCCGCGATACCCCTCGACCATGTCCATGTTGTTGAACTGGTCGGTGGCATAGCCACCGATCTCATCGACTATCTCGGCGGCCCGCTCCATCATCCGCGGGATGAGGTCCGGCGTGATCCCCTCGGGGCTGTGGATGAGCTCGACCTCGGCCCCGAACGCTTCCATCGTGCGGGTCTTCTCCTGCGCGAAAGCGTCGGAGGTCACGATCCGGAGGGGATAGCCCTTCAGCGCGCAGACGTAGGCGAGCGAGGATCCCGTGCTCCCGCCGGTGTATTCGACGATCGTCTGGCCGGGACTCAGCCGACCGCTGCGCTCGGCGCCCTCGACCATCGCGAGCGCCATGCGATCCTTGTAGGAGCCGGTCGGGTTGCACGACTCGAGCTTGACCCAGATATCCGCTGCCTCGGGCTCGGCCAGGCGGTTGAGGCGCACGATCGGCGTGTTGCCGATGGCGCCGAGCATCGCCGCCCGCTCTCCCGTCGCGGTTGCCACGCACCGACCCTACTACACTGCTCCGAATGGCCGGATCCACGCGCTTGATACCGCTCGGCGGCCTCGGCGAGGTCGGCAAGAACATGATGGTCGTCGAGTCCGACGAGGGAATCGTCGTCATCGACGCCGGGCTCGCCTTCCCGCGCGACGAACATCTGGGCGTCGATCTGGTGCTCCCGGACTTCTCGTACCTGCGCGACCACGAGAGCGAGATCCGCGCCGTCATCATCACGCACGGCCACGAGGACCACACGGGCTCATTGCCGTTCCTCCTCCGCGAGGTGCGCGTGCCGGAGGTCTGGGCCACTCGCCTCACGCTGGGGCTTATCCAGTCCAAGCTCGACGAGCACGGCCTCCTGAGGGCGAGCGAGCTGGTCGAGATCGACCCGGACGGCGATCCCGTCCAGGTCGGGCCCTACACGGCCGAGTTCGTGCGCATGGCGCACTCGATCCCCGACGCGGTGGCGGTCGTGCTCGAGACCCCGGGCGGACGTCTCGTGCATACCGGCGACTACAAGATCGACCACACACCGGTGGACGGCTTCCGGACGGATCTCGGCAAGTTGGCCGACCTCGGCAACCGGGGCGTGGACGTCCTCCTCGGGGACTCGACGAACGCCGAGCGCCCTGGGGTCACGCAGTCGGAGCGAACCGTTGGCGAGGTCTTCCGCCAGATCATCCCGCAGCGGAACGGGCGCATCCTCATCGCCTCCTTCGCCTCGAACGTTCACCGCGTTCAGCAGGCGATCGACGTCGCCGTCGAGGACGGCCGGAACGTGTGCCTGATCGGCCGCTCTCTCCGCAAGAACGTCAACATCGCGCGCAATCTGGGCTACCTGGACGTGCCGGAGGACATCCTGGTCAAGCCGGACGTGCTGCCCGAGCTTGCTCCCGACGAGACAATGATCCTCTGCACGGGGAGCCAGGGCGAGCCGATGTCGGCGCTCACGCGCATGGCCTACCACGACCACCCGTTCGTGCAGGTCGAGGAAGGCGACACGGTGATCATCTCGGCGAAGCCCGTGCCGGGAAACGAGCTGCGTGTGCACGACACGATCAATCGTCTGGCGCGTTCCGGGGCAGAGGTGCTGCACCAGGAGATCGCGCCGGTGCACGTCTCAGGCCACGGCCATGCCGAGGAGCTGCGCACGATCCTCGCTGTGCTCCGCCCGCGCAACGTCATGCCGATTCACGGAGAGTTCCGGATGCTTGCGGCGCACGGCCGCCTGGCGACCGACGCAGGGATCGACGGCGAGCACATCGTCCTCGCGGAGAACGGCTCCGTCGTCGAGCTCGCGGAGGGGCGCGCGCGCATCGTCGACTCCGTGGAGACGGGTCAGACCTTCGTCGACGGCATGGGAGTCGGGGACGTCAAGGACGTGGCGCTCAGAGACCGCCGGCACCTCTCCGAGGACGGCGTGCTGATCGTGGTCGTCACCGTAGGGTCGCAGAATGGCCGTGAGATCACCGCGCCCGAGGTGATCGCGCGCGGGTTCGCCGAGCCGGGGCCGCTCCTCGACGAGGCGCGTGACGAGGCCGAGCGCACGCTGACGGAGCTGCTCGCCCAGGACGTGACCGAGCTCAAGCTCCTGCAGGAGCACATCCACGACGCAGTCGGATCGCTCATCCGCGAGCGCACCGGCCGGCGCCCGATGATTCTCCCCGTCGTCCTAGAAGTCTAGGCCCCGTCCCAGCGGAAGCCGGTCTCGCTCAGAGCTGGTTGGAGCGGGCTCGTCGGCAGCCCGGGCGCGGGAGCGGCGTTGTTGTAGGCCCGCGGTGCGACGTCGTTCGGGGTATCCGGGTGGAAGAGCGACGCGAGATACTGGATCTGACCGCGCCCGGGCCCGAGCTCGAACTGGCCGCCGCCGTAGATCGCGATGCCCTTGTCCGCGCAGTACTCGTACCCCTCGAGCAGCGAGCGAACGCTTCCGAAGCGGGACGGCTTGAAGTTGAGCGTCCGCGGTGGAAACGGGAGGCTCTCGATGTCCAGGACGGAGTGAATCGGTGCATCCCAGGTGATGCGGGAGCGGTGGGGCTCGAGGATCGGGTCCGTCTCGGCCGTCAGCTCCGGGTCTTCGATCCACGCCTGGGGGAAGGCGATCGCGATCCGCGCGTAGAGGGTCGGGTCGGCGTCCTGGTCGACCGGCGTTCCTTTGTAGGCGCCCTTGAGGTCGAGCGTGTCGACGGCATTCGTCGCGACGAGGGCGGTCACGATGGAGTCGTCCCACGTGGACGTGGGGTCGAGTTTCAAGCGGAGCTTTGGGTAGGCATCGAGCCAACGCCGGACGGGATCGACCGTAGCGGGCTCCCCGAGGCGCATCGAGGAGACGAAGCTCACCGGGAGGGGCTCGAGCCCGATTGCCTCGTGGAGTGAGGTGCCTCCCTGGCGGAGCGCGAGGTCGAGCGCGGCGCTCTCGAACGCCCACTGCCTGTAGGGCCGGAACTGCTCGAGCGATGGGCCGGCCGGCCAGAGGCCCAGGCGCTCCAAGAGCTGCGAGAAAGAGTCGAGAGTGTGTGACCCGGCGAGCGGGAGACTCGTGCCCTCGCGCTGGAACGCTTCCTGGTCCGGGACGGAGTAAGTCACGTCCTCGCCGATCCCTTCCTCGCCTCCTCCGAGCAGGCGGATCACGGTTGTCTTTCGCGTGAATTCAGCGGAAATCGGCTGCTCGAGCGGCTCGAGCTCGTAGTCCTCGATCTCCAGCGAGAGATCCGAGACGCGGTCGTACAGGCTCACTCCGATGAACGGTACGCGCTGCGGGAACTTGGTGTAGTACTAGAAGAGATGATCACTTCGAACGGCCAGAGCTGGACGACCCTGATGCGCTCCTACGGCGTGTCCGACGGGACCGCCAACAAGCTGATCCGCTCCTTGACGGCGAGCGAGGTCGCGGCGCTCGCGTTCTGCCGGCTGCTCGAGCGCTGGGCGAAGGGCGAACCGGAGCCCTGCACTGCGCCTCAGCGCGAGGCCGCCCTCCGCAGGGCAGCCGAGCGCGCCGAGACCGCTCTCAGCGGCCTCGAGCGGCCGCTGGGTCGCTTCCTCCTCGAGCTGCAGGCCGAGGACGCTGCCGGGCGCTCGTGGTACGGGGAGCCGGGCGCCGGCGAGGTCGTCGAGTGGGAAGCCGTGCTCAAGCGGGCCGGGGTCGGCGCCCCGCCCGCGCGGGTCGCACACGCCTACCTCGAGCTGGCTGTGCTCGTGCGGGCCCTCGAAGGGCTCACGGCCTCCGTCCGCCTCGCGTCCGTGCCAGACCGCTCCTCCCTCTGGGCCGGACTCTTCGACCTCCGCGAGAACCTGCTGAACGGGGCCGTCGAGGACCTGCGCGCGCTTGCCGCCTAGCGTCTCGGTTGTAGGCAGCATCAACCTCGACCTCGTCGCGCTCTGCGAGTACCTGCCGCGGCCGGGGGAGACACGCACCGCCCTGGAGTTCGAGCGCGTCCCGGGCGGTAAGGGTGCCAATCAGGCCGTCGCCGCGGCCCGGCTCGGCGCAGACGTTCGCTTCGTGGGTCGCGTCGGACGCGACGACCACGCCGACCTCTCAACCCGGGATCTTCGAGAAGCGGGTGTCGAGCTCAGCCTTCAGGTCGACGACGACGAGCCGACCGGAATCGCGCTGATCGCGGTCGACCTCTCCGGCGAGAACCACATCATCGTCGTCTCGGGAGCGAATCGATCTCTCAAAGGCTTCGAGGTCGGCGAGCCGGACGCGCTTCTCTGCCAGCTCGAGATCTCCGACGAGGCGATCCTCGCTGCGGCCGGCCAGACCGACGCGTTCTTCTGCCTCAACGCCGCTCCGGCGCGCGAGGTCTCGGAGGAGATCCTCCAGCGTGCCGACCTCATCGTCGCCAATTCGTTCGAGCTGGACGCGCTCGGCTCGAGCCCTCTCGGCTCCCTCTTTGCGCTCACACTTGGCGCCGAGGGCGCGGTGCTGCTGGACGACGGCGAGGAGGTCGCGCGCGCGCATCCGCCCAAGGTGAATGCCGTCGACGGGACGGCCGCGGGCGACGCTTTTACGGCCTGTCTCGTCGTTTCCCTGCTCGAAGGCCGTGACCGCCAGCAGGCTCTCGACCGGGCGTGCGCGGCTGGCGCCCTCGCTGCTTCGCGGCCGGGAGCGCAGCCTTCCCTGCCCACGACGGGCGAGGTGGACGCGATACTGGGCGCCTGATGGCGGCGAAGGTCCTTTTCGACACGGATCCGGGTCACGACGACGCGATCGCGCTCCTGCTGGCGCTCGCCTCGCCCGAGCTGGAGGTGCTCGGCGTGACGTCGGTCGCGGGCAACCAGACGCTCGACAAGACGACCGCGAACGCGCTCAAGATCCTCGAATTCATCGACCGGACCGACGTGCCCGTGCATGTCGGCGCCGAGCGCCCGCTCGTGCGGGAGCAGTGGTCGGCCGCCTACGTCCACGGCGAGTCAGGGCTCGACGGGCCCGATCTCCCGGATCCGAAGACCCAGCCGGCCGCGGGCCACGCCGTCGACTTCCTCGCGGAGCAGCTGCGCGAGCACGACGACGTGGTCGTCGTCCCCGTCGGGCCGCTGACGAACATCGGTCTTCTCCTTGCCAAGTACCCGGGGATCGACGAGCGGATCGGGCGGATCGTCCTCATGGGCGGCGCCATCGCCGAGGGCAACGTCACCCCGGCCGCCGAGTTCAACATCTGGGCCGACCCGGAGGCGGCGCATCGCGTTTTCACGTGCGGCGCCGACGTGACGATGGTCGGGCTCGACGTCACACACAAGGCCCTGCTCTATCCGGCAAAGGTCGACGAGCTACGTGCAGCCGGAAGCGTCGGGGTGCTCGTCTCCCAGCTCTACGACTTCTACCACGGGCATCACATGAGGATGTACGGCTGGGAAGGCTCCCCGGTGCACGACGCCCTCGCGGTCGCGCACGTCATTCGCGACAGCTTCCTGACGACCGAGTTCCGCCACGTGCAGGTGGACATCGGGCCGGAGCCCGCCCGCGGCCGCACCTACGTCGATCTCTGGAAGCGCACCGGGAACGAGCCGAACGCCCACGTCGGCGTCGACGTCGACGGCCCCGCCTTCATCGACTTCCTCATCGAGCGGCTGTCGTCGTACCCGTAGTCACTCCGGCGGGCTCCCAGGTGAGGTCCTGAGCGGCGATCGGCAGGCGGATGATCCGCCCCGGCGCGGTGTTCCGGGGCGTGCCGATCAAGTAGATGCTCGCGTTGGTGACGTACGCCAGCCACCGCTCGTCGGGCGAAAAGGCAACGGCATGTCCCGTGGGGAGGTTGGCCGGAGGCTCGGTGAAGTCCCCGTCACGCGCGACGATGCTCCCGTCCTCGGAGGCGGCAAACGACCCTGCGGGGCTCACGACCCAGCTGCCCGAGACCTGTCCGAAGCGGCTGGCGGCACCGACGAGCGCCTTGCCGAGGAACAGCGCGGTGAGGAACTGCGGCTCCACGCCGGGAACGCGCGCTTCCAGCGAGACGATCAGACGCTCTTCGTCGAGCCATGCCAAGTCCGTGGCGTGGACGAAGATCCGGCCGGAGAAGCCTTCGAGATTGGGATGTGACCTCGCCGCAGCACGGAGCTCCTGGCTGGTGAAGAGCACGCGACCGTCCTCGATGATCCGGTCGCCCTGCGGATACATGAGGCGGCCGTCGGGCCGCCAGGCGGGCGGACAACCGCGGTAGCTTCGGCGCTGAGCGCCGCTCTCAGCCTCCCGGACGACTACGCGGCCGCCCTGGCAGGTCGCGACGAGCGTCCGGTCGGGACTCATCCGGTCGCCCTCCTCGAGGATCCGTCCCCCGGCGCTCGTGAAGCGGCACTGTCTGAAATCGCTCCCGTTCTCTCGGCGGACGACGTCGTCCACGAGGCTCGGCAGGAGCAAGGAGTGCAGGCGGCACTGGTCGTCGCTGTAGAGGACGAAGCCGGTGACGGCTTCCCGTCGGAGGACCTCCCGTAAGGTCGGCGGCGCGGGCCGCGTGATCGTCGGCGACTCGGCCGCCGCCTTCGGCTCGCCGTCCCCGCGGAGCGCATCCGCGACGGCGACCACTCCCACGGCGAGGATGCCGACGACGATCAGTGGTGTCGTCCAGCGGCGCATCTCAGCCCAAGATACGAAGCAGGAGGGACAGTCGTTCCGCCGAAAGCCCTCCCATGGCGCCCCGGAAGCGTCCCAAGCACCTGCGCCCGAAGTCTCCTGCGCGCGTTCGCAGGAAGAAACAGGCGCGCCGGCGTAGCTCTCACCAGCACCCCGAGCTCGTCGGCCTCACCCTGGCCTTCGTCGGCGCGTTCCTCGCCATCCCGCTCTGGGTTGGTTGGGACTCGGGGCTCGTGGGAGAGAAGATCGTTTCCGGCCTCGACGGTCTCTTCGGCGAGGCCCGCGTGGTCGTCCCGCTCGTCCTGATCGTCGTCGGCGGTCTCATGGTGGGGCGCTCGTCCCTCGTCTCCGTTCGGCCCTTCCGGACGGGGCTCGTCGTCACGTCTCTCGGCCTCATGACGATCCTGGGCGCCGAGCGCGGGGGAGCGACCGGCGAGGCGCTCGATCTTCTCCTGGGTCGTTTGCTCGGGGACACGGGCACCACGATTCTCGGCTTCTTTGCGCTCATCGCCGGCCTGCTCCTTCTGACGGGCGCCTCTCTCGGCGCACTTCTCCGCCGCTCTGCGCATGCCGCCCGGCACACGGCCAAGAAGACCGTCGAGTGGGTGCGCGTTCCGCTCGACGACGAGCCCCCGACCCAGCCGGACGAGCCTCCGGTGGACGGCGAGATCGTCTATCCGGACATCGTGAACGAGTCGCCGGCACCGCCGCCGGTGCTCGTGCACCAGCTGGAGGAGCTCGAGGAGCCGCAGCTCCCCGAGCAGCCGGAGCCGAGCCTGTTCGACCCGGCATCCACCGAGCACGCGGGCTACCGCCTTCCGGACTCGAGCGTCCTGCGCCGCTCCAAGCAAGACAAGAAGGGACAACCTGAGAAGGCGATCGAGCGCACAGCGGACTCCCTCGTCCAGGCCCTCGCGAATTTCGGGATCGAAGCGAACATCACGGGCCAGGTCGTCGGCCCGCGCGTGACGCGGTATGAGCTACAGCTCGCGCCCGGCACGAAGGTGGGCAAGGTCGCCGCCCTGAAGGACGACCTCGCGTACGCGCTCGCGACGACGGAGATCCGAATCCTGGCGCCCATCCCGGGCAAGCAGGCGGTCGGCGTCGAGGTTCCCAACCTCGCTCCGAACGTCGTCACGCTCGGCGACATCTACGAAGAGATCCCCGCGCAGGCGAGCCCACTCTCCGTCTGGCTCGGCAAGGACATCTCTGGAGCCTCGGTGTGGGCCGACCTGGCACGCATGCCCCACATCCTGATCGCCGGTACGACCGGCTCGGGAAAGTCGGGCTGCATCAACACGATGCTCTGCTCGATCCTCCTGCGGGCCACTCCGGACGAGGTGCGCATGATCCTCGTCGACCCCAAGCGAGTCGAGCTCGGCCTCTATGAGTCGATCCCCCATCTGTTGACGCAAGTCGTCTCCAGCCCGAAGGCGGCCTCGGCCGTGCTGACGAACGTCCTCACGGAGATGGAACACCGATATGAGCGCATGAGCCTGGCGCGCGCCCGCAACCTCGTCGAGCTGAACAAGGTGCTCATCGGGCGCGGCGAGCAGCCGCTGCCGCACCTCCTGATCGTCATCGACGAGCTCGCCGACATGATGATGGTCTCGCCGCAGGAGGTGGAGGACGCGGTCATCCGGCTGGCGCAGAAGTCACGCGCGGTCGGAATCCACCTCGTCCTCGCGACGCAGCGGCCGTCGGTCGATGTCATCACCGGGATGATCAAGGCGAACGTTCCCTCGCGGATCGCCTTCGCGGTTTCGAGCCAGACGGACAGCCGCGTCATCCTCGACACCTCCGGCGCGGAGAGCCTCCTCGGCCAGGGCGACATGCTCTTCAAGCCGCTCGGCACCTCGCGCCTCCAGCGCGTGCAGGGCGCGTACGTCAGCGAGGAGGAGATCGCGCTGATCGTCGAGCAGTGCCGCGCGCAGCGAGGCCAGGAGCTCGACGAGTCCCTGCTCGAGGCGCCGAGCGTGCGCGAGAGCGGGGGAGAGGACGAGGATTTCGACCCCGACGAGGATCCGCTCCTCGACAAGGCCATCGAGGTGGTCGTCCAGACCCAGACGGCGTCCGTCTCCCTCATCCAGCGACGACTGCGCGTCGGCTACACCCGCGCCGGGCGCCTCATCGACATGCTGGAGCGCCGCGGGATCATTTCCGGCTACGAGGGCTCCAAGCCGCGCCGCGTGCTCGTGGGCGAGGCCGAGCTCTCGCGCGTGGTCACATCGGATCCCTCCTAACGAACTTCCCGTAACCCCGTCCTAGATTTCGGGTCCCAGGACGCGGTAGCATCCTGCGATTCCAGGCTGGGATCAGGGCGACAAGGGAGGTTCCGTGAACGGGAAGCACAAGTGGCCGTGGCTCGTGACCATTCTTGCGGTGCTCATGCTCGCGGTAGCCGGCTGCGGCGGCGACGACGAGGCGGCGACGACCGGGGGTGGAGGCGGCGCGACCGAAACGAGCGGTGGCGGTGAAGCCATCAAGGTCGGACTGGTCACCGACATCGGCGGCCTCAACGACCGCGGGTTCAACTCACTGGCCAACAAGGGCCTCGAGGACGCCAAGGCGCAGCTGGGCGTCGAAGGCCGCGTGCTCGAGTCGAAGTCGGACGCCGACTACATCCCGAACCTCTCTGAGTTCGGCGATCAAGGCTACGACCTCATCATCTCCGTCGGGTTCCTCATGACGGACGCGACGACTCAGGCGGCAACGGCGTATCCGGATTCGACCTTCGCAATCGTCGACTCCGCATTCGACCCGCCTCTCGACAACGCACAGGGTCTGCTCTTCAAGGAGCAGGAAGCGGGCTGTCTCGTCGGCGCGGTTGCCGGCCTGACGACGAAGAGCAACAACATCACGTGGGTCGGCGGCCAGCAGATCCCGCCCGTGGATCGGTTCATCGCCGGCTACCAGTTCTGCGCCAAGAAGGTGAACCCGGATATCAAGGTGTCCGGCTCCTACTCGCAGGACTTCGTCGACCAGGCGAAGTGCAAGGAGATCGCTCTCGACCAGATCGCCAAGGGCTCTGACGTCGTCTTCCAGGTTGCCGGCGGCTGCGGCCTCGGCGCGCTGGACGCGGCGAAGCAGAAGAGCGTCTGGGGCATCGGCGTGGACGCCGACCAGTCGTTCCTCGGCGCCCACATCCTCACGAGCGCGGTCAAGCGCGTCGACGTGGCCGTGTTCAAGACGATCGAGGCGGTACAGAAGGGCGAAGCGATCGGCGGTGACATCACCACCTTCGGTCTCGCCGAAGACGGCGTCGCGCTCGGCACCGTGAGCCCCGACGTCCCGCAGGACGTCCTCGACCAGGTCGACCAGCTCAAGCAGCAGATCCTGGACGGCTCACTCCAGATCCCGGACACGCTGTAGTACAAGCACGTAAGGGGGCGGGCGTCCCGTCCGCCCCCTTTACACTCCCCCCGGAATATGGCCGACGCCCCCCTCCTCGAGCTGAAGGGCATCACCAAGCGCTTCCCTGGGGTTGTCGCCAACGACCACGTCGACTTCGAGCTCGCCAGCGGTGAGGTTCACGCGCTCCTCGGCGAGAACGGCGCCGGCAAATCGACCCTGATGAACATCCTCTACGGGCTCTACCACCCGGACGAGGGCGAGATCCGCCTCCGCGGAAAGAGCGTCCGCATCCATTCGCCGCGCGAGGCGATCGACCTGGGGATCGGGATGGTTCATCAGCACTTCATGCTCATCCCGGTGATGACGGTGGCGGAGAACATCGTCCTTCATGCCGAGCCGCATACGGGGCCGTTCATCGACATCGACGAGGCCGAGGAGCGCGTCCAGAAGATCTCGCAGCAGTTCGGCCTCGCCGTACGACCCGAGGCCCGCGTGGAGTCGATCTCCGTCGGCATGCAGCAGCGGGTCGAGATCCTCAAGGCGCTGTATCGAGGCGCGGAGATCCTCATCCTCGACGAGCCCACCGCGGTGCTGACCCCCCAGGAGGCGCAGGAGCTCTTCGAGATCCTCGAGTCGCTGAAGGCCGAGGGGAAGTCGATCATCTTCATCAGCCACAAGCTGAACGAGGTGCTCGAGGTGGCGGAGCGGATCACGGTGCTGCGCCGTGGCAAGACGATCGAGACCGTTCCGCGGGCGGGCGCCACCGAGGAAGGCCTTGCCCGGCTCATGGTCGGCCGCGAGGTGCTCCTCCGCGTGGACAAGACACCCGCGGAGCCCAAGGAGACGCTTCTCGAGGTCGACGACCTGCACGTCCTCGACGAGCGCGGGCTGGAAACCGTCCGCGGAATCTCGTTCGAGGTCCATGGAGGCGAGATCGTCGGGCTCGCGGGCGTCGACGGAAACGGGCAGAGCGAGCTGATCGACGCCATCACCGGTTTGCGCAAGGCCGAGAGTGGCCGGACCTCGTCGCCGGAAAGGAAATCACCTCCGCGGCCGCGCGCGAGTGCCTCGATGCCGGCGTCGGCCACATCCCGGAGGATCGCCAGATACGCGGGCTCGTCCTCGACTTCAGCCTCGCCGAGAATCTCGCGCTCCACGACTACCGGCACGAGCCCGACTCGCGGGCGCCCTCGGCGCCTTGG